>NZ_CABVOZ010000006.1:0-1004 GCF_902500265.1 Anaerococcus sp. Marseille-P9784 | reverse complement strand
ACACCTAGGACTAACTATACGTCCTAATATGGTATTTCTTATAGCAGATTCTGAAAAACAATCAAAATAGTGCAGATGAATTAGTTGGTCTGCTAGGTCAGGGTCTACTTGTGTGCTATATCTCTTTTTCCTCCATTCTATGGAGACTCCCTGACCCAAATGCCAGTCTCTTTCTCCTGTATGCAGACCCCAATATGTTGTTATTACTAATTTAGCATCCCCTAGTGGGATGTGTACTTCTGAACTTATTTTTGGATTAGTACTTTCATAGTGATGTCTATAAAACCAGTCCTTAGCTTTCCTTGAAATATACATATGGTGTTTTACTAATCTTTTCCATGTGTTAATCCTCATCCTGTCTACTTGCCACACAATCATCACCTGCCATCTGATGCTTCCAGGGCTCTAGTCCATCATGTCTACCTGCCACACAATCATCACCTGCCATCTGCTTCCAGGGCTCTAGTCTAGGATCTACTGGCTCCATTTCTTGCTCTCCTCTGTCGAGTAACGCCTATTCTGCTATGTCGACACCCAATTCTGAAATGGATAAACAGCAGTTGTTGCAGAATTCTTATTATGGCTTCCACTCCTGCCCAAGTATCCCCGTAAGTTTCATAGATATGTTGTCCTAAGTTATGGAGCCATATCCTAGGAAAATGTCTAACAGCTTCACTCTTAAGTTCCTCTAAAAGCTCTAGTGTCCATTCATTGTATGGCTCCCTCTGTGGCCCTTGGTCTTCTGGGGCTTGTTCCATCTGTCCTCTGTCAGTTTCCTAACACTAGGCAAAGGTGGCTTTATCTGTTTTGGTTTTATTAATGCTGCTAGTGCCAAGTACTGTAGAGATCCTACCTTGTTATGTCCTGCTTGATATTCACACCTAGGACTAACTATACGTCCTAATATGGTATTTCTTATAGCAGATTCTGAAAAACAATCAAAATAGTGCAGATGAATTAGTTGGTCTGCTAGGTCAGGGTCTACTTGTGTGCTATATCTCTTT
>NZ_CABVOZ010000005.1:0-11880 GCF_902500265.1 Anaerococcus sp. Marseille-P9784 | reverse complement strand
ATCTTTTTATTTTCTAGTTCTTGATTATAAAAAAGTTCTAGCTTTGAATCCTCTAGAGAATACCTATCTATATTTGAAAAAAGGCTAATTCCAAACTCTCCAGCATAAACTGTACCTATTTCAAGTTCAGAAGATCCAGAGCATGAACGATGAATGTATCCAGACCCTTTAAGAATATCTTTATTGGTAAATGAAATGATTGTTTCATCTTTTAAGATGATATTTCCCGTCCAGTAAAATTTACGAGAATTCTTTTTGATTGCTTTTTTATATTCATTGCTTATTGGATACATCAATACTCCTCCAATGAAAAAGATACTTCCCACAATCCCTTATAAGAAGTATCTTTTATTAATTTGACTTGAAACTTGTCTATATACATTTGTGTCTCTTTAAGTTCCAATGTTTCTGTATCTAAGAATTTAACTTTAAGGTTAGACTTGTTAGTAAGACTACTCAATCTCTTTACAAGCTTAGGACTACAAGAAAAACTTACAGAAATACTCGCTACTTTATTTCTAACAATATCCCTCTGAATTGTACCTGCCTCTGTTTCTCCTCCAGTATCTGCCTCAATATCTCTAAACTCCAAATCATAAGAATTTGGTAGTGGTAGGTCTACTCCTTCAATAATTAAATATGATTGATATTTCATTACCTACCTCCACTTCTTAAATTCTTACGCATAGATGCATTAACAATAACTTCATCAAGGAGTGTGCCTCCAAGATAAACTGGGATAACTATATCTCCAGTATTTTCTGATTTTAAATTAATGTTTGCAAGTGCATCGGATATTTGTCTTCCTATATCAATGCCATTTATAGCTGATTCTTTATCATGTCCACCTATGCCAACAGCTGATATATTTGGGCTTAAAACCAAATCACTTGCGACATTTTTCATTGAAGATTGTACTAATCTTCTGCTCTTTTCTATCCCCTTAGATAGACCTTCCATGAAGTCTGGCATCCAAGATTCATAGTCGGTAAGTGGGCCAACATCTGGAACAGAGAAGTGCAGGTAGGACCTAATAGTTGATGCTACATTAGAAACAGCAGATGTCACATTGCTAATTGCACTTCTAATCCCTCTAGCAATTCCGTTAATCATATCAGCTCCCCATGTATAGGCTTGTGATGCCAAATTCTTAATGTGATTAACTGCATTATTAAATCCATTTCTAATAGTGGACTGAATATTTGACATGGTCGATGAAATGCTTGATCTCATAGAATTAAAGGCAGACGATACGGCTGACTTCGCAGTATTTACTGCAGAGGAAATAGTCGACTTTATGGAGTTCCAAGCAGATGAAACTAAGGACTTAATATTATTCATTGTTGATGATATAAAGGTCTTTATCCCATTCCAGATTGATTCAATAACTGTCTTAATACAAGCCAATATAGTCTCAATTGTTGTTTTTATGTTTGTCCAGGATGTAGAAATAAATTCTCCAATGGCAGTAATGACTGTTGTTAAAAACTCTTTTAGTCCATTCCAAATAGTCTCTACTTTTACTTTAATTGCATCAAGAACTGTTAAAATTAAAGTCTTTATACCTTCCCAAGTAGTTTTTATAAACTCTCCAACTGCTGTAAATACTTCTGTTGTTGTAGTTGAAATAGCTGTCCATATATTAGTAAAAGTAGTTTGAATTCCCGTCCAAAGGCTTGTAAAGAATTCCCCTAAACTTTGCCATAGACTCTTTGCTCCTTCAATAAAGGTATTCCAAGATTCAGTTAGAAAAGTTGTTATAGATGTCCAGATAGTATTCCATCCTTCAGAAAGTCCATTCCATAGGTTGGCAAAGAAGTCCTTGATGCCTTTCCAAGTAGTCTTAACACCTTCAATAAATCCAGACCAAAATTCTGATAAGAAAGTGGTAATCTCTGTCCAGGATTTTGTCCAAGATTCTGATATTCCTTGCCAGAGATTTACGAAGAATTCTTTTATACCATTCCAAATAGCAACTGTTGATTCCTTAATAGTTTCCCATATGGAGATTATTCCTTCTCTAAACCAGTCGCACTTCTTCCATAAAAGAACAAGTCCAGCTATTACTGCACCAATAGCAATAGGAACTATACCAATGGCTGATACTACTGCAGTGATTGCTGGTATAAGTGTACCTGTAAATATTCCAACTATCTTAGTAATTCCTCCTATTATTAGAGGACCTTTGGTCATAATAGTTCCTATTGACCAGACAAGCTTTCCTATAATAATAAGAACTGGACCAAGAGCAGCTATAAAAACACCTATTCCTGCAATGACACCTTTTACTGGACCTGGAAGTGCATTAAGTCCATTTACCAGTTTTGTTATTATATCAACTACTTTCCTAACAGTTGGCATTAGGAGTTCTCCAAAGGATATGGCTAATTCTTCTAAGGCAGATTGTAGGATCTTTAATTGACCACCTAAGTTATCCTGCATAGTAGTTGCCATTTTTTCTGCTGTTCCATCTGCATTATAAATGGCATCACTTAAACTGTTATAGTCTTTTTCACTTGCATTTATAATTGCCAACATTCCAGACATAGCATTTTTACCAAATATCATTGATGCTGCCTGTGCCTGTTGAGTTCCATCTAAATTAGCAAAGGACTCTCTAAATATTCTTAGAGTTTCATCAAGAGAAAGCCCCTGTACATCCTCAATAGATAAGCCTAACATGGACATTCCATTAATAACTTCTTTAGTTGGTGATGCAAGTCTAGTTAGTCCAGCCCTTAAAGCTGTACCTGCTTGTGAACCCTTTATTCCTGAGTTTGCCATTAGACCTATAGCAACTGAAGTATCTTCAACTGAATATCCAAGGGCACCAGCAATAGGTGCAGCATATTTAAAGGTCTCACCCATTAGTGAAACATTGGTATTGGCATTAGATGATGCAGCTGCAAGAACGTCAGCAAAATGAGAAGAGTCTTCAGCTTTTAAACCAAAAGCTGTAAGGGCATCTGTGACAATATCAGAAGTAGTTGCTAAATCCTCACCACTGGCTGCAGCAAGGTTCATAATTCCTTCAATACCACCAATCATGTCCTTACTTTTCCAACCAGCCATGGCCATGTAGTTCATAGCCTCAGCTGCTTCACTTGCTGAGAACTTTGTCTTAGCTCCCATTTCACGAGCCTTTTCCCTTAGAGCATCAAAGTCAGATCCTGTTGCACCAGATACTGCTTTTACCTTTGCCATACCAGAATCAAAATCTGATGCAGTCTTTACAGCTGCTGCTCCAAGCCCTGCAACTGCAAGAGATACTGGCATCATTTTTCTTCCTACATTTTCTATATTTTGCCCTGTGTTTTGCCATTTTTCTCCAGTAATAGCTATGTTTTGAAGAGTTTGATTAGTGGTTGCCCCTTGCCTTTCTAGAGATTTAAGGGCTTGTTCTGTTTCAATAATCTCTCGTTTAAGAGCATCATACTGTTCTTGTGAAATTTTACCCTCTGCAAGAGCCTGTTCAGCTTGTTTCTGTGCCTCTTTTAAAGATGTTAATTTGCTCTTTGTTTCTTCCAAGGTCTGACCTAACAGTTTATGTTTTTGGGAGATAAGTTCAGTGTTGCCAGGGTCAAGTTTAAGAAGTTTATTGACATCACGAAGTTCAGACTGAGTATGTTTAATCTCCGTATTTACTTGTTTTAGTGCAGTCTGTAATTTGGTAGTATCCCCACCAATTTCAACAGTTATCCCTTTTATTCTATTTGCCAATATCTCACCTCCTCTTTAGAGATATATTTATCAGTGTTTTTGTTGATGTTTTTATCAATTTTTGCTATACTTATCTTGAGGTGATAAGTATGAATTTTGTAAAAGAATTATCCAATAAGACTGTATCCATTTCTGAATTCAATCGAGGCCTAGCTGGACGTATTTTCGATGATGTCAAAGTGAACGGTTCCAAGGTCGTATTAAAGAACAACACTCCTGAGTGCATTCTTGTTTCCCCTGATGAATATACGAAACTCATTGATGAGCTCGAAGATGCAAGAGATCTTATGCTTGCCAATACAAGGATGTCATCAATGGATAAATCCGATTTAATTTCTCAAGATGAATTTGAAGAAGCCTTCCATATCGATTTAAATGAAGTCTCTCCTCTTGATGAGGACGAAATCGAATGAACTATAAACTATCCTTTATAAAAGAAGCCATCCAAGACTATAAAGCCTTAGATGGATCTCAAAGAAAAATTGTCGATAAAGCACTTAAGAGGATCTTAATAAATCCTCTTCCTAATACCGAAGGTGGCTATGGCAAGCCTCTTTCTAACCTTTCTGATTCTAAGCTTGCTGGTCTTATGAAAATTAAACTTAAGAGTTCAGGTCTTAGAATCGTTTATAAATTGGAAAAATCAGATGATGAAGTTCTTGTCATTATTATCGGTGCAAGAGCCGAATCCAAAGTCTATAAAGATGCTGAAAAAAGAGTAGCTAAGCTTGAAGATTAGAAATTATCATAATCTTCTTGTGTAGCTACTTCTTTGTATTTATAGTCGTCATTATTCTTTTCTGTGAACATATCATTTACAAGTCCAATTGTTAAAAGAGCTAAATCAGAAACAGAAAGACCAAGTTCCACTGCCCTTAATAGAAACAAGGGTGTAGTCATTGGTCTTTCTGTCGGTCTTACTTTTTTTTAGGAACTTCTTCCGATTTTATATTAAGCCCCCACAACTCAATTAACTGAGGTAGAATTTGGTAAATTGAAAAAGTTGAGAAATTATCTAACCATTCTTCTGGACTATCAGGAATAGATTTGTCTCCATGCTTTGCCATTACATAAGCTATATTTTCAAATAACTCAAGTGAACCAATATCTAGATTAGATTTATCTTTATCATTTTTCTTCATAGACTTTTCAAGTTCCATCAAATCTTTAAAGATATCACGACCAAACTTCAATCTATATATTCTTGGAATAGCTGCAGATGCACGAAATATAACATCTTTACCATCAATTTTTATAGTTTTTGTTAATGCCATTATCTACTACCTCCTGTTGTCCTTGCCGTAGAAGATGAGGTTTCTATTGGTAGATAAACTGATTTATACCAACCATCATAAGTTTCCTTAGTTGTCTCATCACTTGTTCTAGCCTTTACATTGCCATTTGGAAGTGGTCTTGCTTGAATAGATAAGGTTTCTGGTTGAACTTCTCTTGATTCCTCATTTGTTTCTCCTTCAAGAGTAGGTCTTGCTGCTGAGCAATTATACATGACATGACGGATTTTCTTTTGGTCACCATCAAACTCGAAAAGAAGTGCAAAGTTTGCAGTTTCAGAATTTGAGGACTCAATTAGAACTTTATTTGAATCTGATTTTTCCATCAAAACATCCGTCCTAAAGGATTCTGGAATAAGAGCGATTTCTAAATCTCCATCATATCCCATATTATTTGAAATAGTGTAATATTCAATTCCATCAGCATAAAAGCTTTCAGGCTCTCCATTAGGATCTAATGAAATTGAAACAGCACCAGGCATTGGCACTGGTGTCTTATATTTAATGACGCCCTCTTCTGCTTTATCAAAGAGAGCGTAGTGTACGTTACAAATATTAAATTTAACTTTATTGGCCATTATTATTTACCTCCGTAATTTTTAAATTAAGTGTGAATTCATACAAAACTTCATAGAGTCTTTCTGATTCAATCCAAACTTCAGATTTCTCATAATAGATTTTTTCCCTATCAAGTATCTCTTCTACCTTTTCTTCTAATTTCAATTCTTTCTTATCAGTGTAGAGTTCTAAGTCTATCTGGGTATTCTTATAGAAAACCACTCCATCTGCACCAAAGTGTTTATTCTTTGGAAATAGATAAACCAAAAATGGTGGGTCTGGACTTTCTCCTTCAGCAAAGTGTGAGTATGCAAATGGAAGTCCAATCTCATTAATTATATTCATTAACCTCTTCATTCTCTTAACTTCCTCATTATATTTTCTTCCAATTCTCTTACTCCTTTCTCCTCAGCTGGTCCAATGTGTGGCTTAGCAGATACTCTTCCTCCTTGTCTTAGAACGTGTCCTTTTTCAAGTAGATGAGCCAGCTGGTATCTATTTCTTGAATGGACTACAAGTTCTATTGAGTTTGAAGTTTCTTTCATAGTTTTTACTGACCAAGATTTAGAATATTTCTTTGTTTCTCCTACAGGTGCATTTTCTTGTATGTCTTTTCTTATATTCCTACCAGCTTTTTTGACTTCCTTTTTGACTTCATCTGTTGCCATATCAGAATATTCTTCTAAGCCTTTCATTATTTCACTGGCGAGATTTTCAATTTTTACATTCATCTACTCACCTTCCTACATCTAAACTTTATAAGTCTATTTTTGTAGTTCATAAAGTCAATTGAGATGATGTTGTACTTTTCATCATCAAATAGAATTCTGTACTCTGAAGTATTAATATTCTTTAACCTATTTTGAAATCTTACAGTAAAAGAAATATCTGACCTATCTATTTCCATACCAAGAAAAACTTCTTCTCCCTTACCTTGAAATGATATATATGAATTGGTTGTTAGATAATCCGACCATACTGATTTATGATTACCTATCTCATCAACTTCAACATCTTTATTTTGAAAGGTTATTCTTCTATTAAAATCAGCTATTTTCATATTGCTCTCCAGTATCTTCTGGGAGTTCTGGCAGAATATAATATCTTAGACTTGCACTTCTATACCAACTACATAAATTTCCATTTAAAACAAAATACAAAGTCTCGCTAGAATAGTCATTAGATGTACTAATATCTGATTTTAATACTGTCTTATAGTTTGGAGATTTAGTAATGATTTTTTCTTTTGTAAAAAGGTTTATGACTTCTAGTATTCTTATATCATCTTTTACATAAGATATAATTAAATCATCAAATCTAGTTTCAACTTCTGTCGTTTTATCATAATCCCATTCATAGGCTATATTTACCTTATTACGAAAATCCACTAATAAAGATATGCCCTCATAAGTATATCTGAAGCCCGTTCGATATGAACTGTAAGATAGAAGATTTCCTTTTGCCCACTTTGACAAATCAATTTCTAATCTCGGATTTTCAAGAAATCCATTTGTTATTTGAAAAAGGTATATTTTATTATCAGAAGTATGAATTCCTAAATTATGTTTATCGCAAGATATTATTTTATCTAATTTATATTCGCCTAAGTTGAAATTAAAAATATCACCATTATTATTCATTGCCGAAACAGTATTATTATTCTGGACAGCTATCAAACTAAATCCATTATAAAAATCATCATAGTTATAGACGCTAAAATATTTTTTATTTATCATGTTATGAACTTCTATAACAGACTTATCATTTGCCGATGTAACTAGAGTGTTGTTAACAAAATTAACATCTATCTTTGTTTTTGATGGAATCTTTGTATCTATAGACCAAAGTTCTTCAAGAATCATGGATATCCCATACAGTGAAATAAATCCATTATTATCCGCACTAACAACCCCAAGGCATCTATTATTCTTATATTCCCATAGATTCAAATACTTGTGCTTATCAGAACTCAATACTTCATTTAAGCTGGTAGATAAGGATAATATTCCTCCTTTTGTTATAAAATAGAAATCACTAGTATCTGGAACAGATAATGCACCATCTATATTTTCAATAACGATATTAGGTTCTTCATCAGAATAGTACTCATATTCCGCCGTTAATTCTTCTTTATGAAATTTATGTCCAGGCTCCCATCCAGTTTTTATTTCTCCAATTTTGCTTGCTAAGTCTTTAAAACTATCATCCTTATTAGCTTTTCCTTTCTTGTCGACAATAGACTTAGCAATCAAGTTCTTACCATTATCGACATCGTAAAAAAGCTCATCATATTTTTTATTTAGAATTTTACCTTGTCTGGCAGATAGGGCTTTTTCTCCATCTTCGCTTTCAAGGTTATCTATAACTTCACAGTCCTTACCATCTTCTCCTTTTGGACCAGGTGGACCTTCTTTGCCTTGAGAACCGTCATCACCCTTATCCCCCTTTGGTCCTCTTATATCTTCTAGATTCTTTTCAATAGCCTTTTTTATTGCTTCATCAGCTATATTTTTAGCATTTTCAATGGCAACTATTGCACTTTCAGAATCAGTATATGACTCATAACCCTTTGTTATTCTTATATAAGTTCCTTGGTCTGATGGGAAAATATGACCATCTATTTTGATTTCTATTTTATATGATCCTATGGCAAGTGGCTTGTCAATTCTAAAAGAAATCCTATCTTCATTTACCTTTGTCTTACATTTCCATTCTAGTTTCTTTTCTTTGCTATAAAGATGAATACTAGCATCTTTATCATTTAAAAAACTAATAGGGTCACCTTTTGAGTCACATAGTTGAAAGCTCAATTCTGAAGATATATCTCCCTGTTTTATATTAATTCCACCCTTTGTTTGAATTAAATTTAAAGTATTTAAACTATTGGCCATAATACCTCCTTAAAAACCTGGTTTTCTATCGCCAAATAATAAAGCCCTTAGAGTTAAGTTTAATTCAGAATAATCTGCCTCTTCTCTATGTTCATAAATATAAGCTGTCATATAGAGGACTGCTATCTTTCCATTTGGATTTTTAGAAAGTTCTTCTTCACTATCAACTCTAGCTACATCCATGGAGTGTTTGATTGATGATTGGATGAGAGATTCAATCATCTCATCCTCATCATCAAAATCCACCCTTAAATAGGACTTTGCCTCTTCAAGAGTAATCATAGTTTACTCCTTAGGCAGTAGCACCGATTTTTAATAGTTTAACTGCTTCTCTTAAAACTAAGATGCCATCTACTCTTTCTTTACCTAAGAAACCTACCATGCCATTACCAGCAAATAGTTCCTTTAAGTCTTGGAAAGATCTATTTCCTCTATCTCCAATCTTGTAATAAGAAAAATCACCAAAGGCTACTGCCAATTTTCCTTTATCAGCTTTTGGAGCAAAGGCAGATGTGTAGGCAGGATATCCTAAAAGTCTATGTGGTTCTCCATCTTTAAGTGAAGGTTGCCAAATATATGCACCATTAACATCCTTAAGTTTTCTAACCTGAGCAACTGTTGCATCATTTAAAATGAAGGCTGCTTTCTTTCTATATGGTCTATCTAAAGAGTAAACTAAATCAATGAGTTCATCTGCAGTAATTGTTTGAGCCTTTGTTGTTAGGCCAAGTTCTCCACCCTTTTTAGAGTCAAAAATTCCCGTAGGCTTATTTACTCCATCACCATTTAAGAAGGCATCTTCTTCAGCATTTGCTAACGCTCTAGTAAATTCTTCAGTGATGTATTTTTCTAAATTAAAGGCTGCATCATAGAGAAGTTCTTCAGTAACTTTAATTCCAACATGGAGTTTGTGTGCATCTAGAGATACTTGATCGAATGTGCCATCTCCAAAAGTAAGTTGACCACCTTCTTCTACCCATAGGGCTGCTGGCTTTGTAGCAGCAATATTGATTTTATGAAGTCCAGAAGTTTGAACTTTTGTAGCTAATTTTCTAAAAATATTTTCATCTTCAAGGCCATTTACAATATCTGCTTCCATCTCTTCTGGAACTAAATATCCACCACTTTCATCTGTGCCTACTTTTAATTCATTGGAAATATCTCTGAAGTTAGTTCTTAATGCTTTCATCATAGATTTCTTATAGACATTTCTTGCTCTCATTGGTTTTTCTTCTTCATTAAAAGTAGCAGGTTCATTTGTTAGTGCTTGAGTAGTAGGTTTTTCCAAGGATTTATCCATTTCTTCTTCCCTCTTCTTTCTTTCGATTTCACGAGTATAATTCTCGATAGTTCTTTCCATCTCTTCATATGTCTTAAAGTCTTCATCAGACATTAGACCCTTTTCATCTTTCTTAGATTCAGCAAATGCTTTTGCCTCATCCCAAGCTTTAGTTCTCTTTTCCATTAGTTCTTTTAAGTTCATATAATTACCTCCAAGTATTTTTAATTTTGTTTAATCTTTCTTCTACTTCGCTCATTGAATGAGTTTTTACTTCTTTATTTATCTTTGTTAAAAGTGAATTTGTAACTGCTCGCCTTGAAAAGACCATGTTCGTAACTTTTTCATCCTTTCTTTTGTCAGTGAGAGTTCCATCACAAAAACCCATCTCAATGGCCTTATTCTTATCAAACCAAGTCTCTCCATCCATTAGATTAGAAATCTCTTCTCTGGATAAACCCGTCTTAATCTCATAGGCATTGATAATTGATTCCTTGACCTCCTTTAACATATCTATAGCTTTTTGCATTTCTTTTGAGTCACCAATAGCTACAGTTAAAGGGTTATGAATCATCATTAATGAGGTAGGGCTCATCAATATTTCAGTTCCTGCCATAGCAATGACCGATGCTGCTGATGCTGCAAGCCCGTCAATCTTAATGGTTACATTTCCCTTGTGTTCTAAAAGCATGGTGTAAATTCTAGATGCTGCAATACAATCTCCACCAGGGGAGTTGATCCACACAGTTATGTCTCCAATTTTGTTTTTTAATTCTTCAAAAAAGAGCCTTGGAGTGATTTCATCATCAAACCAAGACTCTTCTGCAATAACTCCATCTATATAGAGTTCATTTGAATCCTTTTTCCAGTTCCAAAATATTTTATTGTTCTTCATTAGGATTTATTTCTTCTCCTTTCTGCTGATAAAAACTACCTGCCTTATCAAGTGGTAGCATATTTCCATTTACAAGATATAGGTCACCACCTTCTTCAGCCGAGATCCTATCTAGATTTTCTAATTCTCTTATGTCATTTGCACTCATCCAACCATTCTGTCTTCCTACAGCATATCCATTCATTCTTGATTCATAGTCTCCTCTTAGAAGTCCATCAAGATTAAATTTAATAAAGTAGGATTCCTTTTCTTTCTTTGTTAATAGTGATCTTTCCAAAGATTACTCCCAACGAACAATCCAAGGATCAAGGGTGTATTTAACAAATTCAAGTGACTGCTGTTCTATATTTGAAAATGATGACTTCTCTAAGTCCCCAATCATATGAGGTGGTATTCTAAATATTCTTGCTATCTCATTTAACTGAAACTTTCTAGTTTCCAAAAACTGGGCCTCACTTGGTGCTATTGCTATGGGTTGGTATTTCATCCCTTCTTCAAGTACAGCCACTTTGTTGGCGTTCTTAGGCCCCTGAAAGGCAGCGTTCCAAGACTCTCTAACTCTTTCTGGGTCTTTGATAATACCTGGATGTTCTAAAACTCCACCTGGCTGTGCTCCATTTTGAAAGAATGATGCACCATAATCTTCACAGGCCATAGCCATACCAATTGCATTCTTTGCCATTGTAATTGGTGAGTATCCAATAAGACCATCAAAACCAAGCCCTGGTATATGAAGGACATCTTCTTTTAAAAGATAAACTTCTTCTGATTTGTGATTGTATTTATAGAAGATTTCTCCATCCTCACTTCGCATAACAGTCATTTTATTTGGCATTAATGGGTAGAGACCAATAACCTCATTTCTACCATTACGTATTATTTGAGCATAGGCATTTCCCCACAATAAAAGGTGGGTCATTAGTGTTTCTCTAAATACAAAGGAAGTCATTTCAGTATTTGGTTCATCGTGTAATAAAAAATATATAGCGTGTTCTTTTGCTTTTTCCTTTGAGTTTGAATCCCCTCTTTTATATAGATGAAGAGGAAGTCCTGCTAAGGTTTCAGCAAGAACTCTCACACATGAATAAACTGCCGTCATTTGCATAGCAGTAAATTCGTTGACATTCCTTCCTGCTGTTGTTCTCCCAAATAAAAAAGACGATGAAGATATCCTCTCCCCGTCTTTAGGTTTGTCTCGCGACTTAAATATTAAATTTAAAATGTTTATATTACCACCTCCTAAAA
>NZ_CABVOZ010000004.1:0-60808 GCF_902500265.1 Anaerococcus sp. Marseille-P9784 | reverse complement strand
CAAGGGTAAGGGGGTTTGGGGGAAGGGACGTAGGGGTCTCCGTAACCCCTCGTCCCTACGCCCCAAAAACGGAGGCGAGAAATAAAAAGAATATTATAACTTAAGACATTAAAAATAACTAACTTATTACATTTCCATTCAAAAACCTTATGGTATTATTTTCTTCTTGTTGAATTTTTAGGATTTCTCTTAGTAGCATGATCATGGCGTTGTTTTTGTTTTGGATTAGACTTTCTTGTTTGTTTAGGGTTGCTATCATTTCACCTGTTTTTAGGATTATGTAATTATCTTTTATTTCTCTTACAAATGTGACGTTTACAAAACCACGTGATTGCTTGTCGTAGGTTGTTTGCCTAAATTTGAAGGCGAAAAATACTTGATTTGAATCGATTGTGTAGGGAATATTTCTTTTTATTTGGGTTAGTTTGGTAAATTTCTTATCCATTTCTTTTTTGCTTTTGCCTTTTTGCTTGTAGAGTTTTTCAAGCATGAGAGTTGGTGTATTGTAGTCGATGTAGGAGTCATTTTGAGTATAGACACGAGAGCAAATGCCAACTCCTTTTACTTCTTCGGGCAAAATTGCAATTATCAAAGCCATAAAGCCTCCTTTCTTATGATAATAATTTTATTTCAGTTTAGGACTTTATAAGTCTTTCTTAGACATTAAATGTATCATAAAAAAGAGGTTTTGTAAATTTGGTGGGATTGCTTTATGGTTAGAATCTAGTAAATTTTTTTATTATAATCAGTTTAATCCAAGATCATCGTGAGATCCTATCCTTGTAAGTGTTAATGCAAGTTTTTCCTCATCAATTTTATAAATTATTAAAATGTTTTTTTCCAGATGTAATTCTCTATAACCTTTCCAATTTTCAAATAAAGCATGGTCTTTAAATTTTGTTTTTAATATTTTTTTGTCATCATTTGCCAATAATTCAACGACTTCATAAAACAAGCTAAAATCGTAGTGTTTTTTCTTGTAATTTTTAATATCTTTTTCACATCTTTTTGTGATTTCAATTGAATATTTCATATTTATAATTTTTCAATATATGATTTTAGTTCTTCTAGGTCTTTGAATTTTATTGTATCATTATTTTCTGCTTCAAATCTTGCTTGTTCGTTTGGGTTGTTTAGTGAAGGAGTAAAGGGAATTTCTCTATCTCTAACTACTTGTGCTAAGTACATTCTAATTGCCGTACTCATATCAATTTCTAGTGAATCAAGGACTTTTTGTGCCTGATCTTTTAAATTTTTGTCTATATTAATATTTAGTTTAGTATTGGTCATATTATCCTCCTATTATTAGTATGATATGATGATTATTAGAAATTTCAAGTGAAAAAAGAGATGTTTCGACTACAGGAATCTTCGATTCCCTCCGCTCAACATGCCAGATGGGAGAAGTAACGCTCAACAAGCCAAGTGGTTTTAGATTTAAAAAACATTCGAAAATTGAAATAAATAAAATTATAAATTGCTGAATTTCAATCATAACATATTTTAAAGAATGAGAACTTCTACTCATTGCTCCTGCAAGGTAGGGGTAACAGGGTAGGGAGAGTGGTTCCGTAACCCCGTCCCCCCAAGAACGGAGGCAATTTTTTATAAAAAACGAAAACATAAAAGAAATAAGATAACTAAATAATCTACAAACAAAAATTATTTATATGTTTTTTCTTAATTTTTTAAACTCAATCTTAAAGCCGCCCTCCAAGGACGGAGGCGAGAAAGTAAAAGTTTCAAAAAACATAAGACATAAATCACATATAATAAAACTACTATTATAAAAAATATTATTCCCAAGAGATGTTTCGACTACGTGAATCTTCGATTCCCTCCGCTCAACATGCCAGGGGGGGGGTGGGAAAGGCACTCAATTTTCCAAAGATAATAAGTTTTTGGGCATTTTAAAAGAGATATTTTTCAATATCTCTTTTTTCTAGTTATTTGCAAAGTGTATGGTTTCTTTTATTACTTGGTCTAGGTCTTCTTCTTTTACTCTTAGGTCTTTGTAGGCTGTTTGGCTGTCCATTTTTAGTTCTTTACAGTTTGCTCTTAGCATATTTATTTGGCGGATGCCATGTTCTACGCCCTCGCTGTCTGTTAGTTTTTCATCTTCTCTGTAGGCTTCTTCTAGGTCATCAAAGCTCATTACTTGAAGTTTAGTTATATCTTCTTGTCCTAATTCTTCTATGATTTTTTGGTAGAAGTCCTTGTGGGAAATGTACCCTGTTGCTAGTGGATAGGTTTTTTTGTCCTTTCCATTTTCTAGGGCAGATATTGCTGCTTGACCTACTTGCTTTGCTGTTACTATTGACATTCCACCATTTGTTACTGGCATAAATTCCATATCTTTGATCATTTCTACATACATTTTGCAAGCTGGAGTTTTGCCTTCCATGTAGCCAAATATATAAGGAAGTCTTAGTATTGATACCTTCATTGAGCCATCGCCTTCATAGATTGCAATTTCTTCTTGCATGAGTCTTGTTTGTACGTAGGCTTCTTTGTGGTAGTTATATTTTCTTAGTTCGAAGTCATTTTCTGCAAATTCTGATGTGTAAGAGCCAAATAATACAAAGTTCTTAACTCCTGCTAATTTTGCAAGTCTTGCAAATCTTTGGGTCGGTAAGACGTTTTTCTCGTAGAAAAATTTGCCTGCTGGCTTTTGTGGGACAACTCTTTCGTCTACTCCACCAGCGTAGATAAAGCTATCGCAATCTTTTAGAATTTCGATTATTTCTTGATCTGATTTGCTAAATATGTTGTTTATTATAAATTCTACTTTGTCTTCTTCTTTAAATTTCAAATTTTCTGGCAAATCTACTATATCTACAGTTTTGACTTGGTAGCCTCTGTTTACTGCTTCTTTGATGGTGTGATAGCCTAGAAAACCTGCTCCACCTAGGATAAAAATTTTGTTGATTTTTTCCATTTTTTTCTCCTTTAGCTTATATAGTCATAGCTGATTTTGTAATAGGAATCTATTGCCTCTTGTTGGGTACCTTTGAAAATCTCTTTTAGTTGTTCTTTGCCTTTTAGAATTTCTATTAGTCTAAAAGCTAGGTAATTTGTAAGGGCTGCCCCTCTACTTGTTGTGATATTGCCATCTGTTACGACGATTTGATCGTCAATATATTGTCCAATATTATCCAAATCATCTTTGATTGTTGGAAATGATGTAACTTTTTTATTTGCTAAAATTCCAGCCTTGTTTAGGACTATTGGCCCTGCACAAATTGCAGCTATTGTTTTATTTTCTCTATCAAATTCTTTGATTATTTCTATTACTTTTTGGCAATCTCTAAGATTTTCTGCTCCCTTTGTGCCTCCTGGTATGTAAAGGCCCTGGTAGGAAGAAGTTTCTAAATCTTCTAATTTTTTATCAGCTTCTATAATAACATTTGACTTACTTGTTACTTTTAAACTACCTTTTATGCTTACAGTGTCTACTTCTATGCCTGCTCTTTTTAGGTAGTCGATTACTGTTAGTGCTTCGACATCTTCAAATCCGTCAGCTAAAAATACCAAAAATTTCTTCATAAATCTTCCTTTCTATTTAGCTTCAATTTACTTTATATTTACCCAATATTTAGTGTTTTTTGTATGAGATTGTGTTTCTTATCCTATTAATAAATCTAATTAGTATTAGGATAAATAAAATTATTGCTATTATTGCAAGTATTAGGGTTATAATTCTTGTTGTTGAAACTGTTTGATCTATTTTTTCATTTTCATTTTGACTAATTGGCAATTCTTTGGCTGGGAGTGTGAATTCTTCTGCAATTTCTTTTGTTTCTTCATCTCTGATGCAATTTACCAAAAGCCTATTTGGTCTAGGTGGCAAAAATGGACTACAGGTTAGTAGGGTTAGCATATCTTCATCTTCCCTAGGCTTTAGCTTGTTCCAATCGTAAGGACCTATGACTTCTTTGTCGAAAACTACATAGCGCATGGTTCTATCTGCTCTTTGTACATAAACATAGTCGCCTGCTTCTAGTTGGTCTAGGTATAAAAATATGGTATCTCCCCAATATCCTCTGTGGCCCGCTATAACTGATCTGGTGTTTTTGCCACCAATTGGAATTGATGTGCCATCAACTTGAGCAACGCCAATTGCCAAATGGTGATTGCTTGCATCTAAATAAATTGGCAAATTTTTATCAAGTTTTGGGATTAGCAAGTAGGCAAATGGAGTGTCGGTGTTTTTGAAATCTACGTAATTTGTTTGGTATTCATCGGCTGTAAAAGGATCTATTACCGACAAATCAGAATTTCTTACTATCTCGTTGTATTTTTCTGCATTTTCATTTTCTTCGTTTATTTGATCAGCTGGTCTTTGTTTTTCTTTTTCTAAAAATTCTTGATCAGCCTTAAAAGCCTTGTAATCATTTATAGATCTTCTTGTCAAAGGAATACTAACAAATAGTAGGCCTATAAGAATTAGCAAATATCCTATTGTGCTAGTTTTTGATAGAATTAATTTCTTCTTCAATGATTTCTACCTCCTTTGAAATTTTTCTGGTTTTCTTGCTTTCTCTAATTACTATGACTAGCAAAAATCCTATCAAAGGCAGCATAATCAAAAATAATTGGAAAAAGTCTGGTTTAAGTCTTGGTGTATTTGCTATGCCATCATCTATGGCTTGTTGATAATCTATCCTATGACCTCTTACCAATAGCCTGTGGGAATTGATCATATAAGGTGTACAAGTAAGTAAAGTTGCATAATCGTGACCTTCTACTACCAAAACTGGATCAAAGTTTGAGGGTTCTACAACTTGAATTTTGTCGATTTTGTAGGCAAGAGTTTTTTCTATATTGTGAATATAAAAAATATCTCCCTCTCTAAGGTCATCAAGATTTCTAAATAATTTGGCATTTGGCAATCCTCTGTGGGCGGTGATTACAGCGTGAGTTGAAACTCCACCAATCGGTAAGCTTGTTCCCTCCAAGTGGCCTGCACCTTTTTCCAAAACTTCGTCAGTTGTTCCAGCATAAATTGGTAAATCTTGTCTGATTTTTGGAATTTCCACATGGCCTAGCATCTCATTTACTTCAAGCATTCTTGCATATTCAACTCTTCCTGCTTTTTCTTCTTCAGTAAAAGGATCTGCAAGTCTTGATGGGTCTAGGGTGTGGTTGTAGGCTCTTGCCAAGCCTATACGTCTTTTGATATCTTCTTTGTCAATTTCGTCAGTTTTTTTGACAAATTCTATAACCTCGTTATTTGCTTCTATCTCATAATATTTTTGACTTATCATTGGATAAGAGAATATTCCAAGCCCTAAAAGAAACACTAGAATGAAGGGCAAGTTTCTCTTGAAATTATCTAGCCTTTTCATCGTCATTTCCTTTATCGTTTATAATCGGAAAATCATTATCATTAGTATTTCCCATTTGCTCAAAAATATCTGCTTTTCTTCTGTTTATCCTAAAAGAATTTCCTTTTAACAAATTTTTGATATTGTCTTGTTCTTTTCTAACTTCTTCAAGCCTTTTGTAATAGTCTTTATTTTCGCGTCTTAATCTTAAAAGTCTAAAGATTAGTAAGAATATCAATAATAAAGCAACGAAGAATAATATTCTAAATATCCAGTTGGTCTTGTTGGTCTTGATCAATTCTTCATCAACTGCCGCAACATAAGGAACTCTATGTCCTCTTACTATAAGCCTGTGAGTGTTAATCATTATTGGCGTACAAGTAAGAAGTGTTACATAATCATGGCCTGGTGCAACCATCAAATCTTTGAAGTTACTTGGATCAATAACTTTTATCTGATCAACTTGATAGGCCAAAACTCCCTCGATATTATGTACATAAAATTTATCGCCTATTTCAAGCTCGTTTAGGTGGGTAAAAAGTGTCGCTTCAGGAAGTCCAGAATGGGCTGTCAAAACTGCGTGCGTTGAGTTTCCTCCAACTGGCAAACTTGTTCCCTCTAGGTGGCCAACGCCTTTTTGCAAAATATCTTCGCTTGTACCTGCATAGATTGGCAAATCTTGGTTGATTCTTGGAACTTCCACGTGGCCAATCATTTCCTCTACTTCAAGCATACGGGCGTATTCTTTCCTGCCCTCTTCTCTTTTTTTCTTGGTGTAAGGATCATCAGCTATGGCGCCTGTTAGCGAATCGTTGTAAGCTCGAGCCAAATCAATTCTTCTTTTGATATCTTCAGAATCCAAATTATCCGTTCCAGTCTTAAAAGTTGTGACCTGTTCATTTGATTCGATTCGATAATACATACGGTTTATCAAAGGATAAAGCATTACTAGAAGTCCAAAGAGAAAGACAAATCGCCATAACCACTTGGATTTTTTGTTATTTTTATTAGATTTTCCTTTTTTATTTTTCTTAAAAGACATATTAATCTCATTTTCATTAAAAAAAGGTGCTTGCCTAAGTTCTTGCCAAGATATTGGTAATGAACTTTTGGCTCACACTTTTAATAGTTATAAATATATTATTTTGCTAATAAGATGGGAGAATAGGTGAAAATCCCTACTCTCCTTTTCTTGATATTTAAAATTTTATCTATAGCTAAAGTAATTTTTTTGTACAAAATTTTTAATTTTATGCCATAATTCTTTGAGCTTTTTCAGATTTTCTTACTAGGAATGTTCCAGCAAAAATCATAATCATTCCGATGGCCATAAAGATTACTATTCTGATATCTCCAGTTTTTACAAGTGGTCCTCTAGGGATTGATGGAGTGTCAGTTGGCACGTAATATGTTTTATTAGGTACATTTGGTTTTGTTGTTTTGACAACTGGTGGAACTATTTGTCTAGTTGATTTTTTATTTTCAATCATTATTGCTGCTTGTTGATAGCTTGTTGATGTAACTAAAAAATCAATCGGCTTTGTATCTAAGATATAACCTTCTGGAGCAGCTGTTTCACGAAGTCTATATTTACCAAATGGCAAATCTCTAACTTCAAACTCACCATTTTCTCCACTTTTTAATGTTACTCTTTCTTTTTTTTCATCCTTTGTTATTTCATAAGGACTTTCTTTGCCATCTTTGTCTAATACATAAAGAGCAAATATTGCATTTTTCAATCTATTTTTATCTTTGCTGTTATCAACTTTTACAAATCTATAGCCACCTGTATTTTCTTTTGGTGGATTTTTAGGATTTTCTGGAGTATTTTCTACTATTACTTCTGTTGTTTCCCTATTTAATCTATCTGAAGTTTTTCCATTATTTTCAGCTAAATTATAGCCTTTTTGTACTATATTTTCTTTAAAATAATATTGGCCTTCAGGAAGATTATTTACATAAATCTTGCCTTCTTTGTTGGTGTATAATTGGGATTCTTTGGCATCTTTTTCGTATTTGTAAGATCCATTTTCTCCATTTACTAAAACCAACTCGTCTTTTTTGCCATCAGCAGCTTTTCTAAATAGTTGGAAACCAACCTTATCTATTGGTTTTTTGCTTATGCTATCGATTTTTCTTAAAAGAATATTTAATTTGTCTTTGGAGTTTTTAACTGTTACTGTGTCATTTAGTTTAACTAAAAAATCTTCATCGGTTCTAGGCAAATATCCATCTAGGCTCTTTACTTCCTTAAAGACATAGCTAGCATCTTTTGGCAATTCTGGCAAGTTTTTGATTATGATTTTGCCATTTTCGTCAGTTTTGTAATCATAGCTAACATTAGCATCAGCATTTGTAACTTTGCCATCTTTTAATTCGCTTAAAATTATTTTGCCATCTTTGATTCCAACTTTTTGGCTAAGTTTGTCGCCTACTTTTGTATAAAGATTAAAGATGACTCCGGAAAGACTTTTATCGCTATCATCAATTTTGTGAAGACCAATGAAATTTTCTTCCTTAGAGTTTATTACAGTTTGCAAATAAGCTTCTCTGTAATTGTAAGTAAATTCTTCTTTGTCTTTATCTTTTTCAGAAAGTTTGTAAGGATCTATAGTTTGAGTTTCTCTAAAGTGATATTTGCCCAAAGGAAGATTAATTATTTCAATTAAACCAGCTTTGTCTGTGACAAGCTCAATATTACCTTTTTCTGGATCGTATTGGTATTTGTCTGAGCTATCTTTGGTGAATTTAAGAGCTTCGCCTTTTTCATCTATCAAATTAAATTTAACGCCTTCAAGGCTTATTTCTTTGCCGTCTTTGTCTTTTTCGGCTGCAATTTTGTGAAGTTTTAGAGATTTTGGCTCGTCTAATTTGTCTTCTATCGTTGCAATTTCGCTGACTTCATGATCTGCATACCAAGCTATGGTTATTGCCCTATATTGGTGAGCATTAGAAGATTCTTCTGTTTCTTTGATTATGTAAGTTCCAGTTGGAATGCCTCTTAATTTTACAAGATCATAATCCTTGCCATCTTTTTTTACTATCTCAGATTCTTCTGAAAGTTCTCCCTCTCCTAAATTTTCCTTTTCTTTGATATCCTTAAAAGATAATTTGTCAAACTTCTTGTAAGCTTCGATAAGTTCTTGGTCAGATAATCTCTTGTCAGATATTTTTATATATCTAAACTGACGAGGCTTTGAGCTTTCTTTGTTATTTTCTCCTTTTCTAGGGATCCATATATCAAGGTTACCAAAAGTATTGCTAGCTGCTTTTTCTTCTGCAAAGGATTTTGGCAAGTTAATAAAACCTAAGATCATAAATAGACTTAGAAAAAGAGTAAAGATTTTTAATTTACTTCTCTTTAGCATAATAACTCCTAACACAAAAATATTTTATGAATAAAGTATAGATAATTAGTTATACGTTTTCACTTATATTATATCTTAAAATCATAAATGACACAATAAAAAACGGGCATTTTTTTAGCTTTCTTAGCATAAAATGACTAAATATAAAAGATTTGTGAAATTTAGCTTAAATGTTTGTAATTTTATTAACTATTCCTACTATTCCAATACTTAGACAAACTCCAAGACCCAATCTCTTGTAAGGAAATTTGCCTTCGTTTTTCTTGTTTTTGTAGTAAGTTTTTATAGTAACAGCCTGTAAAATTTTTCCACATCTAGGATTTGTCTTTATATTGTATTTGCCAACTATCATAGGAGTTTTTGAATAGTTAATGCTAGTAAGTTCATAGTCAGGATTTGTCTTTTTTTGGTATTTTTTTAGTTTTTCATCTTGGTAAGATTGCTTAGGCTTTTGTTCTTTTTCTATAATTTCTTCAAAATCTTTTCCATCGGATAATTTTTCTTTAGAAATTTCCTTATCTTTGGCTTTGATGGATTTTTCTTTTGTAAAAATTTCTTTAAGTCTTTCTTTTATTTGCGAGATGTCGCTTGTATTATAATTTTTATTGCCAAAACCAAAAGATTTGAATAATTCTTCTCCTCTTTTTATTTTTATGGTTGAGTTTTTTTTATTATCAGTCAAAACATCCTCCTTGATTTTATTATTTTATTTATACCCAAAGAAGGGATTTTTGATAAAAAAAGACCACTTTGGATGGTCTGTTTAGTTATTTTCAAAAAATTCATACATTTTTTCAAATATTATCTGCCTATGATCATAGTTGGTAAAGGAATGGTCGGCTCCTTCTATTTGCTCATAATTAGCATTTGGATAGGCTTCTTTTAGTTTGATATTTGCATCGTTAAATACCAATTCATCTTTTGTTCCTCTAAGGATTAGAACATTGCCTTCGTATTTACTTGCTTTGGCATAGATATTTATAGGTAAAAATTCCAACCAAAACTTTACAGAAAGTTTTTCTCCACCTATGTCCATCTCTTTATGTTCTTTAATTAATTTGATAATTGATGCATTACTTGTGTCTTTGTCTATATCAAATACACTTGCTTTCATCACTTCTAAGAAATCAAGGTTGTTCATATCGCTTGCTGGGGCAAGAAGAGCCACAGCTTTGGGATTTACTTCAGAAGCTATAAGAGTTGCTATTACTCCACCAAGTGAATGGCCGATTAGATAAATTCTCTCATTATCGACATAAGCTCGCGTTTTAGTAAAGTTATAGATCATAATCGCTTCTTCTTTTTCGCGATTTACCGTCATATCGTAAAATTCTCCGTCTGATTCGTTTGTGCCAGAAAAATCAAATCTTACAACTACATAGCCTTTGGAAGTTAATTGTTTGGCATTTTGGATTCTCATCCAGGTTCTGCCATCTCTATTTCCCCCAAAACCATGATACATGATAACTGTGGGATATTTTTTGTCGGTATCAAAATCATCTGGAGTATTTACAACTCCTCTTAGGATAATTCCATCTTTTTTGCTAATTTGCTTATAATAATATTTCATTTTTTACCTATCTGTTAAAATTCTTGCCATTTCTACACCTGAGGCAGATGCTTGGGAAAGTGAATGTGTTACCCCCGAACCATCTCCTAGGCAAAATAGTCCTGGCATAGTCGTTTCAAATTTGCTATCTACATCTACTAGAGAGTTGTAAAATTTAACTTCTATTCCGTATAATAGCGTATCTTCATTTGCTGTTCCTGGAGCAATTTTATCTAGTTGATAAATCATTTCTATAATATCATCTAGCTGTCTTTTTGGCATTACTAAAGATAAATCTCCGGCAGTAGCATTTAGGGTTGGCTTTGTAAAAGATTTTGCCATACGTCTTTTTGATGATCTGCGTCCTTTTACCAAATCGCCAAATCTCTGCATCAAAACTCCTCCACCAAGCATATTGGAAAGTCTTGCTATTGATTCTCCATATTCGTTGGAATCTTCAAATGGTTCAGTAAATCTGTTGGTTACCAGCAAAGCAAAGTTGGTGTTTTGACTTTTTAGAGAATCATCTGTGTAAGAATGACCATTTACTGTTAATATTCCATTGGTATTTTCTGTTACGACTTGGCCATAAGGATTCATACAAAATGTCCTAACAATATCATTGTATTGCTTGGTCCTATACATTATTTTTGCTTCGTAAACGTCATCAGTAATGTGTTTGAAAATTTCAGCTGGAAGCTCTATTCTTAAGCCAATATCCACACGATTTTTCTTGGTGTTTACTCCAAATTTTTCACAAATTTCAGAAATCCACTTAGAACCAGAGCGTCCTGATGCAAGGACCAAATTTTTACAAGTATAAGTTTTATTATCATCAGTTATAAGCTTATAAATTCCATCATCGTATGAAACATCCACAACTTTTGTCATGAATTTAAAATCAATGTCATCTTTGATATAATCATAAATTCTTTGCAAAATCACCTTATTTCTTTCAGTTCCAAAGTGGCGAACTTTGGCTTCCAAAAGATGTAGATCGTGTCTTAGACATTTGGTTTTTAGATCGTTTTTATCAGTTGAATATAGGGTAAGATCATCTCCACCATCAAATTTCATCAAGACAGAATCCACATATTCCATAAGCTCCATAGCCTTATCTTCGCCAATATATTGGTGTAAGTCTCCACCAAAATTTGTGGTGATATTGTATTTGCCATCAGATAAGGTTCCTGCTCCGCCAAATCCATACATAATGTTGCAAGGCTTACAGCCTATGCAGTGGTCGACTTTGCCTTCTGTTATTGGACAAGTCCTATTTGAAACAGCTCTTCCTTCATCTATAACTAGTATTTTCTTGTCAGTATTTAATTTTTTAAATTCATAAGCCATAAAAGCTCCGGCAGCGCCAGCTCCAATGGCTATTACATCATAATCAAACATAATTCCTCTCTTTGTTTTGTTTAAGCCACAAAAAATGGTAAGCTTTTCTACTTACCAATTTTCTCTTCTCTCCCATAATAAAATAAATATTGTTGGGCATAGCCAGCATTTTTGCCAAAAAATTTCCTTCCATAATCATCTACCAGTTTTTTGTCAACTTCATAACCTATAAATAATGTTTCCATAACTCTTTTTATCCAAACATCGACAGGAAAAGTTTCTCTTCTGTGGTAGGCAAAAAGCAAAATGCAATCAGCAACCTTTGGCCCTATGCCTGGCATTGCCATCAATTTTTTCTTTAATTCTTCTGTTGATAAGGCCATGTCAGATTCAAAATCCAGATAGCCATCAGCTATCATTTGACTAGCCTTTACTATTCTCTCATCCCTAAAGCCAACTCTTGCAAATTCTCTAAGCTCTTTGGGATCTACTTTTGCTAGAGTCCTAGGATCTGGAAAAGAATAGTAGGATTTTTCTTTGTAATTGCCCAAAAAAGACCCATAACGTTCGCTAATTATTCTCACCGAATTTTTGATTCTTGGAATTTGGTTGTTGGCTGAAATTATAAAAGAGATCACCGTTTCAAAAAGCTCTTGGTTAAGTATTCTTATTCCATAGCCATAATCTTTGGCAAGATTTAGGGTTTGGTTTGTGGATAATTGCTCTTTTATTTGCCTATAATCAACTCCTAGGTCAAAGTAATCGTAGAAAACATCGTAAAAATCATCTAAGCTTACATTTTTTATCAAAATTCCATCAGTCGTATTTTTTAGATTTATAATCTTATCTAGGAAAACTGCAGTATATGAGCCATCTTCTTCTTTGGTGAAATTAAAGCATTGACCACATTCAAAGATATGCTCTGGGTTAAAGCTATCGTGATTTAATAAGAGATTTCCATCTTCTTCTTTTATATCGAGTTTTTCTTTTACTTTGTTTTGATATCTCATCTATTTTACTCTTACAGCGTGAATTGCTAATCTTTGATCCTTGTAATCGTATTGGCAAGTTGAAAGAGTAATTATCTTATCATCTGCTTTAAATGTTGGACTATCAAGTAAAACTTCGGAGTTGCTTCTTAATTTGTTAAAAAATGGGACTACATCATCTCTATCAGTAAAATAAAGTGTCCTATATTGATAGTCGGCTGGTATACCATAGGCAGAGAAAATCTTATATTCTCTAAGCTCTGTAAGGGTTGCCAAATAAATTGTTTGGTGTTTTTCTGCAAATTCTTGTTTTCTATATTGGTCTAGTGGAGTAAACATTGATTTTATTTCAAGATGATGACCGTAAATAACAGTATTATCATCGTTAAAATCAGGCTTGTTGTTCATATCAATAAAAATTGAACCAGCTATATCATATTCTCCATTTAGGCCGCGATTTAGATAGTAGTCATTGTCAATTCCTTGGACAATTGGATAAGAAACTCCAACATCTGGAATATCGATAAAAGCAACAATATCATCATTGTTGTATTTTTCTTTAAGAACTGAAATGATTTTTTGATAATGCTCCTTCTTTTTTTGAAACTCTTCTTCAGGACTTAGTGGCTTAGAATCTGGTTTTTTGTCAGCATCATTTGTGGTATTGTTTGTACTATCTTTTTCTACTTCTTTTACAACCTCTTCTATGGCCTTGTTATTTTGTAAATTTGTTCTATAATCAAGTAATCTTTTGCCTAATATTGCAAGGCAAGCTAATATTATAATGATTAGTATAAACCTAATCACGCTCATTATTTTTGATTTCATTTTACCGCCTTTAAAAAATTAGTTACTATTAGTATAATATACCATAATGAGTTAATTATGAAAATAACAAATTAGTTTATTTGTAAAAAAAGAAAAGTTAGGAGAGAAATATGAAAGATTATATACTATATGTAGGTACGATTTGTCCTTTTTGCAAAAAAGTTGAAAATTTCTTAGATGAAGAAAATATTGAATTAAAAATAGTAAATATAGAAAAAGATCGCGATGCGATGATGAAATTAATAGAAGAAGGTGGCAAAAGACAAGTTCCATGCCTATATCACGACGGAGAATATTTATACGAATCAGACGATATTATAGAATTTTTAAAAGCAAATAAAGAAATTTAAAACTATTAGCAAAGGTCATTTTATGATTAAAATTATTACATCTGACATAGATGAAACCTTAGTTGATAATAATAAAAAAGTTCCCCAAAGAAATATTGATAATATAAAAAAAGCCAAAGAAATGGGTCTTATAGTGATGCTTGCAACCGGTCGTGGTCCTTACGAACTACACGATATCCCAAAAGAAGCTGGCGTTATAGATAAAGATAGATTTATAATTTGCTGCAATGGTGCAGTAATTGTAAGAGCAGATGACAGAAAAATTGTCGATTCTCAAACTTTAGACTTTAAATATGTAAAAAAAATATTTGATTTTTGCAATGAGAAAAAATTAGAATTTTTTATATACACAATGGATAAGAAATATGGGATAAATCTTGATTTTAAAGAAAAGATCAAATCCTATACCAATGATTCATCTGTCGTTGAAATCAAAGATTCTAATATCGATTTTCTAAAAGATGAATTAATACTTAAAGCCCTAATCAAAAATACCGATATGGCTTATCTAAACAGTCTAGAGATAGATATAGCAGAAATTACCGATTATTCTCTTGAAATAGCATATTCTTCTGATATGTTCATGGAAATAAATGCCAAGGGAGTTGATAAGGGCATTGCCCTAAAAAAAGTTTGTGATTATTACGGAATTGACATAAGCGAAGCACTTGCAATTGGCGATAATTACAACGATGTTGCCATGCTAGAAACTGCAGGAATTGGAGTAGCTGTTAGAAATGCCCACCTTCAAGTAAAAGAAAGGGCAGATTATGTGACAGAAGCCACCAATGAAGAGGGCGCAGTTGGGGAAGCTATAGAAAAATTTGTATTAAATAAATAAAAAATAAATCTTGCAAATCCACTAATAATTTAGTAATTTGCAAGATTTTTTAATTGTACCAAAATTTTTCTTTGCCTGTAAGCTTGTTATAGATAAAATATCCCGCTCCTCCAACTAATAAAAAAGGTAATAGTTGAACTATTAAGCCTATACCAAGACCTATAACTATTATTGGGATAAGTACGATAGCACCAATTATCAAAATAGGTAAAAAGATCGCTCCGCCAATTAATTTAAAGATTATGCTAAATAGACCTACTAGTAATTTTATTAAAAAAACAAAAAATACTATTGCCATTGCAGCTGTTAATAATGATATAAGCATAAACTCCTCCTAAAATTGATATCTCTTTCAAATATCTTGATATTATTATACCATAAATTTAAGATTTGCAAACAAATTTAAAATATTTTATATTTTTGCTTTAATATTCTTTTAAATTTATAAGACCACCATTTAAAAAAATGGTGGCCTTATGATGAGAAAGAGTTGACTATAATTATTGAATTTGTGGCTCTACTGCTGGTCCTCTTTGACCTAATTCTTGATCTAGCATATAGATATGATGCCAATCATCACCTATTCTTTCAAGTCTAGTAATTATTTTTGAGAAGTTTTCTTCTTCTTCAACTTGTTCGTCAATATACCATTGAATAAAAGAGAAAACTCTTGGATCTTCATCTTTTGCTGCATTTGAAATATTGATAATTCTTTTTGTAACTTCTTTTTCGTGAGCTAGAGCAGTTTTCATAACATCAAGAACATCCTTGTAATCTCCCTTTGGTGCTGCAATAGCTGTGTAGTGAGGTTTATATCCACAAGATTGTAGGAATTTTCTCATTCCTTCACCATGAAATACTTCTTCGTCAACTTGTGTATCTAGCCAACTTGTAAAACCATCTAGGTCAAGATCATCTGTAAAAGCACTCATAGCCTTGTAGATATATGCTGATTCGAATTCAAAATTCATTTGTTCATTTAGTAAATCTAATACTTTTTCACTCATTTTCTTCTCCTTGTTCCATTTGTAAAAAATTATCGTAAAGTACATAAACACCAAAAAATGGTAGTTTATTAGCAAGCAAAATACTTGTAATCTTTGGAATATTGTCCAAAAGAATTTGGATAGTAAAAGAATCATTTTTTAAAATGAATAAATCTTTACATAGTAAATCCTCATCTTTAATCAAAGTATAGGCTTTTTTTATCCCTTCTCTTGAAAAATCACTGCCCAAATTAAAAGTTACTGGGTAGGATTCTAAAGAATTGGGATGGTATTTAATTTTTTTAATTAAAGATACATCTTCCATACTATCACCTTCATCTTTTGCTATTATACAGATACCCATTATTAAAGAAAAAACACACAAATTATTTTTTTGTGTGCAAATTTTCTTTATTTGTATTTAATTCCTTCATTTCTTTATAGGAAAATATACAGCCACAGTAAGATTGCCTATAAAGCTTGTATTTTTTTGAAAGCTCTATTGACATTTTGTAGCCATTTTTCTTTTTAAAATCTGAATATAAATATTTGACCCCATAAATTTTTTCCAAATCTTTGCCTATTTCATTTAAGTAAGTGGAATTTTTGTAGGGAGATATGGATAAGGTGGTTGAAAAATAGTCATAAGAATTTTCTTTGGCGTAAATGCAAGTTTTTTCAAGCCTAAGTTTATAGCACTGATAGCAAGCAAGTCCTCCCTCTTTTAAATCTTTCCTTAACTTTGCAATCTCAGAAAAATCTCTAATATCATTATTAGGTACGATAATTTCACCTGAAAAATCCATAGAGTCCTTGAGAGTCCTTACTTGGTCAATTCTCTTATCAAGCTCGTTTGCTGGATAGATCATAGGATTATAATAGTATAAATCTATATCAAAATCATCCTTAATCCTAGCCAAAACTGCGCTAGAGCAAGGTCCGCAACAAACTTGTAGCAAAAGCTTTGGTCTTAAGCTCTTCTTTCTATTTTCGTTAATAATTTTTTCCATTTCAAGGTTGTAATTAATTTTGTTCATAAAATGACTATACCTTTAATAATTTCAAATAAAAAAAGCACATACAAATGTATGCGCTCGTTGTTTTTCTTATCTCTTTGAGAATTGTGAAGATTTTCTTGCCTTTTTTTGACCTGCTTTGTATCTTTCTTTTTTACGTGGGTCACGGGTAAGAAATCCTGCTCTTTTTAGAGCTTGTCTATAATCAGGATTTACATCAAGTAATGCTCTTGCTATTGCATGTCTGATTGCTCCTGCTTGTCCGGTAAATCCTCCACCATTTACATTAACTTTGATGTCAAAGCTATGTTCATTTTCTGTAAGTGTTAGTGGTGATTTTACAAGGATTTTAAGTGTTTCATAATCAAAGTAGTTTTCTAAATCTCTACCATTTACAACAATATTTCCGCTGCCTGGTTTCATTGTAACTCTAGCAACAGAAGATTTTCTACGTCCGGTTGATTGAATAATTGTATCTGCCATTTAAATCTCCTTACTTTAATTCCAATTTTTCAGGCATTTGAGCTTCATGTTTGTGGTCAGGGCCTACTACAACTCTAAGTTTTTTAGCCATTTGGCGACCTAATCTGTTGTGTGGAAGCATACCTACTACAGCATGTTCTACTATTCTTTCTGGGTGTTTAGCCATCATATCTTTGAAAGTTGTGATTTTTAATCCACCTGTATAGCCTGAATATCTCTTGTATTCTTTTTGTTCGGTTTTGTTACCTGTAAGTTTAACTTTTTCAGCATTTACAATAATTACATAATCTCCAGTATCGATGTTTGGAGTAAATGTAGCTTTGTGTTTACCCCTTAATATTGCTGCAACTTGGCTTGCTAGACGACCTAGAACCATGCCTTCTGCATCAACAACATACCATTTTCTTTCGATAGCTGGTGCGCTTGGGGTGTAAGTTTTTTGATACTTCATCAATGTTCCTCCTATAAAATTTTTGCCTATCACATTTAGACACCGCTTCTGATAGGTGGCGGCTGTACTCGTCCTGACATTTATTTTTAAAATCGCTTACAGGAAGCGCGATTTAATCAAAAAGTTTCATAAAAGAAACTTAATAATCGACTAATTTATATTACTATATATTACTCTTATTGTCAAGTTATTGTGGCATAAATGTGTTTGTTTCACCCTTGCCAAAGATTGCTTTTCTATTTGACAAGAACAAAAATACAAAGACTGCTACAAAAATTATTGTTGATAGGGCATTTATCGATGGATTTATTCCACGTCTTGCCATTGAGTAAATGGTCATAGAAAGATTGCTTACCCCGTTGCCACTTGTAAAATATGATATGGCAAAATCATCTATTGATAGGGTAAATGATATCAAAGCTCCCGAAAATATGGCATTTTTTATGTTGGGTAAAACAACTTTTCTAATGGCATAAGATGGAGTTGCCCCAAGATCAAGAGCTGCTTCCACTATGTTTTTATCCATCGTTTCTACAGCTGGAAGCACTGATAAAACAACATAAGGTATGCAAAACATAATGTGGGATAAAATCATTGTCGTATAGCCTAATTCCATTTTCAAAAATCCGTATAGGCCCATTAGCGAAATGGCCGTTATGATATCTGGATTTAGGACTGGCAGATAGTTTATATTTAAAATTACCGATCTTTTTCTTCCTCTAAGCTCAGAAATTCCAATTGCTGAGACAGTTCCGATGGCTGTTGCTATTATTGTTGAAACAACTCCAACTATTAGAGTTGTCCTTACTGCTGCTATTATTTCTGGATTTTGAAATAATTCCACATACCAATTTGTCGTAAAACCAACCCATTTTCCCCTTAGTTTGCTATCGTTAAAGGAAAAAACCATCATAACGACAATCGGCGCATAAAGAAAGATAAATATTAAAGCTGTATAGATTTTTGATAAAGCTTTTCTCATATTATATCTCCTTGTAATTCTCTACCGAATTTTCTTTGAATACCAAGAGCGATAAATAGTATCAAAATTAAAATTATCGCCGTTGCAGATCCAAAGCCCCAATTGCCTGTAAAGGTAAATTGTTGGTCGATCAAGTTTCCAATCATGTAAACTTTTTGTCCGCCCAAAAGATTTGAAATTACAAATGTTGAGATAGCTGGTATAAAGACCATAATTATCCCCGTATAAACTCCCGGCAAGGACAAAGGAAAGATTACTTTTTTAAAGATTTCTTTTTTGTTTGCTCCAAGATCAAGAGCCGCTTCTATTAAATTCGAGTCAACTTTTTTTAGGGCATTATAAATCTGTATCACCATAAAAGGCAAAAATTCGTAAACCATGCCGACAATTACAGCTGTTAGGGTATACATCATATTTAAAGGCCCTAGGTTAAAAATCGCCAAAAATCTATTGAGCATACCGTTTCTACCAAGAAGGCTTATCCAGCCGTAGGTTCTTAGCAAAAGATTTATCCACATTGGCATAATAAAAATAAAGAGGAAAATCTGTGCGGTTTTTTCGTCTTTTTTTGAAATTATATAGGCTATTGGATAAGCCAATAAAAGACAAATTACTGTTGTTAGTATTGCAATTAGAATACTTATAGCAAACATCTTTAGGTAAAGCGGGCTAAAAAATCTGCTATAATTATCCAAAGAAAAGCTAAAGTTTTCAAAAGCTATGGATCCTGAGCCGTTAAAAGAATATAGGAAAATCAATATCAAGGGTAGGATTATAAATACAAAAGCCCAAGCTAGATACATTTTAGTGTATTTCTTCATTTGCTTCTCCTAAAGTTTTTCTAGTTTTATTTTCCATAACGTGAATGGCATCAGGCTCTATATCAACGCCAACATTACTTCCTATTTCTATATATTCCGGATGGTAAACGTGAATAGAAAAATTATCTCCAGCAACTGTAATATCGTAATAATTTCCCTTAAACATGGTATTTGTTACCTTGCCTTTAAGTTTGGCATCATCTGTTATATAAAGATATTCTGGTCTAAGCATTAGGTCGACTTCTTTACCTGGAAGAACCTTATCCACACAGCTAAAATTTATGCCCAGGAAATTTACAAGTCTATTTGCTACCATTTTGCCCGGGAAAATATTAGAATCTCCCAAGAAATTTGCCACGAAAGCATTTACTGGTTCTTCATAAATATGTTGAGGAGTTCCAAATTGCTCAATAATTCCCTTATTCATTACGGCAATTTTATCTGACATGGAAAGGGCTTCTTCTTGATCGTGAGTTACATAGATAAAGGTAATCCCAACTTCTTTTTGAATATTTTTAAGCTCAAATTGCATTCTTTTTCTAAGTTTTAGATCTAATGCTCCAAGAGGTTCGTCAAATAAGATGATTTCTGGTTCATTAACCAAAGCACGAGCTATGGCAACTCTTTGTTTTTGTCCACCAGAAAGACGAGCAATTGCTCTTTGGTCGTAATTTTCCAAATCGACAAGAGCCAAAGACTCCTTAACTTTCTTTTTTATTATTTCTTCTTTTACTTTTTTTATCCTAAGACCAAAAGCCACATTATCGTAAACATTTAGGTGAGGAAAAAGTGCGTAATTTTGAAAAACTGTGTTTATATTTCTTTCGTTTGGAGGAATTTGTGATATTTCCTTACCATCAAAAATTAGCTCTCCCTCATCCGGGTTTTCAAAGCCCGCAATTATTCTAAGAGTTGTAGTTTTGCCACAGCCTGATGGTCCGATTAGGGTTAAGAACTCGCCTTTTATTACATCTAGGTCAATGTTTTTTAGTATTTGCTTGCCTTCATAAAATTTGCTAACATTTCTTAAATTTAATACTTGATCCATAAAATCTCCTTAGTATGATGCTAATACCTTAACCCAGGCATTGTTGTAAACTTCCATATAATCCTCTAAATCCTTAAACATTTCTATTTTTGGAAGCGTTTTTTCATCTGGATAGGCTTCGTTGGAATTTTTGATATAATCTGGTAACATTTCCCTTACTCCCTTAAGTGGAGAGGTAAAGCCTTCCATCCACTCGGCATTGGCTGCAGAAATTTTTGGATCTGTAAAGTAATTTATAAATATTTCTGCGTTTTTTTTATTTTGGGCTTTTTTGGGGATAGCAAGGCTATCTACCTGTCGATTGCCACCTTCTTTTGGTATGACATATTTAAGATTAGGATTTTCCTTGCTCATAAGCAAGGCATCGCCAGAATACATTACTGTCATTGCCGCATCGCCTTGAATTATTACATCGCGTGCCTCATCTGTAAGATAAGCATAAACTAGAGGTTTTTGCTTGATTAATTCTTCAGTTGCTTGGTTAATTTCTTTCATATCTGTGGTATTTATGGAATAACCTAATTTTTGCAAGGCAACAGACATTGAAAGTCGAGGAAGATCATACATAATAATCTTGCCCTTATATTTTGGATCCCACAAGTCAGCCCAAGAATCTATGGGCTTATCGACCATATCCTTGTTATAAACTATGCCAAAAGATGAAGTGAAATACGGGACTGTGTATTTGCCTTCTGGGTCAAAGGGTAGGTTTTTGTATTGGTCCATAATATATTTGGCATTTGGTACATTTGAAAAATCAATCGGCGCTAGCATATCATATTTTAAAAGCTTTTCTACCATATAATCCATTGGGACTACAACATCGTAATTGTTGGCAGATTGTGTTAATTTTACAAACATTTCTTCATCTGATTGAAAAGTTTGATATATAACTTCAATACCAGTATCTTTTTCAAATTGTTTTATCAAATCCATATCCATGTACTCGCCAGCGTTGAAAACAACTACTTGCTCTCTATTTTTGCCAGTGCAGGATGTGAGAAATAAAAGCAAAAAAATCATATATATTTTTTTCATCATAAGCTCCCCCCCTTTTTAATTTAAAATCTAAAAAAAGACAAAAAAAGTCCTTGCACATTATTTTGAACAAGGATTTTATGGTCATATCTACTTACTCATTGTTTAAATCCTATAGATATGAATTTATTATTCGGATTTGGCAATTTGCCCCCTGTGGTTGTGAGTTTTAACCATATAAATGAGTAAAAACAATGGCTAAATGTGAGTTTGTCCCACCAGTTCTTACCCCACAAGTGTTCTTAATGTTTTCTAGATTTTATTATATTGTAACTAAGCTAATTATAATATAAAAACTACAAAAGTCAATTATTTATTTCTAAGCTTTTTATATGATCTTGGGGAAAATAGCAAAATCATTGGATATAATTCAAGCCTGCCAAAAAGCATAGCAAAAGATAGGACAAATTTTGATAAATTGCCGATATTTTCAAAAGAAGTAATCGGTCCAAATTGACCAAGACCTGGGCCTACGTTATTAAATGTTGTTGCCACAGCTGTAAAAGCTGTTTCAAGATCATTGGTATCAAGTGTTACTGCAAACATGAAAATTATAAATAGTAAAATATAAACTATCAAATATTTGTTTACATAATGTTCTATATCCTTATCGACTTTTTTGCCATCAAGTTTGTTTACTGTAATTCTCATAGGATTTATGGCTTGTTTTACCCTATTGATTCCAGTTTTTACAAGCATAGTTATTCTTGAAACCTTAATGCCACCAGCAGTTGAACCAGCGCATCCCCCAATAAACATCAGTAAAATCAAAATATTTCTTGAAAATAATGGCCACTTGCTATAATCTAGTGATACATAGCCTGTAGTTGTAATTGTCGATGTTACCGTAAAAAACGAGCTTACACCACTATGAAAAACATCTTGGCTTTGTGGAAGAATATTTATAAAAATCAATAGCGTTGCTGCAAGAATTATTATCAAATACCATTTTAATTCCTCTGATTTGAAGCTATCTTTGGCAGATCTATAAATTGCATAATAATAAAGGTTAAAATTTACTCCAAATAAAAGCATGCCGATACTTAAAATAATTTCTATGGCTCTTGAATCGTAAAATCCAATTGAAAGTCCGCGGTTGCCAAAACCACCAGTTCCTGCAGTTCCCATGGCATAAATTATGGAATCAAATACGTTCATGCCGGCAATTTTTAAAGCAAGTGCAGTTATTGCAGTAAGAGATAGATAAAGAATATAAAGAGCTCTTGCTGTATGTACAAGCTTTGGGGTAATCTTGCCAAAAGTTGGTCCTGGAACTTCTGCCTGCATGAGATTGGCAGATTCTTTGTGTTGTTTAGGTAAAATCGCCAAAGTAAAAACCAAAATCCCCATACCTCCTATAAGGTGGGAAAAAGATCTCCAAAAAATTATTGAATTTGGCAAAGTTTCAACATTATTTGCAACAGATGCCCCACAAGTTGTAAAACCACTTGCCATTTCAAAAAATGCATCCAAAAAAGTTGGATAGTTGCTTGGAGTTAAGAATAAAGGAATTGCTCCAATAGCTGAATATAAAACCCAGCAAAAAGCTGTTGTAAACATACCTTCTCTATTGTATATATGGCCGTTATCATTGGAAATCTTTACTAGTAAAGTTCCAACTATAAGGCAAATTGCTATGGGAATTATAAAGTACATCTTGTCAGCTAAAGTTTCTTTGTAAATAAAAGAAACCAAAAGTGGGACAGACATAAGTATTGCAAGCACTTGCAAAAGCTTACCTATTGAATTGTTAATTACCTTTAAATTCATTTCTACTCCAAAATATCATCTATTTTGCTAATATTTCTACTTTTTGTAATTACCAAAACCCTATCGCCCATATCTATTATCGAATTACCTGTTGCTACTTCTATTTGTCCATTTAGCTCGCTATGTTCTATAATTGCAACAAGCGTGTCGGGCTTTAAGTTTACATCTCTTAGGGCTTTATCAAATATTAAAGAATTTTCACTTACTTCAAATTCTAAAACTTCAACCTCATCGCTTTCAAGCCTGTATAATTTGTTCAAAGTTGATATATCGCTTGCCTCGAATTTTGACCTTATAAGTCTATTTATATAATTAGATGCGGCTGATTTCGGGGTGAAAGTTGCATCAATATCCAAAATACCAGTTAGTTTTAGTAAGTTTGTTCTATTTACCTTGGCTATGATTTTCTCTATTCCATATCTTTGGGCAATTAGGGAGATTAAAATATTTTCTTCATCGATTCCTGTTAGTGAAATTACAGAATCATATGTATCAATTCTTGCTTCTTCTAGAATATCAGGATCTGAACCGTCAGCATTTATTACAACTGCATCTGTGAAATTTTCTTGTATATCGATGGCCTTTTCTCTGTTAATTTCAATAACTGTTACATTGAAATTTCTTTCTAAAAGTAGACCTGCTAGATGATGGCTAATTGGTCCTGCTCCTATTATTAAAACGTCTTTCATTCTTATATTTTCTGGAATTTCGGCCTTGTAAAATAAGTCTACGTCATCTTTGGTTCCAAGAATATATATTTTTTGTCCAGCTTCTAAGAGAAAATTACCATTTGGTATTGTAATTTTTCCATTGTCATTTACAATGCCAATTAAAATATCCAAATTATCCAAATATGAAGTGGTCTCGCTAAGTCTTTTTCCTGCCAATCTAGAATTTTCGCCTATGACAATTTCCATCATAAGCACCCTATCTTCCATAAAAGTTTGGACATTTCTTGCATGGGAATACTTTATAGAACGTTGGATTTCTTTGGCAGCCAAATATTCTGGATTTATAACCAAATTTGACCCAGTTAATTTTTTTATCCTATCGACGTTGTTGACATATTTAGAATCGCGTAGTCTTATAATAATTTCTCCTGCTCCCAAGGAATTAGCAAGAGCTGCAGAAATTATATTGGTATCGTCATTTCTTGTAAGGGCAATGAAAATATCACAATTGGATACATCTGCTTCTTTTAGAATTTCAATATCGCATCCATCGCCTTCTAATGCCATAACATCATTTTGTTCTAGTAATCTATTTAAAACATCCTTATCTTTGTCAATAACTAATATGTCATGATCTTGTAAGGACAATTCATTTGTAAGATAAGAGCCAACCTTGCCTGCTCCTAAAATTATAATATTCATCTAAGCCCCCTAAGTCTATTTAGTATAGCACTTATATAATTAAATACAAGTATCAATCATAAATATTATTTTGAAATCTTATTTCTAAGTAAATCTTCTATCAAACTATAATATATCTTATTTTATTTTCTAAAATTTTCCAGAAAAAAAGAGCTTGCGATTATTTTCGCAAACCCTAATTATTTTATTGTTTTCTAATTTTCTTCAATGCTTGCTTCAATCTCTGGTATATCCTTTATATAATCAAGATAAAAATTTGATAGTTTTGCTTGTAAAATTGCTGAAGCTACAAATATATATATTAAAAAAACTAAAGCTAAGACTAATATAAAGGCAATAGCTCCCATAGGAGCATCCATAGCTGGATTAAGAGCATATTGAGTCATTTGTGATCTTATAGTTGCTACAAGTATTACAATGTAAATTATTGAAGGTAGAACCATTAATTTTATATAAGTTGGAAGAGTTTTTTTGAAAAGATCTTTTCCTACTACGAAAACTTCCTTAAATAATGCTCCAAAGCTTAGTTGGTCTTTATCAGCTGCTACAAAAAATTTATAGGATGTAAAAATATCGTAAATCATCCCAAAGATAACAAGCAAGACGATAGGAATAATAAAGTTTGTTGGAAGATACTCGCCTTTTTCTAAAGCATTTACAGTTAAGTTTTTGATTGGCGTTAAGAAAAAGCTCACTAAGCCAGCTGATGAGATCAAACTTATTAGAAACTCCAAGGCGAAAACTTTAAAATTTAAAAAGTTCACATTATCCAAATATTCACCAAGGCTTCCCATTCTGTTTTTCAAAAGCCCTCTAGCTATGGCAAAACCTGAAATGGTCGTTATAACAAGCGAAAGCAAACTTGCAATAATATAAGCGCTTGTAATTTCGCTATTATCATCTCCAAGAATTTTTGAAATTATAGCACTAATCATTGCTACTATTAAATTAATTATAATAATTGATGATAATTTATAATCTCTTTTCATAATTTCTCCTTTCTACAAACAATTTACCCCCAATTTTTTTCTAAACAAGCTGGTTTTCTTTAAAAATAAGGAGTCTAATTGCTGGAAATTCCATCAACTAAACTCCTCTTGCAAATTTTATAAAAATTTCATCCTATTTGGGTCAATATCTCTTTCAATTTCGTGAAAGCCTTTGATTTCTATATTGTTTTCTTTGATAATTTCTTCAATCTTTGGCTTATCCTCAATATTTTCATAAAGAATTGATATACCACAACAAATATCCAAAACTCTTGGAGTTGGAGCTATTGTTGCTTTGATAGAATTATTTTTTATCAAATCGTAAAGCTTTTTGCCATTTTCTACATCTTTAAATAAGATGTAGTTCATTTTATTTTTCATTTTCAATCATTTCAACGAAAGCTTCAATTCTTGTTTTTAATTGTTCGCTATCTTCGTCTGTGTAGTCAGTTTCAATTCCTAATACTGGAATACCTTGTTTTTTAAGTTCTGCTTCTACTAGGTGACCTTCTGTATCATAGATGTTGCAGAATTTTAAGTTTACATCTATTACACCATCTACATTATATTCTTTTGCAAGTCTAATGATATCGTCAGTTCTTTCAGTATTTGGTGTGTAGCATGCACAGTTGATACCTTTCATGTATCTATCTGTTAGTTTATCAACCATTTCATCCATTGTTTTTCCTGATTCATCAACTGTTAGTTCGAAATATCTAGATCCTGTACACATTTCTTCACAAACAATTGCTGCTCCTGAAGATTCGATTATGTGGTGTAGTTTCCAGTTTGGAATTGATAGTGGAGTTCCTGTAAGCATAAGTCTTGTTGCACCTTTTTTGTAGACACTTACATTTTCTTCTTTTCTCTTGTCTAATTCGTCGCACAATTCATTAACTTTTTGGGCAAATCTTGCTGGATCATCATAAAAAGCAATTTGAGAAATTAATAGACAATCTTTTCCGCTTATCGGAACATTGTCTAATTTACGGAATTCCCAAAGTCTTTGCATTGCACGTCTTTTGTTGTTGATTAGAACTATTGCATCGTGTAGAGATTCTTCTGTTAGTTTGTTTCCTGTTAATTCTTCTATTCTATCTATGTATCTGTAAACTTCGTCTTTGAAGAATTCTACATCCTTATCTCTTTTCATTTGTGGAAGGTCAAATATGTACATTGGTGCATCTTTTGCCATGATTTCCCAAGCTTTTTTCTTGCCATCGCAAGTTGTTTCTCCTACAAATAAATCTGCTAATCTAAAGAATGGACAAGTTCTTTCAAATCTTGCTCCAAGGGATGCTTTAATTAGTGGACAAGTTGCTGTTGGTAGATGTTCTTCTCCACCTGGTACCCAAAATTGTGATCCTGAGCATAGACCTGTATTTATTGCTCCGCAACCAAATACTACTTCATCAGGAACGTGGATACAGAATGTTCCAACTACTTTGCCACCTTTTTTTTGAAAATCGATTAGCTCAGCTGGTCTAATTCCGTGAATTTCTGCAACTACCATGTTAAAATAGTCCATTTTTTCTGGTCTGTTTTCTTGTGATAAGTAAACATCACCAAATGCTTGTGGCAACACTTCGCAAAGAACATCGTGTTTTTCAACATCCATGTCAAGATCTTCCCACATTTTTCTGTAATCTGCCATACCAAACCTCCTAATAGGCAATTTCTTTATTTTCAATTTCAATTTGGCTGCAATTGTGAATGATGTAATCAGCCTCCAGATCAAATTTCCCGTATTTTTCTTTTATAAAATCAAAAGAATTTGTCGTATAAATTTTCTGATATTCTCCCTCACAAAAATAGCCTTCATTGATTAATTGACCAATTTTTTTATATATTCCTGCTCCTGCCTGAACTTTTGCTATAGATTTTTCTTCTTTCGAATCATCTATGTGCTTTTTTATAAATTCTATTTTCTTATCCATATCAAATATGAATTTTGAAAAATATTCAACTTCATAAATCCTTTGATTAGGAATTTTGCAAGATCTTAAAGCTACTATAAGTTTTGAAATTTCCTTGGATTTATTAACTAGCTCTTCAAACTTTTCTTTATTGAATTTTGTTTTTGATTTTTCTTCTAAATAATTTATCAAAGATTTGTAGTCGTTATTTTTGTAAATATAAACTTCTTTGTCGGTTTTTTTTCTTAAATTTTCATATCGGCTTTTGCAATAATCATCAACTATAAAAAACGATGAAGCATACATAAATGGGCATTTTTTAAGCTCTAAATAGGCAAATGAAGAATTTAGCATATCGCAATAATTGTTATCTTCATAACCTTTGGTAACTTCTTTATCGATCCCATAAGAATATACGCTTTGGTAGGAAAAGCTTTCCACTATCTCCCAAGGAACCCTTCCCCAAAGTGAAACTACTGTTTTCTTACTAGAAATTTCTAAAATATCTATATAAGCGTTTTTTCTAATTTCTAAATAGTCCATTATTTTGCCAAAACTGCAGCACCAATAGCTCCTGCGTATCTGCCATCGTGATTTGTTCCTACTTCTGCTCCAAGTATTTCTGATAAATGAGCTACCATATAGTCATTGCCAGAAAATCCACCTGTTAAGAAATAATAATCTGATTTTGGAAGTCTGTTAACCAAGGTTTTAACCTTGTTTATGATAGAATGAATTACTCCACAAGCTATATCTTCTTTTGGAGTTCCTTTGCCGATTAATGAAATAATTTCACTTTCTGCAAATACCGTACACATGGATGAAATTTTCACATCTTTGCCAACTTTTGCAAGTTCAAACATCTGGTTTAAGTCTACACCGAGTCTATTTGCCATAACTTCCAAAAATTTGCCAGTTCCAGCTGAGCATTTATCATTCATCAAAAAATCATCGACCATGCTATTTACAAGTCTGATGGCCTTGGTATCTTGACCACCTATATCTATGATAGTCATATCTCTATTTTCAAAAAAATGTGCGCCTTTGGCATGGCAGGTAATTTCTGTTACGACCTTATCAGAAAAAGGGACTGCTACTCTTCCATAACCTGTGGCAACAACCTTGCTATTATCTCCGTTGATATCGTTTTCTTCTAGCCATTGTTTAATGGTTCCGCTTGTTTCAACAGAAGACCAGCCTGTTGGCATAACTTTTTTTAAAAGAATTTTTTCTTTTGATTGATCAAGAACAACTACTTTAGAAGCAGTCGAGCCTATATCGATTCCTACATTATACATTTTTATCACCCTTTTTATTATATCATAAATCATTAGATAAAGATAAATTTATCAGAATAATTTATCGCAAATTTGGGGTAAATATTAAAAGAGGTGAGTATATGCAAATAAAATTTGAAAAAGATAGAAAGAAGGCTTTAGCCTATGACAATGATTTGGAAATTGCTTATTGCCAATATGAAATAAGAGATGAAAATTTGTGGGAAATTACCCACACGGTGGTTGATAAAAATTATGGTGGTCAAGGTCTTGCAGGAAAATTGCTCGATGAAGTCTGCGAAAACGCTCGTAAAGAAAAAGTAAAAATTATCCCTACTTGCTCTTATGCAGCAAAAAAATTTGACGAAAATAAAGAAAAATATCAAGATCTTGACGCAAGATGATTTTTTAGGCTTTAATATGGAGATTTTTCCTCCATATAAGAGCCTATTTTTTTATTACATTAATGTGCTATTGTTTACCTTTTTTCTCTGATTTGTTATTATAGGTCTATGAAAAGAGGAATTATGGTGAAAAACAATTTGAAATTAAAGATTGCTATCCTTGCCCTATCTATTTATGTTGCAAGTAATAGTGTAATTTCTGGAACTTTGGTCTTTATGCAAAAAGATCTGGGCTTATCAATTACAAATGCAGAGATGATGATAACTTTATCGTCGATCACTTCAATTATAGCAATTTTATTAAATGAAAAGATTACTCAAAAAATAGGCATGAAAAAATGTGTAATAATAGGTCTAATACTGGTAGGCTTAAGCTCAATTTTGCCAGTAATGTCAAAAACTTACCCGGCGATTTTTATAAGCAGACTCATGATGGGTGCAGGTGTTGGGCTTTTTAATGGTCACAGTGCCAATTACATAAATGTATTTTTTTCTGGCGATGAGGCAAATAGCCTACATGGTATTAGAATTTCTTGGGAATTTATAGGACAAATCCTCCTATTGTTCTTGGCAGGACTTTTTATAAAAATTCATTGGACTTATGCTTTTTTGGTTTATTCCTTTGCCTTTGTAATACTTATTAATTTTATAAAAAATATACCAGAAGTTGATATAGCAAAAGAAGAAGACGAAGATGGCGAAAAATTTAGATTAAACAAGCAAATATTTTTTTATGTGATTTTTGCAGCCGTCATAATTATGAACAATACAGCAATTAGCGTTAGATTTCCAAATATCGCAACGCTTGCTAAGGGAATGGATGCAGAAATTTCAATGTATATGCTAATTCTTCCAATTTCTGGAATGATTTTTGGCTTTATGTTTGGGATGATAAATAGAGCTTTAAGAGAAAGAACAATTTTTTTGGGACTTATAATTTATATAATTTTTAATACGATTTTAGCGATTTTTGGTTATAATATGTACATTTACCTAATTTCTATGGTATTTATAGCCTTTTCCCAATCCTTGTGCACCCCATATCTTTTTGCAGAAGTTGCAAGATTTATAAGAGGATCAAAGGCAAGAATTGCCAACAACTTGATTTTTATTGGTTGTAATTTGGGTGGATTTGTAGCTCCATTTTTCTTAAAATCAGTAAACAGCCTTTTTTCCACTGATTCCTTGATATTTGCTTTTTCAGCCTTTAGTTTGATTTATGCAATAATGCTTGTAATAAACTTTTATGAATACAAAAAAGTAGCTAGCCAAGTTGCTTACGAGAATTAAATTTTTTTATAAGAGTAAATTGTAGAATTTACTCTTTTTTTAATCCATAAAATTTCCAAAGAAAAACCCTAGCCTAAGCTAGGGAAGGTTTTGATGTTATTTTCTTAAAAATTATTTGATTTTATAAATGGTGATATTCTCTTATAGATAAGCTCTGTAACCACAGCTTCCACAGCTCCTTTTATAATATTAAATGGCGCTATTGAAAATATCATTAGTGTAAAGTAGTTATTTACTAGACCATTTCCTGGAATCATTTTTGCAAATGCTTCAAGATCTGTGTGCATTACTTTGCCATAGATTGGAAATACTACAAATGCATTTGACAATGTTGCTACTGCGCTCATTGCAAGAACGCCAAGGATAAGTGCTATAATTGAGTTTTTCTTAGTTTTATTATTTCTATAAATGCTTGTTGCTACTAAAACAAAGGTTGAACCAACTATGAAATTTGATAATTCTCCAACTCCACCTGTCATTGTTTTAGATAAATTTAAAATATTTTTAATAAGTTGAATTAAAACTCCATACCAAGGTCCAAGAGCAAAGCCACCAATGAGAGCTGGCACGTCAGCAAAATCCACTTTCATGAAAGGTGGTGCAATAGGAATTGGCATTTGGATAAACATTAAGATATAAGCAAGAGCTGCCAAAATACCTACTTTAACGAGACGATTTAAACTAAATGATTTACTTCTACTTTGATTCATAATTACCTCCTAATCTGGGCAATAAAAAATGCCCGAAAATTCAGGGCATCTAAACTAATCAATTACTTACTAAGAATTTTCTTACTATATTTAAAATAAAATAGTATAAGAAAATTTCTTATTAATCGATGACTAGAAGAATATATTTCTACCATCCAGACTATACTGTCGGTATTGGAATTGCACCAATTCAACCCAAAGGCTCGCAGACTATCACTGCCGGTTTAGGAATTGCACCTTACCCCGAAAACAAGTCCTTACGGATAAAATATCCGCAAGACTATAAATTATTTAGTTTCTGATATTATTATAACACTAGGAAAATGTTTTATCAAGCTTATTTTAATTTAAATTTTACCAAAGATGTCAAAGACTTTCCAGCTTCCCAACTAGCAAAAACTTTTTCTCCTTTACTTTTTTTATCAGAAATTCCAATTCCATAATCCTTACCAATTACATACACTGTATATTCGAAATCAGTATCTGATGTAAAACTTGCTTTTACATTATCTCCTTTTTTTTCAATAGTCCAATTTGATATATCAGGTAAATCTATTTTTTCCCTTTGTCCGCTTGTTTTATTATCTAAAATCAACTTATCATCTTCTTTAGATTTTATTTTTATTATATCATTTTCTGAAATTTTCAAACTTTCGCTAATATATACTTTTCCATTCTCATCTACTGCAATAATATTATACAACTCTCCATTTTTAAAAACGGAATTTGGTATCAGGTATTTATCTTCTTCATCCTTGCATAATAATATTTCGCTTTTACTAGCAATTCCAACTGCACTAAATTTATTTTTCCCTAAATCTTCGATAATAAGTGCCTCTATTTTCTTTGAATTTGTCTTTGTTAGATAGATTAATGATGCTAAAGCAATCAAAGCTATCAATAAAAACAAAGGCTTATTACTTCTCTTTATCTTCATTTTATAAGCTCCAATCTTTTATCTATAATTTTGTAAGCTCTTTTGCTGATTTTAATAAAATCCATATCATGGCTTACTACAACTATTGTTTTTCCTTTTTTATTTTCTTCAATTAGTATTTTTATCAAAATATCTTTATTTGATTTATCTAAAGATCCTGTTGGCTCATCAGCTAACAGAATTTGATAAGGCTTTAATAATACTCTAGCCATAGCAACTCTTTGTTGCTGACCACCTGAAAGTTCATAAATTTTATTATCAATTTTATCAATTACACCGAGCATATCTAATATTTGTCTTATTTTTTCTTTGTCATTTTTGTATTTACTATATTTTAATGCAATATCTAGATTTTCTTTTACAGTCATATTTTCTATTAAAGCGAAATTTTGAAATAAATAGGCGATTTTTTCTCATCTTAGAATCATTGAATTTTTATAATCTTTAATGGGATCTTTATAGCCAAAACTTTCTACTTCGCCACTATCGTAATCTTCCAAAGTTCCTAAGATATTTAATAAGGTTGATTTTCCAGATCCACTTGCACCAATTATAGTTATAAAATCCTCTGGAAATATGCTAATATTAAGATTTTCTAAAATTTTGTGCTTACCATAAGATTTATTTATATTTTCAAGTCTTATTTGAGTTTGCATTAATTTCCTTCTTTCAGTTTTATTGTCAATTTATCATTATCTTTTAGTATTTTTAACTCTATCAGATATAAGCCTAATAAGAGTATAAAACTTAAAGCCAATCCAATTAATATATCTGCATTTGACCGATCATTTCTAGGAGTAAAAAATCCAAAATAGTTATATCGATTGGTAAAATTTATTATTATATAAAAAATTATCAATGAAAATAAGTAAGATATAGCAGTATCTTTTATCTTTTTTTTGTGAATATCTTTAAATTCATAGCCAAATAGACTCTTCACTGCTAGCTCTTCTCCATGGTTTAGGTAATAATTATTCTTATCTAAAATTATTATTAAGCTATAAATAACAAAAAATAAGATAGTCCCAAAAATATATATTAACATTTCAATTTTATATTTATTTACTTGATAATTTACATAATTAAATGTACTTTCTATCCACAAAACATATTTACTAGCTGGGTTTTTATTAATAAATTTCTTTAATTCTTTTAAGCTAACATCTTTATTTTCAAGATAAGGATGTAGGTAGCCATTGACTAGAAAATAAGAAAGAAGATCATCAGTTTTTCTTAGCGAGTCTTCATTTATTAAAATTAAAATATAATCATATGCAAAAGGTTCATCGATTTTTGCCTGAGAATCAAGCTTTGCTAGCTTTTGATTTGCTTTGATTTTTATAAAAGTTGTTATCAAGTTTTCTTCATTTAAGTCCGTTTGTTCTAACTGTTTTCTTTTTATATAATCAAGGTCATTATTATTAAGCTTAATATTTTCAGGAACAAGGATTTTCCATTCATTTTTCTCAATATCATCTGATATCTTTCTTCCATTTGCATCCAAAATATCAAATTTTTTTACATAATTAGAATTTATATAAGCAAATTTACCATTGTTTAATCTATACTCCTTGAGAGTATTGTCTGTAAAGTTCAAAGCTTCTCTTTTCTCATAAGGATTTGAAAATATAACTGCTCCCTTATCGATTAATTCATATGCTAAGTTTGTTGTTGGTTTTGTAAATAGTTTTTCATACTTACTCTGATCCTTGTCAATGACATATTGCCAAGGTAATCCTACGCTAATATTTGCATAATATTTAGAAAATCGCCAATCATTTAAGTAGTTTTTTACATATAAATAGTCTTTTGCAGAAAATATCGATATGAAAAACATATAGCATATACAAGCAGCAAATATCATTTTAAATGGGAAGAGTAATTTGGCAGATGTTTTTCTCTGACCTTTAATTATTAGTATTGGTTCTTCTTTGCTTGCTTTAAAAAATAGCAAGAAAAATTCAAGTATAAATATAACTAAAGTGAAAGCTGCAACAAATTTATAAATAGGATTCATGGATAATAAAAATCCACCAATACTATCTGGGTTAGTAAGCTTGAAAAAAATAATCCAATCTATAACAATTGCTAAAATAAAGGATGGCATTAAAATATTTATAGTTTTACCAAGTGCTAATTTAATATCAGAATATCCAAATAAAAGCGAAACAGAAATTTCCTTAGTTAAGCTTCTATTATATATAACAATTGCAAATAATGTAGCAAATATTATTATAAAATTTACAACTAGACCTAAGAAAAATTCTTTCATAGTAATATTAGATACACTCATATAATCAGGAGTTTTTTTGATATCGGCAAAATCAGATAAATCTTCAATAAATTTATCCAAGTCTTCATTATTCCCACTTACTGCATAATCTCCAGAAATATTGTCTATATTCAGATCTTCAAATTTTATTATGTCGATATTATTTCTTGACAAAAAATTATTCTCTTTTACACATTCAAATTTATTGACACCTTTCGGATTTTCTTTAATAATTAAATCCCTGTGATTTTCTGTAAACCTTGAATAATCAGCTAAAAATAAGTAAGCATTAACATCCATTTTATCTTTAATATCATATCTAATTTTATTATCAAATTTAACAAGGTTAATATTATTTTTTAGTGCATATTTTTCAATTTCTTTTCTAATATCTTTATCTTCATAATTTACAAGATTTATAAATTTGTCAAAATCCGGAAATTTTCCTATAGCTTGATTGCTATCCACATAAAAAAAATAAGTTAACGATGATAAAATTAATGTTATGGCAATTAGAAATTTTATTATCTTTTTCATAGCGTTTCCTTTATAAAGATTTTATAGTAGCAAGACAAATTAAAAGCCTTGCTACTATAAAACATTATGTCAGTTTATAACATTAGCATAAGCTTCATTTCCTGATGGAGCTTTTTCCCAACTAGCATATGCAGTTTCTCTTGGATTTGTTATTCCAGAATATCCAAATTTTCCTCCAGCTCCTTTTACAGAAGTCGTATGGAATCTCTTTGAATGATAAAACCATGACCAAACATGTGTATCATTCACACCATGTCTCCATTTTCCACCTAAAAAATCTTTAATACCACTGTCATAATTGCTTACAGTTACTGGTGGATTATTAGATCCTTGATTACTAAGAACTTCTGGTTGATTTGCAAAAGATATAGGTGCCACAAATAATAATGCTAAGGAAAGAATTGCTACTTTTTTTTATTTTTCATATTTTCCTCCTGCAATAAATTTAGAAAACTTAGGTGCACTCAATTATTTTCTATTAACTTAATTATAAATCGTTTATATTGAAGATAGAATAGCTTGTGTGCCGTGTTTCACGATACATTAAAGCATTAGAATTTCCTAATTCCTGTCTTATTAGGAAATTTTTTAAGAACATTCTATTAATAATAAACAAAAAAATAATGCTCTTAAGCATTATTTAAAATTATAAATCAAATATTTTTTTAGATTTTCTTCAAGTTTTTTTCTGCCTGATAATCTGCAAAGCTCAAAAGACATATTTATATAATCCATGGCTTTTCCATCTTTTTGTTTGATCAAAAGATCCCCTTTTTGATAATAGCTATATATTAATCCTAAGATATCATTGTTATTGATTGATGTTCTTATAGCTTTGCCATTCCAAAAAAATGATTTTTCGAAATTATTATCTAAATCATAATATCTACTTATTGTATAAGCCAATAAAGGATAATCTTTAGAGCTTTCGTTTATTTGAGATTCTATAAACAATAGGATGTCCCTGCCTAAGTCAATTTCCCCAATATTTCTTAATCTATTTGCAATAGTTCTTAAAATTCTAAGCTCGAATTTAGTAAACGAATGTAAGGCAAATGTTTCAATCTTAAAATATTCATGATTAATTTTAATAACATCTATCAAATTGTTTATGTATTGCTCATTAGTTATGTTTTCATTTAATATAACTATGTAAAATTTTAAATTTTGTTCATATCTTTTTTTATATGTTATTGATAATTGAGACACGTCTAATTTTTCAAAGTCTTTTAATAATTCTTTTGCTTTATCAAAATCCAAAGAGTTTAAGGAAAAATCTATTTGCAACAAGTATTTTTCTACAGTTGACCATTTTGACTTTTCAATATTCTCAAATATATTATAAAATTCAATTCCCAGAGTATCCAACACTTTCAAAAGCGAGCTAATTTTTATATCAACTTTACCACTTTCTAGTCTTCTTATTGTATCAATTGAAAGATTAGTGGCAAAAGAAATATCCTCTTGAGTTAATTTTTTGTATTTTCTAATATTTCTTATCTCTTTTCCAATATAAGTAAAATCGCAGTTATTATTCATTGAAAATACCTATGGAGTGCAAGAATCAAGAACCCACCTATATCCCATACGGTTAACTGTTTCTATTGGATAAAGATCTGCTTTTTTAAATTCTAATCTTATTTTTCTTATATGTTCTCTTACAGATCTTTCTGTTGTTTCTAGGCCTTTTTTTGCCATTTCTTCAACTATTTGATCTTTTGATAAGGTTTTGCCTAGATTATTTATTAATACTGCACAAATTGAAATTTCAAATTTTGTCAAATCTAGTATATCATTACCTATTCTAAATATTCCGTTATCTTCTTCCATTGTGCAAAATCCAAGATTAACTATCTTTGTATCGTTAAGTTCTTCGACTTTTTCAAATACGTGATTTACAAATTCTTCTCTGGTGTTTGAGTGGATTATAAATTCCTCATCTTCGATTTCTTGTTCATAGGGACTTTTGTTATATCTTTCTGTTAAGTATATTGCAGGTGTATTTGTAGTTTGTTTTATGTATTGGATTACTTGTAGGCATTTGTTGTGGGTCATATCTACAAGTATTAGATCATATTCTTTTAGATTTATTCCTATGAGGTCTTCCAAATTATCAAATTTGTTTACCATTACATCATTTTTGTCAAAGCGTGAATTTAATAATTGTGATACACCATTTTCGTATTCTACTGATGCAATTTTCATTTCATCACCTCTATCTTATATTATAATTACTAATTAATAAATGTAAAGATATTTTTATAAAAATTTCCAAGCTCTGTAAAATTTGTTCAAATTTTCTTGTATGATATAAAATATATTGGATGTTTTACTAATTATTAACTTATTAAAAAAATTGATGGCAAATAGAATTTCTATTTACCATCAGTACTTTTTATTTACAAATAGTATTTTTTGATCATATTAAGATCATTATCTAGTTCATAAACCAAAGGTTGACCTGTTGGAATTTCTAGGCCCATTATATCATCATCTGATATTTTTTCTATATGTTTTGCCAAAGCTCTAAGGCTGTTGCCGTGAGCTGCTACTAAAACTACTTCATCTTTTAGTAGTTGTGGAGCTATGTGGTCAAAATAATATGGAAGAGCTCTTTCTAGGGTTATTTTTAAATTTTCTGCAGCAGGAACTACATCCTTTGGAAGTTTTGCGTATCTTTTTAAGTGATATTGTTTTTCCATTTCTTCTTCTGATAGCAATGGAGGAAGTGTGTCGTAGGATCTTCTCCAAATATGAACTTGTTCATCGCCATATTTTTCTGCTGTTTCTGCCTTGTTTAATCCTTGCAAAGCACCATAATGACGTTCATTTAGTCTCCATGATTTTTCTACCGGAACAAACATTTGATCAGAATATTCCAAAACATAGTTACAAGTTTTTATAGCTCTTTTTAATATAGATGTGTGAGCATGGTCAAAAACAATGCCCGCTTCTTTGATTTTTTTGCCAGCTTCGATTGCTTCTTCTACGCCTTTTTCAGATAAGTCTACATCTACCCAACCTGTAAATTTGTTTGCCAAGTTCCACTGGCTTTGTCCATGCCTTACCATTACTAATGTCTTTGTCATTATCTTCTCCTTAATTTTTCGCTATCTTCTAGCTCTTTTTGTTTTAGTTTCTTAGAATCGTTGTAACCTTTGTCAATTTCATCAAGCCAGCCTAAAGCTCTACCTGTGCCATTTATTACACACTTACTAGCATCTTCTGCAATTTTGACTTTTATTTGAAGTTTTTCTTCTAGTCTATCTTTAAGTGTTGGTGTATAAGCTCCACCGCCAGTAAGTATTATTTCCTTGTCATAGATATCGCTTGAAAGTTCTGGTGGAGTTACTTCTAATACTTTTTTTACCCCATCTACTATCAAATCCACAGAAGCTCTAATACAATCTTTAATTTCTCCTAGAGGAATGTAAACTTTGTTAGGTAGTCCATCTGTAATTTGTCTACCACTAACTTCTAGAGATTCATTATCTTTAATGGAATTGGCTTTTATTTTTACTTCTTCTGCCTTGTTATCCCCAATTAGTAAACCGTATCTTCTTCTGATGTTATCTTTGATGTCCTTATCAAAATTTAAACCTGCTACTGGCAATGATTTGCTAATGATAATTTGACCTGCTGATATAACTGCTATATCTGTTGTGCCTCCACCAATATCTATTATCAAATCTCCACTTGCTTTTGTTATATCAACTCCTGCTCCAATTGCAGCAGCAAGTGGTTCTTCTATTAGATATGTTCTATGAGCTCCAGCATTTTCGCTAGCTTGAAGGACTGCTCTTCTTTCAACTTGAGTTGCTCTTGATGGTATGCAAATTAACAAATCTGGTTTAATAATTGCTTTTTTGATAGATTTTTCCAAAAAGTATTTTAGCATTTTTTCTGTTGACGGAAAATCTGCTATGACTCCATCTTTCATAGGCTTAATAGCTTTGATGTTTCCTGGAGTTCTGCCTACAAGTTTTTTGGCTTCGCTTCCTACTGCAAGAATTTCATTAGTTAAAACATCCACAGCTATCACTGAAGGTTCATCCAAAACTATGCCCTTGTTATTAACATATACCAAAACTTCTGCTGTTCCAAGATCTATAGCTACACTTCTTCTAAGTCTTGCCATTTTTTCTCCTAATATTTTTTAAGTTTTTCGACTTTATCTAATTTCTCCCATGTAAAATCTTCATCATTTCTACCAAAGTGTCCATAGCTTGAAGTTTTCTTATAGATTGGTCTTAGTAAATCAAGATAATCTATAATTGCTTGTGGTCTAAAATCAAAATTTTCTTTTACAATTTCTAATAATTTTTCATCGTCATAAATTCCTGTGCCAAAACTATCAACATAAATTGAAAGTGGGTGAGCTACTCCTATGGCATAGGAAATTCCAATTTCTAACTTATGACAAAGTCCTGCTGCAACCATATTTTTTGCTGCATATCTTGCCATATAAGCTGCAGATCTGTCTACTTTTGTTGGATCTTTTCCAGAAAATGCTCCGCCACCTGATTTGGAATATCCACCGTAAGCATCTACAATGATTTTTCTTCCTGTAAGTCCACTATCGCCTTTAGGACCTCCAACTACAAATTTACCTGTTGGATTTACATAAATTTTTGTATTTTCATCCATCAAAGAAGGATCTATTACTTTATCTATGACTTCTCTTATTATATCTTCTCTTATAGTTTCAAGGCTTACTTCTTCGGTATGTTGACTTGATATTACTATACTATCAATTCTTATTAATTTGTCGTCTTCATATTCCACTGTCACTTGAGTTTTGCCATCTGGTCTTAGGTAGGATAAGGTTTTGTTTTTTCTTACCTCTGCAAGTTTCATGGCAAGTTTGTTGGCATAGCTTACTGATGCTGGCAAATATGAATCTGTTTCATCATCAGCATATCCAAATATTATTCCCTGATCTCCTGCTCCAATTTTATCATATTTTTCATTTGATAATTTGTATTCTTGGGAATTATTTACTCCAAGAGCAATATCTGGTGATTGTTCTATTAGTGATGTTAGAACTGCAACATTTGAATAATCAAAGCCGACTTTTGGATCATCATAGCCAATTTCTTTTATGGTATCTCTAACTATTTTCTCAATTGGCGCATAAGCTTCAGTGGAAATTTCTCCAACTACCAACACTAAACCTGTTGATGTTACTGTTTCGCAAGCAACTCTACTATTTTTATCTTGTTTTAGGCACTCATCTAGGATTGAATCAGAAATCCTATCACAAATTTTATCTGGGTGTCCTTCTGTTACTGATTCACTTGTTATTAATTTACGCATTTTTCTCCTCTAATATTACTACACTTCGAGCCTCTATTCCTAATCCTTTGCCAGTAAAGGATAAACCCTCACTAGTAGAAGCTTTAACTGATACATTAGATATGTCAGTTTGTAAGTGATTTGCAAGTATTTTTCTTATTTCTTCTCTTCTGGGATTAATCTTTGGCTCTTCGCAAATTACTACACTATCTACGTTACCGATTCTATAGCCATTTTCATTCATCAATTTAACTACTTTGTCTAATAGCTCTAGTGAATTTATGTCCTTATATTTTGGGTCAGTATCTGGAAATAATTTTCCAATATCTCCCAAAGACAAGGCTCCCAAAATCGCATCCATGATAGCGTGAGTTAGCACATCTGCATCTGAATGACCCAAAAGTCCCAACTTGTAATCAAAATTTACTCCACCAATTATTAATTTTCTATTTTCTACTAGTCTATGAACATCATAGCCTATTCCTATTCTCATAAAATTCCTCATCTTCCAAACTTTTTATATAGGCTTTGGCAAATAAAATATCTTCCTTTGTGGTAATTTTTATATTTGAATATTCTCCATCCACAACTTTTACTGGAATATCTCTTTTAAAAAACTCAAAAAGTTGACTATCATCGGTTATTTTAAACTCACTTTCTACATATTTTTCATACATAGAAAATAATAATTTCTTGTCAAAAGCTTGGGGAGTTTGGATATTATAAACATAGTCCCTATTTGGTGTAAAATCAACTAACATATTTTCATCGACGATTTTTATGGTGTCTTTGCTCTTTGTCGCTGAAATTACAGCCTTGTAAAGCTTTAGCTCTTCTAAAACTTTCTTAAATAGATCTAAACTAGCAAAAGGCCTTACCCCATCGTGGGTTAAGACCAGTTGGCATTTTTTATTTAGGGCTTTTAGTCCCTCAAATGTGGATAGTTCACGAGTTGTGCTACCAAAGACGTATGATATTTTTTTTGGATATTTTTCTAAAATTTTTTCTACTATTTCTCTATCTTCTTTTCTAATTACAAGGATTATCTCGTCAAAATTTTCTATCTTGCTAACCTTATCAAGGGTTAGTTCTATGATTTTTTTATTTTCTATAGTTAAATAAGGCTTGTTTATCTGACTATTCATGCGATTGCCAGAACCTGCTGCTGTTATTATGGCCGATAAGTATTTACCATTTAGCATTTAATCCTCTTTGCTTTTTACAAAAATCATTCTTCCAGCAGATGTTTGTAGAACACTTGTTACTGTAGCAATTATAGTTTTATCCAAGTATTTATCCCCATCTTCAACTACAACCATAGTTCCATCTTCAAGATATCCAACACCTTGATTTCTGCCTTTGCCAAGTTTTATAACCTCAATTTCCATGCTTTCTCCAGGTAAAACCACTGGTTTTAAGGCATTTGCAAGATCGTTGATATTTAATACAGGAATACCTTGGACATCACAGACCTTGTTTAGATTATAGTCATTAGTGAAAATTTTTCCATTTAAATCTATTGCTAATTTTAAAAGCTTGCTGTCAACTTCTTTGATTTCTGGATAATCTGTGTCAACTATGACAAGATTTGTTTTTTCGTTATTTTTTATCTCGTTAACAATATCAAGGCCTCTTCTGCCACGTTCTCTTTTTAGATCATCTGGGCTATCTGCTATGTGTTGCAATTCCTCTAAGACAAATTCAGAAATTATCAAATCTCCTTCGATAAATTCAGTGTTTAGTATATCTACAATTCTTCCGTCTATGATTACAGATGTATCAAGGATCTTGGCTGTTGCAAGATTTTTGTTTTTGTCATGCTTTAATATTGACTTTTGCTCTTTTACATCTTTGACATTTTTAAAAAGGCTTAGAAAATCTTCGCTATTTCTAACTGAAACTCTCCATCCAAGATAACCAAAACCAATATATAATAAAATAGATAATAGCACAAAAATTGAATTGCCCACATAAGGTACTTGTAGGCTGGTTAATGGTCTTGAGATTAAGGTTGCAATTACAATTCCTATTATAGTTCCGATTGTTCCAACTATGAGCTTCGATGCTGGAATCTCACTCATTTGCCCTTCTAAATTTGAAAATTTGTTGATAAATTTGCCTGCAAATTTACCAGATATAAAATAAAATATTATTCCACCAACTAGTCCTGCTAGGACATTTGCAATTATAAATATAATGCCGCGTTGTTCTATGAAGGAACTTGCGGCATTAACTATATTAAAAATTACAATGCCTAGTACAATTCCAATTAGTGTAATAACCAATTGAAAAATACGTTTCATTTATACTCCTTTTAATAATTTAAAGACCAATGGACTCATCTATCATTTCTTCGCCCTTGCCTTTTTCTAGAGAACCTGCCATTACTAATTCACTTGCCAATATACGTCTTGCTCTATTAAGTAGTTTTTTCTCAGTTGTTGATAATCCTTTTTCCTTATCCAAAATTGCAAGATTTCTTACCATCTCGGCGATTTTGTATATGTCTCCTGTTTTTATTATTTCTTGATTTTCTCTATATCTAACATTCCAATTATCGGCCATTGGACTAGGATCATCGTCCAAAATTTTTAGGATTTCATCCCCTTCTTCTTTGCTAATAACATCTCTTATATTCATTTTATCGATATTTGAAATCGGTATTGAAATCTTCATGGAACCGATAGGCATTTTTAGGATGAAGTATTCTTTTTCTTCTCCCAAAAATTCCTTTTTTTCAATAGCGTCAATCACTCCTGCTCCGTGATTAGGGTATACGATTTTATCGCCTATTTTAAACATTATAACCTCCTAGGTTCTCACTTATATTATATCAAATTGCGAGAAACTAGTAAAACTTAGTTGGTTATTTTATTAATTTTAATATCTTCTAGGCTTTTTTGTTTGAACCTGTCCTAATTCGTATCTTTTTTTGTAAGATTTTTATCTGAGAATTTTTACTTCTTCCTCCAAATTCTCCATCCAAAGACCAGGAAACTTCTTTATCAGTAGATATTTTAAAATCACTTCCTTTTCTTAAAATTAGCATTTCATTTTCTTCGCCATTTGTAAGGCCCGAAATTATTTTGTTTAGATCTGCCAATGATTTTGGTGCTTTTACCATGGTTAGTTCAAAAATTCCATCTGATAAGCCTACATTATCACCAGTTATCCCTGTAAAACCACCAACAGAAACAGAATTTGTTACCATGAAATGGACGAATTCTCCAGAAATTTCTTTTCCATCTACTGATACTTTCATTTTATATGATGGCATGTTAGATAGAGGTAAAGTTTGCTTTAATCCTTCAAAAATATAAGCAGATCTACCAAAAATATTTTTCACGCCTTGATCTGTAGAAAAAGAGATATCAGAAAGAGCTCCAAAGGCTGCAACATAGACGAAATATTTATCATCAATCGCTCCTACATCTATCTTTTTTTCTTTACCATTTATTATAAGCTTTGTCGCCTCTTCTACATCTTCTGGAATATTTAGAGATTTTGAAAAGTCGTTGGTTGAGCCTGTTGGTATATAAGAGATTAATGGATCTAAATTTTCCTTGCAAACTGCAGCAACTATTTCATCTAAGGTTCCATCTCCACCAGCTACAATAATTTCCTCAAATTTTTGTCCACAATTTTCTATTAACAAAGCTCCATCGCCAGATTGCTGAGTGGCATAGATAGTAGTTAAATACTCATTTTGACTTAAATAATTGATAATCTCTGAAAGATTATCGTTTATTGTTTGTTGACCACTATTGGGATTATAAATAAATAGAGTATTTTTCATAAGTTCTCCTTGAAATTTCAAAAAATAAATTCTCTATTATATTTTACTCCTATTTATATTTATAATAAATAAAAAATTGCTCTCCTAAGATAAAAAGCACTTAGAAGAGCAATTATTAATTAATTTACTGATAATTTCTTATCGTGTAAAAAATAGCTTATCCCATACATTATTGACGATACTACTAGATTAAATAAAATAGGTATCAAAAATGTAGTATTTGAAATATTAGTAACTATTTTCATTCCCATGGCATTTACTTCTTTAACTTCATTAAGGTTGTTATAAAGAACATTTGTTTGTAGGTAAGAAAATGAAAAACCTATTAGAGCAAGCAGTATTATAAATACAAAAAGTGCTGCTGATTTAGAATATTTTGCCAAATATCTGCTGCCAGTTGCTGTTGATGCTAGTAAAAGCATACTAATAAGAGTTATTAAGATGCTAAAGGCTACAAGTAGTATTAGAGCAAACCTTCCTAGGCCTATATTTGCAATAATAGTCTTTATACCATCAAAAATATCACTTAATGTATAGGTCTGTTCTTTTTGAGCCAATCCTAATATTATAAAATTTACTATAAAAGACGTAAAAGATAAGATTCCTATTAGTAGATAGTTGATAAATCTTGCCCCTACTATCTGTGAACTTTTGTAGGCAAGCGTAGAATAAAAACTTGCTTGTTTGTCATAAAATCTTTTCATATCGTTATCTGTACCTATGCTTAAAGCAATAATAGGACCTACCATCAATAAAGTAAAGGAAATCACTATTGCAATTCCTATTAAGGCAGAAGTTTGAAAGACTTCATATAGTTTCATCAATATAAAAGATGAAATCAAAGGAAGAATCAACCACAAAATTATGCTTTTAAAATCCTCTTTGAATGTTTGTCCAATAAGTTTACCCATTACATTACCTCCACGAAATATTCTTCAATAGTCATGCCCTTATCTTCTCTAATCTCATCGGCACTTTGGTTTATGATAATTTTGCCCTTATCAAGGAAAATCGCCCTGTCGAGGATATTTTCAACTGCTGATATAAGATGAGTTGAAATTAACATAATTCCCTGATAATCAAAATTATCAATTATCGTATCTATAACTATTTTTCTAGATTTTGGATCAACTCCACTTATCGGTTCATCCAAAAGATATATCTTAGCCTTTCTCGATAAAGTTAGGGCAATTTGAACCTTATCTCTCATACCCTTAGAACATTCTTTCATTTTAAGATCTTTTGAAATATCAAATTTTTCTAGCAAATCGTAAAATTTATTGCTTTGAAAATCTTCATAGAATTTCCTATACAAGTCGACTATTTCTACAATTTTCAAATTATCATCAATTGCCAAATGATCTGGTTGGTAGGAAATTAAACTATTTGTAAGCCCTCCTGGATTTTCGCCCTTAATTTTGACATCGCCCTTGTAATTTCTCTCAAGGCCAGCTAGTATTCTAAGCAAAGTAGTTTTGCCCGAACCATTTTCTCCCAAAAGTCCAATAATTTGGCCTTCTTCTAATTTTAGATCTAGATTATCTAAAACAGCTCTGCCTCCATAAACCATGGTTAAATTTTTAATATCAATCATTTTTTACTCCCAATATTTCCTTAATTGCTCAAGCGCCTCATCTTTTTCTAAATTCAAGTTTTTTGCTCCTTGGATAAAATCATCTGCAATCTTTTCAAAAGTTTTGTTTTCTAGCTTTGAAATAAGTTTAGTATCTTCTGTTACAAATCTTCCAGCAGTTCTCTTACTTTCGCAAAATCCATCTCTTTCAAGCTCCGCTAATGCTTTTTGAACTGTATTAGGATTTACCTCATAAATTTTGGCAAGATTTCTGACAGAATCAATTTTTTCTCCAGCTTTCCATTCTCCAGTTGAGATTTTTATCTTAAAATCTTCTAAAAGTTGCAGATATATAGGTCTTTGTGAATCAAATTTCATCAAAACCTCCTAGCTTTGTATTATTGTATTACTGTCTTGGTACAATAATATTATATCACCATGATTTTCTATGTCAAGACATTTTTGAAAATTTTTTATATTTTTTAAATAAAAAAACAAGCCCTAGGGCTTGCAAAAAAATATTTTTTAAATTTTGTTGATTTTTGTCATATCTCTTGTCAAGAAATTTCTTAATAGGTAGATAATTACTAAAGTTATTGCAAATTCTACTAGTAAAAATGAACCGTTATAGATTATTGAATACATCAAGGCTCCTTGGCCTTCAGGTGCATATGAAGCAAAGAATATTACTCCAGTTAATACATGGCAAATAAATCTTCCCAATACAGCTATTGCTGTGCCTACTAGAATTGGACCTATATTTTTTGTTTCTAAAAATTTGTCAGAAAATATTCCAGCTAGTCCCAAAAGTCCAAAAGCTAATGGATAATCCAAGATGGCTTGAACTGGATGCATAATATAACCACCAAATATCATATCCAAAACTCCATAAACTGCGCCAACTAATAGACCCTTTACGCATCCATGTCTTAGGGCAAAGATTATTAAAGGAATCATTTGACCTGCTGTAATTGAACCACCTTGTGGCATTTCAAATAATTTTATTCGTCCAAGTACAAAGGATAAGGCTATGCAAATAGCTCCTTCTGTTAACATTCTAGTTGTCCAAGTATTGTTTGTTTTTTCCATAAAAAAATACCTCCTTTGCACATACTCAAAGAGGCTTAGACACTTTCCTCCGCAAGCATTACCTTGAGTCAGGTTAAGGGTATAATCTCAGCTAAAAAGCACCCCTAGTGCGTATATATTATATACCAATAAAATTTTTTTGTAAAATAAAAGGGGCCAAGCCCCTAAATTTCCGATAAATTACAAGTTTCTATATAAAAATTATCTCCATTATATTCCACAAATACAAATCCATTTTCTTCTTCTTGCAAAATTTTAACAAGAGATCCCTTTTCCAAAGTGTCAAAACTTGCGTTTTTTTCTGGAGAGGAGAAAATTTCAGAATCTTCTTCGACCATATAAAACCCGTTGATTTGAAGAGATTTATCTTCTCTTATTTCTTTTTTATTTTGGAAAATTTCGATATTTTTTTGCTGGTAAGTTTCTTTTTGTCCGCAGGAACTTAAAAATAATAAGGAAATTATAAGTAGTAGTTTATTAATGATAAATCACCCCTAAAAGTTTAATTTCAAGTCTTTCTAGCTCTTTGATGTTGTAGGTTAGTTCATTTTTATGGCTATTTTTCTTAACTAAAATAATTTTATAATCTTCAAAATCAGAAAAATCTATGGTTGATGGATTATCCAAGGCTTCTTCATCAATTAATATATAAGGAGATTTTTCTTTTGCATCTTCTATTTTGTCTATATCCTCGGAATTTATTACATAAGCATCTAAGATTTCTCCTAAGTCTTTTCCTATTGATAAATCTTTACTTTTTTTATTTAATGGACTTAATCCTACTATCATCTTCGGGGATAAAAATCTTATTTTACGGCTTACTTTGCTAAGCTCGCCCTTGGTTTCTTTAGATAAATCAGCCAAAACTTCTATATTCATTTCTCTTATATCAGCTGCTGAATTTATCTTATCTGATAAAATTTCTCTTACGATGAGTATAAAAATTCCAATTAATCCTCCAAGGAAAAATCCTAAAAGTGTAAAGATTATTCCACGTTTTTTTGGAGAATTATTTACATTTACTTTTTGCAAATATTCAATATTTTCCATATTTAGATAATTTTTGGCAAAAGATCTAAATTCTTCAGCAATTAGGGTCAAAGTGTCTTTGGCACGATTTTTATCTGAATCCTTGTAAGTTAGGGTAATCACTCCTCCTTGGGGATTTACTTCATAGGAAAATTTATTGGAAATATTATTTCCACCGTCAGCTTTTACTTCTTTTTCAACGTCTTGAAATAAATCGTCTGACTCCAAAAACTGCCCATAAATATTAGCAAGTTTTTCGTTTAGAATTAATTTGTTGTAAGTAATTGGCTTATCGTCGTTGCTTGTAACTATCAAAACAGTTTCTGCTTGATATTTGCCTTCAAGCAAAATTTCTTTGGCAAAAACCAAAAGCCCAAGAATGAGCGCGGGAATTATTATAAATTTTTTATTTCTTTTGATTGCATCAATAATTTGATTTGTAGTAAGTTTTTCCATAAAATCTCCTATTTTAGTGAATAAATTGCATTTAAATTTGTAAAGAAAAAGTCATAACTTGGAGCTTTGACCATCAAAAATACTGCGTAGGGCAGTATAAAAACCACAAGAGATAAAATAATTAAAAATCTGCCAAGTTTATCTATCTCTTTTATTTCATCAAGAACTAAAGGTATATAAATTATTTGTAGAATGGATATAAAGGTTGAAAATCTAAAGGCTATGGCAATTGACGACCTAAAAACCAATAAGGCAATCAAATAAAACCACATGGCCTTAAGAGAAGCTTCTTCAATAGAGAATTTCTCAAAAGATTTCTTGTTAAAATACATTATACTTGTTACAAATAGGGCCAGAGCAAAAATGATTCTCGGATCATATATTGCCATAGCTCCGGCAAATTTCCCGGTAAAGGTATAGGAATTTATCTTTAATGCCATTCTCGATAAGCCAACAGCTGACATTAAACTTGCCATCAAACTAAAAAATCTTGCCGAGAAAATACTAACAAGAAAAGCAGCGCCCAGACTCAAAACTTTAAGTAGATTTCCAATTCTAAAAAGCATCAAAAATAAAAATGCCAATAAAATTATGGCAGCCCTATGAAAGCTAAAAGCAAGGAGAAAAAACATAAAGCTTTTAAAGAATTTTTTCTCTGACAAGGCGTCAATGCTAATAAGTCCAAGGCCAATAGCTGATGCAGTTCTTGCAGTTTGCATATCAAATTGCATGAAAACCGGCAAAAATATAAGGGCAGATAAAAAAGGATTCCTGCTTTTTTTAATAGAAATATAAGCAACCGGGATAATTGATAGTGCATTCATCAAAACTATGACCCATTGGCGAGAAATTCCAAAATAATTAATCAAATAGGAAAATAATCTAAAAGAAAATTCTACTGGATAAGAAAAATTTAAAACTTTTGAAAAATCTAGACCAATATCTTTGACAAACCACAAATAATTGTAATAATCAGCATCACCTGATCCACGCAAGGCCGCAAAAATAAACATTATAAAAAACATTAGTCCTGCAAAAATTTGTTTGTTTTTTTTATTATTAAATTTTATCAAGCTATTTACCGCAAACAAAACTAGTTCGGTAAGTGTAAATAATGTAAAACCCATAAAGACCTCTATTTTCTAAAAATATTATAACAGATTGGAGGAATTTTAGGAAAAAATTATAGATTTTACCTAAATTTTACAAATTATTTAAAAATTCAAAATAAGTTTTGCCTATTATATAATTAAGTAAACAGAAAATATAGTTTCCGCTGATTTTTATAATAAAAATTACTTTCTTCCTTAAACGTTATGTAAAACTGTTTACTAGTGCAAAAGTTGGACCCTCAAACTTTTGTAAAGCTCTCTAGAAAATAAATAAGAGAGAATACTGTCAACTAGATGTTGACAGTTTTTGTTTTAAAAAAATAAAACCCTAAGTTAAGTAAAATTTACACTTAACTTAGGGTTTTATAATTTTTATCTTAGAGAAACTTTGCCAAAGCTAGAATCTATATTTATATTTAGATCTGTATTGTTGATATTGGTTGAAACTTCAAAGCCATCTTCGTTTTGGATCTTGTTTTTAAATCTATCTGAAATATCAAGATAATGTCCATCGACATTTGCTTTGATATCGCCATTGTAGCCTTCTGCATCGATTATAATATTTCCTGAAGTAGAATCTAGGCTGATATTTTTTGTATCTTTGATGCCAAAAATTCTAATATTTCCAGAAGTTGTATCAGCATCAAATTCTTTGGAATTTAGTCCATCAACTCTAATATTTCCACTTACAGCATCTACACTTGCCATTTCGCCACTGATATTTGATAGATAAACTGCTCCATTTACATTGTCAATTTCAAGTTCACCGTTGGTATTTTTGATATCTATTTTGCCATTAACATTGTCTATGGATAGGTTGCCAGAAGAATTTATAATGGTGATTTTTGCGTTAACAGAATCTATGGTTTGATCTTTAAAATCTACATCTGAAATTTCTACAGTTCCATTTACTATGTCAATTTCTAGATTTTCATAAAGATTTTTTGCCAAAGAAAGTTTAATAACCGCACTTGCATCGACATTGTTATATTTGTCATTAACTGTAATATTTAGTGAATCTTCATTAATATCGACATCTAAATAATCGATAAGATCATTTTTCTTTGACCAAATATCTTGAGATAATGTTATTGCAGAGTCAACTGCTCTTTCAATTAAGATTTTCCCATTTGGAATATCAATAGAAATTTTATTGATATCATCGTCAATTCTCATTTCTGCGTGAGTATTGCTCTCGCCTTTGATATTAAATTGATTTATATCAAAATTATCAAAATCAATATTATTTATGGTTTCTGTTGTCTTTTTTATTACGCTATCAATAGATTGGCTTAGTTTTGAAATAAAGTCATTTTCGCTTTTGATTTTTTTGCCACCTACTGCATCAAGTAAGCTATTTGCTTCTTCAACTGTAATTTTGCCTTCTTTAAGCATTTCTAAAATCATTTGTTTTTCATCGTTCATCTTTTAATTCCTCCAATAATTCACGAGCTTGCTCAGCTGTAATCTCGCCATTATCAAGCATATTAAGTATGTCGATACGACTAGCCTTCTTGTCAACTGTTCCACCTAATTTGGCAACCAACTTATCAATTCTATTTCTAACTGTAGGGTATGAAATTCCAATTTCCTCACCTACATCCTTAATGCTTCCTCTTTTTTGTAAAAAAAGTTCAATAAATTCTTTATCTTCCTTATCAAGTCTAGCAAAATTATCCATTTCAAATTCGCCAGAAACTTCAGTATAACAATTATTGCATTTATATGATGTGATCATCATTTCAGATCCACAATTTGGGCATTTATTAATCATACAAATCCTCCTTTTGATATGAATATACTATCAAATTAATATTTGTAAAGTCAAAATTAATTTTTTTAATTATTTTTTTTGTTTTTATAAATAATCGAAGTTGAACCTTGTGTATTTTGATAAGAGTTGATTTTATTTTTCTTTAAAATATATATTATCTAAATGATTTTTGTAAAAATCCCAATAAAAAAACGAGTCTTTTTCAAAACTCGTGTCTTTATAAATTTAAACAATTTCAACAAAATCCCTATCCCAATAGGAACGTAAGGTTCTTGTTATCCATAATATGGTATTTAGCATCACTATTGCCAATAAAACCATGCCAATCCACATAAAGTATTCTAGGGCTATTTTATTTTTCATCAAAAGACTTGGGGCGAATCTATAGATAAGGGCACAAGCAAAGAAAAAAGTCATCCACTTTGCGCTTGTTCTAAAATTTTCCTTAAAATCAGGAAAAATCATTGATTTTTTGCCATATTTGCCCAAGTATTTATCCCTTGCTTCTTTTATTTTTTCCCTGTCTTCTTTGGGCAAATTATCTATTAGAGCTGAGTAATAATGCTCCATATCTACTGGGGTTGAGGCGTATTTTCTCAAATTTAATAGCTCTTTTAGGGAATATTCTAGTGTTAAGATTTTTCCTGTAATTGTAGCTTTTGACCTATAGGTTCTTCTTTCTTCTCTTAGATTTTTTAATTTTTCTACATCTCTTAGAGGATCTAAAAGTTTTTGAGTTTCCACTTCATAATTTCTCTTATTTGCCAAAAATTTGCTAAATATTATTACTGCTACAAACATTACAAATATTTGAGAAACTATTAAGGCTATATTACCTCCACCAAAAGATGATGTTATTATCAACATCATGCCAGGTATAAGCTGGGTCATAAATGCTATTAGTAAAAAATATAATATTGATCTCATAAATTCATTACCTTCTTGTAACAAGCAACTAGTTTTTTGCCTGTATTTTCTATGGATTTTTCTTCTGCTATTTTATAGGCAACTTCGCTTAGACTTTTTAGTTCCCCCTCCAAAATTTGACGGATTTTCTTTTCAAAGTCTAATATTCCATCTGCCTTGTAAATATTTACGCCATCTTCATATTCATCTTCAAAAATTTCTATATCGCGAATCAAAATATCCGCCTTGCAAGCCAAAGCTTCAAGAAGGACTATGCCTTCTGTTTCTTCGTGTGTTAGAAATACATACAAATCGCTTCCGCAATAAGCTTCTCTTAAATCATCGCTATTTATATAGCCTGGAAAATGAAGATTTGCTGGGGCTGTATCTATATCCTTGTTTATTTCTGGTGGAATTATGGAGGGATTTAATTCGCCAAACCAAATAAATTCATATTCTGGCATCCTTTTGGCAAGGGCGATGAAATCATCTATGCCCTTTCTTTTGATTGGAAGACCCACTGAAATGATAGTTTTTTTTTTTTTATCAAGTCCATATTTATTGTAAAAATTTTCCCTGTCATTTTCTTTTTGCTTCCAAAAATCTAGATCAATTCCATTAGAAACTACTTCTATGTCTTTTTTTAGCTTATAACTTTCTAAGATTCTTTTGGAATACTCACTTGGGGTAATAATTAAATCTCCCTTGTTGTAGCAATATGTAAGCCAAACCTTAAAGGCTGGTGCAATTTGATTGCTTAGGATAAAGGAATCTTTAAAATCTTCCTTAGTTGAATGAGCGTGGTAGATGACTTTTTTGCCATCTTTTTTGGCCTTATCTGCAAAAGTTACAGAATTTGGCAAAATCGTATTTATATGAACCAGATCGTATGAATCATTCTCATCGAGGGTATAATCACAACCAACTGTTTCAAGAGCCTTGATCTGGTGGTCGATGGCCTTGCCAACTCCCGATTGTTTTACTTTATCATAATCTTTTGTATATAGAAGGACTTTCATAATCGTACTCGTTTACCGCTTTCTCGTATAAATCTTCACATTTTCTTCCAAAACTTTCCACAGAAAAATTTTCTATGGCATAGGATCTGGCGTTTTTCTTTAATTTTTCGTAAAGATCTGTATCATCTAATATTTCATCAACATAAGTTTTGTATTGGTCAAAATTTTCATAAGAATAACCGTTAAATCCATCGATTAGAACATTTTCTAGTGATGTATCTTTCCTACAAACTGCAATCGTCCCATTGGATAAGGCTTCATAATAGGTAAGGCCTTGGGTTTCTGATGTAGATGCAGTTGTAAAGATATCGGCAATTTGATAGTATTTGTTGACATCTTTTGGATTGACCATGCCTACAAAATTAATATTTTTCTTAAAATTTTTGCTATATTCTTTTAATTTTTCAAGATATGGCCCACCACCGACAATAATAAATTCCGTATCAGCTCTATCAAGCTTTTGGTAAAAATCTATTAGCTCTTCGATGTTTTTTTCTTCGGCAAGTCTTCCTAAATAAAGCAAAACTTTTTTGTTTTTGCTAATACCAAGCTCACTTCTTAGATCTTCTTCATAAAGTTCTGGGATTTTTACTCCAGTTGCTATAATTTTTATTTTTTCTGGACTTATCTGATAAGATTTTAAAATTTCGCTTGTTTTTTCTGTAGGAACTATTATGTAATTGCAAAGATCAGAAAAGGCTTTGCTTGCCTTAGCCACAAGCTTTACACCGATTTTTTTGTGAGAAGTAAAATAATGGGTGTAATCTTCATAAACTGTATGGTAGGTGTGGACTATGGGAATATTTAATAATTTTGAAAGAGCTTTTGCCATAATGAAGGTTGAAAATTCGCACTGGCTATGGATTATATCTGGCTCCCACTTTCTAATTGCCCTTAAGTGTGTTTTTGCCAAAATATTTGTAACTCTCGCCTCAGGATAAATTTTCTTAGCAGAAAGAGAGCCAATATAATAGACATCTTCGCTTGTAAAGCTTGTGATGCTATCAGAAAGTGTTAGAACTTTCACCTCGTGGCCTTGTTTTTCTAAATATTCTTTTAAATTTAAAACCGAACGCACTACCCCGTTTACAACAGGGTAATACCAATCGCTTGTTATTAATATTTTCATAGTATCCTCATCATTACTATATGTGCTTTTATTTTTTTTACAATTTTTCTAAAATATCTCACTTTAATTATTAAAAAACTTTAGTATAGTTTTAAAAAGTGAGGTAGATATGGGTCCTTTAATCGCATCAGATATTATACTATTAATTTTTACAATTTATGTAGGAATCTTTTTTAGAAATTTTTATAGCCCTTATCCTGAAATGAAAGTTGGTTTTCATATTTGGGAAGTTTGTTACAGCAAAGACTGCTGGGAATACGGCAACAAATTTGCCGGCAAAGTCGCCATTATTCTTGGTCTTTTGCTTTTTGGCATAATTTATCCAATTCTACTTTTTATAAAGTTAAAAAGATCCTACCTAACAATTTTACTAATCCTATTTGCTCTAATTTATTTCTTATTGCTTTATTTTATAGTAAAAATAAGAATGCACAAAAAATTTAAGCTAAAAGATAAATAAAGCCTAAAGGCTTTATTTTTTTATCCTAAAATTCTCATGAGAACTTGTTTTTATGGCAAAGGCAAATACTCCAATTAAAAGCGCCATTATAATTGCCATATATAATAAAATTGTATTCTTATCAACCGTTCCTTTCCAAATTCCAAGAGGGATAGCTATGCAATTAATATAATAAAAAATGCGCACTACAAAATTATAAGCTTTGCCAACACTCATGGCAGATACATCGTAAGGCTGAAAGCTATAATAATTAAAAAGGTCAAAAGATGGATAAAAAATATAGGCTATAATTGCAAAAATCCCACAAATCATTAAATTTTTTAAGGCAAAAAATGGAAACTCAAAGTAAATAAAGCCCAAAGCCAATAAAATCACAAGCAAGGCTGGAAAACTTATTTTCAGAATTGACCTAATTCTAAATTTGTACATATCAAAAATCGCCTTTTTATCCTTATAAAATCCGTAAACCATCAAAGATCTATCGCAATTTTCAAACATGATTCGACTTAGCTTTTCAATTTTAAAAAGTATATAAGTTATAATTATTAATCCTGTTGGAATTATTTTTTCCACCGAATCAGAAATATCTTTATAATAAATTTTGCCAAAAACTATTGCAAGGACTAAAAATCCAGCAAAAATAATGTATTTTTTTATTAAAGGCTTAATAATAATTCTCTTGTGCCTTTGGAAAAATAACTTATTTAAAAATTCGTAAGCAAAAACATTAGAAGATTTATCAAATGTTAGATCTTCTTTTTTAAGACTTATTGAAGCTTTATAAATTTCCTTAGGATCTGTGCTAATATTTGCCTGGTCAAATTTAGCTTTTTCTAAAATTTTTCCATAATTATCAAAGGAAAATAAATATTTTAGACTAAATAAATAAAAAATCAAGCTTATGGCAAAGCTAATTAGTAAAATTTTCTCATCAATTACTCTGATTTTTTGGCAGAGGAAAAAAACTATGACAAAATTTCCCAAAACTACAAGTGCTTTATTGGTAAAATCTTTTTCATATTTGTCAAAGATATGTAAATTTAGTCCGCTTATGCTAACTCCTAGAAAATTGATGATAAAAGTTAGTAAAATTGCTTCTTTTAGAGAAAAAATCATACAAAAAGGCAAAATTCTTCCAATAGTTTCTAATAAAGGTTCAAAAATCCCAAAAATCAAACTGCTTTCCTTAGCTTTTATCTTATATATTATCCCAAGCATCCTCATTTTAAACCTACTTTTATAAATTTCATTGGCTAATAAAGTAGGAGCCAAATAAAAGGCCAAAAAAGCATAGGAATTTTTACCGATATTAAAAAAAGTATCGTAAATTCCACCGTTTAATTTGCCAAAACTTGTAAAAATCCAAAGGATAAAGCCTGACATAAAAATAGCTAATAAAAAGGATAAGTAGGAAATTACAATTTGCTTGAGGATTGAAAAAATTGGCCCAAAAAAATAGACGAATTTTTTAAGTCTGTAAAATTTGTACTTATCTCCAGTAAATTTCCCAATTATAGGAAGATTGTGAAAAAATCTTATAATAGTATTTATAAGAGCGCAAAGCTCTGCATTTTCAATAATTCTATATTTTTTGTAATATTGCATATCAAGCCTTTAGTAAATCAATAATTTCCGCCTCAAAATCAGGATTATCTTTGATTTTCTTGTCAACTTTTTGAATTTTCCCTTGGTGAAGCAAAATTATTTCATCGGCCATATTTTTTGCCAAATCCAAAATATGAGTAGAAAAAATAATTATGTGTTCGCTTTTGATCGATTTAATCAGATCTTTCATTTCTTTTTGAACCACCACATCTAGGGAATTTAGAGGTTCGTCCATCAAAATTACCAAAGGCTTTAAAATTAAAAACATCATCATTTGTAGTTTATTTCTCATTCCGGTCGAATAATCTTGGATAAGTCTATCCAAATCTTCATCGAGAAATTTGACCAAATCGAAATAATAAGACGCATCTTTTAGGTCTTTGATTTTTTCCTCGTTAACTTCTATAAAAAATTTTATAAATTCTCTTCCAGTCAAAAATTTCGGCAAATCTGGTTCTGCTAACATCAAAAATATGTCGTCTAGCTTTAGTGGAAGTTTTTCATCGCCATCTACAAGGTAAAATTCTCCTTGGTCATTTTCAAGTTCTCTAGCTATTAGGTTAAACAAAGTAGTTTTCCCTGCACCATTTCTGCCCAAAAGTCCATAAATAATTCCCTGGTCAAAAGTTACCGACAAATCATTTAGGACGTTTTTCTCTTTAAAACTTTTTGATAAATTTTCTATAACAACTTGCAAAGTAAGCTCCTAGTGCCTCAAATTCTTCTAATACTTGTAATTTCTTCTGGCGAATCTATTATCAAATCTGGTTTTTCTTTTTCTAAAATTTCCCTATCTCTAAAGCCCCAAGAACAAGCAACTGTAAAGACATTGGCATTTTTGCCACATTTTATATCAACTTCGCTATCGCCAAAATATAAAATATCTGAGAAGTTCACCCCAAAATGATCGGCAATTATCATAAGTCCCTCTGCTGAAGGTTTTCTCTTGTAATCATTTCTAAAACCTAGAATGTAATCAAAATAATTTTCTCCAAAAATTCCATTTAATATTTTTTTGCAAGTTTGGTCAGGTTTATTGGAAAAAGCTACAACTATCTCATTTCTTTCTTTCAGAATATCCAAAGCTTCTTTAATACCAGAAAAAGGCTCTGTTAGATAAAGTGGATTATCGTCGTAGGATTTATTATAAACTTTGTAAATTTCTTCTTTTAAGCTTTCATCTCCATCAAAATTTTGATAGTCAAAGGCTCTATTAAGCAAAACTTTTGGCCCATTTCCAACAAATTCCCTCACTTTTTTTATTGGAATTTCAACTAGTCCATAAGCTCTTAAAGTTTTATTTAGGTGGTAGCTAATAACCTTTAGAGTATTAAGCAAAGTACCATCTATATCAAAAATATACATCTTAACTCCTTTTAAATTTATACTAACACTTTACCATAAAAAAATTTTTTTGGATAATATGATTTTTTTTATTAATAATATTAGTAACTTTTCTTAATACTATATGATAATTTGATAAAAAAATCTTAAGTTTCATTATTTTTTTAATTCTTAGCCTTCGTCCTTGGAGGGCGGCTTTAAGGAACTGTCGATTGTCCCTCCAAACTACTCCGCAACCTCACCCTTAAACGACCATTGCATGGAGCAACAAGGGTAGGAATTGCTTCGCAATGTCCTTTTTGAATATAAAGTCAGAAAATTGAAACAATAAACTTACTGATATTCTAAAGTGTTTATAACTCAACTATTTCAAAAAAAAAGAATTCGCGGAGCGAACTTCTACTACTCATTGCTCCCTGCAAGGGCGGCGGGAGATAAAAGCCCATTGATTTTGGGCTTTTATCCCGAAAACAGAGTGCGATAGCACGGAGGAGCTTCGAAGAAGCGAGTTTTCGTAGAATAAGGTTGGGGGTTTGGGGGAGGATAAAGGGGTCTCCGTTACCCCTATATCCTATCCCCCAAAAACGAAGGCAATTATTAAAAAAACGAAAACATAAAGATATCAAAATATTAAAAGCACAATAATTAAAAAAATAATTTTTCTAGGTCTTTTCCATGTAATTGTGTATACAAATGGTAAAGTATAAAATAATAAAAAAACTTGAAAAGAGGCTTTAATGAATAATAAAAGAAATTTATCCCTGCTTAGTGATTTTTATGAATTTACTATGGCAAATGGATATTTTAATAATGGTATGAAAGATACTGTGGCAATTTTTGATGCATTTTATAGAAATAATCCTGATGGAGGTGGATATTCAATCTTTGCGGGCTTAAATGACATAATCGATTATGTGAAAAATTTATCTTTTTCTGCTAGCGATATAGAATATCTTAGAAAAGAAGGTAATTTCTCAGAAGATTTTTTGGAATATCTTAAAGATTTCAAATTTACAGGAGATATTTGGGCATATCCAGAAGGATCTGTAATTTTTCCAAATGAGCCAATTGTAACTGTCAAAGCTCCAATAATTGAATGTTCAATTTTAGAAACATATTTACTTTTGTCTATGAATTTTAATTCATTGATAGCTACAAAAACTAGCCGAATTGTAAAGGCAGCAGGCAACAGACTTGTTATGGAATTTGGCGCAAGACGTGCCCAAGGAGCAGATGCTTCACTAACTGGAGCAAGAGCAGCTTACATAGCTGGAGCTCCTGTTACAAGCAACACTCTTTCAGCCAAAACTTACGGTTTTAAACCTGCAGGAACTATGGCGCATTCTTGGATTCAAGCCTTTGATAGCGAATATGAAGCTTTCAAAACTTACGCTCTTTCCTATCCGGAAAATTGCATTTTGCTAATTGATACCTACGATACTATCAACAGTGGTCTACCAAATGCTATGAGAATTTTCAAGGAAATTCTAGAGCCAAGAGGCTTATCTGGTGGTGTTAGAATTGATTCTGGCGACCTTGCATATTTATCCAAAGAAATTAGAAAAATCTTAGATGAAAATGGTTTTAAAGATGCAAAAATTGTAGCAAGCAATTCACTTGACGAATTTAAAATTATTTCCCTACTTAACCAAGGAGCTGAAATAGATTCCTTTGGCATCGGCGAAAGACTAATAACTAGCAAATCTGACCCAGTTTTTGGTGGAGTTTATAAGCTTGTGGGAATTTATGATGATGATAAACTCATTTCAAAAATCAAAGTTTCAGAAAATGTAGAAAAAATCACCACCCCAGGCTTTAAAAATGTTTACAGACTTTACGACAAAAAAACTGGCAAAGCTGAGGCTGATTACATTAGCCTTAGAGAAGAAGAGATGGATGATAGCAAGCCACTTGTAATATTTGATCCATTATTTACCTGGAAAATGAAAAAAATGGATAATTATAAGGCAAGACTAATGCAAGAGAAGATTTTTGAAAATGGTAAGTTGATATATGAAGAACCATCCCTTGATGAAATTGCAAAATATTGCAAAAGCGAGCTAGATAGTATGTGGGAAGAAGTGAAAAGATTTGATACACCGCACAATTACTATGTCGACCTATCTCAAGACTTGTGGAATCTAAAACAAAATCTAATTCTTGAAGCTAAAAAAGGCATATGATTGCAATAATAACAGGAGCAAGCTCTGGAATAGGCCTTGAATTTGCCAAACAAATTGACAAGATCGGCTTTGATAAAATAATTCTTCTAGCAAGAAGAAAAGAAAGGCTTATAGCTTTAAGCGAAATTTTGCAAAGTAATGTCCAAATTCTAGACTTAGACCTAAGAAAAGATGAAAGTTTTAAGATCCTAGAAAAAAATATAAAAAATGAAAAAATAGGACTTGTCATAAATTCGGCTGGACTTGGGATAAATGATTATTTTGATCAAATTTCAATAGAAAAAGATGAAAATGTTATAGATGTAAACATAAGTGCTCTTACAAAAATAATAAAAATTGTAAAACCCTACATGGCAGAAAATTCTTCCATAATAAATGTGGCATCAGTAGCTGGCTTTATCCCTCAGCCAAAATTTGCAGTTTATGCTGCAAGCAAATCCTATGTAATAAGCCTATCAAGAGCATTAAATATGGAATTTAAAGATGAAAAAATACACGTCCAAGCGCTCTGCCCTAATCCAGTAGCAACTGAGTTTCTCCAAGGAAACGATCCAAAATTCAAAAAATTTGCCTACGAAGATATAGAAAAATTGGTAGCAAAATCACTAAAAAAATCCAAAAGCAAAGACCTAGTGACAACAAATCCACTTGCAAAAATAGTTCAAATACTAGGAAAAATTTTTCCCCACAAATGGATAATGATAATTGAAAAATTAATAGAATTATATTAAGAGCAAGATATTTTTTTCTTGCTTTTTTAATTTGCTATTTTTTAGAAGTATCGGAAATAGAAAACAATATTTTTTATAGATGTAAATCTTATATTCTAATATTCTTTTACTTTCTAGACTTCGACCTTGGAGGGCGGCTTTAAGGGACTTTCGATTGTCCCTCCAAAGCCCCCTCCAAACCACCCCGCAAAGGACACCCTGTAAACGACCATTGCATGGAGCAATAAATGTAGGAATTGCTTCGCAATGTCCTATTTGAAATTAATTTCAGAAAATTGAGAGAATAAACCAACTGATGTTCTCAAATTTTTAAAAAATAAATTATTTCAAAAAAAAGAATTCGCGGAGCGAACTTCTACTACTCATTGCACCACGCAGTGGCGGCGGGGGGTAACAAGGGTAAGGGGGTTTGGG
>NZ_CABVOZ010000003.1:437500-547786 GCF_902500265.1 Anaerococcus sp. Marseille-P9784 | reverse complement strand
AACTTGAAATAGGTACAGTTTATGCTGGAGAGTTTGGAATTAGCCTTTTTTCAAATATAGATAGGTATTCTCTAGAGGATTCAAAGCTAGAACTTTTTTATAATCAAGAACTAGAAAATAAAAAGATTGAAACTATACCAATGGGAATCTTTGATGTTACTGAGGCAAATAGGTCTAAGAAAATTTTAGAACTAAAAGGCTATGACTATATGCTTAGATTTGATAAGAATTTCCCAGTGACAAATACCTTTGGTACAGCTTTTGAATTACTAAGTCTTTCATGTGATAAGTGCAAGGTAGAACTAGGAATGACGGAAGATGAGGTAAAAGCTTTTGTAAACGGTGAGGAAGTTTTGGCAATATATCAAGACCATGATATTGAAACTTACAGGGACTTTATTCACTATATAGCATCGACCCTTGGGGCTTTTGCTGGGGTCTCCCGTGATGGTAAATTGGTTTTAAAAAGGTATGCAGAAGGTATATCCACTGAAATTAAAACGAGAGAAAGATTTTCTTCATCAATCTCAGATTTTAAGACAAGATATACAGCCATAAACTCAACAAATGCCAAGACTAAAATAGCTGAATACTACTCTTTAGAAAATGATGATGGACTAACTATGAACCTAGGGATAAATCCACTTATGCAATTAGGACTTCCAGAAAAAAGAAAAAGAATGTGTGAGGTTCCTATTAACGAAATTTGTAATATTCATCACACACCTTTTGACATGGTAACTATAGGAGATCCAAGCCTTGATGTAGGAGATAGGATAGCTATTTCGTATGCAGAAGAAAAGATTGAAGGGCTTATTACTGATATCGAATACAAGATAAATGGTAAGCATAGAATTCTTGGTGTAGGGAAGAACCCATACTTATCTAGGGCTAAAAGCAAGAATGATAAGAATATAGTAGGACTGTTAAATCAAATTGAATCTGAAAAATTAGTAGTTCATGCCTATTCAAACTATTCTGCCTTTAATCTTTCCATAACGGATACACCAATAATTCGTATAGAATTTGCCTCCAATAAAGAAACGGAGGCAATTTTTAATGCATCTATCTTGTTAAATATCATCTGTGATACCGAAGAAAAGACAAGAAAGATTTCAAGGAGTGTCAAGAAGCAAGTAGAGGTATTAAATAAAGATGGAAAATCCTATGATCCTCCAAAGTATGAAGAAAAAGAGGAAGTAGAAGAATTAGACTTTATTGAAAATATAGAAATACCAACAAGGATAGTTATTACCTATATTTTTAATGATACAAAAATAGAACATCACATTCCAAAAGAAACCTACTTAAGTGGCGACCACATTCTAAATCTTTTCTATCCATTAACTAAACTTCAGGAAAAGACTATGAACAACTTTTCAGTGCTTATAAGGATTGAATCAGGTCAAGCTATGATAGGTAAAGATAATGCTCTAGCAGCTATCTCTGGTCAGTCTCTTGGCTCTACAGCATCATGGGATGGAAAGATTAAGGTTGATGAATCTTGGAAAAGGATAAAAATTCAAGACCATTTAATTTTACGAAAAATAGTAGGAATTTATAACTTAGAAAGACAAGTTCCTAGAGCTTTGTTATTTAATGAAAAGATTAATAGATTTAAAAATTTAGAATTCACTATAAGAAATATTAAGGAAGATTCATTTATAGAAATTAAAGATAAGGAGGAAGAAGAAAATGCTGAAGGGTAAATCCATAATAGAATTGATAGATGTAAAAACTCATAAAAAAGAAGTTTATGAAGACGAAAATCTGGTTACAAATGCAGTTCCAGATTTATTAAGGTTAAATCCATCTGGTCTTATGTTTCCAATTCAATCGACTTCAACTAAATTTGAAGAGGAGATATTCCCAATTGCTAATAAGTGTTATGGTGGAATTCTACTATTTGAAGATAAATTGGAAGAAGATCCAGCAAAATATATCGTACCATCTACTAATAAGATAATTGGGTACGCTTCAAATGATGTAAATTCTACTGATTCACAAATGAGGGGTTCGGCAAATCTTAATGAATCAACACCACTTGAAAATGGATATAAATTTGTTTGGGATTTCTCAACATCACAAGCAAATGGCAGAATATCTTCTTTAGCACTCACACATTATAGAGGAGGCACTAACTTTTATGGAGATATTTATGGAAAAGGAAATAATACGATAAAATTGAATAGTGTTAGTAGAGATGTTGGCAATGAAGTGTTAAGAATCTATATAGGTATGGTAGAAGCAAATCCATTGACTAATACATTCACTTCAATATGGCCATTGATGAATAAGACTTTAGAGATTGTTAAATTTAAAGAAGCAATTTCAAGTGTGGGATTGAATGATAAGATTAGTCGTGAATGTTTTCAAAAAATAGAAAAGCTAACTTTAGATATACAGGATTTCTATAAGGATGTTCGTAGTTTTTATCAAGAGTATAGTGCTTTCTTTGATGGAGAAGATGGGTACTATTATGGATTTATACTCGGCGAATCTTCAAATAATAAAAATACAAGATTGAATAGAATAAAAATAAAGAAAGAAGATTATTCTTTTACAATAGATCATTGGACTATCGAGGACCTTAGACTCACCAACGTTGGTTCATATCCGAGTAATGATGACTATGGAGCATATAGAAGAACTAATAGTTTGATAAAAGATGGATATCTTTATACAATTAATACTTCAAAAACAATCATAATAAAAATAAATATAAATAATCCCATTGATATAAAAGAAATAGATCTAGGTTTTAAATCTAATTTTGAACCTGATTCTGATAGTTATTCTTGCCTATATAAATATGGAGATTATATTATAGGTTCTGATTTTGTTATAGATAAAAATGACAATGTATTGAGGACTAAATCGTCTTATTTTTACAGACTCATGACGCCTTTTATTGAGTATGGAACATTTATCATTGGGTACGGATCATATGTAAGAGATAACTATAGGTCATTATACAAGATGCTTTATTTAATGACACCTTATCTAGGAACAATTAATAACCTATCAAGTCCAATATTAAAAACGGCTGATAAGACAATGAAAATAACTTATACATTAACTGAGGAGGAATGAAATGAACAAATTCTTTGAAATACTAAAAGTATGCTTTACAGCTATTGGAGGATGGTTGGGATTTTATCTTGGAAGTGTAGATGCTTTTATATACACACTACTTGCTTTTGTAATAGCCGACTATTTGACTGGAGTATTAAGAGCAGGGGTCGAAAGAAAGCTGTCTTCATCCATAGGTTTTAAAGGGATAGCTAAAAAGATTATGATTTTTATAGTTGTAGGCATAGCAAATCTATGCGATGTAAATTTAATTAAAGGTGATGGAACAATGATAAGAACAGCCATCATCTTTTTTTATATAGCAAATGAGGGACTTTCTATTTTAGAAAATTCTATAGCTTTAGGTTTGCCAGTACCAGAAAAATTAAAAGATATATTAAAACAATTTAAGGAGGAAAATAAATGAGTAATAGTTCATTAGTACAATCTACAATTCTTTCGCCTAACCATAGTGGAAGAAGGAATCAAAAGATTACTAAAATAGCTATACACCATGCTGCTGGAGTTATAAATGGTAGAAATCTTGCTGGAGTATTTGTGCCAAGGTCAAGACGTGCATCAGCTAACTATAACTTAGGATCCGATGGAGTCATTGTTTTAGGAGTTGATGAATCTAACAGAGCCTGGACAACCTCATCTTCCTGGTGTGACAATAGAGCGGTAACTATTGAAGTAGGTAACTCTACGAAAGGGCCTCAGTGGTTAGTTTCTGATTACGTTTTAAATAGACTAATTGATTTGGTGACAGACATCTGCAGAAGAAATGGAATCTATCCTTGTACCTATACTGGAGGCAAAGATGGTGTCCTTCAAAAACACGAATGGTATAAAAACACTAATTGTCCAGGACCATATCTTGGTAGCAAGTTTCCATATATAGCAAGTGAAGTTAATAAAAGACTAAGAGGCGATAAGACTGTTAGCAAACCAACAAGTGGATTATATAGAGTTAGAAAATCTTGGTCAGATACCAAAAGTCAGAAAGGTGCATTTAAGAATTTAGATAATGCTAAAAGATGTGCCGATAGATTCAGATTAAAAGTTTTCAATGACAATGGCAAGATAGTTTATCCAGTTGGAAAGACAATCGACCAATTAGCTAGAGAAGTTATAAGTGGAAAATGGGGAAATGGAGAAGAAAGAAAAAGAAGGTTAACTAATGCTGGATATGATTATTATGTTATTCAAAAAAGAGTAAATGAATTAATTTAATACAATAATTAAAGCCTGATAGATTTCTAATTTAGAAGTTTATCAGGCTTTTGCTTTTTTAAAAATGATAAAACCCTATTTTCGACCAGTGTATTGAAATTAATTATCTACTGAGTCAAAATAAAACTGACTGTAGCGTCGGAATTATTTACTGACAGGAGATAAAGTTTTGAATGATAAAAAATTGAAAGTAGGAGAAAAAAGCAAGTTAGTCGCATAAACTATTAAAAGTGTTGCCTCAAAAAATGTAAGCATATGAGGCTTGTTTGCTATGAATATTTTTAAGTTTTGTGACTTAAAAATTTTTTAAAAAATTTTAAAAAATATCTATTGACTTCCTTAATTGGACTACAAAAGAATGATTAGCTAGCAAACATTAAGCAGGTTTTAAATCTAAAATTATTAAGTCATAAAATTATGAGTTTGCAATATTGAACTTGACAAAAAATAAAAATAAAGGTAACACTGATAACAGTGTTATCAAGTCGAAAAAAGGGGGTGAATTTTGGTGGTTAGAAATAATTATGATGAGACCCATGAAAAAATACTAGAATGTGGAAAAAGACATTTTCTTAAGTATGGGTTTGAGAAATCTAGTTTGAGAGATATATGTAAAGATGCGTGTGTGACCACAGGGGCTTTTTACCGTCATTTTGATAACAAAAATGAATTGTTTGAGGCGATTGTTTCACCGGTTGCAGATAAAATATTTTCAAATTTTTTCGATTATGAGAAAGAATCAATCGATAGTATTAAGACGAAACATAATGAAAAGGTCTCTCAGGTTCATGTTGATGGAACAATTGAAACTGCCTTGTTTTTATTTGATAACAAAGAAATATACTCGTTGATAATTAATGGATCATATGGAACATCTTATGAAAATTTTCTTGAAAAATTGACAAAAATGGAGGATGATACAAGGATTAAAATGCAAGAAATTTCTTTGGAAGCGGGTATTTCTTCAGAAAGGATTAGTGATAAAGGATTTCATATTATTAATCATGCTCATTTTTTGGCATTGACTGAGGCTGTATTGCATTCAGAAAGTAAGGAAGAACTGTTAGAAAACGCAAGACTTGTTTCTTGTTTTTTTTCAGAAGGTTGGAAAAAAGTTCGAGGGTATTAGGAGGGATATTTTTTTAGACAAAAGATAACAGTGTTAGCATACACTGTTATCATAGCTCTGTTTGCTCTGTTGAGTAAACTTGGATTTCATATTCAATCTATAAAATTTAGGAGGATATAAAAAATGAATAATGAAAAACAAAACAAATTGAAGATGAGAGATATTATTACATTATCTATATTTAATATAGCTATGATTGTAATAATGCTTGCTACTAAAATGTGTACTATGATGTTAACAACACCTGCATTTGACTATCTATTTTATGTAGGTATTATGGGATTACTTTGTGGACCTATTTTTGTAGCAATGTCAAATAAAGTTGCTAAAAGAGGAACATATTTAATTACAGGAATATTCGGAGGATTATTTATAACGGTTATGGGATCTCCATGGTTTTTGCCTGTAATGATTGTAGTAGGAATTATATGCGAAATAATTATGATAGGGGAGAATACTTATAGAAATCCTAAAAGGAATGGTATCACATATTCAATATACTGGGCGTTATATGCCCTTGGCAGTGCGATACCTATGTTTTTCTTTAAAGAACAGTATTTAAATAGTTTAAAAGCGAGCTACTCAGATGAAGGTATTAAAACTCTGGTTAGATTTTATGGTTCGTGGGATATGCTTTTATTGATCACTGTAATAACAATTACATTATCTATTATTGGATTTATAGTGGGACAAAAACTTTTGAAAAAACATATAAAAAAGGCAAAGCTAATATAAATGGAAAAATTAGATAATAGAACATATATTATCTTATTAGCAGTATCATCAATATTCTGGTTCTTGTTTAACAAAAACATTCAAATACATTTAAGTGTTGCACTAAATGCATTACTTTTAGTGTATATAAAAGAATATAATAAGGCTATTAAATTCGTTATAACTTACCTTACTATGGTTATATTGGCTGGTTTGTTTGCGAACAAGATAGCCTTAATGTACATTATTCTGAATATGTTAGCTCGTTCAATTCCTTTAGTAATGGTAGTTACATGTATTGTTGTGGGAAACTCAAGTGAACTTATGTTAAGTTTACAGAAAACAAAGGTTCCTAAGGCCATAATAGTAATGATTTGCATCCTTATACGATTTTTCCCAGTATTAAGTAAAGAAAACATAGCAATTAGAAATGGAATGAAAGCTAGGGGGTTATTTAGTAATTGGAAAGATTTTATGAGAAATCCTTTTTTGGTATATGAGTGTTTTATGGTACCACTAATCATAAGATGCATAAAATTATCAGATGAGTTGGGAGCTACGGCAGAGTTAAGGGGATTAAATGCAGATATTAGTAGGTCATGCATATATGAGGTGGATTTTGGCCTAAATGATTTATTTGTAATTGTTTTGTATGGAGCTGCTATGGGATTAATATATTTTAGATTGCAGGTGTAATTATGATTGAATTTCAAAATTTGTATTTTTCCTATAAAGATGGTGATGAATCTATTAAAGATATTAGTTTTTTTGTAAAACGAGGAGAATGCATCATTCTTTGTGGAAAATCAGGTTCAGGAAAGAGTACGATTTTACGCACGATAAGTGGCTTAGCTCCTGTTTTTTACGAGGGATCTCTGCAAGGGAGAATTGAAGTGGATAAGCGAATCCCGGCTGAATTGAAATCAGAAGAACGTGCTAAATTGTTTGGCGTTGTTTTTCAAGATCCAAGAAGTCAATTTTTCATGAATACAGTCCAAGACGAAATTTGTTTTGCAGCAGAAAATATTGGAGTTCCCTCGAAAAAAATAAAAGAATTACTTTATGAGGTTTCGGAATTTATTGGAATTGAAGATTTGCTTTTGAGAAATATTGATGAATTATCTAGCGGTCAAAAGCAAAAAGTTGCAATTGCATCTTCTTTGATATTGCAACCAAAAGTTTTGATATTGGATGAGCCAACATCTAATTTAGACATTCAAGGATCTAAGATATTGATAGAAATAATAAAAAAAATCAAAGACAAAGGAATATCAATTGTTATAAGTGAACACAGAATTGACTCATTCAAAGAAGTGGCGGATAGGTTTTTATATATAAACGAAGGTAAGCTGGATGAAATTTGGACAAGTAAACAATTCGAAAATCTTAGTGATGAAAAATTATTAAGTCTTGGACTAAGACCCAAAACAGTTGAAAAAAGTGCAAATAATGAGATTAAAAACGATAATGTACCACTATTGGATATTCAATCTCTGTCGTTTCATTATAAAAAAACAAATTCAGGTATTGATAATATAAATTTGAGATTATATAAAGGTGAAGTCGTTTCACTGTTAGGAAACAATGGAGCAGGAAAAACCACTTTGTGTAAAGTTATAAGTGGCCTACTAAAAGAAAATACAGGATTAATCAAATATAGAGGAAAAGTAGCAAACAGAAATTTAAGAAATAAATTTTGCTATTTTGTTATGCAAGATGCAGACTATCAACTTTATTCAGATTCAGTTGTAAGTGAAATTTCTATTGGTAAAAAAATAACTGAAAAATTTAAAAAAGATATGGAGGATAGTTTGGATGCTTTTAGTTTGATCAAACTAAAAGATAGACACCCAGCATCATTGTCAGGAGGTGAAAAGCAAAGAGTAATATTAGCTGCTGCATATTGTTCAGAGGCTGATATTTATATATTAGATGAACCGACAAGTGGGATGGATGGAAATGGACTATGTGCAATTATAAGGTGGGTAAAACTCCTTGCTGAGAAAGGGAAAATAGTCATCATTATTACACATGATTTGCTTTTAGCTGAAGCAACTAGCAATAAATTTATCTACTTAGAAGAAGGAAAGCAATTAAAAGAAGGAAGGAATATAATATGAACTTAATTAAAAAATATGTAAGAATAAACTTATTCCAATTCTCTTTTTCAATACTATTTGCAATTTTAGGTGTATTAGCCAGCTTAATATCGTATATATTTCTTGCAAGAATTATTACTGAGTTAATTAGCAATAATTCAGATTGGGACTTCTATTTGAAGCAATTATTGATAATAGTTGGGTTGTTTTTAATAAAAGAAATCTCAGCGGGTGTATCAACAACTATTTCTCATACTGCAACGTTTCAATCATTGAGAGATATAAGAAAAGAAATTTCAGAGAAATTATTTGAAATGCCTTTAGGAGATATAACGAGTGTTAGCTCTGGCACCTTTAAAGATATTATTGTAGATAAAGTTGATAGTATGGAAACCACATTATCTCACATATTACCTGAAATGACAGCAAATATAATCGGACCAATATTGCTTATTGTATATATGCTTATATTGGATTGGCGTTTAAGTATAATATCGCTGCTACCATTTATTATTGGAATGGGCGTAATGAAGTCTGTAATGAATAAAGAGTACACAAAAAGCTATAAAGAATCTGTATTGTTAGGACAAAAAATGAACAATGCTTTGGTAGAGTATATCGGAGGAATAGAAGTTATTAAAGCATTTAATCAAGGTACATCTTCCTATAAAAAATATAGTGATGCTGTTAGAGATAATGCACAGTTTTATTATGATTGGATGGGTAGATGTATGAATAGAATTTCTGTTGGCAGACTTCTGTCACCAATGGGAATATTAACTGTCATACCGTTCGGAATGATTTTTTATAAAAATGGAAGCATAAAAATTGATATACTTATAAGTATCGTCGTATTGTCTTTTGCTACAGTTTCTAATTTGCTTAAAGCTCTAAACTATACAGATGATTTAGCTAGAATTAGTACTATATCAGGTGAAGTGGAAAAGGTATTAAATTCAAAACCCTTAAAACAAGGCGTAAGCACTCAAAAAATTCAGCATTATGATATTGAATATAAAGATGTGAACTTTTCATATGACGAAGATAAGAAAATAATCAATCACTTGGATTTAAAATTTGAAGAAGGAACAGTTAATGCTCTGGTGGGAGAATCTGGAAGTGGGAAATCGACCATAGCAAAGCTTTTAGCTGGATTTTGGAATGTTGAAAGTGGTTGTATTAAAATTGGGGATATAAATATAAATACAATCCCATTAAGCCAACTTTCTCAGTTAATATCTTATGTATCACAAGATAATTTTCTTTTTGATATTTCTATCAAGGACAATATTAGGGTTGCAAAACCCGATGCAACAGATAGTGAAGTTGAGCAAATTGCAATCAAGGCGGGATGTGATGAATTTATAAAAGACCTTTCAGATGGATATGATACTGTTGTTGGGGAAGGTGGTGGACATTTATCTGGAGGAGAAAAGCAGAGAATATCTATTGCTAGAGCTATGCTTAAAGATTCGCCTATCATTATTTTAGATGAGGCAACATCATATATAGATCCTGAGAATGAAGTTAGTATTCAGAGAGCAATTTCAAAACTGGCAAAAGGAAAGACATTAATTATCATTGCTCACAGACTCAATACTATTAAGGATGTTGATAAAATATTTATTGTCTATAAAGGAAGAATCCAAGATAGTGGAACTCATGAAGAACTACTTGTGAAATCTGAGATGTATCAATCTATGTGGAAAGCATCGAATAAGGAGGGAAGAGCATGATAAATGTATTTAGAAAAATTTGGCTTTTCTCTGGGAAGGAAAAAGGTAATTTAAAAAAGTCTATATTTGCAGCATTTATTCATGCTGTGTTTAACGCTTTTCAATTTGTGGCAATTTATTATATGTTAGAATGCTTGTTTATTAGCAAGATTTCAACAAAAAATATTATCATAGCATTTGTGATATTAATGATTAGTTTATTGGGGAAAATTGTAACACAAAACATTTCTCAAATGAAACAAACTCATGCAGGCTATTTTATGGCGGCTGATAAAAGAATTGAATTGGGTGAAAAAATAAAAAAAGTTCCAATGGGATTCTTTAATAGTTTTAGTTTAGGGAAACTTACTACTTTAGCAACCACAAACCTCACTCAAATTGAATCTTGGATTCCAGTATTGCTTGTCAATGTTCTAGGAGGTTTTTTAAATACATGTGTGTTTGTTCTAGCTATATTTTTAATTAATATCTACATAGGTCTAACAGCACTAGTAGGTATTACAGTGTTTTTGATGGTTACGTCTCTAATGGAAAAACGTTCAAGAAAAAATGCTGCGGACATGGCCAATATTCAAACATGTTTAACTAAGAATGTACTATCTACTCTTCAAGGAATGCAAGTTATAAAGTCATACAACTTAGGAGGAGAAAATAATAAAAATTTAGATGATGCAATAGATAATAGCTATAAGACTACATTAGCACTTGAGAAGATGATTATTCCTTATACTGTGGTTCAAAGAATTGTAATAGGTTTAACAATAGTTGCAATGCTATTTGTAAGTATTGGATTTAATATTTCTGGTAATTTGATAATTACAGATGCAGTGATGCTAATGATAGCAAGTTTTACGATATTTGAAGGATTAATTGGAGCAGGGTCTAATATGGCGATTTTGCGAATTGCAGAAAATGCAATTGATTCATATGAATATGTTAATCAAATGCCAATTTTGAAAGAGGGAAGTATTACAGAGCCTATAAAAAATCACAATATAGCCTTTAAAAATGTTTCTTTTTCCTATGATGATAGACCAATTTTAAAAAATGTATCAGCAGAGATAAAAGAAAATACCATGACTGCCATAGTTGGTCCATCTGGATCTGGTAAGACAACATTTTGTAATCTAATAGCGAGATTTTGGGATGTAAATTCTGGTGAAATATTAATAGGTGGAAAAAATATTAAGGATTATAAGATAGAAAACTTAATGAATTCAATTTCCATGGTATTTCAAGATGTATATCTCTTTGAAGATACAATTGAAAATAATATAAAATTTGGAAAACAAAATGCAAGCCATGAAGAAGTAGTTCAAGCTGCAAAAAAAGCAAGGTGCCATGAATTTATAGAAGCTTTACCAGAAGGATATAACACAATAATCGGAGAAGGTGGAGCAAGCCTATCTGGTGGAGAAAAACAAAGAATCTCCATAGCCAGAGCCATGCTAAAAGATGCAGACATAATTATTTTTGATGAGGCGACAGCAAATATTGACCCAGAAAATGAAGATAAACTTAAAGAAGCAATAGAAACATTAACAAAAAATAAGACAGTAATTATGATTGCCCATAGACTAAAAACCATTAGAAATGCAGATCAGATTCTAGTCTTAAAAGATGGAGAAATAGTAGAACGTGGAAATCATGAAGAACTGATTAAGAATGATGGACTTTATTCTGACCTTATAAATGCAAAGGCTAAGGCGGAATCATGGAAATTAAATAATTGATTAAACGATAGATAATGAGACTGGTATTAGGCTAGTCTCTTTTTTTTTGACCTATCAACACTTTTTAATAGAGGTGTTGATTTACATAAAAAACTAATTTAAAAAGCTAATCAATTAAATTGCATCAAAATAGAGAGGGTTAGTGCACGCTTTAAAGAGCGGGACGATCACTTTAAAAATACTAGTATTCATGAAGTAATTATCGTTGTTCTCTTTTTATTTAATCTGTCTATTTCGATATTTATATTAATGGCAATAAATTTTACTCAAAAACATTTCCTTTGTCCTAAGGAATATAGAGGAAAGAAAATTAGGGTTAAAAATAGACCTGATTTCTTTGCCTGTGATATAGGAGGTGGAGTATGAAAGTAAAGAAGCTTGAATGTGAAAAAGAAGTTGTAAAGACTGAATATACTGAAAGGGATTTAAAGGCAGAGCTTAACTTTTATCTATCGGATAAGTTTATCCAGGATCTCTTTCTTTTAGATGAAATTAGCCTTGAAGAATATAGAAAAATTAGGAGAGAAAACATTAAAAAATTCAGACCTATTCTTTCAGAACTAATGCTATAAGACTTGATATATACTCATTTGTACGGGAATATAGCACTAAGAGAAAGAGAGGTGAGACGATGAAAAAGATAACAAAAATAGAAGCGAATCAAAAAGAAGGATCCATATTAAGAGTTGCTGCCTATGCAAGAGTATCGACTGATGAAGACGCTCAGCTTGTAAGCCTTAAAACGCAAAAAGCACACTACGAAAAGATGATAGCAGAGAACAAGTCATATACTTTTGCAGGTCTATACTTTGATGAAGGCATCACTGGAACCAAGAAAGAATGCAGAGACGGTCTTCTAAAAATGCTAAAAGATTGTGAGAATGGAAAGATAGATTTTATCCTAACCAAATCTATCTCAAGGCTTGCAAGAAACACGACAGATTGTTTGGAAATCGTAAGAAGACTCCTTGACCTAAATATTGGCATCTATTTTGAAAAAGAAAACATTGATACAAGGACCATGGAAAGCGAGTTGATGTTATCCATACTTTCATCCCTTGCAGAAAGTGAGTCCAGGTCTATATCAAAAAATAACAAATGGTCCATAAAGAAAAGATTTCAAAATGGAACGTTTATTATATCAAGCCCACCCTATGGCTATGAGAATATAGACGGAAAGATGGTAGTGAATGAAGAAGAAGGAAAAATCATAAAAGAAATATTTGAACAGTATCTTTCAGGTAAGGGAACACACAAAATAGCAGATGACTTAAATAAAAGAAAGATTAAAGGACAAAAAGGAGCAAGCTGGCATGGGTCGACTATAAATGGCATCTTAAAAAATGAAAAGTATATAGGCGATGTCATCTACCAAAAGACCTATACAGATGAAAATTATAATAGACATAAAAATAAGGGAGAAGAAGACCAGTATAAAATAATAGATAACCATGAAGCCATTGTAAGTAGAGAGGATTTTGAAAAAGTACAAGACCTAATCAAGATAAGGGCTATAGCAAAAGGAAATGGAGAAAACACCAAAAGATATCAAAATAGATATAGCCTATCAGGGAAAATAAAGTGTGGCGAGTGTGGCTCAAGCTTTAAAAGAAGACATCACTATAATGGCAAAGAAAAATATATAGCTTGGACTTGTAGTGAACACCTAAAAGATATTAATAAGTGTTCCATGAAGTTTATTAAAGACAAGGACATAAAACTAGCATTTGTGACTTTAGTAAACAAGCTAGTCTTTGGAAAAGATAGTATCCTAATGCCACTCTTAGAATCATTAAAGAGAGTGGATAGTAGGGAAGAAGTAGAGAAGGTAAATAAAATAGAAGAAAGCCTAGAAAATCTAAATGAAAGAAAAGAGGTTCTAAACAAACTAATAAGATCAGGAGTTTTAGATGCAAGTATTTATACAAAAGAAAGCAGTGAAATTTCAAGCGAAGAAAGAAACCTACTTATGGAAAAGGAGAGAAGCAAAAAAGCCATCCTTGGAAATGATGAAGAAATAAGAGAGCTTGAAAAGCTAATAGGAATCTTAGATAAAAGTGAAATGATAGATCACTTTGAAGATGACTTGTTTGAAGAAATCATTGCCCACATACAGGTTGTCAATAGAGAGACTCTTGATTTTCATTTAAAGTGTGGACTTGTATTAAGAGAGGAAGTGAAAGAAGATGTCTAGACTATGCTATGGCTATACCATAAGAGACGGAAGAGTAGAAGTTCAAGAAAAAGAAGCTGAAAATATAAGAAAAATCTTTAAAAATTATCTTGCTGGCAACGCCCTTATAAAGTCGGCAGACCTTGCAGGCTTAAAGAAAAACAGTTCTAGTGTAAAAAGAATATTAACCAATAAAAAGTATTTAGAAAATGACATCTATCCCAAGATAATAGATAGAGAAAGTTTTGAAAAGGCAGGTCAAATGTTAAAGGAAAGGGCAGTGGCCATGGGACGAGTTTGGGAAAAAGAAGAAGAGATTATTAAAGTTCCTTGTAAGTTTAGATATAAGAAAGAAGAGACTTTGCCTCTAGATCCTTTTGAGAGAGCAAGTTATAAGTATAGGTTAATCGAGGTGATAGATGATGAATAGCAAGGTTATAGTCATACCAGCGAAGAAGAAAAAAGGAAATTCCATCAAGGAATCAGAAAAGAAGAAACTGAGAGTGGCAGCTTATGCGAGGGTATCAACAGATAGCGATGAACAGGCAACTTCTTATGACACTCAAGTAGACCATTACACAAATTATATAAAGAAAAATCCAGATTGGGAATTTGCGGGAGTTTTTTCTGATGAAGGAATCAGTGGAACATATACCAAGAAAAGAGCTGGCTTTAATAAAATGATTGAAGAAGCCATGGAAGGAAATATCGACTACATCATTACTAAATCCATTTCAAGGTTTGCCAGAAACACACTAGACTGTTTAAAGTATATTCGTAAACTAAAAGAAAACAACATCCCAGTCTATTTTGAAAAAGAAAACATCAACACTATGGATGCCAAGGGAGAAGTCCTACTTACCATTATGGCATCTCTTGCTCAACAGGAAAGTCAGTCCTTATCACAAAATGTGAAGTTAGGCTTTCAATATAGATTTCAACAAGGACAAGTCCAGGTAAACCATAATAGATTTTTAGGCTATACAAAAGACGAAGACGGAAAACTTGTCATCGTTCCTGAAGAAGCAAAAATTATAAAAAGGATCTACAGAGAATACTTGGAAGGAGCAAGCCTACGAGACATAAAGGTTGGACTTGAAAAAGATAAGATAGTAAATGGAGCAGGAAATAAGAAATGGCATGTATCAAACCTCAATCAAATATTAACCAATGAGAAATATATGGGGGATGCCCTCTTACAAAAGACTTATACTGTAGATTTTCTAAATAAGAAAAGAGTTAAAAATGATGGAATAGCACCTCAATATTATGTAGAAAATAGCCACGAAGCCATCATACCAAAAGAAATCTTTATGCGAGTTGGAGAAGAAATGTACAGACGAGCTAATATGGTGAGCGGCAAGGGAAAGAGAAGAATTTATTCAAGCAAATACGCCCTTTCAAGTATTGTCTACTGCTCTAAATGTGGGGATATTTACAGGAGAATAGCATGGAACAACAGAGGGAAAAAGTACACCGTTTGGAGATGCTGTACAAGAGTAACCCATGGACCAGAAGCATGTGAAGCAAGAACAATAAAAGAGACTGATCTACAAGAGGCAGTCGTAGAAGCCATCAATCAACTTATATCTGAAAGCAGTGAATTAAAAGAAATAATAAAAGAGAATATAGAAAAAACCATCACAGGTAATGGAAGTAGTGGAATAGAAGAAATAGACAAAGAAATGCTGGTGGTTCAAGAAGAGCTTTTAATAGTAGCTAATGCCAAGAAAGACTATACAGACCTTGCAGATAGAGTGGAAGAATTAAGGAATGAAAAAGAAAAGATACTCCTAAATATGGCGGAAGAGAAGAATGAACAAAGCAGACTAATGGAATTAGAAGAGTTTTTGGATAATCAGAAATTGGGAATAGAAAGCTATGATGAAGATTTGGTAAGAAAACTAGTGGATAAGATAGTGGTTTATGAAGAGAAACTGAAAGTAATATTTAAATCTGGACTTGAAGTTGAAATATAAAATAAAGCTAACAGTACCCGACACGCCTCTTAGTATAATGCGGACCAAGTCGGGTCTTTTGATTTTACTTAATAGACTTAATATAATTGGTATAATATTATCATAAGCAATTGAGGATAATCGTGATCAAATAAAAAAATAAGTAGTTAAGTTAATAACTACTTATTAGGAAATCCTGAAATTGCAAATATGGCATCAATTGATATACTAGTAAATTTATCTTCATATTTATTTTTGATCGAGCTAATTGATGAGATTAAAGATTGGTATTCTTTTTCGGGAATAACTAGTTTAAGGACCAATATTAAATCATGTAAATTTTTTCCAGTATAATTCTCATTGAAAAACTTTTCAAATATAGCAGTTTGACCAGCTTTATTCAATGAGAATGAATACATGACTTCATCATGGGCACAAACATTTCTGAAAAAATTACAGATTTTAATTATATCTATAAGTTCAGTTTTACTAATTTTTTCTTTAGACTGGTAACTCTCTTTATATCTCTCACCAAAATCTTTAGCAATTTTATTTTGAAGAGATTCATCTAGGGAATTATAAAAATAAGATATATTTCCTAAAGTAAGGAAATTTACAAGAACCCAAAGAGGGATGTGGTCATGCTTTTTTATATAATGCTTAATAGGTTTCTTGCCATTTGAATTTTTATTTTCTCTACTTATGGCATTGGATAATGTCCCTATATTTTTCAAAACATAATTTAGCTGATGCTTTGATGCAGAATAATTTTCAATTTGTAAGTAAGGATATAGTCCATCTCTGTATAAGTCTGAAAAATGATAAGCACAGGATGTTTTTAGAAGTTTCTCAAAACGGAGCAGAGAAGAAAAAATCACTTCTTTTAATTCACGATCCATTTCATGAAGAGCATAAATTTCTTCAAAACTACTACCAGCTTTATATACATCTTCTACCTCATTAGAAGATTTATTGTCTAAAAATGGAGTTTTATAGCCATTGATAAGGTTATAATAATTAACTTGTGATAAAATAATCTTAGCATATTCTGGATTATTAATGTCTAAACCTCTATTTGAGAGTATTTCAATTTGTTCATCATAAGTTTTAAACGGTTTACTCATATGCACACCTCATAAAAAAACGCCCCGCCACGTATGGCAAGGGCTTGTTCCTTACTTATATTATAGCAGAAAGTTCTATTAATTCAAGGTCTTACAGAAATAAAATTGGTAAGCATGGAAACTATGAAGATATCTAGAAAGGTTTATAATTAATTAGTGGACATATTTCCACATACGAGGCTTTTGAGAAATTTCAAATTTTATCAATACTGACCACTCAAGCCATGTGGAGACGGTAGCACTTTTGTCCAAACTTGATGTCGATAAGCATATAAATATTGAAATTGAGCTGGATGAGCTTGATTTGACAAGTGCTGAAAGTAAGGCAACATATGCTCAAATCAAAGAATATGTTTGGAATAAATTTGAATTAAAAGTTTCGACATTATATATTGCACAGATAAAAAGGAAATGTGGAATAGAATTACGAGAACATTACAACAAGTCTAAAAAGGAGAAACAAATTATTCCACAGTGTACACCTGAAAAAGAAGAAGCCATCATGGATGCCTTGAGACACTTCAAAATGATTGAATAGAAAGGGAAGATATTTTATGAGATGGGTAATAAAAATAATCTTTTTCCCAATCAGCTTCCTGCTTAGTATTCTCACAGCCTTTCTGACATTCTTACTCGGAATAGGAACGGCACTGCTATATTTGCTGATGATGTTTTGCATATTTGGAGCAATAGCATCTTTCTTACAAAAAGAAGTTACCATCGGAATCGAAGCATTGATTATTGGATTTTTAGTTAGTCCATACGGCGTACCGATGATTGGAGCAACCGTTATAGCATTCTTTCAGGGAATCAATGAAGAGATAAAATCAATCTAAAAAATTTAATACAAATGGTAACCAAAGGCGATAGAGAAAAAAACTATCGTCTTTTTCTTTGCAAATTTTAAGAGAGGAGGTGAAGCGATGGACTTTGACTATTTCTATAACAGAGAAGCAGAGAGATTTAATTTTCTTAAAGTGCCGGAGATATTAGTTGATGGAGAAGAATTTAAGGGGTTGTCAGCGGAAGCAATTATCCTTTATTCCATGCTTCTAAAACGAACGGGAATATCTTTTAAGAATAACTGGATAGACAAAGAAAATAGAGTATTTATCTATTTTACCGTTGAAGAAATTATGAGAAGAAGAAACATCTCAAAGCCGACAGCCATAAAAACATTGGATGAGTTAGACAGTAAAAAAGGAATCGGACTGATTGAAAGAGTAAGGCTTGGACTTGGAAAACCTAATATCATTTATGTAAAAGACTTTATGAGTGTATTTCAAGCAAAAGGAAATGACTTTCAGAAGTCAAAAAACTTTACTTCAGAAGTAAAAGATGTTGACCTCAGAAGTAAAGAAAATGAACTTCAGGAAGTTAAAAATGTTGACTCTAACTATATAGAGAATAATAAGAGTAAGTATAGTAAGAGAGAATATAGTTTTTGCGAAAATGGACTTGGAACATTTCAAAATGTATTTTTAACTGATGAAGATATTTCTGATTTACAAATTAAACTAAATGCACAGCTTGATAATTACATTGAACGCTTATCTGCATATATCAAGAGTACCGGAAAGATCTATAAAGACCATAAAGCGACGATCCTTTCTTGGTTTTATAAAGATCAGGGCAAAAGCAAGCAGGCGAAAACATCAAATGTCCCAACATGGGAGGAATATAACAAAGGAGAACATTTATGAAAAGAGAATTAGAAAAAATAATGATAGAGGATGTAGAATTTGCCTATGATTCTGAAAAAGAATACATCAAAGATGGACACGCCTATTGTAAAGTCTGCCACGAAAGAAAAGACGGTGATGTAATGGAATTTTTTGGAAATAAAATGATATTAAGAGTAGCTTGTAAATGCGATAGAGAAATAGAGAAACAAAGGAAACGAAGAGAAAAACAGATGGAAATTGAAAGGTTAAAAAGAACCTGCTTCAATTCCATGAGGGAGTGGTCATATACCTTTGAAAATTATCAGGGAGAAGAAAATCAAAGCCTCATGATTGCAAAGAATTTTGTAGAAGATTATGAGAAAATGAAAAAAGAAAATATCGGACTTCTCTTTTATGGCTCTGTAGGAAGCGGAAAGACCTATCTTACCTGCTCCATTGCAAATAGCCTTATTGAACAGTATCAAATAAGTGTTAAGATTAGAAATTTCGCACAGATTATCAATGAACTGCAAAAGGGAGGTTTTGATTTTGATAAAAACGCATACATTGAATCTCTCGTAAACACTTCTGTTCTGATTTTAGATGACTTGGGAATAGAAAGAGATACAAGCTATGCCAAAGAGCAAGTATATAACATTGTCAATAGCAGGTACCTAAAACAGAAACCAACAATTTTCACAACAAATCTTTCCTACGACACAATTCAAAACTGCAAGGACAGTGTTGAATATCAAAGAATCTATTCAAGAATTATTGAAATGTGTATTCCCGTTATGGTTGTAGGCGAGGATTTCAGAAAGTTTATTCAAAGAGATAAGCTAACTCGCAATAAAGATAGATTACTGAACGGAGGTGAAAGGACTTGATCAATGAAGAAATTGCAAGAAAAACGCTCAACATGGAAGTGAGAGCCGGCAAAGTAACAGGCAAGATACTTTTGGATTTGATAAGGAAATTACTGAAAGAATCAGAAAAAATCGGTGGACTTGAAAAGCTCGTTGGGAGTAAAGGGAATGAAGTAAAACTAAAAGATATGGTTAAAAAAGGACAGCTTGAAGAGATACCAGTAGAAGAAACAGAATTGAAGGAACTGAAAAAAGAACTGAACAGATATGGAGTTAAGTTTTCGGTAATGAAATATAAAGAATCAGGTAAATACTCAGTGTTCTTTCAAGCAAAAGATATGAAAGTGATGGACAAAGCATTTAAGCACGCCCTTTCAGAATCAGAAAAGAAAACGGAAAGGAAAGAATCTATTCATAAAAACATTGAGAAGTTTAAGGAGATGGCTAAAAATTCTGTTTCTAAAGATAAAATCAAGAACAAGCAAAAGGAGCAGAGCCTATGATAGAGAAAATACTAAAGGACAACAAAGGCTTGTTTAAGGTGCAGGATAAGGCAAAGTTTCTAAAGCAGAACATTCCCTATCTTGCATTTTTCTATGTTGGAAATATCTTCTCTCACCATATACGAGCCTATACTGGTGGCGATGTAATAGACAAAATCTTTCAAGGGATATTAGAGCTTAACACCATGAGCTTTATTCCAAGCATTCATCTAACTGATATTCTAATAGGCATAGGAGTAGCAGCTTTAATTAAATTCATTGTCTACAGCAAAGGCAAAAATGCAAAAAAGTTCAGACAGGGAAAAGAGTATGGTTCAGCAAGATGGGGAACGAGAAAAGATATAGAGCCTTATGTGGATGAAAAGTTCCAAAACAATATCTTGCTTACTCAAACAGAACGATTAACTATGAACGGCAGACCAGCTAATCCAAAGTATGCAAGAAACAAGAATGTACTTGTCATAGGAGGTTCAGGCTCCGGCAAGACGAGATTTTATGTAAAACCGAACTTAATGCAAATGCACAGTAGCTATTGTGTAACCGATCCTAAAGGAACAATAGTTCTTGAGTGTGGCAAGATGCTTGAAGATAATGGCTATGAGATTAAAATTCTAAATACCATAAACTTCAAAAAGTCTATGAAGTACAATCCATTCGCATATATCCGTTCTGAAAAAGATATTCTAAAGCTTGTTCAGACAATCATCGCAAACACGAAGGGCGAGGGAGAAAAAGCAGGTGAGGACTTTTGGGTGAAAGCTGAGAAACTCTACTATACGGCACTTATCGGATATATCTGGTATGAGGCTCCAAGAGAAGAAAAGAACTTTGCAACACTACTTGATATGATAGACGCTTCAGAGGTAAGAGAAGATGATGAAACCTACATGAATCCGATTGATAGACTCTTTGAAGCATTGGAAAAGAAAGAACCGACACACTTTGCAGTGAAGCAATATAAAAAGTACAAATTGGCTGCGGGGAAAACTGCCAAGTCTATTCTAATATCTTGTGGAGCAAGACTTGCCCCTTTTGACATAAGAGAGCTTAGAGAACTAATGAGTGAAGATGAACTTGAGCTTGATACACTGGGAGATAGAAAGACAGCACTCTTTGTCATTATCTCTGATACAGATGATACTTTTAATTTTGTGGTATCTATTATGTATTCTCAGCTATTTAACTTGCTGTGTGATAAGGCAGATGATGTGTATGGAGGAAGATTACCTGTTCATGTAAGATGCCTACTTGATGAGTTTGCAAACATCGGCTTAATTCCAAAGTTTGAAAAACTGATAGCGACAATCCGTTCCAGAGAAATATCAGCGAGTATAATTCTTCAAGCACAATCTCAGCTAAAGGCAATCTATAAAGATAATGCTGACACAATTGTGGGCAACTGTGATAGTACCTTGTTTCTTGGTGGCAAGGAAAAGACCACATTAAAGGAACTTTCCGAAACACTGGGAAAAGAAACGATAGATTTATATAACACATCGGAAACAAGGAGCAATCAAAAGAGTTTTGGACTTAATTATCAAAAGACAGGTAAGGAGCTTATGAGTCAAGATGAAATTACAGTCATGGACGGCGGTAAATGTATTTTTCAACTTCGTGGTGTCAGACCTTTTCTATCAGATAAATTCGATATTACAAAGCATAAGAACTATAAGCTGCTTGAGGACTATGACAAGAAAAATTTGTTTGACATAGAAAGCTATATGAAGCGAAAAGGGAAAGCAAAATTAAATAGAGAAACAGTTATTACAAGATTGCAGTAAGTCTAAAAAACATAGATTTGCTGCTTTTTTATTACTCAAAGTCAGGAGGTAAGATGATAAGAATACGAAGTCCCACTAAGAAAAAAGTAAATAGGATGAGCATCAGCGATTGGAAAAAAATTCCGGTCGCTTTTTTTATTTAAACGAAAAGGAGAAATTTTTAATGAAGCAAGAAATGATTAACATCAATGCCAATTTATTGGCGGAACCAACTTTTTCAAGTTTTGACAAAGAGGGAGAAACTGTTGAGGTTGCAAACTTCACGCTTGTAAAAAAGTACGGGAAAGGCAAGGAGTATATCAACTGTGCAGCCTATGGAGAAAAATCGGAGAAAGCAAAGGACTTTGAAAAAGGCGATTTGATTCATATCTTTGGTTACTTTAAGAAGCGTGAAAAAGAGGGAAAGACTTACAAAAACTTTGTAGTGAAGTCATATAACAAGATTGAAAAGAAAGAAGAAAGCGAGGAGGAATAAATTATGGAATTTTTTACACAGGCAGTTAATGTATTAAAGATTTTGGTAATGGCAGTAGGTGCAGGACTTGGAGCATGGGGTGTTATCAACCTGATGGAAGGTTATGGGAATGACAATCGTGCGACACGTTCATAAGTAAAAAGCTTATGCACTAAGTCGAAGGACTGAAAGTTCAAAACTTAGGAGAACTGGCAATCTGATAGGTAGAATGACGGGGTAACGCCCTGAAATGCCTACACTGATACTCCGATTGGCAATGAATATTAGACTATTTCATTGTCAAAAGCTCGGTGAAGTCGGCAGAGAGTAGCCGTAAGACTGATATTAACATCAGATACGAAAGCTGTCCAGAGGTGGACGGTGCTACCTATATGTCGGGTGTCGAATACGCATGGTGAGAATGTGTATACCAAAGCACTGACGTACTTCCGAATGTAAGGGTCTAAACGTTTGAATTTGCCTAACGGCAATTCCCATCAAAGATGGGGTGTTTGTGGATGAGTAAGAATGGTTGTTATGAAAATCCATATATCGTTACAGGCGATATGGTGAAAACTAAACACAGGCTTAGAGGAAGAACCTAAACGTATTCAATGATAAGATTGTCGGAACGTGGTAAGCCAAGAACACGGAAGCAGTCTAATGCTAAAGAAGTGTTGAATGGGAAAATGACTGTAAAAACAGCATATAACCGTTCTTTATCTTGGTGAAAGCGGTGGCACAGTACCTATGAAGCGAAAATAATAAGTTCGTGGAGGGATAGCCACCAGTCACAGGAAAGTACAAGAACTGAAATTAAGACAAACACAGCTTCGAGTATGACAAAGAAAATCAAATCCGAAAGGAGATGGTGACTGTGTCCACTTCGAAACAAACACTGAAACAAAGCAAAATCCGTTATACGGAATACTATGACTTGCAAAAAGTCCTTGATGATTTATATGAAGATAGCAGTAAGAATAAAGTATTTTCAAATTTAATGGAGTTGATAACTTCAAGAGAAAATATAAAACTTGCCTATCGCAGTATCAAAGGGAACAAAGGCAGTCATACAGCCGGAGTAGATGGCAGAACAATAAAACATCTATCAAGGCTAAATGAAGAAGAATACATTTCTCTCATACAAAAACAGTTTCATTGGTATAAGCCACGCCCTGTAAAGAGAGTGGAGATACTAAAGCCTAATGGGAAAATAAGACCTTTAGGAATACCGACTATTGTAGACAGAATTGTACAACAATGTATCTTGCAAATATTAGAGCCGATATGTGAAGCCAAGTTTCATGACAGCTCCTATGGGTTTCGACCTAACAGGAGTACGGAACACGCTATTGCAGAATGTGCAAGACTAATGCAGATACAGCACTTACACTATGTAGTCGATATTGATATACAAGGATTTTTTGATAACGTATATCATGCAAAGCTCATAAGGCAGCTTTGGAATTTAGGAATCCATGACAAAAAGTTACTTTGTATCATTAAGGAAATGCTTAAAGCAGACATAGTTATGCCCGATAAAAAGGTAATTACACCAACAAAGGGAACACCACAAGGCGGAATATTATCACCGCTACTATCTAATGTAGTCTTGAACGAATTAGATTGGTGGGTTTCATCTCAATGGCTGACAATGCCCACGCATTATCCATATAAACAGAGAACGAACAGTCAAGGAACAGAGATAAAAAGCCATACTTACAGAGCTTTAAGAACAAGCAACCTAAAAGAAATATATATTGTAAGGTATGCTGATGATTTTAAGATATTTTGCCGTAATTACTACGATGCAAAAAGAACCTATCAGGCAGTTACAAAATGGTTGCAAGACAGATTAAAACTAAATGTAAGTGAAGAAAAATCTAAAATAACAAATCTAAAACAAAGGTATTCGGAGTTCTTAGGTTTCAAGCTGAAGGTTAAACCAAAAGGCAAAAAGTTTGTTGTACAGTCGCATATAAGTGATAAGGCACTGAAAAATGCAAAAGAAAATATTTCTAAATGTGTGGCGGATATAAAAAGACCTGCAAACGAAAAGGAACAGTACAAAGCAATAGCCAAGTATAATGCCACTGTTTCAGGCTTGCATAATTACTACCAAATAGCAACAAATGTAAGTTTGGACTTTGCTAAAATAGCCTTTCACATTAAAAAGCAGATGAACAACAGACTTGATATTAAAACCAGTGGAACGCTAAACAAAGGATTTATCAAAGAAAAATATGGAAAAAGTAAACAGCTTCGCTTCCTTAATGGACATCCGCTAATTCCAGTTGGATATATTAGGACAAAGGACGCAAAACACAAGAAAAAGGTTGTAAATAAATACACTGTAAAGGGCAGAGCTTTTATTCATAAAAATCTGCAAATTGATGTAGATACACTTGTTTGGTTGATGAGACATCCTGTACTTGATAAGAGTATAGAGTTTGCAGACAACAGAATCTCGCTCTTTGCAGCTCAATATGGCAGATGTGGGGTAACAGGTGTAAAACTTACACCAAATGATATACATTGCCATCACAAGATACCGCTTGAACAAGGCGGTACAGACAGTTATAGCAACTTAATTCTTGTTACAGAAGCAGTTCATATACTTATCCATGCAACAAAAGAAGATACAATCCAAAAATATATAAAAGAGCTTGGCTTAACGGTCAAGCAGATCGAGAAATGTAATAAGCTTAGAAAAATGGCAGGATTGCCACTAATTTAGAAAAAAATAATTTGTTACGAAGTGTGTAAGTCTTAGTTAAAACGTGAAAATCTTTCTTGTGATGGAACGCCGTGTGCGGTGAAAGTCGCATGCACGGTGTGAAGTGGGGGAAAATCCGGAGATAACATCAAAGGATTACCTATCACTATCGGGTGCAAAATCTCAAGGTATTAAGCAATTTATGGCAAAATAAGGACGGGATAACACAACAAATTCTCTAAAACAAAACACTAAACCAATGTAAGATTGAATGAAATCAATATTTATGCTATAATTAAATAAATCTAATGAACAGAAAAAGAGGGATATTATGGCACTTAACTATAAACCATTATGGATACAGTTAGCAAAAAAAGGACTAAAGAAAACAGATGTAATAGCTATGGCAGGACTTACAACAAATGTTATGGCACAAATGGGCAAGGATAAACCAATTACATTTAAAAATTTAGAAAGAATATGTAAGGCTCTATCTTGCACCCCTAATGATATTATTAGTTTTGAAGACAATTTTAGTGAAGAGGAAATGACCAGTTAGGTCATCGGTTTATAAAGAAAGGTGGTTTTGATCATTTATTCAAAATTTAATAACTTAAAACCAGAAAAACAAAAGCAAATTATTAACGCAGCTATAAAAGAATTTGTTCGAAATGGTTTTGAAAAAGCATCTACTAACGAAATTGTAAAAAGAGCTAATATTTCAAAAGGCTCGCTGTTTAACTATTTTAACAGTAAAAAGGATCTTTACTTGTACTTGATTGAGTATAGTAGTAAAGCAATCGTGAATCTAAATGAAGAAATTGATTTGTCTGAAACTGATTTATTTAAAAGAATCGAAAGAGTTGCTTTACAAAAGTTCTATGTTCAACAAAAGTACCCACAGGCATTTGAATTCTTGGCATCAACTAAACAAGAGGAGTCTGTAGAAGTAAAGGATATCATTAAACAAAGGCTCAATCCAATCTATAATCAAGCCATAAATAAATTATATAAAGACATTGATTACTCTAAATTCAGGGAAGGAGTTGATATTGAAAAAGCAATTGAGATTTTGAATTGGACGATGTTTGGTGTAGGAGAGAAAGGACTAAAGGAATTGTTTACCTTTGATGATATTGGTAGATTTGGAGAGAAATATCTAGAAGAGTGGAACGTTTATGCCGAATTACTGAAATACAGCTTTTATAAATAAAACTAAATTAAAGGTGTATTGAAATGAAAATATAATAGCTTTAGATTTTTATCTAAAAAATTTTAAAGGAGTGTGTCTATATTATGACCGATATAGTAAAAGTACAAGGATTACAAAAAAAGTTTGGTAAATTTCAAGCATTGCGTGACGTTTCGTTCACGATAAAATCGGGGGAAGTGGTTGGGTTTATTGGTCCTAATGGTGCTGGGAAATCTACAACTATTCGTGCCCTATTAGGAATTATAAAACGTGATGCTGGTATTGCCGAGATATTCGGTAAGGATGTTTGGAAGGATAGCCTTGAAATTCATAAGCGAATTTCTTATGTCCCTGGAGATGTTGCCCTTTGGGAATCTTTAACGGGAGGAGAAATTATCGATCTCTTCATTAAATTACATGGTAGTGGAGATAAAGAAAAGCGCGATTATTTAATTAAACGTTTTGAATTAGACCCTAAGAAAAAAGCCAAAGGATATTCAAAAGGAAATCGTCAAAAAGTTGGATTGATTGCAGCATTATCTGTTGATTCTGATTTATATATTTTTGATGAACCAACATCTGGCCTTGATCCTCTAATGGAACAAGTTTTCCAAGAAGAAGTTAAAAAAATTAAAGCATCTGGTAAAGCTATTTTATTGTCCTCCCATATTTTAAGTGAGGTAGAACGATTAACAGATAAGGTTGTAATTATACGCCAAGGTGAAATTGTTGAAACTGGAACCCTTGATGAATTACGACATTTAACTAGGTCTACTGTCACTTTAGTGACAAGTGGAGACGTATCAAAAATGGCTTTTGTAGATGGAGTACATGATTTTGTTCAAAATGATAGCCAAGCAACATTCTCTGTCGATAATCAATATCTCAATAGTATTTTAATTGAAGCTAGCAAATTAGGTGTCACAAGGTTTGAATCTATACCGCCAACACTTGAAGATTTGTTTATGCGTCATTATGAAAGCTAAACCGTGGGAAGGTGGAAAAATTATTATGAAAGAAAAATTTGCTCGTTGGAACATATTGTTTTTACAGTATTTAAAACGAGATTGGAAAAAAATTATTATATGGGTATTGGGACTTGGCATGTTTTCGGCTGGATTTGTTCCAGCTTTCAAAGAAATAGCAAAAGGGCAAGGTTTAGTCGGCATGTTCGAAACTTTGCAAAACCCTGCAATGATATCTATGGTAGGGCCGACCCCAGTTGAAACAGGAGCTGATTATACCTTAGGAGCAATGTATGCACATGAAATGTTGTTGTTTTGTGGTTTGTTTGCGATGATAATGTCTATTTTACACGTGATAGGTCATACTCGTAAAGAAGAAGATCTTGGCCTTACTGAGCTACTGCGTTCCTTTCAAATAGGTCGTCAGGCAAATTCTCTTGCAGCAATAGCAGAGATAGTCTTTATCAATGGTATACTAGCACTTTTTATTGCAGTAGTAATGATAAGTTTCGGTGCCGATACGATTTCTATTTTTGGTTCCGTGTTATACGGGGCATCAATTGGAATGGCAGGGATTATTGGTGCTGGGATTGCTCTAATAATGGCACAAATTATGCCCACGTCATCGGCTGCAACAGGATCATCATTAGGAATTGTAGGCTTACTATACATTGTTCGTGCTGGAACAGATGTCTCCAATGTTGACTTATCTATGATGAATCCTTTGGGCTGGACATATTTAACTTTTCCTTTTACAGATAATAATTGGTTTCCACTTATTTTTGCTTTAATTTTCAGTATAATAGTGGTGTTCATAGCTTTTTCACTTGAAGGTGGCCGCGATATGGGGGCTGGATATTTACCGCAAAGAGAAGGGCGTGAAAGTGCAAAGCAGTCTTTGCTGTCCGTCCGAGGATTATTTATAAATATTAATAAAGGTGTCATTATTAGTTGGTTAATCGCATATGTTGTTATGGGTGCTGCCTATGGTTCGATTTATGGAGATATGCAGACATTCCTAGAAAGTAATGAAATGATGAAACAAATGTTTTCTCATACAGGATTTTCTATTGAAGAATCATTCACAGGCACAGTTATGATGGTTTTGATTGGTTTAGTTTCCATTCTACCAATTGCGATTGTAAATAAACTCTTTTCTGAAGAAAGACGATTACACTTAAGTCAGATTTATGCAACAAAAGTAACCCGCAGTCAATTATATTGGACTAGTATAGGGTTATCGATATTAAGCGGATTATTAGGAGTTTTATTAGCAGCAGGTAGTCTTGGAGGTACTGCTATCTCTGCGATGGGGAATAGCGGAGAGATGGATATAGTTGACTTTTTTGCTGCTGGCTTTAACCTTTTCCCTACTGTTTTATTCTTTATAGGTCTGGCAGCGTTAGCTCTTGGATGGGCACCGAAACTAGGTAAAATAGTGTATATTTATCTTACATTCTCTTTTTTATTAAATTATTTTAGCGGCTTAATAGACCTCCCGGAATGGTTTTTAAATACTGCTATACAAAGTTGGATGCCTCAAATGCCAATGGATGATTTTGAAGCATCAGTTTTTCTTACAGTTACTATAATTAGCATTGCTTTAATAGTAATAGGTTTCTTGGGGTATAGTAGAAGGGATATGAATGAAGGAGCTTAAATTGATTGAATAGTAAATAGTGTAATCTAATGATTTAAATTCTTGTGTTGTAGGTTTTAACATTAGTCGATGAAAGCAATTAAATTTTATTATTACAGTTTCATATATTTGATAAGGATAGAAGTATTCTAAACTAGAATTATATTTCGATTCTTTTGGCGACCATTAGAAAGCTAGTCGTTATGTTCCCACGAACGTACAAATTAGTCGATATGTTCCCATATACAACAGTTTCGCTAAAAATCATAAATACATCAATTCTATCAACTCGTCCCACGTTGAAGCAGCAATTCTGATGACGTATTGTGGTTTGGACAAGGAATAATAGGAGTCAACCACAACATGTAGTGGTTTGAGTACGAAAATTGGGTCAAAAACAGGCTAAAAAATACCGTTTTTTGACCCTTTTAAATAGGGCATTTGACAGATGACATTTGATGTTTCGGGATTAAAAATCCATAGGGTGAGGTAGATTAGCACAGAACTTTATTGAATAGAGAAATTAAAAGTGATATAATCAGTTGCATAAGGAGGAGTTAAATATGTGTACATGTATTGCAGTAGTAGATATTACTTTATCTCATTTATAATGAAAAAAATTAAAGGAGGTAAAGGTATGGGTATGTTTTCTATATTTGTTATTGAGAGATTTCATTATCAACCAAACCAAAAATAATTGGTTATAATGAGCTCTTAAGATTAGTTCATTATAACCGGCAAGGAGAAGTTTATAATGAAACAGAAAAACCCGAAAAATACGCAAAATTTCATTACATCTAAAAAGCATGTAAAGGAAATATTAAAATATACGAATATCAATAAACAAGATAAAATAATAGAAATTGGGTCAGGAAAAGGACATTTTACCAAGGAACTTGTGGAAATGAGTCAACGGGTGAATGCTATAGAGATTGATGAAGGTTTATGTCATGCCACGAAAAAAGCAGTTGAACCTTTTCAGAATATAAAAGTTATTCATGAGGATATTTTGAAGTTTAGCTTTCCTAAAAATACAGACTATAAAATATTTGGTAATATTCCCTACAATATTAGTACTGATATTGTAAAAAAGATTGCTTTTGATAGTCAAGCGAAATATAGCTACCTTATTGTAGAGAGGGGATTTGCTAAAAGGTTGCAAAATACCCAACGAGCTTTAGGTTTGCTGTTAATGGTGGAAATGGATATAAAAATTCTTAAAAAAGTGCCACGAGCATATTTTCACCCTAAGCCTAATGTAGATTCTGTATTGATTGTACTTGAAAGGCATAAACCATTTATTTTAAAGAAGGACTACAAAAAGTATAGATTTTTCGTTTATAAATGGGTAAACAGGGAATATCATGTTCTTTTTACTAAAAATCAATTAAGACAGGTGCTGAAGCATGCGAATGTTACTGATCTTGATAAATTATCCAATGAACAATTTTTGTCTGTTTTCAATAGTTACAAATTATTTCAATAAATTAAAAATAATTAAGCGTTCTCTAACTTTAAGAGAACGCTTAATCTTATTACATTGAAAAATGCATTCTATTATTTTCAATTATTATGATATAACATAACTATCATTTTACTTATTTGCATATTTGCACGAAAATATAGTTATCGACGACTATTCTGATAATAGCAACTAATATAGTCAATGATAACTCAAAATTTATTGATATAGTAGGTATATGTGCAACTAATTAGGGAAGATTTTAGCTTGCCATTTCTGAAACAGCTAAAACAAGTATTGCGTAAAGAATGCGCCAGTCTTCCCATGGACTTAAAATGCTTGCTTGGGGCACACATAAAACCCCTTGAACAATCTATTGACAGAGTTGAAGGACTGTCGGAGATTCTAAGACGAAGTAATCCTAAAATGGCCCTATGCCATACAGATATTCATAATTGGAACTTGATGCAACGGGATGAGCAGTTAGTTCTAATTGACTGGGAAGGCTTGAAATTGGCTCCAGTAAAAGCTGATCTCATGTTTTTTGTTGATAAGCCATATTATGATGTATTTATGAACATATACCTGAAATTACACAAAGATTTTTTAATCAATACGGATGCTTTGTTATTCTATCATATTAGACGTAAACTAGAAGATATATGGGAGTTTATTGAACAACTTTTATATGACAATCAAGAGGATAAGGAAAGAAATGAAACTATAAAAGTTCTTGATGGTGAACTGAATAACTTAGTGTTTTGAAAAAAGAATAACGTATTATTAAGCTAAATAATATTGGAGAAGAAAATGAATAAACAAGAATTATATCAAATTGCTTTCAGTATAATTAATCATAAAAAGTTACGGAACTTTGGAACTTCAGGGCATGTGGAGACGGTGGTATTGATGTCAAGGAAAATAAGATAATAGGCTATAAAAGTGTTGAAATTAATGGTTTTTGGGGTTTTAGAAGAAATCCTAAAAGCCATTTTTCTATTTAGATAAATATCTTAATTATAATTAAAGAATAAATTGAGGATCAAGAACCTCAATATTATATAGAAAATAGCCACGAAGCGATCATATCAAAAGAAATCTTCATGCAAGTCTAAGAAGAAATGGATAGACGAGCTAATATGGTAAGTGGCAAAGGGAAAAGAAGAATCTATTCCAGTAAATACGCCCTTTCAAGTATTGTCTACTGCTCTATATGTGGGGATATTTACAGGAGAATAGCATGGAATAATAGAGGAAAGAAAAAAACAAGGACTATCTCAATAAATACTAACGCAAGCACAAGTATAAAATAGGCTAAAGTGACTTATCAGCCTATTTATGATATAATATAAATTAATGAATAAAACGGATAAGGGGTAATAATATGGCAATTTCTTATAAACCATTATGGCATTTATTGGTAGAAAGAGAAATGAACAAAGAAGACTTAAAAAGAGCAGCAAACATAACAAGTAACATAGTTTCAAGAATGAGCAAAAACTCTTATGTGAACTTAGAGTCATTAGAAAAGATTTGCCTGGCATTGGATTGCAGAATTGAAGATGTTATAGAAATTCATAGAAATGAGGATAAATAAATTATGTTTATGAATAATAATCCAATATCATTAAAAAAACGAATAAAAGAATTGTTTTTTGATTATCTACTTATTCTTTTGTATTTAGCATTGTTATTTGGAGTAAGCATGGCAGTTTATCATCTGTTTTTTAAAGGGATTCCGAAAATGAACGAACTACAGTCACAACTAATTGCTTTATTAACATCAGTTATTCCGATTGTTTTGATTTTTGCTTATTTGGATTATTCAAAAGATGGGAGTTTTGGTAAACGCAAAGCGGGGTTAAAACTTGTTTATAAACATAAATCTTTAAAAGCAAGCTTTATAAGAAACGTAATCAAATTTTTACCATGGCAAATAGGACATATGAGTACGATTCATGGAATTTATACTGACTTTGATGTATGGGCTATCGTCATGTTTTTTATAGGCATGGGATTTGCTGTACTGCTATTATTAATGGGTCTAATACGTAATGATAAAAGACATTTGGGTGATTTGTTGGCAAATACCCAAGTACAGAATAAATAGGAATATTTTTGCTATAATACTACTATGCAACCAATAGACTAAGAATAGAAAATGAAAAAACCGGGTATAATAATATGAACAATTTGATTACTTTTAAGGAGATTATTATGAAAAGTTTAAAGTGGTATACCATAGCTGCATGTATATGGATATTTATATTTCCTATAACAGGAATAACTGGGTGGGCTTTTATGATTAGTGGTCCAATTGTTATAGTTGGAAGCATCGTGAAATTTGTGTTCAAATTATTTAGAATAGACCTGTATTGGTTAACTAAACCTAGCTTTGGTTTAGGAGTTTTACCAGACCTAATTATTTCTGTAATTGTTGGATTTTTACTAACTATTATTGGGATAGGGTTATGGAGAATTACTAAGAGATTATATCAATGGTTAGTCTTAATAAAGCCTGAGAATTGTTAGATTTAATTATGAAGAACATTTTAATTCATGGGTTGGGTCAAGATGATAAAAGTTGATATTTAAATGAGAGTTACTTTTAATGAAAAATAATGAAGGTAACTATTAAACTGGAGGTTCAAAATGAGAAGAAGATTTGCATTTATGACTATTGTTTTTGTTTTTTTAATAGTTCTCACTTCTTGTAAGAGCAAGAAAAAAGAAGACAAGATTGAAATATTTGATTCTAACGATATAAAAATTGCTGAAATAGAAAAACAAGATGAGTTAGATTATTTTAGTGATTTTATAGAAATGAGTGTAGAAAATGTTAATGATAAAAAATTCGAAAATTTTTTTAAAGAAATACCTGACGATGCAATAAAATCTTATCATTTTATATTTACCAACGGCAATGAAGGTACAAAGATAGATTTTTATATTTATGAAAATTACCCTTATATTACAATGGAGGGAGTGCCTATGATTACAACTCCATTGACATGGGAACTTTCTAAAGAAGATTTAAAAGAATTTAATGATATAGTACAAGAATTGAAAGACATGGATAATAAAAGATAAAGCGAAAATTTTAGGATTGTGTAAATAGAATAATTAAAAGTAGCCTAGGCGATAGAAATTAAAAACTCTATCGTCTTTTTTTAATACAAGAAAGGAGTTTTTTATGAAAAAATTAGAACAACTAAGACAAGAGTCAAAAGAAATAAAAGATAAAATTGACCATACAGAAGAAAGATTAAGGCAACTAAAAAATCAAGAAAAGAAGATATTAAAACAAGACATAGTGAAAAAAAGAAAAGAAAGAACACGTAGGCTCATAACAAGAGGAGCAATCTTAGAAAGCCTTATAGAAAATTCAGAAGAACTAACAGATAAAGAAATAAAAATCCTACTAGAAGAAGCAACAAAGACAAAAGAATTTAAAGAAACACTAAAAATAATAAGAGAAAATTAGGGGAAATATAATAATCAAATCTCCCTTAGATTTTCTAAGGGCGCAATTATACACCCTAAAGGGTGCTTGCGTCCTGCGGAGCCAAACCCTTGCAGGGAGCAACAATCATTCGCTTTTTAAAAGTCAAGGGTAAATAAACTCGCTAAGGCTCGCCCTTGACTTTTAAAATTTGAAATGAAAGTAACAATTAAGCCGACATACTGAAACAACAAAAATTAATTCAGTAGTCGGCTTTTTCTATTCTATCATTTCAAAACGCTCATTCACAAGGTGGCTATAAAAAATCTATTAAGCCTCCACCTAAAACAACAAAAAAGAAAGGAAGTGATAAAAATGGCAGACAGTTTTCATTTTTCAGTAAACATAATATCAAGAGGAAAAGGCAAAAGTGCAGTAGCAAGTGCAGCATATATAAGTGGAGAAAAAATAAAAAATGAATGGGACGGAGTAACCCATGACTATACAAGAAAAGAAAAAGTATTAGTAAAAAATATAATATTGCCTGATCATATACCAAAAGAATTTAATGATAGGTCTACCTTATGGAATAAAGTAGAAATGGCAGAAAAAAATTCTAATGCACAACTAGCAAGACAATTCATAATAGGACTACCAAAAGAATTAACTTTAAGTGAAAATAAAAACCTGGTTGAAAGATTTATAAAAGAAAATCTAACATCACAAGGAATGATAGTAGATTATGCAATTCATGATGAGAGTCAAGAAAAAAATGGAAATATTCATTGTCATATAATGACCATAATGCGACCCATAAACGAAAAAGGAGAGTTCTTAGCAAAGTCAAAAAAAGAATATATCCTAGATGAAAAAGGAGAAAAAGTATTAAACAAAAATGGAAAACCTAAAACAAGAAAAGTAGAACTAACAACCTGGAACGATAAAGGCAATGTAGAAAAATGGAGAGAAAATTTTTCAGACCTTTGCAATGAATATCTAGCAAAAAACAAGATAGAAAAAAGAGTAGACCATAGGAGTTTTAAAAGACAAAATTCAGATTATCTACCGACAATCCATTTAGGATCAGCAGCAAGTGCAATGGAAAGAAAGGGAATAGAAACTGACAAGGGAAACTATAATAGAGAAATAAGAAAATACAACGACCTTGTAAAAACAATAAAAGAAGAGATAAAAACATTAAAGGGTTGGATAGGAAATTTATTAGATAACTTATCTACTGCTTATGAAAAATTTAAGGATATAGAAAGAGATAAGGTAATAGACAACCCTAAACTTTTTAATCTAACAAACTATCTATTAACTTATTCAGAAATTCAAAAAGAAAAAAGTAAATATCTAAAAGGATATGCCAAAACTAATAAAGAAAAATATGACTTTAAGAAACTAACAAGTGCATATAGTTATTTAAGAAAAAATAACATAGAAACCATAGGTCAGTTACAAACAAAAATAGAAACTTTAAAGTCCAATAGTTATAGGCTAAATAAAAAAGCAAAGACAATCCATAAAGAAATGGAAGATGTAGAAAAGAAAATTCTATACTATGAAATCTACAAAGCCAAAAAAGAAGTTTATGAAGAATATCAAAAGAAAAATTTATTCACCAAAGACACATTCTATAATAAACATAAGAAGGATATAGACCAATATAAAGTAGTAAGCGAGAAATTAAAAAAACTCCTATCAGATAAGGAAAAACTAAGTCCTAAAAAATGGAATGAAGAAAAAAATCTTTTAATGGCAAATCTTGAAGAAATAAATAAAGAAAAAGACAAGATAAAAGATGAATACCAGGAAATTAATCATATAAAATATTCAGTAGATTTTGTAAACAAAGAACTTGGCATAGATTTATCCATAGAAATAGATAAGTTAATAAAACAAGGTGAAAAACCAAGTGTAATAGCACAGATTAAAAAATTCCAAGACCAAGTTAATAAAGATAATGAATATAGAGAAAGTATGAAAAACAAGAAAATGAATCAAGAAAGATAAGACCTGGTAAAAATATCTTATCCAAGCTATAATATGACCAAGAAAATAAAGGCAGAACTAGGAGGTAATAGAGATGAATAAAAGGCAAGAGCTAATAGATGAACTCATAAAAGCAGATCAAGATGGAAAATACAAAACCTATAAAAGCACAGAAGAAATAAAAGCAATGAACAATGAAGAAATACAGATTATATATTCCAACATGAAAAACTATCTATCAGACAAAAGAACACACACAAACTACTAAAGGTGGAAAAGCAAAATAAGAGCAGAAAAACAAGAAAAGGTACAAATACTTAAGTAAGCTATAAAAACATCAAAATAAAACATTCCACCACCAAGAACAACCAAATAAAAACAAGCAAAGGGAAGTATAGAAAAATTAAAGCCTATACTTCCCTTTTTTTAATTCAAACAAAGGAGATAAAAGCATGATAAACGAAGAAATAAGCAAAGAAGCAGGTCAAGCAGCACAAACCATAATAACATACACAATAAAGGCAGCAAAAGAAACAATCAACTTAGACAAAGAAATAAGAAAAAAGATGAATGATACTTTAGAAAAAGCAAACGGAAACCTCAAAAGTCTTATGGGCGATGAAATGAAAATAAAAGACCTCTACAAGAAAGGACAACTAGAAAATATAAGTATAGATCAAAGCGACCTCAAAGACTTAAAAAAAGAACTAAACAAACTTGGAGTAAGTTTCTCAGTAATGAAAAACAAAGAAAGCCAAAACTATGAAATATTCTTCCAAGCCAAAGACATAAAAGTAATGGAATATGCCTTTAAACAAGTCATAGTCAAAGAAAATAAAAAAGAAAAAGAAAGTATCCTAAAACAAATAAAGAAATACAAAGACCTATCCAAGAACAAGGATAAGACAAAAGAGAAAGTCAAAAGGAAAGTAAAAGAAAAAGTAAAACCAAGTAAAAAAGATATGACCAGAGAAATCTAAGGGAGTAACGAAAAGTTACACCCTTAAATAACCATAATAACTAGACTTCCGAAAAGCAGAAGTCCAGAATTTCGAAAATCGGAAATCAAGAATTTCGATTATCGAAAATCAAGAAAGGAGCAGATATGGCAACAAACAAAATATATTATTGGATAAAATTGAAAGAAGAATTTTTCACAGACAAAATAAACAGAGGACATTGTCCTTAATGAGTCCAACCCATGTCCGACAAGAGATAGAGAAAGATATAGAGATAGATAAAGAGAGAGAGGGAGAGATAGAAAAGATTTAACATTTTTGGTATAATTATAGAAATTAGACTTTGAAAATATTATGGATAATTGGCTTAAGAGCTGTAAACTAAATGAAATAAAGAGAAAATGGCTACAAGTTGTAGCCCCAAAAATATATAGGAGGTGAATTTTGTGGCAGAACAAAACAAGGAAATTGTAGTTATAGATGAAACTACAATTAAAAGTAAGATTTACTATATAAGAAATCAAAAGGTTATGCTTGATTTTGAGCTTGCTGAAATCTATGGATATACAACGACAAGATTTAACGAGCAAGTAAAAAACAATTCGGAGAAATTTGATGATGATTTTATGTTTCAGTTGACGAAATCAGAGTTTGAAAACTTGATATCGAAAAAATCGACATCAAGTTGGGGCGGTCGTAGAAAACTACCTTATGCTTTTACAGAGCAGGGTATTTATATGCTTATGACTGTATTAAGAGGAGAACTTGCCGTTAGACAGAGCAAGGCTTTAATACGAATGTTTAAGCAGATGAAAGACTTCATCATTAAAAATCAAGATTTTATCAGCTCAAAGGAATTAGTTCAAATAGCAATTCAAACAAATCAAAACACAAATGATATTGCAAGGATAGATAGTAAGATTAACACATTGGCTACTAAAGAAGATTTAAAAAAGGTAATGGATAATTTTATAGACCCGGAAACATATAAACATTTCCTCTTGATGAATGGAGATAAGATAGAAGCTGATGTTGCCTATACAAAAATATATAAATCAGCAAAGAAAAGCATTTATGTAATAGATAACTATATCGGACTTAAAACATTAGAACTTTTAAGAGCTGCAAGAGATAAGACTCAAATCGTAGTCTTTAGTGATAATGTCAAGAACAAGGATATGCTTACAAAAAATATCTTAGATGATTTTAGAAAAGACTATCCTAATATAGACCTGAAACTGAAGATAGCAGGTAAAAAATATCACGATAGATATATAGCAATAGACTTTGGAACAGAAAATGAAGCCTTTTATCTTTGCGGAGCTTCGTCAAAGGATGCGGGAAATAAAATATCAAGTATTACCAAGATAGAAGAATCTTCTAAAGATATGTACCATGATATGTTTAGTAAGATGTTAAATAATAAAGACTTAAAAATTTAATATATAATTATGTTAAATCATAGCAATACACAAGGCGGTAGAATTAAAAACTATCGTCTTTTTTTATTTGAAGAAAGGTAGGAGAGCATGGCAGATAAAAGAATGTTTTCACTAAAGATAGTGGATAGCGACTTATTTTTGGATATGCCACTAAGTAGTCAATGTCTGTATTTTCATTTATCAATGAGGGCAGATGATGATGGTTTTGTAAATAATCCTAAGAAAATCATCAAAATTATCGGGGCTAATGAAGATGACCTGAAAATACTTATTGCCAAAGGCTTTGTGATAGTCTTTGATCAGGGAATAATCGTCATTACTCATTGGAAGATAAATAACTATATTAGAAAAGACAGATATAAGCCAACAATGTATATAGAGCAGAAACAACAGCTTTATCAAACGGAAAATGGAGCATATATTTTAGAAGAAAAAGATGGTTGTCATCTGGTTAACCAAAGGTTGTCAAGTGGTCAACCCAGTATAGATAAGGGTAGATTAGATAAGGTTAGTATAGATAAGGGGAGAGAAGAACAGTCCACCCCCATCTTTTATGGAGAATTCAAAAATGTAAGGTTAAGCAAAGAAGAATATAAGAATCTTAAAGAAAAATTAAACTCACACACAGAAATAATGATAAATAAACTATCAAGATACATGGAAAGCAGTGGTAAGACCTATCAAAACCACTATGCGACAATCTTAAAATGGTATGAAGAAGATAAAGAAAAACTAACACAGAAAGGTTTAAACAAAAAAATGAACTATGATGTAGGAGAATCTTTATAGATAAAAAGAGGTGGAAAGCCATTATTAAAGACTTTAAGTCTAAAAAGGTATCAAAGTATGCCAGATATAATAAAAAGATAAATATGACACTTAAAAGGCGATTAGAAAATTAAAAATCTAATCGCCTTTTTTTTATTGTATGAAAGGATAAGCTATGACAAAAAGACAAACAAAATACATTGTAAAAAGAAATTATGATGATAGAAGAACAGATACGGACGCTTTTCTAAGACTAATAAAAAAATCAAGCAAATTAAATAATACTAATGAAATTGAGTATAACAAATATAATATTGATAGTAATAAAAAAGAGTGCTATAATAAAAATAGTTTTAGAGAAAGTTGTGTTATTTCCGAAAACTCAAATAAGGAGGAATAGGAAATGATACAAACAAATTCAAATCACTTTTCATTCAAAGCTGCAATTTATTGCAGACTATCTAAAGATGATGAGCAGAAAGGAGAGAGTGCCAGCATACAAAACCAAAAGGAACTTTTAGAAAACTATGTAAAATCAAGGGGTTGGAGTATTTACGATGTATATATAGATGATGGATATACTGGATTAAATACAAATAGACCATCATTTCAAAGACTAATTAGAGATATTGAAAATAAAAAAGTGGATATAGTAATCACTAAGGACTTATCAAGACTTGGAAGAAACTATTTGCAGACTGGGTACTATACAGAAAATTTCTTCCCAAAGAACAATGTCAGATATATAGCTTTAAATGATGGAGTAGATACCTTTCAAGAAAACAATGAAATAGTTCCTTTTAAAAATGTTTTAAACGAGTTTTATTCAAGAGATGTTTCCAAAAAGATGAAATCTGCCTATATGACAAGGGCAAGGCAAGGAAAATTTATTGGTTGTCTTGCTCCAATAGGATATAGGAAAGACAATGATGATCCACATAAATTAGTAATCGATGATGAAACTTCATGGATTGTTGAAAAAATTTTTGATCTTGCTTTTAGTGGTTATGGAGTACAAGCAATTAGGAGAAGACTTTTTGAAGAAAAAATACCTACACCTACCTGGTGGAATAGAAAAAAAGGACTTAGAAATAAAAAAACTAAGTTAGAAATGACCGTAGATGGTGGAGAGTATTGGTGGGACTGCACAACCCTAAAAGAAATTATTGAAAACCCAGTTTATATTGGTCATATTGCTAGTCAAAAAGTTAATTATAAATTCAAAGTAGGTTGGTTATCCGATAAACCTAAAGAGGAATGGATAATAGTAGAAAATACACACGAACCAATAATTTCTGAAGATATTTATAATATAGCAAATGAAAAATTAAAGAGCAGGAGAAGACCATTTAAAAATGGAGAAGAAAGCATATTTGCAGGCATTGTGAAATGTCCCGATTGTGGAAAATCTTTAAATCTTGGAAGAAACAAATCGAAAAAAAGAGAAAAGTTACTCACTTGTAACACTTATAGAAGATACGGAAAGTCATTATGTAGTCAACATAGAATTTATTACGATACTCTTTATGAGATAGTGCTTAAAGATATTAGAAATAATGCAGAAATAGCATTAAAAGACGAAAAAGAAATTATAAAAGCACTTGAAAAATCACGAGAAATTGATAATGAAGAAGAACAAAAATTTATCATGGATAAGATTTACGAAGATCAGATAAGAGTAGAAGACTTAACTAAAAAGATTGAAAGACTATATGATGACTGGCTAGATAACAAGATAAGTGAAAGCAACTTCCAAAAAATTCTTGAAAAATCACAAAACGAACAAGACTATCTAAACCAAAGAATAGAAGATAATCAAAAATTGATTGTTAAAGAAGATCTTGAAGATATTAATGTCAAAAAATGGATTGAACTCATAAAAAAACATAGGGATATAAAGAAGCTGGACAAAGAAACCTTAAACGAACTCATCTCAAAAATCTATGTTCACGAAAAAGAAGTAGTGAATGGAGAAATCACCCAAACAATTGATATTTACTACAATTTCATAGGAAATACAGACACACTACAAGTATTTTACAATCTCTAATTAGGCATAAAGCAGCTTATGGCAGGAGGCGGTATTGTCCTTATCGGACTTAAGCTGATTCCACTTCTTGCCAATGTACTCAAGTAAGAAGAAAAGGAGAGCTTAGATGTTTGGAATATTCGACAAGATAGAAGAATTTTTTAAGGAACTTCTACTGGGCGGTATCCAAGCAAACTTAGAGTCCATGTTTCTTGACATCAACGATAAAGTTGGTGCAGTTGCAACAGATGTAGGAAAAACTCCTATGGGGTGGAACGGAGATGTATTTGCCTTTATCAAAAGCATTAACGATTCCGTCATTATTCCCATAGCGGGACTAATCATCACAGCAGTCCTTTGTATTGAGCTTATCAATATGGTAATGCAAAAGAACAATATGCATGATACGGACACCTTTGAATTTTTTAAGTACATCATTAAGATGTGGATTGCTGTATGGTTAGTATCTCATGCTTTTGAGTTTTCAATGGCGGTCTTTGATGTGGCACAGCACATGGTAAACAAAGCGGCAGGGGTAATCAATACCTCTGCCACCGTTTCCGGAGATCAGATAGTGGCAATGATGGATACCTTAAAAGAAAAGGGGCTTGGAGAGCTTGTCATGATTCTCTTTGAAACCTCACTCATAAAGGTTGCCATAGAGGTAATTTCCATTGTAATCATGCTTGTGGTTTACGGAAGAATGTTTGAGATTTATGTTTACTCATCGGTTTCAGCCATTCCATTTGCCACAATGGGAAACAAAGAGTGGGGACAAATTGGAACAAACTATATCAAAGGACTATTTGCACTTGGGCTACAAGGACTCTTTTTAATGGTTTGTCTTGGAATATACGCAGTATTAGTTAAGACAGTACAGATAACAGATATACACACAAGTACCATGACGATACTTGGATATGCGGTTTTGCTGGGACTAATGATGCTAAAGAGCGGAACTCTGGCCAAAAGCGTATTAAATGCACACTAACAGAAAGGAAGGATAGGATGATCAAAAGAAAAACAGTATTTACAGCAGTAGTAATCGGAGCAGGTGTTATAGCGGTGATTGATAGAATCAAACTTTTTAGCAAGATCAATGACTTGGAAGAAAGAACAAAAGACATCGGTCGCTGCCATAATGATTTTTGTATTTTGCAGGAAAGATATAACAAAAATACAGATAAACAGATAGAAAGCATTCAGGAAGAAATCGGCTCTGTTTATGAACACATGGCAGAGCTTTCAAAGGAAAAAGAAGATGGGAGGTAAGTTATGGCGTATGTACCAATCCCAAAAGACCTAAAGAAGGTAAAAACAAAGGTAGCTTTTAACTTAACCAAAAGGCAGATGATAGGTTTCACACTCGCAGGACTGGTAGGACTACCAGTCTATTTATTTATGCGAAAGGTCGTTCCAAATGATATAGCCGTCATATTTCTCATTGTGTCCACACTCCCTATATTTTTCATCACTCTTTTTGAAAAGGACGGACTGACATTTGAGAAATATTTTAAATATATTTACCTTCATAAGTTTTATCAGCCACAAAAAAGAGTGAGAAAGGAGGTTTACCTTGAAAGACAAAAGAAAGATTCAGCAGGTAAAGTTAGAACAAAACAAAAAGATGTTAAGAAGTCAAAGACAGAACTTAAAGAAAAATAAGGGAAAATCTAAAAAAGATAAAGGCGGGCTACTTGACCTTATTTTTAGAAAAGAACCAAAAAGATATACTGTCGAAGATACCATTCCCTATCTTAGACTCTTAAAAAGCGGTATATGTCAGCTTGACGAAAAGCACTTTAGTAAAAGTATAGCCTTTCAGGATATTAACTACCAACTTGCCTTAGATGAAGATCGAGACTTGATTTTTAATCAGTTTGCAAATTTTCTAAACTCCTTTGATCCAAGTATCAGTATTGAGTTTTCATATATCAATCAACTTGGACGAAACGAAGAAATGAAGTCGGCAATTCAGATACCGGATAAAAAGGACGGTTTTGACGATATACGTCTTGAGTTTAGAGAGATGCTTAAAAGCCAGATTGTAAAGGGAAATAACGGACTGAAAAAATCAAAGTATGTAACATTTACAGTAGAAGCGGATAATTTAGAGCAGGCAACATCAAAACTCGAAAGACTGGAGATAGATATATTATCTAATCTAAAGAGTATGGGAGTTCGTGCGGAAAGTTTAAGTGGGGAAGAAAGACTCAAGATTCTTCACGATATATTAAATCCCAATAAGACCTTTGAGTTTTCATACAAAAATCTGAGGAAAAGGGAAAGCACTAAAAAATACATTGTACCTGATGAATTTAACTTCACGCCTTCAAGGTACTTTAAGTTTGGAAAATTTATCGGGGCAGTAAGTCATTTTCAAATTCTTGCCAGTGAGCTTTCAGACCGTATGCTTGCCGAGTTTTTGGATATTGATGATAACATCAATATTTCCTTTCATATTAAGGCAATCGACCAATCGGAAGCTATTAAAATGGTAAAGAGAAAAAATACCGATATTGACAAGATGAAGATTGAGGAAAATAAGAAAGCGGTAAGAAGCGGTTATGATATGGACATTCTTCCATCGGACTTAATCACCTATGGAGAAGATGTAAAAAGCCTCCTAAAGGACTTACAGACAAGAGATGAGCGAATGTTTGTGGTGAGTATCGTCTTTATGAACTTTGCAAGGACGCTGCAAAAGCTCGATAACACCATTTCTCAAATAAGCTCTATTGCCAATAAGCACAATTGTAAAATAAAAAGACTTGACCATACGCAGGAGCAAGGTTTAGTGAGTGTGCTACCTCTTGGCGTAAACAAGATTGAGATAGATAGAGGACTAACCTCATCATCTACGGCAGTTTTTATGCCCTTTACCACAGAGGAGCTTTTTATCAATTCAAGTAACAGTCTTTATTACGGACTAAATGCCTTAAGCCATAACCTGATTATGGCAGATAGGAAAAAACTCAAAAATCCGAATGGTCTAATCCTCGGAACTCCTGGAAGTGGTAAATCCTTTAGTGCAAAAAGAGAAATGGCAAATGCAATTTTAGTAACAGACGATGATGTGATTATCTGCGATCCGGAAGGAGAGTATGGAAACCTTGTAAGACAATTTAATGGAGAAGTCATTAAAGTCAGCAGTAAGTCCAAAGATTACCTGAATCCCCTTGATATAAATATGAACTATGGCGATGGGGATGCGCCACTGAAAGACAAAGCAAACTTCATTATGAGTATGCTGGAGCTTGTAGTAGGCGGTAGTGGTCTTACGGCAGAAGAAAAGTCCGTTATAGACAGGTGCTTACCTAAGATTTACGAAAGGTATTTTGAAAATCCAGAACCTTGTAATATGCCTATACTTCAAGACCTATACGATATGTTAAAAGGACAGGAAGAAAAGGTCGGTAAAAAGCTGGCAACGGAGATGGAAATCTATGTATCAGGTTCCCTTAATGTTTTTAATCACAGGTCAAATGTGGACTTAAATAAGAAACTCCTGTGCTTTGATATTAAAGAGCTTGGAAGTCAGCTAAAGAAAATAGGAATGCTTGTTATACAGGATCAGGTGTGGAATAAAGTATCTCAAAATAGAGGAAGCAAGGCTACAAGGTACTATATAGATGAGTTTCACTTGCTATTAAAAGATGAGCAGACAGCATCTTATTCTGTGGAAATATGGAAGCGTTTTAGAAAATGGGGAGGTATTCCAACAGGTATTACGCAAAATGTCAAAGACCTACTTATGAGTAAGGAAATTGAAAATATCTTTGATAATACGGACTTTGTCTTAATGCTAAATCAAGCGTCAGGAGACAGAGAAATTTTAGCAAGAAAACTTAAAATCTCACTTCCTCAGCTTAGATATGTTACCAACTCAAATGAGGGCGAGGGACTACTGTTCTTTGGAAATACCATTGTTCCTTTCCTTGATAAGTTCCCGAAAGATACAATTCTCTATCAGAAGATGACTACCAAGCCTGAAGAAGTGAGGTAGCCTATGGGAAAAAAGCTGAAAAAGGATTTTAGGGAAAGGCATAAGGCAAGTCTTGAAAGAGAAATGATCCATAGTGAAACATTCACTACATCTGAAGAAAGTAAGCTAAAGCATAACGATGATTACAGAGGAAAAATCGTCCATGACAAAGACAGATTTCAGGACAAGGTTCATAAGAAAACAATCAAGGTAAGTTCTGATAATGAAAAGGCTTATGGAACATCCAAGAGAAACGCAAGATATAGAGCTTCTGATAAGGATAGTGTAGCTGCTGTAAGTGAAACAGGAAGATCGGATTATATTACGGAGGTAAAGGATGGAAAAATCTATGATCCTTTAGGAAAAGACCTTGATAATGACGGGATTATAGACAGATACGATAATGACTTTAGGGACAGCGACTACTTTGAATCGACCTATGATGTGGATGATAATCTCCATAAAAAAGATGAGTTTTTTGGAAGTTCCTCTATAACTCATGAGGCTAAAAAGAGAAAGTATAAGAGGAAAAACTACACCGAAAGCCTTTATACAAGAAAAAAAGAAGATGCGTCAAAGGAAAATAAATCTGAAGGTAAAAAGACTGGAAAAGATGCTGCAAGCGAAAAAGTTCATAGTAGCCTTTCTAAAGAGCAGAGGAAAAAGCTAAAGAAAGATATGGTAAAGGTATCTGCCCTTTCAGGACTTGCTAAAGGAAGTGAAACCGTAAGGGATTATCTTTCTCATGGAAGTGATGAAAATAAAGGGGTGGAAGCAGGAGAAAAGACAGCGGACGCAAGCTCGAAACTCATTCATGGCATAAAGAAATATTCTGATAAGAAAAAGGCGAAGAAAGGATACGATCTTACAAATAAGGACTATAAAATCAGGAAGCGAAAATCGAAGCTTGAATTTCGTGATGCCAAAGAGAACCTGAAAAAGACGAATGAATATAAAAGAGCAAATGCCTATAAAAGATTTCAAAAGAAAAATCAGGTAAAGGCAGCCATTCGTCGTGAGAATAAGTCAAGACTCAGAGATCGGATTAAAGAAAACCTCATTGGCTCGTTGAAAGGCTCAAAGAAATTTATAGTAAGAAAAGCAAAGGGACTTATGATTATTTTCATAGGTCTTATTATTTTGGGAACTTTCTTTATCAACTTTGCAGGAACGGGAATGACAGGCTTTATGAACTCCACAAGTTCTGTTCTTACAACAAGCTATTTGTCAAAGCCAAATGTCCTAAATGAAATCAATCAGAGCTTTTCTGCTATGGAGAGTGAGCTTCAAAATGAGGTTGATCATGTCAAAAATAACTATCCCGGCTATGACGAGTACATCTTAAATAACACAGAGTATATTGGTCATAATGTCCATGAGCTTTTATCCTATATTACATCAAGATGTGGAGAGGTAAAGAGTGTATCGGAAGTAGAATCCATATTAAAAGAATTGTTTGAGTCCATGTATGACCTTGAATATAGGGAAGAAGTTGAAATCAGATACAGGACAGTTACAGAAACCTATACCGATGAAGATGGCAACGAATATACTGAAAGTCATGAAGAACCTTATGAGTATAAAAAGCTCATTGTAACGCTGCATAAAAAAGAGATGGACAGCATTATCCGAAAGGTCTTTGCAAACTATCCAGACAACCTAAAGCACTATGAAGCCTTATTCCTTGCACAAGGAAATATGGGAGAAGCCTTTGGAAATTCTGACCTTATCAGTGCAAATGGTGGCGTAGGTGGTGGAGTTGAGTATGAAGCATCAAGTGAAGTTCAAAAGAAGATTGTTAATGCTGCATACATCACGCCATCTCCAGGTGCAGGCTGGTGTGCCATGTGGGTTTCACAGGTCTATCAAAATGCAGGTCTTGGATATATTGGCGGAAATGCCTGCGATATGTACAGAAACTATACTTTTACATCAGACAGGTCAAAACTCAAGGTGGGAATGCTTGTAGCGGTGGAAAGCAGTAGTAGTGGAAGCACAGCAGGACTTACCTATGGTCATGTAGGAATTTATATTGGAGATGGTAAAGTTATGGATAATATTGGACGAATAAGAGTAACCACTTTAGACAATTGGATTGCGTCTTTCTGCAAGCATCATCCCGTAGGATTTGGATTCCCACCAAACGTAAAGAAATAGGAGGTAACAATGTGAAACGAGAATTAACGGTAGTGAAAAACAAAATAAAGAAGTTGAAGGATAAAAAGGCTCTGATTGATGAAGAATTGGAGCCTTTATTTATTCGTGAAGAAGAACTTGAAAACGAAGAAATCATTGCCATTTGCAGAAAGAACAACATTACAATCAGTGATTTGATGGCAAAGGTTAACAGACAAAGAGTAGAAATGAAAAAGGAGAAGTCAAATGAAAACCAGTTGGAAAAAGAATAAGAAGTTTTGGACAGCAGCACTTGCAGTCGTTGTAAGTATAAGCTGCCTTTTGGGCCTTTGGACAGTTGTTTATGCTCATGAGCAAAACTTAGCGGAAGCACCTACAAGCGATAAAGCTGTCCAAACACAAGTAGAAGTAAATGTAAAGTATATCTTTGAAGATGAAAAAGTTTATAAGGAAGAAAAGATAAAGGCTGAGAAAGGACAGCTTCTTGACAGCGGTGATCTGCCGATGCTCCCTGATAATATGAAATTTATTGATGAGTTTCTATTTTATGAAGTAAAAGGCGATGGAAATGATGAAATTATCCGAAAGGTAGCAAAGACTGAGGCTAAAGATAAAGAGACTCAGACAGAAGACGAAAAGCCGAAAGAGGATGAAAGCTCGCAGACGAAAACTCCAAAGACGGAAGATAAATCAACGCAGACAGAGCTTTCTAAAAATGATATTTCCAAAATGGAAAAAGATACTAAGGAGCTTCAGGAAAAACTTGATAAGTTAAATAGCGAAATGAAGGATAAAGACAAATTAAGCGATAATCAGAAAGAAAAAATCAAAGAACTTGAAGCCCAGATTGAAAGCTTGAAAGAAAAAATGAAAAAAGATAAGGAAAATAAGGGCTTATCAGAAGACATGAAGAAGGAAATGGATAAGCTGAATAAAAAGATTAAAGAGCTTGAGGAAAAGGCAAACGAAGCAAACAAGGCTCCCGTAATATCTAATCCGCCTGCACCGAACAGCCCTATTTCCGGAATTAAGACAAACTCAGGCATTTCAAATCAAACACCTGTAAACAACACAGGAAAAAGCACAACTACACAGGCGAGTTCAGAAAATACTGTAAAAGATACAAGTAATTCTGAAACGAAAGAGAAAGATATTCGCTATCCTAATAAGCTGACACCGAAAGCTCCTGCCAATAACAATCAGGATTCATCTATGGACGGGACAAGTAAGACTGTAAATACCAATAAGGGAGTAGCTTCTGCTCCGTCAAAGGCAAGAGGAACCGTTACGGAAAATAAGGACAATGCGAATAAGGACTATCCAATTCATCACGGGGATAGCGGTGATAACAAAGAAACAGATCTGTATTCTGCTGATGCAAGACAGTTTATTACCTTTCAAACGAAAAACGGTAAGACCTTCCATCTCATCATCAACCACGATGAGACACAAGAAAATGTAATGCTTTTAACGGAAGTATCTGAAGATGATCTTCTAAATATGGTTGAAAAGAAAGAAGCTCCGAAGCAGGAGATTAGCAAAGAGGAGCCAACTAAGGAAGAAGTAAAGCCTGAGAAAAAAGAAGAAAAGAGTAATTTAGGAACATACATTATTCTGCTTCTTGTTATAGGCGGAGCATTAGGAGCAGGTTATTACTTTAAGGTTGTAAAAAAGAAAGAGGATAAGGAGCTTGAATCATTAGAGGAAGAAGAAGATGATTTCTTTTCGGAAGCAGAAAGTGAGGAAGAAATAGGAGAAGCAGAAGAAACAGAAGCTTATGATGAAGAATAAATGCACCTTAAAATATATTGTTATGGGTGCAAACGCAGGGCGGGAGAGTAAAATCTTTCGCCCTTTTACAATGAAAGCAGGAGGAAAAATATACATGGAACATATACTTGTGATAGCAGAAAAACCGAGTGTAGCTATATCAATTGCAAAGGTAATAGGAGCTACAAAAAAGAAAGATGGATACTATGAGGGAAATGGATATAAGGTATCTTGGTGCGTAGGTCATCTAATTCAGATGGCAAATCCGGACGCTTATGATGAAAAATATGCGAAATGGAATATATCGGATTTACCGATTATTCCGAAAGAGTACAAATTTGAAGTGGCAAAGGCTACAAAAAAGCAGTTCAATATCCTTAAAAAACTGATGAATGATAAGGAGATTGATACAGTTATCAATGCGTGCGATGCGGGAAGAGAAGGAGAAAGTATTTTTAGGCTGGTATATAACGAAGCTAAATGCAAAAAGAAAATGCAGCGTCTTTGGATTTCGTCAATGGAAGATAGTGCTATCAAAGAGGGATTTTCCAATCTAAAGAATGGTGAAGATTACGATAAGCTCTTTGAATCGGCACAGGCAAGAGCTATTGCAGACTGGCTTGTCGGAATGAATATCAGTAGGCTCTATTCTTGCCTGTATAAGCAAAATTACAGTGTCGGGAGAGTGCAAACCCCAACACTTTACATGATTGTAAAAAGAGATGAAGAAATAAGTAATTTTAAGAAAGAAAAATACTACACCGTAGAGCTTTCTATGAACGGCTTTACATTATCGACAGACAAAATTGGTGATGAAATAACCGCAGAGCAGCTTATTAATTTAATAGGCGATAATATTGAAATAACTGATGTCATTCAAAAAGAAAAGATTACAAAGCCGGATTTACCCTTTGACCTAACAACACTTCAAAGAGAGTGTAATAAATATTTTGGATATTCAGCAAAGCAGACGCTTGATTACGCTCAAAGCCTATATGAAAAGAAACTAATTACCTATCCAAGAACAGACAGCAGATGCTTAACGGAAGATATGATTGTAAGTACGGTCAATAACATTTTAGGGAAAAATGATTTTGATACAGAGCGTATCAAGACGGTATTCAACTCAAAAAATGTTACGGATCATCACGCTATTATTCCGACAGTAAGCTCGTTGAGTAAAGATTTATCGAGTATCCCTGATAGTGAAACAAAAGTATATAGGCTTATTTCTAATAAGCTTCACGCAAGTGTAGGCTATCCATTAGTGGAAAACACAACAAAGATTGTAGCTGAATTTGACGGGTTTGAATTTACAAGTTCAGGAAGGGTAATTAGAGACGAGGGCTTTAGCAAATACCTTAAAGAATATAAATCAAAAAAGAGTGAAGATGCTGTATTGCCTGATGTAAGTATTGGTGATGTTTTAAGTATTGAAAATAAAGAGATTAAAGAAAAATTTACTCAACCACCGAAACACTTCACTGAAGATACGCTTCTAAAGTATATGGAGATTGCAGGAAATGAAGCCTTAGAAAAAGGTGTAGAAGTGGAAAGAAAGGGACTTGGAACACCTGCAACAAGAGCCGGAATTATTGAAAACTTAATCTATAAGGGTTTTGTCGAAAGAGATAAGAAAAATTTGATTGCCACGCATAAGGGGATCAGCCTTGTAACAATAGTATCCGATACCTTTAAGTCAGCGAAAACAACTGCAAAGTGGGAAATGGAATTAGCGGATATTGCCAAAGGGAAATCTTCCAAAGAAAAATTCCTGAAAGATATTGAAAGCGAGATACAGGATGCGGTTTTAAAATATCGCAAATAAGTGCCTGCTGATTTCAGAGTGGAGAAAATCCTCTGGAAATGGTATAATATACAGATAAAACTTTTGAAAAGAGGAGGTATTATGCAGCTTTTAGATATAAAAAGAATGGCTCATAACATTCTTGAAAATCAAAACATAGAAAGCAGTTTTATCGAATATAAAAAGTCGGCAAATTTTAAAGATAAAATTCTAAAAACTGCTTGTGCCTTTGCCAATAACTATATGAACAATGAGATAGGCTTGTTGTTTGTTGGTATTGAAGAAGTCGATGATAAAGAAACGGGAGAAAAAGCAATTCCTAAAAGACCGATTGAAGGGATAAAGGAAGCAAAATTAGAGGGAATAGAAAATGAAATTAAATCGCTCCTTGCCAATATTCATCCTAAAATCAACTATCACATTATTACGGATCAAATTGATGATGAATACTATATCGTAGTTGCGGTAGAAAGTGGTAGTAACGGTCCGTTTCAAACAAGTGAAAGGGCAGAAAAAGATAAAGATATTCGATTAAAGGCAGGAAGATATATTAGAGTCGGTAGAGATTCAAGGCTTCCTAAACCAACCGAAGAATTTGAACTTTTGAAGAAGTTTGCAAACTTTTCTTTTAGCTCAAACTTGAACGATACAGCTACCATAGATGATTTAAGCTATGAATATATGAAAGAATATTTGCTTCAAACAGGAGCAAAAAAAGATATTAGAGAAATGTCTAAGCTGGATATGGCAAAGAGTATGGGGCTTGTCAGTGAAAGTGAGTATGGCGGTTATAGAGCTAAAAATTTTGCTGTGCTGATGTTTGCAGATACACCAAATAAATTTATTCCAAATGCCCATGTTGAAATCATAAGAGAAATTGATGGAACTGATAAAATGGAATCAAAGAAATTTGATGGTCCGGTTTGGATACAGGCAAAGCAAGTCAGCAAATATTTTGAAGATAATATTATGGCTTCATATACCATAAGGGAAGCGAATAAAATCGAGCATAAGATTGTCTATAACTATCCTCTTACAGCATTTGAGGAACTTGCTACAAATGCCATTTTGCATAAGGAATACGATACGCCTGAATATGTTGGGATATACATTTACAAGGACAGAATTTCTTTTGTGAATCATAATAGACCGCTCCCTCCTGTAACCATTGAGGCTCTTAACAGGGATAGAACTTTTGATCGAAGGCAGTATCTTAACAAAGAACTTAAAGATATGTTCTTTTCACTTAATTTAATAGAGTCTTATGGTTCGGGTATAAGACGTGCAAAGGATGCACTATTAGAAAATGGTTCTCCTGAGCTTAAGTTTTATCCGGATAATGAAGAAGATAACTATACCAATGCAGTGATGGGAGTGAATGAAGAATTTTTGAAAGAGTTTAATGGTAGCACTACCAAAGAAACTACCAAAGAAACTACCAAAGAAAAAAACAGCATCCAAGAACAGATAGTGCTTCTTATGAAAGACAATCCAAGTATTACTGCGGAACAGATAGCAAATGAGATTAAAGAAATAACAGCAGATGGAGTGCGATACCATATAAGAAATCTTAAAGCTCATGGAGTTATTAAAAGAGAAGGCTCTACCAAATCAGGTAAATGGATAGTGCTGAAATAGAATAAATAAGATCATAGAACCAAAAGGTGATTAGAGTAAAATCTAACCGCCTTTTTTTATTTGGAAAAACGAAGGAGGTAAAAATGCGAATAAATGATTTTCATAACATTTTGGAGCTTATAAAACAAGATGTGCTTCATAGTGAAGCAGAGTATCTGAAGCTCTTAAAGGTTGTCGGAAACAATCAAAGATATGACTTTAGAAGTCAATTAAGTATCTATGATAAAAATCCTGAAGCGACAGCCTGTGCCAAGTTTGACTACTGGAGGGAACGCTTTAACCGAACAGTTATGCGAGGACAGAAAGGTATCCCCATTTTAGAGGACTATGGCACATTCAAAAAAGTGGACTATATTTTTGATATAGGTCAGACAGTGTCAAGAAACAGAGATGTCAACGAAGTAAATCTTTGGAAGTTTGACAAAGAAAACCATCAAGAAGTGTTAAAGGAAATGATTAAAAGCGAGGGCTATGAGGAAAGTAAAAGCACACTTGAAAACATCTTTTCTTTAAGCAGACTCTACGGTGATGAAAAAATAGATACCTTAATGAATGAACTTAGAGTAGCGGATGAGGATAGAATATCCTTTACCAAGTTTGTAAGGGACTCGGTAAGTTATACGGTAGCGTCAAGATTTAAGTTAGATTATTCGATAAATTATGAGCTTTTAAGAGAGAATTTTCAAAGACTTGACAGCATATCTCTAATGAGTCTTGGTGAAACCGTATCGGATATTAGCGGAAAGATTATTGATGCGACCATTCAAAAAAGCAAAGAACTTGAGCTTCAAAAAGAAGTTTTAAGAGGAAAAGAAGCGGGATATAATAAGATTAAAGAAGAATTAGAGGAGGTAGAAGCATATGTACTTCGACGAGATGATCAGGGAAGAAATGAAAACGAGCGAGTTCTCCGAAATGGAGAGTACGGACGAGATAATAGAGAAAATCAAGGAGAATACGCTAAACAGCTTGGAGGAAGAGACGGACTTCATAAGGAAGTATCCAAATCCGACCTACGCAGTGATGAGGCTGGAGTTTCTTTCACAGAGCGAGGAGCAGAGCCACTTCGAGATGTTAGTAGATCTATACAAGGAGAAGAAGTTGACAGGACACCTGATGGACATTCAGAAACAGGCGATAGAATTTATGAGAACAGAGAAACCGAAACTGATGGCAGCTTGGAAGATAGAGGACGAGAACAATCCGCAGTATGGGGCGATGATTTCAGCCCTCAAAGAAATGACCATCAAGGAAGTCGTGGAAATCTAAAAGAAAATACTGAGGCAGAGATAAGAGAAGCTGAAAAGGCTTCTTTTTCTTTACCTGAAAATCCCTATGGACAGATACGCCTTACGATTCCACTAACTGAGAAGGATATAGATACCGTCCTTATTAATGGAGGAAATCACGATGGCGGTAGACTTCCTGTTATTGCTGAGTTTTCCAAAGAAAAAACAGTAGAAGAATTGGGAGAATACCTCAAAGATACCTTTAAAGGAGGAAATGGATTTTACATTGATGAAAAAGAAGTATCTTCCTGGTATTCGAATAAAGGCATTCATTTAGCTTACGGAACATCGGCAAGAGAAGATGATACGCAGGTCTTAAACTGGAATGATGCTGCAAAGAGGATAAATGAACTTCTTAATAGTGGGGAATTTGCTACAAATGTAGAGCTTTTAGAAGCTCTTGATTATGAAAGAGATCGGATTTCAGAATCTCTATGGTATCTATCGCATGATTTAAGTGAAGAAGGAAAAGAGCAAGGATATTTTGAATTTTATGAAAGAGGTGGGGGCTTTCCGGAAGAAACAAAAAGACTCTCTGAGGCATTAAAAAATCCTGAATACCTAAAACAAATAATCAAAGAATACAGCAGATTTTTAGCAGGATACAAAGAAAATAGGAATGTACTAAGGTTTCACTATCACAAGGTAGATAGCCTTTATCAGAAATTACAGGAACTTGAGCTGCCACGAAAGGAATATAGCACCAATTTGACAGAACTTCCGAAGGTAAAGTCCTTTATTACAGAAGATGAAGTCCTTGAAAGTCTTTCAAGAGGAAGTGGCGTTGATAGAGGAAAAGAACGAATCACCAAGTTTTTTAAAGAAAATCATACGCTTCAGGAAAAAGCGAATTTCTTAAAAGACGAATATGGAATTGGAGGACATTCCCATGCTGTTTCCGGAGCAATGGGAAGTGATGAATGGCACGATGCTAAGGGACTTAAATTACAGAAAAATGATTGTAATGATGTGTTTCTTACTTGGACAAGTGTTGCAAAGCATATCGACGAGCTGTTTTCTAAAAATCTTTATCTTGAAGAAAAGGAAACAGAAAACAAGTCAGAGATTGAAGAACCACAATATTATTCCAAAGATGATCCTGAAAACCTAATGACCGATGAAATGCTTGAAAGAGTGCCGGAGCTTTACGCACAGGAGGATGTAGCATTACCGGATAAAGAGGTTCATGCTGCATATATCATTCCTTTCCGTTCAAATTGGACTTGGTATATGACGGAGTATGACAGGGAAAGCGGTGATGCCTTTGGACTTGTTCTTGGGATTGAGCCTGAATGGGGATATTTTAATCTTGAGGAGCTGAAGGAACTAAACGCACAAAGGCTTATTTTAGAGGATTTCCCAAAGACCTTTAGAGAGCTTAAAGACAGTGAACTTAAAAAACAGATGGATCAGCAGGAGCTTCAGTCTGTCTTTAACGGAGAACTTAGCTTTGAAAATAAAGCAGAGCTTGAAGCACCTGAAGAAACAGAAGAAGTTAAACGGGTTGACACAGTTCAGGCTACCTTATTTGATTACCTAAAGGATAGAGAAGAAGTTGAGCTGAATGAAAAAGAGGAAAGCCCTTTAGATGATTTGGCAGTTAAAGCAGGTGATACCGTCTATTTTCATCATGAAGAATACAAAGTCAGAGAAATTTCTAAAAATGAAATCACAGGAAGAAATGACTTATGGCTTGATCCGGTAAGAAGTGGTAATCATCAAATACCGATTGTAACATTTGATGATAATGAGGACTTATTAGAGCAGGTAAGCCTTGAAAGACCAAACTTTATCGTTGGAGATGAAGTCAGATACAAGGATAAAGACTATACCATCACACGCTTTGATGATATGGGAAATAACCTAAAGACGGTAACAGTTAAAGATAATACTGAATATCTTGGCGGTATGATAACAGGCTCCGATGTCATTCCTTATCGTCTGGAAAGCGACCTTGAGAGGATATTTGAAAATCTGACATATAAACATCCAGAGCAGACTACTGAAGAAGTAGAAATAAAGAAAGCAGAAGCTCATAACTTCAAAATTACGGAAGAAACGCTCCCTAACAAACTATCACCAAGTGAAAGGTTAAACAATAACCTTGAAGCAATCTCGATGTTAAATCGAATTGAAAGAGGTGAGAGAGATTTAGATATTACCGCTCAGGAAGTTTTAGCAAGGTATGTTGGCTGGGGAGGACTTGCTGATGTATTCGATGAAGAAAAAGGCGGACAGTGGAAAGAAGTGAGGAGCTTTCTAAAAGAGAACTTATCTCAGGCAGAATATGAAGCTGCAAGAGAATCTACTTTAACGAGCTTTTACACACCGAAAACAGTGATTGACGGAGTGTATAAGACGCTTTCGGATATGGGATTTAAACAGGGAAACATTTTAGAGCCAAGTATGGGAATAGGGAACTTTATAGGCAATATCCCTGATGAAATGAATAAGTCTAAGTTTTATGGTGTAGAGCTTGACTCTGTAAGCGGTCGAATTGGAAAACTCTTATACCCTGAAAGTGATATACAGATTAAGGGGCTTGAAGAAACTTCTTTCTCAAATAACTTCTTTGATGCGATTATCGGCAATGTACCCTTTGGAGAATACAAGGTAAATGACAGGGAGTATAACAAAAATAACTTCCTTATCCATGATTATTTCTTTGCCAAGTCCATTGATAAAGTAAGAAACGGCGGTATTATCGCCTTTATTACATCAAGTGGAACGATGGATAAAAAGGACGAAAGTGTAAGACGCTACCTTGCAGCAAGAGCAGAGTTTTTAGGAGCGATAAGACTTCCGAGCGATACCTTTAAGGGCGTAGCAGGAACAGAAGTAACCTCAGATATTATCTTCCTAAAGAAAAGGGACAGTATCAGAGAAAGGGATGAGGACTGGATTCACCTTGCTGAAGATGAAAACGGGCTTTTATATAACAAATACTTTGTTGATCATCCTGAACAGGTGCTTGGTTCTATGGAAGAAATATCTGGAAGATTTGGGAATACAATAGCTTGCCTGCCAAAAGAAAACACAGACTTAAAGGAGCTACTGACAAAAGCAAGCGAAGAAATCTCTAAAAATGCTAATTATGAAGAAATAGAGCTACTTGATGATGAAATTACCTCAATTCCTGCCACAGATGATGTTAAAAACTTTTCATATACCATTATTGATGATGAAGTTTATTACAGAGAAAATTCCCTGTTTGTAAAGAAAGAAGTAACGGATAAAAACAAGGAAAAGATTAAAGACTATCTTGAGTTAAATGCTGCCTTAAAGGATGTTATTTCCAAACAGAAAGAAGATTTTTCAGATGATGAAGTAAAGAAAGCTCAGGAAAAACTAAATGAAATTTATGACAGCTTTTCTAAGAAGCATGGATATGTCAATAACCTTTCTAATACCAGAGCCTTAAAAGAGGATAGCAACTTCCCGCTTGTTTCTTCCATTGAAATCCTTGACGAAGAAGAAAACTTCAAAGCAAAGGGAGATATTTTCTCCAAGCGAACAATCACAAAGGCGAAGGTTATCGACCATGTAGACACTTCCCTTGAAGCTCTTGTTTTATCGGTATCTGAAAAAGGATATGTGGATTTTGAGTATATGGGAAGCCTTACAGATAAAAACAGACCGACTTTGATAGAAGAACTTAGAGGGGAAATCTATCTAAACATCAGAGAAGAACAAAACTTTTATAGACCATTATCTTTTAACCTTGAAGATGGAGATCTACCTTTTGCCTGTGCAAACGGCAGTAATTCATATAAGTACGGCTATGTAACAAAGGATGAGTATTTAAGCGGAAATATCAGGGACAAAATTGCCATAGTAGACAGTTACCTTGCAAAGTTAAGGGAAACGGAAAGAGAGTTGCCTCATCTTGGCTATGCGGAAGATGGGAAAGAAAAAGAGCTGATAAGCTATGAGATGAACCGTTTGGAATATCAAAAGGCAGAGCTTACAAAAGTTCTTCCAAAGGAGCTTGAAGCAAGTGAAATCAATGTAAGACTCGGAGCTACTTGGATACCGATTAAGGATATTGAAAAATTCATCTTTGAAACGCTGAAAACTCCGGGATATGCCAAATGGGATATTAAGGTTAAGTTTTCAAATCTGACAAGTGAATGGAATGTTGAAGGAAAGAGCAGGGACAGAGGAAATGACCTTGCAGAGATGACCTACGGCACCTCAAGGGTAAATGCCTATAAGCTGATTGAAGATGCTCTAAATTTAAAAGAAACAAAGGTATTTGACCAGATTGTAAATCCGGACGGCTCGAAAACTTCTGTATTAAATAAAAAGGAAACGCTTCTTGCAGGGCAAAAGCAGGAGCTTCTAAAAGAAGAATTTAAGAACTGGATATTTAACGATCAGGAAAGAAGAAACCGTCTTGTAAAGATATATAACGAGCGTTTTAACTCTATCCGTAACAGAGAATATGACGGCAGCAACCTTTCTTTTGAGGGAATGACCACAGAAATTGATTTAAGACCTCATCAAAGAAATGCCATAGCAAGAAGCCTTTATGGAGGAAATACCTTGCTTGCCCATGTGGTAGGTAGTGGTAAGACCTTTGAAATGGTGGCGTCTGCGATGGAAAGTAAAAGGCTTGGAATGTGCAGTAAGTCCTTGTTTGTTGTCCCCAATCACTTAACAGGTCAAATCGGTCGTGAGTTTATGCAGCTATATCCGTCAGCTAATATTATGGTTGCAGATAAGAAAGACTTTGAGCCGAAAAACAGAAAAAGATTTATCGGAAGAATTGCCACAGGAGAGTATGATGCCGTTGTAATCGGGCATACACAGTTTGAAAAGATCCCGATGAGTAAGGAATATCAGGAGAAGCATATCCAAGATCAGATTGATGAAATTATAAACTATGTGGAGGAATATAAGCATGACAGAAATCAGAACTTTACGGTAAAGCAGCTTGAAAAAACAAAAAAGAAGCTGGAAACAAGGCTTGAAAAGTTAAACGATGATTTTAAAAAAGATGATGTCATTACCTTTGAAGAATTAGGTGTAGATAAGCTCTTTATTGACGAGGCACATAATTACAAAAATCTATACCTTTACACAAAAATGAGGAATGTAGCAGGTATTGGACAGTCTGAAGCCTTTAAGTCCTCCGATATGTTTATGAAGTGCAGATACATGGATGAAATGACAGGTGGAAAAGGTATTGTCTTTGCCACAGGAACGCCTGTCAGTAACTCGATGACAGAGCTTTATACTATGCAGCGTTATCTTCAGTATGAAAGCCTTAAAAAGAATAATTTGGAGCATTTTGATAGCTGGGCTTCTACCTTTGGTGAAACGCAGTCAGCTTTTGAATTATCTCCTGAAGGTACAGGGTATAGAGTAAAGACAAGATTTTCCAAGTTCTATAACCTTCCTGAACTAATGTCTATGTTTAAAGAAGTTGCGGATATTCAGACAGCAGATATGCTAAATCTTCCAACACCTGAAGCACACTATGAAGTTATTAAAACTTTGCCAAGTGAGGAGCAAAAGGAAATCCTAAAGAGCTTATCGGAAAGAGCTGATGATGTGAGAAACAGGGTAGTAGAGCCTGACGAAGATAATATGCTTAAAATTACCAATGACGGTAAGAAACTCGCCTTAGATCAGCGTTTAATCAATCCTTTACTTCCTGACAATCCTGACAGCAAGGTCAATGTGTGCGTGAAAAATGTCTTTTCCATTTGGGATAAGACAAGAGAAAATAAGTCCACACAGCTTCTTTTCTCCGATATGTCAACTCCAAAAGGAGATGGAGAGTTTAATATTTACGATGATATTAGAGAAAAACTTGTGGCAATGGGAATACCGAAAGAAGAAATAGCCTTTATCCATGAAGCAAATTCCGATAAGCAAAAGGATGAACTCTTTGCAAAGGTAAGAAAAGGCGAAATTCGTATTTTGATGGGTTCTACACAGAAAATGGGAGCCGGAACGAATGTGCAAAACAAGCTGATTGCACTTCATGACCTCGATGTCCCATGGCGTCCTGCCGACCTTGAGCAGAGAGCCGGAAGAATTGTAAGACAGGGAAATGAAAACAAAGAAGTTAGCATATACAGATATGTAACGGAGAATACCTTTGATGCGTACCTTTGGCAGACCATCGAGAATAAACAGAAGTTCATTTCTCAGATTATGACAAGTAAAACACCTGTAAGAGTGGCGGAAGATGTGGACGAAAGCAGCTTAAACTATGCAGAGATTAAAGCCCTTGCTACAGGTGATCCGAAAATCAAGGAAAAGATGGATTTGGATAATGAGGTTACAAAACTTAAAATGCTTGAAGCAAACTACAAGTCCAACCGTTACAGATTAGAGGATAAGGTTGCTAAAAACTATCCGGAAGAAATTTCAAGAACGGAAAAACTCATAGAAGCTGTCAAGAAAGATATATCAGAAGTTGAACCTAAAGCGGAAGGAGAGGAAAAGTTTACTTATATTACTATCGGTGGTGAGAAGATATTAGATAAAAAGTTAGCCGGAGAAAAGCTGCTTGAAGCTATTTCTACAGTAAAAATCAATGAAAGCAAAGTTATCGGGAAGTATAGAAACATGGATTTAGAGGTAAGTTACAACTTTTTCACCAATGAGCATAACTTCAGTTTAAACGGTGCTGCAAAGCATTCAGGAGAGCTTGGAACGAGTGCGGACGGTAATATTACAAGGCTTGATAATGCTCTTGAGAAAATGCCTGAGAAATTAAAGAGACTTGAAGAAAAACTCATCAGCACAAAGGAACAACTGGAAAATGCCAAAGAAGAATTAAAAAAGCCATTTGAAAAAGCGGAAGAATTAAAGTCTAAGATACTAAGGCTTGCTGAGTTAAATAAGCTCCTTGATATGGGAGAAGTGGAAGAAGAGAGAAATGACAATCCTCTTGTGGAAGATGTAAAACGAGCCATCATAGACTTCTGCAACAGAGAATATGAAGAAAACCATAGTTATGATGAGTTTGATACTCTATATCCTGACTTAAAGCATATCGGCATCGCCTATACCAATACACCTGACGAAAGACACGGCATCCAATATGAGCTTAATTTAGAAGCTAAAACATGGACACAGTATATTGATGATACTCCAATCAAAACAGAGAGCTTTGACTATGAAAGCAAGGGAGAAAATGAAGCTCTAAGGAATATGAAAAATGAAATAGAGCTATCCTCTTTTGAAGATTTAGTCTATGTGGATTCCGAGGACTTAAAGGCAACTCTGGGACTGGACATTGATGATGAAGGTAACTTCTATGATCCACTTTCTAAAGACCTTGATAATGATGGAATTGCTGACAGATATGACAATGACTTTAAGGACAGCGATTATTTTGAGTCAACCTATGATGTTGAAGATAATTTGCATACCAAAGAAGAAGCCACACAGAAAACGGGTGATAAACCATCTATCTTAGGACAGATAAGAGCCTATCAGGAAGAAAGTAAAACAGAAGAAAAGCAAACTGCAAAAGAACAGGAATATGTACGATAAGGGAGGGAAACCTCCCTTTTACCATGAAAGGAGATAAAACATGGATTACAAAACAATGAGAAATCAGATAGAAGATATGGTAAGTGATAATCACAAGGACTTTGTTAAGGCAGTTATCAGCATGGAAAAAGGTATCAACGATGAAAGTGCTTTGGATAAGCTCTATGAGGCTTATATGGACAATGACAGCCTTAATTTACTGCATGAGGAATTTGATTACATGATTGAAGATTTAAGAGAACAGGGGCAGATTAAAGATCTTCCTTATGTTCAAGAGGAGAAAGATAATCTTGTCAATATCGTTGGAAATATTGTAGGAAAGATCGATGTAGTTGAAAGAGAAAATAAGAACGGCGAAGCCTTTAAGGTAGTAAACTTCTCTGTGGCATCTAAAGATGATGAGGGCAATAAGGTATATCATAATTGCTCCGCATACGGAGAAAAGGGTGATATTCCAAAAGACTTTAAGCAGGGAGATTTTGTAAAACTCTTTGGACAGATCAGAACTTCCGTTGACGATAACGGCAAGGAACATACTAACATCAGGATACTTTCTTCAAAGCTCTTAAAGGCAAAAGAACAGATGAAAGGTCGAGATGAAAAGAAAGAGTCTGTGCTTGGAGCTATCAAAAAATATCAGGCTGAAGATAAGGAAAAGCCTAAAGAAAAGAAAGAAACATCAAAAGAAGCTGAAAGATAAACTTATGGTCGGTGTGGTCTTGGGACTGCACCGACTCTTTTTTTATTTGCGAAAAAAGGAGATGAAGATTATCTCTCCATCTCCTTACCCATATAAATTCCGTAATTTTTTCGTATCTTATAAAGCTCGTCCATAGTGGATTTTGAGGAAGAATACTCTTGCATAAGGGTGTTCTTTTTTTCTTGTAATTTATCAAGCTCAGCTAAAATATCCTTTGAATTTGGGAGCTTGGAATAGGATTTTTTAAGCTCTGAGAGAGCATTTTCATATAGGGTAATCTGAGCTTTGTACTCTTCAAAAAATGCCTTGTCAGACGGATTAGCAGTATATTCCTTGTAGCACGCTCTGTATTTTTTAACGGTATGAACTTGCTCCATAGTGGTAGAAAGCTTCTGCATTTCCTTATCAATAGCCTTGATTTTCTCTTGTATATTTTGCCTTTCATCGGCTGCTTTTTGAATATACTCGTCAAGCTGTTTAACGGATTTAATGCCATGTTCTCTGATATAAATAACAGACTCAGCCATTGTATGAAGGTTATGTTTGGTTGCCCAATATTCATAGCCTTTGCTTTCTTTTACTTTAACATTTGTGTTCATGTCAATAACATTGCCGATGCGTTTTTTGACGGCAGGAGTCTTGATAAACTCTCTTTCTGCAATTCGTTCTTTTAATCTTTCTTCGGTATAATCTTCTCCGATTGTTTTAGCCCTTGTAAATCTCGCCTTATCTTTTGGCTTAAAAGCAATGTGCTTACCGTATTTGATTTCATAGCCAAAATCAGCCATCTTCTTTAAAAATTCGTCCCAATCCTTAGACTGTTTAATCATTCTGTCAATGTCAAATTGAAGTTTACTTTTCCAAGAAGTTCCATGCTTTGCCTGTTCATTTTCATACCAAGATTTACCGTTAATCTTATATTTTTTCTTATAGCTTTCGTAAAACTCGTCAATGACAGATAGGCTATTTTCTTTGCAGAGTTTATCACTCTGATAACGGATTTGGTGGTAGCTTTTCTTGTTAGACTGGTAGCACCTACCTGTTACCATATTTACATTATTGAAGATGATGTGATTGTGGATATGCCCCTTATCTACGTGAGTAGATAAGACAAATTCGTACTCATCTTTGAGTATCTTTTTACACAGCTCCATACCAATCTGGTGAGCCAATTCAGGACTTGTTTCTCCCGGTAAAAATGATTGAATGAGATGTCTTGCAAGAACGGTTCCTTTTGTTCCTGCGTCATTTCGTGTCCTTAAAAACTGAGTATGAGCAGTTGATTCGTGGCATTTATGAGTGCTTACTAAAAGCTGCTCGTCTGTTTTATCTCCATTTACAATGTAGTCGATAGCAAGATTAAGAGTCGATTTTATTGGATGTATTTTTGTAATAGCCATTATTATTCACCTTCCGTTTCAGATGTTCTTTTCAGAAGTAGTGAATGAATTTGCCACAGCTCTTTTGAGAAATGTTCAATCTCTTTTTTTATATCACCGATGTCCTCTTTGTAGATTACACCTGTCGAATTTACTCGCTTTGCAATCTGATTGATGTTGTTTGTTGCATTAGAAAGTAAGCCTTGTAAATCTCTGAAAGGCTCTAAATCCACTTGATAAATTTCCTTTTCCAAAACGCATTTGCGGATGAAATGGCTCATGTTTCTACACTTCGCAAGTCTTTTTTTCTCTTCAAAAAGAGCCTTTTCTTCTTCAGTTAGTTTAATTTCAAGTCTTTCGTTTCTTATTCTATTTGCCATAGTTAGTTCCTCCTTTGAATGTATTTCGGGGTCTTAGGGTTCTCCCTAACAAGCTAAAAATTGATAAAAAAAGAAGCAGATCCCAAAGGGCTGCTTCATCAATTTTTCCGTAAGTGTCCGTACACTTACTGTGCTTGCTACAAAAGACTGATTATGGTAGCAAGCGTTAAGCACATATTGAATTCTAATATTAGTTTAAGTAATTGTACTTCTATATTTACTTGGTGTGATACCATAAGTTGATTTGAATATTTTAGCAAAATGTCCTGTGTGTGTATAGCCAACTTTTTCTGCTATCGTAGATATTTTATACTCAGGATTTTTCAGCAATAATAATGCCTTATTAAGCCTTAATTCTTTTAAGTACTCGTAGGGAGGAACACCGTAGTATTTGCGAAAAGCTAATTGAAATCGTGCAGGACTCATTAAAGCAATTTTAGAGAGTTCAAGTCCGTCAATATGAACCGATAAATCTTTTTTCATAGCCGATACAGCCCTTTTCAGATTTTGCTTATCTTTTTTAGTTAAAACAACGGATATATTTTTTTCCTTTTCTTCTAACTCTGTAATTATGATAGATAATAGTTCCATAACTTTGCTTTCCAAATATAAAGGCAAAATCTTTCCTTCAGCTTGGGATTCTCTTATCTGTTGAAATATAAAATTCAACTGCGGAGAATTTTGAGTTTTTAACAAATAAGAATTGAGAATCTTTGCTTTTTCATATTCAAAATCATCATATTTTAATTTTAAGAAAGTATCAAAGTATTCTTTGGTTAAGATTATTTTCGTAAACTTTACAGGCTTATTTGCCTCACAATAGGTATAAGTTTTCTTTTCTGTATTTAAGTAGCAATAGATACCTTTTTCTACATTATTTAACTTCCTTCCACCAACTTTAAATGAGCTACTTTCTGTTTCAAATTGACTAATCTCTAAATACTTTTCAGATACTTCAGTTATTTTTTCAAGTGTTTTGTTTGGAGTAAAGTTAGCGATTAAAATTAGAATTAAACTGCTGTCAAATTTTAGTATGCGAAAAGTACCTTTGCCAAAATGGGGATCTATTTGAAAGATTTGTTTGTTTTCAGTTGATAAAGTTGGAACAGGAATAAAAGGAGCGTCATGTACTAAGTTTGTTAAATAATCAATTACTGTTCTATCCATCAATTCTGCTCACCTCTTTTAATATCACAAATTTATTTAATTATATCACAAATTTATAAAAATGTAAATAGAAATACTGATGAAAAGCTTACAAATAAAGGGGTTACAAGGAATACCGAAATTCGTGGTTAGATTTTGAGTTATAAAAAATTAGCTTTATAATAAATGTAGTTAGTTAGATATAGCTAACGGTCAGGAAAGGAGATGGAATAACTAATGGAAAAAAAGAAGACAGGGATATCTTATGTATTCCAATTAGCAAAAAATGAGAGAAAAAAGCTACATTTAGGAATGTTTTTATCTGTCATTTCTGCGGCTTTATCATTAGTTCCTTATTTTGTAGTTTATAAGATATTACTAATGATATTCCAGAAAAATATTTCGTATACAGAAATTTTAATGTGGGCAGGTATAGGAATTATAAGTGCTGTTTTGCAAGCAATACTAATGTCCTTTGCGGGCATTTTATCTCATACAGCAGCTTTTAACACAATACACAGAATTAAGCTGAAAGTTGTAAATCATATTTCAAAATTTAATTTGGGATTCTTTCAAGAGCATGCCCCCGGAGAAATTAAAACATTGTTGTTTGATGATGTAGATAGAGTTGAAAATTTTTTGGCTCATAGCACTTTGGAATTAGCTCAGGCAGCAGTTGTTCCGGTTATTATGTTCATTTTCATGTTGAAATTAAATTGGATGATGGCACTTGTTATGCTTATTCCTATGATTTTGGGATTAGGAATTCCTATGATGCTAATGAAAAATTATCCGGATATGTCAATGGAGCTATCCGAAGATATTGCTGATTTAAATGCTTCGGCAAACGAATTTATAAAGGCTATGCCTGTAATAAAAATGTATCATTTAACAGCAGAAAAATTTGAACAATATAGAAGCTCATTGAATGCGTATATTACTTGTTGGAAAAAGATGTGTATGAGCTCTTGCTATCCTTTATCAATAACCTTAGTGGTTTTGGATTCAGCAATCTTATTTACATTGCCGTTCGGAGGATATTTCTTTTTGAGAAATTCTTTATCAGCAACATCCTATTTGCTATTTATTATGCTTACAATGTGCTTTTTTGTTTCGTTCTTAAATATGGTAACAATCTTTATGCAATCTATGGAGCTTGGAAGCGGATTGGATAACATAAAAAAAATAATGGATATGGATGAATTGAAAGACGGAACAAAAATCATAAACAAGAATGAGTGTATGAAAATAGATTTTAAAGACGTTACTTTCAGTTATGACGATGAAGAAACAAAAAATAAAGCATTACAACATATAAATTTATCCTTAAAACCGAATACAATAAATGCTTTTGTGGGACCTTCCGGTGCAGGCAAGACAACTGCTGCACAATTGATTGGGAGGTACTGGGATGTAACAAGTGGAGCAATTAAAATTAACGACATACCGATCAATGAATTAAAAATAGATAATTTGATGGACATTACATCATTTGTTTTTCAAGATGTATTTCTTTTGGAGGACACTCTCTATGAGAATATTCGTATGGGAACAGATACAGATGAAAATAAGATTATTGAGGCTGCAAAAGCAGCACAAATTCATGACTTTATTATGAGTTTACCGAATGGATATCAGACAAGAATCGGGGATCAAGGGGTGAAATTGTCAGGTGGACAGCAACAAAGAATCTCAATCGCAAGGGCAATACTCAAAGATTCTCCAATTATTATTTTTGATGAAGCAACTTCCTATTCAGATATAGAAAATGAGTATCAGATACAGTTAGCACTTCAAAACTTGTTGAAAAATAAAACAATCATTATGATTGCTCATCGTTTGCATACTATTAAGAATGCAGATCAAATTGTTGTATTTGATGAAGGGGAAGTCGTAGAGGTTGGAACACATAAAACTCTTTTAGAAAGAAAAGGGGTCTATGAAAGTATGTGGAATACATACACAAAAGATTACTTTGGAGAGGGGGTAAGTGCAAATGCTTAAGATTATTAGAACACTTCTGAAAGATAAAAAAGAAAAATTGTATTTACCGATTTTTCTAATGGTTATTGATTCGATAGGAAGCATTGTTTTGTATTTAATGCTCTATTTTACCGTTGTTAATATATTGCAAAATACATTAACTAAAACCTTAATCATAGAATATACGGTAATATGTTTCATCAGTATGGTTGCAAGGATACTGATTTATAGGCATGCATACTATTTGAGCTTTTCAAGAGGAGCTGAAATGTGTGGAGATATGCGTTTGGATTTAGCAAATCATTATAGGAGTTTGAGCCTTGGTCATTTCCAAAAAAATAGTAGTGGTTATCTATTATCAACTCTTACAAAGGATTTGAGTAGTTTTGAACTGATCATAACGCACACTTTACCATCGGTTATTAAAACGGCAGTTACAGCAATATTGATTTTATTAGGCACATTTTTTATCGATTGGAAGCTCGCATTATTAGAGTGTTTAGTATTGCTTATCGCATATCCTATGTTGATATGGGGCAACAAATTGATAGAAAAATACGGGGCAAGAAAAAGAAATTTAAATTCTAAGATGATTTCTATTATTTTAGAGTACATTCAAGGTATGAAAGCGTTTAAGTCAGCTAATATGACAAGTGAACATTTTGAAAGAATGATAAATACACTTGAAAATGTTAGAAAGACAAGCGTAAACGCAGAAAAGAAAATGGCGTTACCTACAAGTATGTACTTTATCACAGTTAACTTTTTGCTTCCGATAGTTCTTCTTATAGGAGGATATTTGCTTATAGATGGTAGTGTTAGAACTGAACAGTTTGTGGCTTTTATGCTTATGAGTTTAGCATTATCTGCACTTCTTATTGCCTTTCAACATTCCTATGGACTATTGAAAGATTTGAAATTAGCTGCAAGTAATCTTGAGAAAGCTTATGAAACGAAGCCATTGCCTTATTCTGAAAATGAAGTTGAATTAGAAAATTTTGATATTCAATTTAAGAATGTAAATTTTTCTTATGATAGAAATAAAACGATTCTGAACAATATTTCTTTTGAAGCAAAAGAAGGAACTTCTACAGCTTTAATTGGTCCTTCCGGTGGAGGAAAAACTACAATCGCTAATTTGATTGCAAGATTTTGGGATGTAAATAGTGGAGAAATTATAATTGGTGGAAAAAATATAAAATCCATAAAACCTGATGTGTTGCTTAAATATGTTAGTCAGGTTTTTCAAGATAATGTACTGTTAACCGATACTGTTTATAACAATATCAGGGTTGGAAAACCTAATGCAACAAAGGAAGAGGTTTATCAAGCTGCAAAATTAGCTTGTTGCCATGAATTTATTTTGAAAATGAAGGATGGATATGAAACGGAAATAAAAGATGGAGGAAGTACATTATCCGGCGGTGAACGACAAAGGATTGCTATTGCAAGAGCGATTCTGAAGGATGCACCAATTCTTTTGTTGGATGAATCTACAGCTTCTCTTGATCCTGATAATGAAGCTAAAATCAATAATGCTTTGGAGCATTTAATGCAAGGAAAGACAGTTTTTGTTATTGCTCACAGATTGAATACCATTAAAAACGCTAATCAAATTATTTTGATAAATAACGGAAGAATTGAAGAACAAGGAAATCATAATGAACTTTATGGAAAAAAAGGACATTACTATGAAATGGTAAATACACAGGAAAGAGCGAAAAAGTGGATGATAAAGGAGAATAGTTATGGAGAGGCTTAGTACTTTGAAAGAAAAGACAAAAGGTAAAGTTGTTGAAATTATTGGTGATACACATTTTCAAAGCAGAATAATATCTATCGGAATAACTGTCGGAAGCGATGTTGAAGTTATCCAGAATTATAAAAAGCAACCTATTCTCATTTATTGTAGAGATACGATGATAGCTGTCAATAAGATAGAGGCAGAGAAAATAATGATGGAGGAACTTTGAGATATGAAGAAAATAACGATTGCTTTGCTGGGGCAGCCTAATTCCGGAAAATCGACTTTGTTTAATGGGTTGACAGGCTCAAATCAACATGTTGGAAATTGGCCGGGTAAAACCGTTGAGAAAAAAGAAGGCGAATTTTCGTATAAAGATACCAATTATACGATTGTGGATTTACCAGGAACTTACGGATTATCAGCAAATTCAGAGGAAGAAGTTATAACAAGAGAATATATAGAAACCGGGAACGCAGACTTAATTGCTATTATGGCAGATGCTTCACAATTAAATCGAAGTCTATTTATGCTCTCTGACTACATTGGAATAAATATTCCGGTTGTCTTAATCATGAACATGATGGATGTTGCTACAAGTCAAGGGAAAAATATAAATATAAAGGGGTTACAAAAATCCTTGAATATACCTGTCATTCCTATCGTTGCGGCAGATAAAAAGGAATACAAAGAGTTTTATGCTTTTCTGGAGCATTCAGATAGAGGAAAAATTTTATCTGACGAAAATTTAGAAAGGGCATATGAAAATATTGTTGGAGATAACTATAAGCTATTAAAAAAACATATCCCTGATAAAGGTATAGGTGTATTTTCAAAGTCGTGGATTATCGGAAAATTATTAGATCAGGATGCAAAAGTAATTGCGTTAGTAAAAGATAATGTTGAAAAAGTCGAATTTGAAGAAATAGAGAACGTATTAAAAAGCATAAAAAATGGCAATTTAATAACCGGTAATTGTAAATTTGAATGGATAGATAAACTGCTAAATGCAAATGTTGTTCAGAAAAAGAGAGTATTTAAGAGAAGCAAATTTGATCGTATAGCCACAAGTAAAGCTTTCGGAAAACCTATGGCTATCGGAGTTATCATTTTAGGATTAGTTGCTTCTATGCTCATCGGATTTCCGCTAATGGGGTTATTTGGGTTTGTTATACCTAAAATATCAACATTGTTGGCAAAGGGGCTTGTTGCCATTGGAGTATCAAATTGGCTGATTTCACTTTTGTGTGGAGCCGTAATGACTGCAATTACTTTTGCATTGCAAATGGCAAGTTATGTATTGGGAATTAGCTTAGTATTTGGATTCTTGGAAGATGTAGGATATATGGCAAGAGTTTCCTATGTCTTTGACAACACTATGTCGAAATTAGGATTGCAAGGAAAAGCAATTATGCCGTTCTTGTTAAGTTTCGGTTGTAATATAGGTGGAATCACAGGAACGAGAGTAATTGATTCATGGGGACAGAGGGTTATGACGATTGCATTATCTTGGGTAGTCCCTTGCGGGTCAACATGGGGAGTAGTCGGGCTTGTTACAGGAACATTCTTCGGAAAACAGGCAGTATTTGTGATATTAAGCCTATTTGCAGTTGCTTTTCTACATTTACTAATCACATATAGGATTTTTAGAAAATCGCTTTATGAGGGAAGTGAACATTTTGGAATGATTATGGAACTTCCACCATATCACAAGCCACATTGGAAAAATTTACTTTCTTCTGTAATGAATAGGATGGGAAATGTACTGAAAAGGGCATTGAGTATCATTATCCTTATTTCTGTTATATTTTGGATTCTTGCCTATACGCCTGATGGAAATATAGCTAACAGCCTTATTTATAAAGTAGGAACATTTATAGAGCCTGTAACAAAATTGTTTGGGTTACCATGGCAATTATTTATGGCTTTTGTTGCTTCTGCAATGGGAAAAGAATCGGCATTAGGAGTAATGGCATCATTATTTACTTCTTCAGGAATATGGCATGCAGTTGAGGTTAAAGGGACAGTAGATACCGCTATTCTAAGCAATAATATGTTGACAATGATTTCAAAGCCGGAAGCCTTAGCATTTACTTTTGCCTTTTTCTTCAATATGCCTTGTTTAATGGCTCTTGCAGCTACTGCACAAGAAACACATTCAAAAAAATGGACGATAAAAATAGCACTGTATTATATATTATCGGCTCTAATTATATCTTGTGTTGCATATCATATTGGACTACTGATTTTTTAAGGTGTGATAAGTATGCTTATACAACTATTAGAAGTATTGAAAAAGAAAAAGACTTGCACTTTGCAAGAACTTGCTGAACTGACAGGTGAGGATTTAGATAGTGTAAAAATGAAAATTGAATATCTCGAAAATAATGGATATTTGGTAAAAACTAAAAGGTCTGCAACAAGTAAATGCCAAAGTCAATGTTCGGGATGCTCGAATTGTGTTGTTAATCAAGATGATATTTGGATTGTAAAAGATTGATAATAAACGGTAAATAAATGGAGGAATAAAATGGGAAAGTCTATATGTTTATTTCAAATAATAAGTCGCAATAAAAATAGCCCTTTTTCTATAAACTTTATATCTTAAGGTGACCCCACAAAGTTGGACCTAATACCAGAGTTAGAACTAAACTAGCCCTGGTATTTCTTTGTCCTATCCTACCCCTAGGGGTAGGAAATTTTTATGCTGCATTCTTCTTTCTGTATTCTATTGGTGATAAGTATCCTAATTTTTCTTTTATTCTTTCTTCGTTGTAATATTTTATGAAATCTTCAATTGTTTGTTTTAAGTGCTCGTATGAATAGAATTTATTTCCGTAATATATTTCTTGTTTTAATATCCCAAAGAAATTTTCCATTGGTGAGTTGTCTAAGCAATTTCCTTTTCTTGACATGGATTGAGTGATGTCATTTTCTTCTAGTTTTGATGTGTATTGCTTTACTTGGTATGCCCAGCCTTGATCAGAGTGGAATATTCTTTTTTCTTTATTTTTATTAGTTACCTCTATTGCTTTGTCTAAGGCTTTTAAGATTGGTTCTATTGTTGGGTGTTTTGATATTTCATAGCTAAGTATTTCACTGTTGTACATATCTAGGTATGGGTTTAGATAGAGTTTCTTTATTTGATATGTTCCTGTTTTATCTTTTTCTAAATACTTAAATTCTGTTGTGTCTGTTGTTATTTGTGTGTATGGTGTTTCCACTTTAAAGTTTCTTTTTATTTTGTTGTCTGATATTTTTCCTACCTGTCCTTTGTAGGATGAGTATTTTCTTGTTTTTCTTGAATAGCTTTTTACTTGAAGTTTTAACTTTTGAACTAATCGTTGTACTTTCTTTTTGTTTATTATCAGTCCTGATCTTTTTAACATTGCTGTTATTCTTCTGTAGCCGTAGTTTGGATTGTCTTTTCTTATTTTAAGTATTTTCTTTTCTAATTCTAGATCTTTATTTGGTTTATTTAAGCGTTTTTGCCAATACATGTATGTTGATTTGGCAATGTTAAAGTATTTTAACAAGTCTTTTAGTTTGTATTTATCTCTTAAGACTTTGATTGTTTCAGCAATTGTCTTATTTCTGTATCTGTCATTTGAGACAATTCTATCTTTTTTTTTATTGCATCATTTTCTAATTGAAGCCAATAGTTTTCTTCTTCTAATTTCTTTATCTTTTCTTTTAGTTGTGCTTGTGTTAATGATTCATTTTCTAAATTAGTTATGTTTGCTGATGATTCTATTTTAGTGTCTTTTGATCTCTTTGGGGATTTTGGCATTTTTGAAGGTCTTCCTCTCTTTTTAGATCTAAGTCCTTCAATTCCTTTTTCTCTATATTCATTGACCCATCGGGTGATTATTGATGGATTATTGATTTTAAGATTGTTTGCTAGGCTTTGATAGGACATTTCTCCTGTTAAGTACAAGTTTACTACATTTAACTTGAATTCCAAAGTATATTGTGTATTTTTTCTTTTTACTTTTAGTCCTTCATAGCCTTGTGATTTGTATGCATTTACCCAGCTTTTCACTACGCTTTCTGATGGTATGCAATATTTGTCTGATAAAGATTTATATGAGATGTTTGATTCTAAATATTCTTTTACTACTTTCATTTTGAATTCTGTGCTATATTTTGCCATTAAAAAACTGACCTCCGTTAGTTAGTTTTTAGGTCTAACTTTTGGGGGTCAGTTCAATCTGTCAGTCTTTTCATATACTCACTCGTCTAAACAATTAAATACAATTAAGGAAAGAACGGGTTTCGTTCATTTTAGAGGACTTTTTATGCCTATGTGCAGAAGTCCTCCTTTTTTTGTCTAAAAACGCAGACAAAAAAAGAAATGGAGGAAACTTTATGGCAAAAGAGTATTACCTTTATGTCAGAGGGCAAAAGGTAAAAGTCAGTGAAGATATTTATAAAGTCTACTGGCGAGAAAAAGAACACGAAAAGTATTTAGAGCAGGTGGACAAGAAAAACCACTTGCTCTTTTTTTCATCATTGGATCATGACGGGAATTTTGTGGATAACCTTGCTGATGAAAGTGTGGATGTAGAAAAAATAATTGAAACTCAGATCTTAATTGAAACAGTCAGAAAGGCTATGTCAAGGCTGAATGATGAAGAAAGGGACATCATAGAGCGTTTGTATTTTAATGATGAAACATTATCGAGTGTAGCAAGAAGTAAGAAAGTAAGCTATCAAGCTATACAATGGCGAAAAAACAATATTCTTAAAAAGCTAAAGGTGCTTTTGAAAGAATTTATAAAGTAAACGCCTTGTAGATGGGGGCAGATTTTCCTTTATAAATTGAAGGGAGATCTGTCCTTATATTTTTTTAAAGAAGTGATGAAAACAATAAAGTTGAAGAGAATCTCTCTTAAAGCCGTTAGGCTATTGTTCCTTGAAAACTGAATAGACCAAGGTAGGACTTTATCTACTTGTGGAGGATTATGACTTACGCCATGACCTTTCTGCTGAGAATAATTTCGGTTTAATGAATACTGAGTGAGTCAAGGAAACAAGAAAGCGAGCGATAAATAAGAATACATAAAAACAGATTTGGCAACCTGTTCAATGAAGCAAGTAGTGATAATGATACTTCAATAGTTTAAGCCGGCTCGTCTGGAATAAGAGGCGGAGGTGAGATTCCTATGTTGCTGCCAAGCACCTATCAATGTCGTTAAACTTAAAATGTAGAAGAAAACATATTTTGATTATAGAAAGTTTGTAAAGGAAGGAGGGGGGTCTGTGGATAGTGACTGGAATGGATTGGCTGATTTAATAGCAAATCTGATTACAAAATATGCTGGTGTTTTAGATTTAGATAATCTGCCCGATCCAACGCCAGCAAAAAATCAAGAGATTAAAAATAGTTTTGACATGGCAAAAACACTAATTGAGGCGGACTAATAAAGGTGTTATAATATACTTGAAATGATAGTCCAAACTTAAATTCAAAAAATTATATATGATATAGAAAGTTATATTGAGGTTAATGCTATGTCAAAAGAAAAAATAAAAGTATACCTCTATACACGAGTATCTACGTCAATACAGATAGAGGGGTATTCGTTAGAGGCACAAAAATCACGAATGAAAGCTTTTGCTATTTACAACGATTATGAAATTGTTGGAGAGTATGAAGATGCCGGAAAGTCAGGAAGGTCTATTGAAGGTAGAATACAGTTCAATCGAATGATGGAAGATATAAAATCTGGAAAGGATGGAGTATCTTTTGTTCTTGTGTTTAAGTTAGCAAGATTTGCAAGAAATGCCGCTGATGTTCTTTCTACACTTCAGATAATGCAGGATTATGGAGTTAATCTTATCTGCGTTGATGATGGCATTGATTCATCTAAAGATGCCGGGAAACTAATGATTTCTGTTTTATCAGCTGTGGCTGAAATAGAAAGAGAAAACATCCGTATTCAAACAATGGAAGGTCGCATTCAAAAAGCAAGGGAAGGAAAATGGAATGGTGGCTTTGCTCCGTATGGATATAAACTTGAAGATGGCAAGCTGTTTATAAATGAGGAAGAGGCAGTTGCAATAAGAACGATTTTCGACCAGTATGTAAATACTACGATAGGAGCCAATGGGCTATCTAAATACTTAGAGAATCATGGAATTAGAAAAATCCCAAGACAGAATGGAAAGAATCCTTTGTTTGATGCAGGTCTTATAAGAAAGATATTAAAGAATCCTGTATATAATGGGAAAATAGCATTTGGAAGAAGAACTTTAGAAAAAGTTCATGGTACAAGAAATGAATATAAGCAGGTTGAACAAGATGAATATCTAATATCTGAAGGTATACATGAAGCTATAGTTTCCGATGAAGTTTGGCAAGCTGCTCAGGTTAAGCTAAAATCTCAAGCAAAGAAATATGAGCATGTGAATAAAGGAAAAGATACACGCACACACTTGCTTTCTGGAATTGTAAAATGCCCTATATGTGGAGTGGGAATGTTTGGAAACAAGTGTACCAAGAAAAAGAAAGATGGCACAAAATATAAAGATTTTTATTACTATGGTTGTAAACATAGGCAGATGATAAGAGGTCATAAGTGTACATTCAGTAAGCAAATTAGAGAAGAATTGTTAGATGATGCTGTTGCAGAGGTGATTGTCAAGATTGTAAGTAATCCGAAATTTGCTTCTATGATGCAAGAAAAAATCAACATGAAGGTGGATACCTCTGAAATAGAAAAAGAAATAGATAATTACCAAAAGGAATTGAGGAAGTGTCATTCTACAAAGTTTAAGCTAATTGAGGAAATAGATAATTTAGATGTTGAAGATAAGCACTATAAGAGAAGGAAACAGGATTTAGATGATAGACTATATCGTATGTATGACAAAATAGATGAATTAGAATCATCACTAATTGATGCGAAAGCAAAGAAACAGACTATTGAAGCTGAAAAACTCACAGGAGATAACATATATAAGGTTCTGATCTATTTTGATAAACTCTATAAAGTCATGAATGATGTAGAGCGTAGACAGTTAATTACAGCTTTGATTTCTGAAATTCAAGTTTATGAAGAAAAACAACCTAACGGACAGTGGCTAAAATCAATTACTTTCAAGCTCCCAATTATAGACGATGACTTGAATATAAGTTTGGACAATAATGAACAAGTTGAGACTATAGCGTTGATACAAAAGATGTAAATTTAGAAATCCTGTATTTTAAGCAGTTTTATAAGCATTTTGTCTTTGATAGAGATGAAGAAGGATACGTCAAAAAGACTCAAAAAAACTACATGGACGTAAGAACAGTTTTGCAACTGGTATGAGGAGACACAAAAAATAATATAAACTCATTTTGTACTTTCTACAAGAGTAGCTTAAAAGGCTGCTCTTTTTTTATTAAAGGGTGTAAGGTTTCGTTACATCCTTTTTCAAAAGATGGAAAACTCATAAGCAACTTTACATATTCGCTTTTATAACATATAATAAAAGCGGAAATGAGAGGAGAGAGGACTATGAATACACTTAAAGAATATATCCAAGAAAATTTAGTAATCACCAACAAAGAAGCAGAAGAACTTGGATATACTAGGCATAATCTATCAGAATTAACAAAAATCGGACAATTAGAAAGATTAAGACCAGGTCTATATCAATTAAAAGGAAAAGTAATAGACGATTTTGTTTTAATATCATCAAATAGTAATCGAATTATATTTTCACATCAAACAGCCCTCTATCTCCACGACCTATCAGATAGAACTCCAAATGTATTTCATATATCTGTGCCCCAAGGCTATAATGCAAGCCATATCAAAAAAAGATATGAGGATCTACAAGTTCACTATGTAAAAAAAGACTTATACGAACTAGGAAAGACAGAAATAAAATCACCACAAGGCAACCTTATTCCAGTTTACGATATAGATCGAACAATTTGCGATATCATAATAGACAGAGAAAAAATAGATAAGCAAATTTTTACAGAAGCCATAAAAAGATACTTTAAATCACAAAATAAAAATCTAAGACGACTCATAAAATACAGTAGATTATTTAAAATAGAAAATGAAATTAGAAAATACATGGAGGTATTATCGTGATTATTATCGAGAGTATAAAGGGAAAGATAAGAAGTTTAGCAGAGAAGAAAAATACGTTCTTAAGAGCCTTAAAGTATAATATATTTGTACTTTTTATTTTTGGCGTTTCTTATTTTTTGAAATATGATATAAATAAGACACATACAAAAGAAATATTATTAATATTATTTCTATGTGAGGTTTCTTATTGGTTAACGGTTATAATTGGATCATTGGTTATTAAGAAGTTAAAAGTTAATAAATAAATTTTGGCACCTATTTTACAAAATGATAGGTTCTTTTTTGATTTCGGAAAATTAATGATGGGATATTGGCTAATATAATATGAAGTCGTAGAAGAAATATAACAACAACACGAATGCGAGATTTCTACGACCTATAAACCCTCTACAAGCTAAAAAAAGACCAGATAGACTATGAAATTTTAAAAGAAGCAATAGAGAGAACCTCAAACAAAAGAGGAAGCCAGGATATAATACAAGACTATGAGGAAATAATCGAGGACATAAAAGAGGATTCATACCTAAGATCCTTGTGGGAAATATATATCAGTGAAAATAAGTATATTGGAGATCTGAGCTTTGATAAGGTTGTTGATGTAGTGATAATTATTTCAAATAGGATTAATGAGATGTAATTAAACGGACACTGTCTGGCAAATTGTATACAAGAAAATAATAAGTATGAGAAGTGGAATTAATCTACTTCTTTTTTAATACTTAAATGTTATTTCAAGGAGAACGTTTTTATATTAAGCGGACATTTAATGGTATAATATAATAAATATTAGTTTTCAATGTAAGGTATATAGAGAATTTTTAGTTATAAAAGATTATTCTAAAAAACAATAGATCTATATATGAAAAATTTTGAGCTAATGGAAGAGTGGAAGTCAGCATAAGTACTTTTATAAAATGAAGAATTTAAAATATATAAATACGGATGTTTTGCTTGGAATCTTCTATTTTGGGGTTAGTTTTATTGAGGAAATAGTTGAATGCATTATTGGAAATAAATAGGAGTATTGGACATGTATTTATCAGAATTAAAAATTAAAAACTTTAGATGTTTTGATGATGGTGATTATGTAATTAAGTTTAATAATGGACTTAATGTTTTAGTTGGAGAGAATGATTCGGGTAAATCAGCAATAATAGATGCTATAAGATACGTATTAGGAACTACTGACATGAGTTGGAACAAATTAACTCCAGAAGATTTTTATAATGAAGACACGTCTTTAGAAATTGATATAGTGTGCAAATTTCAAGATTTAAATGTAGAGGAAAGGTCAGCATTCTTAGAATGCCTTACTTACGAGGGAGAAAATGGAAAAAAAGAATGTTTATATATAAATTGGAAAGCTAGGTATTTAAATACATATAATCCACCTAGAGCTTTAACTAGAATTACAACAGGATATAGTGGATCTGGAAATAATATTTCTCAAGAAGCTAGAGAACTGTTGAGAACAACTTATTTACATCCCTTAAGAGATGCTTATAGCGAAATGCGTTCTGGAAAAAATTCAAGGTTATCGAGAGTTATGCAAAATATTTCAAGTATCGATACTGGAAACGATAGCTATAACTATGGTGATGATTTAAATAAACTTTCTTTATTAGGAATTGCAAATTTATCAAATTATTTATTATCTAATCATAAAGCTTTGAGTGAAATTAATTTAGAAATGACTAAAATTATAAAAGAAAAAATGTTACTTGAAACTGATACCTTTAACACAACGCTGGAAGTTGCAGGATCAAATTTAAATGACAAGAGAAAGGTAATGTCATTACTAGAAAAATTAGATTTGGTAGTTGACAAAGATAGTAGTAGTTTAATGGGAAAAGTTGGTTTAGGAACTAGTAATTTAATGAGTATGGCTTGTGAACTTCTGTTACATAAAGATTCAAAGAATAATAATAAACCATGTTTTTTATTGATTGAAGAACCAGAAGCGCATATTCATGCTCAAAGGCAATTAAAATTAATTCAGTCTTTTGAAGATGATTCTGAAACTAATAATATACAAGTGATAATGACGACACATTCACCTTTGCTAGCATCTGTTATAAAGCTATCAAATATTATTATTGTTAAAAAGGGAAAAACGTACTCATTATCAAAAGAACATACTAATTTATGTGAAGATGATTATGTTTATTTAGAAAAATATTTAGACGCAACAAAGTCTAATCTTTTTTTTGCAAGAAGTGTAATGATTGTTGAAGGACCAGGAGAATCCCTATTATTACCAACTATAGCAGAGTTACTGGGTTGCAGCTTTACTAATTATGGCGTTTCTTTAATCGATGTTAGAAGTACGGGTTTAAGAAGATATGCAAGAATTTTTCAAAGGAAAAATGATAAAGAATTATTGGATATTAATGTTTCTTGCATTACAGATAGAGATATTATGCCTGATTGTGCTCCGCATATTTGTATAAATCAAAACTACAAAAATATTGAAAATTGGCCGGACAAGAAGATACGTAATTGGAGAGTAGAATCTGATTTTTCAGATGATGAAAAATGTAGACATTTATCGAATATAGATTCTAAAGCAAGTGGTCAAAGTGTTAAAACTTTTATTTCAGAACATTGGACTTTAGAGTATGATTTGGCATATGAAGGTTTGCAAGATAAGGAAATGACTAAAATATTAATAACTTCTCTTATTAATGTGAGTTATAAGCCAATAAACAGAGATAAAAAAAATAAAGAGCTAAATAATATGCTTAATAGTTATGAAACAATAGAGGAAAGGGCTTCATATTTTTACAGCTATTTTACTTCAAAAAAAGCATCTAAAGCGGATTTCGCGCAAGAGCTTTCAATAAATTTAGAAAAAGAATATTCAGATAAAGATAGTAATGAAATTGCAAGAGTAATCCCTAAATATCTGATAGAAGCAATAAAATATGTTACAAAGGGAGCATAGTATGAGAGGGATATTGAATGATTTGGAAATAACATCTCAAGACATTGAGTGGATTACAAGTGCAATTGGTAACAATATAAAGTTTGACGAATCAAGGATTGAAATAATTAAAAATATGGAATCTGTTGATATACAAGCATTTCCAGGAAGTGGAAAAACAACAATATTGATTTCAAAATTAGCAATACTTGCTAAAAAATGGAAATATTCAACTCGTGGTATTTGTGTATTATCTCATACTAATGTAGCAAGAGAAGAGATAGAACGGAGATTAGGAAATACAGAAGTAGGTCAAAAAATTTTATTGTACCCACACTTTATAGGAACTTTTCATTCTTTTTTTGATACTTTTGTCACTATACCATGGTTAAAATCAAGCGGATATAAAATAAGCATTATTGATAGTGAAATGGTGATGAGATATAGATGGAAAAAGATTCCGTATAGTACTAAATTGTATTTACAAAAACAGTATAAAAATGAAAATATATGCGAGTACAAAGGAGATATTGGTAAAATAGATTGGAATAAGAATGGAAAAACGAAAGAAATTATTTTATCTATTATTGAAGATACTCAAAAAGACGGATATTTTACATTTGGAGAAATGTTACTTTTTGCTAAAAAAATATTGAATGAAAATAGAAATATTGCGAAATCAATACAGCATAGGTTTCCTATTTTATTTATCGATGAAGCACAAGATACAGATGAGTTTCAATGGGAGCTATTAAATATGGTATTTGAGTATGATTCTAATGTTGTTATGCAATGTTATGGTGATATGAATCAGGCTATATATAACAGTGTATTTATTAAGAACAATTCTAATTATTTCCCTAGAAATGCTCCATTATTATTGAAAGAAAGTAAGAGATTCAATCATAAAATCGCAGAATTAGCTAATTCAGTAGCAGTATCTGAAGAAAGAATGAATGGGACTGATAATGATTTTTCTGATAATATAAAAAATACTATATTCCTATTTGAAAAAGATAGTATTAATAAAGTTATTGATGAATTTGGGAGATTGGTTTTAAATTCTTTTACAGACGATGAGATAAAACGATACGATAAAGATGGAATACATGTAATAGGTATGATACATGATAAAAAAGAAGAAACAACAGAAAAGCAATTTCCAAAAGGTGTCTATGATTATTGGACAGATTATAGATTTTGCTCAGATAGTAAATATAAAAATCCTAATTATATAATTACTTATTTTAGAAGAGGAAATGAAGCATTTAATTATTCTGGAGAAAATGAGGAACGAGTAGACTATATATGTAAAGGAATTATGAAACTAATAAACAATATAAATGGTACTATCAAAATATACGATAAAGGGAACTTATTTAATTCAATGCTTAGGGAATTACAAGAAGATAAAGCAAAAATATTTCGAAATAAGATGTTGGATTTGATAAGTTGTATCAATGATTTATCGGAAGACAACTGGGCAAATTTATTATATAAAATTCAGAGTATAATTAGTTTGTTTTTAGATCAAGAAAAAAGCATTGAAGGGCTTGAATGTGTTAAATGGGTTAAAAATGAGATTGATATTAAAAATGAAAAAAATGTTATATATAAATACGTTGACAATGAAAAGAATAGAAGTGTAGATATGATATTTGGTAGTATTCACTCGGTAAAAGGAAAAACACATTTAGCCACACTTGTTGTTGAAACATTTATGAGATCACATAATATAAAGTCAATAAACAATTATTTATATGGAGGAAAATCTAATATTAATAAAACTATAGAGAAAAGATTAAAATGTCAATATGTTGCGTTGTCAAGAGCCAGAGGATTAGTTTGTATGGCTATCCCAAAAGATTCTATAAACAACGATATTAAAGAAGGATTACAAAAGGATGGATGGAATATAGTTAATGTATAAATAAATGGATTTTTAATTCTATATTAATTCAGAGAATTTCTAATAATTATGCTGTAGTTAACCGTTAATTCGATGAATAAAACTCTTTTATGAAAATATTCTTTTTTCTATCCTCTCATAAAACTATTTGCTATTTTATTCTTCATTATAAAATATATTTTGGGGTCTTAGGGTTCTCCCTAACAAGGTAAAAATTAAAAAAATGGAGCATTCCGTAAAGGGCTGCTCCATTAATTTTTTCGTAAGTGTCCGTACACTTACTGTGCTTGCTACTAAAGTTATAAGCGTTAAGCCTGTATTAAGTTTTATTGATTATACCGCATTTAAAGAAATTAATAAAGAATTATAAAGGGCGTTCAAACAAATATCTTAAATAAGATTACTAAAATCTAAAAGAATCTTGTATTGAAATTAATTATCAAATGAGTTACAATAAAACTGACGGTATCGTCGGAATTATTTATTGTTAGGAGATAAAGTTTTGAATGATAAAAAATTGAAAGTAGGAGAAAAAAGGAAGTTAGAAATTCTAGAAGCGGCAAAGAAATGTTTCTTAGATAAGGGTTTCCAAAATACAACTATGGAAGATGTTATAGAAAAAGTCAGTTTAAGTAAAGGTGGTGTTTACTATCATTATGGTTCAACCTATGAAATGATTTATGATTTTATGAAATCAGGTATCAAATATAGAGGAGAAAAAAACAAAACTATCGACACATCTAAGTTAACGACTTTAGACGCAATTACTGAGATGATGATGGAAAGAATTTATGATGAAAATGAATTTAAAAGCATATATGCAATTTTTTTGAAACTACAAAATGAAGATAAAAGATTGTGTGAAATGTTTGAAAATTTAAAAGAAACAAACACAGAAATTTTATCGTCTGCATTTCCTCCAAACGATAAGCTCTCATCTATTTTTGAAGATGAGTTTTTAGTGACCTTTGTAAATACTTTGATTTTAGGATATGAAAGTTTAAATCAAAAAGAAATTTTTATTGAAAATAAAGAAACAATCAAAAAGATGTTAGAAGGTTATTTGAGAGAAAAACTCATTAATTAGGAGATTTTTATGGGTAAGGAGTTAATGTGCCATCTTTATGGAAGAAATTTAGAAAAAATAATAGAAAATTCTAAAGGGAGAATTTGTGAATTTTATAATTTGGAAAATGGGAAGTATATAGTTTCGAAGTACGAAATTTTCAAAGGGGTAACAGTTTTTTATAATGATATACACACTTCTGTCATAAAGAAAAAATTATCAAAAAATTTAAATCAAAGCTATGAGATTAATCATTGTAGAGAAGGAAGATTTGAATGCGTGTTAAGCGATGGAACTATTACTTATATGGAATCGGGAGATTTTGCAATCAATGCAAGTAGTAACAGCTCTGAGGAATCTTTTTTTCCTATATCTCATTATCATGGTGTGACTTTTTATATTAATCCAAAAGAATTTGATAGCGAAATATATTTTTTAGAGGAAATGTTAGGGATTAAATTTGAAGGTGTTTTAAGAAAATTATGCAAAAAGGACAAAGTTTTTGTACAAAGAGCTACTCGGCATATTGAACATATTTTTTATGAAGTTTATAAAGTTCCAGATGAAATTCTAATTGAATATCTAAGGGTAAAATTTCAAGAACTTTTCCTATATATTTCAAGCCTTGATACCAGTAACAAGATAAGCGATAGGAAATATTTTATTAAGACAAATGTTGATATTGTAAAGAAAATAGATGAATTTATAAAGAATAATTACGAAAAAAATATAACTTATGATAAACTATCAGAAATCTTTAAGATAAATTCTACCACAATGAAATCTTGCTATAAGAGTGTTTTTGGGCAAACAATTAAGGAAGCTATAACAAGTAAAAGATTGGAGGTAGCAGCTGATTTTTTGAATAATACATCAATTTCAATTACGGAAATTGCTATTAGGGTAGGTTTCACAGATCATGCTAAATTTTCAAATACTTTTAAAAATAAGTTTAATCTCACTCCTTCAGAATACAGAAAAATATCTAAAACAGCACATTTAGTCTAAATAGTCAAGAAAATAAGCTTAGTCTATTATAGAATGATAATTGTTATCAAATAAGGAGGTTGAATTATGGAAAGTAAAAAATTAACTATAAAAGATTTAGCAACCATAGGAATCTTTTCTGCAATCATGATTGTTGTATTCATTGCTTTTTCAATGATCACAGGGGCATCATTATTTTTCAATATGATTTTTAATGCTGTGTTTACTGCACTAATTTTAGGACCATTTTTTGTTTATATGGCTATGAAAGTAGGCAAACCGGGAGTTGCATTAATTTATAATATTATACAAGCTATATTAGCAACTGTCTTTATGGGCCCTTTTATGATTCCATGGTTTGTAGGTGGCGGGATAATTGCAGAGTTATCTATGCTTGGTACAGGTAGCTATAGGAATATAAAAAGAATTACTATTGCTTGGATAATTACATCATTAACTAGAGCGGCTCATGGTATGAGCGAAATATGGTTTTTTAAAGATGCCTTCATTAAGTCTGGCGTATCTCCAGAACAAGTTCAAATACAAACTCAGTATTATACAAATCCAAAATGGATTCTTATTTCTTTAGCATGTACTATTGTGGCGGCAATTATTGGTTGCTATTTAGGAAATAAGATGACAGAAAAGCATTTCAAAAAGACAGGCATAATAAAATGATGCATTTGGACTTACGTTCCAAATTAGTAGTATTTTTAAGTACAGTATTTTTGGTTTCAGTATTGTCCAAAGATACTGTACTTTTTTTATTAGCCGCCATTTTAGTTATTTATGTATCACTGCAAGGATATAGCAAATCTACTATAAAACTAATTATTGCAATGGGCGTTTTAAGTTTTTTGAGATTTGTCTCAAATGGTGAAGGTTTTGGCATTTTGATTCCTGATATGTTTCTGTTTATGGTTATAAGAACATTAGTTATAGTTCTATCAGTAATACCAATTTTAAAAACACCTCCAGGAGAGATAATGGCAATAATGAAAAAAATGAAAATTCATAGAAATGTTGCTTTGCCACTTATTTTCATGATGAGATTTTTCCCAGTAGTTAAAAGTGAGTTTAAAGAAATTATCGACTCGTTGAGATTAAGGGGATTAATTTCTATTAAAAAACCATTTTTAACGATGGAATATTTATTTGTTCCTATGATGTTTTCATCTTCAAAAATAGCTGAAGAACTTGCCGCCGCATCGGAAGTAAGAGGAATTTCTGCATCTGGAAAACATAGCTCAAGAAGAGAAATAAAATTTAGAAATCTTGATGTTATTGTTTGTTTAATCACCATCTTTATCACAATGAGCATGATTTTTCTGGAGAGGAGTTATTAAGATGATCAAGTTAAAAAATGTAAGCTTTGCCTACAGTAAAGATTCAGCAAACATCTTAAAAAATATTAATTTGGAAATTAATGATGGGGAATGTGTTGCCTTTATAGGGGCGAGTGGTTGTGGTAAAACTACCCTTACAAGACTTATAAATGGTCTTGCTTATAAATTCTATGGAGGGAAATTAAAGGGAGAAATTTCCATAGATGGAATAAATCCCCTGGAAAAAGAATTATATGAAATAGGGAGGAAAGTAGGATCTATTTTTCAAAATCCCAAGAGTCAATTTTTTGCAGAAAATGTAGAAGACGAAATTGCCTTCGGGCTTGAAAATTATGGGATAGAAAGAGAAAAAATAGATGAAATAATCAATAATTCCTTAAAATCTATTAATGGAGAAGATTTAAAAGATAAAAACTTATTTCATCTTTCAAGTGGAGAAAGACAAAAAATAGCAATTGCTTCAATAAATGCACTTAATCCACCTATTTATGTTTTTGATGAACCGTCTGCTAACCTAGATATGAAAAGTGTAGAAGCTTTAAGAAAACTTATGCTTTTATTAAAGAAAAATAAAAAGACAATAATCATTTCAGAGCATAGGCTATACTACCTTAGAGGAGTAGTGGATAAATATTATTATCTTGAAAATGGGGAAATTAGCAATGTTTTTACAGAGGAAGAACTATTATCAAAAAGTGAAGATTTTTTCAATAAGTTAGGATTAAGATTCTTTTCTTTAAATAAAATATCTCCTAAAATAAATAAGTTAAAAGAGATAAATTCTATGAACTTAGAAAAAATTTCTTTTTCCTATAATAAGAATGTCCTTATAAAAGATTTGACCTACGAATTTAAAAGTGGAAATATTTATGGAATTATTGGGGATAATGGCATAGGCAAATCTACTCTATTTAAAATTTTAAGTGGACTTATGAAAAAAGATAGTGGTTTTATATCTATAAATGGAGAAAAATTAAACAAAAGAAATAGGCAAAAAAGAATATACTACCTGTCAAATAATCCTGATAGTAATCTTTTTGAAGTTTCAGCAGAAGACGAGTTAAAACTAAATAATAAAGATGCAGATACAGATAAAATATTAGATGATTTTAACTTAGAAAATATAAAAGACATCCATCCACAAATCATGTCAGGCGGACAAAAACAAAGATTAACTATCGCTTCAGCAGAACTTTTAGAAAGAGATGTTTATTTATTTGATGAGCCAACAAGTGGTTTAGATGGACATAATATGCAAATTATTTCAGAAAGAATGAAAAAATTACAAGAAAAAGAAAAAATTATACTTATAATTTCCCATGATTATGAATTTTTGTGTAATTCCTGCAATAAAATTCTTTATTTAGACGGATACTCTTTTGAGGAATTTTCTACAAAGGAGGATAAAGAAAAAATATTAGCTATATTAATTGGAAAAAAATTTAATATTTAGGAGGGGATTTGATGGATTTAATAAAACAATATGTAAGTAAAAGAAAAGGATCATATTTTGCATCCGTACTACTAGCCATAGTGGGAGTAGTGGCAGGACTTTTATCTTATATATACATGGCAAAAATCATTGTAAATTTGATTAATGGCGTAAGCGGCATGAATTTATACACTCCACTTTGCATAAGTATTTTAATAACATTTGTTATTAAAGAAGTGGCAGCTGGAATATCAACAAGTATTTCCCATACGGCAACCTTTAATTCATTAGGAGAAATCAGAAATGATATTTCCAAAAAATTATTTAAGATGCCATTGGGAGATGTATTATCAAGATCATCTGGAGAATTAAAAAATATTATAGTTGAGCAAGTTGATTCTATGGAAACTTCACTTGCCCACTTAGTGCCGGAATTTACGGCAAATTTAGTAGGACCTATTCTATTGTTTATTTACATGTTTACATTAGATTGGCGATTGACCTTGCTATCACTAATTCCATTTGTGGTAGGAATGTCTATTATGATGTCTGTTATGAATGCTCATTATAAGGAAATGTTTGGAAAGTCAGTTGCTATTGGTCAACACATGAATAATTCTATTGTCGAGTATATAAATGGTATTGAAGTAATCAAGACCTTTAATCAAAGCGAATCATCTTATAAAAAATATGCTGATGCAGTTTATGATAATGCAAACTTTTATTATAACTGGATGGGTGAATCTATGAATAGGGTTGCCATAGGTAGATTACTTTCTCCTATGGGAATTATTACAATCATACCCTTTGGGATTTTATTTTATATAAAGGGAAGTATTGATTTAGAAAATTTAATTACCTTAATCGTCTTATCCTTTGCTACAGTTTCTAGCATTTTAAAAATCATGAACTATATGGATGATATGTCAAGAATATCAACTATAACTTCTGAAATAGGAAAAATTTTAGATTCAAGAGAGTTAGAAAATATTGACAAGGGAGAAAAAATAGAATCCTATAATATAGAACTTCAAGACGTAGACTTTTCTTACGATGGAAAAAAGAAAGTCATTGATAATCTTTCTATGGAAATAAAAGAATCTAATGTTTCAGCACTTGTTGGTCCTTCTGGGTCAGGCAAGTCCACAATAGCAAAACTCATTGCGGGATTTTGGAATGTAGATAAGGGATCTATTAAAATTGGCGGAGTAGAAACAAAAGATGTGTCGCTCGAAAACTTGTCTTCACTTATTTCTTTTGTATCCCAAGACAATTTCCTCTTTGATATGACTATAAAGGAAAATATTAGGCTTGGAAATAAGAATGCCTCTGACGAAGAAATTATAGATGTATGTAAAAAATCTGCCTGCCATGATTTTATTATGAATCTATCTAATGGTTATGATACAAGAGTTGGTGAAGGTGGAGGTCATCTATCTGGAGGAGAAAGACAAAGAATATCTAATGCTCGTGCCATGCTAAAGAATGCACCAATCGTAATTTTAGATGAAGCAACTTCTTATATAGATCCTGAAAATGAAGCTCTCATACAAAACGCCTTGGCAAATCTAGTTAAGGGTAAAACTTTAATCATAATAGCTCATAGATTAAAGACAATTGTTGATGCCGATAGGATATTTGTTATTAAAGATGGTAAATTGAATTCTTATGGTACTCATGAAGAACTATTAAAGTCATCAGAGCTTTATAAGGAAATGTATGCTGCAAATTTAAGGGGTGATGAAAATGCTTAATGTATTTAAAAAGATATGGAATTTTTCAAAAGAAGAACAGGTATATATTAAGAAATCTATTCTCGCTGGATTTTTGCACGCAGTATTTAATGCCCTTGAGTTTGGAGCAATTTACTATATGCTAGTAAATATATTTTCTAAAACTTTAGACTATAAAACTATCTTTGTTTGTCTTGGAATATTAGTTATATCCCTTGTTGGAAAGATAATAACACAAAAATCATCACAAATGGCACAAACACACGCTGGATATTTTATGGCAGCTCACAAGAGAATAGAAATAGGAGAAAAGATAAAAAGAGTTCCTATGGGTTTCTTTTCAAGCTTTTCACTAGGAAGATTAACTACTATTGCTACATCCTCACTTTCCCAAGCAGAAATGTGGGTGCCTATGCTTTTGGTTCTTGTACTTGGTGGAGTTTTAAATACTTTAGTCTTTGTCCTTGGAACTTTAATTTTTAACGTAAAGGTAGGACTGGTTGCTGTAGCAGGTGTGGTAGTATTTTTCATCGTTACATCAATGATGGAGAAAAAATCATCAGCTAATGCAGACAAAATGACAGAAACACAAACAAGACTTACAAAAGAAGTATTAGCAACTTTACAAGGAATGCAGGTTATAAAATCCTATAATCTTGGTGGAGAAAATAACATAGCTTTGAGAAAGTCTATAAAAGATACATCAAATATACTTTTAGATTTAGAAATATCTGTAGCACCATACACAGTTATCCAAAGAATTGTAATGGGAATAACAACAGTAGCTATGGTCTATGTATCATTAAAATTAAATTTATCTGGTGAACTTCCACTTGCTGAAACAATTCTTATGATTATGGCATCCTTTATTATCTTTGAAGGCTTAATCGGGGCAGGATCAAACATGGCGATCCTAAGAGCTTGCGAAAATGCGATAGATTCTGTAGATTTTATCGACTCTATGCCTGATATGAGAGAAGGAAGTATTACAGAGCCTATAAAAAATCACAATATAGTCTTTAAAAATGTCAGCTTCTCTTATGATGACAGACCCATTTTAAAAAATGTCTCAGCAGAGATAAAAGAAAATACCATGACTGCCATAGTTGGTCCATCTGGATCTGGTAAAACAACATTTTGTAATCTTATTGCAAGATTTTGGGATGTAAATTCTGGCGAAATTTTAATAGGTGGAAAAAATATTAAGGATTATAAGATAGAAAATCTTATGAATTCAATTTCCATGGTATTTCAAGATGTATATCTATTTGAAGATACAATTGAAAATAATATAAAATTTGGAAAACAAAATGCAAGCCATGAAGAAGTAGTTCAGGCTGCTAAAAAAGCAAGATGTCATGAATTTATAGAAGCTTTACCAGAAGGATATGACACTATCATTGGGGAAGGTGGAGCAAGTCTATCAGGTGGAGAAAAACAAAGAATCTCAATAGCCAGAGCCATGCTAAAAGATGCGGACATCATAATCTTTGATGAAGCCACAGCAAGTATAGATCCAGAAAATGAAGATAAACTTAAAGAAGCAATAGAATCATTAACAAAAGACAAAACAGTAATTATGATTGCCCACAGACTAAAGACAATTAGAAATGCTGACCAGATTTTAGTCTTAAAAGATGGAGAAATAGTAGAACGAGGAAATCACGAAGACCTGATTAAGAATGATGGACTTTATTCTGACCTTATCAATGCAAAAGCTAAAGCGGAATCATGGAAATTAAATAATTAATATAAAAGAAATATTTAAAGTCTTTGAAGAAGAAAATATAGATACTTTGACAATGAATGGAGAGTTACTATTAACAATATTAAGTTCAGTAGCTCAACAAGAAGTAGAAAATACCTCGGCCCATGTAAAAAAAGGATTAAAAATGAAAATGAAAAAAGGGGAGCTTATTGGTTTTCAAGGTTGCCTTGGTTATGATTATGACCCTACAATAAAAAGTATCTCTATAAAATGAAGAAGAAATAAATGATAATACTTTAGTCAAAGATTTGAAAAAGTTAGAAAACCAATTAAACAGAATCATTAGTCAAGAAAGAAAGTTAGTTGATCTTCATTTAGAAGATAGTATAGACGAAGAAGTTTATGCTAAAAAGTATAAAAAACTTATAAAACAAAAAGAAGAATTACTTGATGAAAAGAAAACACTAGAGCTAACTATCAAAGATGAAAACTCTATTAAAGAAAGACTAAAGCAATTTAAAAAGGTCTTAGAAAACAAAGAAATTATAGAGGAATTTAACAGAACAGTATTTGAAAGCATAGTTGATAAAGTCGTGGTGGGCAGAATCGACAAAGACGGAACAATCCATCCATATGACCTGACATTTTACTTCAAAACAGGAGTTAAAGATAGTCAAGATTCTAATAACTTTAAAGATAAAAGAAAAAATGCCAAAGACAATGACATTAATAAATTGTGCTCCCACAAGAATGACGAGGATAAAAATTTATGTTCCCAAGCAAAAGACAATGCACCAGTACAATTTAATCGAGGCGATAGATGATGAATAGTAAGGTTATAGTTATACCAGCGAAGAAGAAAAAAGGAAATTCCATCAAGGAATCAGAAAAGAAGAAACTGAGAGTGGCAGCTTATGCGAGGGTATCAACAGATAGCGATGAACAGGCAAATTCTTATGACACTCAAGTAGACCATTATACAAATTATATTAAGAAAAATCCAGATTGGAAATTTGCGGGAGTTTTTTCTGATGAAGGAATCAGTGGAATCTATACCAAGAAAAGAGCTGGCTTTAATAAAATGATTGAAGAAGCCATGGAATGAAACATAGACTATATCATAACAAAGTCCATATCGAGGTTTGCCAGAAATACCCTAGACTGTTTAAAGTATATTCGTAAACTAAAAGAAAATAATATCCCAGTCTATTTTGAAAAAGAAAACATCAACACCATGGATGCCAAGGGAGAAGTCCTACTTACCATTATGGCATCTCTTGCTCAACAGGAAAGTCAGTCCTTATCGCAAAATGTGAAGTTAGGCTTTCAATATAGATTTCAACAAGGTCAAGTGCAAGTAAACCATAATAGATTTTTAGGCTATACAAAAGATGAATCCGGAAAACTTGTCATCGTTCCTGAAGAAGCAAAAATTATAAAAAGGATCTACAGAGAATATTTAGAAGGAACAAGCCTACGAGATATAAAGGAAGGACTTGAAAAAGACAAGATAGTAAATGGGGCGGGAAATAAGAAGTGGCATGTATCGAACCTCAATCAAATATTAACCAATGAGAAATATATGGGGGATGCCTCTTACAAAAAACATACACTGTAGATTTCCTGAATAAGAAGAGAGTAAAGAATGATGGAATAGCACCTCAATACTATGTAGAAAATAGCCACGAAGCCATCATACCAAAAGAAATCTTCATGAGAGTTCAAGAAGAAATGTATAGACGAGCTAACATGGTGAGCGGCAAAGGAAAGAGAAGAATTTATTCAAGCAAATACGCTCTTTCAAGTATTGTATACTGCTCTAAATGCGGAGATATTTACAGGCGAATAGCATGGAATAGTAGAGGAAAGAAATATACTGTTTGGAGATTCTGTACAAGAGTAACCCATGGACCAGAAGCATGTGAAGCAAGAACCATAAGAGAAGAAGACCTACAAGAGGCAGTTGTAGAAGCCATCAATCGGCTTATTGTTGAAAGCAGTGAATTAAAAGAAATAATAAAAGAGAATATTGAAAAAGCCATCACAGGTGATGAAAGTGGCAGAATTGAAGAAATAGATAAAGAAATGTTGAAAGTGCAAGAGGAACTTTTTAAAGTCGCAAATGCCAAGAAAGATTATACAGACCTTGCAGACAAGGTGGAAGAGTTAAGAAATGAAAAAGAAAAGATACTCCTAAGTATTGCGGAAAAGAAAAACGAACAAATCAGACTAATAGAATTAGAAGAGTTTTTAGACAATCAAGAATTGGAAATAGAAAGCTATGATGAAAAATTGGTAAGGAAACTTATAGAGAAGATAGTAATTTATGAAGAAAATTTAAAAGTAGTATTTAAATCAGGACTTGAAGCTGAGATTGAAAAGTAGGCAGCTCTAGATATAGGGCTGTTTTTGCTTTGCTTACAAATGGTATAATATAAATAATAAATATTAGTGGAGAGGGTATATGGTTGAACTAGAAGAAATATTGGAATTGATAAATCTTAGGCAGGAAGGTGGGTACTGGGATTTCAAGAAAGAATGGTATAAATCTAATAATAAATGAAAGCAAGATTTGCTTCATGATATTATATGTATGGCAAATAATTTGGAAAGCAGAGATGCCTATATAATAATTGGTGTTGATGAAGAAACGACTATGCTATAGTTGATGTAACAGATAATGAAGGTAGAAAAAACACTCAAATGTTAGTCGATTTTCTAAAAGATAAAGAATTTGCTGGAGGTATAAGACCAACTGTTTATGTGAAGAGTTATACACATAGTAGTAAAAAAATGGATGTGATTATTATTAAAAATGACAAAAACACCCCATACTACTTAACAAATAATTGTAAAGGAATTAGAGCAAATCATATTTATACGAGAATTCAAGATGTAAATAGTGCTAGAGATCGATCTGCAGATCTAAATAAAGTTGAATATTTATGGAAGAAGAGATTTGGATTAACTTCTTCACCACTAGAAAGGCTAGAGTTGTATTTGGAAGATTATAATAATTGGATTGATGGGCCTAATGGTGAAATGCAAAAGTACTATAAATATTTTCCTGAGTTTACGATAGAATACATGTCTGTAAAAGATGGTAGAGATGGTTATGAATACTATTTATTTTCCCAAACAGATTCAAGTCCACATTGGTATGACATACAATTTAAATATCATCAGACTCTTTTAAAAGAGTTACTTGGAGTCACCTTAGATGGAGGAAGATATTTTACACCATGCCCAGAAATAGCTGGTATTACTCTAGATAAAACAAAAAATTATAATTGGGACTTTTCTTATAGGTACTTTACAAAAGGAACTTTTAAATACAAGTTAAATGAGTTTTTCTACTTGCAAGAAAGTTTTAGTGAGGAGTACTCTAGAATGGGATTTTTCGAGGTTGTTCTTTTGTTTGAATCAGAAAACGAGCGTATGGAATTTGAGAAATTTGTAAGGAGAAATTGGTATAAAAGAGATATGTATTTGAATAATGTCTATATGCCGCATATTCCTAATTTACCTAATTACAAAGAGGGAGTTTTTATAGAAGAGTATGAAAACGCATTAGTTTTAAATAAAATGTTAAGTGAGTTTAGAAATAACCAAAACTAGATATATTCCCACATACGAGGCTTTTGGAAAATAACCAATGTTATCCATACTGACCTCTCAAGCCATGTGGAATGTATAACTTTTATTTCTAAGATAGATAAAACAACTATAAAAATTTTTATTTAAGTAGGAAGTGAATATGGAAGGCAGTTTTTTAGAAAATGTATGGATAGATTCAAAGATTATTGAAGATTGTATTATTGGTAGGGTTGTAAATGTTGGTAAAATTTATGGGTTAAATAGTGCTTATGAAATATGGAATGAAGCAAATAATACTATATTAAATTGTAATGATAATAAAGAAAAACTAAATCAGGGATTCTTATCTCTAAAAAGAGCCTTTAATGTAACGTCAATGGAGTTAAGAAAAAATTTAGGGATTGACAATATAAAATACAGTTCTAAAAAGAAAACAAAAGATTTTTTAGGGGATCTAGAATATTTTGAAATTATAAAAACACTGACATTAAATAAGTATCTTAATCTTAGAAATCTTATAGAACATGAAAATCAATCTCCACCTTCAGTTGAAGATTGCTTATCTTTATCAGAATATATATGGAATTATATTAGGAATACAGCTAATATTCTTAATCAATTTACAGAATATATTAGCATTACTAGCAATAATAATAAAATTTTATTTGAATATATTATAGAAGAAAAGAATAATATGTACTTTCCTCATTTGTATGTTACAGCTTTTGTAGAATCAAAATTTGTTTCATATCTTTATAAAGAGAAATCAATAAATGTAGAAAAAATAAACTTGTTAAACAAGTTTGATTTACAGAAAGAAATAGAGTTTGAAAAAGAATCTGAATATATAGACGATTTAAGTCATATTGCTATTAAAGGAGAAATTCTTAATCAAGATATTATTGCTGAGTACATTAAAGTATTGATTTTACCAGAATATGGAGGTTTAGATGACATATCAATCCAATCAATTTTCTCAAAAGTATGAGATAATTGATTTTGAAATTTTTTTAACGTCTGATTGTGAATATGATGATATTATGTTTGGAAGAATAGATTTTTTTAAATATTTATGGCAAGACGAGGTAGAAGTTAAAAAGTTTATAGCTAGTATAACCTTTTATATCTTTAGTGTTTATAATATTGAAGATATGTTACTATTAGCTGATAATATTTCTGGTGATTTAGAATATGTGGCAAGTGCTTATAACGTTTATTGTAATGAAGTTGGAGGAATAGGCTCCGTTGCTATAATAGATGATTTTAATCTAATAGATGAGCCGAAGGATTTTTATGAGAAAACACAAATGATTAAATACTTTTTAGCAAAAACAATAGAGAAATTACAAATAATAGGTACAGGGACATTGCTTTTTATATCCAAGGCTTTGATTTTAGATATTAACAAATCAGATAGACTATACTTAATAAATGAATTACTAGATATTAATTGCATACCAATATATCAAGATAAAAGTGATATTGTTTTAGCTAGGAATTTAGTTTAGACATTATAAGCTAAACAAATATTGATTAATGCTAGATATAGGGCTTAAAATAAAATTTATCATATAATATTATCATATGAAGTGGAAAAAAGACTTAAATACGAAAATATTTCTAGAAGATTAATATGGAATATAATTGTAAATTTAAAGTAACATGTAAATAATTGGGAGAAAAGATGACTAAAGAAATTAAAACAATGAAAGAAGAAATATGTGATTATTGGTTTTCTAGAATTGATGAAAGCAACTTAAGTGTTGATGCATCGGAAGCATTAGAAAGATGTTGGAGATGTGGATCAAAAAGAAGGCTAGAGAGATGTCATATAATTCCAAGATCCTTGGGTGGTGAAGATATTCCATCGAATTATGTTTTACTTTGTAAAAGATGCCATTTAGAAAACCCTAATGTTTATGATCCTGAAATTATGTGGGATTGGCTTGAAGCATATAAGGAACCCTACTATGATACATTTTGGATAAACCGAGGCTTGGAAGAATATGAGAGAATCTATAAAAGTAATTTTAAAGATGACATTGCCATATTTAATCAATTTATAACCAAGAAATAAGCTAAAGAAATTTTAGGAGAAGATATAGATAGCTATGCTACGCATCATTTTGGACAAATGTATTTAAACTCTTCAACTATAGCTGGACTAATGAGAATTTTAATTAAAAAATTGAAAAAAAAGTATGAAATTGATTAAAAAACTAAAATATCTTATAAATTAATATAATAATTAATAACAAATACTCTGAATAAATTTGCGTTTTGAGCTTAAATTGAATAACATAGAAAAAATGTAAAATGAGAGCTGATAATAATAGGTATGATTCAAGACCGATTAAGTCAGATTTTGACTACTCTATGTATAAAGGCAAATATATTCATAGAAGGCAAATATATTCATAGAAGGCAAATTGTGAGTAATATTTTAGAATAAATTTACTATCAAAAATTTATATAGATATATTCCCACATACGAGGCTTTTGAAAAATCTCAAATTTTATCCATACTGACCACTCGAGCCACGTGGAGACGGTAGTTCTATTGTCCAAACTAAATACAGAACATCATTTAGATATAGAAATAGGGTAAGATGAATTATCAGAAATTGACTTTTCAAAAGAGGCAACTTATGGAGAAATTAAAAAGTATGTGTTAGATAAATACGGGTTAAAAGTTTCAAGCCTATATATTGCACAAGTAAAAAGGGAATGTGGTCTAATAGAAAGGGAAAACTACATTATTAGCAAGAAAGAAAATCAAAGAGTACCAAATTGTCCAGAAGAAAAAGAAAAAGCAATAGAAAATGCTTTAGAGTATTTTGGAATGATTTAAGAAAAATAATGCCTCAGATTAGATTCTGAGGTTATTTTTTACTCGTTTTAAAGCAGTAAATCGTATAATTGAAAAGAATCAGTGTTATATGTTATAATTAGGTAGTTAATCTATACATTTAGAAAGGTAAAATATAGAATTGGAGAATGATATGGGATTTTCATATAATAAATTATGGAAGTTATTAATAGATAAAAATATGAAAAAAACAGACTTACAATGTGCAATAGCAACAACCCCCAAGACAATAGCAAAAATGGGAAGAGACGAAAATGTAAGTTTGGAAACATTAGGAAAGATTTGTGAGTATTTTCAATGCGATATTGGAGATATTATTGAATATAAAAATGGAGTTAAAATAAATGATAAATAATGCTCTTACTTATATTTCTTTATTTTCATCAGCAGGAGTTGGTTGCTATGGATTTAAACAAGAGGGATTTGAATGTGTAGCAACTAATGAAATTATTGATAGACGTTTAGAAATCCAGAGAATAAATAAAAAGTGCAAATTCGATAGTGGATATATAAGCGGAGATATTCAGAAGCAGGAAACTAAAAATAAAATTTCAGATGAAATAAAAAAATGGGAAAAGCTTGGTAATGACAACATTGATGTTATTATTGCAACTCCACCATGTCAGGGAATGAGTGTAGCTAATCACAAGAAAAATAAGAGCGATTTACAAAGAAATAGTTTAATAGTTGAAAGTGTAGAGATTGTTAAAGACATTAATCCTAGATTTTTTATTTTTGAAAATGTTGCTACATTTTGGAAAACAGGTTGTACTTTAAAAGATGGAACGATTCTACCAATAGGCGAAATGATTGAAAGTAAACTTTCAAATAATTATTTAATTTCTAAGCGAGTAATAAATTTTAAAAACTATGGATCAAATTCATCAAGGACAAGAACATTAGTTATTGGTGTTAGAAAGGATTTGTCTGATATTGTAGTACCTATAGAACTATATCCAGATTATCAAAAAGAAAAAACTTTGTTTGAAGTTGTAGGTGATATGAAAAGTTTAAGTTGGGGAGAATACGATGACGATGACTTTTTTCATAGTTTTAGAGAATATCCTAAAAGAATGAGAAAATGGATATCAGATCTTAAACCTGGAGAGGGAGCGTTTGATAACAATGATCCTGAGAAGATACCTCATAGAGTTATAGATGGAGAAATTGTATTTAACAAAGCTAAAAACGCTGATAAATATACAAGGCAAGAATTCAATAAAGTAGCTCCATGTATACACACAAGAAATGATCAATTGGCTAGTCAAAACACAGTTCATCCTATCGATGACAGAGTTTTCTCTATTAGAGAACTTATGAAAATGATGACAATACCAAGTGATTTTAAATGGACAGAGGAATCTTTAGATACATTAAATTCATTAAGTATTGAAGATAAGAAAAAAATGTCTAAGAAGACTGAAATGAATATTAGACAAAGTATAGGAGAGGCTGTTCCTACAAGCATTTTTAGGCAAATAGCTAAAAAGGTAAAGGAAAATATTTTTAGAAAAAGCTTGAAAGATAGGGAGATTTTGGATGTTATAGATGACAAAAAATTAGAAGATATTAGCAATCTAACTGATTTTTTAAAATATAATATAGACACATATACAAAATCAACAATTTTAAGAATAATAGAAATGGCAAATACTAAAAGGCAAACACATTCAGCTTTTTATACGAATAGATTTATAGTAGAACATATAATTGAGGATTTGCCAGAATTTGAAAAAGATGAAATAACTATAGTAGAACCATCAGTTGGTGCTGGAAACTTCTTGAAACTTCTTTATAAAAAGTATGAAGATAAAAAGCGAGTAAATCTTATATTAATTGATATAGATGGGGATATATTAAGAATTTTAGAATCATTAAATAATGTTCCAGACAACTTTAATGTTAGCTATATTTGTGATGATTTTTTAAGCTATGATTTTAATAATCTAAATATAGATTTAGTGATCGGAAATCCTCCCTTTGCTAAAGTTAGTGGCAAAATATTAAAGAAATATTTAGAAAATAATTATAATAAGTATACTAAGAATTTAGCTGAAATGTTTTTAGAAAAGGCAATAAGAATTTCTGATTATGTTTCATTGATATTACCTAAAAACATCTTAAATACACCTGAGTTTATAGAAACAAGGAATTTGTTAAAAGAGAATTCTATAGACTATATACATGACTTTGGGGAGTTAGGTTTTAAGGGTGTTCTTGTTGAAACAATAAACTTGATGGTAGATACAAGGATAAAAAGACAAAATACAATAGTAAAATCAATTACTGATAGTACTATTTTCAAACAAAAGTTATCTTATATTTCAGACGAAAAACTTCCTTATTGGGTGATTTATAGGAACGAGTTTTTTGATAATATATTTGAAAATATGGAATTTAATATATTTGATGTATTTAGAGATAGGCAGATTACAACTAAGAATTCTACATTGGAAAATATGCAAGATTCTAATGAATATGTAAGAGTATTAAAATCTAGAAATATTAGCGATGACGGAAGTGAAATAATAAATATTGATTCTTATGCTTCTTATATAAGCTTAGAAGAGTTAGAAAATCTTTCAGTAAAAAAATTTTTGGATAGAGATGATGTATATATGACACCTAACATGACATATAAGCCGAGAGTAATGAAAAAAGAAAAAGGATATGTTGTAAATGGATCTATTGCATTATTAATACCAAAAAATAATGAACATCTTAATGATGAACAAATGACATATTTCTCAACAGATGAGTACAGGGAATTTTATAAAATAGCAAGAAATAAGCAAACACGATCATTAAACATTGACAAAACAAGTGTATTTTGGTTTGGGAGAAAAATATAAAAAAGGAGTAATACATATGATTGAATTAGATTTTACTACAGATAATCCTAGATGGGGAAATTCAGGAATATTATTTTTTAATATCGAGGAGTACTCTAAGACGTTGGGATTCTTATCAAATTTGAGACATTATAAAGGCTATGGAGAAGGTAAGTCTAAATTTGATGAAAGCATAAACATTCACATTGAAGGAAATTATATTGATGGAGCGTGGGCAAAAGAATGTAGAATTCATTGCTATAAAAGTCGTGATGATTTTAAAAAAGAACTAAATATTTTTGAAAGAGCATCTAGTTCGGGAGTAGGAAATATTACGTTTAGAATAAATTCAAACAACTATATTAATCATTTAATTGATGAATATGGATTTAATGTGGTAAATTCAGGCAGTTATATAAGCACTGTATATCCACAAGAATATAACAATATATTTGAGTTGTTTTTAAAAAACATTAATGGCTATGGCGATAAGGAAAAAGAAATACTTATAAAACAATTTAATTATGGTTTTGATTTATAATTATGGGTAAAACTATATGAATTTATTTACTGATTTTTTAGATAAATATGACTATGATGTTAGAAAAACTGGTGATGCAAGATGGATTGATCAGAAATGCACTTATGATGTAGTTTCAATAATTGCAGATTGCATAATAGAGTATGTGGATGAGAATGAAGTGAAAGAATTTACTGTTTCTGATATATGGCATAGTGAATATGCAAGAGAAAATGTAATTTCTATTTTTTCAAAACCTGATCCGGAATTAAAAGCTGGGAATGAATATGACAAGTATTTTGGACAACCAATAAAATTATTAGGTTATAGTAAGATTCTTGATGTAAGAAAAGAGAAGAACAGATATTACTATTCTATAAATAATAGGGAGTTATTAGAGAAAATTGCTTTAAGGCCGACCAATGCTTTGAACTTTTTGCATGAATATATAGCTAAGGTTTTAAAAGACAGTGGAATATGGGATTCTTTTGAAGAGTTCTTTAAAATACAGACTAAAGAGTCTTATAAAGATGTTAGGGACACCTTTATAAGATTCACTATAAACAATACAAAAATAAATGGAGAAACAGAGTGTGGTAGGATTTTTACAAAGGTTATAAATCCTCTCGCTTTTAAATTAAAAAAACAAGGTACCGAGAGAGGTAGAATTTCAAAAAACACCATTACATTAAGTGATTTACAATATAATCGTGCTAACTGGAGAGATGAGCTAAGTGGTAAAGATAAGTCAATTACTAGATCTGAACATGAACCAACAGTTGCACAATTGCAAGCGAGAGCTATGGCTACTTACACGGTCAATAAGGCTAAAAAAGCAATGCGTAAATTTAATGATAGTATTTATAATGGAAAATCTGAAGTCTACCAATCAACTGAGATGGTAAATGCAACTCAAGCACACCATATTTTTACTCAATCAGACTATCCAACTATTGCAGATTATGTTGAAAACTTGATAATGCTAACGCCAAACCAACACTATTCTATGGCTCATCCTAACAATAAAACACAATATGTGGATAAAGATTTTCAATATATATGTCTTATTGCAAAATCAACTAAAATATATCTAGATTTAACCTCTGAGAAAGAGGATAAGTTCTATGACTTTGAAGACTATAAGTTTGTATTAAATGCTGGTCTTGAAACAGAAGACTTCAGCTCTATAAGTTATTTAGACTTTGCAAGCATAATTGAAAAGATTGACTATTACTATATAGACAATATTAGTAACAACAAATATTATAAATTAATAGATGACAATAGGTTAGATAAAAATTCTATTTATTTAAGTAATATAGATAGTTTGAAAATGGTAGCAGAAGATCAGGAAAAATATGAAATATAGAGTAGAGGCGTTTAAACTATATGAATATATTTAATTTATTGTAACGATATTTTTGAATCAATCAATGATTTAGGAGGAAGAGTTGTTTTTTAATAACGGTGCATACTTTTTACTAGATAAAGAACTTAAAACTTCGGCTGGTAAAAGACAAAGAGGGAAAACTTGTCATTGTTCCTGAAGAAGCAAAAATTATAAAAAGGATCTACAGAGAATATTTGGAAGGAACAAGCCTACGAGATATAAAGGAAAGACTTGAAAAAGACAAGATAGTAAATGGGGCGGGAAATAAGAAGTGGCATGTATCGAACCTCAATCAAATTTTAACTAATGAGAAATATATGGGAGATGCCCTATTACAAAAGACTTATACAGTGGATTTTCTAAATAAGAAAAGAGTAAAGAATGATGGAATAGCACCTCAATACTATGTAGAAAATAGCCACGAAGCCATCATACCAAAAGAAATCTTCATGAGAGTCCAGGAAGAAATGGATAGACGAGCTAATATGGTAAGTGGAAAAGGGAAGAGAAGAATCTATTCCAGCAAATATGCTCTTTCAAGTATTGCCTATTGTTCTAAATGCGGAGATATTTATAGGAGAATTGCTTGGAACAACAGGGGAAAGAAATATACCGTTTGGAGATGTTGTACAAGAGTAACCCATGGACCAGAAGCATGTGAAGCAAGAACCATAAAAGAGACAGATCTACAAGGAGCAGTCGTAGAATCCATCAATCGGCTTATAGTTGAAAGCAGTGAATTAAAAGAAATAATAAGAGAAAATATAGAAAAATCCATCACAGGTGATGGAAGTAGCCAGATAGATGAAATAGACAAAGAAATGTTGAAAGTGCAAGAAGAACTTTTAAAAGTTGCAAATGCCAAGAAAGACTACACAGACCTTGCAAAAAGGGTTGAAGAATTAAGAAATGAAAAAGAAAAGATACTTCTAGATTTAGCGGAGGAGAAGAATGAACAAAGCAGGTTAAAGGAATTAGAAGAGTTTTTAGACAATCAAGAATTAGAAATAGAAAGATACGATGAAGACTTGGTAAGGAAACTTATAGAGAAGATTATAGTTTATGAAGAAAAACTGAAAGTAATTTTCAAATCAGGAATTAACATAGAACTTGAAAGATAAACATAGATGTAGTTAACGATTTAATTTTTAATGTAAAATGTTAAATTTATCGTTTATCTGGTATAATTATATAAAAAGGAGGTGCGACATGCTATATAATGAAATATTTACTGATGAATTTTTAAATAAATTTGGTAACTATAAAGATGGAATTTCAAAACTTACGTTAAAAGAAGATGTATTTGAAATTGATGTTAAAGCCATTGCTGAAATTTGTGACATTTTAATAGAATATAGTTGTGTTGAGTCCTCTGGGTTTAGCGTTAATAATGATACTAATGCTGAAGATATTAAAAATGAAATTTCAGTTAATCAGTTTGAACCAGAATATAGGCAGAGATTCACTATTGCGCATGAATTAGGGCATATTATTTTAGGACATAAAGGTATATCATATAGATTTTCGGATGTGTCCAAATATAAAAATACGATTGATAGAATGAATGAAGTAGCTGCTAATAAATTTGCAGCGGAATTAATAATGCCTGAAAAATTAGTGAAACTGGTATTAATAGATTCGATTCAAGAATTGGGATTTTCAATTCATCAAAAATTTGATGAAAATGACATAAATCAATTGGTTGATTTATCTTCTAATAAGATGGGAGTATCAACTCAAGCCTTAAATTATAGAATTAAAAATCTAGGAGTTTTTGTTGATGAAAAATAATCAAGAAGTTGACAAACTATCTTATAATGACCTCCTTGATAACTACAAGCAAGGTAATTTTTTTGATGAAGCTGTAATAAATATTAAATATACTAAAAATATACTTTCTAATGATAATGGTGAGCGTTTATATAAAATTGTAGGATTGGAACTAGATATTTCAGATAGTGATGAAAGAAAAGAAAAATTAAGCCGATTTATAGACATTTGTAATGAAGCAATAAATAAGAATAAATATCCCACAGACTGGCAGATTTTTTATTTATACAAGGAACTGTTCCAATTTTTCATAAATGATAAAATAAAATATAATTATTTTAGAGGGCAATCGAGCAAACATGATCCATTACCGGGGATACTAAGGAGTACAATTCAAAACTCATATAGGTTAAATTTTGAAAATTTATATAGAAAAATATCTAAAGAATTTCCTGATAAGATTGAATATATAGAACTAAAGAATGATGAAAGTATAGAGGAAAGAGAAAATCAGCTATCATTATTGCAACATTATGGATTAAAAACGAGCCTTCTTGACATAACTAGCAATCCATATATTGCGCTTCTATTCATGCTATCTGGAAGATTTGATGAATATAAAGAACCATCTTTATTTATGTTTAAAATCGATGAAAATTATGGTGGAAGCGACTATCTGTTTACAGAAGTTAGAAAAGATAAAATAAATGAAAGAATAATAGCTCAAAAAGGGGCATTTTTGAATTTTGATAAATTATGTTTTAAAAAGAAATTAAAGAAGATTCCATTAGTTAAGATTGTATTGCAGTTTTCTACCGAAAAGCTATTAGATGAAATTCAGTCAGAAAGAAATAAACTGGAAGAAATGGCGTCTGAAATAAACTCGTCTTCAGGCGAAAAAAGAGATGCTCAAATAATTGAAGAAAAATCAGAGTATTTAAAAATCTTAGAAGAAGAAAAAAATAAAATAGAGGAATCTAAACTTCTTTGTTTAAATTTCATGCATGATGAATTAATAAGAAAATTGAGGGAATATTATTATTTTGAAGAAGATTTATTTCCAGATTTTGAGAAGAGAATTGATTATTTATCAAATAAGTATCAATCAGAATCAACAAAAAAAGTTGTTTCTGATGAGATGAAGCCCGATAGTAACAAATAAACATACTATTGGGTTTTTATTATTCGTTTCAAAAATAATGTAAACATTTCATTAAGTTATAAAGGCTTGATATGTTCCCACATACGAGGATTTTGAAAAATTTCAAAATTTATCCATACTGTACTCTCAAGCCACGTGGAATCCATAGCCTTACTTACCAAGAGCAATTAATCAAAAGGAAGGTGTAATTATATGAGTAAAAACTACACTAAAGATCTGATAAAAAAAGAATTTATGATACTTTTAGATGAAAAAACACTTGATAACATAACTGTCACTGAGTTAGCTCAAAAATGTCAGATAGAAAGAAAAACCTTCTATTATCATTATGAAAACTTGGAACAATCAATAAGAGAAATATTTGAATCTGAGCTTGATATTGTTATTGAAGAATTTAACGAAAATCTCTCTTGGGAAGATAGTTTTATTTTGGCTGCAAAATTTATCTTGGATAATGAAAAAGCTATAAGACATATGTATCAATGAGCTGCACCCATAAACACGGAATAACTTAATAATATTTTAAGCGGAATGTAATCTGTAATCAACAGGGGACATTCCGTTTAATTTTGCCTTTATCCTGTCTTCATTGTACCATTTGATGTATGATTCTATTTCTTTTCTTAATTGTTCATAATTCTTAAATTCTACACCGTAGTACATTTCTTGTTTGAGTAGACCAAAGAAGTTTTCCATTGGTGAATTGTCTAGACAATTCCCTTTTCTTGACATACTTTGTCGTATGTTTAGTTTTCTTAGCTTGCTAGACCATGAGCTATGTTGGTAATGGAATCCCTGGTCTGAGTGTATTACTAAGTTGTCTTTAGTACTAATACCTTTTATTGCTTTGTCTAACATTGAGTTGGTCAGTTTAATAGTTGGGTGATGGCTTAGTGTATAGCTAATTATCTCACTGTTGTAAACATCTAGTATTGGTGATAGGTATAGTCTTTCTTCACGTCCCTTGATTCTAAATTCTGTTACATCTGTTAGCCATAGTTGATTTGGTCTGCTGGCTTTAAAATTACGATTTACAACATTAGGAGCTACTTTGCCTACCTGTCCCTTGTAGGATGAGTATTTTCTTGATCTAGTTTTAAATTTAGTGCATAGGAGTCCTTCTTGTTTCATGATTCTTAGAACTCTTTTATGGTTTACTATTAGACCCTTGTTTCTTAGGGCGGTATTTACTCTCCTGTATCCATATCTTCCTTTGCTGGCTTTAACTATTAACTTGATTTCTTCTTTGATTTCTTTGTCTTTGTCTATTGGATTTTCTAATTTGCTCTTCCGCTCATAGTATGATGATTTAGGAAGTTTTGCTACTGTTATCCATTCACTTATCTTTGTACCAGGGTGTTCTTCTAGAAGACTTAGTATTATCTTTGTTTTTTCCTTGCTTCTGCTTCTTCTTCCAGTAGCAAGGCTTGAAACTTTTTTTCGAATAGTATTTGCATTTTTAGAAGTCTATTTTCTTCTCTAAGTCTGATTAGTTCTTCTCTTTCAGTCTCTACTATTGGTTTTTGATTCTTAGATTTCTTATCTGCTTTAGACATATCTTTATTAGGCCTTCCTCTATTATCTTCTAGCCCAGATAAACCACGTTGTTGATATGCTTTCTCCCAGTTAAATATTACTGAGCCATTGCTGATATCAAAATGTTCTGCGGTTTCTCTGTATGATAGATTATTGATTTGCCTATATTGTATTACAGATAGTTTAAATTCACTAGTGTATTTATTATTGTTTAGCTTTTTAGATAAGTTATCAAAGCCTCCTGAGTTATATTTGTTAATCCAATTTTCTAGAGTACTATCAGGTATGTAATATTTGTTTGCTATTGCAGGTCGCCCACCTGTTTCACCTGATAAGTATTCTAGCACTAATCTAATTTTAAATTCTTTTGTATATTTTGGCATGAAAAAACCCCTCCATCCGTATTCCGGATTTTGGGGTTCGGCTCACAATCAGACTATAAAGCTGATGTAGAAAAATATGTTTTTTCTATGGCGGGTGAAGTAATTAGTAAATATGTTAATCATATATCAAAGGAGACTAGGGCAAAAGATATTGATATTAATCTAATTTCTTATTTTTATCAGTGCGCCTTAAGTAGTGCACTAATACAATGGATAGCTACAAATATGAAAACTGATCCGGTAGTGATTACTAATAGGATAGGTAAATTAATGGATGGTAATATTTTATTGTCATTAAAAAGGAGTGAAAAACTAGAAACCTTTACTCAGAATACTCTAATTGAGTAAAATTTACACAAACCACTAATATTGGTAGATGAAATCATTCTCTTTTCATGATTTAATATAAATATAAGATGATAATGATAAGTTATTAAAGGAGAAGTTATGGAACTTAAAACTCATGATAAAAGATTAAAACTTACTAATGGAGATTTTCAAAGACTAGTTAAGGCTAGAAAGCCTAAAGGAATCTAAGAAAAATCAGCTTACTTAATAGGAACAGGTATTGCTTCACTTACTGCTGCTTGCTTTCTAATCAGAGATGCTCATATGGAGGGTAATAAAATTACTTTCTTAGAGCAATTAGACATACCTGGTGGATCACTTGATGGTGAATACATGGATACAAGAGGTTATGTCGCTCGTGGTGGTAGAGAAACGGGTGCACATTTTGAATGTCTATGGGATATTTGGAGTTCTATTCCAAGCTTAGAAAATCCAGAAATGAGTGTTTTAGATGATTATTTTTATACCAATTACGATGATCCAAACTATAGTAATTGCCGTATAACTCATAAACAAGGTGAACGTTATGATGATGGTAAATTTAATCTTACGCAAGATCAGGTTAAAGAAATAGCTGAACTTACTATGACTCAAGATGAAATTCTTGAAGATAAAGCTATTGAAGATGTGTTCTCAGATGGACTCTTAAATTCAGACTTTTGGACACTTTGGAGAACAATGTTTGCCTTCGAAAACTGGCATTCTGCCCTAGAAATGAAACTATACTTAAACAGATTCATCCACCACGTAGGAGGTCTTACAAACCTATCAGCTCTTAGGTTTACAAGATATGACCAATACAATTCAATTGTAAAACCTATGGTTAGATACCTTGAAGATCATGGATGTAAATTCCAATATAATACAAAAGTGACAGATGTTGACTTTGATATTTCAGAAAATAAAAAAGTTGCTACAAAAATTATAGCTGAAGATAAAGATGGCAATGATAAGTCTATTGATCTTACAGAAAATGACCTAGTCTTTATCACTAATGGATCAATGACAGAAAATTCAAGCTATGGTGATGATAATACACCAGCCGAACTTAGTGATGAACAAACTGGTTGCTGGGAAATGTGGAAAAACATTGCTAAAAAATCAGATGATTTTGGAAAGCCTGAAGTATTCTGTTCAGATGTAGAAAAAAGTAACTGGGAATCTTGTACAGTAACTTGTCATGATGATTCAGTTCCAAAATATATTGAAAAAATAACAAAAAGAAGCCCTTATGGTGGAAAAACTGTGACAGGTGGTATTGTAACTTGTGTTGATTCAAGCTGGTTAATGAGCTGGACTATTAATAGACAAGGTCAATATTCAGAACAACCTGAAAATGATGTTGCTGTATGGGTTTACGGTCTATTCACAGATGTTGAAGGTGACTACATCAAGAAGAAAATGAGAGATTGTACAGGTAAGGAAATTACAAAAGAATGGTTATACCACATCGGTGTTCCTGTAAATGAAATTGATGCACTTGCTGAAACCTGTACAGCAGTACCTGTTATGATGCCTTATATCACATCTCAATTTATGCCAAGAAAATCCGGAGACAGACCTTACGTAGTTCCAAAAGATGGAGTTAACTTTGCTTTCTTAGGACAATTTGCAGAAACTTTAGATGATCCAGGAAGAGATACTGTATTCACTACAGAATATTCTGGAAGAACTGCAATGGAAGCAGTTTATGTACTTTGTGGTGTAGAAAAAGCTGTTCCATAAGTGTTTGCTTCACGATATGATTTAAGATATCTTCTAAACGCAATGGTCGCTCTATCAGATGGCAAAAAACCAGACCTTCCACTTACTCCACTACAAAAAATGAAAGTTGTAAAACTAATCAAAGGTACTGATGTGGAAGAGATGCTAAAAGAATTTAATATTATTTAATAATATATAAACTAATTTGGGGCGATAATATATCGTCCCATTATTTTTTATTAAGGAGACCAATGATGAATAACAACTTGAATAATCAAGCTGTGCCTACTTTAGAAGAAATAGAATCCATATATGAAGATATTTTAAGAAGCGAATCTAGGTCAAATGAAGAAAATGACTTGGAAATTTTAGGAGAATTTTATAAAAGATTTAGGAAAGAAGAAAATAAAAGAGAAGAATCAAAGTAAGAAAATGCAATAATAAAAGAATATAGAAATTATTTAAAAAATGAAGAGAATAAGCAAAAAAAATTAATAGAAGAACTAGAAAATTTGATAAGCTATGAGAAATTCTTCTTAGAAGTAGAGAGAAAAAGAAATCAAAAATATTATAACAGCAATTTTTATGGGAGCAACGAAGCTACTAGATATAGGGTAGATAAGATTAATTCTTATTCAAAAGAACTTGGGGAAATAATAAACAATTCTCCTGATGCCTGGAGATATTATTATCATAGGCAACTAATTAATGATACACAAACAGGATATAATCAAGACCTTGTAGAAGTAGAATATGTAATACAGGCAAAGAGAAAAATAATAGAATCCTTAAAACAATCAACTCCCGTATATATAATAGGCCACCTAGGAAGTGGAAAAACTCAGATGGCAAGAGAAGCAGCAATTGAATTTACATTAGAAAATATAATTCAAGAAGAGCTAGAAGATCAAATGGGAAAATGGTTTTTGAAAAATCAAAATGCCAGTGAAGATGAGGCTATAGAAAAATTTAGTGAATTAAATAGAGATAGAAGAAATTATTATAAAAATTTACTAAAAGAAGGCAATCAGGTAGAAATTGAAAAAATATATCCTTATTTTATATCAGGTTCATATAATCTAACCTATGAAGATATGTTTGTAGAAAAAACTCTATCGTTAGAAAAAACATCTTCCGATGAAACTAATTTAGAGTTAATCGATGAAGTGGTGGATCAATATTTTGCTTGGCTAAAAACTCATAAAAACCAACTGGAAAATATTGAACCAGAAAAGCAAGAAATAATAAAAAGCAAAGTTTGGGATAGTATTTCAGAAATCTTTATAGCTAGGAATAGTATTTATGGAACAGTAGTAAAAAAAATAGAAAGAGAAATATTATTAGCTGTAAGAAATGGTAGACCTGTCATAATTGATGAGCTAAATACCATTGCTATGCAAAATTTAATAGGACTTAATGACATACTACAGAGCAAGTTTGGAGCCAAAGCTTACGTTACGGGAATTGGACCAGTGACTATAAAAAAAGGCTTTGGTCTAATTGGTACAGGAAACTTATCAACAGACTTAGTAAGTTATGAAGGTACAAATGAACTCAATCCTGCTTTTAAATCGCGTTTTTTAACAATAGAATATAATTATGTAACTCAAAATACTGTTGGATCTTTAAAAAACCAAACTAATCCAGAGAAAAATGAACTTTTTAGGATTTTGCTGGTTAGACTTGCTGATAATAATGGAAACTTGCACATTCCAACTCCTACAAGAAGCTTAGAAGAAATATTTAGATTAGCTCAATTATCTAAGGTGAGTCAGGAAGTCTTTATGGGTAAGTGGCTGTCAACTAGTAAAGAAAATTCAACTAACGAAACCCCTGAGCTTAAAGAATCAGTATTATCCTTAAGGAATATTCTAAGAATATTAGATAATTGGAATTTAGGAGAAGAAAAAGACTTAACTTTAGCCCTATGGGATGGTTTTATTAGTTCAATAACAAATCCAAAAGACCAGGCGTATAATTTATCCCAAGCAGTAAGATTTGGATTTTTCAAAGAATCCGAAGGATGGGATATTAATAATGAAAATCTAGGAAAAGTTGTCCTAGAATATGATGATTTAAGGACTAGGCCTTACCAATATATCAGGGGAGAAATTGAAACTCTAAGTTACCTAGACCTAATAAAAATAATATTTGGTCCAGCACCAGAAAGAAAAGAACTACCTGATTTTCTAAAAGCTATTGACAATGGGGAAAATAAAATTTCCGTAGAAGAATATGAACAATTAGATGAAAGATTAAATCAGCTAGAACATTCAAAGTATCTCATAGATTATATAATAGACATGGAAAATAACAGAAAATGAAATTTTCAATAAACAAAAATAAATATAGTGAAAATTTAACAGATCTAAGAGAAGACTTAAATTATACTTTATAAGAAGGCTATATTGATGAGAGATTTAAAGAAAAACTATCTGAACTAGAAAAAGATGAAAATAAAATCCTTAATGAATTATTGCCTTATTATAGGCTTTATGCACCAGAGCTATATGAAACAAAAATAGATGAAATTCCGGTAAAGATCGAGGGAAGCTATAAACTTAATACTTACCTTAAAAGTTACTTATGTATTGAAAAGAACCTTTTTATATTATCTGGTGTAGATCAAAAAACATATTTTATGAGAATTTTAGAAGAG
>NZ_CABVOZ010000003.1:0-432500 GCF_902500265.1 Anaerococcus sp. Marseille-P9784 | reverse complement strand
AGCCATGTGGAGAGTGTGGTTTTGATGGAAAGATAAAAAATGATGAATTTTACATGCTTCGGATAGATTAAAATATATGACAGCAGGGAAGGAAATAATGGAGATATTATATGGATGCGCGAAAAGGAAATATCTATGAGATATTAAATGGAAATAAGCAGTTCTTAATTCCAGTTTATCAGAGATTTTATAGCTGGGATACCATCCAGTGCAAACGACTTTGGAACGATATTGTAGATATGCAGAAAAAGGGCAAAGTTGGTCATTTTGTGGGATCTATTGTTAACATTGCAGAACAGGCAATGCCAACAGGTGTTCAAAAATACATGATTATTGATGGTCAACAGCGAATGACTACCTTAACTCTGCTTCTTCTGGCTTTGCGCGATTATGCACTAAATAATCCGGCTGATAAAACAATAAATGCTCAACGTATAGATAATATGCTTTTAAAGAATGAGTATGAAGAAAATGATGAACGATATAAGCTGTTGTTAACTGAAACGGATAGAGATATTCTTATAAGACTAGTCGAGAAAAAACCGATTAGAGAAGGCATTAGGTCAAGACTTATAGAAAATTATAACTTTTTTGTAGGCAAGATTGCCGATAAAGAAATTAAACCTGCTGAGGTATATGAGTCAATTGGAAAATTACAAATTGTTAATATCACATTAGATCGAGCTGTTGATGATGCACAAGCAATTTTTGAAAGTTTAAATTCAACGGGTAAGGAACTTTCTGAATCTGACTTGATTCGTAACTATATTTTGATGGGACTGGAACCTTCAGAGCAAACTTATGTGTATGAACATCTTTGGAGACCTATGGAACAACTTTTTGTCTATGAAACTCAAGGAACAGTAATGGATGCTTTCTTTCGTCATTACTTGACTATGAAAATTTCTCGTATTCCAAAGTTGGGACGTGTATATGAAGAATTTAAGCTTTATCATTTGAACTGTGAATTTGAATCTATAAGAGAACTATGTCAAGATTTGCTGGAGTTCGCAAAGTATTATACAGACATTGTATTCATAAGAAATAGTGATACAGATTTTAAAAAGTTATATGAAGATATTATTGATTTAAAAATGGAAGTATCCTATCCATTCTTATTGAAAATTCATCGTGATTTCGGAGAAGGGATAATTACATCAGACGAGCTTAAGGAAATTCTAAAACTTTGCATTAGTTATGTATTAAGACGTTCGATTTGTGAGATCCCTACTAACTCATTGAACAAAACATTTGCAACTATGAAGAATTATATTAGATCAAATGATTACATAAATTCTGTCAAGGCATTCTTCTTGATGCAAGATTCTTACAAAGAATTCCCGGATAACGATAAGTTTGAAATTGCATTTGTGAGTCGTGATATTTACAATATGCGTAATAGAAATTATATTCTTAGTCGTTTGGAAAATTTTGAAAACAAAGCTCCAATTATAATAGAAAATTACACAATTGAGCATATTATGCCACAGAACAAAAATCTTTCTTTAGAATGGCAAGCTGATCTTGGTGATGAGTGGCATGAGGTTCAGAAAAAATATTTACATACAATTGGCAATCTTACTTTGACTGCATATAATTCTGAAATGAGCGATAGGCCTTTCTTAGAGAAGATGGATATGTCGGGAGGATTTAAAGAAAGTGCGCTTAGACTTAATAAATATGTTGTTTTACAAAATGAGTGGAATGAAAAACATATAAAAGAGAGAGCAAAGGAATTAGCGAATAAAGCTAAATCTATTTGGCCATATCCAAGTTTAACGGCTGAAAAACTTGCACAATATCAAGTAGAAGAAAAAATAACTCAGAAGTATTCCTTGGAAACATATGATATGAATGATATGGTAAAAAAGCTATTTGAATCTTTGGATAAGCGAATTATGAATCTATCTCCGGCTGTAAAAAAGGAATATAAAAAGTTGTATGTTGCATATAAGCTGGATACTAATTTTGTGGATATTGTTCCCAAGAAATATAGATTGCGTCTTTCGATTAATATGAAGTTTCCGGATATTATTGATCCTAATGGTATTTGCAGAGATATTACTGGAATTGGACGTTGGGGAAATGGCGATGTAGAACTGTTTATGGAAGACAAGGATCAATTAGATCAAATTATGGAAATTGTGAAACAATCCTTTGATGCTCAGGGAGAGTAATGATTTTTCGAAGCTAAAGAAGCTTCACATCTAAAAAGAAAAAAATTAAGCCGACTACAAACTTGAAATCAATAGGTTTAGATATTTTAAATCAGATAATTATATGATTGATTTTTAGAAATTAATGTTTAAAAATATCTTTCAAATACTTACTTGTATAAAGTAGAAATATTTTGAAAAGGCCTTAGCAACACTTTGTATATTATGGTAGCTAGTATCAACGATATGGATGGGATATGAGTTAAGATAAGTTAGAATTTAAATAGTATAGAATGATTTAATAAAATCTCTAGTTAGAAGACTGAAAAACAGTAGTGGGTATAATACTCACAAGATTTTATCTATATCAAAGAATTTTATAAAATTTCGAGGGAGATGGGAAATGCGAATTATTAAATATAGCAAGTCTGAGGAAGCTTTAAATATAGCTACTCACGTTTTAGGATTTATCCTAAGCCTGATATTTTTTTTACCAGTAGTCATTAAAGCTTATAGTGACAAAGACATAATTAGATTTTTAGCCTGGTTAATTTATTTTATAGCCATAGCCATAATGTTTTTATCTTCAAGCCTCTATCACTCTATGACCAATCCCTTAGCAAGGACGATCTTTAGGGCAATTGATCACGGAGTAATCTATTTGACAATTGCAGGCTCATATACTCCGATTATCTTAATTGGCTTAAGGTCTACTTTTTCCATAGTTATATTTGTTTTAATATGGATTTTGGCATTAATAGGCATAGGAATGAACATAACAGCCTTTACTGCAGGCAAAGAAGATAAGATAAATAAAGCTTCTATGGTTATATATATGGCAATGGGCTGGATATCACTTTTACTTATCTATCAGATTTATAAATATATAGGTATATACTATATTTTATTTTTGGTACTTGGTGGACTTTTCTATACCATAGGAGCAATTTTTAATTCAATAAAAAAGATACCATACAATCATGCTATATGGCATATTTTTATACTGGTAGCAACCTTTGTCATGTTTTATGGCAACTATAGGTTTTTAGGGTGATAGAAAAAAAGATTAAAGTAAGCATAAAATCAAAAGTTAAGTAATTAATAAAGAAATTAGCTAAAGAGACAAAAACAGAACTAGTACAAACAATCATAAAAACTCAAATCTCATACACTGACCACTAAAGCTTTGTGGAGAGTGTGGTATTGATGGCGAGAAATTAGAATCATTGGGAGATAAAATGTTAACTAACGAAGGCTTTGATTTATGGGCAGATGATTACGATGAATGCGTTGATATTTCTGATAATAGTAAAGCCAGTAGTTGCAAATAGCCATAATGTAATTATGGACATAAAAAACAGATCAAGAAAAAATATATTAGCTTTCCAAAAAAACTAACAAATGAAGTTTCAAAGAAACAACTTCTAACATCTCAAGGGAAAATTAATTCGACATTAGCAGATTTATTAAAAAAATTCAAATACTATCGTTTATCCATTTACATATTTTCTTTAGCTTCATTAATGGAAATAATGCTATCTGGTAATTTTAAAGAAGAATACATTGAAAACACTAAAAACGAAATAGAAAAATTATCATCGAAGTATAGAGATTATTTTAACGAAGCTTCCTTATATATAGAAAAAATATCTAAGAACGGAGTTGAGGCAAATTTATTTAAAGGAATAGGATTAGCTGGAAAAACAGCAGGAAAATTTATAGGAAATATTCCGTTAATTAAAAAAGGCCCAGTTGATGAGTTTTTAAAAGCTAAGGGAGAAAATTTATACAAGGATGCTCAAGAAATAGAAAAAAACCTTGTGAGAAACTTTGCAGCACTTGCAAATCCAGGCACAAGAATGCTAATAGAGAAGATAGAAGATTTAAATTATATTTATAATCGCACGAATCAAATTTGCTTTAACAAAGACTCTATTTTCTTTTTATCATAAAACCATTATCAGCAGAAAATGTATAGAAATGATATTCAGAATATGATTTTGTAGTATATTATTTTCAATATAATTATAATATCTTTAGGAATATGCAAGGCTTTTAGGATTTATAAATCTTAAAAGCTTTTTCTTTATTAATAATTATCAGCATAAAGAAAAAATAATTTTTATATTGACAATTATCGAGTATCGATATATAATTAATTTAACAAATATCGATAGTCGATATTTTAAAGGAGATTTCTTTATGTTTAGATTTAGATTTTTAACTTATACTAATTTTGCTCTTGTAGAAAAATGGTATGAAGATATGGCAAAAGATGGCTGGAAAATTGAAAAAATTTTCTTATCATTTATCCACAGGTTTAAAAAAGTAGACCCAGAAAATGTAAAATATAAAATTTCTATCGCCCCAAATGAAGGAACATTTACTGCTCTTACTAAAGATGAAAGAAAAGATTTTGATAATATGGCGGACGAATATGGTTGGCATCTTATAGATAGGTCTTTTAATATGAATCTTTATAGGCTAGATAAAGATGGGGCAGATTCTTTATATAATGATAGCTTAGATGAAATAGGGATCTTAAATAAGGCAATTAGAGGAGAGATAATATCAATTAGTTTTTCGGCTTTTATATTTGCGATTTTATCTTTTTTTATCCTAGGTTCCTTTAATTCTAGTGAAATATATTATTCTAATTATCCTTTGTTTATGGCACCAGCGAGTATTTTTCTTTTAGTATTTATAATATTAAGCCTTTTTGATTTTATAAGTTTTAGAAAAAGAAATAAGGATACAAAAGACATTAGAGATTTTAAATTTTCTAAACTTAGTTTTTCTAAAATCTTTGTATTTTTAGCCATAATACCTTTAATTTTGACGGCAATGGCATGGATATCATCAATATTAGTTCCAATAGGAAGTTCTGATGGCTTATCAAGATTTTTATTAATTCTTCCCAATATTTTCCTATTGTTTTTAGTTTATTTTCTTGTTAAGAAAATTAAGCTTATGGATGCCAAAAAGAAGAGCAAGAAGCTTATTTTAGGATTAATAATAGTTTCGCTCACTATTGCTGCAAGCGCTCTGACATTTTTTGTAATGAATAATATTGACAATAAAGTAGAAAAAGAAGACCATATAGGTAATTTTTCTGTAAGTTCTGAAAGAAAAAGCATACTAACACAAAGTTGTAAGCATTATTCGTCTAAAGACTATAATCTCGATGTAAGAAAAACTCTAGTAAAATCAGAGAAACTAGGAAAAGATTTATTTGAAAAAATTGTAAAAAATGCAAAAAATCATCCTTATAGGGCAGATTTTGTAAAAGTTATTTCCAAATCATATCCTTATGAGAAAACATATATGTTATCTAATGAGAACGAATATTTGATTTTAGATAATAACGTTGTTTTGGAAATTAATGGAGATTTTAAAGACAATAAAGCTCAAAAAGACATAGAAAAAATTTTAGGGGAGAAATAATGGCAAGAGATCAATTTCAAACCTTAACCGAGCCTATGTATTTTATCTTATTGGCATTAGGAAAAATCAGAAATGGAGCAGAAATCACCTCTTGGGTTAGCCAAATCACAAATAGAAGAATAAACTTAGCACCAGGAACCCTTTATGCTCTCTTAGCTCAGTTTTTAGAAAATGACCTAATAAAAAGAGTCGAAACAAACAAAAAAGGCAAATATTACACAATTACAGATGAAGGCAAAAAACTCTTAGAAGAAGAAGTTCAAAGACTTAGACTTTTAATTGACAATTACGAGAAATATTTTGATAAATAAATGATAGTAATTATACAAAATTTTATTATTAATAAAATTTTAAAATATTTTCTGCTGAAAGATCTAGTTTTATGAGAAAAATCTCATTTAAAAATTATATATAAAAGATATAAGATTATTATTTTGGGTATAATATTAATATTAGTTAATAAATAAAAGGAGGAAGATAATGAGATTTGAAAATAAAGTTCTTATAATTACAGGAGCATCATCTGGAGTTGGTAGAAGTGCAAGTATCATGGCAGCAAAAGAAGGAGCAAAAGTTTATTCTGTTGCTAGAAGAGAAGAAAAATTGCTAGATCTAAGAGATGAAGTGAAAGCTTTAAACTGCCAAGGTGAAATAATTCCTGTTGTATGCGATGTTTCAAAAAAAGAAGACGTAGATAAACTTTTTGAAAAAGTAAGTAAAGAAAATGAAAAGCTAGACGTTCTTGTAGCAAATGCTGGAGTAATGGATAAATTTGAACCAGTTACTCATTGCGAGGAAGATACATTCGATTGGATTTTTAATGTAAATGTAAAAGGTTCTTTCAGATTATTTAAAGGAGCAATACCTTTAATGAAAGATGGTGGCGCAATCGTTGCTACAACTTCAATTGCTGGAATTAGAGGTGGTAAAGCTGGAGTGGCTTATACAATGTCTAAAAATGCCATTCACGGACTTGTAAGAAATACAGCAGCTATGTATGCAAATGATAAAATTCGATGCAATGCGGTAGCACCTGGTGGTATTGCAACAGAAATTCTTGAAAATCTAAACGATGTTGATGAAAAAGGAATGGAAGTTGTAATGAGAGGACCAAAACTTGACAAAATGGTAGCAACGGCTGAAGAGATAGCTTCAAATCTACTTTTCCTAGCTTCAGACCAAGCCTCCAATATTAACGGACAAATATTAGTATCCGATGGTGGATTAACTGTAATGTAAGTTAACCTTATAAAATTACAAGAGCCTGTCATTTGACAAGCTCTTTTTTTGTTTTTTAGAAAACTTTTTGTAATAGCGAATTTTATCTTATAAAAAATGAAAAGTAGATTTTAATTTTTTAAAAATGTAAGATCTAAAACAAGCAATATCCCAAATATTGTAAAAAAAACTTGTGGAAGTACTAAAATTTCAATTAATTTTTAAATTTAACCAATGATTTTGCCCTCGGAAGTTTGTAGTTTTATATTTTTTCTAAATTCTGAAGGACTAATTTCTAGAATTTGGTTAAAAGCTCTCCTAAAACTTCTGCTATTGTTAAAACCAACTTCATAAGAAATATCTTCTATTGCTTTATCAGTAGATTTAAGCAATTCTATAGCTTTAGTAACTCTAAAATAATTTAAATATTCGGTAAAATTTTTCTCGAATTGAAAATATAGTAACTTATTCACATAGGCCTTATTCATATTAAATTTCTTAGAAACCATAGAAATTGACAAGTCTTTGTTGGTATAATTATTTTCGATATATCTTATTAGGTCGTTTTTTCTGTCAGATTGGAAAAGTTTTAATCTATTTTCCGTAACCAAATAATCTTCTCTAAACTCACTAGGGGTCACTTTTTCTATTTGTAAAAATGAATTTATAAAGTGTGAGTCATCATTGTAGCCTACTTCATTTGCTATTTCTTTTATACTTAGTGAAGTATAAGTTAGTAGGTCAACGGATTTTGAAAATTTCATATCTTCAAGCAATTCCTTGAAAGTGTAGTTTATGCTCTCTTTTAAATATTTTGTCAAAGATGATTTGCTCGTAAAAAAGACAGATGAAACTTTATCTAGGGTGAGCTTTTCAGAAAGATGTGAATACATATAGCTTAAAATTTCATTAATATTTACTTGATATTGATCAGACGAACTTTTGTCTGTATAATTTTTTGATCTTAAATATTCAATAGTAAGCTCAACTAGTAAAGTCAACAAATAAATTCTTGAAAATTGATCCTTATTTGGAGTGTAGTATTGAGAAATATCCCCAACTTCCGCTCTAAATTTTTTCATAGTTCTAAGAATGCTTTTAAACTCAAGGTCGTTAAGATATCTAACTCTATTATCTTTGATTTCTTTGTAAAAAGCACTATTATTTTCGGTAAATATTTCCATTTGAGTCAAATATTGGGTAAATGCACTATAATTAAAAACTATCTTAATAAAATCTAATGGCTGGTCCACTTCTTTTATTTCAGAAATATCCCATGGAATAATTAAGGCTATTGAATTTTTTTTAACCTTATATTCTTTTGAATTTAATACAAATTTACCAGAACCTCTTGTAAATAATAAAAATCTTGCTTGCTGATGGATAAGAGGTTTGGTGGTAGAATTTGCAAATTCATATTCATAAGTAACTAAATTTGATAAGTCAAAATGAGATTCAAATTTTTCTTCTAAACGAGTGTTAGTCATTTTTTCTCCTTTAATCTACCATCATATATAATATATAATATCACAAAATCGGAAGATTACTATAGTCTATTTACTGTTTTTTACAACAAATTTGAAGTTTTTTGTCCATTGTAATAAAATTTATATTTTTTAAAATAATTATATAATCGTAACAAATGTTACTGAATTGGATCAAATTTCGAATTATAATATAAATAAAGAAATCATAAAATAAGAAAGGAAAGGATATTATGTTTTGCTACCAATGTCAAGAAACTGCAAATAACAAAGGATGTACTATTCAAGGAGTATGTGGAAAAAAAGAAGATACTGCAAATGCTCAAGATCTCTTAGTTTATGTTACCAAAGGACTTGCCGAAGTTTTAAATAAAGTTGGAGATGATAATAAAATATTTGATAGAATTTCTACTAACTTATTTATTACTATTACAAACGCTAATTTTGATAGAGAATTTATTATGAACTCTGTTAAAGAAACTATTAATGTCAAAGATTACATATTAGAAAAATTAGATGATAAAAAAGATCTATCTGAATTTGCTACATATTCTTCAAATGATGAAGAGGAACTTTCTAGAAAATCAATAGAAGTCGGCGTTTTAAATATTGTAAACGAAGATCAAAGAAGTTTAGTTGAGCTAATAACCTACGGACTAAAAGGTATGGCAGCTTATAATCATCATGCTAATGTACTAGGTTTTAGAGATTTAGAAGTTGATAGATTTATTGCCCAAACCTTAGAAAAAACTATACAATCCGACAGAGAAATCAATGATTTAATAGACTTGGTACTAGAAACTGGAAAATATGGAGTTAAGGCTATGGCTTTACTAGATAAAGCAAATACAGAAACTTTTGGAAATCCAGAATTGACAGAAGTTGATTATTCAGCAGGAAACAAACCAGGGATTTTAATATCAGGTCATGATTTGAAAGATATGAAAATGCTATTAGAACAAAGCAAAGAAAGTGGAGTTGAAATTTATACACATTCTGAAATGCTTCCAGCAAATTATTATCCAGAATTTAAACAATACAGTCATTTCCACGGCAATTATGGTAATAGTTGGTGGAGCCAAAATGAAGAATTTGAATCCTTTAATGGACCGATTCTAATGACTACTAACTGTATAGTACCAATTAAAGAAAAAAATACCTATAAGGATAGAATGTTTACAACAGGTGCTGCTGCTTACCCGGGATGTAAACATATTGAAAGTGACAGTCAAGGTTATAAAGATTTTTCAGAAATTATAGAATTGGCAAAGAAATGTAAAGCTCCAACAAATCTAGAAAATACTAAAGTTGTAGGCGGTTTTGCTCATCATCAAGTAAGTCAACTAGCTGATAAAATTGTAGAAGAAATTAAAGAAGGTAATATTAAAAAATTTGTGGTAATGGCAGGTTGTGATGGAAGATTTAAACAAAGATCTTATTATACAGATTTTGCTAAAAAAATTCCGGAAGATTGGATAATATTAACAGCAGGTTGCGCAAAATATCGTTACAACAAATTAAATCTTCCTGATATTAATGGTATACCAAGTGTGCTAGATGCTGGTCAATGTAACGATTCTTACTCACTAGTACAGATTGCTCTATTATTAAAGGAAGCTTTTGGCTTAGAATCAATAAATGATTTACCAATTGAATATAACATTGCTTGGTATGAACAAAAAGCTGTAATAGTATTACTTGCTCTATTAAGCCTTGGAGTAAAAAATATTCATTTAGGACCGACTCTTCCAGCTTTCTTATCTAAAACAGTAGTGGAATTTTTAGTTGAAAAATTTAATATTAAACCAAATTCTACAGTTGAAGAAGATCTACAGGAAATGAGAGCTTGAATATAGGTGATTTAGTAAAGACGTATTGAAAAATATACGTCTTTTTTCTATACTTATATTGAGGTGGTTATGAATATAAGAGAAATAGCAATTTTTAAAAATTTAACAGAAACAGAACTTTCTTACATACTAGAAAAATTAAGAATAGAAGAAAAAATTTATAAGAAGGACACAAATATTTTTAGAGAAGGAGAAATTAGTAAAGATATATATTATCTTATAAAAGGAAGCATTTTAGTTTATAAGATAGATGCTAATGGCAAAAGATTTATAATTAAAAGATTTGATAAATCAGAAATTTTTGGAGAAGTTTATTCTTATCTTGGACAAGCATTTGATTTTTCTGCAGTAGCTGAAACAAAAAGTGAAATTTTAGTCTTACACGATTTTAGAAATTTATTTAATTATCAGCTTCCAAATACATTTTTAAAGTCTTATATTAATTTATTATCAAAAAAATGTTTTCAATTAAGTCTCAATAATCAAATAACTTCTCAGTCTTCCTTAAGAAATAAAATTATTAAGTATCTAATATTAAATCAAAATAATTCGCTTGTCAAAATGGACTATTCACGAGAAGATTGGTCAGATATATTGGCTACTACAAGACCATCATTATCGAGAGAGCTATCAAATATGGTAGATGATGGGCTAATAAAAATTAAAGAAAAATCAATAGAAATAATTGACCTTGATAAACTTGTCGAAATAATTTAGGGATTTTCAAAATTAAATAATAATTCAATAACATTAATTGTCTTATTATTAAAAATCTTGTATAATCATCGACTATGTCATTTTTTACAATAAATTTCTTCTATTTTGTCCAACATATTAAAAACAGATATTGTATAATAGGAATGTAAAAGGAAAATGTTTCCTAAAAATATTCAGGAGGAATTAATGACAGCAATACAAGTTACAAGCGAAATTAATAAGTTAGAAAAAGTTTTGGTACACAGACCAGGAGATGAATTATTGAATTTAACTCCAAATACATTGGAAGAATTATTATTTGATGATATTCCAGATTTAAAATTAGCTCAAGAAGAGCATGATAGATTTACAGATATTCTTAGAGAAAATGGAACAGAAGTTGTTTATCTTGAAGATTTAGTAGCAGAAGCTTTAGATCAAAACGAAGGTTTAAGAGAACAATTCCTAAATCAATATCTTGAAGAAACTGGCGTAAAAGATGAAGAAATTCTTTCAAAATGTAGACAATTACTTGAAGGAATTAAAGATACAAAAGAATTTGTTGAAAAAACAATGGCTGGTATCACTCTTCTAGAAATTGGTAAATTCTCTGAAGAAGAATTAAAACAAATGGGTGAAAAGGGAAATTATTTAGCAATCAATCCAATGCCAAACCTTTATTTCACAAGAGATCCATTTGCTACAATTGGTAACGGTGTTTCAATCAACACAATGTTTGCAGAAACACGTAATAGAGAAACAATCTATGGTGATTATATAATCAGATATCACAAAGATTACAAAGGTCAAGTTCCAAACTTCTATGGTAGAGGAAAAGAATACCACATCGAAGGTGGGGATGAACTTATCATTTCTGATAAAACTTTACTAATCGGTATTTCTCAAAGAACAGAATATGAAGCAATCAAAGAATTAGCTAGAAATATCTTCTTTGGTGAAAATGAAAATACAATTGAAACAATATATGCACTAAACATTCCTGTAAACAGAGCATTCATGCACTTAGATACAGTATTTACAAGAATTGACCATGATGCATTTACATTCCACCCAGGAATTATGCAAACACTAAAAATCTTCAAAATCACAAAAGGTGATAATGAATTAAACATTGAAGAAAAATCAGGAGAATTTGAAGATATCTTAGCTGAAATTGCAGGCGTTGAAAAAGTTCGCCTAATTCCATGTGGTAATGGAGATCCAATTGCTGCTGAACGTGAACAATGGAATGATGGTTCAAACACATTAACAATAGCTCCAGGTGAAGTAGTTGTTTATAAGAGAAATACAGTAACAAACGCTGCACTAAGAGAAGCAGGCATCAAATTACACGAATTAGACGCATCTAACCTAACAGTAGGTCGTGGTGGTCCAAGATGTATGACAATGCCATTAATCAGAAGCTTAGACTAATTATTTATAACATTGCAAAAACTATAAAAATAAATTAAAATAAAAAAGTAAAAAATAAAACTATAAGGAGGCAAAAAATATGCCAGTAAATTTACAAGGAAGAAGCATATTAGGATTAAAATTTCTAACAGAAGATGAAATTAAATACCTAATAGATCTAGGTGAACAATTCAAAAAATTAAAATTATCAAGAACACCACACAGATATCTAGAAGGAAAAAATATAGTTCTATTATTCGAAAAAACTTCAACAAGAACACGTTGCTCATTTGAAGTTGCTGGAATGGATTTAGGAATGGGAGTAACCTATCTTGATCCAGGTTCAAGCCAAATGGGACACAAAGAATCAATCGAAGATACAGCAAAAGTATTGGGAAGATTCTATGATGGTATCGAATATAGAGGATTTGACCAAGAATTAGTTGAAAAATTAGCTAAATATTCAGGAGTACCAGTATGGAATGGTCTTACAGATGATTTCCACCCAACACAAATGATTGCTGATATGCTAACAATCAAAGAAAACTTTGGCTATCTAAAGGGACTAAACTTTGTATTCATGGGCGATTGCAGAAATAACGTAAGCAACTCTTTAATGGTAGCTTGTGCTAAACTAGGTCTTAACTACACAGGTTGCGGTCCAAAAGAACTTTGGGCAGATGAAAAACTAATTGCAGAAGCAAAAGAATTTGCTAAAGTTCATGGATCAAAAGTAGAATTTACTGAAAATGTAGAAGAAGCAGCAAAAGGAGCTCACGTAATATACACAGATATTTGGGTATCAATGGGAGAACCAAAAGAAGTTTGGGAAAAGAGAATTGAAATTCTTCACAAATTCCAAGTAAATCAAAAAGTTATGGATTTAGCTGATCCAGATGCTATCTTCCTACACTGCTTACCATCATTCCACGATCTTGAAACTGCAACAGGTAGAGATGTTTACGAAAAATTCGGTGACAAATATGATCTAGAAGGAATGGAAGTTAAAGACGAAGTATTCCTAGGAAGACAAAGCAAAGTATTTGATGAAGCTGAAAACAGAATGCATACAATCAAAGCTATAATGTATGCAACATTAAAATAATTAGGTAAAATATGAGCAGAAAAAGATTAGTAATCGCTCTTGGGGGTAATGCTTTAGGCAAAACCCCTGAGGAGCAATTAGAGTTAGTTACAAAAACAGCTAAATCAATAGTCGACTTATCAGAAGAATATGATTTAGCAATTGGCCATGGTAATGGTCCACAAGTTGGAATGATAAATAATGCATTCGAATATGCAGCATTAAATGGAGCAGGAACTCCAGCAATGCCATTTCCTGAATGTGGTGCAATGAGCCAAGGATACATAGGTTATCACTTACAACAATCCGTAAGAAACGAACTTAAAAAACGTGGTATGGATAAAAATGTTGCTACAGTTTTAACCCAAGTATTAGTAGATGAAAATGATGAAGCCTTCAAAAATCCAACAAAACCTATCGGATCTTTCATGAGTAAAGAAGAATCTGAGAAGATTGCTGCCGAAAAAGGGTATATATTTGTTGAGGATGCAGGACGTGGATACAGAAGAGTTGTAGCAAGTCCTATACCTAAAGAAATTGTGGAATTAGATGTTGTTAATAGCTTAATTGAAAACGATAACATCGTTATCACAGTAGGAGGTGGTGGAATACCAGTAATAGAGAAGGAAGAAAAATTAGAGGGCATTCCAGCAGTTATTGATAAAGATAGATCTTCTGCATTATTAGCTAGCGAACTTAACGCTGATATGTTAGTTATCTTAACTGCAGTAGATCAAGTAATGATTAATTTTGGCAAAGAAAACCAAGAAGCTATTAAAGAAATGACAATTGATCAAGCAAACCAATACATCAAAGAAGAACAATTTGCTAAAGGTTCAATGTTACCAAAAGTCGAAGCATGCATTGAATATGTAGAAAATTCTGAAAATGGTATTGCACTAATTACTTCTTTAGAAAAAGCCGCTGAAGCACTAAAAGGTCAAACAGGAACTATTATTAAAAAGTAAAAATTAAATAAGGAGAAAATGATGACAAACGTAAAGGAAAAGAAGAAAAAGAATTCTTTGAGTGCATTCTCAATATTAATGATTCTTCTAGCTATCGTTTGCTTGTTTTCTGTATTTTTAAACGGATCTCCAATTAGCTCAAAAATAATTGATGCCTTAGATCCAGAAAAATACGGAGAATTAGTAGATACAGTTAAAAATGGTGGCACTGTCGCAGTACAAAGTGCAAAACTTTCAGATTTTATAATGGCAATTCCTAAAGGTTTTCAAGATGCATCAGACCTAATCATATTTATCTTTGGTATTGGTGGATTTATTGGTGTAATGATGTCTACAGGTGCACTTGAAGCAGGTATTTATCATTTAGTTGGCAAAATGAAGGGTAGAGAAAGTAAGCTTATCGTTATTTTAATGTTTTTATTCTCACTTGGTGGAACAACTTATGGTATGGCAGAAGAAACAATAGGTTTCTATCCATTAATTACCGCAGCAATGGTAGTAGCAGGATTTGATACATTAGTAGCAGCAGGAACTGTATTATTGGGAGCTGGAGCAGGTGTACTTGGTTCAACAATCAACCCATTTGCAACAGGAGCTGCAATGAGTTCATTATCAGCAGTAGGTATTACACCAAATGCTACAACTGTAATGATTGTTGGTGCAATTTTATGGCTAACAACTGTAGCAGCAGTAATATTCTTTGTAATAAAATATGCTCAAAAAGTTAAAGAAAATAGAGCAAATACAGAATTAACTCCATCTGAAATTGAAGAAATGAACGAAAACTACGGTCAAGAAAAAGATCAAGGACTTGAATTTACTGGTACTCACAAAGCAGTACTTGGAGTATTCGCTTTCTCATTTGTAATAATGATTATGTCACTTATTTCATACGTTGATATCAACTTCAAAGGTGACGAAGATGCTTACTTAGCAGCATTTGGCTGGTCAGACTTCTTAACAGGTCAACCTTTAGGTTATTGGTACTTTGCAGAATTAGGTGCTTGGTTTATCTTAATGAGTATCATAATTGCAATAGTAGCTCATATGGGCGAAAAGAACTACGTAGATACATTTATTGCAGGCGCTGCAGATTTACTATCAGTAGCATTGATTATAGCAGTAGCTCGTGGTATTACGGTAGTTATGAACTCTACACACTTAGACTTCTTTATCCTTGATAGAGCAAGCCAAATGTTAAGCGGTGTACCAACATTTGTATTCGTACCACTTTCATATCTTGTATATATGCTATTAAGTTTCTTGGTACCATCAACATCAGGACTAGCAGCACTATCTATTCCAGTAATGGGACCTTTAGCAAGCACACTAGGTTTTAACCCTAACATCATGATAATGATATTCTGTGCAGCTTGCGGACTTATTAACTTCATTACTCCAACCTCAGGTGTAGTAATGGGTGGTCTAGCAGCTGCAAAAGTTGAATACTCAACATATCTAAAATGGGTTAAAAAACCATTCTTCGTAGTAATGATTCTAAATATTGTCATTCTTTCAATCTGCATGGCAATATTCTAATTTAAAATCATAAACCATCAGTTTTTTAATAAGCTGATGGTTTTTTTGTGTCAAAATTTAATAATTTTATTTTAAGAATTAAAAACAATTTGGAATTTTTATATACTATAAAACTTTGATATAATAGACATAGGAAAATTCTAGTTATTATTAGAAAAATAAGATAGGATCGGTAGACAAAATATTACTAAAAATTTTTAATTTTTGTCAAATACGATTTTAAAAGGAGTTTTTATGGGAGAAAAGATTGCAATTCAAGATACTTATGGCGAGAGATTTCAATATTGCTGGGGCTGTGGCCCTAAAAATAAAGAAGGAATGCACCTAAAATCATATCCTAGCGATGACGGCAAAAATTGTATCTGCAAAATTATTCCGGCAAAAGAATTCACTGGAGGGGTCCCAGCCAATCTTTTTGGTGGAATGATAGCAATGATATTTGATTGCCATGGAACAGCTTCTGCAGCTTATTTTGCTCACAAAAATAAGGGTTTGGAATTAAAAGAAGATACTGTTATCGGAAGATTTATAACAGCAAGACTTGAAATAGATTTTAAAAAACCAACGCCTATGGATGAAGAAATAATTGTAATTTCAGAAGTCGAAGAAATAGGTCAAAGAAAAGTGATTGTAAATATGACTATGCAAGCAAAAGGTGAAGTTCGTGCAAAATCAAAGATAATTGCTGTTGCTGTTAAAGATAATATGTAAAAATATTCTGAGGTTGTTTTATGAACTGGATAAATACTTTTGAAATTTTGTGTTATATAATAGTTGCAATACTTTTTGTTGATATTTTGAAAAATAAAAATTATAAAGAACTTTCTATTCTAATTTCAGGGTGCTTAGCTGGTTTTGCTCTAGAGCTTTTGGCAGTAAGATTTACGAGTATTTATCATTACAGCAATGATTTTTATCTTTCAATAGGTATAGTTCCCTATCAATTTCCTCTATTTGGAGGATTAATGTGGGGAGCGATTACAGTTTGCGCTCTAAGGATAGCTTTAAAATTTGATTTTGATAAGTTAATGACAGCTTTGCTTACTGGATTTTTGATAGTTTCTATGGATTTACTTTTAGATGTAATTGCCATTAGATTAGATGGAGGTTTTTGGATTTGGGAAGGAAGAGTAGTAGACTTAACTATAAACCACCATACTTTTATGAGCGTTTTGTGGGTAAATTTCTTGGGATATATGTTTGAAGTGCCAGCCATTGTTTATATGAGTTTAACTTATTTTGAAAATATTCAATATAAAAATCACTTTAATCTACTAAAAGCACTTATAATTGGATTTTTTGGAGTGGTTTTTGTTAGCCTTGCTAGTGCAATCTCACTTTTTTTCAATAAAATAACAGATGAATGGTTTTCCTTTGTTGCCTTTGTTATTCTTTATATATTCATATTTATAAGATTTGCTAAAGCTATAATAAGCAGTAAAAATATTTTGACATTTAAGGGCAATAAAGATTATCCACTAATTATATTTTGGGTTGTTATATACACATATTGCATTTGTGGACTCATAAAATTAGAAATTCTTCAAACTAAGCTAATTTATGGAATATTCTCGATTTTACTAGCTGTAGGAACTATTATTTTATCTTTAGTTTGTCGTAAGGATAAAAATATTAATAAAATGAAAGGACAATAAAAATGACAAAGGAAGAAGTATATAAATTTCTTGAAGATAAAAATATCAAATATGAAAAACAAGACCATGGAGCAGTTTTTTCTATGGAAGATCTAGAAGGCGTAAAACTATTGCACGATGATGCTAATGCTAAAAATTTATTTTGCTATGATAAGAAAAATAAAAAATATTATTTAATTATTGTTTCTGGAGATGATAGGGTAAATCTTAAAAAATTTAAAAAAGATCATGGGATAAAATCTCTAAATTTTGCAAGCGATGAACAATTAAAAGAAGTTCTTGACCTTACCCCAGGCTCTGTTAGTCCAATGGGAATTTTAAATGATAAAAATAATCAAGTAGACTTATATATAGATAATTATTTTGCCAGAGATGGAGCTTTGATAGCTTGCCATCCGAATGATAATACTGTTTCCATCTGGCTTAAAGTCAGCGATTTGATAAAATTAGTAGAAGAAAATGGGAACGAGGTTCATTTTTATTCTAATTCAAATATTGAATAATATTTATGATTAAAGAAATTAACATCCAACAAGTAGAAAATTCCAAGGGAAAAAAAGAAATAGCTAGAGATATTTTGTTTGATCTAGCAGAATGGTTTGAAAATGAAACCGCTATTGAAAATTATATTGAAAAATCAAGTAAAATGCCCTTTATAGGCGGATTTATAGGAGATAATCCTGTTGCTTTTATAGTCTTGAATAGAACAAGTGATGAAACTTGCGAAATATTTGTAATGGGAGTTAAAAAAGACTTTCATAGACTTGGCATTGGCAAGTTGATTTATGAACAATTTGAACAATTAGCTAGAAATCTTGGATTTTCTTATGTTCAGGTAAAAACTGTGGCAAGTGGTTATTACAAGGAATATGATCTAACAAATAAATTCTACCAAGCCATGGGCTTTGCCAAACTAGAAATTTTGAAAGATTTGTGGGATGAACAAAATCCTTGTCAGATTTACATAAAGTGTTTATGTAAGGAATAATAAAAATCAATTAAATTAGGAGTTATAATATGTCATTATTTAAAAATGAATTTCCCATTCTTGAATATGATGATAGTAAAGATTCTGTAATTATGCCAGATCATGAAAAGCTAGAAATTTTCATACCTAAAAAATGCGTTTTTTCTTTTTTGGCTGATAAAATCGATGAAATAGCAAAAAAATATAAAGCTGAGATCATATGGACTTTTGATTCTATAACAAAATCTTATCCTGTATATAAAATAAATTATGATGGCAGAGAAATTGCTTTGATGCAAGCTCCTGTTGGGGCAGCAGCATCTGCACAAATTCTTGATTGGCTTATTTTTTATGGAGCAAGAGAAATAATTTCTACTGGTTCTTGTGGCAATCTAACAGACATTAACGAAAATACTTTTTTAGTCCCAACACTAGCTCTTAGAGATGAAGGAGCAAGCTATCATTACTTAAAACCCTCTCGCTTTGTAAATATCAATAAGAAAGCTCTTAAAGCTATTGAAAAAACTTTAATTGATAATAATTTAAGCTACGAGGAAGTGAAAACTTGGTCAACAGATGGTTTTTTTAGAGAAACTGGGGATATGGTCAGTTATAGAATTAATGAGGGTTGTAAGGTTGTTGAAATGGAATGCTCAGCCCTTGCAGCTGTTGCAGAGTTTAGAGGGGCAATATGGGGCGAAATTCTTTATACAGCAGATTCTTTATCAGATCTTACAAATTACGATCAAAGAAATTTTGGAAGGGATTCAGAAGAATATGCTCTAAAACTTGCTATTGAAGCGGTGATTAATATTTAATAAAGAAGTTGTTATGGATAATATAGAAATAGACATGGGAAAAACCAAAAAAATTTATAAAAACTATGAAGATTTTTGCACTTGCCTTTATTGTGAATTTTATTATTCAAATATAAAAAAATATTATCCAAATCTTTGTAAATTTTTGGAGGAAATTAATGTTGATCCAGTAAAGCCTTTTGAATTATCTTTACCGTATTTAGATGATTTGGGCAACTTAGTTTTCCCCTTTGCTCAATACTTAGTAATTGGAAAGGCAGATTATGAATTTACTTATTATATAGAAAATCTTTCCATAAACATTGCCTCTTCCTATCCTAAGGTTAATTTATCTTCTGACTATTTTGTTTTAGAAATAGCTAATGTAATTTTTGATAATAAAAGTCTTAATAGAGAATTAATTGAAGATCTAATAGATTAAATTAATTTAGAAAATAAAACCCGTTAATTTATTATTAACGGGAAAATTTATCTTGCTATTTCTTGGTTTGTCATATCCAAAAGTTCTGGGTCAATTTCTTCTAAAGCTTCTTCTAATTCTTTTATCATTTGATCTTTTTTGTCCATATGGTGAGTCATATTTACAAGATTTACCACATGCCCTGATGAATAAAGACTTGTATCAGGTAGTTTTAGATTTTTTAGTAGGTAGATTTGTTCTTCTATATTTTCTCTATTGGTGGATTCCATAAATTCTCCACGTTCTCTCATATAATATAGGGGAGTGTTTTCCATTACAGATGTACTCATAATATAAACGCCCTTTGGCGGATAATAATTTAGAACTTTGGCAGTTTCTTTGGCATTTACTTCAGCGTTTCCAGCTCCTGCTATCCCTTGCATAACAATGGCGTGATATTCTATGCCAGCTTCTTTCATTTTATCAAGGCCTCTGTAATATCCATCAAGATCTGTTCCTTTATTTATACAGTCGATAATTTTATCAAAACCTGTTTCAACTCCAAACCACAATTCGTTATAACCGGCCTCTTTTAATTTTTTTAAATCTTCTATAGATTTGTTCTCTAAATTATAAAAAGAACAATAAGCTGTGATGGTTTTGCATTCTGGAATGTGCTTTTTTATTAGTTTTGAAATTTCTAATAATCTTTCTGTTGGCAAAACAAAAGGATCGCCATTAAGTAAATAAATTCTCTGGTAAGGCTTAACTTTTCTTCTTTTAGAATTTTTTAGCTCGATTATATCACTTTCAATATCTTCAAGTGGTGAAATTCCATATTTTGTTTTATTATACATAGCACAAAAAATACATTTGTTGTGCGAACAACCATAAGTTACTTCAAGTAGTGGCGTATAAGCTTCAAGTGGTGGTCTGTAAACTTGTCCTGTATAGTGCATATTAATCCTTTCTTTAAATTTAATCCTTTATATTATATAATTATAATGATGATAGTTAATTATTTCAAATTTTAACAACTAGACTTAAAGGAAAGTTGTGATAAAATATATATAGCTTTATTCAATAAGAACGGAGAATTTATGAACGATTATATACTAAGTGCAGAATCAATTGTAGATTTAAGCCAAGATTTTACTGATGATCTTGGAGTTAGAATAATATATTCAAATTATGAACTTAATGAAAAAATATACCAGGATGATTTTGGCCAAAGTCTAGACTTAAAATCATTTTACGATGACATGAGAAATGGATCATGTCCGACAACATCAATGATAAATACGGCTTCTTATTTAGAATATTTTAGAAATCTTGCCAAAGAAGGTAAGGATATAATTCACATATGTTTATCTACTGGAGTAAGTAGCCAATATGGGTCTTTATTAGAAGCTTTTGAAATATTAAGAGAAGAATATCCAAATCAAAAATTTTATCCAGTAGATTCAAGAATGGCATCTGCTGGAGTTGGAATGCTTGTTTACAAGTTGGCAAATTTCAAAAATTCTGGGATGGACATAGATACACTTTATAAGTGGGCAGAAGATAATAAACTTCACGTTATAAGCTATACCAGCAATTCAAATCTTGAATATATAGCAAGAAGTGGAAGAATATCAAAGATGGCAGCCAATATCGGCGGAATGTTAAAAATTGCACCACTTATAGAAATAGGCGATGATGGACACATGGTGGTAACAACAAAAGTAAGAACTGAAAAGAAACTAATCCAAACCATGGTAAACAGAATGAAAGTTAATGCAATAAATGAATTGGATTATTCAGATGATATTTTTATAACCCATGCAGATAATATTGAATTGGTAAATGATATTGTGGATTTGCTAAAAGAAAATTTCAAAAATGCTAATGATAAAATAAAGATCTTTAATATTGGTCCAACCATAGGAAGTCACATTGGTCCAGGTGCTATAAATTTATTTTATTGGGGCAAAGAAAGATTAAAATAGGGCAAGAGATTGTCCTTTTTTTAAAAGAAATATTTTTATAATTAAAACAACATTAATTATGAACTAAGCTAATAAAAAAAAGTTGAAATTTATGGACTGTTATGAAAAAATTAAGTGATTTTAGATACAAAGAATTTTATATTGCAAGCTTAATAATGGTATTATTTGGTTTATTCTTAGATAGTTTTACCAATAATATTAATGGCTTGATAAAAATTATAAGCTCTCCTTCAATACTAATATCAGATTACATGGAAATTGCAGGTGTTGGAGCAAGCTTTATTAATGCTGGTCTGATGTTACTGTTTTCGGTTTTTATTTCTAACAAATCTGGTGCAAGACTTACAGGAGCTCATATAGCTGGATTATTTACCCTAACAGGCTTTAGCTTTTTTGGAAAGAACTTAATTAATTCCATACCTTTGATGCTAGGAGTTTATTTATACACTAAAGTAAAATCCTACAATGTGGCAAACTTTATGCACGTTATGTGTTTTGTTACAGGAATAAGTCCTTTGGTGAGTCTATTTTATTTTGCGTTAGGATTTAATCCTATATTAGGTTTTATCTTAGGATTTTTTGTTGGAATTTTGGTGGGATTTATTATAGTACCTCTATCTAGTTCCATGCTAAATTTTCACGAAGGCTATTGCTTATATAATGTTGGCTTTACTTTGGGCATAGTTGCTATTGTTTTTGCTGGAATTTTTAGGATGTTTGATAGAGAAATTCCACAGGTTAGCTTGATTTATCAAGGCAACGATATGTATCCTTTAGTATTTTTACTTTCTCTTTCCATAATTTTTATTCTCTATGGATTAATTAATCCTTATGGGATAAAAAACTACAAGAAAGAAATTTTATCAGAAAGTGGACGTTTGCTAACAGATTTTACTATTAATTCTGATAAGCATTTAGTTGTTTTTAATATGGGTCTTATGGGATTAATTTCAATTGCTTTTGTCATTATTAGTGCAGGGAAATTCAATGGTCCTATAGTTGGTGGAATATTAACAATAATGGGTTTTGCTGCTTTTGGTAAGCATCCAAGAAATGTAATTCCAATTATGGCTGGTGTTTTTTTAACAAGTACTATTAATAAATACGATCCGTCAAGCACCCAGGCAGTTTTGACAGCACTTTTTGCGACAACTCTAGCTCCTATCGCTGGTGATTTTGGAATCGTGGTGGGATTATTGGCTGGATTTTTACACAAAGCGGTTGCAACAAATATTGGTTTTGCACACGGGGGAATTAATTTGTATAATAACGGATTAGCAGGAGGCATGGTTGCAGCAATTTTGGTTCCGGTTTTTAAAAATTTACGTGAAAGGCATATGAATGAATAGAGAAAGAGATAAGGCAAGAAAAATTTTAAATATATTAATAGAATATTTTGTTCTCCACGAATTTTCTGATTTATCAGCTCATATTGATATTAATGACGATTATACAGAAATAAGTATAGAAGGCAGGATAAATTCAGATATTTCGGATATTGATCAATTAAAAGAAAATTTAAAGCATCCAAGAATGGTAGAGTATGAAGAGTATTATGGTGGACTTTTGGATATGCCAGATGAAAAAGAAATTAGTTCCATCGGATATTTAGTCGATAAATCGGATGTTGAGGTAAAAAATCAGTTGCTATCAATAACTGTTATAAGAAATCATTGAAATAATAAAAAATAAGTCCAAACTCATCATGAGTCTGGACTTATTTTATTGTATAGTAGAATTATTGTGAATTTAACTATTTATTTTCTTTTTCTATTGCAGCTTGGCTTGCAGCAAGTTTTGCTATTGGAACTCTAAATGGAGAACATGAAGCATAGTCAAGACCTACATTGTATAGATATTTAACAGTACTTGGTTCACCACCGTGTTCACCGCATATACCTAAATGTAAAGCTTCGTTTGCTTTCTTTCCTTTAGCAACTGCTGTTTCTACTAAGAATCCAACACCTTTTTGATCTAATACTTGGAATGGATCTTTTTCGAACAAATCTTTTTCCAAATATAGTGGTAAGAATTTACCAGCGTCATCTCTTGATAGACCAAAGGTCATTTGAGTAAGGTCGTTTGTACCAAAGCTAAAGAAGTCAGTTATTTCTGCAATTTCATCAGCTGTTATTGCGGCTCTTGGAATTTCAATCATTGTTCCAACTAAATATTTGATTTCTTTGCCTTTTTCTTCAAATACTTTATTGATTTCATCTCTTACTTCATCAATTACATATTTTAATTCTTTTACATCAGAAGAAAGTGGAATCATTATTTCTGGAATAACCTTTATTCCATCTTCATGGCAATGTAGAGCAGCTTGCATAATTGCACGAGCTTGCATTCTTGAAATTTCTGGATATTTTACTCCTAATCTTAGACCTCTAAATCCAAGCATTGGGTTTACTTCTTGTAATTCATTTATTCTTTCACGTACTCTTGCAGGCTCAATTCTTAAATCAGCTGCCAATTCAGTAATTTCTGCATCTCCTTTTGGTAAAAATTCATGTAATGGTGGATCTAGTAATCTAACTGTAACTGGTCTTTCACCCATAAGTGTATAGATTTGATAGAAGTCATCTTCTTGCATTGGAAGAATTTTATCTAGCGCTTGTTTTCTTATTTCAAGATCATTTGCCAAAATCATCTTTCTAACTTGGAAAATACGATCTTCTTTAAAGAACATATGTTCTGTACGACATAAACCAATTCCTTCAGCACCAAATTCCAAAGCTTGAGCAGCATCTCTAGGTGTATCAGCGTTTGTTCTGATCTTCATATCTCTAAATTCATCAACCCAGCTCATGAATTCTCCAAAGTAACCTTCTAGTTTTGGTGAGTGAGTTTCCAATGTTCCTGCATAAACTTCACCTGTAGAACCGTTAATAGAGATAACATCTTCTCTTGTATATACTTGATCTCCAACTCTTAAAGTACCTTGATTTTCATCTACGTGAATTTCGCTTGCACCTGATACACAGCATTTACCCATACCACGAGCAACTACTGCAGCATGGCTTGTCATACCACCACGAGCTGTTAGTATTCCTTTTGCAGATACCATTCCTTCTAAGTCTTCTGGAGATGTTTCTTCACGAACCAAAATTACTTCTTCGCCATCTTTTGCTCTAATAGCAGCATCTTTTGCTGTGAAGGAAATTTTACCAACTGCAGCTCCTGGAGAAGCAGCTAATCCCTTAGCTATTGCTTTATTAGCTTTGATAGCTTCATCTGTAAATGTTGGGTGAAGCAAACCGTCTAGATCCTTTGGATTAACTCTTAAAATAGCAGCTTTCTTATCGATTAAACCTTCATGAACCATATCTACTGCTATATCTACTGCTGCTTGGGCAGTTCTTTTACCATTTCTTGTTTGAAGTAGGAAAAGTTTACCATCTTGGATGGTAAATTCCATATCTTGCATATCTTGATAGTGATCTTCAAGTTTTTTTGCAGTATCGGCAAATTGTTTATAAACTTCAGGCATTGCATCAGCTAGGGTAGCGATTTCTTGAGGAGTTCTTACTCCGGCAACTACATCTTCACCTTGAGCGTTAATTAAATATTCACCGAATAATTTGTTTTCACCAGTAGCTGGGTTTCTAGAAAATGCTACACCTGTTCCTGAAGTATCGCCCATATTTCCAAATACCATTGATTGTACGTTAACTGCAGTTCCCATAGAATCATCAATGTCATTTAGTTTTCTATATAAAATAGCTCTTTCATTGCCCCAAGATCTAAATACAGCTGATATTGCCAAATCCAATTGTTTTCTAGGTTCTTGTGGGAAATCTTCGCCCATAATTTCTTTATATTTTGCTTTGTATTCTTCTACAAGTTCTTTTAGGTCATTAGCATCAAGTTCTGTATCTTGTTTTACACCTTTTTTGTTTTTCTTAGCAGTTAATAGATCTTCAAAGTTGTTTTTATCAACTTCCATAGCTACATCGGCAAACATTTGAATAAAACGTCTGTATGAGTCGTAAGCAAATCTTTCGTTATCCGTTTTCTTTGCTAAACCAATTACAGCATCGTCATTTAAACCAAGGTTTAAAATCGTATCCATCATACCTGGCATTGAAATAGGTGCACCAGATCTAACTGAAACTAAAAGTGGATCTTCAGTAGAACCAAATGTCTTGTCATTTGCTTTTTCCAAATCTTTGATGTGTTCACTAACTTCATCATTTAGTGTTTGCCAAAGCTTTTTATCTTCTTGATAAAATCTTGTACAAGCTTCGGTGGTTATTGTGAAACCATAAGGTACTGTGATACCTAAGTTAGTCATTTCAGCTAGGTTTGCACCCTTGCCACCAAGCAAAGCTCTCATGTCCTTGTTGCCTTCGTTAAAATTATAAACATATTTTTCGCCCATAATTTCCCCTTTCATTATTTTAAATTTTCTACGCTACTTATGATTAAATCTGAAGCTTCTTCTATGGATTTGTTTGTCATATCAATAATTTTACAATCTAGATCTTTCATAATTTCTTTTGCAAAGTTTAATTCCTCTTCAATATATTTTATATCACAATATTTGGAATCATTAGGTAACTTTATAGACTTCAATCTTTCTTCTCTAATTTTTTGAAGTCTATATTTGTCCATAGTTAAGCCAAAAATTTTTCTACTATCTATAGAAAATAATTCGCTTGGCACTCTAGATTGCAATAAAATTGGTATATTTGAAACCTTATATCCAATACTAGCTAAATATACCGACAAAGGTGTCTTAGATGATCTTGAAACTCCGATTAAACATACATCACAATATTCTATTCCTCTGAAATCTTGGCCATCATCATATTTAATTGCAAAATCTATAGCTTCCATTCTCTTAATATGATGTATGATTTTGCTATTTTCTACCTCTTTATCATCACTTGAAATTATCCCTAAATATTCGCTGATTTTACTAATGGTATAATTCGTACAATCAATCAAAAGAATTTTTTCGTTTTGACCAAACTTTCTTAAGGCACTATCGTGATTTGGGTGATTTAGAGAACTGAAAATTATTTTGTAACCACAATCATTTTTAATATCAGCCAAAGATTTGCAAAGGATTTCATAGCTATTTATATTCAAAAATGATTTTTCTCTATATTTTATTCCAAATCTATCCATAATATTTCTGGATAAATGTAGTATATCCATGCCATCTGTATCTGAAATAATATATACAAATAAATCCATAGTTACTCCTTCTCACGCCCTAGCTTTATTATACACCATTTTTGAAATATGAAAATATTTTCCATCAAAATTATATGCTTTGACATTCTTTTTAAATGAAATATAATATTTTAAATACGAAATATTAAAAGAGGAGTAAAAGGTAAGATTTTTTAGAGAGAAGATGGTTGGTGCAAATCTTTAGATCAAGTCTTTGAAGGTTGCTTTTATATATATTTCATGTGGCACGCATTAGTGCAAAGAGAGTCTTTTGTCAAAAAGAAATTTAGGTGGTAACGCGATAACTCGTCCTAGAGCTAGAGCTTACCACTTTTTTATTAAGGAGAATTTATGGAAACAAAATATAATCCTAGTGGATTTGAAAAAGAAATTTACAAAAAATGGGAAAACGGTGGATATTTTAAGGCCAAGGTAAATAAGGATAAAAAACCTTTTACAATAGTTATGCCACCTCCAAATGTTACAGGACAATTGCACCTTGGCCATGCCCTAAATAATACCATTCAAGATATAATAATTCGTTACAAGAGAATGAATGGTTTCGAAGCTTTATGGATACCTGGAACTGATCATGCATCAATTTCAACAGAAGCAAAAGTTGTAGGCAAAATCAGAAGCGAAGGAAAAAGCAAAAAAGAACTTGGTCGTGAAAAGTTTTTAGAAGAAGCTTGGGCATGGACAGAAAAATACGGGGGAACTATCAAAAAACAATTAAGAACCATTGGAGTATCTTGCGATTGGGATTATGATAGCTTCACAATGGATGAAAACTTAACTCGTGCGGTCAGAAGAGTTTTCAAAAAAATGTATGATGATGGTTTTATCTACCAAGGAAATAGAATTGTAAACTGGGATGTAGAGGCAGAAACAGCCATATCAGATGCAGAAGTTTACCATGAAGAAAAAGAAGGCAATCTTTGGTATATCAAATATTTCTTTGAAGATAGCGATGAATATATAACGATAGCTACAACTCGTCCAGAAACTATGTTTGGAGACCTTGCAGTTGCTGTAAATCCAGAAGATGAAAGATTTAAAGATAAAATTGGCAAAAATTTAATACTTCCACTTGTTGGTAGAAAAATTCCTCTAATAGAAGATTCTTATGTTGACATGGAATATGGTACAGGTTGTGTAAAAATCACACCTAGTCATGATCCTAACGATTTTGAAGTTGGAGCACGCCACAATCTCGGTCAATGCATAGTAATTGATACAAAAGGTCATATTGTCGATGGCTACGGCAAATTTTCAACTCTTGAAAGATATGAAGCTCGCAAATTATTGATAGAAGAATTAGAAAAAGAAGGATTTTTAGAAAAAATTGAAACAATTAGCCACGCTGTTGGTTACAGCGAAAGGACAAATGTTGCCATTGAACCGCTTATTTCCAAACAATGGTTTGTAAAAATGGATCAACTTGCCAAAATGGCAATTGATGCTTATCAAAATGGAGATTTAAAATTAATTCCAGATTCTTTAGGCAAAACCTACATGAATTGGCTAAATAATATCAGAGATTGGACTATTTCTCGTCAATTGTGGTGGGGTCATAGACTTCCTGTATTTTATACAGATGATGGAGAAATTATCGTTTCAGAAGATGATCCAGATGAAAATGGATTTTTAAACGGAATTCATGTTAGACAAGAAGAAGATACATTAGATACTTGGTTTTCTTCAGCTCTTTGGCCTTTTGCTACACTTGGCTGGCCTATTGAAAATGAAAAGTTAGATTACTTTTTCCCAACAGATATACTCGTAACTGGTTATGATATCATATTTTTCTGGGTAATAAGAATGGTATTTTCATCAATTTATAATACGGGAAAAGTTCCTTTTGACCACGTATTATTTACAGGACTAATTAGAGATTCTCAAGGAAGAAAAATGAGTAAATCTTTAGGTAATGGAGTAGATCCAATCGATGTTGTCAATGATTATGGTGCAGATGCATTAAGATTTACCCTAATTACTGGAAATTCTCCTGGAAATGATATGCGTTATGATGAAAAAAGAATAATAGCTAGTAGAAATTTTGCCAACAAATTGTGGAATGCAACAAGATTTGTATTGATGAATATAGATGAAGATGACGATTTAATATTTGACGAAAATACTAAGTTAACTCTTGAAGATAAGTGGATCTTAAAAAGATTAAATAATGTGATTGTTGAAGTTAGTAAAAATCTCGATAATTACGAAATTGGTCTTGCAGCTAGCAGAATTGAAAATTTCATTTGGGAAGAATATTGCGATTGGTACATTGAATTTGCCAAACTTAGACTTTACGGCGATGATGAAAATGCAAAAAGTGATGTTAAAAAAGTTTTGTTATATGTTTTAAACAAAATGATAGCCCTTCTTCATCCATTTATGCCATTTATTACCGAAGAAATCTATAATTCTTTGCCAGATAAAAAAGATATGCTAATTGTTGAAGCTTGGCCAAAATTTAGGGAAGAATTTGAATTTGATAGCGAAGAAGCTACAGTTAACTCTGCCATCAAAGCCATTACAGCGATTAGAAATCAAAGAGCCACCTTAAATGTCGGTTCAAAAACCAAGCAAGATCTAATAATTTTAGCTGAAAATAATAAGTTTAAAAACTTACTAGAAAGCTTAGAAGGACAATTTGTAAATTTAGCAAATGCTAAAAATGTAAAAATATTGCTAAAAGAAGACTACAACAATGATAAAGAAGGCTTGGTAAATCTTGTATTTAACGAATTTACAATTTTGATGAGCCTTGATGAATTAATTGATTATGATAAGGAAAGACAAAGACTTGCTGATGAAATCAAAAAGTTAGAAGCTGAAATAAAAAGAGCATCTGGCAAGTTAAAAAATGACAATTTTGTTAAAAAAGCTCCAGAAAAAGTAGTAGAAGAAGAACGCAAAAAACTTAAAGATTATGAAGACTTATTAGAAAAAACCAAGAAGTCATTAGAAGATATTAGGGAAAAATAATGTATAAAGATTTTTCCTATATCTACGATAAATTAAGTTTTGACATAGAATATGAAAAGTATGCAAAAAATATTCTAAAATTAGTAGAAAAAAACAATATAAAAAAAGAAAGTATGCTAGAGCTAGCTTGTGGCTCTGGCATGCTTACTCATTACTTTTTTGATAAATTTAAAAGAATTGATGCCCTTGATATTTCAACTGATATGCTTAGCGTTTTTAAAAGCAAATACGACAAAGAGCATGTAAATCTAATTTCTTATGATATGGTGGATTTCAAAAATCATAATAAATACGATTTGATAGTGATACTTTTAGATTCTATTAACTATGTTACAAACCCCAAAGATTTAGAAAAACTTATAAAAAATTGTTATGAAAATTTAAAAGACAGAGGACTTTTAGTTTTTGATATAAATTCAGAATATAAAATGAGAGAAATTTTTGGATCTAATTGTTATGTCTACGAATATGAAGATATTTTCTACACTTGGGATAATTTTTTAGAAGATGATTTAGTTGATATGCACCTAAATTTCTTTGTTGAAAAAGAAAATGGAGATTATAAAAGAATTTACGAATTTCAACAAGAGAGAATATATGAAATAGATTTTGTAAAAAATTTATTGCTAAAGCAAGGCTTCAAAGATATTGAAATTTACGATGAGGATACTTTTGATAAAATAAATGATAAAAGCCAAAGAATTTTGTTTAAGGCTTTAAAGGAATAATAATGGAAAATGGAATTGTAAAAGTTTTTAATGACAAAAAAGGCTATGGCTTTATAAGTACAACTGCTGGAGTGGATTATTTTGTGCATTACACAAACATTATATCAAATGATGATTACAAAAAACTCCAAATGGGCGATAAAGTTAGCTTTGATATAGAAGATGGGCCAAGGGGACAACAGGCTATAAATGTAAGAAAGGTTGTTGATTAAAATGTTTTTAAAAATATTGTTAATTATAATTTTGATAATAGGAATCCCACAAGTATATTATCGGAAAAAATCCTTTGATTATAAATCATTAAATAATGGTGTAAAATTTTTTGTTAGAACTCGCGAAATCCTGGATGATCATGAGGAAATATATCTAACAAATACTGATGGACACGATATTTTTGTAAGAATTTATGAAGTAGAAAACCCCAAAGCTATAGTTCAAATTGTCCACGGTATGGCAGAGCATTCTTCAAATTATCTTCATTTCATAAAATTTTTGCTTTCTCAAGGCTATACGGTAGTCGCTCATGACCATAGAGGCCATGGTAGAAGTATTTCCGAAAAATACAAAAATGGATATATGAGTATTTCTGATGAGTTAATTGATGATACCTACGCTGTAAATAGATATATGAAATTAAATCATGAAAATTTGAAGATTTATATGGTAGGTCATTCTATGGGATCAATGATTGCAAGAATTTATTTACAAGAACATGATGAAACAATTGATAAATTGGTCTTATCAGGAACTGTTGCTTGCAGCAATATCGCTTGGTTCGGTTATGCGCTTGCTAATATCGTTTCTTTTTACCTTGGCGAATATAGAAAAAGCATGCTGACATCTTTTCTACCAGGCAAAGACGGAGATATTTCTTGGATTTCATACGATAAAAATAATGTTTATGAGAAAGAAAATGATCCGCAAAGAGTTTATAATTTCTTGGAAAGAGGAGTGGCAGTAATAATCGACCTTAATAAAAAAATGAGCGAATATAATAAATTTGAAGGTCAAAATAAAGATTTGCCAATACTATCAGTTACTGGCGTCGATGATATTGTGACAAAATCTGATGAGGGCCTAGCTGACACGTTTGAAAGACTAAAAAAAGCAGGCTATCATAACTTTGAAAATATTGTTTATGATGGAATGAAACACGAAGTCCTAAACGAAGCTTCTAATGCTGAGGTTTATAGAGATATTATGGATTTTTTTGAAAATTAAAAGGAGTTTAAATGAAGATTTTATTAACAGCCTTTGATCCTTTTGCTGACGAAAAAATAAATCCAACTTTAGAAGTCCTAAAAAAAATAGAAGATAATATCTTAAATGTACAACTAATAAAGTTAGAATTGCCAACAGTCTTTGGAAAATCTTCAAAAATTTTAGAAGAAAAAATCAAAGAAGTAAAACCAGATGTTATTTTATCACTAGGTCAAGCAGGCGGAAGATCAAAAATTACAGTCGAAAGAATTGCGATAAATGTAGACGATGTAAACATCAAAGACAATGAAGGAAATAAGCCAATCGATCAAAAAATTAGAAATGATGGAGAAAATGCATATTTTTCAACATTACCGATAAAAGCAATTGTTGAAGAGATTAAAAAAGCAGGAATTCCAGCAGAAATTTCAAATACAGCAGGAACTTTTGTATGTAATCACATTATGTATGAAGATTTATATTTTGCAGAAAAATATGGCAATATCAAAGCAGGTTTTATTCACATCCCATTTTTGCCAGAACAAGTAATAGATAAAGATATGCCTTCTATGAATATAAGTGATATAAAAAAATCCCTGGAGATAGCAATAGCTACTATAATAAAATACTCAAATAAAGACGATTTAAAAATAAGTGGGGGTTCTACTCATTAATTTTTCTAAGCAAAAGAGGATGAACATTTGTTCACCCTCTTTTTTTGTTGTTGTTTCACTTAAGTGAGTTGAGCGAACGAAAGAGAGCGAAACAAAAAACCACCTGCTATGCAGGTGGAGGGATTTAGCTTTAGCTTCAAGCACCAAGAAAACCTCCTTAAAGTATAATTGTGATATTCACATGCACAATTAAATAAGGAGGCACTCATGGATAAAAATACTTTATCACATACAAGCTGGAGATGCAAATATCATATAGTTTTTGCGCCAAAATACAGAAGACAAGTAATATATAGACAACTAAGAAAAGATATAGGAAGCATACTTCGAGAATTATGTTCAAGAAAAGGAATAAACATAATAGAAGCAGAGCTATGTCCAGATCATGTCCATATGTTGTTAGAAATACCACCAAAATATTCAATATCACAAATAATGGGATATTTAAAAGGAAAAAGTTCGCTGATAATATTCGATAGACATGCAAACTTAAAATATAAATATGGAAACAGACACTTTTGGTGTAGAGGATACTATGTGGACACAGTCGGTAGAAATGAAAAGAAAATAAAAGAATATATACAAAATCAATTAAAGGAAGATTATTATACTGACCAAATAAGTATAAAGGAATACTATGACCCGTTTACGGGAGAGTCAGTAAATAAAAACAAATAAAAAACTGCTTAAGCAGTAGTTGGGATAGTGGTGCATGCGATGGAATACTCGACAGCCCCAATAGGGGCGTGCCGGTATTCGCGCCTTATAGGCGCTTTGCAAACTACCAGCTAAGCTGGTAGTTTTGATTTTTAAAATTATTTGTTGTCGTCAGTTTTTTCTTCTGTTGATTCATCTGTGCTTTCAGCTGAATCATCTGTTTTTTCTGCGTCATCTTTCTTTTCATCAGCTGGAGCTTCTGTTGTTTCAGCTGGTGCGTCTTTTGTTTCATCAGCTGGTGCTTCAGTTGTTGTTTCTGCTGGTTTTTCAGCATCCTTGTCAGCGTCTTTGTTATTTCCGCATCCTGCAAAAGCAAATGTTGCAGCTAGTGCTAATGCTAATAATTTCTTATTCATTATTTTCTCCTTTTCTTCAAAGAAATCTTAGTCGATTTCAGTGATGAGATAATTATAATAGCATAATAACAAAAAGTCAAATATATTTATATTTTATATATATTTAAAAAACTTAGGGAAAATATTAAAATAATTAATTGCATAATAAACTATTTTATTTAATTTTTTCCAATGGTTAGTTAATTAAGCCTTTAATATTTTCTATTTATTTTCTAATATATTAATTTTTAATTTTTTGAATTTAAAATTCAAATAAATATATAAGGAAAAATAATAGTAAAAACAGTATAATGAAAGATAGTTTAGAAAGATAAATTAGGATGGAGCTGAGATTTTGGAATTCGATGATATAAAAAAAATAGTGAACGAAATATTAGAAAGTATTTCAAAAATAAATGATAAAAAAGAAATAAAAAGAAAATTAGATAAATCTTCATTTAAAGGAGTTATTGATATTTCATTAGATGATGAGATAAGAATCCCAAAAGAAAAATTCACCTTTGAAAATAAGATTAAAGATAAGAGATATTGGTTATTAAAGTTAGATTTATATTACAAAAATCCAGCAATGAGAATTGAGCAATTAAATGAATCCACGCTTAATATGTATGTTTGTTTGTGTAAGATTTTAGAAAGTTATTTAAACGAAAAATATGAAACTATTGCAAGATTGATGTTAAAGCTTAGAAGAAAAGGAATAAATTTTGATATTTACTACACTCTTTATAATATAGCTTTAAATCAAGTTTTAAATTTTTATAATCCTCTATACAATAAAAATGCCGAAAGATCTTTTGAAATTTTAGAACGATATATTTCAAGAGAAGCAAGTCTCTTAATAGAAGAAAAGGCGAAAGAACTTGAAAAAAACTTAAAAGCACCAGATAAGGAAATCAGAGAATATTTTAATCTTACAGAAAATAATAGGGTTAGTCTTTGGTGGGACGTTGATGGGAAAAAACGAGATAAATATAATTTTTCAAAAGAAGAAGTTCTTGGCATAAATCAAACGTCAAAAAGATCAAATAATTTGTGGAAAAATAAAGAAGTATTTGAGATATTGATGGATTTATTTCTTAACACAATTAGAAAAGTTTTTGATAATGACAAGAAAGTTAGAAATTTAATAATAAATATAATAAGTCCTTATCACACCTCGAAGCTAATTTTAGATGCTATATTGCAAATAAGTGAGAGGAATCTTAGAGAAAAATTCACTTTTTTTACATCCATAAAAATAGACAAAGCGCTAGATTATATAAATTCTATTGATGATGGAAATTTGCTAAATTTTATAGAGAAATGTCAAAAAGAATATTTAGAGAAGATTCCTCAAGAAAAAACAATAGATATCTATAAAAATTATTTCCAAAAACATCCTGGAAAAATTAATGATCAAGTAAATTTTGTTGAAAAATTGCCAATAGAAGAAAAAATTTCATATATGAAAGAAATTGAAAATTTTCCATCTTTTGAGAAAATTAACCAAAAACTTTTAACTAAGGAAAATGAAAATAAAATCATAGGTCTTTACTATATTTATAATTTAAAGGAAAATACCAAGGTTTATGACAAAATTTTATTTCAAGTTATAAATGAAGACAATTACCAAGATTTCATAAAACTTGTTAAAAATTCTAAGCTTGATATAAAAACCATAGAAGAGATTAAAAAATTAAAAAATCAAAAACCTAAAGTAATTAATATAAATAAGAAAAATCTTGACAAATCAAGGGAAAATCTAAAGAAAACAGTTGATCTTATTGGTGAATTTATTAGTGAAAATGATGATTCAATTTCTTGTGAAGATAATAAAAAAGAAAATATAAAAGCAGAACCTCACGATTTAGAAGCTGAGATTAAGAGCATATTAAATACATTAGTTAGAGAAGATCATATTAATTTAGATGATTTTGACTATTTGGCAAATGAAAATGGCTTTACAAGAAATAGCTATTTAAACAAAATAAACGAAATTTTATTTGCTTATACAAGTGATCAAACATTGTTAATAGACAATGGAAAAATTATTGTAGATCCATTTTATGTTGAAATAATAAAGGAGTATGTAAGTGGAAATTAAAATTAATCCCAAGCAGGCACAAAACATAATAAAATCATTGGAAGGTGGAGTAGTTCCAGAAATTGGAGTAGAGCATCTTTTAGTTGGTAGAAACAAAGAAGTTAGTGAAGTTATCAATATCTTGGATACAATTGCTGATGGTGGATCTGATATAAGATTTTGGGTAGGAGATTTTGGATCAGGCAAAAGTTTTATGTTAAGCACTATAGAAAATTTGGCACTACAAAAAGATTTTGTCGTTTCTACCTTAGATTTGAACCCTTCGAGAAGATTTTATGCTACAGATAGAAAAGCGGTGGCCTTATATAGTGAAATAATTGATAATATAAAAACAAAAGCAATAAAAAATGGCAACGTTCTTGATGCTATAATAGAAACTTGGATAAATCAACTTTGTCAAGATCTGTCTACTTCAAAAAATATAGAAATTGATCAGCTTTTAGCTGGAAAATATCAAGATGAAATCAAAAATCAAATATATGAAACTCTTGCAAAATTTAAGGCTGTCGGTCTATCTTATGAATTTGGACAAGCTTTAGTTAAATATTACGAGGGTTTTATTAACGATAACAGAATCCTAAGAACCAACGCCATAAGATGGCTAAGAGGAGATATAAGCACAAAAACTGAGTCCAAAAAAATTCTTGGAATCAATCAAATAATTACAGACGATAATTATTTTCAGGCAGTAAAAAATATGAGTGAATTATTTCTTGAAATCGGATACAAGGGTTTTGTAATTAATTTTGATGAGGCGGTAAATCTCTACAAATTGCCATATTCTGTAAGTAGAGAAAGAAATTATGAGAGAGTTTTAAATATTTATAATGAAACTAAATCAAATCAAGCAAGAGGCTTATTTGTAAATTTTGGAGCGACGAGAAAAACAGTTTTCGATACAAATAGAGGAATGGCTTCTTATGGTGCTTTAAAAGGAAGGCTTGGAGATGAGGATAGCTTAGATAATAAGCTCATTAATACCAACAAAACAGTTTTGCCTTTAAAACCTTTGACCAATGAGGAAATCTATACCTTGCTTGAAAATTTACTAAATGTTTACAACGTAAATTACAAAGAAATGATAGAAATAAGCCATGAAGAGATAATAATGTATATGCAAGGTCAACTAAATAGGCCGGGTGCTGATGAATTTTTAACTCCAAGAGCTGTTATAAAAGATTTTATAGAAATTCTTGATCTAAAAAGACAAAATCCAAACGAAGATATTAAGGATATTATAAATATGAAATTTAAAAATCTAACAAGCGTAAACAAGGATCCAGATAATTTGGATGATGATATAGAGATAATATGACAGATTCTTATAGCTTATTAAATAGAGATTTAAGATTTTATATACACGAAAAAGGCTGGCCATCTCTAACAAAAATTCAAAATGCCTCAATAAAAGCTTTTTATACAACAAATAACAACTTGATCTTATCTGCTCCAACAGCTTCTGGAAAAACTGAAGCTTGTTTTTTGCCTGCCATAAGCAAGGTTAGCTCTTGGGATAAGGGAATAAAAATTTTATATATTTCACCTCTGATCGCCCTAATAAATGATCAATTCAAAAGAATTAGTGATATGTGTTTGGATATGGATATTCCAATAACAACTTGGCATGGAGAAGCAAGTCAAAGTAAAAAAGAAAAAATAATAGCTAATCCGAGAGGAATTGTCCTAATAACACCAGAATCCATAGAAGCAATGCTTGTCAACAAATCTGAGCTTGCAAAAACATTTTTTTTGGATGTTGAATATATAATCGTTGATGAAATCCATAGCTTCTTGTGGGGAAATAGGGGATTGCAATTAAAATCTCTCCTTGAACGAATTTTAAGATATACAAACAATACTCCAAGAATGATTGGCTTATCAGCGACAATTGGCGAAGAAAATTATAATTTAGCCAAAGAATTTTTTAAAAATGGTCTAGATACAAATATTTTGGTTGACAAAAGTAGAAACGACCTTGATTTTACAATCGATTATTTTAATACAGAAAAAGTTTCGGTGGATGTTATAAGTAAACTAAGAGAATATGCTCTTACCGGTCCTATGTTAATTTTTCCAAATTCAAGAGATAAGGTTGAAACAATTGCGGTTAAACTTAATCAGTTATTTAAAGAAAAAGGCGAAGATATTAAAGTTTTTGCCCATCATTCCGCAGTCAGTAAGCAAAAAAGATCAGAAATTGAAAATTTTGCCAAAGAAGCAAAAAAAGAAAAATTTGCCATTTGTGCAACTTCTACACTGGAGCTGGGCATAGATATCGGAGCTGTAGCAAGTGTTAGCCAATATGGTTCAGCTCATAATGTATTAACTCTAGCCCAAAGACTAGGTAGAAGTGGAAGAATTTCAAAAACATCAATCCTACATCAAATTTCAACAAATCCATGGGAATTACTAGAAGCTCTCGCAACAATAAAACTTTATCAAGATTCAATTCTGGATCCAATAGAGAAAACTACAAAAGCTTATGATGTATTTGCTCACCAAATTTTATCAAGTTTACTTGAAAATTATGGAATAGATATAGATGAATATAAATATTTAAATAAAATATTGACTAGTTTTTCTGACATTACAGATGAAGAATTTGAAAAAATCAGCGAATTTTTGCAAAAAGAAAGCTACATAGAAATTATCGAAAATCAAGTAATAGCAGGAACAGCTATAGAAAAACTTATGACAAAGGGAAATTTTTATAATCAATTTGTATTAAGTGGAGTTTATAATGTTTATAATGATAAGGGCAAAATTGGAGAATTGGAAATAAGACCAGAAGTACAAGTTGATAGCAATATATATTTGGCTGGCTCAATCTGGAGAATTACTCAAATTCTATACAAAAATAAAAAAATTTTAGTAGAAAAAGCCAATGCTGGCAAGGCACCAAAATTTTCTGGGATTGGAGATATGGATGTTTCAAAACTTGTTAGAAACAAAATGAAAGAAATTTTAAAAAATCCAGATAAAGCTTTTGATGATGATAAGATTAATCAAATAATAGATAATTTGAAAGAAGAATTTTCAGATGATGATTATTTGTTTGTAGCCGGAAAAGATCAGATCTCTCTTAGAACTTTTCAAAGCTCAAAGGTAAATAGAACCCTTGCAATCATGCTAAATATAGCTTCAAATAGCAAAAAATTTATAAATGATGAAGTTGATTCATCAATAAAAGGACCTGATATTATCAGATATTTTGATGAAATAAGAATAAAAAAGATAGAAAAAAAAGATATTTTTAAATTTTTTAAAGAAAATGAGCTATTCTTACAAACATACCTCAATGCCAATAAATACATGGTTTTAGTGCCTGATGATTTAAAAATTGATTACATAATAAGAAATAGATTAGATCTAGAAGCTTGTTACCAATATTTAGCAATAGGCAATTAAAATTAAGATATTTTATGATTTCTTACAAAACTTGTAATTAAATTTAATATTATATTGTGATATTCTTAAGATACAAAGAAAGGAAGGATATTATGAAAATATTAAAAACTTTATTGGCTATAGGTGCAATAGCTCTAACAGGTGGATTTTTATTAAGCACAAATACTAATGACAAAGAAGATGAGAATGAGCAAAAAAGGGAAGAAGTAAAAGAAATCATAGAAAATGCAGATGAAACTACAAGAGAATTTATCGATGTTTTGTTAAACAAAGAGGAAAAAAGTGAAGTTTGCTATTGGAATGTAAAATCAGATGATGGATCAATCGATTATACTTTGGTAAAAGCCTACGATAAAGACGGAAAAATTGTAATAGATGGTTCTTACAAGGATAGTAGAGGTTATATATTTATTAAAAATGGAGGAGAATCATATTCTCTCAATTTAGAAAAAAATATATACATCAAAAATAATGTCGATAATTTTAATGCTGATCAAAGTGCAGGCCAAAATTCTCTATCTTATAAGGAAAAGTGCATTTATGATGCCTTAGCCATAGAAGAATGTTTTAAGGGAAAAAGAGAAGAGATTTTGGAGAAAACTGATTATGGCTTTAAAAAAACTATAAAAGATGACTTAAACTATGGCTATTACTTATATGATGAAAATGGTGATTTATTTGAAACATATTTAGAAAATAGTGAGGGAAATATAACTACAAAATTAATCGATAAGTCAAATGACATTGAAGGAATTTACAATCAATTCTATAGCTTAATGGAAAATATGCAAGAAGCAGAAGATTTTGCAGCGGTAAAAGAAGATCATTAAATTAGAAGCCAAAGTCTATAAGAGGAAAAAATGGAAATAAAAAAAATATTAGAAGTTAAATACTTAAATAAAATATACGGCTTTGGCAAAAACTCTCAGAAAGCAGTAAATGATGTAAGTTTTGATCTGTTGGATGGTGAATTTTTGGGGATAATGGGAACTAGTGGGTCTGGGAAAACTAGTATTTTAAATATGATTTCAGCAATAACTAAAGCAAGTAATGGCGAAATTATTTACAAAGAAGAAAAGCTTTCTAGTTTTTCTAAGAAAAAATTATTAACTTATAGAGGAAATGAAGTTTCTTATATTTTTCAAGATTTTAGATTGATTGAAAGCCTTACAGCCCTAGAAAATATCATTATTCCCCAAAAAATTCACGATAAGGAAATAGATTTTGAAAATATTTATAAATTGGCAAAAGAATTAGAAATATATGAGATTTTAAATAAATATCCAAACAAATTATCTGGCGGAGAAAAACAAAGAGTTTCAGCCCTTAGAGCTTTAGCAATTAATCCTCAAATAATTTTGGCTGATGAGCCAACTGGAGCTTTAGATTCTTACAATTCAAAAAAACTTTTAGAAATACTAAAGGGATTTAATCAAACATACAAAAAAAGCATAATAATGGTAACTCACGATAGCTATGCAGCAAGCTTCTGCCAAAGAATACTTTTTCTTAAAGATGGTAGAATTTATAACGAAATTAGCAAAGATGATGATGAAAATCAAAGAGAATATTTAAATAGAATAACTCTTTCAAGCAAACAAATAATAAAATGACAAATACGGAAAAAATCAGCTTTAATAAAAATATAATAAAATCTAAAGAAAATATTATAAATATCTTAATTCTTGTAGTTTCAACTATTTCTTTTTATTCATTGCTTGCTATTTCAAACAATGAATTGTTTTTAAATATTTATGATGATAGCAAAAAATCTTTGCTTATAGAGCTACTTTCCATAAATATAATATCATTTGTACTAATTTCCACACTTATTATTTATACCAATCTAACAAATTTAAAGAGTAAGCGTTACGATATCAACGTTCTATTGCTTAATGGCATTGGCTTTAAGAAATTATTTAAAATTTTACTAAAAGATCAATTTGGGAAATTTTTCGTATCGCTTAGTCTTGGTTTGGTTTTGGGAGTTTATTTATCAGAATTTATAAACCTAGCCATGGTGAAAGTTTTTGACCTGAATATATACGCTTATAATTTCAATATTTCGCAAAGAGCAATTTTTATAACAATTATTCTTATAGCAATTTTAGAAATTGTTTCTGTTTTTATTTTTACAACGAAAGTAACAGGCAAATATCCCGGGGATAAAATTTTGAAAAATAAAAGAACTTCAAGTTTTTTGATTATTTTAATAATGGTTGTCCTTGGATCTTTAGCCACATCTGTTAATTTAATATTTAGAGAAGAAATTATATTTATCATAATTACAAATTTTATCCTATTATTTTTAACATATAATATTTTTTTACTCTTGCTAAGAAAATCCAATATTTTGTTAAAGAGTCAATTTAGATTTTTTATAAAAACAAATAAAATCCTAGCCTTTTTAATTTTAATTATGCTTAGCCTATCCATTATAATGATATTTAAAGGATGTGTAAATCTTTATAATGTAGAGACAGATGGAAAGCAAAGACCAGATTTTACCGTAGTTTCAAATGAAATAAACAAAGAGGACCTTTATAAAATCGAATCAATCAATAAATACGTCAAAGATATTTATCCTATCAAACTTACTAAAGAAGTTAGGGTAAATGAAGAAGAATTTTTATATAAATATTTTACACCCAAAAATATATATGTGGAAAGTGTAAGAAATTTAAGTGTAATAAATTTTTCAACTTACAAATCTTCCTTTAAAAATAGCAATATAGATAAACTTGATAATGATCAGGCGATTTTTTTGTATGACAAATTTTGGAAAGAATCAAATATAAAATTCGACTCGATTTTAAGCACTCAAACTAGCAAAATAACAATAGGAGCAAATCAATTTGAAATAATTCATGTGGACAAGGAAGATAATTTATTTGCTAATGACATACTTGCCCGCACAGATGTTTATGTCCTTAGTGATGAGATTTATGAAAAATTTTTTAACAATGAAATTTATGGATATAACCTAATTTTAAAAGAGAATATCTTGGGAAATCTTGATAATAACAAGATTGCAGAAATACTTAGAGAAGATTTACTTAACTTACATTTAAGATTTGAAAGTAAAGTTTGGATGCTAAAAAATAATTATACAGAGATTTTGCGATATATTTATACTTTGTTTTACATGGCTACAATATTATTTTTTGTAGGATGTTCTTTTTTGATAATTAGTATCTATAATTATATTTTAAACAATAAAAATTCTTACAAAATCCTAAAAGATTTGGGAGAAACTGCTGAATCTTTATCAGAAATGTTAAAAAAATTGATTAATTTAATATTTGTTCTTATAATTATTGTAATATTAGCGGAATTTGCCCTAAATATTTTATTTAATCAAATGACTGGAATTTGGAGTATTTATAGTTACCACTTATCTAATTTTAGGGAAATTATTACTATAATTACAATAATCAGCCTTTTAATTTTGATAATTATTAGAAAGATAATTTTTAAAATATCTGTAGTTGTGGTGGAGGATCTTTGATAATGAAAAAAATTATGATAGTAGAAGACGATCAATTTCTAAGAAAAGAACTGATTAATATTTATCAAACTAATAATTTCCTTGTGGATTATGTTGAGGATTTTACAAATCCTGTAGAATTTATTTATCAAAAATCTCCAGACTTAATAATACTGGATATAAATTTGCCAAATATTTGTGGTTATGATTTGATTACACAAATAAAAGATACTTCCAAACTACCAATTCTAGTTCTAACCAGTAGAAACACCTTAGAAGATGAATTAAATAGTTTAAATCTAGGAGCAGATGAATTTATTAATAAACCTGTATCAGCCAAAAGATTATTAGCAAGGTCTCTAAAATTATTAAAAATTTACGATGATTTTAAGGATCAGATAAAAATTAAAGATTTAAGTTTAGAAATATCTACAAATAAAGTTTCCTACAAAAATTCCTACATTATTTTAGCCCAAACTGAAGCTGATTTACTTAAATCTCTAATAAAAGCTTACCCTAAAACTTTAAGCAAAGATGAACTTCTCATGGGAACATGGAATACTATTTATATAGATGAAAATATTTTGCCTGTAAATATTGCAAGATTAAGAAAAAAATTAAAGGCCTTGGGTCTTTTTAATGTCATAGAAAATGTTAGATCTGTTGGCTACAGGATAAATGCTGAGGAAATATGAAATTAAGTTTTATAAAAAATTCTAAATTACCGATATTAATATTAACAATCCAGTCTTTGATATTTATTTTGATAATGTATCTATTAAATGGCAAACTTTTTAATAAAGTTATATTTTTTATAATATTATCTTATTTTATTGGAGTTGGGATAATTGTATTTTCTGAAATAAATAAAAGCAAAAAAATAAAAAAATTAATAAGCGATTTTGAAAAAGAACCATCATATAAAACTTTGGACAAATTGTTAAAAGAAGCTGGCGTGGACTACAGAAATATTTTAGATGATATTTATATAAAAAATAAAAAAAGAGAAGAAAAATACCAAAGACAAAGAACCGAGCTCTACGATTACAAAGATTTAATTGAAAGATGGGCTCATGAAATAAAGACTCCTATTTCAATAATAGATTTATTAATAGAAAATCACAAGGAAGAAATTTCAAGATATTTTTTGGAAAGTCTTTCATATGCTAATAGTTCGCTAAAAGATAATATTAATCGCTTGTTGTATTATGGGAGATATAATGTCAAAAAAATCGACTATAAACTCAAAGACCTAAGTCTTAAAGACGCAATAAATGAAGCTATGGAGAATTATTATTCGATAATTAACGAAAGAGAGCTGGTTGTAATAGATGAAAGCTTGGATATTAGACTAATCAGTGATTATAATTCGCTTGTTTTTATAGTTTCTCAAGTCCTTAGCAATGCTTGTAAATATGCAAAAAGTAAAATTAAAATTTATAATATAAGCAAGATGGAACTTTGCATAGAAGATGATGGTGATGGAGTTTACCAAAAAGATTTAGCTTTTATTTTTGAAAAAGCTTATACTGGCAAGAAATCATCAAATACAAGCTCAACAGGCATGGGTCTATATTTGGCAAAAGTTTATGCAAATGATCTTGGCATAGATTTATCAGTAAAAAATAACGAGAAAGGTAAATTTATTATATCCTTAAATTTCCAAAAATAAGCAGACTATAAGAGTGAGCTGCACCCATAAACACGGAATAACTTAATAATATTTTAAGCGGAATGTAATCTGTAATCAACAGGGGACATTCCGTTTAATTTTGCCTTTATCCTGTCTTCATTGTACCATTTGATGTATGATTCTATTTCTTTTCTTAATTGTTCATAATTCTTAAATTCTACACCGTAGTACATTTCTTGTTTGAGTAGACCAAAGAAGTTTTCCATTGGTGAATTGTCTAGACAATTCCCTTTTCTTGACATACTTTGTCGTATGTTTAGTTTTCTTAGCTTGCTAGACCATGAGCTATGTTGGTAATGGAATCCCTGGTCTGAGTGTATTACTAAGTTGTCTTTAGTACTAATACCTTTTATTGCTTTGTCTAACATTGAGTTGGTCAGTTTAATAGTTGGGTGATGGCTTAGTGTATAGCTAATTATCTCACTGTTGTAAACATCTAGTATTGGTGATAGGTATAGTCTTTCTTCACGTCCCTTGATTCTAAATTCTGTTACATCTGTTAGCCATAGTTGATTTGGTCTGCTGGCTTTAAAATTACGATTTACAACATTAGGAGCTACTTTGCCTACCTGTCCCTTGTAGGATGAGTATTTTCTTGATCTAGTTTTAAATTTAGTGCATAGGAGTCCTTCTTGTTTCATGATTCTTAGAACTCTTTTATGGTTTACTATTAGACCCTTGTTTCTTAGGGCGGTATTTACTCTCCTGTATCCATATCTTCCTTTGCTGGCTTTAACTATTAACTTGATTTCTTCTTTGATTTCTTTGTCTTTGTCTATTGGATTTTCTAATTTGCTCTTCCGCTCATAGTATGATGATTTAGGAAGTTTTGCTACTGTTATCCATTCACTTATCTTTGTACCAGGGTGTTCTTCTAGAAGACTTAGTATTATCTTTGTTTTTTCCTTGCTTCTGCTTCTTCTTCCAGTAGCAAGGCTTGAAACTTTTTTTCGAATAGTATTTGCATTTTTAGAAGTCTATTTTCTTCTCTAAGTCTGATTAGTTCTTCTCTTTCAGTCTCTACTATTGGTTTTTGATTCTTAGATTTCTTATCTGCTTTAGACATATCTTTATTAGGCCTTCCTCTATTATCTTCTAGCCCAGATAAACCACGTTGTTGATATGCTTTCTCCCAGTTAAATATTACTGATCCATTGCTGATATCAAAATGTTCTGCGGTTTCTCTGTATGATAGATTATTGATTTGCCTATATTGTATTACAGATAGTTTAAATTCACTAGTGTATTTATTATTGTTTAGCTTTTTAGATAAGTTATCAAAGCCTCCTGAGTTATATTTGTTAATCCAATTTTCTAGAGTACTATCAGGTATGTAATATTTGTTTGCTATTGCAGGTCGCCCACCTGTTTCACCTGATAAGTATTCTAGCACTAATCTAATTTTAAATTCTTTTGTATATTTTGGCATGAAAAAACCCCTCCATCCGTATTCCGGATTTTGGGGTTCGGCTCAAGAGGTCTGTTTTTTTTATGAAAACTTTAATAAAACTTAACATATTAAAATATTATAAAGGGTACAATGTTATTAAATATTAGATAAGGGATTAATATGAAAAAGATTATTTATCTACTGGCTATTCTTATCCTAACATCTTGTAATTTAAAGACAAAAATGGCTGGCATTAAAGCTATAAATACTAATGATAGTGGCTATGAAGAAGAATCAAAAATTAATAACGAGAAGGTAATTTTAAAAAGTCCAAAGCTTAAAAATCCAAGTTTTACCGCCAGAAAATTAGATTATCAAATTATAAAGCCGGATTTCCTACTTAAATCACGATTTAAAGATATCAAAACTCAAAATAAATTTGGGAAAATGATGATGGAATATTTCGATGAGGAAAATTTAACTTTTTATGTAAGTAGGATTTTAACCGAAGCCATAAAAGATCCAAATGTAAGCTTAAAAACTGATTTTGATGGCAAAATGGAATTTATCAGCGATTTGTTTTTATTATCGCCTTTTTATTCACAAGGGATGATGGAGCCTTATATTTACTACGATTATTATTTTAATGAAAATACTTTTTATTTAGAAAATAGGGTTGAATTGGAAGATTTTACCAAAACTTATATTAGCAAAGAAGAAAAGGAAATTGTAGATAAACAAATAGAAACTCTCCTTGACTATGCAAATAAAAATTTCACAAAAGATTATGACAAAGCCTACTATTTTGCCCAATGGTTAGCAGAAAATAACCAATATCAATATAAGGGTTCTAACAACGACTATATAGAAAATAATATTTACGGAGCTTTTGTAAAAGGCAAAAGTCAATGTTCAGGTTTTGCCCAAAGTTTTACGATTCTTTGTCAAAAAGTTGGAATACCATGTTATTCAGTAACAGGAAATACTGATCATCAATATAAGGCAAAAGATTATTCTGCAGACCATCAATGGAATGTTATAAAGTTAGGAGATGATTGGTCTTATGTTGATATAACTGGAATGGTAGCTAATGGTAGCGACTTTTACTATTATTATTTTGATAGATCAAAAAATGAATTTACGGATTATTATATAAGCGAATTTTTTAATGATATTGAAGATTATATTAGATAATTTTAAAGGCAAGGTGTAGATGGAACTTACAGATAAATTTGAATATGACGATTGTAAAAATAAAAGTAAATATCAAATAAAACACGAACAAATACCTATCAAATTAAGCGATGACTTAAGAGAGGCTATCTATTATTTGCTTTGGTATGTACCAAATATTAGCTCAGAGCAATCATCTGTCAATGAACTCTTACTAAACAAACAATACGATGATTATTTATTTTTAGAGCTAATGGAAGCTATGAATTTAAAAGATGAAGACGTATTATTTACAGAACATATAGAATATGAACAAATTAAGCCTTTTTTGGAAGAAGTATGCACTGAAACTGCAAAGCTAATTTTAACTATATCTAATAACGAAACAAAGGTAATGGCATTACTTAGACATATTAGAAACGCCATAGCTCATGGAAATTTTAACGTAATTGATAAGGTTTTGCTAGGCTTTGATATCAAAAAATATGATAAAGAGATTGAATATAGGGGATTTTTCAAGATAGATCCCAAAAATTTATTAAAAGCTCTAAAAAAAGTTCAATTTGATTATAATTCTCAAGAATTAGTCAAACAAGCCTTTAGAAAGTGTGGCTATTTTATTGAAACTTACGAAAATAAATACGAAAAAAGACATGAATTTGAATTATTCGCCAGAAAAAACGACAAAAAATATGCTATAGATATTAAAAATTATGAGTACGATCAAATGATTAAAGAAACTTATATAAATGATTTGATAACCGAATATGAGGGATTAATAAAATCAATTACACCAATTCTAATAATTCATTCATCGTATTTAACCAAAGCTAGTAAAAAAGAATTACTAAAGCATGATGTTATTATATTGGATGTAAAAAACATTAAAAAGATGATAGCTGGTAGAGATATGGTAAGTGAAATTCAAAGATATCAAGAGTTTAAATTGACTAAGAAGATGGACTGATGAAATTTATGAGAATAAGAATATTTTTAAAGTTTAAGCCTTTAGGGTATATTAGTAAGGCATAGAAATTTTATTTTTATAAAAAGGAGGAATTATGACAGAAAGAAAGAATAATGATTCAACAATACAAACATCTGAAGATGAGAAAATAAGCGTTGAAAGACCTAAACGTGAAAATAGAAATCCAAGAAGAGGAGAAAGAGTAGAAAGAAATCGTAAAGAAGCAAATTCATTTTTCGAAAAATCTATAAGCGTACTTCCAGCAGGAACTAACTTATCTTGGGGTTCAATTATTGCAGGAGCAATAGTTTCAGCCGCTTGTTTTGCAACTTTAAGCTTATTGACAGCTGCTTTAGGATTTGGAATTTTTTCACCGACAAATTCAAACCCACTTGCAGGAGTTGGTGTTGGAACTGGGATATGGACTGCAATTACCTTAGTCTTATCTTTCTTAGCTGGTGGATTTATAGCAGGATTTTCTGCTAGATCAACAGGTATGTTACATGGAGCTATTACTTGGGCTCTTTCACTTTTAATATTAGTAGTTTTTGTAATTAATTCTATAGCACAAGTTTTAGGAATGGCTTCAAATGTGGCAGGTGGCCTTGCAAAAGGTGCGGCAGATGTTGCAGGATCAGCAGTTACTGCATCAACCGAAGCTTTAAGCCTTGGCCTTGATAAAACGATTGAAGCTATGGGAGAAGTTGATACAAGTAAATTACAAGAAAATGTAGATAAATATTTAGCAGATACTGAAATACCAGAACTTCAACCAGATTATCTAAACAAACAACTAGAAGAATCAAAAGATGAAATAGGAAAAGCGGCAAAAGAGCTTGCACTAAATCCAGATAATGCTGGCAAAATTGTTTCTGACTTATCAGCATCATTAAAAGATAAAGCTCAAAAAATAGCTGATTCTGCTGATAAAGATGCTATTGCAAATGCAGTTTCAAATAATACACAATTAAATCAAACAGAAGCAGAAGAAGTTACTAACAACATTTATAATGGACTAGATGAAGCAAACAAACAAGCTCAAAAAGCTCTTGACGAAGCATCTAGTACTATAAATAAATTAGCAGTTGAAGCTGACAAAAAAGTTGAAGATGCCAAAAAAGAAGCTGAGAAAGCTTCAAACAAAATTTCAGCAGGTTCAGTTATCACTTTCTTAGGACTAATAGCTGCCTTAGCCTTATCAGCATGGGCTGGAAAAATGGGTGAAGATAAAGCTCTTGAATTAGTAAGAAGAAAATAATAAGCAAAAGAAGGCTACGGCCTTCTTTTTTTTTTATAAAATTTTTCCCTATCTATGATATAATGAAAATAATAAAAATCGGGAGGAAGAAAATGAAAGTAGTTTTATTAAATTATACAAAAGATGCAGAAGAAACTATAGCTCAAGCTGGAAAGCTTTGCTATTCGAGGGTTGGTGTAGACGAAATTAGAGAAAAACTAGATGAAAATTCAATAGAAAAATACATAACAATGCTTACTAATATGGGACATTTATCTCCAATTGAGCATGTAAGCTTTACTTTTGCAGTAGAAGGAGTTTCAAGAACACTAACTCATCAATTAGTAAGACATAGACTAGCTTCTTACTCCCAACAATCCCAAAGATATGTAAGATTAGATGATTTTCAATATATAATACCACCATCAATAGAAGAAAATCCGGTGGCGAAAAAATATTTCATAGAAGCAATGGATCAAAGCCAAGAAACTTATGAAAAAATTGTCGACCAATTATTTGAGAAAAACTATGAGGAATTTTTAAAAGAGGGAATTAGCGAGAAAAAAGCTAAATCATCTGCAGAGAAAAAATCCATAGAAGATGCAAGATACGTATTTCCAAATGCTTGCGAAACAAAGATAGTTTTTACAATGAATGCTAGAAGTCTTTTACACTTTTTCTCCTTAAGATGTTGCAATAGAGCTCAATGGGAAATAAGAGAACTAGCTTTTCAGATGGTAAAAATTTGCAAAGAAATCTATCCAAATTTATTCAAAAACTCTGGCCCAAATTGCCTAACAGGTCCTTGTCCTGAAGGCAAGATGACTTGTGGGAAAATCGAAGAAGTTAGAGAGAAATATAGAAGCCTTTAGTTATAATTAATGTAAAATAAAAAATACTCTCTGAAATTTGTAATTTACAATATCAGAGAGTATTTCTATTTATAAAAATATTTATGGTTGTATTTTATTTACATTTAATATTTTTCTCATTATTAACTTTGCAAAGCCATCTGAGCCTGGGATATTAGGATGAGTTCTATCTGGAGCAAGATAATTTGCCTTATCTTTGATGAAATTTCTCCAATCCACCAAATGAGCCTTGTCGTTTTTGTCGCAATATTTTTTGATTTCTTCATTTACATAATCCATATAAGATTGAGTGTGAGAAGTATTTACAAAATAAACATCACGACCTTCAGCTATTTCCATAATCTTATCCATATCAGAAACATTGGCAGAACCATTAGATCCTAAAGAAATAACAACAATATCTCCTAATCCTACATTGTTTTTTATGGATTGCAAAACCGCAGGTCCATCAATCATGTCACGACCAACTTTACCATCTAAATAAAAATTTGGTATGAATTTTCTGATATAGGAATCAGCATTTAAAATAACCGAATCTCCAACTGAACTTATAGAAATATTTGCCAAGTATTCTTTTTCTTTGTCTGTAAATTCAAAATCATCATAGGCTTTTTCAACAAATTCTTCTTTTTTGATTTCTTCTTCTTTTTCTTTTTCTTGCTTTTCCAAGTCAGCTTTATTGGCCTTTTCTATTTCTTCTTTTTTCTTTTTCTCAGCTTCTAATTTTGCTTTTTCATTTCTTTCTTTGATTTCTTCTTCATTTTGGGTAATTTCTTTTTTTAGATTGGCGATTTCTTCTTTTTTCTTATTGCCTATGGCAAGTGAAATTACATTTAAAATAATTAAAATAATAAATGTAGAAATAAAAAGTCTTATCTTTAGTTTTTTGCCAGAAAATATTTTATAAGTTATTTCTCCAAGAATTATAATTATCAAAAATTGTACAAGTATATTTATAAACACATTTTCAAAGATATTAGCAAGAAAATATGTGAAAAATATTTGAACAACATATTGCCACAAATAAAAATAATAACTTCTATCTCCAACATATAAGAGGAATTTTGTAAAGATATTATAATTACTTTTATCTATTAAAAATTTATCTTCAAATTCATATAAAGCTGTTACAAGTAGACCTATAATTATAGTGTAAGCAATAAAAAATAGTCCATATGAGCTTATTTTTCTTCCACTTATGATAAAAAATGGAATTAGCATTGCGAATATAAGGACGCTTATTGCAACAAGAAAGCTTGATTTTTTATTAAAGTAATTTTTCTTGAAATTCTTAGATAATAAAGCCAAAAGTCCACCTAAAGCAAAGGCAGAAAATCTTGTGTCAATTCCATAATAAATTCTTGTAATATCCTTCGGAGATTTGCCAAAATGTATAATAGCAGCAAAGCTAAGAATGGTTAATACAAAATAAATTATAATCTTTATTGAATCATTTTTACTTTTTGATAAAAGTTTATTTATTAGATAATAAATTCCGATAAATTGCATATATAGGGAAATGTACCACATGTGCAAAAATATATTAAAATTACCAGATTGATTGAAATAATCATCTCCAGCAAAAATTCTTCTAATATTTTCAAAATTAAAAGCAACAGGAAGTACAGATTTTATACTATCGTCAAATATTTCCCTAGCAAAAATCAAAGCGACAATCATACTTATGGCCATTATAAAATATATTGGCGCCATAATATTTGTAAATTTTCTAAAAAATAATTTAAAACTATAGGATTTCTTTTTCTGACTTCTTTCACTTAAAAATCCAGACAAGAGCAAAAAAATAATTACTGCCAAATATCCTCCTGGCAGCATGTGTGAATATCCATGAAATAAGGATATAGCAAAAAAGGCGATTGCTCTAAGTATTGTAAGCAAATAATATTCTTTTTTTAAAGTTTTTCTTCTTAACATAATCTTAACCTCGACAACAGATATATTATAACACAAAGTGTTAAGATATTATAAAGATTAAGAAAAATTATTTAAGTTCATATCCCATAGTAATAATGGATTTTCTGGCTAATATATCCATGGCATCAACAATATAATCCAAATTTTCAATTCCTTCTACCAAAGATAATTCTGTGCAAGCGATAATTATACGATCGACATCATGATCTTTTATATCAGAAATCATTTTTATAAATTCATCTTTTTTGGTATTATTTGTTTCTTTGATACTATAAATTGTTTCCATTATAAGATCTTTCTCTTCTTCGGATAACTTTATAATATTTATATCAAATTCATCTGCATACTTTTCGTATATTCCTGAATCTATAGTTCCTCTTGTTCCTAGAACTGCTATATTTTTTGCCTTATTTTCCTTACAATATTTAATTGTTTCATAAATCATATTTATAATATTTACATCAGTCATTTTTACAAATTCATCATAAAAATAATGCATAGTGTTGCAAGGAATTGCGATGTTTTTTGCAGATAATTGTTCTAAAGTTTTCAAATCTTCCTTTGCTTTTTCTAAAAGTAGATCTTTTTCTTTGCCAGTTAAAATAACACTGGTTCTATCAGGTATTTGAGGATCAGATAAGATAATCGTAGGAATATGGTCTTGATCCTTATTTGCCTTTGTATATTTAACAATTTTTTCATAAAAATGTGCCGTGCAAAGAGGGCCCATACCGCCTAAAATTCCTAATTTTTCCATAAAATCCTCCTAGTCAAAATATTGCTTTTTACATTATACGCTTATATAATATATAAAGCGATTAAAAGAAATGGAGAAGATAATGAACGAATTTTTACCGATTATACTTGGATCAGACTTAAATACATATTCAATAGCTCGTGAAATTCATGAGGCTTATGGGATAAAATCAGCGGTTGCTACATCTATGATTTTAGCTCCTTGCTTGAATTCACAAATAATAGATTTTTATAAAAGAGATAATTTTTCCAAAGATGAAGATATTTTTTGTAAAACCTTAAATGAAATTTACGCAGATAATAAAGATAAGTACAAGGAATTTATTATATTTTCTCCAGATGATAATTTTAGAAATATAGCTATTAGAAATAGAGAAAGACTGGACTTTGAAGTTCATTTACCGTATGCAAATCTTAATAAAATTGATGAATTACTCACGAAAAATTCTTTTTATGAAAAAATAGCCGAGCTTGATCTTGCTCCAAAAACTTTATTAGTTAACAAAGAAAATTATAAGGATCAAGATTATCCAGAAGATGTCTATATCAAGGCAAATAACGATATATTTTATAAAAAAGACAGATTTGATGGTTGGCAAAAAGGCTATCATTCTAAATCAAAGGATCAAACTATAAAAATAATAGAAAAAATTTACCAAAATTCATATGACGATGAAATACTTGTCCAAGAATTCCTAAAAGGAAGCGATGGAACGGAATTTAATGTAGATGGTTATAGGTCAAAAGATACTATTAGTATTGCAAAATGCAAAAATATTCTATTAGATAAGAGAGTAGAGTGGATTGGAAATTACGTTGCAAAAATTGACACGGATGAAGAAATTCTAGTAGACTATGCCAAAAAAATTGTAGAAACTTTAGGAGTTTATGGATTATTTAATATAGATTTCAAAAAGGATATAGAAACAGGCAAATTTTACGCTTTTGAAATAAATCTTCGCCAAGGTCGCAGCCATTATTATGCTACACAAAATGGAGTGAATTTATCAAAAATAGCCATAGAAGATCAAATTTTTGATAATCAACTAGAAATTATAGGGGATAAAGCTTTTTCCTATTACAATTTAAACTTAAAAGAAACTATAGATAACTTAGCTATTAATTTTAGAGATGAATTTACCCAAGAGAAACGCATGGAAAATGCTATAAATCCGCTAATTTACGATAAGGATATGTCTTTTATGAGAAAGATAAAAATCCACAAATACCTTGATAGATTAAGCAAAGAAACTTTTGCGATAAAAGAAATATAAAAACTCCAGCATTAGCTGGAGTTTTTCAATCTTCTAATAGATTATCATTTTCAAATATCAATGGTTTTGCTGGATAAGTTTCGCTTGAAAAATCGTACATTTTCATAAGATAATCGTATAGGTCTTTTTTGTTTTCAAATACAACTGCCTGATAAGGAGATGTAAAGGCGAGTTTTTCAACAAGCAAAAATCTATTATCATCAAGAGTAAATAAAATTCCGGTATGGCCGATGAATAACTCGTTATCATTTTCATCAAGTGAAGAAAATACAAATACAGAAATTATAGAGAATTTATCTGATTTTGGGAAATTTATGCCATTTTCCTTCCAAAAATTATTTATTTTTTCTAAATGGATTTTAGAATCGCCTGTATTATCTGTTTTTATTGCTGAATAGAATTTGTTAAATTTCTCTATTTCAGATTCTTCCAAAGTTGGAACTGGTGGATTTTTAAAAGAAGAATTGTCGATTTCTATAGCTGATAAATTTGATTTTTCAAGATTTTTTATTTGTATTTTGTCTGAAACTAAGCCAAAAGTTGTAATTCTACAGTTAACTCCTGCAAATTCCGGATATTTGTTAAATAAACTATCCTGCATTTTATCTACATCATATTCTGGTATTTGATTAGCTTTTTGATAATCTTTGCTAGCTAACAAAGTCTTATCGATATTGGAATTAAAAAAATTCACTTGTTTGAAAAATCTCTCTATGTTGTTTTTTCTAAGAGAACTTTTTTCCATTAAATCTTTTACATCTTTTTTTGATTTTTCATCTGTAAGATTTGAATAAATATATTTATAGCCATCGTTTTTTGGAATTTTTTGATCTTTACAGGAAGATAAGCTAACAAGAGTAAGTAAAACAAATAATAATTTTTTCATAAAACCTCTTTAATAAAATCTAAGAGACCCTAGGGTCTCTTTCTTAAAATATTTCTTTTTCTGTAATAATAAAATCTAATTTTTGGTCAAATTCATCCACATCAATTTCTTCTACCTCAAAATCACTTGCAAATAAGCCTATTGATGTAGTTTGGTTCTCATTTAAAAATCTATCGTAATAACCTCCACCATAGCCAAGGCGATTTTTACTTCTATCAAAGCCAAGACCCGGGACAAGAGTTAGGTCGGGATTTTCTATAAATTCTTTCCTATAAGATGTTGGAATTTTAAATTCTCCCTTAACAAGATCTTTTGTATCATAAATTCTTACTGCTTTCATCTCTCTTTTGTAAGGATCACTTATAAAAGGAACATAAACATCCTTACCAAATTCAAGAGATTTTTTGATTATTTCATAGGTCTCAACCTCATCATTAACCGACACATAGATGAAAATTGTTTGGGCATCGGCAAAGAGTGAAGAATTAAGGAAGCTAGAATATATAGTGTAGTCAATCATTTTTTTTCTAATTGGATCCATATTATATCTTATATCTCTAAATTTTTTTCTTAAAAATCTTTTGTTGCTTTTTTCATTCATATTTTTGCTTTCCTTATTTGTATCTTGTAATGACTTTTCTACAATTTTTTTTAAGGAGGTGCTATCTTCTTTAAATTTTGCAATTTCTTCTTTTGATTCGATGGCATAATTTTTTCTTATAGCATCGATTAATTCAGCTCCCAAAATCAATACGTTTGAAACTATGGTTAGCCAAATAAAAAGTGCCAAAATTCCTGCCAAAGCTCCATAAACAACGGACTGTTTAGAAAAATTCGTTATAAAAAATGAATATATAAAAGTTGCTATATATATTGTAATTGTGGCAAATAAACCTCCACGAAAAGCGTCTTTATAATCAACCCTATCATCCTTATTATTTGGTGCATATCTATAAAAAAACCCAAAAGCTAAGGAAATTATTAAAATTGGTGCAAGAGTTAAAATAATTCTATACAATGGAGAAGTTAAAGTTGATATAATGTTATCAAAAAATCCTCCAAAGGCTTTATCAGAAAATCTAGTTAATATATTGTATCTGATAAAACTAAGTATATTAGGTCCATATATTTGTGAAACCAAGATAAATATCACAAAAATAATAAATACAATGGTATACAAAACTGAAATCAATTTTTTCTTGATTGCTCTTTTTTCGCCATCTAAACCGTAAGCTTTGTTAATTGCAGTAATTAGATAGTCTATTCCCTTAGTTGCCGACCAAAGAGCAAACAAAACTGTAATAATATTTACAGACGCAGATGATGAATTAATAAAAGTAGTATCTATAACCCTTATAGCAAGCTCTTTGGCATTTTCTGGTAAAAAATCTATTAAAGAATAAATTGCCTCAACATTATCCTTCAATAGTCTTGATACTATATTTACAAGCACCATCAAAAGAGGAATAGATGCTTGCAAAAGGAAAAATGAAAGAGCTGCAGAGATTGTACTTATATTGTGAGTTTTAAACCTGTATATTAAATTTTCTAATGTTTTTCTAATTTTTATTTTTGTTTCTAAATTCATTATTTCAGATGTCCATCAAACCATTTTTTAATTTCTTTTAGTCTTTTTAACCTAGCGTGAGGTTTTCCAGATCTGGATAATTCGTGATTTTCTCCATGGAAAACAAACATTTTGCTTTCAACTCCATTAAGTTTAATCTTACTATACATTTGCAAACCTTGCTCTAGTGGGCAACGGTAATCACAATCTGAATGAATAAATAGGGTAGGTGTTTTAACTTTGTCTGCATATTTTATAGGAGATTGATCCCAAATATTATCAAAACTATTCCATATATCGCCATTTGTTTGATCGCTTGCAAAATAATAGCCAATATCGCTAACTCCATTAAAGCTAGTCCAATTTGAAATTGATCTTTGAGAGCAAGCTGCCTTAAATCTATCGGTGTTACCAATTATCCAATTTGTCATAAATCCACCATAGGATCCACCATAAACTCCCATTTTATTTGCATCAATTTGTGGAAATTTTTCTATAGCAAGATCAGTAAAGCGCATCAAATCATCGTAGTCTATATCTCCGTATTTCCCGCGGATATCTGAAAATTTAACTCCATTGCCACTTGAACCGTGTGGATTAGTATAGATTATTATATAACCATCATTTGCAAAAACTTGGTGTTCGTGATGAAAAATATCAGAAAATTCTGTTTTTGGTCCACCATGGATACTTAGAATAGTAGGATATTTTTTATTTTCATCAAAATCTGTCGGCAAAAGTACAAATCCTTTTAGGATATCTCCGTTGGATTCAAATTCAAAAGTCTTAATAGAAGAAACATTGCTTTGAACTTTATTTGCTATTAATATTTTTTCTTCCTTGTTTTTCTTTAGCTCGGCCATTGTGTTTTTGTCCATGGAAAAATAATAAATATCTTCATCTTTTATAGTGAAATCTTCAACTTCATCATCTATTTCCAAAAATAAATCGCCCTTAATGTCGATGGAATAAAGCTTGGTGGATTCTTTTTCTGTACTTATAAAGTATAATTTATCATTTGCTTTAGCAAATGTTTTGCCCTCTCCGTACCTTGCATCAGTACCCAAAGAATTGCCAAAGTCCATATCAAAATCATCATCGCTTATTTTTTTGTAATTTCCATCAAAATCGCAAGAATATATAAAGGCATCTTCGTTTACACCGCCTTTTTCCATATTTGTCGCCACAAAAATTATCTTATCATCCAAAAATTCTGCCCTATAATATGAAAACTCGTTTTTTATCAAAGTTTTTTCTTCTTTTGAGTTGATATCTAACAAAATAAGATCTTCTTTAAGACCCATCACTTTATTTTCGTCGTAATTTGTTTTGCTGAAAATAGCCTTGGTAAAATCATCATTTAAGCTAAATAAGTTTATTTCCTTATCAAAATTTGAATCGATTATTTTACTTAATTGATCTTTTTTGCTGTCGTAAAAATAGTAGGCAGAAGGTCTATAATCTAAATAGCCTCCTCCGTTAACATAAAATGGCAAAGTATCAAGTTTTTTAAAATACTTATTTTTTTCATCTTTTGCTTTTTCTTTTTTGCTTTTTTTATCACTTGCTTTTACAAGAAATAAGTCGTCTTTTAACCATTTGATACTTGCTACATCTTTTTTTATAGAAAATATTTCTCTACCAATTCCATGGTCAGTAACTTTTTTAAAGCTATCTTTTTCGTCATTTGACTTTGCCTTAAAAATTAAATTACTATCTTTGTCGAAAGTATATATCGAAGAATTGCCATCATCTGTGATTGGATAAGTTTCACCTGTTTTTGTAAGGTAAATCCAAATATTGGAATCATACTTGTTTTTTTCAAAATTGCCTTTAACTCTTGTATAGGCTAATTTACTTTTATCATTAGATATATCTAAATTTGAAAAAAATTCATAGGATAAAATATCTTTAATTTTAGTTTTTTTCATTTTTCCCCCAAATCAATTAATTAATTTGCTAATTTATATAGTTAATTATACGATAAAATTTACTTTTAGAGAAATTATTGTGTTTATAATTAATCAGATAGGGGTAAATAATTAAAAAGTAAAGGAGAGTAGTTATGAAAATAGATTTAAGAGGAAAAAATTTAAACATAACTGATGACATTTCTGAAGAAGTTGAAAAAAAGTTTTCTAGACTTGATAAATACTTCAAAGAAGAACAAGAATTGGATGTTAAGTTATCTAAAGAGGGAAATGAGTTTGTTGCTGAAACCACAGCAATACTAGGAGGTGGAACAATCCTACGTGCAGAAGCAAGTGATGAAACTATTTATAATGCAATAGATAGAGTTATGGATGCGCTTGTTAAACAAGTTAATAAATATAAAACTAGATTAAGAAAAGATAGACATCAAGCCTCAATTAGGTTTGATAGCTTTGATAATAATATAGATGAAAGCTCAGAAGAGAAAGAACTAACAATCAAAAGAGATAAAACAATCTCAGTTAAGCCTATGAATACCGAAGAAGCAATTTTGCAAATGGAACTTGTAGATCATGATTTCTTTGTATATTTAGATGATATTGATGGAGACGTAAATGTCGTTTATAAGAGAAAAAAAGGAGATTATGGAAGAATAAGACCAAGAAAATAGAAAAGAGCATTTATGCTCTTTTTTTGTTGAAAAAATCCAATAATTAAGGTACTATCATCTTTAAGTGATTATTATTTGATAAGAATTTAAACGCAGAGTCTTATTGGCTAGAATATTCTGCGTTTTTTCTATGAAATACTGGAATTAAAAGTATAATTATTATATTAGTTTACAAATAATCTATTATCCTTTATTATATTAATGGAAAGCTTGATTATTTTATAAATCGAGAGAATTGGAAGGTGAAAAATTTGGCGATATTTAATCTATTTAAATCATTTAGTGAAAAAGAAATTGAAAATAACCAAAAAGCTGTAGATAAAATTCTTGCCCTAGATGAAAAAATGCAACAATTAACTGATAGCCAGTTAAGAAATAAGACAGAAGAATTCAAAGAAAGATACAAAAATGGTGAATCTTTGGATGACTTACTACCTGAAGCTTTTGCTGTAGTTCGTGAGGCAAGTGATAGAGTTTTGGGTATGAAACATTATCCAGTGCAATTACTTGGTGGCATTGTTCTACATAACGGTCAAATTGCTGAAATGAAAACAGGTGAAGGTAAAACTCTTGTTGAAACCTGTCCAGCTTACCTAAACGCACTTACAGGTAAGGGCGTTCATATAGTAACTGTAAACGACTATCTAGCTAAGCGTGACCAAGAGTGGATGGGTAAAATTTATACATTTTTGGGAATGTCTGTTGGATGTATTGTCTATGGTCTTACAAATAGTGAAAGACAACAAAACTACAACGCAGATATTACCTATGGTACAAATAACCAATTTGGTTTTGATTACCTAAGAGATAACATGGTAATTTATAAGGAAGATATGGTTCAACGTGGACTAAATTATGCTATAGTCGATGAGGTTGACTCAATACTTATAGATGAGGCTCGTACTCCTCTTATAATTTCTGGTCAAGGAGATGAATCTACAGATACTTATGTAAAAGCAAACGAGTTTATCTTAACTCTTGAAGGTAGAATATTAGATCCAAACGAAGATGCAGATATAGATCCTTTTGATAGAGAATTTAAGGTTGAGGATGTAGATTTCCTTGTTGATGAAAAGAGAAAAACTTCTAACCTTACAGAAAAAGGTACTGCAAAAGCAGAAAAATTCTTTGGTATAGAAAACTTATCTGATAGCGAAAACTTGGAATTATCTCACTATATTAACAATGCCCTAAAAGCAAATACAACTATGCATAGAGATATTGATTATGTTGTTAACAAAGGCCAAGTAGAGATAGTCGATGAGTTTACAGGTCGTATTATGCAAGGTAGAAGATTCTCCGATGGACTTCACCAAGCTATAGAAGCTAAAGAAGGCGTTGAAGTAAAAGCAGAAAGTAAAACACTTGCAACAATTACTTTCCAAAACTACTTTAGAATGTATGACAAATTATCAGGCATGACTGGTACTGCAAAAACAGAAGAAGAGGAATTTGACGAAATTTACAACCTAGACGTTGTTGAAATTCCAACAAATAGACCAATTGCAAGAAAAGATGATGTAGACCATGTTTATATAAACGAAAATGGAAAGTATAAGGCAATAATTGATGAAATCAATAGAGTTCATCCAACAGGCCAACCAATCCTAATAGGTACAATTTCTATCGAAGCAAGTGAAAGATTATCAGCAGCTCTAAAGAAAGCTGGAATCAAGCACACAGTACTAAATGCCAAAAACCACGAAAGAGAAGCTGCAATTGTAGCAGAAGCAGGAAGACTTGGAGCTGTAACAATTGCAACCAACATGGCAGGTCGTGGTACAGATATTATGCTTGGTGGTAATGTCGATGATATGGCCATGCAAAAATTAAAGAGAGATGGAATGAGCGAAGAACTTCTTGAGCAAGTTGATAGCTTTGCAGAAACAAATGACCAAGCAGTTCTTGAAGCACGTAAAAAATATAGACACGAAAAAGATTTAATCAGACCAAGAGTAAGAGAAGAAGCAGAGCTTGTTAAAAAAGCAGGTGGCCTTTATATAATTGGTTCAGAACGTCACGAATCAAGACGTATAGATAACCAGTTAAGAGGACGTTCTGGAAGACAAGGTGACCCTGGACAATCAAGATTTTTCATCTCATTAGAAGATGATCTAATTAGATTAAACGGTGGAGAACAAGTTGCAAAATTCATATCAAATGCCAATTTTGATGAAGATGAGCCAATCGTTTCAAGAATGGTAACAAGATCAATAGAAAAAGCCCAAACAAGAGTTGAGGCTAATAACTTTGCAACACGTAAAAGAGTCCTACAATACGATGATGTTATGAATAAACAAAGAACAATTATTTATAACGAACGTAAGGATGTACTTTATGGACACGATATGAAAGAAGCTATTATTTCAATGATAAAAGAAGTAATAGAAGGTTCAGTATATTCTTTCACCAATCCTGAAGTAAAACCAGAAAATTGGGAAATGGTTGCCTTATTAAATCACCTAAACAGCCTTGGAATTCCAGTTACTCAACTACATTTTGAAAATATAAATGATTACACACAACAAGAATTGATTGATTATATATATCAAGCTACTCTAGCCAAATATGAGGATAAGGAAGCTCAATTTGGTTCTGAAAATATGAGAGAAGTTGAGCGTGTAATTATGCTTCGTGTAATCGACCAAAAATGGATGGATCATATCGATGCTATGGATCAAATGAGAAAAGAAATAGGCGTTCGTGCAATGGGTAATGACGATCCAGTTCGTGCATACACCAATGAAGGTTTTGATATGTATGAAGAAATGACAAGATCAATCCAAGAAGATACTGTTAGATACATGATGAATGTTGAAATCAGACAAAATATCCAAAGAAAGCAAATTTTAAGACCAGAAAAAGAACTTCAACCAGCTGACGATGGAAGTAACGATATAAGTGTGCTATCAGCTGATGAATTAAAAGAAAATGAACAATACAACAATCTAAATAGAGCAGAACGTAGAAGACTTGAACGTGAAGCTAGAAAAAATAATGTAAAGAGATAAAAATGACCGAAATTTACGAACTTAGAGAAAAAATTGAAGAATTATCTAAGGCAATTAAATTAATAGGAGATTCTCTTTGACCCTATAAAATTGGAAGCTGATATAGCAAGACTTGAAAAAGAAACTTACAAAACAGATTTTTGGGATGATAGCCAAAAAGCTCAAAAAACTATGGCTATCTTAGCTGAAAAAAAAGATGAATTTGAAGAATATAATTTCATTAAAAAAAGTCTTGATGATGATGTTGACTTACTCGATTTAGTTGAAATGAGCGAAAATAGGGAGAGTAAAACTTTAGAGGAAATCGAAGATAATTTACTAGCCTTGTCAAAAGAAATCAAAACCATGAAGTTAAAAATCCAACTTAATGGTGAATATGACAAGAACAACGCTTATATGTCGATAAATGCTGGAGCAGGTGGGCTTGAAGCTACAGATTGGGTTAGTATGCTACTTAGGATGTACACCAGATATTTTGAAAGACACGGTTTTAAATATACCATAACAGAATTTAACAACGAAGAAGCTGGTGGAATCAAATCTGTAACCTTATATGTAAGTGGTCCTTTTGCTTATGGTTATCTTAATGGAGAAAAAGGCGTTCATAGATTAGTTCGTATTTCTCCTTTTGATAGCAACGCCAGACGTCACACATCTTTTGCTTCGGTTGATATTTATCCAGAATTAGATGATATTTCAGATATTGATATAGATCCAAACGATCTAAGGATTGATACCTATAGAGCAAGTGGAGCTGGTGGCCAGCATGTTAATAAAACTGATTCTGCAGTTAGAATTACCCATTTGCCTACAGGAGTTGTCGTAAGTAGTCAAGCAGAACGAAGCCAAGTTCAAAATAAAGAAACTGCTATGAGACAACTTTATGCAAAGCTTATACAAATTGCCAAAGAAGAGCAAAGAGAAAAAATATCCGATATTAAAGGCAAATACACTCAAATTGCCTGGGGAAGCCAGATAAGATCCTATGTTTTCCAACCCTATACACTAGTAAAAGATCATAGAACAAATTATGAAGTGGGAAATGTTGAAAGTGTCATGGATGGCGATATACAAGGCTTTATTGATGCTTATTTAGCTCTTAATACTAATGATAATTAATGGGAGGATAAGATCCTCCTTTTTTATAGGAGAAAAAATGACTGACAAAAAAATTATATTAACTGGAGATAGACCAACAGGAAGACTTCACTTAGGTCATTATGTTGGTAGCTTAAAAAATAGAGTATTGATGCAAGAAGCAGGCGATTATGATCAAATGTATATAATGATTGCAGATAGCCAAGCTTTGACAGACAATTTTGACAATCCAGGAAAAATTAGAGAAAATCTTATCGAAGTTGCCCTAGATTATTTATCTGTTGGCATAGATCCTAACAAAGTTACAATATTTGTTCAATCACAAATTGAAGAACTAACTGAACTTACATTTTATTTTCTAAATCTTGTTACACTTTCAAGACTTGAAAGAAATCCAACCGTAAAATCTGAAATCAAGTTAAGAGGCTTTGAAACTAGTCTTCCAGCAGGATTTTTGATTTATCCGGTAAGCCAAGCTGCTGATATTTTGCTATTTGATGCAAATATTATTCCTGTTGGAGTTGACCAAGAACCAATGCTTGAGCAAGCTAGGGAAATAGCCAGATCTTTTAATAGTATTTATGGTGAAATTTTCAAAGAACCAAAGGCAGTATTGCCAGAAAATGAAACTGCAAGAAGAATGCCAGGGATAGATGGCAATGCAAAAATGAGTAAGTCATTGGGCAATGCTATATATTTAGCCGATGATAAAAAAACTCTAAAGAAAAAAGTTATGAGTATGTTTACAGATCCAGAGCACATAAACATAGATGATCCAGGAAAAGTTGAGGGGAATGTCGTATTTACTTACCTTGATGTATTTTCTAACGATAGTCACTTCCAAAAATATTTGCCAGAATACAAAAACCTTGAAGAGCTTAAAGCTCACTACAGAAAAGGTGGGCTTGGGGATGTAAAAGTTAAAAAATTCCTCATTAAAGTCTTAGAAGAAGAATTAGAGCCAATTAGACAAAGAAGAGCTGACTATGAAGCAAATATTGATCAAGTAGTAGATATACTTCAAAAAGGAAGCGAAAAGGCAAGAAAAGTTGGTAGACAAAAAGTAAACCAAGTCAAAAAAGCCATGGGAATTGATTATTTTTCTGATGATAAATTCTTAAAAGAAATGAAAAATAAATATAATAAATAAATCCACAAGTCATAAGCGATCAACTTATGACTTTTTTTTATTAAAAATTTCTTGTATAATAAAAATTTTATTGTATAATTAAAAACAAAACTTCTATCTCGCTTTAAAGCGTGATATAGTTTTTTAAATTTATTTTATTAGGAGTTAATTATGGACAAAAAATTTAGTTCAAAAGTTGGTTTTGTCCTTACTGCTGTTGGTTCGGCCGTCGGGATGGCAAATATATGGGGTTTCCCGTATAAGTTACAAGATGGTGGTCTTATATTTTTAATATTTTATATATTTTTTGTAGGTCTATTTTCTTATGTAGGTTTGACAAGCGAGTTTGCAGTTGGCAGATTAAGTCAAGCTGGTACTTTGGGTGCTTATCAGTACTCATTTAACTCTACCAATAAAAACAAAACAATATCAAAATTAATTGGATTTATTCCATTAATTGGTATTTTTCTAATAGCTATTGGATACTCTGTAATAGTTGCATATGTTTTTAAGGCCTTGATCGATTCAATTACAGGTGAAATAATGACTACTGATGTAAGTTCATGGTTTGCAAGTTTTGCTAATACAGAACGCTCAGTAATACCTTTTCATATAATTATTATTATTGCTGCAATATTAACTTGTATTGGTGGAGCATCTACAATGGAAAAATCAAATAAAGTTATGATGCCGGCATTTTTTGTACTATTTTTATTATTAGGAATTAGGATTTTAATGTTACCAGGAGCCATTGATGGTTATAAATATATGCTAAGATTTGATACATCAAAGTTTAATCTAAATACCATTGCAGCTGCAATGGGACAAGCATTCTTCTCACTTTCCTTGACAGGATCAGCCATGGTAACTGTTGGATCTTATATTAAAAAAGATATAGATATAGTTGATTCATCAAAGCAAACAGGTCTATACGACACAATTGCAGCTTTGCTTGCATCTTGCGTAATGATTCCAGCTTTAAGCGTATTTAATATGCAACAAGTTGGAGGACCTAGTTTATTATTTATATCCTTGCCAACTATTTTACAAAATATAAAATTTGGTAGATTATTTTCTATATTTCTATATTTAGCAGTTATATTTGCAGGAATTTCATCATTACAAAATATGTTTGAGCCAGTTGTGGCTTCACTATTGTCTAGATACAAGAAATTAAGCAGAAACTTCATGCTAATTTTGGTAGGAATTTTGACCTTTGTATTCTCTGTAAATATGGAAACAATTGACAAAGTAGGTCATTATATGGATATAGTTTCTATTTATATTATTCCAATTGGCGCATCAATAGGTGCAGTAACTTGGTTTTATATACTAAAAAAAGACTTATTACTAGATGAAGTAAATTTATCAGCAAAGAAAAAACAAACAAATAAATGGTATAATATTGGTAGATTTGTATATGTACCAATAGCTGTAATTCTTACGCTACTCGCATTGATATTTAAAATATCATTTTAAAAAGGAGATTTAATTGATAAAATATTTACTTTGGGATATAGATGCAACTTTGTTAAACTTTAAAAAAGCCGAATATTTTGCCATGAGAGATGGCTTTGAGAAATTTCAACTTCCCATAGATGAAAGTCAGATCAAAAATTATAATTTGATCAATGATAAATATTGGAAAAGACTAGAAAGAGGAGAAATTACAAGAGAGATGGTTCTTCACGGTAGATTTCGTGAATTTTTCGATGGACTTAATATAGCATATACCGACGAACTTATCTATGATTTCAATAAATTTTATCAAGTAGAACTTGGAAATAACATATTTTTCAATGACAATGCCAAAGAAACCCTAAAGACTTTAGAAAAAACATACAAGCAGTATGCGATTACAAACGGTAGCATTGTAGCACAAAAAGGAAAACTCAAAAAATCTGGACTTGATAAGATCTTTGATGGTGTTTTCATATCAGAAGAAATTGGAATAGATAAACCAAACAAGGAGTTTTTTGATATAGTTTTTGAAAATATTGGCTCAACAGATACAAGAGAATATTTATTAGTAGGGGATTCTTTAACATCAGATATATTAGGAGCAAATAATGCTGGAATTAAAAATATTTGGTATAATCCAGAAAATGCTGACAATAAGTCAAATGTAAAAGTCGATTATACAATAAAGAATCTTAAAGAAGTCATTGGAATACTAAAAAATATAAAATAAATCACTACTGATAGTATTAATTAGTCAATTTATGTCTTTATGATTAAATATAAATGTCTCTGGGTAAAAATATAAAAAGTTCAGGAGGAGATAATTATGAGAATAAAAAAAATAATATTTTCTTTACTAACAGTTTTAGCATTTTCAAGCATATCCTATGCAGATAATAGTGCTGATGTTGATTTTAAAGATGCAAAGATTAAGACTTGGTACAATAGCTTAAGCCAAGAAGAAAAAACTTCAAAGAAAATAGTTATAGAAGAATTAACAAACTTGGATAATAAAAGAAGTGAATGGTTAGTATGGTATGATTCTTTATCTGATGAAGGAAAGCTAGCAGTTGATTTTGATGGTTATAGATCAGCAATTGATTCTATTATAAAAAATAACAAAATAGCTTATATTCATAGACTAGAAGAGGCAATAGAAAAAAACCAAGAGCAAACAAAAATAGCAAAAGATTTGCTAGAAAATTATCCGAAAACTGTAAGTAAGGTAAAAGACAAACTTGAAAAAATAATCGACCACTCTTCAAAATTAGTAAAAGAAGCTGAAGAACTTTTAATGGAACTTGAAAAATAAAGAAATTTAAAATTGGAGAAAATATTCTCTAATTCAAAACCCCAGACCTAATAAGATCTGGGGTTTATTTTATATTAAGCTTCTACTGAATTTTCCCAAAGACCGTGGATATTGCAATAGCTTAGTGCATAAACCTCTCCACTTTTTTCTGTCTTAATTTCAACTTCAACCATTGGTTTTGAGAAAATTTCTTCTTCGCCATGAGCGCTAAAATTATAAGAACCAACTTCGATTGGGAATTTAGAACCTTCTGGCTTAAAGAAAACTTTGATCCAAGCAATGTGGTGTTCTAAGGTGTTTGGATGTTCAATTTCTTCGCCAACTTGAGCTTTGATTTTTAGTAAGCCATCAGCTTTTTCTACGTGTAGAACAGGTACGTGTTTTTCAGCTTTCCAATCAGCAGTTTGAACTGTTTCAGTTAATTTCATATTTGCCTCCAATATTTTTAATTCTTAACATTATTTATATACCCAAGCTTTTTTCTTTGAAACAAGAGTAAGCAAAAGATTTACTATAAGGATTTTAATTTCCGCTTATCTTAACCTTCTTCTCCTTTTAATTTTTCTTTTTTTATTGATGTTCCTAAGGCTAAGCCAATTAGTATTCCTTCTGCTAAAGCTAAGCCTAAATCATTTGAAAAAAAGATAAAAGAAATAGCTATTCCTAAACATATTCCTTCAAATATATAGGAATTATTGATAGAAAGAATCTCCTTATTCTTTTTAACGTTGGCAAAAAATATTGCAAAAGATAAGCCTGCGATTATCCAAGGCAAAGCAGCATTTAAAAAGTCAGTCATAACTTTCTCCTTCCTTATGTTAAAAAATTACCCGAAAAATAGTTTACTTTTGTAAAGATTAGGTAAAAAAATCTTCCTAGATTGTAAAATCTAAGAAGATTAAAAATTGTTATTCTGCTTTATTTTTTGCTAATTGATATAGGGTTTTGACTTGAACACCTGTTGCACCCTCTTGATATGGGCCTTGAGCTTTTGAAAGATAGGCAGTTCCTGCTATATCAAGATGTACCCAAGGATAATCTTCAATAAATGCTCCAACAAATTGACCAGCGGTTATTGATCCAGCAAGTCTTCCACCAGAATTTTTGATATCAGCAACTTCTGAATTATTATATTTTCTTAGGAAATTATCATTTGGAAGTTGCCAAATTTTCTCGTCAGTTTCTTTAGCTGCTTTAAGAACTTCATCCATGGCTTGTTGGTTATTTGTAATTGCTCCAGTATAAGTTTCTCCAAGGGCAACTAAAACTGCACCAGTTAGGGTTGCAAGATCTATTATCATTTGTGGTTTATATTCTGTAACTCCATAATTTACAGCATCGGCAAGAGTAATTCTTCCTTCGGCATCGGTATTGTCAACTTCTATAGTCATTTTATTACGAGCTTTTATAACATCGCCAGGTTTGTAAGCTCTACCAGAAATACTATTTTCGCAAGCTGCAACAATTCCAACTACATTTACTTTTAAATTATTAGAAGCGATAGCTTTTAAAGCTCCAATTACTGTTGCAGATCCGCCCATGTCGGAATTCATCTCTTTCATGCCATCTGAAGATTTTATTGAATATCCACCTGAATCATAAGTTAGGCCCTTGCCTACAAAAACAAGGGGCTTTTGATCGTCATTAGCCTTTAAATATTCCATTACGATAAATCTTGGCTTATTATCAGAACCTTTTGCAACTTGTAAAAAAGCCGTTAGACCCATTTCACGAATTTGATCTTCTTCGTAAATTTTTACATCAACACCGTATTTAGAAAGTTCTTCTTTAGCTTTATTGGCTAGAGTTTCAGGATAAATATCATTTGATCTTAAATTTACTAAATCACGAGCAAAACTTTGTGCATCTATAACTTTTACTAGTTCTTCCATATTTTTTTCATAGGAATTAAATGAAGCTGGCAAGTTTATATTTTCTATATTGTATTTAGCTTTTTCACTTTTGTAATAGTCAAAATTATAGCCTGCAAGGATTAAGGAATTTACAATATTATAAATATAATCTTCCTTATCAAGTTCAAGTGAATTATCATCAAAAGAAACTTCTGTAATTTCTTTATTTAGGAAAAATCTTCCTAATTTATAAACTGCTTCTTTAAAAATTTCCCTATCAAAGTGTTCTTTTTCGCCAAGTCCTAAATAAATAAGATTGCTATTCAAATCTGGGAAAACTCCACCAATAGATCCGTCAAAAAATTCATTTGAAAAATCGTCTTTAAAAGTAAATTTTACGAGGTTTTTTTTAGAATCATTAAAATTAATTTTCATACAAACTCCTTTTTATTTGATAATATAACTATATGCCAAAATTAGTTAATAGTAAAATTTTAAAAATAAATAGAAAAATTTCACATTATAAAGTATGATTATAACAAAGAAATACACGAAAATTGCGTTTGTTAGCTTTTAGTGGTATACTAAAAAATATGAAATCGGAGGTGTCTTTATGGAAAACTTTTTAGCAGTTGTTTTGATGCTTGCATCACTTATTATAATAATAGCTGTAACATTGCAAGATCCAAAAACTGATGGTTTGGGAACACTAGCTGGCCAAGAAACTAACGTTTTTGGTAGAAGTGCTCACAAAACAAAAAATGAAATGCTTGATAAAGTTGTAATTGTTGGAGGAGTATTGCTTTTTTTAGCAAGTATAATCTTTTTAGCAGTTATGTAGGGGCTAGGGATAGGAAATCTATCTAGCCTCTTTTTTATTAGGAATAAGAAAAGAGTTAAAAATGAATTTAAAAGATCTAATATTAGATATAGTTTATGATAAGGATTATTCTCCACTTACCACAAATGAAATGGTGAAATTTTTAAAAGCTGATAAGTACATGAAAGATGTAATTATCGATGCTATTAAATCTTTGGAAAAAGATAACAAAATACGAATAAGCCATAAGGGAAAAATTTTAGCCTTAACTGAAGATGAAAAATCACTTTTTGGTAGGATCGAACTTGCTCAAGGCTCTTATGGATTTTTCATTTCTGACAATGAAAAAATGAAAGATGTCTTTATATCAAAAGAAAATCTAAAGCAAGCTTTCCAAGGCGATCGAGTTAAGATAGAAATAATTAAAGAAGCAGAAAATGGGAGAAATGCCGAGGGCAGAGTTGTCGATATAATTGAGCATAATAAGTCTAAAATCATAGGAACTTATGAACAATCAAAGAATTTTGGCTTTGTTATTTGCGATAATAAATCAATTGGCAATGATATTTATATAGCCAAAAAATATTCCAAAAATGCTAAAAACAAAGACAAGGTTATAGTTGAGATTATAAATATACCAAAAAAAGGCAATCCCGAAGGTAGAATAGTTGAGATAATTGGCCACAAAAACGACAAAAATGTCGACATCTATACAATTATTGCGAAACACGACATACCCTACCAATTTTCTAAAGAAACAAAAAAAGAAGTTTTGTTTATCGATGAAAAACTTAAAGAAAGTGACTATGTAGGAAGAGTTGACTTTAGAGATTTATTTACAGTAACCATTGATGGAAGAGATTCAAAAGATTTTGATGATGCTATCTCCATAGAAAAAAACGGTGAAGATTACGATCTTTATGTCCATATAGCCGATGTGGCAAATTATGTAAAAAGATCAACTGCTATTGATAATGACGCTTATGATAGAGGAAATTCAACCTATTTATATAACATAGTTGTTCCTATGCTGCCTAAAGAATTATCAAATGGAATCTGTTCGCTAAATCCAAATTCTGATAGACTAACTTTAAGCTTAAAAATGACTATTAATAATAAAGGCAAAGTAATTGCCAATGATTTTTACCAAGCAGTTATAAATTCCAATTACAGGCTAGTTTATGACGATGTAAATGATTTTTTGGATGATAAAAACGAAAGCATTTATACTGATGAAATTCTTAAAGAAAAATTATTGCTTTTTGATGAACTTTATAAAATTTTAAGAGCCAAAAGAGATGAAAGAGGAGCAATTGACTTTAATTTTACTGAAAGTCAGATAGATGTATCAGATGATGGCAAAGTCTTAAATATTGAAGTTTTGGAACGTGGAAGCGGCAACAAAATGATAGAGGAATTTATGCTTGCTGCAAACGAAACTGTTGCAACTTTATTTGCCTATATGGATTTTCCGTTTATCTATAGAATACATGAAAAACCGAAGGCAGAAAAGATAGAAAAATTTAAAAAATTTCTCAACACCATGGGCTATAATATCAGAGGAAATGATCTTTATCCAAAAGATTTTCAAAAAATCCTAAAAGAAGTTGAAGGTGAAGATAAGGAAAAAATTGTAAATCTTCTAATGCTTAGAACCATGCAAAAAGCAAGATATTCCAAAGATTGTAAAGAGCATTTTGGATTATCGACAAAGTTTTACACACATTTTACAAGCCCAATTCGTAGATATCCAGATTTGATAGTTCATAGACTTTTAAAAGCTTACATTGAGAATAAACTAGGTAAATTTAACAGGGTAAGCTTAGAAAATTCTTTAGAAAAATCTAGCGAGCATTTATCAATTACAGAACGACGCAGCGAGGATTGTGAGCGTGAAGTAGAAGATTTGATGAAATGTAAATACATGAGAAGATTTATAGGCTGTGAGTTTTACGGAGAAATCAGTTCTGTTACTGATTTTGGAATTTATATAGAGCTAGAAAACACAGTTGAAGGCTTATTTATGTATAAATTTTCAAAAAATCACTATGAATTTATTGAAGAAAAACTACAAGCCTATGATACGACAAACAAAAAATATTATAATTTGGGCGATAGAGTTAAAGTCAGAGTAAAAAAAATAGATATAATGAAAAAGAATATAGATTTTGAATTATTGGAGGAAGATGAAACAGTTAGCCAACAACAAGAAAGCCTTTCATGAATATTTTATAGAAAAAAAATACGAGGCAGGAATTGAACTAATAGGTCAAGAAGTCAAAAGTATAAAGCAAGGTAAGGTTAGCATCAAAGAATCTTATATAGGCGATAGAAATGGGCAAATGTATATTTACGGAATGCATGTAAGTCCATTTAAAGAAGCTTATGATAAAAATGTCGATCCTTTAAGAACAAGGAAATTATTACTTCACAAAAAAGAAATTAATAGCTTGATAGGCAAAAAAACTCAAGATGGATACACAATAGTCCCTCTTAGTGTTTACGAAAATAAGGGTTTGATAAAAATTGAAATAGCCCTAGCCAAGGGTAAAAAATTATACGACAAACGTGAAGCCATTAAGAGAAAAGATGCTAAGAGAAGGATAGATAGGGCTCTAAAAAATTATTAAAAATTTATCTTATATGATAATATCTATATAAAATGGGTAAATAAAAAATAGATATTGAATATAAGGAGATGATTATATGAAAATAAAAAACGTAACTATAGCAGGTGGCGGAGTATTAGGAGCTCAAATAGCTTATGCAACAGCTTTTCATGGATATAATGTCACAATTTGGGGTAGAAGCGAGGGTTCTATTGAAAGAGTTAGACCTCGTATAGATCAATTGCACGGTATTTATACTAAAGAATTAGATATTGCTCCATCATATATAGGAGCATCAAATCCAAATTATCCAAGATCATTTTTTGCTGATAAAAGTGAAATTACAGAAGAAAAAATTGCTGAACTAAAAAAACTTAACGAAGAAGTTTATACAGGCTTAAAATACACAACAGATTTAAAAGAAGCATTTGCAGATGCTGATTTAATCATAGAAGCAATTGCAGAAAGAGTTGATGAGAAAAAAGCCTTTTATGAAAAAATCGCTCCTTTCCTAAAAGAAGAAGCAATAATTGTAACAAACTCATCAACACTACTTCCATCAACATTCAAAGAATTTACAGGAAGAGAAGAGAAATTCTTAAGTTTACACTTTGCTAATAATATTCATAGACAAAACTTAGCAGAAGTAATGAAACATGATACAACTAGCGAAGAAGCTTTGAATTTAGTAGTTGATTTTGCTAAATCTATCGGAATGTATCCAGCAGTTATCAAAAAAGAGCAACCAGGATATATTCTAAACTCACTTTTAGTTCCACTTTTAGATGCAGCTTTAAGACTTTATGGAAATGATGTTGCAGAACCAAAAGATATAGATATGGATTGGAAAATTGGAACAGGCTCTCCACGTGGACCATTTGAAATTATAGATATAGTTGGAATTACAACTGTAATTAATATAACAAGTTTAAATCCTGAAGTACAAGATAAAAATTCCGCTTTGGCAAAAGCTGTTGAAAAATTAAAAATAAGAGCAGAAAAAGGCTTAAAGGGAATTGAAAGTGGAGAAGGTTTCTATAAATACAATTAAAAATTAAAGACAAAGTAAAAAAGCTTTCCAGAAAAATGAACTGACCCCCAAAAGTTAGACCTAAAAACTAACTAACGGAGGTCAGTTTTTTAATGGCAAAATATAGCACAGAATTCAAAATGAAAGTAGTAAAAGAATATTTAGAATCAAACATCTCATATAAATCTTTATCAGACAAATATTGCATACCATCAGAAAGCGTAGTGAAAAGCTGGGTAAATGCATACAAATCACAAGGCTATGAAGGACTAAAAGTAAAAAGAAAAAATACACAATATACTTTGGAATTCAAGTTAAATGTAGTAAACTTGTACTTAACAGGAGAAATGTCCTATCAAAGCCTAGCAAACAATCTTAAAATCAATAATCCATCAATAATCACCCGATGGGTCAATGAATATAGAGAAAAAGGAATTGAAGGACTTAGATCTAAAAAGAGAGGAAGACCTTCAAAAATGCCAAAATCCCCAAAGAGATCAAAAGACACTAAAATAGAATCATCAGCAAACATAACTAATTTAGAAAATGAATCATTAACACAAGCACAACTAAAAGAAAAGATAAAGAAATTAGAAGAAGAAAACTATTGGCTTCAATTAGAAAATGATGCAATAAAAAAAAAGATAGAATTGTCTCAAATGACAGATACAGAAATAAGACAATTGCTGAAACAATCAAAGTCTTAAGAGATAAATACAAACTAAAAGACTTGTTAAAATACTTTAACATTGCCAAATCAACATACATGTATTGGCAAAAACGCTTAAATAAACCAAATAAAGATCTAGAATTAGAAAAGAAAATACTTAAAATAAGAAAAGACAATCCAAACTACGGCTACAGAAGAATAACAGCAATGTTAAAAAGATCAGGACTGATAATAAACAAAAAGAAAGTACAACGATTAGTTCAAAAGTTAAAACTTCAAGTAAAAAGCTATTCAAGAAAAACAAGAAAATACTCATCCTACAAAGGACAGGTAGGAAAAATATCAGACAACAAAATAAAAAGAAACTTTAAAGTGGAAACACCATACACACAAATAACAACAGACACAACAGAATTTAAGTATTTAGAAAAAGATAAAACAGGAACATATCAAATAAAGAAACTCTATCTAAACCCATACCTAGATATGTACAACAGTGAAATACTTAGCTATGAAATATCAAAACACCCAACAATAGAACCAATCTTAAAAGCCTTAGACAAAGCAATAGAGGTAACTAATAAAAATAAAGAAAAAAGAATATTCCACTCTGATCAAGGCTGGGCATACCAAGTAAAGCAATACACATCAAAACTAGAAGAAAATGACATCACTCAATCCATGTCAAGAAAAGGAAATTGCTTAGACAACTCACCAATGGAAAATTTCTTTGGGATATTAAAACAAGAAATATATTACGGAAATAAATTCTATTCATACGAGCACTTAAAACAAACAATTGAAGATTTCATAAAATATTACAACGAAGAAAGAATAAAAGAAAAATTAGGATACTTATCACCAATAGAATACAGAAAGAAGAATGCAGCATAAAAATTTCCTACCCCTAGGGGTAGGATAGGACAAAGAAATACCAGGGCTAGTTTAGTTCTAACTCTGGTATTAGGTCCAACTTTGTGGGGTCACCTTAAAATTCTGGGAAGCTTTTTTTAAAAAATTTATTTATGATATACTGCTTCGATGTTGTTTCCATCAAAATCATGGAAGAAGCAAGCGTAATAATTTGGTGCATAATGTTCGCGGATTCCTGGAGCTCCATTATCTGTTGCGCCTAATTCAAGAGCTTTTTTGTAAAAATTATTTACTTCCTCTTCGCTATTTACTGTAAAAGCAAGGTGGAATTTGTTAGGATTTCCCTCAACCATCCACACTTGACCAAAGCAAATGGCATTTTCATGCTCAACTACAATTTTGATTCCAATTTCATTTAGGACCTTTTCGTAAAACTCTTTAGCTTTTTTTAAATCTGAAACTTGCATTGTAATGTGATCAATCATAATATTTCCTTTCTTTATTTCATCTTTTATAATAATACCCAAATTAATTTGCCAATTTATATTTATCTTTATTTTCTAAATATAAGCTAATGGTAAATACCAAAAGATAGATAGAAAAAGTTGTAAGTACAATAAAAATAAAATCTCTAACTGGATGCATACTTGCAAAATTAAGACCTTTTATTAAAAATGTAGATAGGATATAGGCCAAAGGCAAAGTTATAATTCTTATTTTTTTGTACTTAATAGATTTTCTAAATAAAGTAAAGTTTAAGGCTAAAAGGATTAAAAAAATCACAAAAGCAATTTTTATATAAATAGCAAAAATTAATCTTGGCAATAACAAAGATCCAGAATTAATTGTTAAGGAATAAGGGTCATAGAGAACTTTTGCCGACCCATCTCCATTTTTATTGTAAAAAATAATGTCATAATCTTTTTTATTTACCTTTAATGTTTGCTTTTTTCCTCCCAATATCCTATCCAAATAAGTATAACTTGCGTCTATATAAAGACTTTTACAATCCTTACTATTATTAGCAAAATCGCCTTCATTAGAGATATCTGTATATACTCTTGTTACGTCATCTCTAAATTCATAAATTATTTCATCGCCATTAGTTGAACTTTTTATAAGATCTTTTTCATAATCAATTGGCCTTGGACTTGTTAAAAATGAAAATATTATTAAAAAGATACTTAAAACTAAAGAACCAATCATTAGTCCATAATATTTTTTGTTTTTATTAACCGCCTTATCCAAAAAATCCAAAGGCTCAGTTGAATCAATGTTGTTTTCATCTAAGCTATCATAATAAGCCTTACAGTCTTTACAAGTTAAAAGATGTTCCTCTACGATTTTTTTGCTAGCAAGACTTGCTAAATCTTCCTTACATAGGGGAATTAAATCACGTATTACTTGACAATCCATAATTTTCCTCCAAAATTTTTCTTAGTTTTTCCTTTGCTCGGTAAAAGCAAACACAAGCCCAATTATCTGTTTTGCCATAAATTTTGCCTATATTTTTGAAAGATAAGTTTTCAATTCGAAGTTTTATTATACTTTTGTAGGGTTCTTCTAACTTTTCTATAGAATCCTTTAGAAGTTTTTCTTCTTCTCCTGAAATAAGATCTTCTTCAAAAGAAGGGGATGATAGGTCGAACTTATTTATATCATCAGTATTTATCAACATCTTATTTTTCTTATAATAATCAATATAGGTATTTTTGCCTATGGTAAATAGATATGACTTTATAGATTTTTCTTTTTTTATCGCATCTAAATTTGCCATGGCCTTTAAAAAACATTCGCTTGTGATATCTTGGGCTATTTCTTTATTTTTTGTCAAAGAGAGCAAAAATTTATAAAGATCGTCAAAGTATATTCTATATATTTTTTCAATATCCATTTTGCCCTCCTATATATTAGACTGATAGCTTAGATAAATCTTACATTATCTGTAAAAAAATTTCTATAAGGATATAATAATAATATCAAATTTAAGGAAATGATATGGAAAATAAAAATTTATATGAAAGAATTGCCCTTAGAACAGGGATTATAATACTAAGTATTTTGTTTGTGGTTTTTGTTGGCATTAGACTTTTTGATGCTTTAATGCCAATAATTTTAGCCTGTATTTTTGTAGCTATTCTAAAACCATTAATAAAAAAAATAAATAATAGCTTATCAATAAAACACAATGTTATATCCTACATAGTTGGAACCATTTTGCTTATAATCATTTTCTTTTTAACCTTGTGGTTATTTCAAGCTCTCATAAGTCAAGTGACAGGACTTGTTGGTAATATTATAAACAATTGGTCACAAATAGTTCATTCGGTAAATGGATTTATTGCAAAAATTAACTCCAAAATTAGTTTGATGCCGGATTTTGCATCAAATGCCATAAAATCAAGCCTTAGCTCTTTGTATAATTTCTTGGGAGATTTGCAAAAAAATGCAGTTAATATTACTTTGGGTTTTACAACAGCTTTTATCAACACATCAAATGATGTAATATTTTTTGCTATAACTTTTGTTGTTGCTTTTTATATTATTTTAGGAGACATGGTAAATATAGAAAATTTCTACGATAAGAATTTTCCAGAACATTCTAAAGAAAATTTGCAACTTATCAATAAAGTTTTTAAAAGCTCAACTTGGAATTATGTTAAAGCACAACTAAAGATGGGACTGATGTGTTCAATTCTTATGGCAATCGTGTTAAAATTCTTAGGCCAAGAATATTTTATACCAATTGCATTAATCTTAGGCTTTGTTGATTTATTACCAATGATTGGACCTATAATTGTGCTTTTACCTTGGTCAGTAATAGAATTTTTAATTTTTAACAATACTTTTAAAGCCTTGGCTTTGCTAATATTGTTAACAGCATGGACAGGAATAAGACAAGTAATTTCACCAAAAATAATAGGCGCATCAGCCGACATCCATCCACTTTTATCCGTCATAAGCTTATACGCGGGTCTAAGATTATTTGGTGTAAAAGGAGCTATATTTTTCCCAATAATTTTAATATTTATTGTTGGACTTTATAAATCAGGAATTTTGAACAATTGGATTTACGATTATAAGTTGTTTTTTAAAAGAGTTGGAGAAATTTTGGATATTGGGAAGAAAAAGATCAATATACCAGATTCTAAATAGTGAAAAATTTCTATAAAAGTAAGAACTTCTAAGATTTCATTAATTTGAAAATTTTATAAGAAAATCTTAGAAGTTATATTAAATTTATATTTTATTAAATGAAATTTCAATGGCAAAATAATTATCCGATATATCGGCTGTTATTTTGCCATTTAATTTTTCAACCAAAGCTTTGGTAATGGCAAGACCGAGACCAGTTGATGATCCATTTCTAGAGTTGGAAGCCTTGTAAAATTCCTTAAATAAGTCGTCTTTGTTTATTGTAAGACCATCTTTGGTTTTATTTTTGCTTACAAAGATAAGCTTCTTCTCATCTTCTGAAATACTCAAACTAATTGGATTTTGTCCGTGTTCTAGTATGTTTTTGTAAATGTTTTGAAAAATTCTTTCTAGGGCGTCAGTGTTTGCATTTATAAAAATTTTCTTATTGGGAAAATTTATTATAGGTTCAATATTTCTAAATTTGAAATCTTCGTAATAGTTAAACAAAGTTTGTAAGGCCAAAGAAGTAAAGTCTATTTTTTCCATCTCAAGCTTGTACTCGTTTTCTTGAAGTTTCACAAAAGTAAATAACTGATCGAGAATATTATTTAGACTACTGATACGATTTCTCATAATCGAAAAATACTTGTCATTGTTAATATTTTCCTTATTATTTGCAATTAGCTGCAAGTATCCATCAAGAGAAGTGAGAGGGGTCCTAATATCATGAGAAAGTCCCCTTATGGTATTTTGTAAGTACTTTTCCTTATTGATGTAAGCTTTCTCTTTATTATGATAACTATCTAAAAAGTTATTGATAATCTCAGCAAATTCCATAAATGTTTTTATAGAAAAACTTGTATTTATTCTCATTTGTGAATTATTATTTATTAAAAATCTAACTTGCTCGCAAATGCTATTAATTTCTTTTATCATAAGGATATTTATTAATAGTGAGATTATCAATAGCAAAATAAGAATCCAGATAGCGTACATAATATTTTCCCTTCTATATGTCTTTTTTATTTATTATAACAGAAGATAAGATCAAAGCTATAGTTCCTATTAATATCGCCACGACTAGAGACCTTGTAATGTTAGCATTGGTGGAAGAAAAATTAGTTGAGATTATATTTCCAATATTTACATAATTTGCTATTGAAAAATCATCTGGCAAATTTATAAATAAGGAAAGAAATTGATCTCCAATTCCTCTTAAAAAGTTAAAAAATATAGTTGGGTACAAAAAGGTAAACATCAAGGTTTTTGACGTAGATCTAGTCATTGTAGCAACCAATAATATTACGGCAAGGTAGGAGATATGGGAAATTAGTTCTACAAATAAGACTTTGAATAATCTAGAGTAATCAGTAAATTTGAGCATACCATTGTTTATATATGCTCCTGCAATAGTTAGAATTGCAGCTCCAATAGCAAAGCTAACAATTACAAACAAGGAAGCTACAATAAATGTAGCCATTATATAAGAACTCTTACTTTTGCACATGCCAAGAAAGTTTTTTACAAATCCATTGGCATAAGGATTAGTAAAGAAGAGCGCAGCAAATATTATTAAAAATATTAAATAAGTAGTTTGGGAAAATGAAGAAATAACAAAATCTTCCCCGGAATCTGTCAATGATTCTAATCCACTTTTGTCAACATCCACCTTGACACCGTTACTATTGTCACCAGTTGTATCTACAACACTTTCTTCGAAGTTGTCGATATTTTTGCTAGTATAATCAACCAATCCTACCGTGATAAAAAATGTAAGTAGGCTTGCAAAAAATATGAAGTAGACATATTTACTTTTAAAAACTCTTGTGATTTCCATTTTAATAAGATTTAACATATTAAACTCCTTTATTTTCCAATAATTTGATGTAATATTCTTCTAGTGAAGTATTGTGAACATTAAAATAATTGATTTTGATTCCAGCCTCATAAAGGCAAGAAATTATATCATTGGTATATTTGCTATCTACATATATATGAATCATGTTATCATCTACTAGGCGATATGATCCAATTTGTCCTTGATCTAGGACTAGGATTGCCTTTTTCGGGTCATCAGTAAGAACTTCTATCCTATCTTTGGTAGACTCTTCCAAATCTTTCTTTGAAAAGTTTGCCACAAGATATCCATTATCTATTATGGCAAAGTTTGTAGCAAGTTTTGCAAGCTCATCAAGGATATGGGAAGATATAAGAAAAGTAATATTTCTTTCCCTATTTAATTCTGCTATTATATTTCTAATGTCGATAATTCCTTGTGGGTCTAGGCCATTTATTGGTTCATCTAGGATCATAATATCAGGATTTCCTACAAGAGCTAGAGCTATACCTAATCTTTGTTTCATACCAAGGGAAAAATCCTTGATTTTTTTCTTGCCCACTTTCCCTAATCCCAAGAGATTAAGTGTTTCATATATGTAGCTATCCCTGGATAACCCTAGAGATTTTCCTTTTAATAACATATTGTCGTAGGCAGTCATAGTTGGATATGATCCGACATTTTCAATTAAGGCTGAAACTCTTGTTTGCTTAATCTTCATATCTTTTTCAGAAGACGGAAAAATTTGGTAAGTTCCAGAACTAGGTTTAGATAAATTAGAAATCATCTTCATAAAAGTTGTTTTTCCAGCACCATTTCTACCTATAAGACCATAAATATCTCCTTGGTTAATTTTCAAAGATATGTTATTTACTGCCTTATGGTCGGCAAAGCATTTTGTTAAATTTTTTGTTTCAATTATTGGATTCATATGATCTCCTTTCAAGTATCTATCTTTGTCTATAACAATAATATATGAAAAGTTTTAATAATTTAGAAATAAAGTTTAAAGATTTCATAAAGATTAAAAAATCCCATCAAAAAAAGATGGGAAAAATAATTATTTTATTTATGAAGCTTAAAACCGATTCCCCGCACTGTTTCTATATATTCTTCATCTGTATATTTTTTGATTTTCTTTCTTATATTAGAAACATGTACATTTATGGAATTATCGGTTGATAAATAATAGTCTCCAAAAGCATATTCATAAATATTTTCTTTTGTAAAAACTTGTTTAGGCTTTGTCATCAAAAGTTGTAAAATTTTAAATTCAGATTTTGTAAGTAAAAGTTCATTATCATTTATAAAACAAGAAAAATCATTGATATCTAGTCTTAAAGACTTATATTCTAAACAACTACTTATTTTATTATCTGAATTTCTTCTTATAAGTATATTAACTCTTGCCAGGAATTCATCTAAATTAAAGGGCTTTGTCATATAATCATCTGCACCACCGTTTAATAATAATAATTTAGAATCCATGGAATCTTTGGATGATAATACTAATACAGGTGCCTGAGATACTTTTCTAATTTTTTTAATAACATCTTCACCAGTAAGACCTGGTAGCATTAAGTCTAGAACAAACAAATCAAAATTTTCTTTTAAATATATAAGAGCTTCAGTTCCAGAATATGTTTTTTTACAAACAAAACCATTTTTTGTTAGAGTTTCTGAAATTAAGTCATTGATATCATTATCATCTTCAACAATAAGTATTTTTTTATCCATTGCGCTCTCCTAGTATCTATAAGTTAAGGATATCATAAAAGCTATTATTTTGTAAAAAAATCTTAGCTAATATTAAAATAATCAGTATATTTTTATTGTAATATAAAAAGGAGTAGTTGTATGGAAAAAGTAGGATGTTATATTCACATACCATTTTGCCAAAAAAAGTGTTATTATTGCGATTTTACTGCCTTTATGAATGTTGAAAATAGAATTGATACTTATATAAAAAATTTGATAAAGGAAATAAAGCTTTATCAAGAAAGAGTGGGTCTTGAAATCGATAGTATTTATATCGGTGGTGGGACTCCATCTTATATTAATCCCAAATATATAGTGGAAATAATAAAGCAAATAAATAAATTTCATCAAGTCAATTTAAAGGAGTTTACCATAGAATGTAATCCTAATAGTATTGATGAGGAGAAATTAAGTATATATAAAGACATTGGAATTAATAGAATTTCTTTGGGAGTCCAGTCTTTTGACGATGAAGTTTTAAGAGAAATTGGCAGAAATCATACAAGCTATATAGCAAAAAAAGATATAGAGCTAATTAGAAAAATGGGCTTTACTAATCTTAGTTTTGATATGATGCTAAATTTGCCCAAACAAACTTACAAATCCATAAAAAATGACATATCAATAGTAAAAGACATTTCTCCAGAGCATCTTTCTTGGTATAGCCTTATTTTAGAAGAAGGCTCAAGATTTGCCGCTTTAGAAAAAAGAGGAAAATTAAAATTAATGGATGAAGATTTAGAAGTAGAAATTTTTGATGAGATTATAGATGATCTTGAAAAAATTGGACTAAAACGCTATGAGATTTCAAATTTTGCCAAAGAAGGCTTTGAGTCTTTCCATAACAAAAAATATTGGGAAGGCAACGGATATCTTGGATTGGGTATGAGTGGCGCTGGTTATCTGTCTAATATTAGATATACCAATAGCAAAAATTTCTTTCATTATGACAAGATGCTAAAAGAAAATAAACTTCCAATAGTTGATTATTCCTTTATTGATAAAGATGAAAGAGAAAAGGAATATATAATTTTTAAACTTAGAGAAAGCTCTGGTATAAATTTAGCCCATTTTAAAGAGAAATTTGAATCTGATTTTCTAGAAAAATATAAAAAACAAATCGAAAAATTTCAAAAAGAAGATTACTTTATTATTAATGACGATATTAAATTTTCTAAAAGAGGAATGAATTTATCTAATGAATTTTTTAGGTTAATTATTTAATTTAAATTCCTTGACATAAATAATTAAGCTAGTATACTATCCTTAGCAGTCGAAGCTAATGAGTGCTAAAGGAGATATTATGAACGATAGAAAACTAGAAATATTATTCTCTATCATCAACTCATATATCCTAGATGGTGAACCCATTGGTTCAAAATCATTGGCTAGCGAATATAATATGAATATTTCTCCAGCAACTATTAGAAATGAGATGAGTGCCCTTGAGAAAATGGGACTTTTAGAAAAAGCTCACACATCAAGCGGACGTCTTCCATCTGATAAGGGCTATAGAATGTTTGTAGATTATATTTTGGAATACAAGCTAAATGCCTTTAATTCCAATGTTAGTGATGAGATGATAAGTTTACTAGATAAAAGATACCACAATGCAAAAGACATTGTTGAGACTGCAACTAAGTTATTGGCGGATATGACAAAGCTAACAGCTGTATCTGTGACTTTAACAAACGAAATAAAACGAATTAATAATATTAAACTTATTAGAGTATCAGATTTTCAAGTATTACTCGTTTGTGTATTTGATAACGGTTTAGTTATAAATGAAAAGATTTATTTGGATCATGAGATTACTTCTGATGAGCTGATTTTTATTAATAACGTTATTGAAGAAACTTTAGTGGGATCTGATATCAATAAGATAGACGATAATCTTAAATTACTGCAATTAAGCTTATTAAGAGATTATTATGATCTAGTGGATATTATGGAAAAAAGATTAGAGAGTAAATCTTTAGATGAAGTTGATAGAGAGGTTCAAATAGAAGGCCTGGGTAATATATTTAATTTCAAAGAATACGATGATTTATCCAAGGCTAGGGAATTTATTAAGTTATTTGATAGCAAAGATAGGGTAAATAAAATTATCGGAGATATGATTAATAACGATCTAAATATAAGCATCGGTTATGAAAATCAAATTGATGAGCTAAAAAATAACACTGTAATTAGCTCCCATTTCAAAGTCAATAATGACATAGTAGGAAATATTGCAGTAGTTGGACTTACTCGTTTAAATTACCTAGAAGTAATATCAAATATTATGATGATATCGAATTTGCTTAATAAATAAAGGAGTTTAGGGTGGATAATAAAAAAATTAACGATGAAAAGCTGAAAAATGAAGAAAATCAAAACATAGATGAGGCAGAAAATCTTGATGAAAAAGAAGAATTTATCGATGCTGAAATAGTTGATGAAGATAATGAAGAAATAGATGAAGCACAAATAGAAGATGATTTTAATGAATTTAAAGATAAATACCAAAGACTTCTAGCTGATTTTACTAATTATAAACAAAGAGAAGAAGCTAACAAGGCTGACTTTAAAAAATACGCTTGTAGCAACTTAATTGAAAAGCTCTTGCCAGTTTTGGACAATTTTGATAGAGCTATAGCTAGTGCAAGTGATGATGACCCACTTATAAAGGGAGTTATTATGACACGCGATGAGATGCTAAAAGTTCTTGGAAACGAAGGCTTGGAAGTTATTGCTTCTGACGGTGAAGCTTTTGATTACAATGTTCATCAAGCAGTTTTGGCAGAAGAATCTGACAGCGTAGAAAGCGATCATATAATAGAAACTTTCCAAAAAGGATATAAGTTAAATAATAAAGTAATTAGACCAGCTATGGTTAAGGTAGCAAAATAGGAGGAAAAACATATGGCAAAAATTATAGGAATTGATTTAGGAACAACAAACTCAGCAGTAGCAGTTATGGAGGGTGGAAGCCCTGTTATTATACCAAATAGCGAAGGAAACAGAACTACTCCTTCAGTAGTAGCTTTTTCTAAAGATGGAGAAAGATTAGTTGGTGAAACTGCAAAAAGACAAGCAATAACAAATCCAGATAGAACAATTTCTTCTATAAAAAGAGAAATGGGTTCAGATTACAAAACAAAAGATATAGATGGCAAAAAATATTCACCTGAAGAAATTTCAGCAATGATCTTACAAAAACTAAAGGCTGATGCAGAAAAATATCTAAATGATACAGTTACAAATGCTGTAATTACAGTACCAGCTTACTTTACAGATGCTCAAAGACAAGCAACCAAAGATGCAGGAAAAATTGCAGGTCTAACTGTAGATAGAATCATAAATGAGCCAACAGCAGCATCTCTAGCCTATGGCTTAGACAAAGAACATGATCAAGCTAAAATTATGGTTTACGACTTAGGTGGTGGTACATTTGATGTATCAATACTTGAAGTTGGAGATGGAGTTTTTGAAGTATTAGCAACTCGTGGTAACAACAAACTTGGTGGAGATGATTTTGATAACAAACTAGTAGATCATCTTGCAAGTGAATTTAAAAAAGAAACTGGCGTAGACCTAACAAAAGATCTTACAGCTATGCAAAGACTTAAAGATGCAGCAGAAAAGGCTAAAAAAGAATTGTCTTCAACAATGACTACAAATGTTAACTTGCCATTTATCACAGCAGTTGATGGACAACCAGTTCACTTGGATATTTCTATCACTCGTGCTAAATTTGATGAATTAACAAAAGATTTAGTAGAAAAAACAAGAAAACCAGTTGAAGATGCCCTAAAAGATGCTGGCTTATCTGCATCAGAAATTGACAAGGTACTTTTAGTTGGTGGATCTACAAGAGTTCCAGCAGTTCAAGATTTAGTAAAAAATATAATCGGCAAAGAACCACAAAGAGATATAAACCCTGACGAATCAGTTGCTTTGGGAGCTGCTATCCAAGGTGGAGTTTTAACAGGAGAAGTAAAAGATTTATTACTACTTGATGTTACACCATTATCACTTGGAATTGAAACCCTAGGTGGAGTTGCTACAAAATTAATCGAAAGAAATACAACAATTCCAACAAAGAAATCTCAAGTTTTCACAACTGCAGCAGATGGACAAACAGAAGTAGATATTCACGTTGTACAAGGTGAACGTGAAATGGCAGCAGATAATACAACTTTAGGTCGTTTCCAACTTACAGGAATACCTGCAGCAAGACGTGGAGTTCCACAAATTGAAGTAACATTTGATATAGATGCAAATGGTATTGTAAATGTTACAGCAAAAGATCAAGGTTCAGGAAAAGAACAAAAAATAACAATTACATCATCATCAAACTTATCAGAAGATGAAATCGACAAGAAGATAAAAGAAGCTGAACAATTTGCAGAAGAAGATAAAAAGAAAAAAGAAAATATAGATGCAAAAAATAATGCAGAAAGCTTAGTATATCAAGCTAGAAAGACTCTTGAAGATGCAAAAGTTGAAGGTAGCGAAAAAGATGAAATTGAAGCAGAAATCAAAAAACTTGAAGATGCAATTAAATCTGATGATATTTCTGAAATAAAAGCTCAAACTGAAAACTTACAAAACAAAATTTATGCAATGAGTGAAAAAATGTATAAGGCAAATGAAGCTAATTCTTCAAATGATAACGAGTCAAAAGCTGATGACGATGTGGTAGATGCTGACTACGAAGTTATAGATGATGAAGAATAATTAGCATAGATTATTTTCTAGAGTATAATATGTTAAATAAAATAAAAAAGCTATTTCACAATGAAATAGCTTTTTTTAAGTCTAAAGTGTGGGGGTATAATGCAAAATCCATATGAAGTTTTAGGCGTTAGTAAAGATGCCACAGATGATGAGATTAAAAGAAAATACAGGCAATTAGCCAAAAAATATCATCCAGACTTAAATCCTGGAGATAGCGAAGCTGAACAAAAATTTAAAGAAATCACTTTAAGTTATGAAATATTATCCGATAAAGAAAAAAGAAATAAGTACGATATGTATGGAGAAGCTGCCTTTGATCCAAATGCTGGAGCTGGATTTGCTGGTGGATTTTCTGGTTTTGGAGATATATTTGGAGATCTTTTTGGAGATATATTCCAAAGTGGATATAGCAGTTCGCAGGCTAATAGACCAAGCAAGGGAACTGATATACAACAAGTAATAAAATTAACTTTTTTTGAAGCTTGTTTTGGAGTAGAAAAAGAAATACAAATAAGACGTGAGGAAATTTGTAGCACTTGTAAGGGAACTGGTGCAGAGGATGAAGATTCAATTCATACCTGCGATAAGTGCCATGGAACAGGGGTAATAAATGAAGTAAATCAAACTCCTTTTGGAAGAATTTCTAGAACTGTAAATTGCGATAAATGTCATGGAAGCGGAAAAATAATTGAAAAGCCTTGTAAAGTTTGCCATGGTGATGGAAGAGTTTATAAATCAGAAAGAATAAAAATCGATATACCTTCAGGTGTTGAAACAAATAATATAATGAGAGTTTCTTCTAAGGGAAATGCCGGCTATAACGGTGGTCCAAATGGCGATTTGTATGTAATTATGGAAGTAAGCGATCATGAAATTTTCAAAAGAGATGGCCTTGACATATACTTTGATATGCCAATCTCATTTGCAACAGCAACCTTAGGTGGAGAAATAGAAATTCCAACACTCAAAGAAACTAAAAAATTTGAAATTCCAGCAGGAACACAAAGTGGAAGCAAATTTAAGTTAAGAAAAGAAGGTATTACTGATTCTAGGAGAAATAGAACGGGAGACTTATATTTTTACGCCAATATAATCACACCAACTAATCTTAACAAAGAACAAAAAGAAGCCCTTGAAGCCTTTGCAAAAACAACTGGTGATGATGTAAAAGAAGAAACAAAGGGATTTTTTGCCAAACTAAAGGATTTATTTGAATAATGGCATATACATTTAATATCATAACTCTAGGATGTAAGGTAAATCAATATGAATCTGAAGCCATCGAAGAAATATTTTTGAAAAAAGGCTACAAAAAATCTATCCACCACGCCGATATTTACGTTATAAATACTTGCACAGTTACAAATATGAGTGATAGAAAGTCTAGACAGATGATATCAAGGGCTAGAAAAGATAATCCAGATGCAATAATTGCTGTAATGGGTTGCTATTCTCAAGTCAAACCAGAAGAAGTTTCTGAAATTCCGGGAGTAGATATAGTTCTTGGTTCAAGAAATAAGGAAAATGTAGTAGATCTTTGTGAGGATATTTTACAAAATAAAAACGCCCAAGATAAAATAATCATGCCAAGTGAAAGTAAAACTTTTGAAGAGCTTCAAATTTCAAACCAGTCCGAGATGACTAGAGCTTATATAAAAATCCAAGATGGCTGTAATATGTATTGCTCATACTGCTTAATTCCCTATGCCAGAGGCAATATCGTAAGTAGAGAAATTTCTGAAATCGTTAGTGAAACAGAAAGACTTGCTGCAAATGGTTTTAAAGAAATCGTCCTAACAGGAATTCATGTTGCAAGTTATGGCAAAGATTTACAATCAGATCTAAGTTTAATCGATGTTATAGAAGAAATAGCGAAAGTTTCTGAAATCAAAAGAATTCGCCTATCATCAATGGAACCAAGGCATATTACAAGAGATTTTTTGATGAGAATGAAAGCTACTGGCAAAGCTTGCGATCATTTCCACCTATCGCTTCAATCTGGTTCAGATGAGATTTTAAAAGCTATGAATAGAAAATACGACAGAAAATTATATGAAGAAAAATGTAATTTAATTCGTGATATTTTCCCAAATGTAGGTCTAACTACAGATATTATCGTTGGTTTTCCAACAGAAAGTGAAAAAAATCATAGAGAGACCATAGAATTTGTAGAAAAAATAAAATTTTCAAAGACTCATTTGTTCAAATTTTCACCTAGAGAAGGCACTAAGGCTGCTAAAATGACTGGACAAATAAATGGCAATATCAAAAAACAAAGGCTCCACGATTTAGAAAAAATAGAAGAAAAAAATAGGATTGCATTTTTACAAAGTCAAATAGGAAAAGCTTTGGAAGTTCTAATAGAAAGCAAATCTGATTATAAATATTACAGTAGTGGCTATTCTACAAACTATTTGAAAGTAAATATAAAAGAGAAAATCCCAGCAAATTCTCTAGTAAATGTAAAAATAACAGATCTTTTAGATGATCAACTTATTGGAGAAATTATTTAAAGTTTAAACGCCTAATTACCAATATTTTATTGACGTGATTTTTTTATTGTGGTATATTATATAGCAATGGGGGTGAAGTATGGATTGTGTATTTTGCAAGATTGCTAGTGGAGAAATCCCAACCGATGCAATCTACGAAGATGAAAATTTAATTGCTTTTAATGATCTTGATCCACAAGCGCCTATCCATTTTCTTGTTATACCAAAAAAGCACATAACAAGTTTAAGTACGCTTAGCGATAGTGATAGCCAATTAATAGCTGAAATAATGAAAGTTATTAGAGATTTGGCAAAAAAATATGACCTTACAGGTTATAGAGTTGTCACTAACATAGGCGAAGAAGGGGGACAAAGCGTTCCTCACTTGCATTTTCATGTTCTTGGAGGCAGATCTTTTCACTGGCCACCAGGTTGATTTGCTAAGAATTGAAAAAATTGTGTTATACGAGAGGGGGGATAGAGATGACAGAGATTAGAGTTGGAGAAAATGAATCTATCGATAGTGCAATTAAAAGATTCAAAAGACAATGCGCAAGATCCGGTGTACTTTCTGAATATAGAAAAAGAGAACACTACGAAAAACCAAGCGTTATAAGAAAAAAGAAAAATGACGCTGCTAAGAGAAAAAATAGAAAAAATAAATAATTTAAGAGGCCTTCGGGTCTTTTTTATTTGAAAAAATCTAAGAGTTTAAGATCTCTTAGATTTTTGTTCTTTTAAAATATATTCGTAAATATCATTTTTTGGGAAATTTGATTTTTCACTGATGATTTTAGAAATTTCTTTTGTTTTCATGCCCTTATCAAGCATTTCATCGATTTCTTCTTTAAAATCATCTAAAGAATTACTTTCTTTTTCGACTTTGCCAGATAAAACCAAGACAAATTCACCTTTTAATGTTATATCTTCTTGATCTATATTATCAATATCAACCAAGAGATATTCTTCGAATTTTTTACTCAGCTCTCTTGCCAGGCACAATTTCCTTTCTGGAAATATTTCCTTAAAATCCTTAATAGTGTTTGAGAGATTATGAGGAGTGTCAAAGATTATTGAAGTTTTATCTTCTTTTGATAATTTGTCATAAAGAATCTTCTTATCTTTTTGTTTTTTTGGGATAAATCCATAATAGGAAAAACTATCGTTATCAAGGCCAGATCCCACCAATGCTGTTATTAAAGCACTCGCTCCAGGCAAAATCGTGTAAGAAATATTTTCTTCTATGCATTTTTTAATCAAAATATGACCTGGATCAGAAATACCAGGCATCCCTTGATCGGTAATTATTCCATAACTTATACCATTTTTAGCATTTTTTATAATCTCTTCACTTTTACTTTGCTCATTAAACTTATGATAAGAGGTTGTAGGTTTTTTTATTTTGTAATAATCCAACAATTTTTTGCTTTCTCTAGTATCTTCGCAAGCTATGATATCAACTTCTTTTAGGGTGTTGATTGCTCTAATTGTCATATCTTCCAAATTTCCAATCGGTGTTGGAATAAAATATATTTGATAATCCATAAATTTTCCTAACTAAATTCTCCCACTAATTTCATTCATTTCTTTGCTATATTTGCCATTTTCATAAATTATTAATGGATCTTCAATTTTTAAGCCATCTTTGGCATTTTTTACAAACTCTATGAGCATAAATTCTGGTTTTGTACTGGCTTTGGAGCTAACAAATCTAAGCCTTTTTGCCTTTAAATTTGCTGATTTTGTAAAAATTTCTACCATGCGATTGGGCTTATGTATCATAAATAATTTACCCTTATCTTTTAAAGTTTTGTTGGCAAAAGTAAATATATCATCTAAGTTTAGGTATTTTTCTTGTCGAGATATTAAAAACTCCTCTGAAGTGTTTGAAATATTATCACTTATTTTATAATAAGGAGGATTTGTTATTATATAATCTGTACTATTTATTGGAAAATCAACATCATTAAGATCTTCATTTAATATTTCGATATTTTCTATATTATTTAACTTTAGATTTTCTTTTAATAAATTAGCCTTAGATTCTTGAATCTCTATGGCGGTGACTTTTTTTAGCTTGTATAAATCATTGGCTCCAAGAGATAATATTCCTGATCCTGCACCTATATCTATTAGAGTCTTATTTTTTTTCATTTTTGCAAAGTTTAAAAGAATTATTGAATCTATGCCAAAAGAATAAGATTTGGGTATATGTATCATTTTTATCTTTGTTTTTGGTATGTAATCTAGTTTATTCATGAAATAATTATAGCATAGACTTGCAATAATTATAAAAATATTTATAATATTAACATATAAAGAGATTTTTATTGAAGGAGGATACGATGAATAAAAGACTTATTTTCAAAAATTTATTTGTTTGTCTATCTTACTCAATTTTTTCTTTTATAAAAAAATTAAGACTTCCTATGGAATTTGTTTGCCATGCTTTCAATTAGAACCCACTCTTGGGTTCTCTTTTTTTATATTGGCAAATTAATCTGATGAAGTAAGGAGAAGAAAAGAATAGTTTATGAGTGGTGTAGTAGGTATAAAATCAAACGGGAATATTTCCCAACAACTTTTTTATTCCTTAAGTTCTATCCAACACAGAGGCCAAGATGCCGCTGGAATTATCTTATCTGATGGTAAGGATTTAAATAGAATTAGGGGAATGGGACTTGTAAATGAAGTTTTTGCCAATGAGGATCTTATTGATACAAAGGCAGAAATTGGTATAGGTCATGTTAGATCAGCTCCTGAAGGAGCAAATAAAGATTATAATGTTGAGCCTCTTGTAAGTTTTGCTAAGAATAATGAATTTTCTATTGCTCACGATGGAAATTTGGTAAACTATTATTCTTTAAAAAGAAAAGAAGAAGATATAGGCATGGCTTTTCACACCCATACCGATAGTGAATTAATTTTATTATTAATTACAAGATATTACGAAGGGGATATCGTAAAGGCGATAAGAAAAGCTATGGAAGATATTAGGGGAGCTTATTCTTGCGTACTATGTATGCCAGATAAAATAGTAGGATTCCGTGATTACTACGGTATGCGACCACTAACTCTTGGTTGGGATGAAAATACTACAATTATTGCAAGTGAAAATTGTGCTGTGGAAATTTTAGATATTGATAATTATAGGGATATTGAAGCAGGTGAAATTGTAGTTGTCGATAAAGATGGAATTACATCTTACAAAACCGACAAAGAAATTAAAGCAAAGCATTGCATTTTTGAACATGTATATACAGCAAGACCAGATGCCAATATTGAAGATGTAAACGCCTATATGTTTAGGAGAAGGTGTGGTGAAAAATTATACGAGCAAGCACCTGTAGATGCTGATTTGGTTTGTCCAGTTCCAGATTCAGGAACGCCATCTGCTATTGGTTTTGCTCAAAGATCAGGTATTCCATTTGCGGCAGGACTTGTTAAAAATCGCTACATGGGAAGAACTTTTATCAAATCAACCCAAAAAGAAAGAGAAATTGCTGTAAGATTAAAATTAAATCCTCAAAAATCAGTAATAGAGGGCAAAAGAATTGTTTTGGTAGATGATTCTATTGTAAGAGGAACAACCAGTGCAAAACTTATCAAAAGAATAAGAGAAGCTGGAGCTAAAGAAGTTCATTTTAGAGTGACTTCTCCTCCTTTTGTAAATCCTTGCTACTACGGAGTAGATACTCCTCACAAAGATAATCTGATAGCCTCAAAATTATCAACAGAAGAGATTAGAAAACAAATTGGAGCAGATACCTTAGAATTTTTGACCTTAGAAAATTTAACCTCTCTTACAAAAAAACCTAAGGATTATTGTCTAGCTTGTTTTACGGGCGATTATCCAATAGAACCAGTGGAGATAGAAGAGATATGAATTTAGCCGTATTTATTTCTGGAACAGGCACAAATCTAAAAGCGTTAATTGATTCTGAAAAAAATAAATATTTTAATAGCAAGATAAAAATTATAGTTTCTAACAAAAACGCCAAAGGCTTAGACTTTGCCAAGGCCAACAATATCGATTATCTTATAAGTAAGGACGATGATGAAATTATCTTAGCTTTAAAAAATCATGACGTAGATTTGATTGTTTTAGCTGGATATTTGCCAAAAATTAGCCCTAAACTAATAGCTAATTATAAAATAATAAATATTCATCCATCTCTTTTACCAAAATATGGTGGTAAGGGTTTTTATGGAATGCACGTTCACGATGCAGTTTTCGCCAACAAAGAAAAAATTTCTGGAGTTACAGTTCATTATGTAAATGAAAATTTGGATGATGGGGACATAATTTTACAAAAACAAGTGGATATAAGTTTTTGCAAAAGTGCTGAGGAAGTTAGTAAAGAAGTGTTGAAGGTTGAGCATGAAACTTTAAAAGAAGTAATAAAGAAATTGGAGGAAGAAAGATGCGAGCATTAATATCAGTAACAGATAAGACAGGAATTGAAAAATTAGCTAAGGGTCTAAGCGATTTGGGAATTGAAATTGTTTCAACTGGTGGTACATACAAGAAAATTCACGAAGCAGGAATTGATGTAATTGAAATTGATCAGATTACAAATTTTCCAGAAATTCTTGAAGGCAGAGTAAAAACTTTATCTCCATATGTTCATGGTGGAATACTTTATAAAAGAGATAGCCAAAGTCACATAGATACAATCAAAGAACACAATATAAAACCAATTGATATAGTTGTAGTTAACCTTTACGAGTTCCAAAAAGCCTTAGAAAAAGGAGATCCAGATAATATTATAGAAAATATAGATATTGGTGGACCATCTATGGTAAGATCTGCTGCCAAAAATCACAAAGATGTTTTGATAGTTACAGATCCTAGTGACTATGATGAACTTTTACAAAGACTAAAAGATGACGATATAGATCTTTCTTATAGACAAAAATTAGCTATGAAAGCTTATAATTTGACAGCTTTTTACGATTCAGTAATAGCAAGATACTTCTCACAATTAACTGGAGAAGAAAGCCAATATAAAACTTATGGTTTCAAAAAAGAAAGCGAATTAAGATATGGAGAAAATCCAGGTCAAAAAGCAGCTTTATACGATGATCCATTTGTAAAAGGTCTTATGGAAAATATAGAAGTAATTCATGGCAAAGAAATGAGCTACAATAATTATAATGACCTAAATCCAGCTCTTGAGCTGGCTCAAGAACTTGGAGAAAATGCAGTCGTAGCCTTAAAACACCAATCTCCTTGTGGTGTTGCTGTTGGTGAAAATGTATACGATTCATATATTAAAGCCTTTGAATGCGATAGCCAATCAATATTTGGCGGAATTGTTGCAGTAAACGGAGTTGTAGAAGAAAAAGCCGCAGCAAAAATGAATGAAATTTTCCTAGAAATTATAGCGGCAAGTGATTTTACCAAAGAAGCTCTTGAGATTTTAACCCAAAAGAAAAACGTAAGACTTGTAAAAATAAACTTTGATAACGAATCTGTCAAAGAAGAGATAAGATATCTAAATGGAAAAGTTCTAATTCAAGATAAGGACTTTGGAGAAGATCAAGTAGAAATAGTTACAGAGAAAAAACCAAGCGAAGAAGAAATAAAAGACCTATTATTTGCACAAAAAGTTGTAAAATATGTCAAATCAAACGCAATCGTTGTTGCAAAAGGAATGAAAACTTTAGGTTGTGGTGCTGGCCAACAATCTAGAGTTTGGGCCTTAGAATCAATAAGAGATCACTTTAAAGATAGAGATTTCACAGGAGCAGCTCTAGGTTCTGACGCATTCTTCCCATTCCCAGATACAGTAGAACTTGCTCACCAAATGGGAATTACATCTATCATGCAACCGGGCGGATCAATCAAAGATAAAGATTCAATTGAAAAATGTAACGAATACGGCATGAGTATGGTATTTAGCAAATCACGTCACTTCAAACATTAAGGAGAATTAAATGAACATACTAATAATTGGCTCAGGAGGTCGTGAACACGCTCTGGGTTTAAAGCTAGCAAGTAAAGATAGGAATATCTTTTTTGCTCCAGGAAATGGCGGGACTTCTCAAATAGGAAAAAATATCGATATTGATGTTAGTGAAATTGAAAAACTAGTAGATTTTGCCAAGGAAAATAATATTGATTACACAGTAGTAGGACCAGAAAATCCTTTGTGCGATGGTGTAGTTGACCAATTTGAGAAAAATGGTCTCAAAATATTTGGAGTTAACAAAGAAGCTTCCCAATTTGAAGCTTCTAAGGCTTACACCAAAGAGTTTTTAGAAAAATACAAAGTAAAAACAGCAGCATATTTAAAAACAGACGATATAGAAAAAGCTTTTGCTTTTGCAAGTGAACTTTTAGAAAAAAATGGAAAAGTTGTCCTAAAAAGAGATGGACTTGCAGCAGGCAAGGGAGTTTATATCATAGATGATGAAGATGATTTAAAAGCAAGGCTTGATGAGATATTTGCCCTTGATAAATTCCTTGTTATTGAAGAATTTATCGATGGTTTTGAGATGAGTCTACTTTGCCTTACAGATTCAAAAACCATAATTCCTTTGCCAACAGCCAAAGATCATAAGAAAATTTTCAATAGAGAAACAGGCCCTAATACTGGCGGTATGGGAACTTATGCTCCAAATGTTGAGGCTGAAGCTTTCAAAGATGAAATACAAAAAGAAATATTGCCTAAAATCATAGAAGGCTTTAGAAAAGAAAATATTGATTACAGAGGAGTTTTATTTATAGGATTTATGATAAACGAATCTGGCATCTATGTTTTAGAATTTAATGTTAGATTTGGAGATCCTGAAACTCAAGTCGTTTTAGAATTAATCGATAATGATTTGTTAGACTTACTAATGGCAACATCTGAGGCTAAATTAGATGAAGTTAAGCTTAAAGTTAACGATAAGAAAGCTCTTTGCCTAGTTTTAGCTTCCAGTGGTTATCCAAATGCTTATGAAAAAAATAAAGAAATAACATTTGCAGATGGAATAAATTCAAAAATAATCCACGCAGGAACAAAAGAAGCTGATGGAAAAATCCTAACTTCTGGTGGAAGAGTTTTAAATATTGTTTATACTGCTGATAACTTTGATCAGGCGATAAAAGAAGTTTATCAAGATGCAGACAAGGTAAATTTTGAAGGCAAATATTATAGAAGAGATATCGGTCCTTCAGTTAAAAGAGTTTATGTTAGAAGAAAAGATCAGTTTGATTTTCAATCACAAAATCTTAAAGAAAAAATCAAAAATACTCTAGGAATTGACCTTTCAAATCTAAAAATCTACAAGAGATATGACCTTGAAACTAGTGATGAAAATTTGAAAAAAATCCTAAAAACAGTTCTAGCAGAAGCTCCAGTTGATGAAATATATGCTTTTGATGATGCTTTGAAATTGCAAGCAAATTTTGACAAGACAATTGTTAGTCAATATCTTCCGGGACAATTTAACCCAAGAGAACAAGGTGTAATCGATGCTAGTTCTTTAATAATCGATGACAAAAACTTTTTAGTAAAATCATCTACAGTCTATGAAATTACAGGCGTTTCTGATAAAGATTTAAAAGAAATTGAAAAATTCATTATAAATCCAGTTGATTCTCATAAGGTGAATTTACTTGGAATTCCAACAACTCTTAAAAGTAAAAATAAGAAGAATTTGGAAAATATATCTTATTTAGAATTTAAAGATTTTAACGAAGAAAAACTTAATGAGTTTTTAATGGATAATTCTTTGGCTATGAGCTTGGATGATTTAAAACTTGTTAGAGATTATTTCAAAAGTGAAAATCGTGATCCAAATGAAACTGAAATAAAAATTTTGGATACTTACTGGTCTGACCATTGCAGGCACACAACATTTAACACTTACTTGGATATTGAATTTGATACTGCAACTTTATTGGATGAAGCTATCAGAGATTCATTTGAAAAATATTTGCAAATGAGAAGAGTTTTGGATATCAAAAAGCCTATCAATCTTATGAGCTTTGGAACAATTCTTGCCAAATATATGAGGACAAATAATAATTTTGCTGATCTTGAAGTTAGTAATGAAATAAACGCTTGTTCTGTTTTTACAAAAGTTAGAGTTGTTAAGGATGGCAAAGAAAGTCTTGAAAATTATCTTTTGATGTTTAAAAATGAAACTCACAACCATCCAACAGAAATTGAACCTTTTGGTGGGGCATCAACTTGCTTGGGCGGAGCTATCAGAGATCCTCTTTCAGGAAGATCTTATGTTTATCAAGCAATGAGATTAACAGGTGCTGGAAATATCAAAGAATCATACGATAAAACCTTAGAAGGAAAACTTCCTCAAGCAAAAATTACCCACGAGGCAGCTTTAGGTTATTCTTCTTATGGAAATCAAATTGGTCTTGCGACAGGTCTTGTAGATGAATTTTATCATGAAGGTTACAAGGCAAAAAGACTTGAATGTGGAGCAGTAATTGCTGCTGCACCAGCTGAAAATGTCAAAAGGTTAGATCCAATACCAGGAGATATTGTTATACTAATCGGTGGCAAAACTGGTAGAGATGGAATTGGTGGAGCAACAGGTTCATCTAAATCTCACAAAATTAGCTCAATAAAAACTGAATCAGCTCAAGTACAAAAAGGAAATGCACCAGAAGAAAGAAAAATCCAAAGATTATTTAGAAGAAGCGAAGTAGCAAAACTTATTAAAAAATGTAACGACTTTGGAGCAGGTGGAGTATCCGTTGCCATTGGTGAATTAGCTGATGGAATTGATATTTACCTAGATAGAGTTCCACTAAAATACGAGGGGCTTAAACCTTTTGAAATTGCAATTTCTGAATCACAAGAAAGAATGGCAGTTGTAATAGATAAAAAAGACAAAGAATTATTTATGCAATATGCCAAAGAAGAAAACTTACAAGCAACAGAAGTTGCAACAATTACTGATAATAAAACAATGACCATGTATTATGAAGATACAGTTATTGCTAAGCTTTCTTATGATTTTATAAACACTGATGGAGCAGAAAGATTTGCAAAAGTTGATGTAGTAAGCGAAGATTTGCCAGAAGTTTTAGTAGAAAAAGATGAAGATCCAGAAAAATTCTACGAATTAGTAAAAACTCTTGATATATCTTCAAAGAGAAATCTTATAGAAATGTTTGACTCATCAATAGGAAGAAACACAGTTCTAAACCCATTAGGGGGAAAAAATCTACTAAATCCAGCTCAAGTTATGGCAGCAAGAATTCCAACAGAAGAAGGAATTTCAAAGACGGTTTCTTTAATGACTTATGGCTTTGACCCTAAATTATCTGAAGAAAGTCAATATTTAGGTGGTTATTATGCAGTTGTCGAATCCATTTCAAAATTAATAGCGGTTGGCTCTGATTTAGAGAAAATAAGATTATCTTTCCAAGAATTTTACGAAAAAATGGAAGATAGCAAAGCTTGGTCAAAACCTTTAAAATCCCTATTAGGTGCCTTTGAGGTAAGTAATTACTTTGTAAGCCCACCAATTGGCGGCAAAGATAGCATGAGTGGTAGCTTTGAAAATATAAAAGTTCCACCTACTTTAATATCTTTTGCAGTAACAACTGAGGATGTTGAAAATATAATTACAAACGACCTAAAAGGAAAGGGCAAAATCGGCTTGGTAAAAACAAATTACAAGGAAGATGGCACTTTAGATTTAGGCGAATTAGAAAGTAATTATAAAAAACTTATAAAAGATATAAGAGATGGTAATATAATCTCAGCCATAGCTCTTACTAGAAAGGGACTTTTGGCAGATATTTACGAGCAAGCTATTGGAAATACTGGCTTTGATATCAAATACGACAATTTATATAATCCAATGTTTGGATCATTTGTTGTCGAATATAAAGACAATCGTGAATTTATAGAAAATATAGGAACTTTCACTGAAGAAATAATTGTAAATGGAGTTTCTTTAGATAAAGAAAAACTATACGATTCTTATATCCATAATTTAGATGAAGTTTTCCCAGCTTACGAAAATATCAAATACCAAAAACTTAATCCACAAAAAGTTCAAAGAAAGCTAAAATCTGACAAGCCTTGCCAAAAGCCTCAAGCTTTAATTTTAGCAGCTCCAGGAACTAACTGTGAATGGGATACAGCTAATGCTTTGAAAAATGCAGGAGCTCAAACACAAATACTTGTATTTAGAAATCAAGACGAAGAAGAAATTAAAGATTCTATAGAAAAATTAGCAAAAGCTTTAGAAAATTCACAAATTTTTGTAATACCTGGCGGTTTCTCTTTAGGGGATGAACCAGATGGTTCTGCAAAATTCTTAGCAAATATTCTAAGAAACGAAAAAGTTTCTAAGGCAATTAAGCATTTGTTAAATGAAAATGATGGTTTAATATTGGGAATTTGCAATGGCTTCCAAGCTCTTGTAAAAACTGGACTTTTGCCTTATGGAGAAATTAGAATCCCTGATGAAAATGACCCTACATTGACAAATAATACATCAACTCGCCATATAGCAACTTTTGTAAATACAAGAACTCTTACAAATAATAGCCCATGGACTCTTGGAACTGACTTAGATAAAACTTACAGAATTCCAATATCTCATGGTGAGGGAAGATTTATAGTAAGCGATGAGAAATTAAAAGATCTTTTAGCAAATGATCAAATATTTTCAGTATATGAAAATTCCCCTAATGGTTCCAATTACAATATCGAAGGAATAATTTCTAAAGACGGAAAAATTTTAGGTAGAATGGGTCATGCTGAAAGAATTGATGAAGATTTGTTTAAAAATGTTTATAATGTAAGCCGTGAACCAATCTTTGAAAATGCAGTGAAATATTTTAGAAAGGATAAGTAATGAAATTTTTAGGAGAAGGATTAACATTTGATGATGTCCTATTAGTACCAGGCCCATCAGAAGTTTTACCAAATGAAGTAGATACAACAACTTATTTGACAAAAAAAATCAAATTAAACATACCAATGATGTCAGCTGGTATGGATACAGTTACAGAATCTCAAATGGCAATTGCCATGGCAAGACAAGGTGGAATAGGAATAATTCACAAAAATATGCCAATAGCTGAACAAGCTAGACAAGTAGATGTGGTAAAAAGATCAGAACATGGAGTTATAACTGATCCATTTTACTTACATCCAGAAAATATTTTGCAAGATGCCCTAGATATTATGTCAAATTACAAGATTTCCGGTGTACCAATTGTAGATAAAGAAATGTATCTAAAAGGCATACTAACTAATAGAGACGTTAGATTCCAAGATGATCCAAGTCGTGTAATCGATGAAATAATGACCAAAGAAAATTTAGTAGTAGGTTATGAAGGAATCAAAATGCAAGAAGCTATCAAACTTATGGAATCTGCAAAAGTAGAAAAGCTTCCGATAGTTGATGAAGATAACAAATTAAAAGGACTAATTACAATCAAAGATATTGAAAAATCAAGACAATATCCGCAATCAGCAAGAGATGCTAACAATAGATTAGTAGTAGGGGCTGCAGTTGGAATCACAAATGATATGATGGAAAGAGTAGATGCTTTAGTTGAAGCAAAGGTTGATGTCATCACCTTAGATACTGCTCACGGTCATTCAAAAAACGTAATAACAGCTCTAAAAAAGATTAAAGCAAAATATCCAGATTTAGATGTAATAGCAGGCAATGTTGCAACAGCAGATGCAACTCGTGATTTAATAGAAGCTGGAGTAGATGCAGTAAAAGTTGGTATAGGACCAGGTTCAATTTGTACAACAAGAGTTGTAACTGGTATAGGCGTACCACAAATAACAGCAATTATAGATTGTGTTAACGAAGCTAATAAATACGGCATTCCAATAATAGCAGATGGTGGTATCAAATACTCAGGTGATATTACCAAAGCCCTAGCTTGTGGAGCAGCTGTAATCATGGCAGGTTCTCTATTTGCAGGAACAGAAGAATCTCCAGGAGAAACTATTGTATTTGAAGGTCGTCAATACAAAGAATATCGTGGAATGGGATCCCTTGCAGCAATGAAAGATGGATCTGGCGATAGATATTTCCAAACCAATACCAAAAAATTCGTTCCAGAAGGCGTTGAAGGACGAGTTGCTTACAAAGGTCCAGTTGGGGAAGTTGTTTACCAACTACTTGGTGGTCTAAAATCTGGTATGGGATATGTAGGAAGCAAGGATTTGGCAGAACTTTACGATAAGGCTAAATTTATAAGAATTTCTTCTGCATCACTAATAGAAAACCATCCACACAACATTACAATAACAAGAGAATCACCAAACTATTCTAAAAACTAGGAGGAAAAAATGACAGATGTAAGAGTAATAATGGGTTCAGCTTCAGATATTGAAGTAGCAAAAAAAGTTACCCAAATATTAAAGAAATTTGAAATTTCCTATGAAGTTTCTGTAATATCAGCTCATAGAGCCTTAAACATTTTAGAAGAAACCATAAAAAAAGATGATTGTAAAGTTTATATAGGAATTGCAGGAATGGCTGCTCATCTTGCAGGAGTTATGGCTGGTATGACAATAAAACCAGTTATAGGAATTCCTGTTGGTGGCTCAAATACAGCAGGTCTTGATGCTTTATTATCTATGGTACAAATGCCAAAAGGCGTTCCAGTTGCAACAGTAGCTATAAATGGTGGCAACAACGCTGGGCTTTTAGCTATACAAATTCTAGCCTTAGCTGATGAAAATTTGGCAGAAAAACTAAAATCTTACAAAAAAGAAATGTTAGATAAAGTTATTGAAGATGATAAAAATCTTGAGGCAATATAATGGCAAAGCTCACATATAAAGATGCTGGAGTTGATAAGGAAAAAGGCTACCAAGAAGTAGAACTTATCAAACAAATCGTCAAAAAAACCCATAGCGATGAAGTTTTGGCGGATATTGGTGGCTTTGCTGGTGCCTTTGCCCCAAATCTAACAGGGATAAAAAATCCCGTTCTTCTTAGTGGAACAGATGGAGTTGGAACAAAAATAAAACTTGCAATGGATATGAATAAACACGATACAGTTGGAATTGACTGTGTTGCTATGTGTGTTAATGATATTCTTTGCCAAGGAGCAAGACCTCTGTTTTTCCTAGATTATATAGCAACAGGAAAATTAGACCCACATAAAATGGCAGAACTAGTAAGTGGAGTTGCTGAGGGATGCAAACAATCAAATGCAGCTTTAATCGGTGGAGAAACTGCAGAAATGCCAGGAATCTATAAAGAAGATGATTATGATTTGGCTGGATTTGCAGTAGGACTAGCTGATAAGGATAAGTTAATTACAGGAGAAAAACTAGAAGAAGGAGATATAGCAGTTGGCCTATACTCATCAGGAGTTCACAGCAATGGTTTTTCACTTGTTAGAGCTTGTTTAGATCAAGCAGGAATTTCACTTGATGATAAGTTTGACGATGAAATAACTATTGGAGAAAAACTTCTAACACCGACAAAAATTTACGCAAAAGAAATTAAAGAACTTACAGAAAATGTTGAAGTAAAAGCCATTGCCCACATTACGGGTGGTGGACTTTATGAAAATATTCCTAGAGTTTTAAAAGAAGATCAGGCAGTAGAATTTGACCTAAGTGATTTAACCATCGACCCAATATTTGAAAAAATTCAACAATGGGGAAATATTGATACTGATGAAATGTATCATACATTTAATATGGGCATTGGAATGGTTGTTTTTATTGATCCTAAAGACTTAGAAAAAACTTTAAAAATTGTAGCTGACAAAGGTCAAAAAGTAGGTAAAATTATAAAGGGCAAAAAAAATATAATAATTAATTTATAGGAGTAAATTATGGAAAAAGTATATACAGGAAAAACAAAAGACGTTTACAAATTAAATGACGAAGAATATTTATTAAAATTTAAAGATGATGTTACAGGAAGTGACGGAGTTTTTGATCCAGGTGCTAACACGGTTGGTCTTACAATGGAAGGTGCTGGTCATCAAGCTGTTGCAATGACAAAATTCTTCTATGAAAAGCTAAACGAAAAGGGACTTACAACTCACTATGTATCAGCTGACCTTGATAAAAACGAAGCAGTAGTTAAAAAAGCTGAAGTCTTTGGTCACGGAGTAGAAGTTATTGTTAGATATTATGCAGTAGGTTCATTTATCAGAAGATATGGACAATACATCGAAAATGGAACAAAAATCAAACCATATGTAGAAATCACCTTAAAAGATGACGACAGAAATGACCCACTAATAACAAAAGATGCCCTAGCCTTACTAAACATCATGACAGAAGATGAATATGAAGAATTAAAAGAATTAGCACTTAATATTGGCGAATTTGTAAAAGAAGAATTAGCTAAAAAAGGCCTTGACTTATACGATATCAAATTTGAATTTGGTAGAATAGAGGGTGGTAAAATTGCTCTTATAGATGAAATATCTGGTGGAAACATGAGAGCTTACCAAGGCGATAAATATATCGAACCTCTAGAATTAGAAAAAATAATGCTAGGCTAAAATCATATTTCGAGATTATTTATAATTTTGAGAATAAAAACCTCCTGATTAGGTAAACAAAAACTAATCAGGAGGAATTTTTATGCTAGAACAGACCAGAAACAAAATTACAAAAAGTATTTACAGGACAACAAAACTTTTTACATACACTAATTATTCACTATGCTAAACTCACCGTTAATATTATCAAAAATAATTAATTTTCTATCTCTCGCGCTAAATACATACTCACCTCTAACTAATATATTTTTTCTCTTAACATATCCTAACTGATCTATTTTTATAATTTCAACGGAGTTTTTTTTCAATGTTTGTGTTGCTTGACTAATAGTGTAGTTAGGCTTCAAATATAAAAATGATATTAAACTGATTGTTGCAATGACATAATTAACTTTTAATATTTGATCATTATTGTTTTTGAAATTAGAAATTATCAAGGTCAAGAAAATTATTATATATGGAGTTAGCATTATATCTTGAGCATATAAAATAACATCAGATACGATAATTAATAGCACAATGATATTAGGAATTATTAATACTATGGAATTAATATTGACCTTGTGCTTCGGCAATTTGTGCATTTCTTGCAATTTCATCTGAAAAATCACCTCTATTAGCTTTTCGTACATTTTTTTCTTGATAAATAAATTTTTTATTTGTAAGATTAACAGCTATAACTTCTTTTTGTGTAAAATTATAAATCCATTTCTTAAAAAATATATTAATATTTTGTAATATTAAAGTAAAATCAAATTCCTAAAAATCAATGAATTTGTTAATAAGTTTTACGATATGAAAATTTGAATCTTAAAGATTATATTTGATTTTTCTTTTTTAGTTTAATTTAATTTATATCAATTAATTTAAAGAAAAAGTTTAAGAGTTTTTTATATGAGAGTATAATATTATAGTAATTTAGAAAACTCTTAAGGAGGTTTTATGAAATATTTTGGAACAGATGGATTCAGGGGAGAAGCTAACAAAGGATTAAACGTCTATCATGCTTTTAAAATCGGTAGATTTTTGGGAGATTACTTCAAAACTGATAATGGATATAATGGCAAAATTGTAATTGGTAAAGATACAAGAAGATCTTCATATATGTTTGAAGATGCTTTATCAGCAGGTATCACATCATCAGGATCAAATGCACATTTATTGCACGTAACCACAACTCCATCAGTATCTTATATAGTTAGAAGTGAAAACTTTGATTGTGGAGTTATGATTACAGCAAGTCATAATCCTTTTTATGATAATGGAATAAAACTTATAAATTCCAAGGGCGAAAAAATGAAAGACGACTTTTTGGAAGAACTTGAAAAATATATAGACTCTGACATAAAAGATATAGATCTAGCCGTAGGAGAAAAAATAGGCAGAACTGTAGATTTTATCGGTGGTCGTAATAGATATATCGGATATCTAATTCAAACTGTAAATAAATCTTTTGAGGGAATTAAAGTTGGATTAGATTGTGCAAATGGTGCAAGCTTTACAATAGCAAAACCAGTTTACGATGCTCTTGGAGCAGATACTTATGTAATAAATGACAAACCAAATGGCTTTAATATCAATGTTGATTCTGGATCAACTCATATAAATGCTCTACAAAAATACGTTGTAGAAAATGGTCTTGATATTGGCTTTGCTTTTGATGGCGATGCTGATAGATGTATAGCAGTAGATTCTAAGGGAAATGTAGTAGATGGCGATGGTATAATATATGTTTGTGCAAAATATATGAAAAATGAAGGCAAATTACCAAGCAACACCGTTGCAACAACTATCATGAGTAATATCGGTCTTTACAAAGCTTTAGATCAAATTGGTATTTCTTATGTCAAGACAAAAGTTGGCGATAAATACGTTCATCAAGCAATGGAAGAAAATGATTATGAGATAGGTGGAGAACAATCAGGCCACATAATATTTAGAAAATACGCCAACACTGGAGATGGAATATTAACTTCTCTAAGAGTAATGGAAGCGATGATAGATCAAAAAACTGATTTAAAATCCCTTACAAGAGATCTAAAAATATATCCACAAGTTTTGGAAAACGTAAAAGTAAAAGATAAAGAAGAAACTTTGTCAAATGAAAAAGTATGTCAAATGATAGATCAAGTAAATAAAGAACTTGCCGATAGTGGTAGAGTTTTGGTAAGAGCTTCAGGAACCGAACCTTTAATAAGAGTAATGGTAGAAGCAGAAAGCGATAACAAAGCAAAAGAATGTTGCCAAAAGATAATTGATACCATAAAATCAGAAAATTTGACCATATAAAATAAATGAATTTATCTTTGAATAATGTTGACAAAGACAGCTATTCAGGGTATCATAATCACTTGTAGGAATTATCCGTATAAAAATAGGAGGTGTTTAAATGGCAGATAAAGTAAAATTGGAATGCACTGAATGCAAAAACAGAAATTACGATACTACTAAAAACAAAAAAAATAATCCTGAAAGATTAGAATTTAGAAAATATTGTCCATTCTGTAGAAAGCATACAATCCATAAAGAAACAAAATAGGAGCATATAATGGCTAAAAAAGAAGAAAGCTTTTTCTCAGCAGTTAGTAAGGAAAGAAAAAAAATTCAATGGCCAGATAAAAAAACCACTCTTGAATATACAATAATTATTCTAATAATTAGTACTATCACAGGTGTGGCTATTTGGCTATTAGACCAATTATTTGCTTTCCTATTAGGATTTTTGATGTAGGTGAAAGATGCCAGAAACTTTCGATAGGAATGAATCCTTAGAAGAAAAAGCAAATGTAGTAGAAGATACTAACGATGAAGAAAAAAATTCTTCTGATCAGGCAAAATGGTATGTAGTGCATACTTACACTGGCTATGAAAATAGAGTTTGCGATAAAATCAGATCAATGATTGAAAATGAGCAAAATCCTGACATAGTTGATGTTACAGTGCCGACAGAAGAATATGTAGAAATCAAAAACGATCAGAAAAAAGTAAAAACAAGAAAGCTATTTCCAGGCTATGTAATGGTAAAGATGAATATAACCAACAAAAGTTGGTATATCATCAGAAATACTCAAGGAGTTACAGGTTTTGTAGGTCCTGATAGAAAACCAGTACCTTTGACCAACGCTGAAGTAAGAAAATTTGGCGTAACAGACGAGAAGGTAGTTATAGACTTAGATGTAGCAATCGGAGATGATGTAAATATAATTGCAGGTCCATTTAAAGATTTTGTGGGCAAAGTTACAGAAATTGACAAAGAAAAGCAAACAATAAAAGCTTTTGTAGATATTTTTGGTAGAGATACATCAATCGATTTAGAATTTTCTGATATAGAAACAATCTAAAATTTTAGATAACTGTCAGAGAGTGGGAGGGAAATCCCCCGATATGACCACAAGGAGGTAAATTATGGCAGAAAAAGAAGTACAAGCAGTAGTCAAATTACAAGTACCAGCAGGAGCAGCATCTCCAGCACCACCAGTAGGTACAGCATTAGGTCCTCACGGAATCAATATAATGGACTTCGTGCAATCATTTAATTCAAAAACAGCCGACCAAGCTGGAATGATTATACCGGTAGTATTAACAGTATATACGGATAGAAGTTTTACATTCATTACAAAAACACCACCAGCACCAGTATTAATCAAAAAAGCTATCAACCTTAACAAGGGAAGTGGAGAACCAAACAAAAACAAAGTTGGTAAAATCACTCGTGCACAATTAGAAGAAATTGCTAATACAAAAATGCAAGATCTTAACGCTGCAAGCTTAGAAGCAGCAGTAAGCATGATAGCAGGAACAGCTAGAAGTATGGGAGTCACAGTAGAAGACTAGTGGGAGAGTTAACTCGATAACCACTAAGGAGGAATTAAATGGCAAAAAGAGGAAAAAAATATTTAGAATCAAAAAAATCTTATGATTCAACAAAAGAATATGAGCTTGATAAAGCTTTAGAGATAGTAGAAAGTGTTGCTAAGGCAAATTTTGACGAAACAGTAGAACTTCACGTAAAACTTGGTGTTGATAGCCGTCATGCTGATCAACAAGTAAGAGGTACAATCGTACTTCCACATGGAACAGGTAAAGAACAAAAAATTCTTGCATTTGTAAAAGAAGACCGTATAGATGAAGCACTTAATGCAGGTGCTGATTATGCAGGTGGAGAAGAATTAGCAGAAAAAATTCAAAAAGAGAACTGGTTGGATTTTGATGTTGTAATTGCAACACCTGATATGATGGCAACAGTTGGTAAGTTAGGTAGAGTTCTTGGACCACAAGGATTAATGCCAAACCCAAAAACTGGAACAGTTACAATGGATGTTAAACAAGCAATTTCTGAAATCAAAGCTGGTAAAGTTGAGTATAGAACAGATAAAGCTAACTTAATACATGTACCAACAGGCAAAGTATCTTTCGGTAAAGAAAAATTAAGCGAAAATATCAGAGCGCTTATATCTGCAATAGTTAAAGCAAAACCTGCAGCAGCAAAAGGTAAATACATTAGATCAATTACCTTAGCAAGCACCATGGGTCCTGGAGTAAAATTATCTGCTCAAAGAGCAATGGATCTAGTAGAAAAATAATATTTGCAAAAAAAACAAATTGTGATATAATATCATAGTCAAATAAACAGGCTACCAAAGACTACGCAGACCTAACGGTTTAATAATTGCGTATAGGTGGGAAAAATTACTTACAATCCCCACCATTGTAAGCATAGTTACTATGCTTAGATAAAGTGGGGTTTTTTAATACCTACCAAAAGCCTTTAGGAGGTGAAAAAGTGAGCGAAAAAGCTATAGCAGCTAAACAAGAAGTTGTTAATGAGATTAAAGAAAAAATCGAAAACGCAAAGTCAATAACAATAGTTGGTTTTGACAAAATGGACGTTGAAGAAATAACAGATCTTCGTAGCAAATTCAGACAAGGAAACTCAGAATACAAAGTATACAAAAATACAATGATGAGATTTGCTTTCCAAGAACTAGGTTTTGAAGAATTAACAAAAGAACTTAAAGGTTCAAATGCATTAATTTTCTCAAATGAAGATTCTGTAACAGGTCCAAAAGTAGCAGTAGATTTTACTAAAGAAGGAGATCTTCAAAAAGAAAAACTTCTAATAAAAGCAGGTTTAGTAGATGGTGTAGTCCAATCTAGCGAGCAAATGATTGCAATAGCATCATTACCAAACAAAGAAACACTTTACTCAATGCTTGCAAATGTAACACAAGCACCAATTAGAGCTCTTGCAGGAGATCTTAACAACACCATTGCAAAAATTGCCCTTGCACTTGATGCAGTACGTGCTAAAAAAGAAGAAAGTGAACAAGCAGCTTAATATTTATAATTTTAGAAAATTAAGCTTAAATTAAACATTATTTAAAAAATTAATTAAGGAGAATAAAATGGCAAGTGAAAAAGTAACACAAATATTAGACGAAATTAAAGAATTAACAGTATTAGAACTATCAGATCTAGTTCACGCAATCGAAGAAGAATTTGACGTAACAGCTCAAGCAGCAGTAGTAGCAGCAGCACCAGCAGCAGCAGGTGGAGCAGAAGCAGCAGCTGCAGAAAAAACAGAATTTGACGTAGTATTAAAATCAGCTGGACAAAGCAAGATCAACGTAATCAAAGTTGTTAAAGATGCAGCAGGCTTAGGATTAAAAGAAGCTAAAGCATTAGTTGATGGTGCTCCAGCAAACGTACTAGAAAAAGTATCAAAAGATGAAGCAGAAGCTCTAAAAGCTAAATTAGAAGAAGCTGGCGCTGAAGTAGAATTAGCATAGTAATAAAAATATTGAGTCCCTTATGGGGCTCTTTTTTTCAGCAAAAAAATAGCTTGCAACAAAAATTGCAAAGCTAAAATTTTAATTAATATTTTCAAAAAATACCATTGAATTATTAATATCGTGATATTTATAACCTAAATCAAAAGCTTCTTTTCTTTGAGAAGATGAACCATGAGTAAAAGTGTCAACATTTACATTTCTTCCACTCATTTCTTGGATTCTATCATCACCTATAGATGCTGCAGCATCCATAGCTTCTTCAATATCGCCTGGATCAAGATAGCCTTTTTGTTCCACATAAAAAGCAAACAAGCCTCCAAAATAATCAGCTTGAAGCTCTTGAGCAACAGAATATTTGTTATATTCTTTAGTCGGTAAAGTTTGTCTAAGTTTACTAGTTTTATCTAAAATCCCCAATTGATTTTGTACATGATGGCCAACTTCATGAGCTAAAACATAAGCAAAAGCAAAATCTCCACCGGCACCAAATTGATTTTTTAACTGCCTATAAAAATCAACATCAATATAAATACTTTCATCAATTGGGCAATAAAATGGGCCCATATCAGAACTTGCAACTCCACAAGCAGATCTAGTTGATTCTTCGAACAAAACCATTGTAGGTTCAACATATTCAGCATTCATCTCTTCAAACTTTGCATGCCAAACATCCTCAGTGTCTTTAAGCACAACAGAGAGAAAATCTTCTAATGTATCTCTAGCATTAGCTTGATCAGTGCTTTGATTTTGATATTGCTTAGGGTTATCCATATTCTGATTATTAGTGTTATTAATATCAGATCCAATTCCAGATATCCCTTTAAGCAAAAACATTATTATCAAAATGAAAATAATAGAGCCTAAACCACCTTTTCCGCCTCTAGGAATAAAAATTGGTCCAGAACGCCTAGGTGATCCACCAAAACCACTATTTGCTTTTGAACCTTTTCTAACATTGGAACTTCTCTGCCTATCTTGCCATTTCATAATGCACTCCATAAAATTAAAATAATTATATATATTATATACCCGATTCATTCAAAAAGAATAATACTTTAAAATATTAGAATATCAGGATAATATCGAGAGATAAAATAGAATGCAAATATTGGATTATACTTTTTATAATAATCATAATATTGTTTTTAAAAATAAGTAAAATGATAGAGAAATTTGCCTAGAAATTTATATTGACAGAAAAGGATGATACTAACAAATTTTCATAAAGTAAGAACTACCGTAAGTTACATAAATTATTCTTCAACAAGAAAAGCCAATTTTATAATGACATGGCTAATGTTAGAATTTATATAAACAATTCAAAAAAGGGTAAAGATATATTAAGTATAGGACTTGATGAGGAAGAAAAAAAGCAAAAGAACGGGAAGAAGAGCTTGAAAGACGATATGGAAAAAATGCAAGTAAACAAAAGCAGAACTAATTTTAATAAAATAGTACAAAAATAAAAGTTATAAACTAATTTTACAAAATACCATGTTAAAAATAATTATCATATTTAAATAATTAGAGGTGGTGATATTGATTATTTAAGAATAAACTAGACGGTTTTTATAGAATTTAAAAAATTACAAAAAAATTTGACAAAGAAAGGGATTTACCATCAACAGATTTTGAGATTAGTTTACTATCAGCCATATCAAATCTTTATATGCTTATATAGTACAATAAACATATGTACTTTGAATTAGGATAAAATTATGGTTACTTTTGAAAAATACAAAATTAAAGTTATAAAAGAATTTAAAGAATTATGGCCTAGCCTAAGTGATGAGGAAGTTAACGAATACTTTGAAGGCGAAGGTGAAGAAACTACAAGAGAAGATTATGAAAGGTACATAAAAAGGTTAAAAAATAATGAAATAACAGAAGATATATTTATGCATGGTTGTGTAGGATCAACTGCTTATGAATTATCTCTTATGTATTAGTGGAAATAATTATGCAAAAGAATAAAAATACAAACGTAAAAATCACGTTCACAACACAAAAAGAAAAACAAGAATGGTTAAATTTAAGCGAAGAAGATAAAAAAGAATGGCAAGAAATAGCTAACTATTTAAAAGAGGAATGGCCGGATATTGTAACAGACGACTCATTGAGTTATTGGGAAGTAAAAATGATGAATAATTCAGGAATGTAAAACTTAATAAATTTAACACAAACACGTTAGTATTTTCTAACGTGTTTTTTTGTGCAAAAAAGATGCTGAAAATTTTCAAAGTTAGATAGGAACTTAATTAAGAGATCGAAAGCTTTTTTTTGCATTTAATAGCTTGCAACACGTGTATCTACACGTATAATAATAAATATAAAGGAGTGTGTTATGAAAGATAAATATGTATATCCAGCGATTTTCGAATATGGTGATGATGGAATTAATATAGTTTTTCCTGATTTGCCTGGTTGTTTTTCTTGTGCTGATACAGACGAAGAAGCATTGCTTATGTCCGAAGAGGTACTTGGACTATATATGGAAGTTATGGAAACCGATGGAGAAGAGATCCCAGAACCTACAGCATTAAAAGATTTAGAGATTACTGATAATCAAAAGACTGTATTAATAAGCGTTTGGATGCCACTTGTAAGAAAAGCCATAAATAACAAATCGATTAAAAAAACATTAACCATACCTCAATGGCTTGATATTATGGCTAGAGAGCAAGATATAAACTTTTCTTATGTTTTGCAGGAAGCTTTGAAACGAGAGTTAAACGTTTCTGAATATAATTAAAGCAATAATTTGTGAGTTTCCTGATATGCAGACTCTTTTTTGTTTTTCTGTATAGATATTAGTATATAAAAAGATTTTAAAATCACTTATAAGTGAAAATATGAACGATTGTGAATGTTTAAACGTTAATAGTAGTGTTTTAACTTAGATTAAAAAAAGTGAAAAAATAGGGTATTTACACCAAATAATATGGTTGCCTTATCAATAAAAAATATCATAAATAAATTTGATGACAATCTAGATATCTAAGTTATAAGAATTTAGGTCTTGTTTTTTAGTTACCATCATGTTACCAACCGAGGCAGAAAACCACGTTAATATAAGAAAAATTATTATTAAAAACGTTGAAATACCTACAAATAGGCAAAAAAATGGAGCCACTTCCCGGAATTGAACCGAGGACCTCATCCTTACCATGGATGCGCTCTACCTACTGAGCTAAAGTGGCATTACTTATTTATATTACCATATAATAAATAAAAAATCAAGCTCTTTAAAAATATGATATGTAGAAATTTATTGCATATTATGGTAAAATATAAATATATGTATAAGATTCATTAGGAGGAAACATGAGTAAACAACAATTTGAAAGAACCAAACCACACTTGAATATCGGAACCATTGGCCACGTAGACCATGGTAAAACAACAACAACAGCAGCAATAACCCAAGCACTAAACAAAAAATACGGCACAGGTGAATACGTAGACTACGAACACATCGACAAAGCTCCAGAAGAAAGAGAAAGAGGAATCACAATCAACACCTCAGTAGTAGAATACGAAACACCAAATAGACACTATGCACACATAGACGCACCAGGCCACGCAGACTACGTTAAAAACATGATCACCGGAGCAGCACAAATGGACGGAGCAATCATAGTAGTAAGTGCAGCAGACGGTCCAATGCCACAAACAAGAGAACACATCCTACTAGCAAGACAAGTAGGCGTACCAAAAATAGCAGTATTCCTAAACAAAGAAGACCAAGTAGACGATCCAGAACTAATCGAACTAGTAGAAATGGAAGTCAGAGACTTACTAAACGAATACGAATTCGATGGAGACAACTGCCCAGTAGTAGTAGGCTCAGCACTAAAATCCCTACAAGAAGGTGGCGAAGGCCCATGGACAGACAAAATCCTAAAACTAATGGAAGAAGTAGACGAATACTTTGACATCCCAGAAAGAGACAACGACCTACCATTCCTAATGCCAGTAGAAGACGTAATGACAATCTCAGGCCGTGGAACAGTAGCAACAGGAAGAGTAGAAAGAGGAACCCTAAAAGTAGGCGACACAGTAGAAATCGTAGGACTAACCGAAAAAACAAGCCAAGCAGTAGTAACAGGCGTAGAAATGTTCCACAAATCACTAGCCCAAGCAGAAAGTGGAGACAACGTAGGAATCCTACTAAGAGGCGTACAAAGAGACGAAATCTCAAGAGGTCAAGTACTAGCAAAACCAGGCAGCGTACACCCACACACAGAATTCGAAGGTCAAGTATACGTACTAACCAAAGAAGAAGGAGGACGTCATACTCCATTCTTCAGCGGATACAGACCACAATTCTTCTTCAGAACAACAGACGTAACAGGTGATATCCAACTAGAAGAAGGCGTAGAAATGGTAATGCCAGGAGACAACGCAACATTCAAAATCACCCTACAAAAACCAATCGCTCTAGAAGAAGGCCTAAGATTCGCAGTAAGAGAAGGTGGAAGAACAGTAGCATCTGGAGTAGTAACTAAAGTAGTGAAGTAGTCCCGCCATACTGGGTGGAAAATGCGAAGCATTTTACATTTTCGAGGCAAAGCGAAGCTGAGCCCGAAAAACTAAGCGAAAAGCACTGCAAGTGCTTTGAGAGGACAAACGCCATACTGGGTGGAAATTGCGAAGCATTTTACATTTTTGAGATAAGCGTAGAAACGTAATTTCTCCTGAAGAAGCCGGGTGGAAAGTGCGATTACAAAAACTAAAGCTTATAATGAGTAAAGTGATTTGAGATGATAGAGTATTGAGAAAAAACTTATATGATTTTCCAAATTCAATATCTATCATAGATTTTCTCGGATTAAATTTAAAATATATATTAGAATAATCTTAATGATGATTCAATAATATAAGTTCATTCATAAAGAGCGGGCAAGCTTGCTCGCTCTTTACTACTTAAAGGAGCGAATATGAAAAAAAGAATGTGGATATTTTCACTTTTTTTATCATTTGTATTAATTCTTAGCTCTTGTAATTTTAAAGACTTAAAAAATATTTCTAAAGATTCATCTGATAGTCAAATTACAAATGAGGTTTTAGAAAAAGATACAAGCAAAGAAAAAACCACAAATACTTATGATTCTTTAGAGAAAGATTCAGAGGATGAAAAAGCTTTGGATAATAATTCTGAAAAAGGACTTATAAACGAAGCTATAGAAAAAGAAGAAGGCAAACCATATGAAGTTGGTGTAACTCCAGATGATTATAACATGGATTATGATACGTCAAGACTGCTTTCTCTTGAAGAGAAAAAATGTAAATACTATCCAAAAGATGGAGTTAAGGGTCTTTATCTAAATACCACAGCAATTACTAATCCTGAAATTTACAATAGACTAATTAATCTTATAGAAACAACAAAACTAAATGCGGTTGTTGTTGATGTTAAGGATGATTGGGGCAATGTTACGATGAATTTTGACACAGATGATGAGGATGTATTACATTCTAAATCTGATTCTGTTGATTATAAAACTATGCTTAAAGATTTTCACGATCGAGGAATTTATGTAATTGGGAGAATTACAACTTTTAAAGATGGGGTTATAACTGAAAAATACCCAGAATGGGGCTTTACCCTTAAAGATGGAAGCTTGTGGAAGAATAATCGTGGTGAAGCTTTCATGAATCCATTTTTAAAAGAAGTTTGTGATTATGATTTAAAAATTGCAAAACTTGCTGCAAAGGCAGGTTTTGATGAGATACAATTTGACTATGTGAGATTTGCTGAAGGATTTGAGACTTTTTCAGATACCTTAGATTATTCAAGAGGCGAATATGAAGATGCCAACGACATGACCGAAGGTGAAAAAAGAGTTGCAGCTATTACAGGTTTTGTAAAAAGAGCCCGTGAAGAACTCCAAAAGTATAACGTTCCAATTTCTGTTGACGTTTTTGGTTACGCCTTACAAGTAAGGCGTGCTGAGGGTATAGGTCAAGATTTTGATGAAATTTCAAATCAAACCGATGTAATATCTTCAATGATTTATCCATCTCACTGGGGAAGTTGGTCATTTGATATAGAAAAGCCTGACTTAGAACCTTATAATTTAGTATATAGATATTTAGAAGAAGAACAAAAAGTTCTTAAAGAATTAGAGCATCCACCTATTTCTAGACCATGGTTACAAGATTTTACTGCAACTTGGATAGGAGAAGGAAATTGGATGCAATATGATGCAGAAGCTGTACAAGCAGAAATTGATGCCTTATACGATCAAGGACAAAATGAATTCTTATTGTGGAATGCAGCTGGAGATTATAGCGAAGGCTGCGAATATTAAAAAAATTGCTGGAAGTAAAAAATACTTGCCAGCAATTTTTTATTGTAATTATATTTTTCATTTCATATATTTTTAGAGTCTGTGTTTTTTTCTAAACTGTGATGGTGTAAGACCACATTTTTTCTTAAAGACTTGATTAAAATAACTTTGAGAATTAAAACCAACCATGGCAGAAATTTCCTCCATAGAATGGTTTGTTGATATCAGTAAATTCTTTGAAATCTCGATTCTTTTTAGGATCAAATATTCAATTGGTGTGATCCTATAGGATTGCTTAAATTCTGAAATCAAATGAAATTTATTCATGTAGGCCATAGCTGAAAGTTCCTCTAGTGTTATATTATCGGAATAATTGTTATCTATATATTGTTTTAAATAATCAATTTGCCTATTTATTTTTCTTTCGTGGTGAACGGTAATTTTATCATCATATTTTCTAAGTATTTTTATTATAAACATTGCAGCCAAAGCATTTGCCATTGAATTACCAAAAACCTTATTGCTATTTTTTTCGTTAAAAATTTGCCTGAAAATATCTTTGGCGTTATTATTTACACCCAAGTTAGTATTAAAGAAATTGGTTTGAGGATATTCTACATTATTTGAATTTAGTTTAGATATAGAGATAGATTCTATACCAAAACCCATGAATTCAAAACTATTAAGATTTGCATCAACGTAAAGTGTATGTCCAATATTTGAATTAATTATTATCAAATCATCTTTTTTAATTTTTATTGATTCACTTTCTATTGCAAGTCTTGCCTGTCCATCCACTATGTAGTAGAAGTAGATGAATGGATGGAACTGAATTCTTGATGAATAATTTTTATTAATTTTATATTTTTGAGCATCAAGAACTTTTATGGATAGCTCAGAAAGCTTATTATCTTTTTCTAATTCTTTTAAATTAATATTTTCTGAATTCATTAGTTTCTCCTAGGGACAATACGTATTCTTTTTGTTGTCTTATATTATAATATATTATTTTAAAAAATTAAAGTATAAAAATATATTTAACTGAAAAATAATCATTGATAATTGATAATATTAAAAATTTATTTAAAGTGAAGAGCTTTATTGCATAAAATTTTTTTACTATATCTACTAATTTTCTATAGAAAATTTTATAAATTTCTTATATTTTTGATAAATATTTTTTAATTATAATTAGCTAACAAATGAGATGTTAATTTGTTTTAATAATAACAGCAATTGAAGAGAGCTTGATTAATTAGTATAGTTAACATACAAGAGGTGGTTTTATGGTGATGATTTCTAAGGATTCTATTTTAGAGATAAAATCTAGAGCTAATATAGTTGATATTATAGGCGAATATACCAATTTAAAAAGATCAGGATCCTCTTTTAAGGGATTATGCCCATTTCATAATGAAAAAACACCTTCATTTACAGTAGATGAGAAGAAACAATTATTTCACTGCTTTGGATGTGGAGTAGGAGGGGATGTTGTTTCTTTTATTATGCAAAAAGAAGGGCTTTCTTATGCAGAAAGTTTGAAATATTTAGCTGAAAAAACTGGGGTTAATTTATCCTATACTGATGATTTTTCCAACAATGAAAAAAATAAAATTCTTTATGATATCAACAAAGATATTATGATGTTTTATTATAAAAATCTTTTAACTAATAAAGATGCTATAAATTATCTAAAGAAAAGATCACTTTCATCTGCAATTGTAAATACATTTATGCTTGGCTTTGCCAAAAATTCTTGGGACGACTTATTAAGATATGTTGAATACAAAGGCTATGACAAAGATGATGTTGAAAAACTAGGTCTTATCAAAAAATCTCCTAAGGGCAAATATTACGATAAATACAGAAATAGAATTATTTTTCCAATAATTAATCATTATGGAAATGTAATAGGCTTTGGTGGTAGAAGTATTGATAATGCAATGCCCAAATATCTAAATTCGCCAGAATCAGAAATTTTTAAAAAACGTTACAATTTGTATGGGATGAATATCTTTAAGAAACAAAAAAATAAGGATATTATCTTAGTTGAAGGTTATATGGATGTTATAGCCTTAAACAACCATGGAATTGATTATGCAGTTGCATCTTTAGGTACTGCCCTAACTAATGAGCAGGCAAAACTAATAAAAAGATATGCTGATAATGTTTTTATTTGTTATGACCAGGACGAAGCAGGAATAAAAGCAACAAATAAAGCAGTGGATATTTTTTTGGCTGAAAATGTTATTGCCAAAGTTATAAAATTAGATAAGGGTTTGGATCCTGATGATTTTATAAAAAAATTTGGCAAAGATAAGTTTTTAGAAAGACAAGATATGGCTTATGATGCTTATAATTATAAATATAATAATATTTTAGATATTTATAGCAATGCTAAAGATAATGAAAAATATGAAAAATTAGATCTTTTTGTCGAATTTCTTGCTAGTATAGATAAGGATTTGACTAGGGAAATTTTTATAAATAATGTATCAACCTTATTTTCTATAGACAAAAACACTTTGAATCAAGCTATAAACAAGTATAGTAAGAATACTAGCTATAAAAAAAATAGCCTAAATACTTATGAGCAAAACAAAGAAGCTAAAATTATTGTAAGCTCTGAAAAAAGAGCCTTTAATGTTAACGAATTAGAAATTTTAAGGCTGATTTTTAATCAAAAGAGTGATTATTTAAAAAATAAAGATTTTTTTGATAAGTATTTAATCAATGAAAAGATTATAAATGTAAAAAAATTTATTATAGATAAAGATTTAGACAAATTTGATCAAAATGATGAAGATTATACTTACATTTTGAACTATATTAGAGATGATACAAATCCAATAATGACTGAAGAGCTAATGGATAAGATAAAACTTTATGAGAAGAGAAGAAAGTTAAGAGAACTAAAATCTCAAAGAAAGTAAGTTCAAGGGGAGAATTAATGACTAGCGAAAGCGATAAGTTGCTTGATGATGATGTTTTAAGAGAAATAATTGAGGAATTCCAAACAATTAGCGAATCTCAGGATGGTCTTATAACATATACACAATTATATACATTAGAAACATTCAAAGAAATTGAAGATGATAGCAAAAAATACGTCATTTCTCAAATTATTAACAGTGGGATCGAGATAGTTGAAAAACCTGAAGCAGAACTTGAGGAAGATTTAGATGATGAAACAATTGCTGATGACTTAGAAGATGAAGATCCCATAGATGATGAAAATTTAGACGATGATAAATTAACTGAAGAGATAGATGATGTAGAAAATATTTCTGGGATCAAATTAGATGATCCAGTCAAAATGTACTTAAAAGAAATAGGAAAAGTTTCATTATTAAGTGCCAGAGAAGAAATAGACCTAGCAAGAAAAATGGAAATGGGGGATATTTCCTATAAAAAATTACAGGGAATTAGACTCAATAAACAAAATAAAATAGAACTATCCAACAATATATTTTTTGGAAACATAGCTAAGGCAATTATTGATTGCAATAATCAGCTAAAGGTTTCTGATAAATTAACAGATACTTGTTTAGAAAACATAAATAGCATTATAGCCATTGGAAAATTATTTGAAGAAATATCACTAGATGAGACAGACCTAGAAAAGTTGGAAGAGTTAAAGGCAAAGATATTAATTTGCAATATAGCTCAAAATTCTGTTAGTGAAAATGAACTTTCCCAAAGCGATGCTAATTCTTTGTGTGACTTATTTGACTCCTTTGATCATTTTATAAATATAAACGAAAATGAAAATGTAGTTAATTTTGTCTATGAATCATTTACTGAACTATTATCAAAGGCTCTTAGCCAAGAATTTATGAAAACTTTTGATAAGATGACAATAAATGCTTTAATTTATGCTGGTCGCAGAGCAGAAGAATTAAAGGAAGGTTACTTGCTAAAAGAAGATGAAATACAAGAATTGGATAAATATATTAATCTAAATTCCATTTCAAGAACAATTTTAGATAAAGAATCACTTGATAGTGACGACATAGTAGCTTTAAAAAAAGCAATTTTAATATCAAAAAAAGCCAAACAAAAACTTGCTGAAACAAACCTCAGACTAGTAGTTTCTATTGCCAAAAAATATGTTGGAAGAGGAATGAGTTTTCTGGACCTTATTCAAGAAGGAAATATGGGCCTTATGAAAGCTGTCGATAAATATGATTACAATCGTGGCTTTAAATTCTCAACCTATGCAACCTGGTGGATAAGGCAAGCGATTACTCGCGCCATAGCTGATCAAGCAAGAACTATAAGAATACCAGTTCATATGGTTGAAACAATAAATAAACTTGTTAGAACCCAAAGACAACTAGTTCAAGATTTAGGTCGCGATCCTACAAATGAAGAGATTGCACATCAAATGGGCATTGATGTTGAAAAAGTTCAAGAAATCAGAAAAATTGCACAAGAGCCAGTATCACTTGAAACTCCAATAGGAGAAGAAGAGGATTCTCATTTGGGAGATTTTATTGAAGATGAAAGTGCTGTAAGTCCTGACGAGGCGGCAAATTACACCATGCTTCGTGAACACTTAAATGATGTTTTATCTTGCTTAGGATCAAGGGAAAAACGAGTTTTACAATTACGTTTTGGTCTAATAGATGGTACACCAAGGACACTTGAAGAAGTTGGCAAAGAATTTGATGTAACTCGTGAAAGAATTAGACAAATAGAAGCAAAAGCTTTAAGAAAGTTAAAGAGTCCTAACAAAAGCGACTCCTTGAAAGATTTTTTATAATGAACGATAAAAAAAGATTGATGGATATTATTAATTTAATAGACAAAGGAAAAAATGTTATAGATATAGGAACTGATCATGGATTAGTTCCTTTATATTTGGCAAAAAATGGGATAAGTGAGGATATTTTGGCAACAGACATATCTGAAAAATCCTTAGAAAAGTTAAAATTAGCTTTAGATGAAGATACGAAAGAAATAATTAGAACAAAAGTTACCGATGGTTTTAAAAATATTAAAAAGGCTAATAATCAAATAGCTATAATTGCTGGCATGGGAGCAAATACAATTATGGATATAATAAAAGATTCATTGGATTTTGCTAGAAATTTAGATTATATGATTCTTGCAAGCAATATTAACACAGAAAAATTGAGAATTTTCTTATCGGAAAATGATTTTGAAATAATTAACGATTTCTTATCTTATGAAAATGATAAATATTACGATATAATAAAAACTTCTTACAAAAAAGGAAAAAAATTAAACCTTGCAGAAACTTACTATGGGAAGGATGACATAAAAAATAAAAGCAAATTGCTACAAGAGAAGCTTGGAATAGATTATAAGAAGAATATGGCTTTTAAAAAAGACATTTTGGAAAAATCTCAGGATAAAAATGCACTTTTAAGAATAGATGAAAGACTTAAAGCAATTGAGGAGATAGAAAATATATGGAAATTAGAGAGTTAATAGATAAATTGTGCAAAAAATACCCTTTAGATTTACAAGAAGAATGGGATAATTCAGGACTTCAAATTGGAAATCTTAACAATAAATTAAAGGGCGTTTTGATAAGTTTGGACTTAGAAGATGAGGGGATTGATTTGGCTTTAGAAAATAATAACTGTAATCTAATCATAACTCACCATCCATATTTATTTAAGCCAACAAATTCCATAGATTTTGCAGATCCTTTTTATAGACGATTAGAAAAAATAGTAAAAAATGATATTACAGTATTTGCCATGCACACAAACTTAGATATAGCCTTTGATGGACTAAATGATAATTTGTGCGAAATTTTGGATATAAAAAATCCTAAAGTTTTAGAATATGGAAAAGAAATTGGCCTTGGTCGATTTGGTAATATAGATCTAATTAGTGCTGATAAATTTTCAAAAATAGTTAAAGGAAAATTAAAAGCAAATAAGCTTATTAGCTATGGAAATTTAGATAAAAAAATAGAAAAAATTGCAGTTTGCGGTGGTTCAGGTTCATCTCTTTTTGATGATGCAATAAAGCAAGGCTGTGATTTGATGGTAACTGGAGATGTTTCTTATCATATGGCTATGGATTATTCAAACAGAGGTCTAATTATAGTTGATCCCGGTCATTTTGCCAGCGAAAATCATATTATTTATAAATTAGAAAAAGTAATTAAAGAAATGACTGATGTCAAAGTTTGTACTTTTTCTAAAGAAGATTCATTTAGAACTTTTATTTAAGAGAATTTTACAAATCAAATTAAATTGGTATATTAAATCATGGAGTAAGCCAGATAATCGCGGCTTAGTACGAGGAAAGTCCGTGCACCACAGAGCAAGGATGCTTGATAACGTCAAGTGAGAGTGATCTTAAGGATAGTGCAACAGAAAGTATACCGCCAATTTTTTGGTAAGGTTGGAATGGTGAGGTAAGAGCTTACCAGCTATATGGTGACATATAGGCTATGTAAACCCCATCCGGTGCAAGAACGAAGGGATGTAAAACAAGACTTGCTCGGTCTTGATCCAGAATGGTTGTTCGCTTGAGCTTATTGGCGACAGTAAGCCTAGATAGATGATTATCAAATACAGAACACGGCTTATAGGTTTGCTCCTTACATAAAGGTTACAAATTGTAACTATTTTTAATAAAAAATCATTTTTTTATTACACTTTTTCTCATATTACAAGGAAATTTTACAAAAATTTTCCATAAATATGTTAAAAGTGTAATTTTTTTGTAATATATTGTTGACTAATTTGTAAAAATAAGATAACATATAGAAAGATTAATTAAGAATATAAAATTTACCAGGAGATGATTAATAATATGAATAAAAAAAATATAGGAGCAGCTTTTTCTGTACTAGCCGCAATTTCTGCAGGTGCTACAGTTTATGCTTCTACAATGAATAATTTAGATTCTGATAAAAATACAAATTCAATGATTAAACCTCATTATACAGATAATATATACGACCAATACTCATTGGCAAAATCAGATTATACCAAAGATATAAAAAACACCTCAATTTCAAATGAAAAAAGAGAAGTTAAAAAAACTGACGATAGCAAAGTAGAAGTTTTACAAATAGAAGTGGCAGCAAAAGAGATTGTGCTAGATACAATTACTGCTGTTTATGAGAATGAAAAATATGAAGAAGATGATCCAATGAATGAAGAAAGCTTAGAAAATGTTGAAGATAATCAAGAAAACTTGGAAGATTCTAATGAAGAATTAGTAGAAAATGACCAAAGAGATTTAAATGAAAATTCCTCAGACGAGATTGAAGCATCAAATAAAAAAGATCTTGAAAATCAAAGCTATTCTAATAATGAAACATCAAATGCAAATGATAATACTAACCAACAAGCAAATGAAATTGTCAGTAAATTTGTAAACACAAAAGCCTTAAACATTAGAAGCTCAAAAGATATGGCTAGCTTTTCAAACATTGTTAATACCATTACAGCTGGTCAAAAAATTGATGGAAGTATTGACGGAGATTGGCTAAAAACAGATTATGGTTATGTAAGCTTGGCTTATCTTTCAGATTATTATCCTCAAGCTTTAGTTGAATCAATTAATGCCGAAAAAGAAAATGAAGAGCTTCACCAAGAAAATGTCAATGAAGCTAATCAGGAAAATTTTAAGGAATTAGAAAATCATAGCACAGAAACTACAGAAGAAAGTCAAATAGTAAATGAAAATGCTCAAACAGAAGAAAATAGGGCAAATGAGAATTATGAAGAATTTTACGGTCAAGCCTTTACTGGATGGGTTGCTAACTCTCAAGGTATAAATGTTAGAAATAAGCCTAATGATGGTCAAATTATTGGCGTTTTGAGCAAAAATACCAAGGTGGTCGGTGAAATTTCAAATGGTTGGGTAAAATTTGATTATAATGGATCAAAGGCTTACGCTTCATCATATTATATGTCAACATCTGAAGTCCTTGAAAATTCAGAAGCTGTTGAAGAAGTAAAACAAGAGCAAGAAATTGTTAAAGAAGAATCTGTAAAAGAAGAACAAACTTTCATTTCCAATAAAAATCAAAACTTACAAATTAATGCTAACGGAGGTAAAGCTGCAAGTATTGCTTGTCAATTTGCAGGATATCCTTATGTTTGGGGAGGAGCAAATCCATCAAGTGGATTTGACTGCTCAGGACTTGTAGTTTACGCTTATAAGCAACTTGGAATTTCCTTGCCTCACCTTGCATCTAGTCAAATGTCTGCAGGATATGCAGTAGATTATAATAATTTACAAGCAGGAGATCTAATATTCTTTTCTATGAAAGGAAATGGTATTGACCATGTTGGAATTATAACAGGTTCAGATGGTAGTTTCATTCATGCTTCAAGTCCAAATACTGGCGTAAAATACGATAATTTGTATAATAGTTATTATAAAAACTATTTCAAGGGAGCCAGAAGAATATTTTAAAAATATAATAAAACGTCCAAGGGGCGTTTTTTTATTGGAGATTATATGAAAATTTTAACTACAGATGAAATAAAAGATGAGCTAATAGAAAAGATAAGGTCAAAGAAAATTAATAACAAACTAATTATTGTATCTCAAGGGCCAAATGACGAGGGTATAGCCTATAAAAATTTTTTAGTAAAAAGATCAGTTGCCTTTAATATAGCTTATGAATATAAGAACTTTGAAATTGATGTTCCAAAAGAAGAAATCTTAGAATATTTAAATTCTCAAAGCAAAGATGATGGATTTATAATAATTATGCCATTTGCTAATAATGAATACTTGCCTTTTTTAAGAGATAAAATTCTTATCAAAGATTTAGATGGTTTTACATACAGATCTCAAGGAAGAGTTATGGCAGGAATTTTTGATTCACTGCCTGCAACAAGTAAGGCTATTGCAAGAACTATAACAAAATTTTCAGAAATCAAGAAAAAAAGTATAACTCTTGCTAATAGTACAAATTTAATTGGTCTACCTCTAGCATTATATTTGTCAAAAAATGGAGCAACTGTTAGCATTATGAACAGCTCAACAAAGAATCCAGTTGAACTTGTAAAAAATTCAGATATTTTTATATCTGCTATTGGCAAGGCTAATTATTTTGACAAAAAATACTTTAGAGATGGTCAATTGCTTATAGATGTAGGAAGCTCTGTAGTTAATGGTATGGTAATTGGTGATATTGATTATGAAAATTTAGAAGACTTGGATGTAAATGTTATAACTCACAAAAAAGGTATTGGAGCAATTACCACCTTAAGTCTAATCGAAAGTTTAATAAGCAAGGAGTAAAAATGCCAATAGTTGATAATGAAACAGATTTTCAAAGATACATAGATTTTGTAAGAAATAGTCCTTACGCTAAACCAATGCAAGATCCTAATTGGTCAAAAATTAAAAACAATTGGACTAGTGATTATGTATATTTAGAAGAAAATAAGCAAATAATAGCAGCTTTAAGCGTTATAGGAATAAAAAATACCAACGGTAAACATTTTTTATATGCACCAAGAGGTCCAGTGTGCGACTTTTGGGATTTTGACTTAGTTGAAAGATTAATCGAAGAAGTAGCTCCTCTAAAAGATAAATACGATGCTTTTTTGCTTAGGATTGATCCGGAAATATTATTTAATGAAAAAATAATCTACGAATATCAAAATAGGGGTTATGAATTTAGGACATATCCACTAACTAACCATGCTTTCACCCAACCTAGACATAATATGGTTTTGGATATTAATTTTAGAGATGAAGATGAATTATTAGCAAGTTTTTCAACATCATGCAGAAGAAATATTAGAAAGGCCTACAAAAACAAGCTAAAAACTATCCATACAAAAGACCTATCAGAAGTAGATACATTTTATGAACTAACAAAAATTATGGCAGAAAGACAGGGCATAGGACATAGACCAAAGGATTATTTCCAAAGACTAATGGAATATATGGATGGCCACATTTTCACAACTTATTACAATGATAAAGCCTTATCTTCGTCTTTACTAATACCATATAATGACAAAGTTTATTATTTGTATGCTGCAAGCTCAAATGAAAATAGAGAATTGATGCCAAATTATCAGATGATTTGGGAAGAAATTAAATGGACTATGAAAAATGATTATAGGTACTTTGATTTTGGTGGAGTATTCTCTCTAGATATTAAAGATGGTTTATATCGCTTCAAAGAAAGATTTACAAGAAGTGAAGGTATTTATAATTTTATTGGTGAATTAGATGTAGTTTATGATAAAGAAAAATACCAAGAATTTATTAAATAAACAATAAGGGACTAAAAGTTTTAAGCTTTAAGTCCCTTTTATATTATAATTCTTTAGCGGCTTTGATAGCCTTATCTATATCTGGTAAATTTGTGTTTTGATCTAAATATTCAACATATCTAATGGTTTTATCCTCATCAATTATAAAAATCGCTCTGTTGAGTAGCTTTAACTCTTCTATTAGAACTCCATAGTTATTGCCAAATTCTCTTTTTATATAATCAGATAAAAATGTCATTTCTTTTGAATCTTTTTCTTTTATGAATCTCTCTTGAGCAAATGGCAAATCATTTGATATGGTAATGATATTAAATCTATAATCATTTTCTTTATTTGCTTTATTTAGTAAAAATGTTTGTAATTCACATACAGATGTATCCAAAGAAGGAACTACTGACAAAATTACTGGAAATTTTGCATCTTTATAAAAATTAAAATTTGATAAATCTAGATTTGTTGCATTAAAATCCATAGCTTTATCACCGACTTTTAACTTGTCACCACTAACATTTAATTCAAGAGTTCCAAATTTAACTTTCCTATCTGCCATAGTAATCTCCTTAAAATATTATTATAACTTATATATACATTCTATAATAAATAAAAAAAATTGTAAAGACGTTTAAAATAGGGTATAATTAGCAGGTATGAATATATAAGGAGGGAATATGGCAGACTTAGTTTTAAACGCAAACAAGAGAGAAGCTATTGGAAAAAATAAAGTTAATAAATTAAGAGCAGAAGATATAGTTCCAGGCGTTGTTTATGCCAAAAACGAAGATAATATTAATGTTCAAGTTATCTCAAAAGATTTTGATAGAATACTTAGACAAGCTGGTACATCAACAATTATCACATTAGATATAGATGGTGAAAATAAAGATGTACTTATTAAGGAATATCAAACACATCCATACAAAAATCAATTTTTACATGTAGATTTCCAAGCAATCAACCAAAATGAAACAATCAGAGTTTCTGTTCCTATAGTATTGATAGGAAGAGATGATATTGAAATTGCTCAATCAGTACTTGTACAAAATTTGGATACAGTTGAAGTTGAATGTTTACCAAAATACATTCCACAAACAGCAGATGTTAATGTAGCTGACATTCAAATTGGAGATAATAAAACTATAGCTGATCTTGATATTTTTGCCAATGAAAATATTACTATTCTTGGAGAAGAAGATGAAGTAATTTGCTCATTACAAGAAGTTAGTGAAGAAGAAATTTCAGAAGAAACTGAAGAAACAAGCGCAGCTGACGTACCAACTGTTGGTGAAACAGAGCAAGAAGAAGAAAATTAATCATCAAAAGATAAAGACCTTAGGGTCTTTTTTTATTTGTAGAATTTATAAATATTGTCAACAAATTAATATAAATATTCTAATAATTTAATATGATATAATTGTATAATATTGAAAAACTTTCCTTTAATCTGATATAATATATCTATGAATGGGAAATTTATTGTTTTTGAAGGACCTGATGGTTCAGGCAAAACTACGATACTAAAAAAAGTAAATGAAGTATTAACTAATCAAGGTTACAAAGTAAATGTCTTTAGGGAACCAGGTGGAACAAAAATATCAGAAAAAATTAGAGATATTATAATCGACAATGATAATAAAGAGATGGCTGATAAAACCGAAGCTTTGTTATTTGCCGCAAGTCGTGCTCAATTGGTTGAAGAAAAATTCAAGCCCTTACTAAACAAAGGTGAAATTATTTTTTCTGATAGATACGTTCTAAGTTCTTTGACATATCAAGGTGTTGGCAGAAAACTTGGTATAAAAGAAGTAGAGGAAATAAATAATTTTGCAACAAGTGGCATAAAACCTGACATAACCATATTTTTTGACATCGATTATAAAGAAGCTTTACTTAGAAAAAGAGCGAATTTTTCTGCTGATAGACTAGAAAATGAAGATTTTCAATTTCATAAAGATATTTTTGATGCATATTTGGATATGGCAGAAAAATTTAAAGAAGATATTGTAAAAATTGATGCTAGTTTAAGCGTTGATGAAGTTACAGATAATGTTTTAAGCTTGATATATAAAATTTTGGAGGATTAATATGAAATTATTAATAGCAATAGTTCAAGATGCTGACGTAAATTTTTTGATGGACGCTCTTACTGAACATTCTTATAGAGTTACAAAACTTTCAACAACTGGAGGATTTCTAAAAAAAGGAAATACCACTCTTTTGATAGGTGTTGAAGAAGATCAACTAAAGGAAGTTTTAAATATTATTGAATCTAATTGTAAGAGAAGAAATACAACTACTACAATAATTAATCCATCATCAGAAAGTTCTTTATTAACAAATACAGTGCCTATAGATATTACAGTTGGTGGTGCAACAATTTTTGTAGTCGATGTGGATCAATACATTAGACTATGAGGATTTTACAAGAACAAATAAATAATAATTTATTATCCAACGCTTATATTTTTGAAGGAATTAATGAATCAGAAAATTTATCTAAAGCTTATGATTTTGCAGAAAAAATATTTAGCAAAAATGGAATAAATTTAAAAAAAGAGTTAAATCCTGATTTATTTGTTATTGACAAAAACTTAGATACAATAGATATTAATACAATAAGAGATCTTATAAAAGATATCTATCTAAAGCCAAGAAATGACAAGGTTAAAATTTACATAATACACCGTAGTCAAAATATGAATAAAATCGCATCCAACGCCTTACTAAAAACCTTAGAAGATCTTAAAAGTTATAATATTATTATATTTACAACAACAAATAAAGATTTATTGTTATCAACTATTAGATCTAGGTGCCAAATAATTAGAATAAGCTTTGAGGAAGAAAAATCAAATATTGATTTAGAAAAACTTTCCATGATAATTTCTGAAGTCTATAAAAAAAATATAGCCGTATTTTATGAAAATAAAGATTTTTTTCAAAATAAAGAAGAGAAATACGAAATTATAGATGGATTTTTATATATATTTAAAATTATTATTAATAAAAAATACTATGGCGATGAATTAGAATGCGAAGAACTATCATATAATATTTTTAATTTGTGTCAATTAAATTTTGACCAATTAGAAGAAATTGTTAATTTTATTAGCGATATTAGATTAGAACTAAAAAATAATGTAAATTTTGATTTGGCAATAGAAGAGATTATTTTTAACATATACAATAAAGGAAGGTAGAAATTTGATTGTAGTCGGTATTCGATTTATAGAAGCTGGGAAAATAGATTACTTTACATCAAATAATTTAGATTTACACTTAAAACAAAAAGTTGTAGTAGACAGTGAAAACGGATTAGAAATAGGAGAGGTAGTTGTTTTAAAAATAGATGAGGATAAAAGCAAGTATAATAATGGACTAAAAGAAATTATAAGAATTGCTAGTGATAAGGATCTAGAACAACAAAAAACCAATAACTTAGATGCTAAAGAAGCTTTGGAGATCTGTCAAAAAAGAGCGGACTTTTATAAATTAAATATGAAAATAGTAAAAAGTGAATATACTTTGGACAAAGTTAAGCTAACATTTTACTTTACAGCAGCTAATAGAGTTGACTTTAGGGAATTAGTAAAAGATTTAGCAGCAAGATTTAAAAGCAGGATAGAGCTAAGGCAAATTGGCGTTAGAGATCACGCTAAATTATTAAAACACTACGGTTCATGTGGTCAAGAGTGTTGCTGTTCTAGACATCTTACAAATTTTACACCCTTATCTATAAAATTTGCTAAAGATCAAAATATTAGCCTAGATCCAAACAAAATTTCAGGTGTTTGTGGTAGACTTATGTGTTGCTTGGGATATGAAGAAGATTGTTATGAACAAATAAAGAGAACCATGCCAAAATGTGGTAGCGAGATAATTACTGACGAAGGAGCTGGAATTGTAATTAAAAATGATTTCGTAAAAGAGGAATGCCTAGTTAGAATCAAAAATGATGAAGACCAGCTAATTGAAAAAACTTTTACTTTGTCAGAAATACATGGAGATTAGAATGATATTCATTATCAAAATGAATAAATTTTCTTTAAAATTGCTAAATTTAGCATAAATATAACCAAATATTGACAAAAATGAATAAGTATCGTATACTATCTATATAATAATTAGGAGGTAATACAATGGCTTATAAAATTGAAGCAGATACATGTATATCTTGTGGAACTTGTGCAGGTGAATGCCCTGTAGATGCTATCTCAGCTGGAGATGATGCATACGTAATAGATGCAGATACTTGCATAGATTGTGGAACTTGTGCTTCTGTTTGTCCAGTAGACGCAATCGATCCAGAATAAAATACATATAATATTAGACATATAAAGTGATATCAAAAATTGTAAAAGATTTTGATATCACTTTTTTTATAATTTTATAATCTTGTTTGTATAATCAAAGTTTAAAGGTCTTCCTGTTGCTAAAGAAAATAAATTTGAAGCTTCTATCATTTTATCTAAAATAATTTTATCAGTAGGGGATAAATTTTTTCTATCATTTTTGCAAAGAAAGGAATTTAAATTTGGATTTCTTAAAATAGCTTGTGATTTTTCATTAAAAGCCAATACTTTATAAAAGTTTATATCAAAGTCGTTGAAATTTTGTGTGATTCCCAAAATGTAATTAAGTATTAGTCTTTTTATTCTTGAAGTAGTAAATCTTTTATTTGTTGATCTTTCAAGAAATAAATTTATGTCTTTTTCTACATAAGCTATTTTTTTAAGATAATTATCAAGTCCTTCTTCGTAACCAATAATATTTTTCATATCTTTATCTTTTATCAATAATAGAAATTTGAAAAGATCATAAAAATAATCGTAATTAGTAAAGTTGTACAAGTCTTTGAAATTTTCAATCTCATTATAAGAATAAGTTGGCAAATGCTTCTTATAATCTCCATAAATATTTTTCCTAATAGCAGTTGAGGATGAAAAAAAATCTTCCCTTAGATAATCATCTTGATTTAGAGATGAGATTCTTTTTATTGGTAGGACATTAATATTTGAATTAATATTATTTATTGCCCTAATATACTCAAAGGCCAAAATATTGTTTGAAGAGATGAAATTATCATCATTAAGTAAGCTAGCAATAGAATCATATCTGGCTTTTGCGAACGATTTATTTTCAAGATTATCTCTAGTGAGCTTTTCAAGTTTATCATTATTTTCTATCAAAAAATAAGATTTATTCAAGAAATCATCAGCTTCTAAATTTTCGATTCCAAAGCAAAGATAGTCCACTCCTATTTTATCAAGCATAATAACCGAACCTTTAGCAAAAAATTCCGCTGCTTGCAAGCTTATGTGGATTGGCATTTCAATAATCATATCAAAGCCGGCATCCATTGCAGATTTGGCCCTTGAAAATTTATCAATAATACTTGGGTCACCTCTTTGGACGAAATCACCACTCATTAAGCTAATGGCAGTGTAATTTTTTAAAATATTCTTTGATTTTTCTAAGATGTATTTATGCCCGTTATGAAAGGGATTAAATTCTGAAATAATAGCAAAAGTTTTCATAAGAGTTTTATACCCTAATATTGTATAATTTCCTAATTATTATATAAAAATCATAAATATTTATAAATTCTAGTACCAATAAAATACAAAATATGGTATAATAATGTGAGAAAATATTAGGAGGATTTATGATATCTGCAAATGAATTAAGAAAAGGTGTTACCTTTGTTTATGATAATGATGTTTATCAAGTAATTGATTTCCAACACGTTAAACCAGGTAAGGGAGCTGCTTTTGTTCGTACAAAAATTAGATCAGTAATGGCTGGAGGAACAAAAGATGTTACTTTTAATCCAAATGAAAAATTTGAAAACGCAATAATTTCAACCAAAGAAATGCAATATTTATACAACGATGGACAACTTTATTATTTTATGGATCCAGAAAGTTTTGAACAAATTGGTATTGAATATGAAGCTGTTGAAGAAGCTATAAAATATGTAAAAGAAAATGATTCTGTTCAAATAAAATTCTACCAAGGAAAACCATTTAATGTCGATGCACCAAATTTTGTTGAATTAAAAGTTATCGAAACTGAACCAGGAATCAAGGGTGATACAGCAACAAATGTTACAAAACCTGCTACAGTTGAAACAGGAGCAGTAATTAATGTTCCAATTTTTGTAAATGAGGGTGATGTTATAAAAATTGATACAAGAACTGGAGATTATTTATCAAGAGTATAAGGAGAAATAGATGGCTAATTCTTTTAGACATGGCAATGTAAAAATAGCAAATGAAATACTTGAGCAATTGGCTATAAGAGCCTGCAAAGAAGTAAATGGTGTTTATAATTTAGAGGATTCATCTGTAACAACTAACCACAAAGACCTAGAACCTAAAGCACTTGTAAATCAATTAGACGAGAAAATTAATATCGATTTGACTATAAATTTGAGCAAAAATGTAAATGTAAGAAAGATTGTCAAAGAGATCCAAGAAAATGTAAAAAGAGTTATTGAATCTATGACTGGTCTTACTGTTGGTCGCATAAATGTTAATGTGGGAAAACTTGAAATCTAATGAATAGAAAGACACAAAGAGATTGGATATTTAAGCTCATTTACGAAGATAGCATTAATAAAATTGAAAATTTAGACAAAGTTTTAGAAAATCATAATTTATCAGAAGAAACGTTTATAAGAGAATCTATAAATTCATACAACGAAAACTATGAAAAGATAGAAGAAATTCTCAAAAACCATCTAAAAAAAAGATACAATAGGCTTTCAAAAGTTGAAAAATCCATTTTATTTCTTTCGGTAAACGAAATATATTTTATGGATATTCCTCACCAAGTATCAATAAACGAAGCTGTTGAACTAGCTAAAACTTATTGCAACGACAATGATTATCAAATAATTAATTCAGTCTTAGGGAAAATTGTAAGATCATAATGTTAAAAGCTTTAAGTGTCAAACAATTTAATGAATATATAAAAACAAGCATCAAACATGATCCGATTTTATCTAGAGTTTATATCAAAGGTAGTGTTTATAATATTAGAAATAATGGCAATCACTTATATTTTTCATTAAAAGAAGATGAAGATATAATTGATTGCGTCATTTATTATTATGAAACTAGTGATATTAGCCTTGATTTTAATAATGGCATGGATGTAGTTGTTAAAGGTAATCTATTATTAAATAATTATTCCTCAAGACTAACAATAGCAGTCAATTCTGTAGACAAAGATGGTCTATCAGAGCAATATCTTAAATTTTTAAAAATGAAAGAGGAATTTAATAATAAGGGATATTTTGACGAAAATAATAAAAAAGAGATTAAAGATTTTCCCGACAAAATTGGCTTAATTACATCAATTGATGGCGCTGCGATTGTTGATTTTATTTCTGTCATTAATCAAAAACCTAACGATATTACGATCAAATTACTACCAGTAAAAGTACAAGGCCAAAAAGCTGTTAGCAAAATTTGTAAATCTTTAGAATATCTAGATCAATTATCTTTAGATGCAATAGTTATAACTAGGGGCGGTGGCTCAGACATAGATTTGTCTGTTTTTAACAGTAGAGAAATTATTGAATCTGCTTTTAAGGCAAAAACTCCGATTATCTCGGCAATAGGTCATAAAATCGATACCACTCTTATCGATTTAGTAGCAGATAAGTCTTTGCAAACCCCAACCGAAGCTGGTTCTTTTATCAGTAGGAATTATTTGGATATAGAAGTCGAATATAAAAAATATTTAAGGCAAATCCAAGCTGTTGTTCAAAGAAAAATAAATTTATATACACTTAAATTGAATGTTTTATCCAAAGACTTATCCTATAAAAATCCTTATAGAAAAATTCTGGAATTAGAAAATAGTATTAAGATTTTAAAGACTTATATCGATAAAGACATACAAGATAGATTTAAAGATGAAAAATTGAAACTTAAGCTTATCAAGGCTAGGTTAGAAGCTAGTAAAAATTTAATTGAACTTAGAAAAAAACAAATAAGTATAAAAAATAAAAATGGCGAAGAAATTTATTCACGATTCTCTGTGAAAGATCGAGAAGTAATTGAAATTACTTTCTCAGATGGAAGCATAAAGGCGGTTATTGATAATGGATAAATCATTTGATGATAAATATAAACAAATGCAAGATTTGTTGACAAAACTTGAAAATAACGAAGATAACTTAGAAGAAAGTATAAAAATTTACCAGAAAGCCCAAGATTTATACAAAGAATTGAGTGAGCAACTAGACGATTATAAGGCAAAAATTGAAGTGATAGATATAGATGAATAATATTGAATTTGAACAAAGAATTAATGAAAACAAATCAATAATCGATAATAAAATAAAAACTTATTTTAATGGAAATTATAATCTAGAAACTCCTATGGATTATGCCTTGGAGGGTGGAAAAAGGATAAGGGCATCTATTTTTTTAGAAACTCTTAAGATGCTTGGAAAAACAATAGAAGATACTGATATTTTATTTGCTTTAGCTCTTGAAATGGTTCATGCCTATTCTTTGGTTCACGATGATTTGCCATGTATGGATAATGATGATCTTCGTAGAGGAAAAGCTACAGTACATACAAAATTTGGCGAGGACATTGCAGTATTAACAGGGGATGCTCTATTAAATGAAGCAGCTTCTTTGCTTTTTGAAATTTCTCTAGAAAACAAGTCATATATAAAAGCATCAAAATATCTTTTAGATCATGCAGGATACAAAGGAATGTTAGGTGGCCAAGTTTTGGATCTAAAAAGAGATATAAAAGCCACAAAAGATTATATCTTTAAAGTCTATGATAAAAAAACTGCCGATTTATTTAGGGTAAGCCTAGTAAGTCCTGGTCTAATATTGGATTTATCAGAAGATAAATTAATAAAATTAGAGAACTATGCCAAAGCTATTGGCCTAGGATATCAGATCAAAGATGATTTGCTAGAAGAAAATTACAAAGGTGAATTAAATATTTTAAATATATTAGATAAAGAAGATGCTATAAATTTATTAGAAGAAGAAAATAAAATAGCAAGATTAAGTATCGTTGATTTTGATGATAACGATTTTTTGCTTGAGCTAATAGACTATTTAACTAAAAGAGATATGTAGGGATTGAAGATGAAAAAATACACAAGACAAAGATTAATTCTTGATATCATACAAAACAATGAAGTGAAAACTCAAAGTCAATTATCTAAAATGCTAAAAAGCCACGGAGTAGATGCAACTCAGGCTACAATATCAAGGGATATCAAAGAACTAAGAATATCAAAAGTACAAACAGATGATTATGAGTATAAATACACAGTAGTTGACACAGTTTATGATACCTTAAATGAAAGAATGGAAAAAATATTCAAAGAATCAGTGCTATCGGTAGAAAAATCAGCACAGCTTTGTGTAATTAAAACAATATCTTATTGCGCAACTGTATGTGGACAATTTATAACAAATGCAAAGTTAGAGAATGTTGGTGGAATGGTAACTGGCATAGATACTATTTTTATAAGCCCAAAAGACTATTCTAATTTAGATCAACTAATAGAACAAATTAGAGATATGGTTAAATAATGTTAGCAGAACTTTTTATAGATAATTTTATAATTATAAAAAGAAATCATATAATTTTTGAAGATGGCTTTAACGTACTTACTGGAGAAACTGGATCAGGGAAATCTCTAATACTTGAAGCCATTAATTTGTTATTGGGGAAAAAAGTGAATAAAGATGTTATCGGTAGATTTTCTGAGAAAACAACTATTGAGGGAATATTTATCTTAGATGAAAAAAATAAAAAAATTTTAGAAGATAACACAATAATATTTGATGAAGATGACAATAAGCTAATAATTAATAGAACAATAGGAAAAAAATCATCAACACTTAGAATTAATGGAAGAATAGCAAATCTAACAAGTTTAAGAGAAATAGCCCCAATTTTGATTGATATTTATAAGCAAGGCGATTCAAATGCTTTTATGAATAAGTCAAATTACGTCTATCTAATTGATAGTTATTCAAACGATAAAGAAACCATTGACTTAAAAAAAACCATAAGATCACTAGTTGGTCAAAGAAATGAATATATAGAAAAATTTGAGAATTTGAATTTAACTGATGAGGAAATTAGTAGAGAGCGCGACCTAATAGAATATCAAATTTTTGAAATTGATCAAGTAGATTTATCAAATATTAACGAAGAAGAAATAGATGAGGAATACAAAAAATTAACTAGTATTAACGAGATTAGAGAAGCTATTGAAAATTCGAAAAATATTTTAGATTCATCTGATTATGATACAATATCTGCAACAGAAATGATAAATAGATCTATGACAGAATTATCAGCTCTTACAAACCTTGATGAAAAATTAAGTGTTTTTTACGATAGATTATCCTCATTAAATGATGAAATAGGCGATATATATTCTGAAATGGATTTATACGAAGAAAATCTCGTAGGTGATCCCTATCGACAACAAGAGCTTGAAGATTTAATGGAAATAATTTTTAAGCTAAAGAGAAAATACGGTCACAGCATAGAAGATATATTAAACTTCTATGATAATATTTCTAATAGATTAGAAGAACTAAACGAAATTGACGATCTAAAGAATAATCTTGACAAATTCATAAACGAAATTGATGGCAAATTAGAAAAAAATGCGCTTAAATTACATGAAATTAGAAACAAAAAAAGTAAGATTATTGAAGAGAAGATAAATAAATCTATAAGAGAGTTAAATATCAAAAACGGTCTATTAAAAATTAAAATTTCAAGAAAAGACAAAATTGATGTAAATGGCTTTGATGATGTTGATTTTCTAATAAGAACTAATAAGGGAGAAGATTTAAAATCTTTGCAAGATACAGCTTCAGGTGGCGAAATTTCAAGAATTATGTTAGCTTTTAAAGAAATTTTTGCTGATTTTGATGATGTTGACACCATGATATTTGATGAAATCGACACAGGAATTTCAGGAAGAACGGCTCAAATAGTAGGAGAAAAGATACTTGATTTATCTAAAACTAGACAGGTAATTTCAATAAGTCACCTACCACAAATAGCAGCTTTGGCCAATAATCACCTATTAATCAGTAAGAAAGATGAGGGGGACTTTACAATTTCAAGCACAAAAAAGATCGAAAATAAAGATAGAGTAGAGGAAATTGCAAGACTTATTGGTGGAGTAAATATAACTAACAAAACAATTGCATCTGCAAGTGAAATGCTTACAATGGCACAGGAGTTAATAAATGAGTGAAGATAAATTTTATGAAAAATCTATTAAATCTGATACTATTTACGATGGAAAAATTTTAAAACTTAGAGTCGACACTGTTGAGCTTTATAACAAAAAATATTCCAAAAGAGAAATCGTTGATCACCAAAAAGGTGTAGGAATAATAGCTTTTGATGGTGAAAATAAGTTATGGCTAGTAAAACAATATAGGATAGCAATTGATAAAGTAACCCTTGAAATACCAGCAGGTTTAGTTGAAAGCAACGAAGTGCCAATCGAAGCTGCAAAAAGAGAACTTCAAGAAGAAATTGGCTATTATCCAGAAAAAATAGACTTTTTATTCAATATGCACTCATCACCTGGTTTTACCAATGACAAATTATCATTTTTTAAAGCTAGTGAGCTTAAAGAATCAAAACTAGAAGAAGATGAAGATGAAAATCTCATTGCAAAATCATATAATATTGATGATTTATGGGAAATGGTATTAAATGGTGAAATTACAGATGCTAAAACCGTAATTGCCATCCAATATGCTAAGAATTTGAAATTAAAAAATGAATTTAAAGATTGAACTAGAGGGCTTTACTGGCCCTTTTGATTTGCTGGTAAATCTTATTGAAAAAAATAAAATTGATATTTATGATATCAAACTAGAAGAAATTACAAATGAATATCTAAAAGAAATTGAGAAATTAGATCCTCAGATAGACGATTTAAGTGAATTTATTTATGTGGCTGCAATCTTACTAAATATCAAATCGAGAAAATTGTTGCCACAGGAAGATGACGAGGAAAATCTTGAAGAAGATTTTATAAACTACCTAATTGATTATAAAAAAATTAAATCAGTCCAAGAAGATTTAAAATATCTTGAAGATGAGGCAAATAAAATATATTCAAAATATCAAGAAGATCTCAGTCAATTTTTGGATAATGAAGAAATAATTATTGCTGACGCTAAAATTTTAGCAAAACAATATGAAAAGCTACTAAAAAGTTTCGATGAAACTCCAGATAGCAAAGAATTATTGTCGATTAGTAAATTGCCTGATGTAAATGATTATCTTATAAACTATAGGAAAGCATTAGACATAAGAAGCGAATTAAGATTAGATTTAATTATAAATGATATTCACAATAAAAGTGAATGTATAGCTAGTTTTTTGGCTTTGTTAGAGCTTTTCAAATTGGACGAAATATATTTACTGCAGGATAAGGGCAACAAATTTTATATAAAAAAAAGATTGTAGGAAATAATGGAAAAAGAGTATTTAAAAGGACTTATAGAAGAAATCTTATATGTGTGGGGTGAACCTTTAGATATTAGTGATCTATGTCAAATAATCGAAAAGGCAAGCAAAAAAGAAATAATAGAAGCCCTAAATGATATGAGCTTACAAAGAGAAAAAAATGAAAGTGGCTTGCTTTTAAAAAAATTTGGCAATACTTATCAACTTGTAAGTAGGAATAAGCACCACAAGTATTTTGAGAAATTTGTAGAAAATACTCCAAAAAAATTAAGCTCTTCAGCCCTTGAAACTCTTTCTATAATTGCTTACAAACAACCCATAACTAGGGTCGAAATTGATAAAATTAGGGGAGTAAATTCACAAAGATCTATCGATAATTTGATAGAAAAGGGACTGGTTTTGGAAAATGGTAGGCTTGATAAAATTGGAAGACCGATAATTTATATAACAAGTGACTTGTTTTTAAGATATTTTGATTTAGAAGATTTATCACAATTACCCAAAATAGAAAATCAAGAAGAAATAAACAATGAGAATTAATAAATACATAGCAAAATCAGGATTTTGTTCTAGAAGAAAAGCGGATTCACTTATAAGTTCAGGCAAGGTTAAAGTAAATGGAAAAATTTTAGAAGATTTTTCTTATGATACAAAAGATGATGATGTTATAAGCGTTGACGGCCAAATTTTGCAAATAGAAAAACATTTTTATTACAAATTAAACAAACCTATAGGCTTTATAACCAGCAATTTTGATCCTCACAACAAAAAAGATCTAAATGATCTGATATTTATGGATCAAAGATTTTTTGCAGCAGGAAGGCTTGATAAAGATAGTCATGGACTTTTGATAATTACAAATGATGGGGATTTTGCTAATGCTTTAACTCATCCTAGTCATGAGATAAGCAAAGAATATATTGTAAAAGTAGATAGGATTTTGTCAAAAAAAGATGAAGAAAAATTTAAAAATGGTCTAGATATAGGAAATGGTGAAATAACTTGCAATTCTTACCTTAAATTAATTGGAACAAATACCTACCGAGTTATTATAAAACAAGGTTATAACAGACAAATTAGAAGAATGTTTCAAACTTTAGGATCAAATGTAACTGACCTTTGCAGGATAAGAATTGGTGCAATTAATCTAGATGGTCTTAAACTTACTTCTTACAAAGTTTTTGATAAAAAAGAAATGGAATTTGTAAAACTTATTAAAAATAAAATATGAAAAAAATTGGAATCATTGGTGCAGGAGCAAGTGGACTTTATTGCGCGATTAATTTAAAAAATGCAAATACAGATGTCACTATATTGGAAAAAAACGATGAAATTGGAAAGAAAATTCTGATAACTGGAAATGGGAGATGTAATCTTACAAATACCAAAACTTATAACGAATTTTTAGAAAATATAGTTTCAAATAAAAAATTCCTTTACTCATCTTTTTCAAAACATGATAACTTTGCTACAATTGACTTTTTCACAAAAAATGGCTTGGATTTAATTACAGAAGATGACGATAGAGTCTTTCCAAAATCAGAAAAAGCTAAAGATGTAATTAAATTTTTTGAAAATAAAATCAAAGAAAAATCAGTCAAACTTATTACAAAGCAAGAAGTTATAGATATAATCAAGGATAAAAATTTTATTGTAAAAACTCAAAATAAAAGCTATGAATTTGATATTGTTATCATAGCCACAGGAGGACTTTCATATCCTAACACTGGTTCAACAGGAGATGGCTTTAAATTTGCAAAAAAATTCAACCACAATATTACAAAAACATTTCCTTCCTTAGTTCCGATATTTTTTAAAGATAAGGACCTTTGTAATCTAAAGGCTGTAACTTTAGAAAATGTGAAGCTTACAATTAAAACAAATGAAGATATATTTTCAAAAAAAGGCTCAGTTTTATTAACAAATAAATTCATTTCTGGACCAATAGTTTTAAATCTATCATCTTTAACTATGTCTAGCAAAATAAATTCTATAAAGCTCGATTTATCTGAAGATGATTACAAAACATTGGATAAAAAATTAATAAAAGTTCTAAATGAAAATCCTAAAAAAGATATAATAAATATCTTAAAAAACTTTCTTATAGCTTCTCTTGCAGAGGTGATTTTAATAAGATTAAATATCAACGAAAATCTTAAAGCCTATGAAATTAACAAAAAACAAAGATTGGAAATTATAAATACTATTAAAAATTTCACTTTGGAATTTGATAGATTTGGAGCTTTTAACACTGCGATAATTACAAAAGGTGGAGTTGATATTAGTCAGATAGATCCCAAAACTATGCAATCTAAATTTGTTAAAGGACTTTATTTTATAGGAGAAGTTTTGGATATAGATGGATTAACTGGTGGTTATAATTTACAATTGGCATTTACAACTGCCTATCAGGCCCAAAGTTCCATAAAGGAGGACTTATGACATATATTATAGCAATTGATGGACCAAGTGGTTCTGGCAAATCTACAATTTCTGAAAAACTAGCAGAAATTTTAAAAATAGAATATTTAAATACTGGTTCAATGTATAGAGCAGTTAGTAAATATTTTTTAGACAATAATATTAAAGAAAATTCTACAGAAAGTGAAATTTCAATAGCTCTAAATAAAATAAACATAGATTTTATTAATAATGAAATCTATTTAAACGGAGAAAATATAGAAAATCTTATAAGGACTGATTTAGTTACTCAAAACACTTCCTGGGTTTCAGCAAATAAAATTGTTAGAGAAAAGTTAGTAGCTATGCAAAGACAAATAGCAAGCACAAAATCTTTTGTAGTTGATGGTAGAGATATTGGAACAGTCGTATTTCCAAAAGCCAAATACAAATTTTACCTAACTGCAAGCACAAAAGAAAGGGCTAAAAGAAGATTCTTACAAAAAGAATCTGAGCAAAGTCTAAAAGAAATTGAAGAAGCTTTAATAAAAAGAGATCTATATGATTCCTCAAGAGAAATTTCTCCACTAAAAAAAGCTTGCGATGCCATAGAAATTGACAATTCTAAACAAAGTATAGATCAGACATTACAAACTATAATTTCTTATATGGAAAAAGAAGATGTTTTATAAAATTTTACAAAAAATATTACAAATAATTATTAGGCCTATTTTCAGGATTAGAATAAATGGTTATGAAAATTTGCCAAAAGAAAATGGCTATATACTCTGTTCTAATCATAAATCCAATTGGGATCCAGTTTTTTTAGCAATAGTAATCAAAGATCCCATACATTTTATGGCAAAAAAAGAAATATTCGATTGGCCAATCATTGGAAGTGCCGTAAAATACTTAGGGGCTTTTCCTGTTCAAAGAGATGGCAGAGATATGGCAAGTCTTAAACATTCAATAAAATTGATAAAAGAAAATAAAATTCTTGGAATAATGCCGGAAGGAACAAGAACAAAAAATATTGATAGAGAAAATATGAAAGAGGGTGTAACATACATTGCTCTAAAGGCAATATGTGACATAATCCCCGTTGAAATAATTTCTACATTTAAACCCTTTAGAAAAACTTATATAAATATTAATAAAGCAATTGAAGTAGAAAAATATCTGCCATTAAAATCAAAAGAAGCAATGGCAAAAATGACAGATGAATTATTTTATAAAATTTATCAAAGTCATAATGAAAAATTAGAAAGCAGTAAAGATGGAAATTATAATAGCAAATAATTCTGGATTTTGTTTTGGGGTAAAAAGATCGGTTGACTTAGCAAAAAAAGCACTTGAAAGCAAGAAAGATAAATATTGCATTGGCCCATTAGTTCATAATCCACAGCTTGTGAAATCCCTGGAAAATCAAGGAATTAAAGTTATAACCAATGAAGAAGCTTTAAAAATAAAAGATTCTCTTATAATAATTAGAGCTCATGGAGAAAGCGAAGATTTTAAAAATCTTTTAATTGAAAACAACAATGAAGTGCTAGATGCAACTTGTCCTGTCCTTAAAAATATTTACAAAAAAATAATTCAAAAAGAAAATGAAGGATATCAAATTGTAATTGTAGGAAATAAAGACCATCCTGAAATAAAAGCTATGGACTCTTATATAAAAAATGGTATAATAATAAAAGATGAGACTGAAGCAAAAAATATTAAAAGTGAGGAGCCTATCTATGTAGTCTCTCAGACGACAAATAGAGAGGACTTTTACTATTGTATTGCGAACTTCTTAAAAGAAAATAATGATAGTAGTGTAGTAATAGATAACACAATATGCAAGGCTACTAGATTAAGGCAAGAATCTTGCAAAGATTTATCTAAAGAAGTAGATTGCATGATTGTAGTCGGTGGTTTTAATAGTTCTAATACGAACAAGCTTTTTGATGTTGCTAGTTCATATAATAAAAATGTTTTTAGGATTGAGACTGTTAAAGATCTACCTTTGCAAAAGCTCTCTGAATTTAAAAAAATTGGAATAATCGCAGGTGCATCCACACCTGATGAGATTATTGAGGAGGTAGTAAGTAAAATGGACGAATTTACAAAAGAAGATTTTATGAATTCTATTGAGGATAGCTTTAAGAAAGTTTATCCAAAGGATATTGTGAAAGGAACAGTTATCGATGTTAAAGATGATGAGGTTTTTGTTGATATTCAATATCGTGCAGATGGAATTGTAAAATTAGACGAAATGACAGAAGAAGAAAGAGAAAATCCAAAAGATCATTTTGAAATTGGCAATGAAATTGATGTGTACGTAATTAAGCTTGATGATGGTGAAGGAAATGTTTCATTATCAACAAGAAGAGTACAAGGAATGAAAGCTTGGAAAGAACTTATTGAAAAATTCGAAAATGACGAAATAGTTGAAGGTCATATTATAGGTTCAAATAAAGGCGGATTAACTGCAGAAGTTAATGGCATCCAAGGTTTTATACCAGCAAGTCAAATAGCTACATACTTTGTAAAAAATTTCAAAAAGTTTGTAGGTGAAACTTGGGAACTTAAAATATTATCAATAGATGAAAGAAAAAATAGACTAGTATTATCTAGAAAAGATGTTTTAGAAGATGAACTAGAAGAAAAATGGGAATCACTTGAAGAAGGTCAAGTTATAGAAGGCAAAGTAGCAAGACTAACAGATTTTGGTGCTTTTGTTGAAGTAAATGGTTTAGATGGATTACTTCATGTTTCTGATATCGCTTGGTCAAGAGTAGAGGTTCCTTCTGATGTTCTTAACGTTGGAGATAGTATAGAGGTTAAAATTCTAAAATTAAACAAAGAGAAAAATAGAATCTCTCTTGGACGTAAACAATTACTAGAAAAACCATTTGAAGCATTTGTAAACAGCCACGAAGTTGGGGATGTAGTAAAAGGAAAAGTAGTTAATCTACTTGACTTTGGTGCTTTTGTTGAATTAGCTGATAGCGTTGAAGGTTTGGTTCACGTTTCAGAAATATCTTGGGATCATGTTGAAAAACCATCAGATGAATTAAATATAAATCAAGAAATCGAAGTTAAAATTATTTCTATAGATAAAGAAGCTGAAAAAATTGGTTTATCAATTAAACAATTACAAGAAGCTCCAGCAAGACCAGAAAAGAAAGTTAGAAGAGAAAATAAAGCTAACAATAGACCAAGAAGAAAAGTTGAAAAAGATCACAGTCAAAACTTTAGTTCTGATGCTGACCTAAACAACAACTTAGGAAACCTTCTTGAACAAGCTTTGTTTGAACAAGGTGGTTCTGATTTAATAGCAAGTGAATCTAATGATGAAACTTCTAACCAAGAAGAACAAGCTATTGAAGAAAATAACGAAGTTGACGAAAACAACGAAGCATTATAAAAATAAAATGTTAATAAAAGGAAGATGATTTAAGTCATCTTCTTTTTAAATGAGGAATAGATGGAATTAAAAGAAAAATATTTAGAATATTTCAAAGGAAAAAAATATAATATAACTACTTTTGGTTGTCAAATGAATGAGCATGATTCTGAAAGAATATCCTATATCTTGGAAGATCTAGGTTATACTTATACTTCTGATAGAAATAGTGCTGATTTTATATTATTTAATACTTGCTTAGTAAGAGAGAATGCGGAACTAAAGCTATATGGACAAGTTTCATCCTTAAAAAAACTAAAAAAAGAACATCCGGAAAAAATAATAGCTGTTTCTGGATGTATGATGCAAACTTCAACTGCAAGAGAAGTTATTGTTAATAAACATAAAGAGGTTGACATAGTTTTTGGAACAAAAAATATCAATTCCTTAGCTGATCTAATTTATAGATATCTTGAAACTGGTCAAAGAGTTATAGATATTTCAACAGATTATGGCAAAGATGATTTTGAAAAATATAATTCGACCAATAATTTTCAAGCTTATGTAAATATTATGCGAGGCTGTGATAATTTTTGCTCATATTGCATAGTTCCACAATCACGTGGTAGAGAAGAATCTAGAAGACCTTACTCAATAATAGAGGAAATTGAATATCTTGTGGATCAAGGCTATAAAGAATTTACACTTTTAGGACAAAATGTTAATTCATACGGAAATAAGACTAACTATGGTTTTACTTTCCCAGAATTATTAAATAGAGTAGCAAAAATAAAAGGTGTTGAAAGACTTAGATTTACTTCAAGTCATCCTAAAGATCTTTCAGATGAGCTAATTTATGTTATGCGTGATAATGATAATATATGTAATTTTTTTCACTTGCCGATGCAATCTGGTTCAAACGAAGTTTTAGAGAAGATGAACCGTAAATATACAATCGAAAAATATATAGAAAGAGCTAATAAATTAAAGGAAGAAATTCCTGGAATCGCTCTATCAACAGATATAATTGTAGGATTTCCAACAGAAACTGAAGAAGATTTTCAAAAAACCTTAGAAGCATGTAAAATAGTTCAATTTGATTCGGCTTTTACATTTAAGTACAGTCCAAGACCAAAAACTCTTGCAGCAAAACTTCCGATAATTGACGATGAGATAGTACAAGATAGGTTTCAAAGGCTTTTAGATGAATTATATCCGATATTTTATCAAAAAAATAAAGAATATATAGGAAGAACTGTTAAAGTTCTAATAGAATCAGAATCAAAAAATAACTCTGAAATAATGACAGGTCGCACTGATACCTTTAAATTATGCCATGTCAAAGCTAGCAAAGATTTAATAGGTAAATTTATAGATGTCAAGATAAGAGATAATACTTCTTTTACCATATCAGGAGATTTGATTAAATAGAAAACAATTAAGTTATTATTAATAGAAATTATTTATAATCCTTTAATTGCATTAAATACAGTGTTATCATTCTTATGTTAAAGGAGATTAAAATGAGAGATGTAGTAGTAAAAGCTAAAGCAAAGTTGGGAAAAATTCCAGATAATGAATTTTTTCTAAATCTTGCTAGAGAAAATGATTATAATAAAAAAATTGATATCATATCCCAAAAAAATCCTTCAATTGATCAAAGCATGGATAAAAGAACGATTGAAAGAAGCAATTTTAGATATATTTTTGATGAGTTAAAAAGTATTGACTATTTTCTTCAAGGCATCGAAAGCGACTTCTTTAACCTTTATTTCTCAAAATATGAAATATTATTTTTGCAAGAAATAATAGAAGCCTTAGTAAATGAAAATTTTACAAGAAATTATCTGGATTTTCTGGCAAATCCTCTTAGTAAAAATTTTATTTTACAAGAAGATATGGATCTGGAAAAATTTGTAGAATCAAACAAAGAAAGTAAATATTACAGAACTCTTTTACCATTTTTAAATAAGAATATGCAAAAGGATAATTTGATATTTTTATTATCAAACTCATTGATGAAATATTATTATAGATCGTTAATTAAGTTAGGGAAAAAATTTCCTAGAAATGAAAAAGATAAGATTTTAAACTTTATTGGAGAAGAGATTAATTTAGCTAATTTTCAAATGATTTATCGATTAAAAAATTTCTATGACATTGATGATTATGGTATATTTAATTATCTTATAGCTGGAGGCAACAAATTTAATGGCAAAAGGTTAAAAGAATTATCGATCTTACCAATAGAAGATTTATTAAAATATGTTAGTGCTGGTAAATATAGAAGAATTTTCAAAAATGAAAATAATATTCATAAAGAATTTAGGAAATACCAATATAAGCTCTATCAAAGTGAGATAACTAAGGAAGAGTCAGACATTTTATATGTCATTTCTGCTATGAATATTCTTTTTATTAGTGGAGAAAATATTGATGCTTTGATTGAAATGGACGATAGTTTTTCAATTGATGAGCGTTTAGAATATCTGATTGTGAGGTAATTATGGCAGTAGAAAAAATGTATTTAGTCAATATGGTTTCTGAGCTAAAAAATCTGGATAAATTCCTTGAAGATGTAATAGAAATTGGGGATATTGAACCAGTTGATGCTTTTAACCAAGTGACTAACAGAAACTTTAATATCAAAGCTTCAGCAGAAAATGTCAATATAACTGAAGATATCAATGAACTTTCAGGTTTTGACAAAGAAGATTCCGACGATTTTATTGAAAAACTCAAAGAATTAAAAGAATCTTTGGATCTAAATGAAAGTTCTAATAAAAAGTTAGTTGATAAAAATCAAATCAACGAATTATATGACAAATTAAAATCTTTGCTAAAAGAAAAAGAAGAATTGGAAGAAAAATCAAAAATACTCGATGTTTATTCTGAAAATGTAGAATTGTTGAAGGAATACAAAATTGATATTGAAAAAGTAAAAAATTTAAAATATTTTGATTATAGGTATGGGTCAGTTTCAGAAGATGGTCGTTTTATATTAAAAAATAATTATGAAAATATACCATCTCTTATAATTCACCTTGATGGTAGGATAGATAATGCCAATCTTAGAGCTTTGGATGATATTTATTCTCTTGATCAAACAACCGATAAGCTAGAAGTTCAAACACAAAAAATTCTTAACGATGAAATAATCAATACAAGAAATGTAAGTTTAAGATTAGATCAAGAATATAATTCTAAGAATAAAGATTTATCAGAAAAAATCTATAAAGAAATTTTAGATGATGCAGATGTCAAGATCGAGAAAATCAACTTAGATTATCAATCAAAAATTGATTTTATGGATGAAATATATAAAAAATACAAGGCGGAAGTAGTTGAAGATGTCGTTGAGTCTATAATTAATGATAAGGATTTAAAACTTTAATTTATTAAATGCAGATAAGAATGCAAGTATAAAGTATGTTACAAGTAACTATAAGATATGAATATAGATTTTAGTTATAAATGAATAAAGGAAGTTAAAATTATGAAAAATAAATATCCAGATGAGGAAATGACTTCTAAAAATCAAATGCTTAATAATAAAGACAAAAACGTAGACTATAAGTCTTATAAACAAGCTGATGATGAAAGTTACTTATTAATATATCCCAAACAAGTTAAAGGAGATGTATCTAGATCCATTAATACTCTCGGTTTTTTAGATAAAGATACTCCAGAAGAATCTTCTAAGAAGTATTTGGATGATGAAAAATCTTCTACAACAAAAAAACTTGATGAAATAAGCAGAGAAACTAAAAAATTAAAAAGTGACAATAAAGAAATCTTAGATAACGTTCCTTACACATTGGATTACAATAATAAAGCTGAAGAACTAAAAAATAATATGGCTCATGGGAATGAGTATTTCTACCTATCAGGGAAAGTTCCTGAAAGTAAATTGGAGGATTTTGAAAAACTTGGGGAAAAATATCCTAACACTCTAATTAGTAATAAATACGAATATAAAGGGGGAGAAAGTCCGCCAAAGAGAAATAAAAATAATCAATATGTAAAATCAAATGAAGAAAATTACTTATTAATTTATCCCGAAAAAGTAAGAGAGGACGTTTCCAGATCTATAAATACACTCGGTTTTATTGATAAGGAAATACCTAAAGATTTTTTAATTGATTCTATAGACGATGAAAGATTTAAAACAAGTCAAAGACTAGATGAGATTGATAAAGAGATTAGAAGTATAAATGCTAACTATCAAGATTTACTAGAAAATATTCCTTATAGCTTGGATTACAGCAAAAAAGCTAATGATTTAAAAAATAACATGGCTCATGGAAGTGATTATTTTTATCTTTCAGGTTGGGTTCCAGAAAGTAAACTTGAGAGTTTTCAAAAACTAGAAAGCAAACATAAAAACACACTTATTAATAGCAAAGAAGTTTCAGAAGTTAGTGAACAGCCGCCAACAAGGTTGAAAAACAATCCTTTTGTAAAACCTTTTGAATATATGGTAAATATGTACGGTCCTCCATCTTATAATGAGATTGACCCAACACCATTTTTTGCCATAACTTATATGCTTTTATATGGGCTAATGTTTGGTGATCTTGGTCAAGGTTTAGTATTCTTAGGACTTGGTTTCTGGCTATCAAAGAAAAATGAAACTTTTGGAGCCTTATTAAAGAGAATTGGTATATCAGCATCCGTATTTGGGCTAATGTATGGTTCGTTTTTTGGTAGAGAAGATTTGATCCCTGCCTTGCTGATAAAACCATTTGATAACATTATGACAGTCCTAATTGCTTCAGTTGCATTTGGTGTGACTTTGATGGTGATTTCATATATAATCGGTATCTATAACAAAGTCCACCTTCAAAAAAACATTGAAGAAGGTATCTTTGGCAAAGAAGGGCTTGCAGGGCTTATGATGATGACAGCATTTATCATTATAGTTCTTGCAGTTGTAAATATAGGTCCTATTCCAAAAACTATTGGCCTAATCTTGCTTATACTTTCTATAGTGATGATAATATTTAAACAACCTATAGCAAGAAAGTTAGAAGGAAACAAAAGATTATATGACCAAGCAAAGGGAGATTACTATCTCGAAGGTTCGTTTTCAGTTATAGAAGCTCTACTATCAGTATTTTCAAATCTTGTATCCTTTACAAGAGTTGGAGCCTTTGCCATAAACCACGTTGGTTTGTATATGGCTTTTGAAGTTATGGCAAAACTTATTGGTGGTGGTGTCAAGGGCTTTATAATATTGGTAATTGGAAATATATTTATAATAGGTCTAGAAGGCATGATTGTAGGTATCCAAGGACTAAGACTAGAATTTTATGAAATGTTTAGTAAGTATTACGAAGGAAATGGTCGTTTATTTAGACCAATTAGTAAATAAATAATTAAAAAAAGGAAAGTAAGGAAAATTATGATAAAAAATATTGCATTTTTAGCATTAGCAGTTGTTGCTATAACAATTTATTCAGGTTTGTATTTATTAAAAACAAATGAAGATTCATCAAAAAATAAAATTAGAAAAGCGTTAAAAATTAACCTATTCACCTTTGTCCCAATAATGGCGATGATTATAATATTACTTTTGCCAGCAAATTCAATAGCTGCAGGAGGTGCTGCTGCTAGTAGTGCTGATGGATTAAAATATATAGGTGCTGCATTATCAACTGGTCTTGCTACTATTGGTACAGGATTTGCAGTAGGTAATGTAGGATCTGCAGCACTTGGAGCAATTTCTGAAGACCAATCTATATTAGGTCGTACAATTATCTTCGTTGGTCTAGCAGAAGGTATTGCTATCTTTGGTGTTATAATCTCTATAATGATTTTAAACGCATAAAATGAAAGCAAGAATACTTACTAATGACCCTAGTCTAATAGTTATGTTTAGATTAGGATCTATTGAAGGGAAGCTTGTTAAAAATACAAGCGAAGCAAAAGAAATGTTTAAAAATTCAATCAAAGATGAAAACTTGGCAGTTTTAATACTAACAAGAACAATTGAAGAATGGATTAATAAAGAACTTAGCTTATATAAACAAAAAGAAAGCATTCCCTTAATTGTAGTAATAGATGGTTGATAGGAGGGTATTATGCTCGATTTAAATGCAAAACTTACAAGCTTTAGAAAAATGGTTTGGGGTGAAGCAAAAGCAAAAAGTGAAGATCAATTGTATAATTCAACAATTGTCAATAGTAATCAAATTGAAGAAAAAAAGGAAAAATTAGAAAAAGATTTAGAAGAATCTTTGATAGCAAGAAGGAATTTCGCTCAAATAAGAGCAAATGAAAAAATTTCAAAACTAGAAGAAGAACAAAAAACTAATTTTTATTCCCACAAAGAATTACTACTTAATGATTTGATAGAAGAAATAGAAGAAAAGTTAGAAAATTATACAAAAACTGATGAGTACAAAGATAATTTAAAAGAAAGTATTGATAATACCATAAATAATCTAAAAGAAGATCCAAATGATTATCTAATTTTGGTAAAAAAATCAGATGCTAATTATCTTGATTATCCAAATATAGGTATTATGGATGATAAATATCTTGGTGGCTTTATATTAAAATCAACCAAGGGCAATTACCAATACAACAAAACTTATCTAAAACGTATCAAAGATAAAAAATATGAAATTGGTAAAACTTTGTACAAATTGATTGAAAGAGAGAGTTTTAATGAATCCAATAATTAAAACAATAAATGGACCTGTTGTTACAGCAAAAAATGCAGGAAAACTTAAAATTCGAGAGATGGTTTCTGTTGGTAAACTAAAATTAATTGGTGAAGTTATTTCTGTAGAAGGAGAACTTGCTACAATAGAAGTTTATGAAGATACATCTGGATTATCCAGTGGCGAAGAAGTTATTTCTACTGGTAGACCTCTTTCTGTAAAACTTGGACCAGGTCTTTTGAAAAATATGTTCGATGGAATAGAAAGACCACTTCTAAAAATCAAAGATAAGCATGGAGCTTTTATTCCGCAAGGAATTGGTTTTGAAAATTTAGACGATGAAAAAAAATGGGATGTAGAAATAAAAGTATCCAAAGGTGATCAAATTCACAATGGTGATATTTACGCTACCATTATGGAAACAAAAACGATAGAGCATAGGCTTATGAGCAGTTTTGATGGAACTGTAATCGATGTTAAAGCTTCAGGCTCTTATACTCTTGAAGATACTATTGTAAAATTGTCTACAAAAGAAGGCGATAAGGAATTAAAACTTTATCAATATTGGCCAGTAAGAGTTCCAAGACCAGTAAAAAAAATTAGACCACTTGAGTTATTACTTAACACAGGTCAAAGAGTTTTAGATATATTTTTACCTATAGCTAAGGGTGGAACTGTTGCTATACCAGGAGGTTTTGGAACAGGAAAAACTATGCTTCAACACCAACTAGCTCAATATTCTGATGCTGATATTATTATTTACATCGGTTGTGGAGAGCGTGGTAATGAGATGACACAAGTACTAGAAGAATTTCCTGAATTAATAGATCCTAATACTGGTTATGGTCTAATGGAGCGAACGATTCTTATAGCAAACACCTCAAACATGCCCGTAGCAGCTCGTGAAGCTAGTATTTATACAGGAATTACAATTGCTGAATACTTTAGAGATATGGGTTACCATGTAGCTTTAATGGCAGATTCTACATCTAGATGGGCAGAAGCTTTGCGTGAAATATCTGGTCGTCTTGAAGAGATACCAGCAGAAGAAGGTTATCCTGCATATTTGGGAAGCAGACTTTCTCAATTTTATGAAAGAGCAGGATATTTTACAAATTTAAATGGCTCAGAAGGGTCAGTTACAATAATAGGTGCTGTATCTCCATCAGGTGGAGATTTCTCAGAACCAGTTACAGAAAATACCAGAAGAAGTGTAAATGTATTTTTAGGCCTTGATAGAAAACTTGCTTATTCCCGTCATTATCCGGCAATAAACTGGTTGACCTCATATTCAAATTACCTAGATACAATTAAATCATATTATATTGAAAAAACTGGCATTGATATAATTGCAATAAGAAATGAGCTTATGAATGTTTTGCTAAAAGAAGAAGAAATAAAATCTATTTTAATGCTAGTAGGTAAAGATGCTTTATCAGATAATCAAAAAAATTTCCTAGATGTAGCTGAACTTATAAGAGTAGCATTCTTGCAACAAAATGCCTATAACGACATTGATAAATATGTTCCTTTAGAAAAGCAAATTAGAATGCTGGAAGTTATAAAAAATTACCTAAAATATTCAACTTCAGCTATCAAAAATGGAGTAACATACAAAGACTTATACAATTCAAGTTTGATTAATCAGATAACACAGATGAAATATACCATTGCAAACGATGATTTGGATAAATTTATAAATCTAAATAATGAGATTGAAAATTATTTTATCTCATTGGAAGGGAGGATTAACTAGTGAAGAAAGAATACACAAAAGTTAAAAAAATCGAATCCTCCATCATAGAAATAGAAAATGTTTCTGATGTAAGCTACAATGCGGTAGTTTCAATTCATGCTCTTGGTATGGATTTTGTAGGACAAGTTGTAAAAATTGATGATGAAACTATTTCAGTCGAAGTTTTTGGCAATACTGAAGATTTTTCCTTAGATGATATAGTCATTAATTTTGAAGAGAAGCCACTAGCTATACCATTAAATGAAAAAATTCTAGGAAGAACTTTTGATGGACTAGCTCGTCCAATTGACAATGGTGGAGAAATTTATGCAGAAAAAAAATATTCCATTGAGGGAGAACCATTAAATCCAGTTTCTCGTGAATATCCTAGAGATTTTATCCAAACTGGTATTTCTGCAATCGATACACTAACAACCTTAATACGTGGACAAAAATTACCAATATTTTCAGGCTATGGTTTATCTCACAACCAAATTGCTGCTCAAATCGTTAGACAAGCAAAGCTAAAAACTGATGAGGACTTTGCTTTTGTTTTTGCTGCCATGGGAATAAAAAAAGATGAAGCAATGTTTTTTGAAGATGCTTTTAATAAGGCTGGAGTTCGTGATAAGGTTGTAATGTATCAAAATCTTGCCGATAGTCCAATTATGGAAAGATTAATAGCACCAAAATGTGCCTTAACAGCAGCCGAATACTTGGCTTATGAAAAAGGCTACCACGTTTTGGTAATTATTACAGATATGACTTCATACTCAGAAGCTTTACGTGAAGTTTCTTCAATTAGACAAGAAGTTCCTTCTCGTAAGGGTTACCCAGGATATTTGTATTCAGACTTGGCGACAATTTATGAAAGAGCAGGAATGATTAGGGGAGAGAAAGGATCAGTAACTCTTATACCAATACTCACCATGCCAAATGATGATATAACCCACCCTGTTCCAGACTTGACTGGTTATATTACTGAGGGGCAAATAGTAATAGACAGATCGCTATCTAACAAAGGTATTTATCCGCCTATTAATGTTTTGCCATCATTATCTAGACTTATGAAAGATGGAATTGGCGAAGGTTATACTAGAGCTGACCATGAGGACTTGATGAATCAAATTTATGAATCTTATTCTCGAGTTGGTGAAGTTAGAAATATTTCTCAAATTGTAGGTGAAGAAGATTTATCAGAAATTGATAAAAAGTATCTTGAATTTGGAGATGAATTTGAAAAAAGATTTTTATCACAAGATCCTACTGAAAATAGAGAACTCGAAAAAAGCCTTGATTTAGGTTGGGAAATTTTAAGCATTTTACCAAGAACCGAACTTCACAGAGTAAGTCCAGAAAATTTGGATAAGTTTATAGGTAAGTAGTATGGAAATTAAATCTACAGCGCCAACCAAAGCTAATTTAATAGCTTCAAAAGATAAACTTAAACTCCTTAATACTGGTTTAGATATATTGGATAAATCAAGAAAAGCTTTAATAAAGGCTCACGATAGCAAAATTAAGCAAAGAAATGAACTTAATGACCAGGTAAACGAGAGTCTTGAGAAAGTTAGAAAAAATTTCAAGAAATCTATGGTTACCATGGGAGAATCAAAGCTTGCAGATATATCAAGACTTATACCAGTAGATAACAGTATTAGTCTAAAGGAAAGTGAATTTATGCAAACAAAAGTTTATGATATAGACTTTGTGCCTTCAAAACTTTCATTATCATATTCGTTTTATGAAACTAATCCTAGTTTTGATAGAGCGTTACTTTCTTTTAATGAGCTAAAAGAAAAAATATTAAAACTTGCAGAAATTGATACAACAATCAATAATTTAGATAGGCAAATAAAAAAGACAAGTAAAAAAGTAAATTCTTTAGAGAAGGTACAAATACCAAAACTTGAAGAAACTATAAAGGAGATATCTTCCCTTATAGAAGAAAAGGAAAGAGAAGAATTTGCAAAGACGAAAATGGTAAAAGATAGAAAACTAACAAAAAACACCGGCAATTAAATGCTCGGTGTTTTTATGTTTCTTTTACTTGATATTGATATTTTGCTTAAATCTACCAAAGAAATAGTATCATAATCTAGGATGTCAGGATCTTTTATAGATTTTTGCATGGATGCTGAAAGTGCTAATCCAATTTCAGAAAGACAAATTAGCTGGAAGGTTCCTCCAGAAGATAGAAAAGGTAAAGGAATACCAGTTACTGGCATAAGTCCAATCGTCATAGCTATATTTTCAAAAATATGGATAAAAAGCATAGCGGCAATTCCAGTTACCATATTAGTAACAAAAGTGTTGCGTGAACTTTTTGCTATTTTAACTAATCTTAAAATAACTATAGCAAATAGTACAATTAGAACTATAGCTCCTATAAATCCCAATTCTTCAGCTAGAACAGAAAATATAAAATCTGTTTCTTTTTCCGGAATATAACCATATTGAGATTGAGTTCCTTTCATGTATCCACGACCATTTAACATTCCAGATCCAATAGCAATAAGCCCTTGCTGTTGTTGCCAGTTAGATCCTGAAGTATCTCTATTAGGATTTAGAAAGTTTTCTATTCTATCGGCTCTATATCCGGATAAGTTGGTAAAAATAATAAATCCAGCTGCTAGCCCTGCTAATAACAAAATTATTATCCACTTCCAAGAAATGCCTGCTACAAATAGCATGGCGGCTATGAAAAACAAATAAACCATAGCTGTACCAAAGTCTGGTTGTAATAAAATCAAACCAACTGGAAATCCAACAAAAATCAAACTTAAAATTAATCTTTTTGGCTCATTAATGGTCAATTTATATTTGTCAAGATAAGCGGCAAATGAAAATATCAATAAAATTTTTACAATTTCTGATGGCTGTATAGAAAATGAACCAATATAAATCCAAGATTTTGCTCCCCAGGCATCCAATCCTCTACCTATTAGCAAAGTTAATATCAATAGGACAATAGAAATTCCGTAAATTACCCGAAAAGATCTTTTTATTACATCAAGATCCATTGTACATAAAATTCCTATGGCAATGAATCCAATTATTGTTGATATTAACTGTGTTCTAATAGCAGAAATATTTCCTCCATAAGCAGATAAAAGGACTATAAGTCCATATACACTTAAGGCAATTGTCGATAAAAGCAAAAGTAAATCTATATCTTTAATATTTTTCTTCTTTAAATTAAACATTATACACTCCCTATTCTAAAGTAATATTATACCATTTAATCCAAAATTCATAAATATGTAAATAACAATACAAGAAGAGTATAGTTTTATTAAAGGAAAAGGTGATATTATTTTAAGTAAAAGTGAAATTAAAGAAGTTTTAAATATTTTAGACAAAAATTATCCAGATCCTTCAAAGAATCTATTAAAATTTTCGACTGCTTTCGAAGCTCTTATAGCAACTATGCTTTCAGCACAAAGTACAGACAAAAGAGTAAATGAAGTTACAAGTAAGCTATTTAAAGTGGCAAATACTCCAGAAGATTTTTATAAGATGGAAATAGATGAGCTTGAAAATTGGATAAAATCTATCGGAATTTACAAAACCAAAGCTAAAAATATAAAAAAAACAAGTGAAATTTTATTAAAAGAATTTAACGGACAAGTTCCAAGAACAAAAGAAGAACTTATAAGTCTACCAGGAGTAGGAGGCAAAACTGCAAATGTAGTTTTAGCTAATGCTTTTGGTATACCTGCTTTTGCTGTTGATACTCACGTTTTTAGAGTTTCAAACAGAATAGGACTTGCTAATGGCAAAGATGTTATATCTACTGAAAAAGATTTAATGGAAAATATTGATAAAAATCGTTGGAATTTGACGCATAAACAACTTATTACCCATGGTAGGGCAATTTGCAAGGCTAGAAATCCGATTTGCCTTACTTGTCCGATAAATGAATATTGTATAGATTATAGGAGAAAATAGGAGAAAAAATGATTAAATTATTTGCAATTGATATGGACGGAACATTATTAAATAGCAATTCTGATATTAGCGAAAAAAATATTGAAGCTATCAAAGAATTAAACCAAGCAGGAATAAAAACTGTTTTGACTTCTGGAAGAGTTTCATCATCTGTTGATTATTTCAATGAAAAAATAGGAATTGATAATCCAATGGTTGCTAACAATGGAGCAGTAATAAAATTAAGTAAGGATGAAGTTTTAGCAACTCATCCCTTAGACGATGATGAATTAATCAATTTATTAGATTTTTGTGATGATAATGAATTTTCCTTCAATTTTTATGATTCAAATACATTTTATACAAATCGATTAATTATTGAAAGGCTTAATCATTTAAGAATCCACAGCGATTATGGTATGAATTATCAATGTGATATTTATGTTTCTTCAAATCCTTATAAAGAGCTAAAAAGAAGAAAAAACATGGCAAATAAATTATTGATTTCAGGTCTTGATAGCCATCCTTATGGTCAAGAAAAAGCCGTAAAGATCATAGAAGACAGATTTTTAGATGAGCTTTATGTAACATCTTCTGGTTTCGGCTTTATAGAAATAATGCATAAAAATGTAGATAAATGGTCATCAATTTTAGAATTAGCTAAATTTTTGGGTATAAATAGAAATGAAATTGCAACAATTGGGGATTCTTTTAATGATCTTCCAATGATAGAAAATTCTGAAATTTCTTTTGCTATGGGAAATGCTAATGAATCTGTAAAAAAAGCTGCAAGTCATGTTGTTTTGGATAATGATTCAGATGGTTTTATTAATGCCAAAGATATAATAATAAATTACAATAAGGAAAATCCAAGTGCTTAATATAGTTCTTTTATCGCCAGAATATCCAGGTAATGTTGGAAACATTGGGAGAACTTGTGTCTTAACAAAATCAACCTTACATTTAGTAAGACCCTTTAAGTTTGATTTATCTGATAAATCATTAAAAAAAGCAGGCATAGATTATTGGGATAAGCTTGATTTAAAAATACATGATAGCTTAGAAGAATTTGAGGAATTTATCAAAGATAAGAATTTTTATCTAATAGAAACTGGAAGCGATAAAGCATATGCTGATGTTAGATTTAAGGACAATGATTATTTGATTTTCGGTAGAGAAAAAGAGGGTATTGATAAGGAGATTTTGAAAAAGAACAAAGAAAAAATACTAACAATACCAATGACAAAAGAAATAGATAGGTCTTTAAATCTCGCAAACTCGGTTAGTATTGTGCTTTATGAAGCTTTAAGACAGAATAATTTTAATTTTTAGGAGATGATAAGAATGTATGATTTAATAATATTAGGAGCAGGTCCAGCTGGCTTAAGTGCAGGACTTTATGCAGGTAGAGCTAAATTAAATTGTTTAATAATTGAAAAAGCAGTTCCTGGTGGACAAATATCTTCAACTGCATATGTAGAGAATTATCCAGGATCAATGGAAGATCCAACTGGAATGGCTTTAGCTGAAAGAATGAGAGAGCAAGCAAGTGAATATTGTAAAATTTTATCAGCAAATGTAACAAAAGTAGAATTGGAAGGAAAAGTTAAAAAAATCCATACAAAAGATGGAAGCATTTACGAGGCAAAGGCTGTAATAATTGCAACTGGAGCAAGCCATAGAAATTTAGATGTTAAAGGTGAAAAAGAATTTGCAAGCAGGGGAGTTTCCTATTGTGCAACTTGTGATGGACCATTCTTCACAGACCTTGATATATTTGTTGTTGGTGGAGGGGATAGCGCCCTTGAGGAAGCCTTACATCTTACAAAATTTGCAAAATCAGTAACTATTATCCACAGAAGAGATTCATTTAGAGCAAGCAAGATTGTTGTTGACAAATGTGAAAATAATGAAAAGATAAAATTCCAATATGATTCTGTAATTAAAGAAATCAAAGGCGACAATCAAGCTGAATCAATAATTATAGAAAATGTCAAAACTGGCGAAGAAAAAGAATTAAAAAGTGATAATAATCAACCAATTGGGGTATTTATATTTATAGGATATCTTCCTCAAACAGAAATTTTCCAAGATCAAATAGAAATGGAAAATGGCTATATAAAAACTAACGAAGATATGAAGACAAATCTAGAAGGAATATTTGCGGTTGGCGATACCAGAGTAAAAAAAGTTCGTCAAATGGTAACTGCTACATCAGATGGTTGCATAGCAGCAGTAATTGCAAATAGATATCTAGAAGGCGAAGCCTGGTAACAATTTAATCGGGAAAACTTTTCCACAGATAAATAACTTGACAAATTCATAACAGATAGTTAAGTATTTATGAATGAAATTTTTAGGAGGAACAATGACAACAAAAGTAGCAATTAATGGATTTGGTAGAATAGGACGTCTTACACTTAGAAGAATTGCAGAAATCGAACAAGATATTGAAGTTGTTGCAATTAATGACCTAATTGACAAACATGGTCTTGCTTATGCTTTTAAATATGATACAGCACAAGGAAGATTCAAAGGTGATTTTGAAGAAACTGAAGATGGATTTAAAGTTAATGGCAAAGAAATAAAAGTTTTTGCTGAAAGAAATCCAGAAGATTTACCTTGGGCAGATCTAGGAGTAGATGTTGTACTAGAATGTACAGGATTCTTTACCGAAAGAGAAAAAGCTGAAGCTCACATCAAAGCTGGAGCTAAGAAAGTATTAATTTCTGCACCAGGTAAAGGTGATATGAAAACAATCGTTTTTGGTGTAAACCATGAAATACTTGATGGTTCTGAAACAGTTGTTTCAGCAGCAAGCTGTACAACAAACTGTTTAGCACCAATGGTAAATGTATTATTAAAAGAATTTGGTTTTGTTACAGGTCAAATGTCTACAATTCACGCTTATACAGCTACACAAGCTATTCAAGATACACCAGCAAGTAAGAAAGATCTTAGAGGTGGTCGTGCAGCAGCTCAAAATACAATTCCAGCATCTACAGGTGCAGCAAAAGCAGTTGGAAAAGTAATTCCAGAAGTTGAAGGCAAACTTGATGGTACAGCTTTAAGAGTTCCTACAATTACAGGCTCAGTTACAGAATTATATTCAATTCTAGAAAAGAAAGTTACAGTTGAACAAGTAAATGAAGCTATGAAAAAATACTCAAATGATGCCTTTGCTTATGAAACTGAAGATGTAGTATCAAGTGATATTATTGGATACCCAGCAGGTTCAATATTTGATTCTCAACTTACAAAAGTTGTAGAAAATGGAGATACTCAATTAGTTAAAACTGTTGCATGGTATGATAACGAAGCAGGATATGTATCAAACCTTGTAAGAACATTAGATTATTTAGCTAAACTATAAGAAATATTTGAGGGCAAGGGATATTATTCTTTTGCCCTTTTTGTGTATGGAGAAAAATTATGAATAAGAAAACTATAAAAGATATAGATGTCAAAGGCAAAAAAGTTCTTGTGAGAGTTGATTTTAACGTTCCTTTATCAAAAGAAAATAAGGAAGAAATTGCCGATGACGCAAGAATTAGAGCAGCAATACCAACAATTGACTACTTACTAGAAAACGGAGCTTGCGTAATCTTAATGAGCCACTTAGGTAGACCAAAAGGAGAAAATAACGCTGATTTTAGCCTAAAACCTGTTGCTAACTGGTTAGAAAATCACTATGGCGAAAAATTCCATTTCCTAGCTTCAGATTTTGTAGTTGACGATAAGGTAAAAGATGAAGTTAAGAACTTAAATTCTGGAGATCTTGCGCTTTTAGAAAATACAAGATTTGTAAAAGGCGAAACTAAAAATGATGAATCTTTTGCAAAAGAATTAGCTTCACTAGCAGATATTTATGTTAATGATGCATTTGGCACAAGCCATAGAGCACATTCATCAAATGTAGGAGTTGCTAGTCTTTTACCATCAGCTGTTGGTTTGTTAATAGAAAAAGAAATCGACATCATGGGTAAAGCCTTAGAGGATCCTGAACATCCATTTGTAGCAATCCTTGGTGGTGCAAAAGTATCTGACAAAATTGGTGTAATTGATAATTTAATAAATAAAGTTGATACCATTCTAATCGGTGGTGGTATGGCTTATACATTTTTAAAAGCTCAAGGCAAAGAAATAGGAAAATCACTTCTTGAAGAAGACAAAATGGATTTATCTTTAGACTTAATCAAAAAAGCTAAGGCAAATAATGTTGAAATTCTTCTTCCAATTGATACAGTAATTGCTGATGAAATAAAGGCTGGAGCAGAAACTCAAATTGTTGATATCGACAATATTCCAGTAGATAAAGAAGCTTTAGACATTGGACCAAAGACAGCAGAAATGTTTGCTGAAAAAATTAAAAATGCTAAAACAGTTGTTTGGAACGGACCTATGGGAGTATTTGAAATAAAAGAATTCTCAAATGGTACAAATGAAGTTGCAAAAGCTTTAGCAGATTCTTCTGCTATAACAATTGTAGGAGGAGGAGATTCTGCACTAGCTATAGAAATGGCTGGATTAAAGGATAAAATAACTCACGTTTCAACAGGTGGCGGTGCTAGCTTAGAATTTTTGGAAGGAAAAACTCTTCCAGGAATTGCAGCAATTGAAGATAAATAAGGAGATATTATGCGTAAACCAGTAATTGTAGGCAATTGGAAAATGAACAAAACTCCAAGCCAAGCTAAAGAGCTATTAAATGCAATCAAAGAAAGAGAACTAGATTCAGAAGTAGAAGCAGGCGTTTGCGTACCAGCTATTGACTTAACTTTAGCATCAGAAATATTAGAGGGTACTAATATCAAATTTGGTGGACAAAATATGTATTTTGAAGAAGAAGGTGCCTTTACAGGTGAAATTTCTCCACTAATGCTAAATGATATCAAAGCAAACTATGTAATATTAGGACATAGCGAACGTCGTGATATTTTTGGCGAATGCGATAAACTTATAAATAAAAAAGTTCTATCTGCTTTCGCTCATAATCTAACACCTATTCTTTGCTGTGGTGAATCTTTAGAAGAAAGAGAAGCTAATAAGCAAGAAGAAAAGGTAAAATCACAAATTACAGCTGACCTTAAAGATGTAAGTGAAGATTTAGTAGAGAAGATGATCATTGCCTATGAACCAATTTGGGCTATAGGAACCGGCAAAACAGCATCTGCTGATGATGCAGAAGCAATGTGTGCTTATATTAGAAACTTAATTGCTGATTTATATACTAAAGAAACAGCTGAAAAAGTTCGTATTCAATACGGAGGTTCAGTAAAACCAGCAAACGTTAAAGAATTAATGGCAAAAGAAAATATTGACGGTGCATTAGTAGGCGGAGCAAGCCTAAAAGCAGATGATTTCGCAGCTTTAGTAAATCATAGAAAATAAATATAATTAATAAGGAGATTTTAAAATGAGTTTAATAACAAGTGTATATGCAAGACAAATTCTTGATTCAAGAGGAAATCCAACAGTTGAAGTAGAAGTTGAAACAGAAATGGGTGCCTTTGGTCGTGCAGCAGTACCTTCAGGTGCATCAACAGGACAATGGGAAGCTGTAGAACTTCGTGACGGAAACGATGATTATTATTTAGGTAAGTCTGTAATACAAGCAGTAGATAATGTTAACGAAAAAATAGCAGAAGAATTAATTCTTAACTACGATGTATTTGATCAAATTGCCATTGACAATGCAATGATAGAACTTGATGGAACAAAAAATAAAGGAAATCTTGGTGCAAATGCAATTTTAGGCGTATCACTAGCTTGTGCAAAAGCAGCTGCTGATGAATTAGGACTTCCACTTTATAATTATATAGGCGGAGTTAATGCAAAATTATTGCCAACACCAATGATGAACATCTTAAATGGTGGCGAACATGCTGATAACTCTGTTGATATTCAAGAATTTATGATTTTCCCACTTGGAGCAGATAGCTTTGCAAATGCTCTACAAATTGGTGCAGAAGTATTCCATAGCCTAAAGAAAGTCTTAAAAGATAAGGGTTACAACACAGCAGTAGGTGATGAAGGTGGATTTGCTCCAAACCTTAAATCAAATGAAGAAGCCCTTCAAATAATCGTTGAAGCAATAGAAAAAGCTGGCTACAAAGCTGGAAAAGATGTTTATATAGCAATGGACTGTGCAGCAAGTGAATTTTACAACGCAGAAGATGGCAAATATCATCTAGAAGGTGAAGGAACAGTTTATTCTGAAGAAGAAATGATAGACTGGTTAGAAAGCTTAGTTGAAAAATACCCAATTATATCAATTGAAGATGGTCTTGACGAAAATGATTGGGAAGGTTGGAAAAAACTTACAGATAGACTTGGCAAAAAAGTTCAATTAGTTGGAGATGACTTATTTGTAACAAATACCGAAAAACTTGAAAAAGGTATCAAAGAAGGCGTTGCTAACTCAATCTTAATAAAAGTTAACCAAATTGGTTCTTTAACAGAAACTCTTAATGCAATTGAAATGGCAAAAGAAGCTGGATACACTGCAGTAGTAAGCCACAGATCTGGAGAAACAGAAGATGTTACAATAGCAGATCTTGTTGTTGCAGTTAATGCTGGACAAATCAAAACAGGTGCTCCTTCAAGAACAGATAGAGTTGCAAAATATAACCAACTACTAAGAATTGAAGAAGAACTTTGGGATAGTGCTGAATTTAAAGGATTGGACGCATTTTACAATCTTAAAAAATAATAAAAAAATAAAAATCTAAAAGCGGCTTAAATGCTGCCTTTAGATTTTTTTATGAAAAATAAGCCTATTAAACGATTATAAAATAATTAAAGGAGTTTTTATGAAACTTATTTGCTATAAAAAATGTACAACCTGTAAATCAGTTGAAAAAATGCTAGAAGAAAAAGGTATTAACTACGAATATAGAGATATTAAAGAAGAAAATCCTACTGCTGAGGAAATAAAAGACTGGCATGAAAAAACAGGACTTGATATAAAAAGATTTTTTAATACTTCTGGTAAAATTTATAGAGAAAATAATATTAAAGATAAATTAAAATCAATGGCCTTAGAAGAAGCTTACCAATTATTATCAACAGATGGAATGCTGGTAAAAAGACCAATACTCTTTACTGATGATGGAAATATTTATATAGGACCAGATGTTAAAAAATATATAGAAAATTTATAAAACCAAAGATTTTACAAATATTGACTATTACAATTACTTGTAATGGTCAATTTTTTTTGTTTTATTTTTAATGATTTGATATAATTATTCAAATAAGAAAGGAATTATAATGAAAAAGAAATTAGATTTTAAAGAAATTCTACTAATAGGATCTTTGCTTTTTGGCTTATATTTTGGGGCTGGGAATTTAATTTTCCCACTAGAATTAGGACAAAAATCAGGCTATAATTTAACACCCGTAACGATTGGATTTTTAATATCTGGAGTAGGACTTCCAGTAATTGGAATTGTAGCAGCAGCGCTTACAGATAGTGAATCTTTATTTGAAATGGTAAGACCAGCTGGGGATAAATTTGCTTACTTTATGACAATTTTATTATATTTGACAATTGGACCAGGCTTTGCAATTCCAAGAACTGCCACTGTTTCTTACGAAGTTTCACTAAAAGGAGTGCTAAATATTAGCGATGGAATTACACTTTTCATTTTCTCTATGATATTTTTTGCACTTGCCTTATATTTTGCCTTAAATAAGGGAAAACTTGTAGATACTATTGGGAAATATATGACGCCGATATTTTTGTTTTTATTAGCAATTTTAGTTATTTTTTCTTTGGTAAATCCCATGGGACCACTAAAAAGTTTAGAGCCAACTAAAACTTATGCAAATAGTCCTTTTGTAAAAGGAATTGTTGACGGATATAATACACTGGATGCACCAGCATCTTTGGCTTTTGCAGTAATCATTATTGGAGCAGTTAAAGAATTAGGAATTAAAGAACCTTCAAAAGTTGCTTCAGAAACATTTAAATCAGGATTAGTTTGCCTTGTTGGGATGAGTTTGGTTTATGCTATGCTTGCAATTTTGGGATCTGAATCTACAGCAATTTTTCCAATACAAGAAAATGGTGCCTTGGTTTTAGCAAAAATATCTCATTATTATTTAGGAAAATATGGACATATACTTCTTAGTTTAATAGTAACTTTAGCTTGTCTAAAAACTTGTATAGGCTTAATATCCGCTTGTTCAGAAATGTTTAATAAATTATTAAAATTTGACATATCTTATGAGAAATATTGCTTTATTTTTGCCGGCGTTTCGTTTTTAATAGCAAACTTAGGTCTAAATAAAATAATTTCCTTATCATTACCAGTTTTAATGTTTTTGTATCCACTATGTATAGTTTTGATTATTCTTTCACTTTTATCAAAGAAATTAGGTAAAAACCAAATTATTTACAAGTGGACGCTAGGCTTTACTTGTATTGCAGCATTTTTTGATTTTTTGAAAAATTCACCAGAAATAATTTCTAAGAGCAATATAGTGGAAAACTTTTTGGCTTTACCAAAGTCAGTTTTACCAGGATTTGATTTGGGATTTTCATGGATAAGTTTGGGATTAATAGGATTTATAATAGGTTTTATTATTGATAAATCAAAAAATAAAAGTAAAATTTGATATAGTGCTGGCAGCTAGACTGCCAGTTTTTTTAAGAGGAGAATTATGAGATTAAGATTTAAGGCAAATGCCATTCCAGAAATGAAAGAAAATCCAAGAATATTCTTCTATCCTAGAGACAAAAGAGGGAAGTGGAGCGAAGTTTTTGGCAATACCAATCCAATTTATCTAGAAGTTGGTGCTGGTAAAGGAGATTTCATAATAGAAATGGCAAAAAAACATCCTGAAATAAATTTTATAGCTCTTGAGATGAATACAAATGCTTTTGTTATCGCTAGTAGGAAAATAAAAGAAGAAAAATTAGAAAATGTAATAGGCTTAATAGATCATGCAGAAGATCTTAGGGATATTTTTGATAAGAAAGAAATAGATAGAATCTTCATTAATTTTTCAACACCCTGGCCAAAGACCAAGCACCACAAAAGACGCCTAAGTCATCCAAGATTTCTAAATATTTATAAGGACATTATAAAAGATAGTGGAATTATTGAACAAAAAACTGATGATAAAGACTTTTTCTTAGATTCCTTAGAATATTACAAAGATTTTCCATTAGAAATCTTAGAAGTTGATTATAAATTAGATATGGAAAAATCAATCGTAACTGAATATGAGAAAAAATGGCGTGATAGGGGAAAAGATATTTATTATTGCAAAGTTAAATTTGGCTATTAAATAAATTTCGAAATAACTAAAATTTCTTAATAATATACTTTATTTTATTAATAAAACCCGTATAGTAACATCAAAATATATACAAAGGATTTAAAATGACTAATAAAAAAAATAAAACAAATAAAAAAGTTTTTGGATTTTTGATTGCAATTATTTTGATATTAGCTCTGGGAGCTTATATAATTTCTAATTTAAAATCCAAAGAAAAAATTAGCATATCTTCAGAAACTGTTGAATCTTCTCTGAAAGAAGCAAAAGAGCTTACAACTCTAAAATACAATTACAAAAATGTGGCATCTTACGAAAATAGTCAAGAATTTCACGGAATCACTCTTCCATTTACGACAAAAAAATTCTTGTACACTTACCAAGGAGAGATTAACGCTGGTGTTGATCTTGACAAGGCAAGAGTTGATGTAAACGAAGCTTCAAAAATTATTAGCGTAACTTTACCACAAGCAAGCATTTTAAGCCATGATATAGATGAAAATTCTGTTATGGTTTATGATGAGAAAAATTCTATCTTTAATCCATTAAAATTAGAAGATTATTCAGATTTTAGAAAGGAAGAAGAAGCAAAAGTTGAAAAAGAAGCTATTGATAAGGGACTTTTGGAAGAAGCTAAGGAAAAATCAGAAAAAGCAGTTAAAGAATTATTAGATATTAATCCTATAATTTCAAAAGAATACACTATTAATATAAAATTTGAATAAAAGCTATAACCTCTTTACTAATAAAGTAAGGAGGTTTTATTTTATTAGAGAAAATATGAATGTTACTAAAGGATATAGAATTATTTGATGACTTAGATAAATTGGCATAGCTAATCTTCCGATTTTTGCTAAAATATTATCTTTTCCTTTATTTAAAAGTAAGTTTTCCTTATTTAAGTATTTTCCAAGAGTAAATCCAGCTAAATAAATAAAAATCCATGGAATCATTGGAAAATAATCACTTGAATTGAAGTTATAGGATGGGAAACCTAAAATAAATAGATTTTTATCGTAAATTCTTCTGAAAAATTCAAAACTATTAAGGCTTCCACTAGGAATATTGTAAGTTATTACAAATAATATCAAAAAAAATATTATGAAATTATCTTTAATATATTTTTGAAATATCCCAGTAATTATCATAGAAATTCCTAGTCCGTTTAACACTCCCCACAAAATAAATTGCTCAGGAGCTAGGAGATAGGTGATTATGGTAATTGCAAAGCCAATTAAACTTGTAAAAATTCCTCTTTTTATATTTTTTTCTGGACTTAAAAAATTAGAAGTTATGCCAGATATGATAAAAAAAGATCCAGCTATTGTAAATTGCCATATTCTATTTAATAATGTCTCATCATACCAGGATACTTGATGGTAAAAGTTTATATTGTAAATTAGATGAAAAAGCACCATAGATATTATAGTAAATCCACGGAACTTATCGATATTATAATTTCTTTTCATGTTTTAATTATAACACTAATTTATATAAAACAATAATTATAAATCTAATGGTCCAAAAATAAAAATGCTGTTTAAAAAAAGGATTAGTTAATCTCATTATTTCAAACAGCTACTAGCTTTATTTATTAAGTTCTTCTACAATTTTTTTGATCTGTGCTGGTAGGTCTTTTGGAGTTCTTGCAGTGATTATTTTATTATCAACTACTGTTTCCTCATCAACCCAAATTGCTCCTGCATTTTTTAGATCGGTTGAGATTTGTTTTACAGATGTTGCTTTAACTCCATCAAGAATACCCGCTTCTACCAACAGCCAAGGACCGTGGCAAATTGCAGCAACTATTTTGCCATCATCGTGCATTTTTTTCACAAAATCTATTGTAGCTTGGCATTTTCTCATTGCATCAGGAGAATAACCACCTGGAACATAAACTGCTTCATAATCGCTAGCTTTTACTTCTGAGCTGGCAATATTAGATTTTACTTTTAGTCCGCCAGATTTTCCTATATATTCCTTATCTTTTTCGCTTCCCACTAAATCAACTTCAAAATCTTCTCTAAATCTATGGTAAGGATAAAGTAATTCGCTTTCTTCAAAATTATTTTCAATTAAAACTGCTATTTTTTTCATTAAATTTCCTTTCTTTTTTATGTGTCTATTAATTCTTACCCATTATTGATTTTTTATATCTAAATAAAAGGGTGAAGGTTGGACTTTCTTGGCAATTCTCTTCTTTAGACTTAATAAGTATAGATTTTCTTTAGTTCTAGTCATTGCCACATAAAAAACTCTTCTTTCTTCTTCTAGATTATTTTCATCATCTCTAAGCATTGGGAACTCATTTTTCACTAAATCTATAATAAAGACATTGTCGTACTCTAAGCCTTTTGATCTATGGATTGTTGATAAAATTAAATTAGATGAAGTTAACTTTTGATTCATTTTTTCATATTTTCTTATTTTTTCGTGAAATTCGTCTAAACTTTTGAGATCTTTTGTAAAATTAATAAGGCTTTCAATATACAAATCTTTGTTATAAATCAATTCATAATATTTTTTTGAGAATGTATCTATATAAATTCCATATCCCATATAAGTGTAAATATAGGATATTTTTTTATCTAAGTGAAGTTTTCGCAAATGAATTAACTTTCGTTTAACATTAGCTAAATTATAGGATTTTTCATCATCGACTATTTCCTCAAGATAAGAAAAAACATCTAAATTTTTTGGCTTGTAAGCTAGCTTTACTATTTCTTCTTTGTTAAGATAAGTATTTATCTTATAATAAATTTCCGAAAATAGGTCAACATTATAAAAATCATTAGAAAATTCAATTATATTTTCCAAATCTCTAATGATTTTGGAATTAAAATAATCATAAGATGGGAAATTTATTGTAAAATCCCTATCATCGTCAATTAAAAAGCTTATTAAATTTAAGCAAGAAATATTATTTCTATATAAAATAGCATTAGTTTTTTTAGGATCCATGTGATCTATGATATACTTATAAGCCTCTTTGCTATCGTTAAGATTTGCCAAATGGACCTTATCTCCCAAATCTTTTTTTGTGAAAATATTTTTCTCATATCTATTAGTATTTTGTTTTATAAACTTATGGCAAACTTCTACAATATTGCCACTAGACCTATGATTTTCATTCATGCTTATGAATTTAGCATTAGGATATTTTTCTCTAAAATTTAGCAAATATGAAGGTTCTGCTGCTCTAAATCCATAAATTGATTGGTCATCATCAGCAACTATCATTAGATTATTATTAGGAGCTACAATTTTTTCAATAATTTTAAATTGGAGAATTGAAGTATCTTGACCTTCATCTAATTGAATATATTTATATTTATTTCTGATTGATTTTAATAAGTTTGGATAAGTATTTATTAATTCTAGGGCTAAAGTTTGCATATCATCATAATCTATGTAAAAATTATCTTTTTTAAATTTTTCATATGATTGATAAATTAAATTTATATTTTTTATTTGAGAATTTTTAAGATAGCTAAGGTCAGAAAGTGAATTTCTCATATAACCAACTACAGAAAAGAAGTTTTTCAAGTCTTCATCTGACATGATTCTTTTATTTGTCTTATAATAAATTTCTTTAATTAAATTGTATTTGTTGTAAGAATCATCTGCTTCTAAGATTTTTAATTCTAAATTCTGTTTTTTATAGAAATTTCTAATTACCAGATAGCAAAAAGCATGAATTGTCATAAAATTAGTATTTATCCTATCTTTTTGACTTTCGTTTAGATATCTGTTTTTCATATCATAAGCTTGATTTTTACTGAAAGTTAGAGTTAGGATTTTATTTGGATCAATATCATTTGATAAAATTTTAATTCTTTCTAAAAGCATTGTTGTTTTTCCTGATCCAGGGACAGCTAAAACCAGACAAGGTCCATCTTTGTGATTAGCAGCAAGCTTTTGTTTTTCTGTTAGTTTCATATAATAATAATACCATAATAAAGAATGAAAATATATTACTTTTATATTAATAAAAAAATAACGTTTTTATTTTATTTAATTATAATATATGTTTACTTTTTGGCAATTCTTGGCAAAGTAATTTTTCGATGTATGATTATTAGGAAAATATTTTCTTTTATCTATATTATATAATCGTAAATAGGGGGATTAATTTGAATCGATTAGAACTAGAAAGTCTAAGCAAAGCTGACTTGGTTATTAATGATATTTACAATAACCTAGCTAGTCGCATAAAAGCAAGTCCACTTGGCTTATGCCCAGTTGAAGTAACTAAATCATTTCTTGAATTGTGTTTAGCTCAATCATGTGGAAAATGTATTCCTTGTAGAATTGGACTCTTACAATTAAAAAATTTGATGGATGATGTTTTAGAAGGTAGAGCAAATGACAATACTTTGGATTTAATAGAGCAAACCTCTAAAATGATCTCTGAAACTGCTGACTGTGCAATTGGAACTGAAGCCAGTCACATGGTTTATGTCAGCATAACAAGTGCTAGAGAAGAATATAAATATCATGTACATAATAATCGTTGCCTAAGCAAAACATCTACACCAGTTCCTTGCGTTGGATTATGTCCGGCTCATGTTGACGTTCCAGGTTATCTTGCCTTGATTAAAGAAGGCCGTTACCAAGATGCAGTTAGAGTAATTAGAAAAGACAACCCATTTCCAACTACTTGTAGTTTTATCTGTGAGCATCCTTGCGAGGCAAGATGCCGTAGAAATATGATAGATAGCTCTATTAATATTAGAGGATTAAAAAGATATGCCGCAGATAAAGCGGGATTTGTAAAACCACCTGAAGTTGGACCATCAACTGGTAAAAAAGTTGCTATAGTTGGGGGAGGACCTGCTGGGTTATCAGCTGCATATTATCTTCAAATTATGGGTCATCAAACTACAGTTTTTGAAATGCTACCAGAATTAGGTGGTATGCTTAGATATGGAATACCAAATTATAGATTGCCAAAAGAAAGACTTGATGAAGACATAAAGGCTATTTTAGATACTGGTGTTGAAGTTAAATATGGTATTAAGGTTAGTAGAGATTTGACTTTAAATGATCTTAGAAATAATTATGATGCAACGTTAATTACAATTGGAGCGTCTACTGATAAGAAACTAGGCTTGGAAGGCGAAGATGCAGACGGAGTAATTTCAGCAGTAGATTTTCTTCGTGGGGTTGGATTGGGCAAAAAAACTGACTTAAAAGGCAAAAAAGCTGCTGTTATTGGTGGTGGAAATGTTGCCATGGATGCTTTAAGAACTTTAATAAGACTAAATGCAGAAAAAGTAACTTGCGTATATAGAAGAAGAATTTCTGATATGACAGCTTTACCAGTTGAAATTGAAGGTGCCGTAGCTGAAGGATGTGAAATGTTAACCTTAAAATCTCCTTCAAGGCTAGAAATAGAAGATGGAAAATTAAAAGGCATTTGGGTAAGTCCTCAAATGATTTCAAATATTAAAAATAACAGAGCTTCAGTAAAATCTAACGGTATGGAAGATGAATTTATTCCTTGCGAAGTTTTGGTCGTTGCAATCGGTCAAGATATCGAAAGTTCTTATTATGAAAAGGAAGGCATACCAGTTGAAAGAGGAAAAATTTTTACCTTAGCTAATGGTGGTTTTAGAGGAATTCCTGGATTATATGCTGGTGGAGATTGCCAATCAGGACCTGCAACGGTAATAAAAGCAATTGCAGCAGCAAAAGTTATGGCGGCAAATATTGACCAATACTTAGGATACAATCATCAGATTACTTGTGATGTTGAAATTCCAGATGTTGATCTTGAAGATAAGTTTTCTTGTGGCAGAAGTGAACTTCCAGAAAGAGAAGCAAATATAAGAATTAGAGACTTTGAATCTGTCGAACTAAATATGGAAGATGGTGCAGCTATGCAAGAAGTTTCTAGATGTTTAAGATGCGATAAAAATGGATTTGGTATTTTTAGGGGAGGACGAATAGAACAATGGTAAATCTAACTATAGATAATAAAAATATAGAAGTTGACGAAGGAACTACCATTATTGAAGCTGCAAAACTTGCTGGAATAGATATACCACATCTATGTTACTTAAAAGGCATAAATCAAATTGCTTCTTGTAAAGTTTGTTCAGTTGAAGTAGAGGGGATAAGTAATCTTGTAACAGCTTGCAATACTCCTGTTAGTGAAAATATGGTCATCCATACAAATTCTCCAAAAGCTATCTTAAATAGAAAAAGAGCAGTTGAATTAATACTATCAGAACATGATGCAAGATGCCCAATGTGCATTAGAAGTGGAAATTGCTCCTTACAAAAACTATCAAACGATCTAAATGTAAGGCAATTGCCTTTTACAGAATACATAATTAAACAAGATTGGGATGAGAATTTCCCACTAATAAGAAATTCATCTAAGTGTATTAGATGCATGAGATGTGTACAGATATGTGACAAGGTTCAAGATTTAAATATTTGGGAGCTTAGTGGCACTGGTCTTAGAGCTAATATTGATGTTTCTGGCTATAAGTCAATAAATGATTCTTCATGCTCACTTTGTGGTCAATGTATAACTCATTGTCCAGTTGGAGCTTTAGTAGAAAGAGATGATACAGATTTATTATGGGATGCAATTTTTGATCCTAACAAAACTGTGGTAGTACAAGTTGCACCAGCTGTAAGAACAGCTTGGGGAGAGGAGATGGGTCTAGCTAGAGAAGAGGCTACTGTAAGTAAAATTTTCGATGGACTAAAACAAATAGGAGTTGATTATGTTTTTGATACAACATTTTCTGCAGATCTAACAATAATGGAAGAGGCAACAGAATTTTTAGAAAGATATACAAAAGGTGAACTTAAAGATAGGCCGATGTTTACGTCTTGTTGTCCTGGTTGGGTTAGATTTATCAAAGGTCAATATCCACATTTGGTAAGTCAATTATCAACAGCCAAATCTCCGATGCAAATGTTTGGTTCAGTAATGAAGTCATATTTTGCAGAAACATTGAACAAAGACCCTTCAGAAATATTTTCTGTGGCTGTAATGCCTTGTCTTGCCAAAAAAAGTGAAAGAGAAAGAGATTTATATTACAATGAATTTGCAGGTCATGATACAGATTGTGTTATAACAACAAGAGAACTTATAAGAATGTTTAAAACAGCAAATATCAATCCAAAGACATTAATAGATGCTGATCCTGACGATTTATTTAGAGATGGATCTGGTGCAGGTGTTATCTTTGGATCAACTGGTGGAGTAATGGAAGCAGCTTTAAGAACTGCCTATCATTCATTAACTGGAGAAAATCCTTCAGCCGATGCATTTAAAGTTGTAAGAAGAGATTCTGAAAAAACTGGATTAGTAGAAGCTAATTTCAAAATTAATGATATAGATTTACACATAGCAGTTGTAAATGGTTTGGCCAATACAAGAAAACTTATAAATGATCTAGAAAATAATAAAAAACATTTTGATTTTGTTGAAGTAATGGCTTGCCCTGGCGGTTGCGTAGGTGGAGGAGGTCAACCAATTCATGATGGAGAAGAACTTGCTTTTACAAGAAGCAAGAATTTATATTTCTTAGATAAAAATGCAAATCCAAGATTTTCTCACGAAAATCAAGATATAATAAATCTTTATGAAAATTTCTTTGGAGAACCTAATAGCCATCTTGCTCATCAACTATTGCATACAGATCAATATAGTTGGCAAATGCCAAATGTTTCAAATAACGAAGAACTATATTATTCAACAATCGTCTAATAAAAAATATTTACCACTTTTTAAAACTATCAGCTTAGCTGATAGTTTTAATTTATACTTAATTTATTGTGTAAAAAGATTTAGAAATATGATAAAATAATAGTAAAGTATAGATATACGGGGGTTATAATGCTTACAACAAATTTTTTAAAATCTAGAACATCTACTAGAGAGTATAAAGATGAAAAACTTGATGAAACAATTACAAAAAAAGTATTTGACTTAGTTGATGAAGAATCAAAAAAATTAGGAAAAGAAAATCTTGACTTTATTTTTAATACAGATGGTAAGAAAGTTTACGATGCATTAAATGGTATTGCAGGATATAAAGGAGTAATGATTAAAGCACCAGCTTATATAGCAGTTGATGCTAAAAACAATGACCCTATTACAATAGTGAAAGCTGCTTATGGAGTTGAAGAGCTAATAACTCATCTTAATAAAATAGGACTTGGCACTTGTTGGATAACAGTTAGTGAAGTTGACGAAAAGATTAAACAATCTGCTTTTGACTACGAAAAAGGAGATATAAATATACTTTTGTCAGTGGGTTACCCTGCAAATCCAGAAGTTAGAGAACATAAGTATGATGATAGAATTGCAACAGAAGAATTAGTATTCTTTGGTGATTTTGATACACCAGCTACTGACGAAGAATTAAAGCAAAGAGGACTTAACAACATATTTGATTATGCAAAATTTGCACCGTCAACAAATAATGCTCAACCATGGAGATTTTTGATTGTTGGTGATGAAATTCAATTGTATATAGAAAATTATAAGGGCTATATTAACCTTATAGATGCTGGAATTATGATGTACTATATAGATGAATTAAGCAGAGCTTATGCAATGCCAATAGGATTTGATATTAATCCTAAGATAAACTCAACAGAAAAATACACTTATATAGGAAAGACAAAAATGTAGATAGGACGCTTTGGCGTCTTATTTACTTAGAGAAGGGAATAATGATTAGATTATATACTGAAGATGATTTTGTAAAGATGAGAGCTGCAGCAGAAATATTATGTCAGACTCATTTAGCAATAAAAAAAGTTATAAAAGCAGGTATTTCTACAAAAGCTTTAGATGACTTTGCCAATAAATTTATAGTAGACCACAAAAAAGCAATACCTGCACAATTGGGTTATGGAGATTTTCCATACACTTTATGTATATCAGTAAACGATGAGATATGCCACGGTTTTCCATCTGATTATATCTTAAAAGATGGAGATTTAGTATCAATTGACAATGTAGTTAACCTAAATGGTGGCTTGGCTGATTCTTGTTGGTCATATAAAATAGGAGATCTTTCTGATAGAAATCAAGAACTTATGGACACAACTCTATTTGCCTTAAATGAAGCCATAAAAGAAGCAATTCCTGGTAATAGGATAGGAGATATTGGAAATAGAATACAAACGATAGCAGAAGTAGACCATGATTTTTCTGTAATCCGTGATTTTATAGGTCATGGCATAGGTAAAGAAATGCATGAAGATCCACAAGTACCACATTATGGTAAAGCTCACAGAGGACCAAGAATTCAAAAAGGAATGGTATTTACCATTGAGCCAATGATTGCCAGTGGCAATTGGCAAAGTAAAATAGATGATAATGGTTGGGTAGCAAGAACGGTTGATGGCTCAACTTGCTGCCAATTTGAACACCAGTTAATAATTCATGAAGATGGGCCAGAAGTAATTACAGATCAAAGTAAGTATCAACTCACTGATGATGATCTAGCTTTTATTGATGCTTACAAATTTTAGAAAAGGAAGTTTATGGATTTAGTTTCGGTAAATAATGAAAAAACTAAAGATTATTTTGAATATTTATATGATGAAGCCTTTCCAGAATATGAACAGGTTGAAATACAAAAGCTATACAAATTAGCAAATAAGGAACTAATAGATATTAATCTGATAGCTCATAATGATCAATACACTGGACTTGCAGTTGTTTTTTTAAATGATGATATTAACCTCTTATCATATTTTGCAATTGATCCAGAATATAGGGGAGAAGGACTTGGAAGTAAGTCTTTGGATGTGCTTTTAGATTCTTATGATGACTTGATGATAGAAATAGAAAGTACAAAAGAACAAAATGCTTCTGACATAAAGACAAGAAAAAAACGCAAAAATTTTTATATAAAAAATGGTTTTTATAATATGGATGAGGATATAAACTATTTTGGGACTGATATGGAACTTATGGTAACAAATGAAGATGCTTCAATTCATGATTATTTTAACACATATGAAAATATTTTTGATAAAGACTATATAAAAGAAAACATAAAAGTTCTTGCTTAATAATAAATAGATTTAAATTATATTTAAATTAAAAACATTGAAAAAATTTTAACTCAAAGTAAAATGGCTTTGTAGAAATATAATTTTAAAGGAGAAGTTATGAAAAATTATAAATCATTAATTTTAGGATTATTCCTAACGGGAGCTATTTTAACAGCTTGTGGTAACCAAAAAGAGGATGCAAAAACAGACGATTCTGCTAAAACTGAAACAACTGAAACAACAGAAGCTGATACAAGCAACGAAGAAGCTACAACAGAAGATAGCAAAGAAGAAGAAAACACAGAAACTGAAAATGCTGACGAAATCAAAGGCGTTAGCAAAGAAAACAATATAGTTGTTGACAAAGAAAATAAAACTGTAACAATTTACACAACATTTAACGGCAAATTCTTAACAGAATCAACAAGACACTTAGTAGTTTCAGAATCTGGAAAATTTGGTGATAAACCAGTATTTATTTCTTATGTATCACCAGCAGATTTCCACCAAGCACTATTAGATATTGGTGCTGAAGCAGGAAATAACATGACACCAGAAAATGCAGAAGAAACAACATCAGAAGGATCACACCTTGACATCACAGCATATTGGGCTGGAAATGAAGATGGTAAAAATGTAAATGAAATTGTTAAAGATTCTAATGGAAAAGATTTAGATATTAGATTTACAGGAAACTTAGATCGTTCAAACGAATTTAAAACAGGTTGTATCTCTTGTCTAGATTCTTGTACAGTTGGAATTACTTCAAATGCTAACTATCCACTTGGTTCTGTTGAAAAAACAAAAATTGTAGAATATAGCATTGATAAAGACAATGCTCCAGAAGATGGAACACCAATTGCTCTAGTATATTCAATTAGAGATTAATGAGGCTTATAGATAAAGTTTCCAGATATATCATAAGTTCGATCATACTATTTACGCTAGCATCAAGCTTAATAAGCCTAAGTGTCTGGCTTGATATGAGATTACACGCAAGGCATGTAGTTTATGTATGCTTTGCCATAATGCTCTTATTTATAGTTTTAAAAGATTTTAAAAATCCAAAGCCATTATTAATTGGTGAGCTTGCTATGATTATCATATTTTTTCTAGGCAAGTTTAATAGGGTTGCTTATGAGTTAAGAGAAGCTTTTAAAATAGGATTAAAAATTTATGATTTTAAGATTATTTTGATAGTAGTAATCACAATTACAAGCTTTATAACTTTTTACAATTACTACAAAAATCTTAGAAACATAGAAAATAGTTAATAAAAAGCAGATGAAAAATAAATTCATCTGCTTTTAAATTTACTGGTTTAAATCTTCCATAGCTATTTGATTTTTGGTTTTTTCTCTTTCACTCATTTTCTTTGTATAACATTCTCTACATAGGGGTTCGTATTTATCTTTTGAGCCTATTTGAATTCTTGAATCGTCAGATGATTTTCTATAAGAAGCCCAAGCATCTTCTCCACAGCTAGCACAAATTGCGTGGTGTTTTGTAAGTTCATCTGCTATTGGCATAATTTCTTTGATTATTTCAAAAGGTCTTGTTTTAAAATCCATATCCAATCCAGAGACAACTATTGTAATTCGTTTTTTCATCAACTTTGTAAAAATATCTATAACTTCACTTGGGTCATTTGGGAAAAATTGGACTTCATCAATTCCAATAGCGTCAAGTTCATGGTTTTCTGCGTAATCAACTATTTCATTTAAGTCTGATATTTTGATGGCATCTATCTCTAGCTTATCATGAGAAACAATTTTTCTTTCATCATCTCTATTATCAACTGACGGTTTAAAAGCTGCAATTTTATAATTTGCAATTTTCATTCTATAAAGTTCACGCCATAATGAAGTGGTCTTGCCAGAAAACATTGAACCAGTGTGAACAATTAATTTTCCTTGTTTTTTCATAATTAACCTAAACATTAAAGCGGAAGTTTACAACATCGCCATCTTTCATTATATAATCTTTTCCTTCCATCCTTAGAAGTCCTTTTTCACGAGCAGATAGGAGAGAACCTGAATTTACTAAATCATCATAGGAAACAATTTCTGCTTTAATAAAGCCTCTAGAAATATCACTGTGAATCTTTCCAGCTGCATCGACAGCTTTTGTACCAGCTTTGATGGTCCAAGCGCGTGATTCCATTTCTCCAGTTGTTAAAAATGAGATTAAATTTAAAGTTCTATAAGAATCTCTAATAACTTTATCTGTCCCAGATTCTTCAAGACCAATCATTGAAAGAAATTCAATTTTTTCTTCATCACTTTCTAATTGAGAAATTTCCTCTTCAATTTTTGCAGAAACAACAGATACTTCAGCATTTTCATTTTTTGCATATTTTCTAACATCATTTACATAAGAATTATTAGCACCATCATTTGCTGCATCTTCTTCATTGACATTGCAAACATAGATTATTGGCTTTGAAGATAGTAATTGATAAGATTTAAGTAATTTCTTTTCTTCTTCTGATAAATCAAGACTTCTGGCTGACTTTCCACTTGCTAAAACATTTCTAACCTTATCTAATACTTCAACTTCTTTTAAAATTTCCTTGTCATTTCTTGCCATTTTTCTACGTTTTTCTAAAACTTTATCAATCATATCAAAATCGGCAAAAACTAATTCCAAATCAATAGTTTCAATATCACGTAAAGGGTCGACAGAACCATCAACGTGAGTTACATTTGGATCATCAAAGCACCTTAAAACTTCAACAATTGCGTCAGTTTCTCTTATATTTGACAAAAATTTATTTCCTAGACCTTCGCCCTTGCTAGCTCCCTTAACCAAACCAGCAATATCATAAAATTCTATGACAGCTGGAACAATTCTTTTTGAATTACTCATATCACTTAATACTTTTAATCTAGAGTCAGGAACATTTACAAGGCCAACATTTGGATCAATTGTTGCAAAAGGGTAGTTCGCTATAAGCGCGCCAGCCTTAGTTATTGCATTAAATAAAGTTGATTTTCCAACATTTGGCAAACCTACTATACCAAGTTTCATAAACTATTTCACCTCAAATTTCTTATTTTACGATGTTAATATTATAATTGTTTTAATATAAAAATCAATTGAAAGATTTCCTACAAAATATTTGCCAATTAAGTATAGTTATTTTAAGTACATTTTTACTTAAAAATAAATGTAAAAAGGGAGAAGTTATGAATATTAACCAAAGAATAGAAAATTTAAGAAAATTAATGAAAGATAGAAAAATCGAAGCTTATATTGTACCAACTTCTGATCCGCACCAATCAGAATATTTACCAGATCATTACAAAGAAAGAGAATTTATATCTGGATTTACTGGTTCTGCCGGAACAGCTGTTGTGACAATGGATCAAGCAAAATTATGGACGGATTCTAGATATTTTTTGCAAGCTGCTAGTGAATTAGAAAATTCAGAGTTTGAACTTATGAAAATAGGAGATGAAGATTATCCTACTATTGAAGAATATCTTGATGACGTAGTAACAGAATTTGGCAAAATTGCTTTTAATGGTAATTTATTTTCTGTAAAAGAATATAAAAAACTTAGCGAATCTATGGGAGCTAGGACTTTGATTTCTGACTTAGATTATATATCTAAACTATGGCATGATAGACCAACTCTTCGTACTGATAAAGTTTGGCTTATGGATGAGAAATACACTGGTGAAAGTTATGAGTCAAAAATAAATCGTCTTCGCGATTTAATGGAAATAAATGGCTACGACTATTATTTTCTTGGAGCAATTGAAGATATTTGTTGGTTATTAAACATTAGAGGAAATGATATTGACTATTGTCCAGTTACCTTATCTTATATGCTCATAAGCAAAGATAAAGTAAGTCTTTGTATAGACGAAAATAAACTCGATGATAAAATAAGAGCTTACTTGGAAGAAAATGAAATAAATGTTTATCCTTATGATCATATCTTTACTCTAATAAAAAATATTCCAGGTAAAAATAGAATTTTCTTAGATCCAGAAAGAACCAATGTAGCAATATATGATTCAATTAATTCTAATGTAAAAATTTCTATGGGAATTAATATTACTGAAAATATGAAAGCCATAAAAAGCCAAAAAGAAATAGAAAATACCAAAAATGCCTATATCAAAGATGGTGTTACTTTGGTTAAATTTTTCAATTGGCTAGAAATTGGAGCTTCTACAGGAACTCTTAATGAATATGTGGCAAGCAAGAAATTACACGAAATGAGAGCGGAAAATGAAGGATTTATCGACGATTCTTTTGAAGCTATCATAGGATATAAAGACAATGCAGCAATAGTTCATTATGAGCCATCACAACTAGGATCAAAAACTTTTAAAAATGAATCAATGGTATTAATAGATTCCGGAGCTCATTATATGGAGGGAACAACTGATATTACTAGAACAATTGCTTTGGGAAATTTAACCGAAGCTGAAAAAATTGATTACACTTTAGTTTTAAAATCTCACATAGATCTATTTCTTGCAAAATTTAAAAATAAAACAACTGGTCAAAGACTAGATGCCATTGCCAAATATCCATTGTGGAAAGCTGGTAAAGATTTCTTCCATGGAACAGGTCATGGAGTTGGTTATGTCTTATCAGTTCATGAAGGACCACAAAGAATTGCCCAAGGGTCAGATATCGAATTTAAAGAAAATATGTTTACATCTATCGAGCCAGGACTTTATATAGCCAATAGTCATGGAATTAGAATAGAAAGTCAAGCACGTGTTAAATTTGCATTTAAGAATGAATTTGGAAAATTCTTAGAATTTGAAAACCTAACATATGTGCCAATAGATACTAGACCTATAAAAGTTGAAATGCTAACAAATGAAGAATACGAATGGATAAATTCTTATAATAAAAAATGCCAAGAGTTACTAAGTCCTTACTTAGAAGGCTCTGATCTTGAATATTTGAAAGAGAGTTGTAAAGAAATTTGAGCAAAAAAGAGCTTAAGGAAAAACTAAAAGAACTTCCAGACTTGCCTGGCGTATATATAATGAGAGATAAAGATGATGAAATAATCTATGTGGGAAAAGCCATATCTCTTAAAAAAAGAGTACGCCAATATTTCGACAATAACAAAAACAAGGGGGCCAAGGTACTTGCCATGGTCTCCCATATTGACCATTTTGAGTATATCATAGTTGAAAATGAAGTAGAGGCCTTAGTCCTTGAGTCTAATCTCATAAAGAAAAATAGACCAAAATATAACATCGTACTGCGTGATGATAAGCAATATCCTTATATAAAAATTACTAGTGAAAAATTTCCAAGAATTCAAAAAGTCAGACAGATTATAGATGATGGTGCCTGGTATTTTGGGCCTTATCCTGATGCTTATGCAGTAAATGACTCAATTGATTTATTTCATATCTACTATCCTTTCAGAACTTGTAATTTAGATTTTTCTAAGGGTCAAACATTAAAAAGACCTTGTTTAAACTATTTTATAAAAAAATGCAATGGACCTTGCATAGACAAGGAAGATCAGAAAGTTTATGACCAAGCAATTCTTGATGTAAAAGAATTTTTGGAAAATAAATCAAATAAAATCCCAGATTGGATTTCACTAAAAATGAATGAAGAAAGTGGAAAATTAAACTTTGAAATGGCAGCAATCTATAGAGATTATTATAAGGCTTTACAAACTATAGCCCAAAGGCAAAAAGTTACAGATTCTACTAAAGAAGATATGGATATAGTTGCCATGAGCAAGGGTTCGAGCCTTATAATTATGCAAGTTTTCTTTATGAGAGATGGGAAAATTGTAGATAGGGAGCATTTTGTAATAAAAAATGACTTTAGAGAAAGCGATAATGAAATTTTTTCATCGTTTTTAAAACAATTCTATCTTGATATAATCTATGTTCCAAAAGAAATATTAATTGAAAGCGAGCCAGATGATTTGGATACCATTAACGAATTTCTTAACCAAAAAAAGGCAAGCAAAGTTTATATTCACAAACCAAAACTCGGCAAGAAAAAAGATTTGATCAATATGGCCTTTACCAATGCCAATGATATGCGAATCAAATATGAAAAACGCTTAGAAAGAAAAGATCGTAAGAAAAATGCAAGTGTAAATTATCTAAAAGAGATGCTTGGATTAAAAGAGATTAACCGAATAGAAGCTTATGATATTTCTAACACATCCGGGGTTTTGTCTGTTGGATCTATGGTTGTTTTTGAAGATGGTTTCCCAGCAAAAAAAGAATATAGAAAATTTAAAATAAAAACAGTAGAAGGACCAAATGATTATGAATCTTTAAAAGAAGTGATCAGTAGAAGATTTAACCAAGGTCTTAAACAAAGAGAAAATTCAAATACCACTACTGGTTTTGGCAAATTTCCTGATCTAATATTGATGGATGGGGGAAAGGGTCAAGTAAATGCTGCAGAAGAAATTCTTAATAAACTCAATTTGGACATTGCAGTAGCTGGTCTTGTCAAAGATGATTTTCACAAGGTACGAGGAATTATTTATAAAGATGTAGAAATTCCAATAAATCCTCGTCATCCTTTGTATAAACTAATTTATGAGATTGATGAAGAAGCTCATAGATTTGCTATAAATTATCATAGAAAATTAATGAGCAATACTATGAAAAATAGCCAACTTGATCAAATAAAAGGTGTTGGAGAAAAAACAAGAACAAATCTATATAAGCATTTCAAAAGCATTGAGAATATTAAGAAAGCTAGCGTAGAAGAACTTATGGAAGTTCCATTGGTAGGCAAGAAACAAGCACTTGAGATTTATAAATACTTTAAGCTGAAAGGTTAGGTTTTAGATAAATATGGAAGTAAATGAAAATCAAATTTCAGAAAATAATATAAAAGAAATAAAACTACTTAAAGAAATAAGAAGTTTAAGTCTTCATACAGTAGTTGAAAATTTAGGCTTGGAAGTAGTTCATCAATCATCTGATTATCACGATATAACTCTTACTAGCGCAGATGTAAATAGACCTGGTCTTCAGTTAACTGGTTATTTGGAGGAATTTCCTTATAAAAGATTACAGATTATTGGGGCGGTTGAATATACCTATCTTACAAGTCTTGATAGTAAACTCCAATATGAAAGATTTAGGGGGATTTTGTCATATGATATACCAGCTTGCATTTTTTCATATAACGCAGAAATTAATCAAGATATACTAGATTTGGCTGATTATTATGATAAAACTCTTTTAAGATCTCCAGCTAAAACCACCAAATTAATTTCAGATATCTCTGATGAGCTAGAATATCAACTTGCACCTAGAAGCAATGTCCATGGAGAATTGCTAGAAGTATTTGGAGTAGGTGTTCTAATTATAGGCAAATCATCAATAGGAAAATCAGAAACAGCCTTAGATTTAGTAAATAGAGGCCATAGATTGGTAGCTGATGATATGGTAGACATAGTGGCTATTGATAATAAACTTACTGGAGCATCTCCTGATAATATACGCCATTATATGGAAATTAGAGGTCTTGGTATTGTAAATGTGCGTAGGCTTTATGGAACAGGTTCTGTAAAAAAATCTACGGAAATAGATTTGGTTATTGAATTAGAGCAATGGAAAGAAGATTATGAGTATGATAGGCTAGGTATCGATGATCATTATATTAAATTACTAGATGTAGCTGTTCCACATATTGTTGTACCAGTTAGAGCTGGTAGAAACTTAGCTTTAATAGTTGAGGTTGCAGCAAAAAATCAAAGAGAGAAGAATTTTGGTTATAATGCTGCAAGATATATGACAAATAATATATTTCACAAAGAGTTAGTAAAGCCAGAAGATGACTTTATCTAGAAGTAAAAAGAATGTTAAAAATTTTACATATTTTTCGTTAACTATTGACTTTTTAAGCAATTTTAATTATACTTAAAATAGTGTTAACGATAATGTTATTATTAATTTTAGGAGGTCTAAATGACAATTACTAGAGCAATGAAGACTATGGATGGTAATACAGCTGCAGCTCATGTATCATACGCATTTACTGATGTTGCAACAATTTACCCAATTACCCCATCTTCACCAATGCCAGAAGCTGTAGATGTTTGGGCAGCTAATGGCAGAAAGAATGTTTTCGGAAGAGAAGTTATTGTAAAAGAGATGCAATCTGAAGCAGGCGCTGCAGCAGCAGTTCACGGTTCACTTGCAGCAGGAGCACTTACTACTACATATACAGCAAGCCAAGGATTATTATTAATGATTCCAAATATGTATAAAATTGCTGGCGAAAGATTACCTGGTGTATTCCATGTTGCAGCTAGAACTATAGCTACTCAAGCACTTTCAATTTATGGCGATCATTCAGATGTTATGGCAACAAGACAAACAGGTTGTGCTATGCTATGCTCAAACTCTGTTCAAGAAGTAATGGACTTATCACCAGTAGCTCACGCAGCTGCTATCAAAGGTAGACTACCATTTGTTAACTTCTTCGATGGATTTAGAACAAGCCATGAAGTTTCAAAAATAGAAGTTTGGGACTACGATACATTAAAAGAAATGGTTGATTTTGACGCTGTAGATGAATTTAAAAATCATTCACTAAACCCAGAAAGACCAAAACACATGGGTACAGCTGAGAAAAATACATTCTTCCAAAGAACTATTGCTTCTAACAAAGCTTATGAAGAGATAGTTGGAATAGTTGAAGAATATATGAACCAAGTAAATGAACTAATCGGTACAAACTACGGATTATTCAATTACTACGGTGCTGATGATGCAGAAAATGTTATTATTGCTATGGGTTCATTCTGCCAAGCAGCAAGAGAAACTATCGATGTACTATTAGAAGATGGCTACAAAGTTGGTTTAATTGAAGTTCATCTATATAGACCATTCTCTAATGAACATTTACTAAAAGCACTACCAAAAACAGTTAAGAAAATTGCTGTTCTTGATAGAACAAAGGAAAAAGGTGCTGAAGGACAACCTCTATACTTAGATGTTAAAGCAGCATTTTACGGCAAAGAAAATGCACCAGAAATATTTGGTGGAGTTTATGGTTTAGCTGGTAAAGATACAATTCCTGCAGATGTTAAAGCAGTATTTGATAATCTTGCTAAAGAAGATACAAAAGATAACTTCACTCTAGCAATTACAGATGATGTTACAAATTCTTCTTTAGAAAGAGAAGATTTCAAAGTACGCCAAGAAGGTACATCTAGATGTAAATTCTGGGGCTTTGGATCTGATGGTACAGTTGGAGCTAACAAACAAGCAATCAAAATTATCGGTGACAATACAGATATGTATGCTCAAGGATATTTTGACTATGACTCTAAGAAATCTGGTGGTCTAACAGTTTCACACTTAAGATTTGGTAAATCTCCAATTAGATCAACATATTTATTAGATGAAGCAGACTTTATTTCTTGCTCAAAACAAGCTTACGTTCACCAATATGATATTCTTGCTGGCTTAAAAGACGGAGGAACATTCCTACTAAACTGCGTATGGGGTGAAGAAGAATTAGAAGAACACTTACCTGCAAGTATAAAAAATTATATAGCAAAACACAATATTGATTTTTATATAATTGATGCAAGCCACATAGCTCAACAACTAGGACTTGGTTCAAGAACCAACATGATCATGCAAGCAGCATTCTTTAAACTTTCTGAAGTACTTCCAATAGACGATGCTGTTAAGTATCTAAAAGATTCTATAGTTAAATCTTATGGTCATAAGGGCGATGATATTGTAAATATGAACTACTCAGCCGTAGACTCAGGTTTAACAGCCGCTAAGAAAATAGAAGTTCCTGAAAGCTGGGCTAATGCAACAGATCCTATTAAAGAAGAAAAAGAATTACCAGAATTTGTAAAGACAATCTTAAAACCAATGATCGAACAAAAAGAAGATCAAATCCCAGTATCAGCATTTACAAATCTTGATCTTGAAAATGGTGAATTCCCATCAGGAACAACTGCTTATGAAAAACGTGGTATAGCACTAAATGTTCCACAATGGCAAATTGAAAATTGTATACAATGTAACCAATGTTCATACGTTTGTCCTCATGCAGTAATTAGACCATTCTTAATAACAGAAGAAGAAAAAGCTAAAGCTCCAGAAGGATTTACAAGCAAAAAAGCTATTGGTAAAGGTATGGATGGCTATGAATTTAGAATTCAAGTTTCACCACTTGATTGTACAGGTTGTGGAAACTGTGCTGATATCTGTCCTGCTCCAAAGAAAGCTTTATTAATGAAACCTTTTGAAGAAGAAATAGCTAAAGAAAAAGATAATTGGATATTTGCAAACGATGAAGTTGGTTACAAAGAAGATGTTATGGATCCAATGACACTTAAAGGCAGCCAATTCAAACAACCATTACTAGAATTTTCTGGTGCTTGTGCAGGCTGTGGAGAAACTCCATATGCAAAATTAGTTACTCAATTATTTGGTGATAGAATGTATATAGCAAATGCTACTGGTTGTTCATCAATTTGGGGTGCTAGTGCACCATCTATGGCTTATACTAAAAATCTAGCTACAGGTAAAGGTCCAGCTTGGGGTAACTCACTATTTGAAGATGCAGCAGAATACGGATATGGTATGAAACTTGCAGCAGATTCTAATGCTCTATTACTAGAAAATCACATGAATGATTTCTTAGATCTAAACATCGAATCACCATTTAACGAAGCATTCAAGATGTGGATTGATGGAAAAGATGATGTTAAAGCTTCTAAAGAAGCAACAGCAAAGATTTTAAGTCTTAAAGATGAAAAAATCGATAACGAACAAGCTTCTGATTTGGTAAATAAAATTCTAAACCTAAAAGATTACATGATCAAAAAATCATTATGGATCTTTGGTGGTGACGGTTGGAGTTACGATATAGGATTTGGTGGAGTAGACCATGTTCTTGCTAGTGGTGAAAACATCAATATTTTAGTATTTGATACTGAAGTTTATTCAAATACAGGTGGACAATCATCTAAATCTACACCACTTTCAGCAGTAGCACAATTTGCTGCTTCAGGTAAGAAAGTACGTAAAAAAGATTTAGGATTAATGATGACATCTTATGGTTATGTATATGTAGCACAAGTTGCTATGGGTGCTAACCAAAATCAAACTCTAAAAGCAATCAAAGAAGCTGAAAGCTATGATGGACCATCTCTAGTAATAGCTTATGCTCCATGTATCAACCACGGTATTAGAATGGGTATGGGCAAATCTCAATATAGAGAAAAACAAGCAGTAGATGCTGGTTACTGGCACTTATGGAGATTTGATCCAAGACTAGCTGATGAAGGAAAGAATCCATTTACTTTAGATTCTAAAGAACCTAGCGAATCATTCCAAGAATTTATTCAAGGAGAAGTTAGATACTCATCACTTAAGAGATCATTCCCAGAAACAGCAGATGAATTATATCAAGAAGCAGAAAAAGCTGCTAATGAAAGATATGAAACATACAAGAGATTAGCTGGAAAATAAAAAAAGAAAATTAAATCGCCATAGTATTATGGCGATTTTTTTTAAGATTAATAGAGAAAAAATGGACAAATTAATATTTTTTACTAAAGCACCTAACCTAGATAACTGTAAAACAAGGATGAGCGATTTTTTATCCCCTAAAGAAAGATATGAATTAATGCTTACATTAATTAATCAAAATTATGAGAAAATAAAGTCTACAAATAAAGATCTTATAATTTATTATGATGGGGATATTAAAGATATTGATTTTTTAAATGAAAAAAAACATATGCAAAATGGCTTAGATCTAGGTTATAAAATGAGAAATGCTATTTTTGACCACTTAGATGGAGCCAACAAAGTCGTCCTTTTAGGTTCAGATTTAGCAAATTTAGAAAGCTCTCACATTATTGATGCTTTTAAGAAACTAGATGATTATGATTTTGTTATTTCTCCAACATTTGATGGTGGATTTGGCTTAATAGGGATGAAAGAAAAATTTGATATTTTCAAAGGAATAGAATATTCTAATGAGTCAGTACTTAATAATATTATTGAAAAAATTGAATCTTTTAATAAGTCATATTATTTACTTCCTAGAATTAGAGATATAGATAATATGCAAGATCTTGTTGCCTGTGAATTTTCTGATGATAGTGTAGAGCTTTTAGGGGCTGGTGAATATAACTTAAATTATAGATTAGACGATAAAGTTATTAGAATTAACTTAGCTAGTCAGATAAATTTAGCTGATAAACAGTTAAAATATGAATTTGATGTCCTAAAAACTCTGGAAAGTTCCGAGGTTACACCAAAAGTTTTCGATTATTACGATATGGGAAGACTAATACCTAAAAGTTTTTTAACCATGGAATATGTTGAGGGTCGAGCACTTGATTATAGTAAGGATATGGAAATTGCAGCTAAGCTTTTAAGCTCAGTTCACAATCTAAAGGTTGATTTTTCTAAATTTATTTATGCTAAAAAACCCTTTCAAGCCATGTATGATGAATTTGTTAGTATGTTTAGCCATTATCAAGCCTTTGAAAAAAAAGATAGAAACGTTGAAGAGAAAATTTTATATTTCTTAAACCTTGCAAAAAAATCTGGCTTAGATGAGAATATTTCAAATCCATGCATAATAAACACCGAATTAAATAATAGAAATTTTATTATTGGAGAAAAGTCCGTAATTATAGATTGGGAAAAGCCAATAATTGGAGAATGCGAGCAAGATTTAGCTCATTTTCTTGTTCCAACAACCACTAATTGGAAAACTGACACCATACTTACCGAAGATGAAATGTTAGATTTTTTAAAAATCTATGAAAATTATCGCAAAATTTCTTATGATAAATTCTATAAATATTTGATGTTTAATTCTCTTAGGGGAGTAACTTGGTGTTCCATGGCAAAAGTCCAATATGAAGAAGATAGATTTATCAAAAATGCTGACACTTACAACAAAATTAATAAGTTTTTATCTTATGATTTTTTGAATATGCTAGAAAAATTTTATAGGAGATTTGATGGATGAAGAAAAATTAATAGAGTACGGAAAAAAAGGCTATAATTGTTCGCAAACAGTTTTTTGCTATTTTGCAAGCCTTATGGGTATGGACGAAAATACTGCAGCAAAAATAGCAACTCCATTTGAGATGGGCATGTATAAGTCAGATATATGCGGAGCATTAACAGCATCATATATGGCCTTAGGCTTAAAATATGGATCAACTGATATGGAGGAAAAATTAGAACTTATAAAAAAAGTACTTAAGCTTGATAGTGAGTTTGAAAAAAGAATGGCTAATACTAAATGTGCGGACTTATTAAAAGTCGATGTAAATACGGATTCTGGTATGAATTATGCCATAGAAAATAACTTATTAACAAGCGTTTGTGGGAAATGTATTACAAATGCAATAGACATTACTGAAAAAATTATGGGAGAAAGTAATGAAAATTAAAAATTTCTTTATAACTGGAGCTTTATGTTTAGGATTATTAACTGGATGTGGAAATAATTCAAATGTAGATACCAATAAAGATACCAAAGAAGAAACAAAAGTTGAAACTAGTGAAAATACAGACGATACTGCAAAAAATGAAGAAAACAAAGAGGAAAAATCAGATGAAACATCTAGTGATGATTTGTCAAATCTTTCCTTTGAAGAAATAGCTGAAAAAGCAAAAGGTTCCAGCGTAAACTTCTACGGTTGGGGTGGAGATGATAAAAGAAATCAATGGATAGATACTTATGCAATTCCAAAAGTTAAAGAACAATATGACGTTACTGTAAATAGAGTTCCTATGGATATTGATGAGATCAATAACCTTATGCTTGCAGAAAAAGATTCAACTGACGGAAATATAGATGTTGTTTGGATAAACGGTGAAAACTTTGCTAATGCTAAAGAAAATGGAATGCTTTATGGACCATTTACTAAACAACTACCAAATTATAATGATTATGTAGATGAAAATAGTTCATCTGTTAATAGCGATTTTGGTGAGCCTGTTGAAAATATGGAAGCTCCTTATGGTGGAGCACAATTTGTATTTATTTATGACAGTTCAAAAATAGATACTCCACCTAAAAATGCTCAAGAATTACTAGAGCTTGCAAAAGCTAATCCTGGTAAAATCACCTACGCTTCTTTACCAGATTTTACAGGCTCTGCATTTATTCGAAATATAATCTCTGATATCCAAGGCTATGAAGATTTTATGGATAAAAATTTAACCAAAGATCAATTAAAAGAAATGCTAAAACCAACAATTGATTATCTAAATGAACTTAAAGCATATTTGTGGAACGAAGGAAAATCTTACCCACCAGATAACCCAACACTTGCAAATATGTTTGCTGATGGAGAAGTAATAATGGCTATGAGCTATAATCCTAACAACGCTTCAATAGGTTATGCCGATGGACTTTATGACGAAAATGTAAGAACATTTGTATTTGATAAGGGAAATATTGCTAATACACACTTCTTAGCTATAAGCAAAGGAGCTAAAAATAAGGCTGGTGCTATGGTTTTAATTAACTTTATTTTATCACCAGAAGCACAAATTTCTAAGGCTTACCCTGAAACTCTTGGCGATCTACCTATCATTTCTTATGATAAATTAAACGATGAACAAAAGAAGATGTATGATGAAATTCCAACAGGTGAATTAACTTTATCAAACAAAATTTTAGATGAACACAAGATTCCAGAAATGCCAGCTCAAATAGTACCATTAATTGAAGAGATATGGGAAGAAGAAGTTCTAAATTAGAAAGTTTCTTAGCCTATCAAGGATTAATTTTAATTATAATCTTAATCCTTATAGGCTTAGGAAAATCTTTACTTATAAGTTTTGGAATTTATGATGAAATTGGCATAAACACTTTTACTACAAGCTATTATTCTAGTATATTTAACGATAAAACTTTTATTGAAAGTTTAATTTTTTCATTAAAAATATCCGTAATTTCTAGTTTAATAGCTTTGGTATTAGGTGTTTTTTTATCTTATGGAATCTTTAATAGCAAAATATTTGACATTTATCTTAAAATACCTGTAATAATCCCTCATATAATTATTGCGATTAGTCTTGTTAATTTGTTTAGTCAAACTGGAATAATTTCAAGAGTTTTATATAATTTAGGACTTTTATCTAATAGCAGTGATTTTTACCAAATGTTTTATGATAAGAATGCTGTAGGAGTTATATTTACCTATGCCTTCAAAGGAGCAGCTTATGCTGCTATGGTATTTTTGGAAATTTATAGAAAGATTTCGATAAATCAGCTCTATGTTGCCAAGAATTTAGGAGCTAGCGATTTCAATGAATTTTATTATGTAATTTTTCCTTATATTAAAAGAGAAATGTTAGAAATTTTCCTAATTTTATTTAATTTTTCTATTAGTTCTTATGAAGTTCCACTATTGATTGGGCCAACGGTACCAAGAACTCTTGCCATAAAATCTTATGTTGAATTTTCTAAGAATAGTTTTATTTATAAACCTAATGCCTTTGCTATAAATATTATACTAACTGTAATTGGCTTATTATCAGTAATTTTGTTGTTAGTTTTTGGAGTAAAAAATGATGAAAAAGATCTCTAAAATTTTATTATATATCTATATTATCCTATTAATTTTAGCTGGAATTGACATTATTTTTACAAGTTTTAGGCAAAATTATCCCTATCCAAACTTAATTAAGGCAAATTATTCTTTAAGAAGTTATTCATATTTATTAAAGGAAATGAAACTAAGAACTGGTACTATTAATTCATTTATTATTGGCATAGGATCTTCTGTTTTTTCCTTGATATTAGCTTATCCTATAGCAAAAAAAATTTATGACAAGGATAAAAACTATAAAGCTATAAATTTTTTGGTTTTTTTACCATTTTTGATTGCTGCAACAACAATAGGTCTAGGATTGCAAACTTTTTTATTAAGCATTGGCATAAAAAATTCAAAAATAGTTATAGGCTTAATTCAATCGATATATATAATTCCATATTGTGTTAGAATTATAAAACCTGGTTTTGAATTTCTTTCAGAAAATATTTTATCATCAGCTTATATGCTAGGAGCAAATCAAAAAGATGTTATAAAAAATATTGCCATTCCAATTACGGCACCTTTTATAAAAACTGCCTTTATCATGGGCTTTATTTTATCTGTTAGTCAATATTATATTACCTTGGTTTTAGGATCTGGATTAGTCGATACTTTTATAACCGTTGCTTTTCCTTTCTTTGCAGCAAGAGATAGAGCTATTTCATCAGCTTTAATCATATTATTTTTATTGATAAATATTTTTTTGATTTTGTTTGTAGAACTTATTTTTAGATTGATATTCAGGAGAAAAAAATGGCAGATATAAGAGCAATTGACATAAGTAAAAAATTTAATGATAAGCTTATTTTAGATAAGATAAGTTTTAAATTAAATAAAGGTGAAGTTTTATCAATTGTAGGTCGCAGTGGATCTGGTAAAAGTACTTTGCTTAAAATCCTTGCTGGAATTATCAATAATTATGATGGCGATGTATTTTTTGATGATAATAATATAAAATCTTTAGATATTAGAAAAAGAAAGTTTATTTTAATGTTTCAGGATGCTGAATTATTTCCTCACATGAATATCCATGATAATGTGGCTTTTGGCTTAAAAATGCAAGGTGAAAAATCAGACTTTATAGAAAAAGAAACAAATATATATCTAGACCTTGTAGGACTTATAGATCATAAAGATAAGTATCCTAACCAAATATCTGGAGGAGAGAGGCAAAGAGTTTCACTAATAAGAAGTCTTATAGTAAAGCCAAATATGCTATTATTAGATGAGCCTTTTTCTGCCTTGGATGAAAGTCTAAGAGCAAATTTAAGAAATGAAACATTTAATATAATAAAAGAGCATGATATACCGACTTTGTTTGTCACACATGATATTAATGAAGCTGTTGAGGTATCTGACAAGATGGCAATATTAAAAAATGGAAAATTTATTGCCTATGATAAGCCTAGAAACATTTATGAAAATCCAAAAAATCTAGCAACTGCTAAATTTATTTTTAAAGATAATATCATTGATAATATGTTAATAAAAAAATCCGATATAGAAATAGTTGCTGGAAATTCTTATCAAATACTTGAAAAGATTTATAGGGGAGATTATTATACCTATAAAATTCATGGTAAATATAGCCTATTTGTCGATTCAAGGAATGAATATGATATTAATGATAGAATAGATATAAGAATTAGAAATAAAATCATTTTGGAGGAAAAGTGAAAAAAGTAATAATTGATACTGACTGTACTATTGATGTTAGGGGTTGTGACTTAGACGATGCTTTTGCAATTTTATATATGATTGCTAATCCAGATATAGAAGTAAAACTTGTAACAACAACATTTGGAAATAACAACGAAGATATGACTTATAAGTCCACTAAAAAAATGTTTGATGATCTATCTATAGATATTCCACTGGTTAAAGGCGGTCTATACACTAATGATGGGGGAGTTGCCATTAAAAAAGCAGTTGAAGAAAATAAAGATATAACAATACTTTCATTAGGTTCAACAACAAATACTCAAAAGGCACTTTCACTTGGCCTAGATCCTAAAAAAATAAAATCTTTTGTAGCCATGGGTGGAATAACAGAAGAACTAAAATTCAAGAAAAAAACAATGCGTGAATTAAATTTAAGTATAGATTATCTTTCAACAAATTATGTATTAAATAAAGTTAAAAATGTCGATATAATTACAGGAAATAATTGTATGAGCCATACTTATAGGGTTAACGATCATCCGACTTATAAAAGCATATATATGAATTATCTAAAAAAATCTTTAATTCGACTAACTGATGAATTTTTAGAAGAATTTGGTCAAAGAGAGCTTGTAGTTTGGGATGCTTTAGCTGCATTATATATTACAAATCCAGAATTTTTCATAGACCATAAAAAAAATATTTGCCTTGATGAAAATCTTTTAAATGGATATTTAGTAGAAGGAAATGATAAAAAAGTTAATCTACCTGAGCTTAAAGACGATTTTGATGCTATGGCTTATATAGTAAATATAATTGAAAAAGAGGCTTTTATCTAAAAGATAAGAGCCTCAAATTTTTTTGTAAATTTCTGCGATTTTTTCTATATCGTAGCCTTCTCTGTATTTTTTTTGTAGTTTTTTCATCCTATAGCCTGTAATAAATTCTTTGCCCAATAATTTTCTTGATGAAGTATAGATTGGATAAGAAATTTGCTTGATTGGATTTCCACTTTCTATCAAATCTAAGGAAAGTTGGTAATCTTCCATTAGTGGTATGGATTTATAACCTCCAATTTTTTCAAATAAATCTTTTTTTACAAAAATCCCTTGATCTCCAAAAGCAATATTTCTTTTTCTAACTCTCTTGTTAGAGTAATAGGCAATTGTTTTAAGTTTGAAATTATTAGGAATAAAACTCATTTTAAAGCAACCGGCTGCAAGATTTGAAGAATTTATAATATTTACACAATTAGGGCCAATAATAGAATCTGCATGTAGGAAAAAAAGATATTCTCCTTTAGCATATTTAGCTGCTGCATTCATTTGATTGGATCTAAATTTTCTTTCTCTAATTTTTGGGTATTTTATTAAATCAAATGTATCATCTGATGAAAATCCATCTGAAAATATTACCTCAAAATTGCCCTTGATATTACTAAGAAATTCTTCAATCTTGCTAATATTATCAGCTTCATTGTATGTCGGAATTATTATCGTTACCATGTTTTTTATCATAAATTTTCTTTGCTAACAAGGTTAATACTGTAAAAGCAAGTAAAAGGATGACAGAAAAAATAAATTTTTCTTTATTTTGACTTCCTATATTAGTACCAACATTTAAATATATCATCATTCCGGGAATAACGCCGATAACGGTAGTTAGTACATAGGGCAACAATTTGATTTCAGTTAGCCCAGCTAGATAATTTTCAAAAATGTATGGTATAGCAGGGATTAGCCTTGAAATGAAGAATGTTGTTATTAGTTTTTTTTGATTCTTAGTGTAAATCAAATTAAAATATTGTGGAGATAATTTATCTTTTAATCTATCATATATTTTATCCTTAGCAAATTTATTAGAAATAAAATACATAAGTGTAGTATTTGTAATTACTCCGATTAAAGTTAAAGTAATACCTTTATAAAAACCAAATAAAGTACCTGCAACTACAACTATTGTTAGGGTTGGCACAAATATGGCTGGTAAAATAGTAAAACTAATTATATATACAATTGGAGCTAAAGAGCCAAAAGAGTCGATTCTTGCTTGTAGAGATTCTATATTAATAGATTTATTTATCCAAATTATAAAAGCTATCACTAGGATAGCTTTTATAATATTAAAAATTCGTTTTGTGTTTGGCATTATATCTTTTCCTTAATAATGCTACAATTACAGCAAGGACTGATATACCAATAACAAAGAAGAATATACCACGAATTCCACCGTCAAGTTCTCCACCTGTGTAAGAATAAACTATAGTAGCTGGCAATTGCCCAATTCCTGTAGCTATAAAAAATCCCCAGAATCCCATTGATGTTAGACCAGCCGCATAGCTTACAACATCAAAAGATATAAATGGAAGCAAACGAGCAATTAGTATTGTGTAATTACCGTACCTATTGAAAAATTCTTCTATATTTTCTAAGGCTCCCTTGCCACTTAATTTTATAACGACATCTCTTCCTAAAGCTCTTGCAATGAAAAAGCAAAGAGCTGCACCAACCATAGCAGATGACCAAGATAGAATTGCTCCTTTTACCCAACCAAATATTGCGGCATTTGCAAGTGTTATCATAACCGCTGGTATTGGTGCGATAATTGATTGAAGGATCATTAATAGAAATGAAATTACAGCAGCTTGTTTACCATAGCCTCTGATATATTCAATTACAGAATTAATACCTCCAGATTTTAGTGCGGAAATTGCACTATTTATACCATTTTTAAATGGTGGAATTAAAAAGTAGGCTAAAACCAAAGCAACAAGTGGTATCAAAATAATTAATTTGGAAGACTTATTTAGTTTCTCCTCGTTAGGGTTTGTTTTATCTACTTGTGTATTTTTCATCTATTCCTCTTTTATTTTTCAGATAGGTCAAATTCTTCGTATTCTTTTGTTCCGTCGAATCCGTTTATAACTTCATGACTATCTTCAGCTAGTTTGCTAGCAATAACAAAAGACTTATTTCCAGAATAGCAGTAAGTTAAGAATGGTTTATCTGTTGGAAGTGTTGGATAAATTTCATCAATTTTATCAGATGGAACATTTATTGCTCCAGGCATATGTCCTGCATCATAATCTTTAGCATCTCTTGCATCGATTATTGTATAATCACCACTAGCTGCTAAATCTTTAAATTCTTTTCCTAAAACTGTTTTTACTTTTGTAACTGTTGTATATGTGAAATCTTCTAAACCAGCTGCGTTATAAAGATCTGTAAATCCATTGGCAGCTAATGTTTTGTAAGCTTCTTTAGAATCATCTGCTTTATTTGCATATACTACAACTGATTTATCTTTCCAGTCTTCAATTTCAGCTAATCTTGATTCAAGATCTTCTGCTGGAATAGAAAGTGCGTGTTTAATATGACCATTTTTATAATCATCTTCACTTCTAACATCGATTACTAGATATTTTTCTTTTTGCTTGTTATCTTCTTCGATTTTGTCAAGATCTTCACCTGTCATTTCTTTTACTTCAACTTCTTCAGTTTCAGTTTCTTCTTCAGCAGGTTTTTCTCCTTTATTATCTTCAGTTGTTGCAGATTCTTCAGTTGTTGTTGCTGCTGGTTCATCTTTTTTTGTTTCATCAGTTTTGTTACCACAAGCTTGTAGAGCTAATGTACCAACTAATAATAGTGCCAATAATTTATTTGATTTTTTCATTTACTTTCTCCTCTTTAATAAATTGAAATATATTTATAATGCTGAGCATTACCAATATAGGATACCTCGTTAATCTAATTTTATCAATATCTAATAGCAATATTCCAAACATAATTATAGTTATTATAAAAGAAGTCGGGAATAGATTTTTAGATTTTTTTGAGATTAGAATAATTCTTAATAGAAATGCAATATTTACAAGTATGAATAGCAACTTATACTTGTTTTCTATAAGGTAACTATAATACATGAGAGTTCTTTGAACGCCCATTTTTTTATTTACAAAGTATTGGACTATAAAAATTCCTAATAGTCCAATACTCTGTATTATATTGATTGTAATAATTTTATTCTTTTTTTGCTTTATCATTTGATAATTCGCCAACTGTTGTCATCTTAACATCAGTTTTTGGATCGCCTAGTTGAACTGGAAGCTCATCATGCATTTGCCATTCGTTCCATCCGCCATCAAATAGCTTCACGTTTGTCCCTCTTTCATAGAACTTCAATACAGGAATAGCAGCTCTCCAACCAGTTCCACAGTAAAATATCATTTCTTTAGAAAGTTTAACTCCTTCTTTTTTTAACATTTCTACCATGTCATCATAGCTAATATATGTTCCATCTGCATTCTTATAATCAGCTTCATCATGACCATAAATTGCACCTGGAAGTTCTCCAGCTTTTGGGATATAAGTATAACCACTAGTTTCTCCAATGTATTCTTCATAGGTTCTAGTAGTTATATATTGCTTATTTTCATCTTTATCTTCAATATCTTTTATAGCTTGATCAAGACTTACTAAAAGCTCAGGATGAGCTGGATATTCGCCTTTAAAGTCTGTTTTTGCAACTGCTTTATTAGCTTTACTTTCAGTTTCATAACCTTTATCCATCCAAGCTTTTATACCACCATTTATAATTTTGATGTTTTCAACACCCTCAATTAGATAAGCTAAGGCAACTCTTGCAACTCCTGAATCAGGACCATATAAAAATACTGTTGTATCTTTATCAATTCCATAGTTTAGTATGGATTTTACAATCTCATCATCACTTTTAAGATTCCAAACTGGTCCTTCTTCTACAGAATCAGTATTTATATGAATAGCTCCAGGAATATGATTTTTTAGATAATCTGGGCTGGCATCATCTTCACCCCAAGTTACTTCTGCTATTACATAATCTTTTACGTCTTTTTTTCCATCAAATACATCTTTTAGATAATCAGCACTAACGAAAATTTCTTTTGAGATTTGCGCACAGCAATCTCCCATGATTTTAGCTTCTTCATTAGTATCTTCTTTATCTTGATCTTCTTTGTTAGCCTCTTTATCTGTTTCAGTAACTTCTTTTTCATCAGATTTGGCATCATCAGCTTTTTCAGTTTCAATTACTTCCTTATTATCCTTAGTATCAGTAGTATCTTTACTATTTTGACAAGAAGTAAAGGAAAAGCATAACAAAATAGCTAATAATGGAAAGCTAATTTTTTTTATTACTTGATCTAATTTAAACATTTTTATCTACCTCTTATTTTATGATAAAAATTTACCCTTAATTGCATTCTTAAAAAAGTTATTATCAACTTCTTCATCAATTCCTAAGAAAACTGAAGCAAGGTGATGAACTTTGTTATATTTTGAAAATCGCATAGAGCAGGTTGCACAATATGTGTATATTTCATCATCTTTGATTGAAGATGTCATATCATTTGCAAGTTCACTTTCACATTTACTAGCAAGTCCTCCAGCTCCACAACAGTTAGTTGATGTAAATTTATCGTTATAATTTGGTGCATGTCTTTTTATAACTTCAAAAATTTCTCGATTATATCTATCTGAACAGGGGAAGAAAATATTAATAGGTTCATTTATATTAACGATATAATCATATTCTTCAAGCCATTGAAAAATAGAAATTATTTTAGCATCATACTTATTCATTAGAAAATGGTAACAATTTGGACAAGCTGTAACAATTCTTTGAATTTTTTTACTTTTAATTTCCTCAGATAAATTTTTACTTATCGATGGTTTAAAGCCTGTACTTGGAACAGGTTTTCCACAACAGTCGATAGAAAAATCAAATCCTTTTTCTTTAAATAATTCAATTAATTTTTTTGAAGTTTTAGGGTAAAAGGCAGGAAAATTACATCCTAAAAAAAGAATATCTTCCGAACGTTTTTTCTTATAAGGTAAATTCCTATAAGGATAGTGTTCTTTTGTTAATTTTACAAATTTGTATTTAGGATTCTTTTTTCTGAGTGCATTTGAAACAAATGCACCATTTAGATTTTTTGGACAAACGTTTTGACATTTATTGCATTCAAAACAAGAAAAAGCTAAATCTTCTCTTTTTGTAAAATCTTTAAGATTTATCTTATATTTTTCCAAAAATATACAGTTTTTCGTGCATAATCCGCAATCTATACAGGATTCTTCGACATGTTTAAGGTAATTCATTTAAAATCCTTATCATCAATAATAACTTCTCAAATTCTAAGTGTGTACTAAAGCCAAAAGGCTATCTTAGAATTGTGCTTAATTTATTTTATATATGTATAAATATTTCACAGTGTACTTATTGCATTTGCAAATATGAAGCTATCTAACATATATACTTGCAATATATCATAAATTTATTTTTTGTCAATTTTAATATTTATTTCAATTTATGGTATAATAATAACATTTGTTATAGTATAATAGATATGATATAACATTCCAAAAATCAATGGAGGAAGATATGCCAGTTAAATATGTTAATAATTATGGAAAAGTAACTATTGATGATTCAGTAATATCAAATATTATTGCAGCAACAGTAATGCAATCTTATGGTGTCGTTGGTCTTGCTAGTAGATCAACCAAAGATGATATCTACGAACTTTTAAGACTTGAAAATATGAACAAGGGAGTAGAAATTTATAAACGCGATAATGGCACTATTGATATTTATGTTTCAATATTTATTTTATATGGAATTAGGATACCAGTAGTTAGTCAAAATATTATAGACAATGTTAAATATAAAGTAGAAAAATCCTTAAATGTTAGAGTTAATTCAGTTAACATTTTAGTCCAAGGAATTGGTAAGTAGGTGAATATGAGAGAAATTGATGCAAACAAACTTCAGCAAATGATTGTTGGAGCTTATGAATTGTTAAATGAAAATAAAGAATTAGTAAACGACTTAAATGTTTTTCCAGTACCAGATGGTGATACTGGGACAAATATGACTATGACAATGCGATCTGGAGTTGATAGAGCTAACCAAATAAATGCTAATAACGTTAGTGATATCACTAAAGCCTTATCTCAGGGAACTTTAATGGGAGCTCGTGGTAATTCTGGGGTGATTTTATCACAACTTGTAAGAGGTCTATCAAAAGCTACAAAAGGAAAAACCGCAATAATTGCTGAAGATATTAAGGAAATATTTAATCTTGCTAATAAAACTGCGTATAAAGCTGTTATGAAGCCAACAGAAGGAACTATTCTTACTGTTAGCCAAAAGATGACTGATAAGGCAAGTGAAATTTATACTGACGACATTGAAATAGACAAGTATTTATATGAAATAATTTTAGCAGGACAAATAGCTTTAGATAATACGCCAAATCAATTACCAGTTCTAAAAGAAGCAGGAGTCGTAGATTCAGGTGGACAAGGCTTGATGATTCTTCTTAAAGGGGCTTTTGCTGCCCTAAATAGTGATTATCAAATTGAAAATATTAAAAGTGAAAGCAATGTAAGAACTGATGATTTGCCATACACTTTAAATGCAGAATTAGCTCTTAGCGAAGATTCATATCAAAAATCAATAGAATCTATTAAATCAATGGCAGAGATTATAGATCAATCTTATGAAGACAATATCTTAAAGATCAAAGTAAAAACTGACTCAGCTGTTGGTCTTATACAAATGCTTTCTGTAGATGGAATAATATTAAAATTAGATTTAGAAAATACAAAAGCAGATCTTAGTTTGATAGAAAAAGCAAGCGAAAAACCTCTAAAAAAATACGGTTTTATTGCTGTTAGCCGAGGGGAAGGATATGATGCAATTTTAAAAAGCATGGAAATTGATGAAATTATCTCTGGTGGTCAAACTATGAATCCTTCAACTGAAGATATTTATAATTCCCTAGATAGAATTAAAGCTGAAAATATAATAATCTTCCCTAATAATAAAAATATTATTATGAGCGCAAAACAAGCTTGTCAAATTACTGACAAAAATGCAGTTGTAGTAGAAACTAGATCAATACCAGAAACATTTTCTGCGATGTTAGAATTTGATGAAGATAGCGACATTAATGAAAATGTTGATAATATGAATCAAGCTATAAAAGATTTGCATATAGCAGAATTTTCAATTTCTATTAGAGATACATCAGTAAGTGGTATTGAAATTAAAAAAGACGACTATTTAGGTATTCTTGATGGGAAAATTGTAAAATCTGAGAGAAAACTAGAAGTTTCTGTAATTGAGACTTTAAGTAAAGCTATTGAAGAATTTGACGATGTTTCTTTAATTACTATATACTATGGTAAAGAAATTGATAAAAAAGATGCTAACAACTTAGCAAAAAAACTTGAGAAAAAATTCAAAGACATAGATACAGAATTAATTTATGGTGGTCAGCCAGTATATTATTACACGATAACTTTAGAATAATGGATTTATTAGATCTTAAGGGAATTGGTCCTAAGAAAAAAGAACTGTTAAATAAATTAGATATAAATTCAATTTCTGATCTTTATAATTATTATCCGAATTCTTTTGAAGATAGGAGAAATAGATCCATATGTTCTAAGGCTAATATTGGTGTAAAGCATTATTTCCAATGGATTATAACTAGTAAAGCTAAGCAAATTAGGACAAAAAATAGACTAATTACTTATCTATATGCTAAAGAAGAAAATTCTTCTGATAAAATTAAAATAATTCGGTTTAACGATAGGTTTTCAGCTAACAAACTCATTGTAGGAAAAACTTATAAATTCTATACAAAAATTGATTATGAAAATGGAATTTATGTTGCTTATAATCCAACCTTTGCAGAGCTTAATGATGATTCTATTGGCTCAATAATTCCAATTTATGGACTAACTGCAGGATTAAATCAAAAAAACATTTCTAATTTCATAAGGCAAGCACTTAATTATTATGATAAGAGCGAAGAAATTTTTAATAAATCTTTGCTTGATAGATTTAACTTAGAAAGTAAATATGATAATTTACTAGAAGTTCACAAACCTACAAGCAAGGAAAAGCTCCTAAAAGCTAAATCTCAGCTTAAAGTCCTCGATTTTACCAAAGAATTGATTTTTCTTGATTGTTTAAATAGAGAAAATAATTATAAGGATGATATAAATTTAATCTACAATTTGGATGAAATTTTAGAAAAAATTCCCTTTGAACTGACTAGATCACAATTAATTGCCCTAAAAGAAATTTTAGAAGATGCAAATGATAGTAAACTTATGAATAGGCTATTAATAGGAGATGTAGGTTCTGGCAAAACAATTATTGCTATTATTGTAATGATTGTTTTTGCTATTAATTCTTATCAATCTGCTATGATGGTACCAACAGAAGTTTTGGCAATTCAACAATTTGAAAAAAATAGAGAATTTGTTGAATCGTTTGGATTGAAATTAGGATTATTAACAGGATCAAGTAAAAATAAAGACCAGGTAAAAAATGATTTACTCAATCGAAAAATTGATATAGTCATTGGAACTCATGCCTTAATTCAAGATGATGTTAAATTTAAAAATTTAAAGCTTGTTATTAATGATGAGCAACAGAGATTTGGAGTTTTTCAAAGACAAGATTTAGCTTTAAAAGCAAAAAAAGTAAATTATTTGTCTATGACAGCAACTCCAATCCCTAGAACTTTAAGTTTAAAAATTGCAAAAATTTTGGATCTTTCAATGATAACAGAACTTCCAAAAGGAAGAAAGCCAATAAATACAAAAGTTATTAGCATTTCTTTAGAAAAATTGCTTGTTGAAAAACTTAAAGAAAACATAAAAATGGGCAGACAAATTTATATTGTTACCAATAATATAAATTCTTGCGATAATAATAGCTTGGAAAATCTGTTTAAGAGATATAAAGACTACTTTCAAAATTTCACAGTAAAAAAACTCCATGGTGAGATGAAAGCCGCAGACAAAGAAAAAACTTTAAAGGATTTTTCTGATGGGAAAATTGATGTTTTAATTTCAACAACTGTAATTGAAGTGGGAATTGATGTCAAAAATGCCAATACTATGGTAATTTACAATGCAATTAACTTTGGACTTTCTACTCTTCATCAGCTTCGAGGTAGAGTTGGCAGGGGAACTTATGATTCTTTTTGCTATCTTGTAAGCAATGATTCTAATAAAAATTCAAAGTTAAATATTTTAGTTAATAGTCAAGATGGATTTGAGATTGCAAGAAAAGATTACGACCTAAGAGGTGGGGGCAAAATATTATCCTCAATTCAACATGGAAGAAATTTAGAGCAAATAGAATATTTAACTATGACTAAAAAAGAAATCGATAAAAGTTTTGAAATACTAGATTTTACTAAAAAAACTAATTATGATAATGTTAATTTATCAGAAATTGAAAAGTTTTTTGATGAAGATAAGAGGATTATATTAAATTAATGAGAGTTGTATCAGGAAATTTTAAGGGTCTAAAACTAAAAGCTCCAAAAAACAATTTGACTAGACCGACAGAAAATAAAGTAAAAGAAGCAATCTTTGATATGCTTTATCCAATAGACCCTCAATCAACAGCCCTTGATTTGTTTGCAGGTTCTGGTCAAATTGGTATTGAGTTTATGTCAAGAGGATTAAAAAAAGTTTATCTTAATGATTTTGACAGAGCAAGTTTTAGGATTTTAAAAGAAAATACATATAAATTCGACAAAAACACTTATATTCTAACTAATAAAGATTTCAAAAAAGCACTAAGATTTTATAAAGAAAATGATATAACATTTGATTATATATATCTAGATCCACCTTTTGATTCAGATTATTATAAAATTTCAATTCAATTAATAAATGATTATGAATTATTAAATGAGGATGGTATAGTAATAACAGAATCTGATAAAAAATTAAATTTAGATGAAAAATATAAGCTTTTTTTAATAAAAGAAAAAGTCTATGGAAGGAAAATAGTTAATATTTACCAAAAATGAAAGTAATATATCCAGGAAGTTTTGACCCGCTGACTTATGGGCATATCGATATAATAAAAAGATTAAATGATATGTTTGATGAAGTGGTTGTGGCTATTCTAAAAAATGAAGAAAAAAAGTCTCTTTTCACTTTAGAGGAAAGAGAAGAAATGATTAGAGAAGTAATAAAAGAAAATGATTTAGATCATGTTAAAATCAAATCTTTCGATGGTCTTTTAGTAAATTTTGCTAAAGAAGAAAATTCTAAGATAATAGCAAGAGGTTTAAGACTTGTTGCAGATTATGAATATGAAAAAAATATTGCGAGAATCAATGCATCATTATATGATGGCTTAGAAACAATTTTTTTATTAGCTAATTCTAACTATTCCTTTATAAGCTCAAGCGGTGTAAAAGAAGTAGCTAGTTTTAAAGGTGACATATCACCGTTTGTAAGTAAGAATGTTGAATTAAAATTAAAAGAAAAATATAAATACTAGGGGGAAAAAATGGCAAGTACAATAACTCAATTGATCAATGAAATGGAAGATGTAATGGATGAGGCAAGCGCAGTTCCTTTTTCAAGAAAAGTTTCTGTAGATCCAGATGAAATTTACGAAATTTTAACTGAAATGAAAGATTCACTTCCTCAAGAAATCAAACAAGCAGAATGGACAATAGCAGAAAAAGATAGAATAATCGGAGAAGCAGAAGCTGCAGCAAATCAAAGACTCGAAAATGCAGACAAAGAGATTCAAAAATTCAAAGAACAAGCAAAAGATCAATATCAAAGAATGATTTCTGAACATGAAATAACACTACAAGCAAGAACAGAAGCTGATAGAATTTTGCAAGAAGCTGCGACAGAAGCAAATAAACTTCGCCAACAATCTTATGAATATATAGATAAATTATTCTCATCTTCATCAGAAAATTTCTCACAACTAGCTAGTCAGTTAGAAAAAAACAGGAGATCTATATTAGAATCTAGATAAAAATATTTAAAGTAGGTAAGTAATTTACCTACTTTTTTTGTAAAAAAATATGCTATAGAAAACTATAACATATAAGAAAATATTATTAAATAAAAAAAATATTGGTGCACCATCAGAGACTCGAACTCTGGACACCCTGATTAAGAGTCAGGTGCTCTACCGACTGAGCTAATGGTGCAAAACAATACTTTATTATTATATATTATAAGCTTGTTTTTGTCAAGTTAATAAATAGACCAAATATGTATAATCTGATCCTTTATTTCATCAAAAGTCCATTCTCTCTTTGAATTTTTTATGCTATTAGGATCATTAATTAAGAATTTTCCATCTTTATAAGAATCTATTACAAATAAATGTCCAAACAAGGTAAAATAGCCCTTTTTTACTGATACAAGTAAGGGACCTTTTTCTAAAGCCTTTTTCATTAAATTTTCATCTAGGTTGACATTTTCTATGTTGTAATTATACTTATTTTTGTAATCATTAAAGAAATTCCAAGAAATTCCTTCAGCTACCATATAAGCTTTAGCATCTTCTGCAACCTTATCTGGAGTAATAGAAGGATCGTTTTTAAGTCTTGAAAGAATCATAGCCATAGAAGTTGGGCCACAACCATTAACTCCAATATTTCGATTTCCTAACTGTTTATAAGCCCAACGATTATCCCATTGAAGATACATTGGAGTTTTTCTTTCTAAAGCTAGAGATTCTCCTTCTTTAAAAGGGAAATCAGTAATATTATTATTCATATTATAGACAAACTCAATTGTATCTAAATCGTTTCCAGTTAAGTAAGCTTCAACATCATCAATTTTATAAAAATTATCATAAATCCATTTTGCCTTTGGATTAGTATTTATTTCTTTTTTAATATTGAGGATTAGTTCTGATTTATTGTCTGATTTAACTTTAGTAGACAAATCGTCATCTAAATCATTATTACTTATGGAAATATCCTTTGGCTTTACGATGAAAGTATCAATAGCTAAGTTATTAATATTGGTTAAAATATTCAAATTTTCTTCGTTGTCCAATCCTTTTTTTATTTTTTCTTTTTTGCTATGGCAAGAAGGAAGAATTAGGATAATAAGTATTAGACATAAAAAATTCTTTTTCATAAAGATATTCTACGCTTAAAAAAATTTGCTTCAATATAGGGACACTTATTAATTTTGTGGTATAATAATTTGGTAATGTTTCTTGGCACCCATTATAAAAAAATCAAGGAGAGTAAAATGAATAATAACTATTTTAAGGACACTAATTTTTTAGTAAAATCCGCAGCTATAGCAGCTTTGTATGCTGTATTAACTTTAGTTGTGCCAATGCCACAATATGGACCAATTCAATTTAGGTTTTCAGAAATTTTGGTACTATTGGTTTTCTACAACAAAAAGTATATACCAGGTCTTTTGCTAGGCTGTGCAATTGCTAATATTTTTAGTCCGATGGCATGGTTTGATGTTATTTTTGGAACTTTGTCTTCATATATTGCTTTTAGGCTAATGAGAAAGACAGATAATATTTTTATAGCATCTTTATTTCCAGTAATAATGACATCTGTTCCAGCTTTAGGAACCTATTTTATTTTAGATAATTCCACAAGCTTTATAATGATGTTAGCATCATTTATGGCTAGTGAATTTGTTATGGTTAGCATAATTGGAATTATAATTTTTAAAATAATCGAAAAAAATTCTTTCTTAATTAATTTCATTAAAGAATTTTAAAAGCTCCCTAGTAAACGGATTCATAATCTTGGTAATACAATTTTATGAAATCCGTTTAAAATAGGAAGCTTTTTTATATTTTATTTAATTTATCTATAATTTGTTCAATTTCTTTTATTTTTTCTATTTTTTCATCTTTTTTGCCATTTTCAAGGGCATCATAGACACAATGCTCAAGATGAGCTCCTAAGATATCCTTGTTAATATTTTTTAAAATTGAAATTGAAGCCATAAGTTGATTACTTATATCGATACAATATCTATCATCTTCAATCATTTTTATTAATCCATCAATTTGCCCGCTTACAGTTTTTAATTTTCTAATTGTCTTAGCCTTATCAGCCCTCATTATTTATAGTCAATTCCTTTAAATTCATAGCCTGCTTCATTTATTGCATTTTCAATTGCTTCTTCATTAGCTAAATCAGAGTAGCTTACTAGAGCTAATTTATTTTTTAAATCAACTTCTGCTTTTTCTACAAAGTCTAGAGAATTTAGAGCTTTTTCTACATTGGCTTTGCAATGTTCGCATGACATACCTTCAACATTTACGATTAATTTTTTGTTTTCTTTCATTGATTTTTCTCCTTTTATATTTTCTTCTAATTTTTCTTTAGTTGAATCTTTTATAACTTCTTGGTTTTCAAATTTTGCTTTAAATGATCTAAGTCTTAATGAGTTAAGGCAGACAAATATTGAAGACATACTCATAGCAAAAGCGGCAAACATTGGATTTAATTTTATTCCAAAAGCTGGATATAAAATTCCACTGGCAACAGGGATTAAAATCACATTGTAAAAAAATGCCCAGAATAGATTTTCTTTTATAATTTTTATAGTTTCTTTAGAAAGATTTATCGAATTAACTATGTCCAATAAAGAATTTCTCATCAGTACAATATCAGCAGAATCTATTGCAACATCAGTTCCATTTCCTATAGCAATTCCTATATCGCTTCTAGCTAGGGCAGGGGCATCGTTTATTCCATCTCCAACCATCGCTACTTTTTTACCCGAATCTTGTAAATTTTTTACAACCTTATCCTTATCTTTAGGTAAGACTTCGGCTATTTTTTTGTCTATAGATAAATTTTTCCTAATTGCTTCTGCAGTTTTCTCATTATCACCAGTTAGCATAATAACTTCATAGGAAAGTTTTTTTAACTCTTCTATGGCTAATTTTGAGGTGGATTTTGGAGTATCCATAACCGCTATAATGCCTAAAACTTTTTTGTCATCAGAAAAATACATAGCAGTTTTACCATCAGAAGAATATTTTTCTGCTAAATTTTTGTAAGAACTTATATCTATATCATTATCTAGCATTAGTTTTTCATTTCCTCCATAATAAGTTGTGGAGTTAAGTTTTCCAATAATTCCCTTGCCGGAAATTGCAGAGAATTCATCAACTTTTTCAAGATCTATATCATTATCTTTGGCATACAAAACTATAGCATTACTTAATGGATGTTCTGAAGAATTTTCTATGCTGGCTGCAATTTTAATAAATTCATCTTCATTTAAAATCGTATCAATATCTGTGACAATAGGTTTACCATTGGTAATGGTTCCTGTTTTATCTAATAAAATACTATCAACTTTGTGTAAATTTTCTAAAGCTTCTGCATTTTTAAATAAAAGACCAAGTTCTGCAGATTTTCCAGTTGCAACCATTATTGCCATTGGAGTTGCAAGTCCTAAAGCACAAGGACAAGAAATTACAAGAACTGAAATCATCATATTTAGAGCAAATTCAAAGTTATAACCCAATATTTTCCAAATTATAAAAGTAATAATTGAAATTATTATAACAGCAGGTACAAATATTGCGGCAATTTTATCGGCTATCCTTGCTATTGGTGCTTTGGTTTCATTAGCCTCATTAACAAGGTTAATTATTTGAGAAAGAGTTGTATCATCTCCAACTTCAGTCGCGATAAATTTAAAACTACCTTGTTTATTTATGGTAGCAGAAATAACTCTGTCATCAATATTTTTTGCTATAGGAATTGATTCACCAGTTATAGCGGACTCATCAACTAAAGAAGATCCTTCTATGATTTTTCCATCTACTGGTATAGAATCACCTGGTTTTATTAAAACAATATCACCTTTTTTAATTTGATCTACACTAACAACAATTTCTTCATTGTCTTTTATAATAGTAGCTTGTTTTGGTGCTAAATCTATTAAATGCTCTAAAGATGCTTTAGTCTGTCCTTTAGATCTAGCTTCAAAATATTTTCCCAAGGTAATTAGAGTTAATATCATAGCTGAAGATTCAAAATATAAATTGTGCATATATTGATGAATTATTTCTTCATTGCCAAAAGAAAAACCATAGGCGATTCTTAAAATTGCAAACAATCCATAAATGAATGCCGAACTTGAACCTAAAGCTATAAGCGTATCCATGTTATAAGCTCTATTAATTAATCCTTTAAAGCCATTTATAAAAAACTTTCTATTAACTATAAGAACTGGCATAGTCAATAAAAATTGAACAATTGCATTTAGCAAAGATCCTTTATAACCAATTAAATAATAGGGAAGAGCTAGTCCAAACATGGGACCCATAGATACATACATCAAAGGAATTAAAAATAAAAATGATATTTTCAATCTAAATTTTGTATTATCTTCATCTTTTGCTAATTCCTTATCTTCAGGACTTTTTGTAATTATTTTAGTCTCATCAGATTTTAGTCTTGCGCCATAGCCAATTTTTTCAACGGCAGTAATAATATCTTCATCAGAAATCATATCTGGATTATAATCAACACTCATACTTTGACTTATGAGATTTACATTTACTTCATTTACTCCAAGTTTCTCAACAGCTTTTGTAACGTTGGACTGACAAGCTGCACAAGACATTCCACTTACGTCGAAACGCTTTTTCATATTGCCTCCTTAACACCCATAGGGGGTGTCAATAAGATTAAACTTGAAAGCTTTAAATTGTCAAGTAAAACTAAAATAAGAGGATACTTTTATGAAGCGATATAAATTGATATTTAAAGGCAGAGTCCAAGGAGTAGGATTTAGGTACACAGCAAGAATTTTGGCCAATCAACTTAATTTAACTGGAAGTGTAAGAAATCTTTATAATTATGATGTAGAATGCATTATTCAAGGAAAGGAAAATGCAATTGATGAATTTATAGAGAAATTAGAAAATCAAAGATTTATTAGAGTTGATCATGTAGAAAAATATGAGCTTAAAATTGTAGACGATGAAGATGATTTTATAATTACATATTAATCATTGGATATAATAAAAATTTATGATATATTAAAAATATGAGTTTAAAAAGTAAAATTACAAAAATTATAGCTAAAGCCATAAGAGGAGGTCTAAAAATTACCAATCATAATGCGACCTCGCTTCCTGGTTATGTAGCTTACAAGTTAGATAAAAATATACTAGATGAGTTATCAAAGAATACAAAATTTATTTTCGTTACAGGTACCAATGGAAAGACAATGACAACTCATTTTCTAGTAAGCATACTAAAAGAAAAATATGATAAAGTATATACCAATGAATCTGGTTCTAATATGGTTCAAGGAATTATTACTACTTTGTTAGACAATCCAAGTAATGAAGAAACTATAGCAGTGCTTGAAGTCGATGAGGCCAATATTTTACGAATTGGAAAAAACATTAAAGCAGATTATATAGTTTTTACCAATATTTTTAGAGATCAAATGGATAGATTTGGAGAAATATATAACATATTTAAAAAAATAATTTCTGGTGTAAAAATTATGCCTAAGGCAAAAATTATTGCAAATGGCGATTTGCCGATTTTCTCTTACCCACAAATAGATGAATTTGATAAAGTATATTTTGCAATTAGGGATAAAAAAGACGAAGCTAATGATTATTCTTTAGATCCTGAATTAAATTCTGATGGGATACTTTGTCCTAAATGCCAGCATATATTAAAATATAAATTAAATAATTATTCTTCTTTGGGAGATTTTGCTTGTCCTAATTGTGACTTTAAATCTCCTAAAATAACTTATAAATTAGATAAAAAAGATAGATTAGAAGCAAATTATTCTAGCTTTTACTTGGGAAATGAGTTTTATGAAATAAACGTTGGTGGACTTTATAACATCTACAATGCTCTTGCAGCAATAAGTTGTGCTAAAGAATTAGGTCTTTCTTATGATGAAATTTATAGAGGATTAAAAAATCAAAAAAACGTTTTTGGTAGACAAGAAAATATAAAAATAAATGATAAAAATTTAATAATCAATCTTGTAAAAAACCCTACTGGATTAAATCAAATTATAGATCTTATGCTACTCGAAAAAGAACCTATAAGCCTTATATGTCTACTAAACGATAATTATGCTGATGGGACAGATGTTAGCTGGATTTACGATTCTTATTATGAGAAACTAAAAGACTTAGATATTAAGGATGTATATGTATCGGGGAAAAGAAAAGAAGATATGAAAAGAAGGCTAGAAATATCTGAAATATTTAAGGGCGAGATTAGTGAATTTGATTACGAAAATGATATTAATGATATTATTTCAAATACAAAATCCAATAATATATACATTTTATCAACCTACACCGCAATGCTTAGATTAAGGGAGTTACTAAAATTATGAAAAAATTAAAAATCTGTCATCTTTATGGGAACCTCCTTAATACTTACGGTGATGTCGGAAATATAATGGCTTTCACTCATGAAGCGAAGAAAAGAGGCTATGAAGTTGAAACTGAGATTATAAGTCTTGGAGATAGTTTTGATGAGAAAAAATATGATTTTGTATTTTTTGGAGGTGGTCAAGATTACGAACAAAGTATTGTTCAGTTAGATTTAAAAGATAAAAAAAATGCAATCCAAAGGTATATTGAAAATTCAGGTTTATTTTTAGCCATTTGTGGAGGTTATCAATTATTAGGCAAGTATTATTATGATGCCTATAATAATAAAATTGAAGGCTTAAATATATTTGATCATTATACGAAAAATCAGGAAGAAGGAAAGAGATTTACAGGTAATATTAGGATAAGAGATTCTATTAATGGCTCAATCTATAATGGATTTGAAAATCATGGTGGTATTACATATTTAGGAGAAAATCAACAACCGTTTGGAATCGTAGTAGAGGGTAATGGCAATAATGGAATCGATAAAACAGAGGGATTTCGTTATAAAAATACTATTGGAACTTATTTGCATGGTCCGCTTTTGGCTAGAAATAATGAATTGTGCAATGAATTTTTAAATATCTTAGAAAGGTAGATTTATGAAAACAGATATAGAAATAGCAAAAGAAGTGAAACTAAAAGATGTTGATGAGATTTGTAAAGATCTTGGTATAGAAAAATACGAAAAATTCGGAAACTATAAGGCAAAAATTGATTTATCATATGCTAATCAAAAAAAAGAAAATTCTAAACTTATCTTAGTAACAGCAACAAACCCTACTCCAAGTGGAGAAGGAAAAACAACCTTAAATATTGGTTTATCAATGGCTCTTAATAAAATTGGTAAAAAAGCGATCTCAGTTTTAAGAGAACCTTCAATGGGTCCATCCTTTGGTAAAAAAGGAGGAGCAACTGGTGGAGGATATAGCCAAGTTCTTCCTATGGAAGAAATAAATCTTCACTTTACTGGTGATTTTCACGCTATAACTAGTGCTGTAAACCTTGTAGCTGCTATTTTAGATAATCATATTTATCAAGGAAATGAAAAAAATATCGACCCTAAACGTATAGTTTGGAGAAGATGTTTAGATATTAATGATAGAGCTCTAAGAAATATTGTAATTGGTTTGGGAAATAGAACTGATGGCATAACAAGAGAAGATAAATTTGATATAACTGTTGCAACAGAAATGATGGCTGTTTTATGTTTAGCAACAAGTGTTGAAGATTTCAAAAATAGAGTAAGTAAGATGATAGTTGCTTACGACATTGATAATAATCCAGTAACAATTGAAGACATCAAAGCTACTGGATCTGTAGCAGTAGTTATGAAAGAAGCTTTAAAAGCAAATCTTGTACAAACTATAGAAAATACACCAGCACTAATCCACGGTGGTCCTTTTGCAAATATTGCACATGGTTGCAACTCTTTACTTGCTACAAAAACAGCTTTAGGTTTAGCTGATTATGTTGTTACAGAAGCAGGTTTTGGTGCAGATTTAGGAGCTGAGAAATTTAACGATATCAAATGTAGATTAGGCGGATTAAAACCAGATGCAACAGTAATTGTAACATCTATAAGATCCTTAAAATACCACGCAGGAATGCCTTTATCAGATCTTCAAGAAGAAAATTTAGAATATTTAAAGACTGGATTTAAAAATTTGAGAATTCATATAGAAAATATGAAAAAGTTTGGTAAAAATATTGTTGTTGCCATCAATAAATTTGCTACCGATACTGACAATGAAGTTAAATTATTAAAAGAATTAACTGAAAAAGCTGATGCCAAAGCCATAGAAACATCTGTATTTAGCGATGGTGGAAGTGGTGCTATTGAACTTGCTAATTATGTAGTAGAATTATGTGAAAAAGAAAATGAATTCAAATTCTTATATGATACAAGTTTATCTATTAAAGAAAAAATAGAAATTATTTGTAAAGAAATATATAGGGCAAAGGATGTTGTTTATACAGATAAAGCCAACAAAGAAATAAAGAGAATAGAAAGTTTATCTTATTCCAATTTGCCAATCTGTATCGCAAAAACTCCATATTCTCTATCAGATGATCCTAATGTAAAAATAACTGATGAAAATTATAAAATTACAATTAGAGATATGAGAATAAATGCTGGTGCTGGCTTCTTGGTAGCATATACAGCAAATATTTTGACCATGCCAGGTCTTCCGAAATCACCAATGGCTTATAAGATTGATCTTGATAGCGAAAATAACATCGTTGGTTTATCTTAGTATAATAATTTAATGAATTAATAGTAGAAATATATAAAGCATTGAAGTAAAATATACCATAAGAACAAATATGATTGAATATAATCTTACGGGGGTAATATGACAGAATCAAAATTAAAAAATGCGCAAATTGATGAATTATTTGAAGCAATATTAATGCTAGAAGATATAGATCAATGCTATAACTTTTTTACAGATATTTGTACAGCTAGAGAAATCCAATCTATAGCTCAAAGACTTCATGTTGCAAAATTACTAAAAATTAGAAAAACTTATAATGTAATTGAAGAAGAAACAGGTGCATCAACAGCTACCATATCTAGAGTAAATAGATCTTTGAATTATGGTTCAAGCGGATATGATCTTGTACTTGAAAAACTTATTGAAAAAGATTTGAAAAAACAAAAAGAATCCGAAAAGTAAATTTTACTTAATAAATAAAAGGATCTGTTGTAAAATAAACTATAGTTTATATATTTACAACGGCTCCTTTTTTTGTATGGTATAATATTTAGGTAGGAAGGATGTATCAATGATACTTGACGGATTAAATAATAAACAAAAAGAAGCAGTTTTACATAATAAAGGCCCCCTATTAGTAGTAGCTGGAGCTGGTAGTGGCAAAACCAGAGTTTTAACCACCTCAATTGCAAATTTAATAGAAAATGAAGATGTAGACCCTAGAAATATCTTGGCCATAACCTTTACCAACAAAGCGGCAAATGAAATGAAAGATAGGGTAAGTAAGCTATTAAATTTCGACACTAGTAATCTATGGATTGGGACTTTTCATTCAATTTGTGCAAGAATTTTGCGAATGAATATTGAAAAAATAGGATATTCCAATAATTTTACAATTTATGATACCAATGATCAAAAAACTCTTCTTAAAGAAATAGTTAATGATTTGGGTTATAAAGAAGAAATAAGCCCTAAAAATGCACAAAATATAATATCAAACTTAAAAAATAAAGCTATTAATCCAGAAGATTTTCTTAATATGGACGGATTTTATCAGTACCATAGAGAATATTATAATGTTTATAAGCTTTATGAAAAAAGAAAGTTTGAATATAATGCTCTTGATTTTGATGATTTAATTGGCAAAGTATTGGAATTATTAAATAAAGATTTAGAAACACTAGAATATTATCAAAAAAAATTTGAGTATGTATTTGTGGATGAATACCAGGATACAAATGCTAGCCAGTATGAGCTTATAAAATTATTTGCAGGCTTACATCAAAATGTTTTTGTGGTTGGAGATGCTGACCAATCTATTTATAGCTTTAGAGGAGCTGATATCAATAATATTTTAAATTTTGAGAAAGACTTTAATAATGCAAAAATAATAAAATTAGAGCAAAATTATAGGTCAACTTCAAATATCTTAGATACCGCTAATTCTTTAATAGCTAATAATGTTCAAAGAAAATATAAAAATCTTTGGACGGAAAATGAGAAGGGTGACGAAGTAATCTATAAAAATACTTCTACAGAAAGTGAAGAGAGCAAATTTGTAGTTGATGAAATAAAATCTCTTAAAAATCAGGGATATTCTTACAAAGATATGGCGATTTTGTATAGGACTAATGCCCAATCCAGACCATTTGAAGAAAGTTTGATGAAAAACTTGATTGATTATAAGGTTGTAGGAGGTCTTAAATTTTATGATAGAAAGGAAATTAAAGATTTAGTTTCTTATTTAAAAATTATTGTAAATCCAAAAGACGACCTTGCCCTAAAAAGAATCATTAACGAGCCTAAAAGAGGGATAGGATTAAAAACTGTTGAAAAACTAAGCGATATAGCAACTGATAACGATATTTCAATAATGGAGTTAATTACAGATGATAATTATAATAAAATTTTAACTGATAGAATGAGAACTTTAGTTAATAAATTTTATGATCCTCTGAAGGAATTATTTGAAAATCCTTATGCTTATACTATAACAGATTTGATTAAAGAACTTTTAGAAAAATCTACATACATAAAAGCCTTGGAAGAAAATTTTTCAATTGAAGATAGATCAAGAATTGATAATATTAATGAATTTATTTCAGCAGCTAGCGAATATGAAGAAAATAACCCAGCTGACAATATATTTGATTATTTGGAAAATTTAAGTTTGATGTCAGAAATGGAAAAAACTGAGCAAATTGATGATAGCGTATCTCTTATGACTATGCACGCTGCAAAGGGTCTTGAATTTCAGGTTGTATTTATAGTTGGCTTAGATGAAGGACTTTTTCCAGGAAAAAGATCAATAGACGAAGGAAATATAGAAGAAGAGCGAAGATTATTTTATGTAGGAATTACAAGAGCTTGCCAAAAACTTTACCTAACAAGTAGCAAATTAAGACGAGCTTACGGAAGCCCAATTTATTATAAACCTTCAAGGTTTATAGAAGAGATAAAATCAAATGTAAAAGAATTAGAAAATTACTCATATTCTTACTTTTCATCAACTATAGATGAAAAAATCTCAAATGAATATTATATGAGAGAAAAAACCAGAAGATCTGTTTTAGATACAAAGCTAAAAGTAAGAGAAGATGGTAGTGAAGATTATAATATTGGAGATAAAATCATGCATTCCAAATGGGGTGAGGGAATGATAGTTCAAATAAAAGAAAGCGAAGACGGCAATGAGCTAGTTGTTGCTTTTGATAAAAAAGGTTTAAAAAAATTAAATCAAAAATATGCCCCAATTTATAAGGTGTGAAATGGATATAATAAAAGAAATAGATGAGCTTGCAAAAAAAATAGAAGAACTAAACTATAATTATTACACTTTGGATGCTCCTTTAGTTTCTGATGGTGAATATGATAAGCTCTATGATAGATTAAGAAAACTTGAAAAAGAAAGTGGCTATAGACCAGAAAACTCGCCAACGCAAAAAGTTGGAGGAGAAATTTTAGAAAAATTTGAAAAGCATAACCATATATCAAGATTATATTCGCAAGATAAGGCTCAATCTTATGAAGATTTAGCAAATTGGATAGATAGGTCAAAAAGACTTGTAAATTCTTATAATGAGCTTAATTCTCAAAAATTACCTCCATTAGAATTTATCATGGAATATAAGTTTGATGGACTAACAATAAATCTAACTTATAATGATGGAAAACTTATAAATGCTGCAACTAGAGGAAATGGAATCCAAGGCGAGGAGATTTCTGCTCAAGTTAGGACAATAAGATCTATACCGCTTCAGATAAAAGAAAAGTCTCTTTTAGAAATACAAGGCGAAGCTTTAATGCCCTTATCCGAATTAAAAAAGTATAATAAAAATAATGAGCTTCAACTTAAAAATGCAAGAAATGCAGCAGCAGGAGCTATAAGAAATTTAGATACCAGTGAAACTAAAAAAAGAAATCTAACAGCTTTTTTCTATAATATTTCAACAACTTCGCTAGATTTTAATAGTGAGGAAGAAAAGCTTGAATTTTTAAAAAAACAAGGATTTAATGTAGATACTTATCATAAAAAAGTCAAAACTTATGAAGAAATTATTGACGAGCTAAAAATAATAGAAAAACAAAGAGAAACTTTGGATATATTAACCGATGGAGTGGTAATAAAAATAAATGATAAAAAAACTCAAGATGTTTTAGGATATACTAATAAATTTCCTAGATGGTCAATAGCCTTTAAATTTGAGGCTGAAGAATACACGACAACTTTATTAGATGTCGTATGGAACGTCGGCAGAACTGGTAAAGTTACACCATCTGCAATCCTAGAACCAGTTGATTTTTCTGGTGTTACCGTATCAAGAGCAACGCTAAATAATTATGATGATATTAAAAGAAAAAAAGTAAAAATTGGATCAAAAGTTTTTATTAGACGCTCAAATGATGTTATTCCTGAAATTTTAGGGGTAGTTGATGAAAATCAAGAGGGAACAGTAGAAATTGAAAAACCGAAATATTGTCCATATTGCCACACAGAGTTAATCGAAGGAAATGTCCACATCATTTGTCCAAATTCAATCTCTTGCACTCCACAATTATTAGCAAGAATGCAGCATTTTGCATCAAGGAATGCTATGGATATTGAAGGCTTATCAGAGAAAACTATAGGTCAATTGATGGATGAATTAGGAATAAAAGAAATTTACGATCTTTATGACCTAACCTACGACGATCTAATAAATTTGGATAGATTTGCCGATAAAAAAACTAGAAATTTACTTGACGCAATAGAAAAAAGCAAAAACACACAACTTAGTAATTTTATATATGCAATTGGAATACCTAATGTTGGAGAAAGAAGTGCAAAAGATTTGGCCGATAAATTCAAAACATTAGATGATTTAAGAACTGCAAATATTGAACAATTAAAAGAAGTTAATGATATTGGAGAAATTACTTCAAAAGAAATCGTTAAATTTTTTAAAGATGATGAGATTAAAGAATCCTTAGACATATTGCTATCAAAGGGAATAATAATTAATAGAGAAAATAATAAAAGTACTAATAAATCACTTGATGGTTTGACATTTGTAATAACAGGCACTGTTGAAAATTACAATAGAGATCAGATAAAAGAATTGATAGAAGATAATGGTGGAAAGGTCACAGGTCAAGTATCAAAGAACACCGATGTTCTAATTTGTGGACTAAAGCCAGGCTCTAAGCTTGATAAAGCCAAAAAATTCTCTGTTGAAATTTATGAAGATAAACAATTATATGATTTTTTAGAAAAATTAGAGGGGAAATAGGATGAATAATAAAGAAGTAGAAAAAATATACAATCTTTCAAATCTTAGCCTTGAAGGAAAAGATATTGATGCTTTGACAAATAAGTTTAATAAAGTATTAGATTTTGTTGAAGATATTTTTGATATTGATACAGATGGTGTTGAAATGACTGAAGAAATTTTTAACCATAAGGCAATTTTTAGAGATGATGAAGTACAAGGATCAATAAAAAGAGAAGAGGCCCTAAAAAATGCTAAAGATACTGAATTTGGTTATTTCAGATTGGATTGGAAATTATAGGAGTTTTTATGAATATAGAAGAATTAGTAAGTAAATTTAAAACAGGTGAAATTTCCGTAACCGAATATACAAAAGAGACTCTAGCAAAAATCAAAGCCAATGAATATAACGCTTATATTAGCTACAATGAAGAAGACAGCATTAAAAGAGCTGAGTTTTTGGAAGAAAAATTAAAAAATGGCGAAAAATTAGGAAAATTATTTGGATTACCAATTTCTGTTAAAGATAATATTTCTTATAAAAATATGAGAATGACTTGCGGATCAAAAATGCTAGAAGTTTTTACTCCAGTTTATAACGCTACAGTAGTTAACAATTTATTAAATGAAGATGCTATAATAATTGCAAAGACAAACATGGACGAATTTGCAATGGGAGCAAGCTCAAGAACATCTTATTTTGGCATTGTAAAAAACAATTTGGATACAGAAAGAATAGCAGGTGGGTCATCATCTGGATCTGCAGTTTCTGTTTCCAATGGTGATGTATTAGTTTCTCTTGGAACAGATACGGGTGGCTCTGTTAGAGGCCCTGCTTCCTATACAAATATACTAGGCTATAAACCAACTTATTCTTTAATGAGTCGATACGGTGTAGTTTCAATGGCAAATACCCTTGATCAAGTATCTTTATTCGCTAAAAATATTGAAGATATGAAATTGTTAGCTAGTATAACTTCATCTTGCGACTCCAATGATATGACTTCAATTTTGGAAGAATATGAATTTATAGATGAAGATTATGATTTTTCTGGCAAAAAAATTGGCGTAATTAGTACAGATACTGATATATATGAAGGCATAGAAGATACAGTAAAAGATGATTATAAATCAGCCATAGAAAGATTAGAAAAATTAGGGGCAGAAATCCACACTGTTGATTTTAAATACGCCAAATTTGCCAACCCAGTTTATAATGTAGTAATGAGTAGCGAAGTTTCCTCAAATATGAGTAGATTTGATGGTATAAGATTTGGTCATCAAACTGAAAATTATGATAACTTAGATGATTTATTTATAAAATCAAGATCAGAAGGTTTTGGAGAAGAAGTCCAAAGAAGAATAGCTCTTGGAACAATGTATTTATCAGCAAGTGATAATCAAAGAATCTATAAAAAGGGTCTACAATTAAGAACACTAATTAAAAAAGAACTCGAAAACTTATTAAAAGAATACGATTTAATAATTACACCAACAACTACAAACTTACCAACAAAAATAACAGAAAATAAAGATAATCCACTAAGTGATTTTAAAGCTGATGGTTTTAATGTAATTGTTAACCTTGCTGGTATGTGTGGTATATCTGTTCCTGTAAGATCAGGATTATCTGGATCTATACAATTTATAGGAAATAGATTTGATGATAATAAAATATTAAATGCAGCACAAAGATTTATCAAGGAGGCAAAATGAACACAAAAACTATAATAGGTCTTGAAATCCACGTTGAATTAGCGACAAAAACAAAAATGTTTTGTGGTTGTGCTAATGAGTTTGGAGCAATACCAAATACGAATGTTTGCCCAGTTTGTTTAGGCCATCCTGGTGCATTACCAGTTATGAATAAAAGAGCAGTCGAACTTGCATTGACAGCTGGTATGGCTTTTAATTGTCAAATAGATAGAAATCAAAAAATGGATAGGAAGAAATATTTTTATCCAGATCTTACAAAAGGCTATCAAATAACCCAATATGACAAGCCATTTGCAAAAGAAGGTTATGTAGAACTATCAAATGGCAAGAAAATTGGTCTAATTGAAATTCATATGGAAGAAGATACTGGTAAATCAAATCACGATGAAGATGGGAAAGTTTTGATGGATTATAACAGAGCTGGAGTTCCTTTAATAGAAATAGTAACAAAACCAGAAATGAATTCACCAGAAGAAGCACGAGAATTTGTTGAAACATTAGCATCAAATCTAAGATTTTTGGGAGTTTCTGATTGCATTATGGCTGAAGGATCTATGCGCTGTGATGTAAATATAAATATAGTTGATCTAGACAATAATATTAAAACCAATATAGCAGAAATAAAAAATATTAACTCCATCAAAGCTATCGAAAATGCATTGGAATACGAACAAAAAAGGCAAATCGAATTATTAGCCAAGGGAGAAACTGGAGTTAAAGAAACTAGACGTTGGGATGATGAATTGCTTGAAACTGTTCATATGCGTTTAAAAGAAACTGGAAATGATTATAGATTTGCAATCGATGGAGACATTCCAGAAATTTTTATAAGTGAAGAATTTATAAAAGAAATTGAAGATAATATCCCAGAACTTCCAAAAGATAAATTACAAAGATATATAAATGATTATAAAATGAGCGAATATGATGCAAGTCAACTAGCTAATGATAGAGAACTTGCAGAATTGTTTGAAAAAACTAACCAGATAGTAAATGATCCAAAAATTACTGCAAACTGGATATTAAGTGAATTATCAAGAAGATTAAATGAAACTGAAAAAAGTCCTTCAACAATGCAATTATCAGTAGAAAATTTTGCCAAACTAATAAATCTAGCAAAAGATAATAAAATTAACAATAATGTTGCAAAAAAACTTCTTAGAGATATCTTTGAAAGTGATGAGGATCCAGAAAAATTAGCCAAAGAAAGAAATTTATTGCAAATTTCTGATTCTAATTTTTTGGCAAGTATTGTTGATGAAGTTTTAAGCGAAAATAAAGAATCTATTGAAGACATTAAAAATGGAAAAGATAGGGCCTTTGGATATCTTGTTGGTCAAGCTATGAAGAAAACAAAAGGCAAGGGAAATCCACAAGAAATTAATGCTTTATTGAAAGAAAAAATAGGAGAATTGGAGTGAATTTCACTCCTTTTTTAAAAAATGAATATATTAATTAAAAATACTTCTGTCTTGTCTATGGAAGATGAGAAAATAAATATTTCTAATATTTACATAGAAAATGATTTAATAAAAGCAATAGGATATTTAGATGATTTTAAGGCAGATAGAATAATTGACGGTTCTAATTACTTAACTATGCCAGGATTTATAAACTCTCATACTCATGTTGCCATGAGCCATTTTAGAAATTATGGCAATGACACTGATTTGATGACTTGGTTAAATGATTATATCTTCCCAGCAGAAGAGAAATTAAATGAAGATATTGTTTACAACGCTTCACTTTTATCTTTTGTAGAAATGATAAAATCTGGTACTACTAGTTTTGCTGATATGTATTTTTTTGAAGAAGAAACTATAAAAGCATTAGAAAAATCAAAATTAAGAGCTCAAATTGCAAGGGGTTTAACTTATCCTGATGAAAACTTCTTAAAATTAAAAGAAAATATTGATCTTTTTAAAAAATATAATAATAAAGACGATAAAATATTTATAGCTTTAGGCCCTCATGCTATTTATACAAATACTATAAATTATCTAAAGGAAATTAGTAAAGTAGCTAAAGAATTTAATATGCCTATCCACATTCATTTATCAGAAACAAGAGTAGAAAATGATGAATGTATAAAAAAATATGGCAAAACTCCAACAGAAATTTTTGACGAATGTGGGATATTTGATCAAAAAACAATAGCAGCTCATGGTGTTTATCTTACTGATAATGATCTTTCCATACTAAAGGAAAAAAATGTTTCTGTTGTTCATAATCCATCTAGTAATCTAAAATTATCTTCTGGAATTTTAGATGTTACAAGACTTCTAGATTATGGAATTAACGTGTGCTTAGGAACAGATTCTGCGGCTAGTAATAATAAACAGTCTATGTTAAAAGAAATTGAAATTTGTGCTCTCTTATCTAAATTAAAAGATGCTTCTAATTTAAAAGCTTTTGACGTATTGAAAATGGCAACAATAAATGGTGCAAAAGCACTTGGAATTGATAAGCTTACTGGTACTTTAAAAGCTGGCAAAAAAGCAGATCTAATTATGATAAATACTAACAATGTAAATCATTTTCCAACTGATGAGCTTATCGCTTCAGTATGTTATTCGACATACGAAAGAGATATAGAATATGTTTTTGTTGATGGTGATTTATTACTTGATAAGGGAAAATTGACCTATTTAGATGAGGATGAAATACTCAAAAAAGCAAAAAGTATTCATAAAGAGTTATTATGATTGGTATAGATATTGTAGAAATAAAAAGATTTTCATTAAAAAAAAATATTTTAAAAATTTTCACTAAAGAAGAATTAGACTATGCAAGTTCAAAGGCAAACTATTGGCAAAGCTTAGCTGGTATTTTTGCTGCCAAAGAAGCAGCTTTAAAAGTTTATGGACTTAAAATTTCTAGTATTATTAGAAAAAAAATAGAAATTAGACATATAAATAATATTCCAATTCTTTATATAGATTCAGTCAAAACAAATGCCTCAATTTCAATAAGCCATGATGGAGATTATGCAGTAGCAGTATGCCAAATCAGTGACTTATATTCTTTTGATATAGATAAAAATATTAGGTCTTTATTGAAAAAAAGAAAATCTGATACTCATAAAGGAACTTACGGAAGGATTGGAATCTTAGGTGGAAGTCCTGGAATGGCTGGATCAATTTATCTATCAAGCCTTGCATCAATGCGTTCTGGTGCAGGGCTGAGCTATCTAATTGCACCTAAATCCATAAGCACAATTTTGCAAATAAAAGCAAATGAACAAATTATAAAATCTATAGACTGTGAAAATTTTTATTATAGCAAAGAAATATTTAATGAGATTTTAGAAAAAATCAAAGACTTAGATGTATTAGCGATCGGCCCTGGTATGGGCAAAGGCGATGGATTAAATAAACTAATAGATGAAATAATCCAAAATACAAAAATAAAATTAGTCATAGATGCTGATGGATTAAATGCTTTAAGTAAAGATTTAAGTATAATAGATACAAGAAATAATATTATCTTAACGCCGCATTTGGGAGAATTTTCACGACTTACCAATATAAGTATCGATGAAATAAATAAGGATAGGGAAAATATTGCAAAAGAATTTGCAAAAGAACATAAAATAGTTTTAGTTTTAAAGAGCAATCATACCATTGTTACTGATGGCAATAAAATTTACATAAATAAAATTGGAAATCCAGGTATGGCAACAGCAGGAAGTGGTGATGTCCTAACTGGAATAATAGCTTCATTGATGAAAAATTTAGATTCCTATAATGCTGCAATTTTAGGAGTATACATTCATTCATTAGCTGGAGATATCGCAAAAATGAAATTAGGTGAAGAATCTTTAATGGCTAGCGATATAATAAATAATATAGCAGAAGCAATAAAACTTTTGAGGTGATAGATGGAAACATATTTAACTATTAATTTAGATGCTATAAAAGAAAATGTAATAAAAATAAAAGAATTAAATAAAAATTCTATGTTTTGTGCTGTTGTAAAAGCTAACGCATATGGTTTAGGATCAGTTGAAATTGCTCAATATATAGAAAATGAAGTAGATTATTTTGCTGTTGCTAAAGTTAGTGAAGCTTTAATTTTAAGAAAAAATGGAATAAAAAAACCAATTATTATCCTAGGTTATGTTTCTTATAAAGATGTGGATTTATGCACAAAACACAAAATAGATATTCCCATTTATGACATAGAATATGCAAAAAAAATAAATTCTAACTTAAATAATAAAATAAACGTACATATAGCTTTAGATACAGGTCATTCTAGGATAGGATTTAGAGATTATGAATTGGATAAAATAAGAGAGTTAAAAAATCTAAAAAACATCAACGTGATCTCTGCTTTTAGTCATTATGCCAGCGCAGATGAAGAAGATGAAAGCTTTATGGATTTGCAAGCTAAAAGATATGACAATATAATTAATCAAATTAAAAACGATTTTAACTTTAAATTTTTGCATTTGTCAAATAGCGCTGGAGCATTAAAGCAAAAAACTGTAAAAGATATGGTTAGAGTGGGAATTGCCATCTATGGAATTTATCCTTCTATTTATCTAAGAGAAAATTCAAATATTGATTTAATTCAATGTTTTAGCTTAAAATCCAAGGTTACTTTTGTAAAAAATATAAAAAAGGGAACTCCGATTAGCTATGGATCTACTTTTATTTCTCCCAATGAGATGAAAGTAGCAACTGTTGCAATTGGCTATGCTGATGGTTTTTTTAGGGCATTCTCAAATGTAGGTGAACTTAGGATTAAAGATAAAAATTGCAAAGTATTGGGAAGAGTTTGCATGGATCAACTTATGGTTGACGTAAGCGACCTAGATGTAAAAATTGACGATGAAGTCATTATTTATCCTGATATTTATAAAGAAGCAGAAAAAATCTCAACTATTACTTATGAATTAATGACATCAGTTTCAATGAGAGTGCCAAGAGTTTACATGAAAAACAACTCAGTTATAAAAATAGTTGATTATTTAGGTATTAGCAATGAAAATTAAAAGAGGAGATTTATTTTATGCAGACTTATCTCCAGTTGTAGGTAGCGAGCAAGGGGGAGTAAGACCAGTAATTATTGTACAAAACGATGTAGGAAATAAATATTCACCAACAATTATTATTGCACCAATAACCAGTCAACTTAATAAGGCGAAGCTTCCTACTCACGTAAAAATAAGGGGGAATGAATTTGGTCTTCCTAAAAATAGCGTAGCCTTGTTGGAACAATTAAGAACCATAGATAAAAGGCGCCTACGTGAAAAAATTGGAAGTTTTGATGATGCAATAATGCAAAAAATAAATGAAGCTATGGCGATTTCATTAGATATAGAATGTGAATATTAAAAGAGCTGACAGCAAATATTCATCTTAGAATAAGAAGATAAATAAATGCTATCAGCTTATTTTTATTTATTATTTTTCTTATAATCATTTACTATCATTTTTGCTAGCACATCTGGATTTCCACAACCTGTTGTGATTATCAAGTCAGAAGGCTCAGCAATTTGATAAACATAATCACGAGCTTCTTCAAAAGTACCCAAATATTTGGCGTTGATTCCTTTTTTTACCAAGGCATCAACTACATCTTTTGAATGAATTGTAGGGTCAAATTTTTCCCTTGCTGCATAAATATCTGTAACTACGACTTCATCAGCTCCATCAAAGCATTTCAAAAAGTCGTTAAATAAAGTTTTGGTTCTGCTGTAAGTGTGAGGTTGCCAAATACAAACTAATTTTCCATCGGTATGTTCTCTTAAAGCTTTTAGGGTAACATCAATTTCTGATGGATGATGGCCATAATCAGTCATAATAGTGGCATCATTAACATGTCCTAAGATTTGCATTCTTCTGTTTAGACCTTTGTAAGCTTTGATGTTTTTTCTAATAGTTTCGATATCAATTCCGTTTTCATAGGTTGCAATAATTGAAGCCATGGCGTTGTTTATATTGTGTCTACCAATTACTCCAAGTTCAAAGTGTTCAATAGAACCATCTTTCATTTTTAAATCAAAATTTGGTCTACCGATTTCGTCAAATTTTATATTTTTTGCAACATAATCAGCTTCGTCATTTTCTTGAGCGTAAGTAATGAGTCTTCCTTGAACAGAATCAAAAATCAATCGGTTGTTAGCTTCATTTAAATTACTAATAGTAATAGAATTTTCATCTTGATTTCTCAAATATTCTTTGAAAGTATCAACAATATGATCTAGATTTTTATAATAATCTAAATGATCTTGGTCAATATTAAGAACAATTAGAGTTTGAGGAAAATAATATCTTATATTTCCCTTATATTCGCAAGCTTCAGTTACCAAGAATTTCTCATCTCCAACATGAACGTTACCTTCCAAATCTTCAAGTTCGCCGCCTAAAAGAACTGTTGGATTTTCCTTAGAATTTAGAAGAATTTTTGATATCATACTTGTAGTTGTTGATTTTCCATGAGAACCAGAAATAGCTATTGAATTTTCATAATTTCTCATCAAGGCTCCTAGAAAAACTCCTCTGCTTATAACAGGAACATCTAGATTTCTTGCAGCTATTAATTCTTCATTATCATCCAAAATAGCATCAGTATAAATTACTAAATCTGGATTATTTATATTATTTTTACTTTGACCAATATAAATTTTTGCACCGTGATTTTCAAGATTTTTAACTATATCACTCATTGATCTATCAGATCCAGAAACATTGTATCCTTTATTTAACAACAAAGCAGCGATACCACTCATAGATATACCGCCTATTCCAATAAAATGAACATTAGATACTTCATGTTCATCTAATTTAAATTCAAACATTATTACTCCTAATTAAGTTATTCTTTTAGTATTATTAAATATATGATATGCTTTTTTATCAAACTTGTAAAGTTTAACATCCTATGATACCATAATTTTATACTATAATAAGAAAAAATGAAAGGAATATTTTATGAAATATGTTATAGGAAATGATCATGGTGGAATCGATTTATATGAGTCTGTAAAAGAAAAAATAGAGTCTATGGGACATGTTGTTATTCATGTAGGTACAAATGGTCATGAAAGTGTAGATTACCCTGATTATGCGAAGCTAGCTTGCGAAAAAGTTTTATCAAAAGAAGCTGATTATGCTATATTAATATGTGGCACAGGCATTGGAATGAGTATGTCAGCAAATAAGATTGATGGCATTAGAGCAGCTTGCGTTTCTGATACATATTCTGCAAGAATGAGTAGAGCTCATAATAATGCAAATTGTCTATGTATTGGGGCAAGAGTATTAGGCAATGAATTAGCTAATATGATTGTAGAAGAATTCGTCAAGACACAATTTGAAGGAGGAAGACACCAAAAAAGAGTAGATAAGATAAATAAATTAGAGATAAGATAAACTATTCTAATACTTTAAAATTTGTATAAAAATGATAAAATATAGATGTAAATTTTAGTTTAAGGAGAAAAATATGAATATACCAACACCCCATATATCGGCAACAAGTCCTGATGAAATTGCAAGCACAGTACTAATGCCAGGAGATCCACTCAGAGCAAAATTTATTGCAGAAAATTTTTTAGATAATGTTAAACAATTTAATAAAACTCGTGGAATGCTCGGATTTACAGGATACTACAAAGGGAAAAAAGTTTCTGTAATGGGTTCAGGAATGGGCATACCATCATCTATGATTTATTACAATGAGTTATTCGCTTTCTACGATGTGGACACTATAATTAGAATTGGAACAGCTGGTTCTATGCAAGAAGATATCAAACTTCATGATATTGTTATAGCAACAAGTGCTTGCTCAGAAAGTTCAATAAACGATAATTTATTTGCAAATATTAATTTTTCACCAACACCAGATTTTGATCTTTTGCTTAAAGCCTATAACAAGTCAAATGAATTGTCTTATACAACTCATTGCGGTCAAGTTCATAGCTCTGATCAATTTTATAATAAACTACCAGATGGAGTATTTGATAATTTAAGAAAATATGGAGTTTTGTGCGTAGAAATGGAAACTTATGGACTTTATATGACTGCTAGAAAATATGGTAAAAAAGCCCTTGGTATATTTACAATTAGCGACTCTTTGGTTGAAGAAGTTGCAGATAGTGCCGAAAATAGAGAAATATCATACACAAATATGATGAATTTAGCTTTAGAAATAGCTTAGGAAAAAATATGTTAAAAGTAATTATAATGGCAGCTGGAGAGGGAACAAGAATGAAATCTTCAACCTCAAAAGTTTTACACAAATTATTAAATAGAGAAATGATTAAATATGTTGTAGACGCTTCAAGATTTGAGGATTCTAAAACCATAATTATAGCTGGGAAAAATAAAAATCAAATCGAAGAATTATTCCCTAATGATCTTGTGATAGAGCAAAAAATCGGAGAAAATTACCCTTATGGCACAGGATACGCCGCATCATTAGCTTCAAATTATATTGAAGATAATGATCAAGTATTGGTTTTAAACGGCGATATTCCTCTTATTACAAAAGCCTCAATTAAATATTTCATCAATAATCACGTGGAAAATAATAACGATGCTTCAGTCTTATCTACAAAAATAGTAAATCCTATTAGTTATGGACGAATTATAAGAGACGATAAGGGAGAATTTATAGGGATTGTCGAGCATAAGGACCTTAATATCAACCAAAATAATATTGATGAAATAAACACTGGTATTTATATTTTCAAAGGTTCAAATTTTAAAGAATCAATCAAAAAACTAAATTCCTCAAACAATCAAAATGAACTATATTTAACTGATTGTATCGAAATATTATCAAACGAAGGGAAAAAAGTTATGGCATTTACAGCTGATCATGCTGATGAGTTTTATGGAATAAACACAAAAAAAGAATTAGCAGAAGCAAGTAAAATAATCCAAAAAAGAGTTAATGAAAATCATATGTTAAACGGTGTAATAATAGAAACACCTGATATGGTATACATCGATCCAGAAGTAAAAATTGGAAAAGATACAATAATAAGTGGACCAGTAAAATTATTAGGAAAAACTATTATTGGTGAAAATTGCATAATTGAAGGTTCAAGTAGAATTGTAAATTCAATCTTAGACAAAGGTGTAAAAATAGATAATTCTGTTATTGAAGATTCCACCATTGGTGAAAATACAGATGTTGGACCATATTCTCACTTAAGACCAAAGGCAAAACTTGGTAAACATGTACACATTGGTAATTTTGTTGAAGTTAAAAATTCTAACGTTGGAGATAATACAAAGGCTGGTCACTTAGCCTATGTTGGAGATTGTGATCTTGGAAGTGGAATAAATATTGGCTGTGGCGTGATTTTTGTAAATTATGATGGTAAATTTAAACATAGATCAATTGTAGGAGATGATGCATTTATAGGTTCTAATTCAAATATTGTAGCTCCAGTAAACATTGAAAAAGATGCTTACATTGCCGCAGGATCTACAATTACTAAAGATGTTGGCTCTGGTATGCTTTCCATTGAGCGTGCGGAACAAAAAAATATAGCTGGCTATACTGAGAAAAAAAGAAAAAGAGATTTAGAAAAATCAAAGGAGAATTAATGACATCAAGTAATGCAAAGGCTTTTATCCAAAGAGGCGAACTAAAATTATTAAGTGGTAATGCAAATTTAAAATTAGCAAATTCTGTTGCAAAATCTTTGGGAATCGAATTAGGGGCTTCAGAAATCGAAAAATTTAGCGACGGAGAAATTAAAATAAAAATAAACGAGTCTATCAGGGGCAAAGATGTCTATATAATGCAGCCGACTTCCTATCCAACTAATGATAATTTGATGGAATTATTAATAATGATAGATGCTTGTAGACGTGCTTCAGCAGGCTACATAAACGCAATAATACCATATTATGGCTATGCTAGACAAGATAGAAAAACTCGCGGTCGTGAGCCGATAACAGCAAAGCTTGTAGCTAATTTAATTACACAAGCTGGTGCAGATAGAATTATAACAATGGATTTACACGCTGGACAAATTCAAGGATATTTTGATATACCAGTAGATCACTTCTCTGCAATCAAACTTCTTTCATCATACTTTATTGATATGGCTTATAATAAGAGTGATCAATTTGTAGTGGTAAGTCCTGATCTAGGTGGAGTAAGAAGAGCAAGAGCATTTTCAGATTATTTAAAATTACCAATTGCAATCATAGAAAAAAGAAGACCAGAACCTAATGTTTCTGAAGTTATGAGTGTAATAGGTGATTTCAAAGGTAAACATGCAATTTTAGTTGATGATATGGTTGATACTGCAGGAACTATAACAAATGCTGCAAATTATCTAATTGATAATGGAGCTAAGGATGTTTATATAGCTGCAACTCATGGAGTATTCTCTGGTAAAGCCATAGAAAGATTATCAGATTCCTCAGTTAAAGAAGTAATTATAACTGATACTATACAGCTACCAAAAGAAAAACAATTAGATAAAATCAAACAACTTGAAGTAGGCCCACTTTTGGCTGAAGCAATTCATAGAATAAATACTTACGAATCAATTTCTGGTTTGTTTGATGATGGAGAATAGATGTATTTTATAGTAGGACTAGGAAATCCTGGTGATAAATATGAAAATACCAGACATAATATGGGATTTCTAACTATTGATTATCTTAGTAGAAAATTTGATATTAAAGTAAAAAAATTAAAATTTAAGTCTTTGTATGGTCAGGGAGAAATCTCTGGCCAAAAAGTCATGCTCATAAAGCCACAAACTTACATGAATTCATCAGGCGAGGCCATTAGAGAATTGAGAAATTATTACAATTTTGATATGGATAAGCTAATTGTAATAGTAGATGATATAGATATTAATTTTGGAACAATTCGTATAAAAGCAAAAGGTTCTTCAGGCAGCCATAATGGCATGAAATCGATAATTTATAACTTAGTCGATGATTCATTTCCAAGAATTAAAATTGCTGTTGGTAAAAAACCTGAATATATGGATTTGGCTAATTTTGTTTTAAGTGGATTTACTGAGAAAGAAGTAGAAATTATTAGAGATGAAATTGCTTTGGCAAGCGATGCTGTTGAAATGATCTTAGATAGTGGAGTTGAAAAAGCAATGAATAAGTTCAACTCAATAAAATTAATAGATGAATAAAGAAAAAAATTTCCTAATAAATAGGTTAAATAATTTAGAACAATTAAATATTATTAAGGAGAACATCACTAAAAAATCTCCTATACAAATCCATGGACTTAGCGATGGAATAAAAACCCACTTGGTTCTATCGATTTTTGAAAGCTTAAATCAAAATCTGATATTGATTGTAGAAAATGAAAAAATCGCTAAAGAATATTTAAATATAATTAATAGCATTGAGGATGTAGCTTTTTTTTATCCGGCTAGAGAAATTAATTTTTACAATATAAAATCAATTGATGAAAAAATCTCTGCAAATCGACTAGAAATTTTAATTAAACAATCTAAAGGCGAAAAGTTCATTACTATAACGACCTTAGAGGCCATAAAAAATAAACTAACTACTTTATCTCAATTTAATAATAACTTTGTTAAAATTAGCTCTGAGGATGAAATAGACCAAGATGAATTCATAAAAAAATTAATAAATTTAAACTACTCTTTATCATCTCTAGTAGAAAATAAAGGCGAATTTGCTAAACGTGGTTCTATTATTGATATTTGGCCTATAAATTATGAGAACCCTATAAGAATCGAGCTTTTTGATAATGAGATTGATTCGATAAGATTTTTTGATAAATCTACTCAAAGAACGATAGAGAAAATTAATGAATTTACTATTTCTACTACCAATGAGCTATCATATGAAAGTAAAGATTTTGATGAAGTAACTAAGTTAATTACTGATGAAATTAGTAAATTATCTAAAAATATCAAAACTAGCTCTGATCAAAAATTAAAAGATAAGTATTTGCAAATATTAGATTTTATTAATAACAGATCCTATATTTCTAATCTTGATCTTATAAATCCATACAGAGCTACAAATTATCAAAACTTTTTAGATTATTTATCAGAAGATACAGTATTTATTTTTGATGATGTCAATAGAATTTATGATCAAAATGAAAAATCTGATCTTGAATTTTTGGAAGCTGTAACCTATCAAAGAGATAGGGGAGAAGTCTTTTCAAGCTTTAATAATTTATTAGTTGATAGCAAAATAATTTATGAGCAAGTAAAAAAATTTAACATAATAAATTTTACATCACTTTTAAAAAAATCTAAATTATTTTACCCTAAACAATTAATAGAACTTAAAACTATTGAAGTTGAGCATTTTAATAATAATTTAGGTCAGTTTATAGAAACAATTTCTAATTTGCCTGTAAATTGTAAGGCCTATGCACTTTTGCCAAATTCTATCAAAAGCCAAAATCTATTAGAAGAATTCAATAATAGAGAAAATTTTGATGTTTCTTTTTCGGATAATACTAAGTTAACATTATTAGATATTCAAGCTAAAGATGGTTATTATATTAGAGATGCTAATTTATTTGTTTTTAATGAAAACAATATTTTTACAACTAATAGGAAAAATTATCATAAAAAAACCAAATCAAAGTTATCATCATCAGATATTATAAACTATTCAGATCTTACAATTGGAGATTATGTAGTTCATGAAAATAATGGAATAGGAATTTATAGTGGACTAGAAAAGATTATAGTTAACAACATACAAAAAGATTTTATTGTTATAAATTATAAGGGCAATGATAAGGTTTTTGTTCCAATTGATCAAATGGATTTAGTTTCAAAATACATAGGTAATAAGGGCGAAAAGCCAACTCTTTCAAGTCTTGGAAGCCAAAGTTGGGTAAAAGCAAAACAAAGAGCAAGAAGAGCGGTAAATGAGATTGCTGATGATTTAGTTAAACTTTATGCTAAAAGATCCAAAGAAAAAGGTCATGCTTTTAGCAAGGATTCCACTTGGCAAAATGAATTTGAAGATTCATTTTTTTACGAAGAAACCATTAGTCAACTTAGAAGTATAGAAGAAATTAAAGAAGATATGCAAACTGATAGGCCGATGGATAGGCTTTTAACAGGAGATGTTGGTTATGGAAAGACTGAGGTCGCTTTAAGAGCTGCGTTTAAAGCAATACTTGATGGTTATCAAGTTGCTTTTTTAGTGCCTACTACAATTTTAGCTAATCAACATTATGAAACAAGCAAAGAAAGATTTAAAAATTTTCCAGTGGAAATTCAAATGCTTTCAAGATTTGTAAGTAAAAATAAACAAAAAGAAATACTTAAAGACTTAAAATCTGGTAAAGTTGATATGGTAATAGCCACTCACAGATTGTTATCAAAAGATGTAAAATTCAACAAACTTGGTCTTTTAATAATCGATGAGGAACAAAGATTTGGTGTTAAAGATAAAGAAAAATTAAAAACCTTAAAAACTAATATTGATGTTTTAACTTTGTCCGCAACACCTATTCCTAGAACACTACAAATGTCTTTAGCAGGCATAAGAGATTTATCTACCTTAGACGAGCCACCTGAAGAGAGAATGCCTGTAAATACATATGTTTTGGAATATGACGATAATATTATAAAATCTGCCATTGAAAAAGAATTAAATCGCAATGGACAAGTATATTTTGTTTATAACAGAGTCTATAATATTACTAGTATTTTTAATCATCTAAAAACTTTAATTCCTGATGCAAGAATAGAAATAATTCATGGAAAGTTATCCCCTAAGCAAATAGAATCTATAATGAATGATTTTATATTGGGCGATATCGATATACTTCTTTCAACTACTATAATTGAAACCGGTATGGATATTGCAAATGTAAATACTCTTATAGTTTATGATGCTGATAATATGGGTCTTGCTCAGCTTTATCAACTTAAAGGTAGAATTGGTAGGTCTAATCGCTCATCCTACGCTTACTTCACCTACAGAAAGGGCAAAGTTTTATCAGAAGTTTCTGAAAAAAGGTTAAAATCAATAAGAGATTTCTCAGACTTTGGAAGCGGTTATAAAATTGCTATGAAAGATCTGGAATTAAGAGGAGCAGGAAATCTTTTGGGTGAAAGCCAAAGTGGCCATGTTAGCTCAATTGGATATGATTTATATGTGAAATTTCTTCAAGAGGCTGTAAGTAAAGCTTCAGGAAAAGAAATTAAAGAAAACAAAAGCAATGATGTTTATATTGACATAAAAGTTGATGCATACATTCCAAATTCCTATATAAGTGATCAATCACAAAAAATAGAAATATATAAAAGAATAGCTAAAATTGAAAATTCTCACGATTACGATATATTAGTTGAAGATTTGATAGATATTTATGGCGATATTCCGATAATGGTGGATAATATAATGTATGTATCCTTAATAAAATCACTTGCTGGTGAAACTGGTTTTAAAGAAATTAGAGAAAAGAATTCAAGTATAAATCTATATTTTGAAAACAGAGATCTATTTTCTATTGAAGAATTAAAAGAAATAAGCCAGAATTATAAATCTGAGATGAAGATAAACTTATCAACTAATCCATCATTTATTCTACCAGCAAGTAAAACAAAATTATTAGATACTTATGAATTTTTAAATACAATAAGAAAAATAAGGAGTAAAAATGAAAAAATCAAGTAAGTTAATAGCGTTATTATTGACAAGTTCAATGATATTTTCAGCTTGTAATAATGCTGAAAATAAGACAGACAAAAAAGAGAACACACAAACAGAAAGCACTGAAACTTCCAAAGAAGCTAGCTCTAAGAAAAAACTACCTGATAATGTAGTTGCAGTAGTAAATGGAGAAAATTTGAGCAAAGATGATTACAAAAAAGAGATCTCTTTTTATGGAGCAATGTTAGCTAGTCAACAACAACTTAAAAACTCTATTGTTCAAATGATGATTCAAGATAAACTAATATCTGACGACTTGAAAAAGAATGACATCAAAGTTACAGATAAGGAAATTTCTGACCAATTCATGCAAGCTGTCCAAAGAATGGGCGGTCAAGAAGCATTTGATAAAATGTTAGATGACTATAACATGGATGTCGATATGTTTAAAGAAACAGTCAAAAAAGATTTGATGTATCAAAAACATAAAGAATGGTTTGAAAAAAATAACGAAGTTACAGATGAAGAAATAAAAAAATATTACGAAGAAAACAAAGATCAATATAGCAAAGTTGATGCATCTCACATACTAGTAGAAGATGAAGAAACTGCTAAAGAAGTAAAATCTAAATTAGATAAGGGCGAAGATTTTGATAAACTAGCTAGTGAGTATTCAAAAGATACACAAAATAAGGATAATGGTGGAAAACTTGGTGAATTCACCAGAGGTCAAATGGTAAAAGAATTTGAAGATAAAGCTTTTTCAATGAAAGAAGGAGACATAAGCGATCCAGTTAAAACAAAATTTGGATATCATATTATAAAAGTAAATAAAGTTTTAGAATCAGTTGATGACTTCAAAGATGAAATTAAAGCTGCAGTTGCTAACAAAAAATATTCTGACTATATTAACGAATTAAAAGAAAAAGCAAATATAGAAACTGAAGATACAAACAAGGCAGAAGAATCAACAACTGAAAATCCAACAAACGATCAAGCCGATAAAGAAGAAAATAAAGATAAAGATTCAACTGACAGTAAAGAAAATGCTGACGATTCTGAAGAATCAAAAGATGAAGATAAAAACAACTAAGGTATTTTTGCTATCAATATTGGCGTTAGCAATCCTATCTTCATGTAATAAAAAAAATGAATATAAAGGCAATGTAGCCTTAGTTGATGATGTAGCAATAAGTCAGGATCTTTATTCAAAAGAACTTAAATTTTACCAAAATTTTTATACAAAAATGTACGGTGAAAATTATTTGGATCAAGAAGTTGAAAAAGGCAAAACAAATAACAAGATTTTAGAAAAAGAATTAGTAGACTCTCTAATAAAAGACCAAGTTATGCTAAATGATCTAAAAGAAAAAAATATAAAACTTGATGATAATGGCGCGACTGATCTAAGGAATGAGCTTGAAAATGAATTAGGAGGTAAGGACTCATTAAAGGCAAATCTTACAGCGTTAGGATTAAGTGAAAAAGATTTTAATGATATCTTATTTAGAGACTCTATAAGAAAACAACATTATGACTATTTTCTAGCCCATAATAATATTAAAGATTCTGATATTTTAAAATTTTACAAGAAAAATCAAAAATATCAGAGAATGTATAAATACAATATTTTAGTTTTTGATAGCAAATATGAAGCTGACAAAGCCAAAGCAAAGATAAAATCAGCCAGTGATTACAAAACTTATCTTGATAAGTTAATAAAAAATTACGAAGTAATTAATAGTAAATTTGTTTATATTGATGATCCATATTTATCATTAGCTAAAGTTAAAAAATTAGATGAAATTAGTGAAGTATTCGAAAAAGATGGAAAATTCATGATTTTGAGAGTAAATTCTTATAATGAAAACGAAAATGAATTATTAATCAACCTAAAGGATATCTATTTAAAAGAATCTTATACAGATTATTTAAATAAATTAACAAAAAAGTCTAAAATTAGGCTTTTTATCTAAGTTTACTCTTGAAAAATAGTAAATTATTTTGTATAATCAACAATAGAGTTAAACAGAATCATATATTTGATTTATAGGAGGAAATATGAATAAATCAGAATTATTAGTAAGCATTTCAGAAAAAAGTGGTCTTAAGAAAAGCGAATCTGAAAAAGCTTTAAACGCAATGATAGAAACAATTACTGAAACTTTAGCAAAAGGCGAAAAAGTTCAATTAGTTGGTTTCGGAACATTTGAAACAAGAGATAGAAAAGCTCGTGAAGGAAGAAACCCTAGAAAACCTGACGAAGTTATTAAAATTCCAGCTAGCAAAGCACCAGTATTTAAAGCAGGAAAAACTTTAAAAGAAGCTGTTAATAAATAAAAAATTATATTAGACAAAAAAACCGGAACTTGAAATAAAGAACCGGTTTTTATATTTCTCTATAATCTTCATCGATTTTTTTCACATAATCTACAGTAACTGTTTTAAAATCTTCATAGTAGACCATACCAACAGCTGCACCTTTTGCTTTTTTCACATTTTTTTTGAATGTATAATCTACATCAATTTTATTTTCATTTTCTACAGAAGAATTTTTATAAGCTAAAAAAGCAGCTATTTTTATATCTTCTTCATTATAATTATTTGACCTTAAAATTACATGGCTACCTGGAAAATCTTTAACGTGAAACCACAAATCGTCCTTATTAGCTAATTTTAGGGTGATATAATCATTTTGCTTGCTATTTTTCCCAACATAGATGTCACAATCATTTTTTGTGAGAAAGTGATATGGCTTAGATTTTTTATTTTTATTAATTTTTTTGCTTTGTTTTTTAATTAAATTATTTTCTGCCATCTCTTCTTTTATATCATTAAGATCATCGATGGTTTTTGATCTTTCAATAAAATCAATTAATTGATTTAAGTATGATAGTTTTTCTTTTTGTTTTGGCAGATCTTTTTTAGCAAAATCTAAAGAATTTTTTAATTTTTTACTTTTAGAATAATAGCTTTCAACATTTTCCCATGAATTTTTTGTAGGGTCAAGGCTAATGGTTATTAAATTATTGTTTTCGTAGAAATTATTAACCTCAATATTTTTAGCGCCCTTTTCAATTAAATGGACATTTGCAGCTAATAAATCCCCGTACGACCTAAATTTTGCAATTTTTTCTTCGTTTAGTAAATTATCATTTAGTATGCTTATTTTTTTCTTGCTTTGTTTGATGTGAGCATTAACTTTTTTGGTCAAATCTTTTTTTATTTGATTAAGTCTATCATTTGTCTTGTTAGATTCATAAAACTTTTCAATTGCTTCACTCATCAAATCACAATCAATTTTTTTATAAGCTAAGTGTTTTAAGTCAATTGTGTGAAATTCTCTTATTTTGCCTTCGGATTCGTAATAATAGGACTTTAGATTATCATTTCTTATATCTTCTCTTAGTTTTAAAAAAAGATCATTTAATTTCCTTTTTTCATCTTCACTTACTAATCCCCATTTAATTTTAGGATCAATATTAGCCTGATAAATCAATTCTTTGCCCACAATAGGTGAAAAGCCAGTATAATTTTGGTTGAATATTTTGTAAGGTATAGCTGTGTCTGGAAGTTTTTGATCTAATTTTAATATATCAAATGAAAAATCATCTGCGCTTATATCGTATTTACCATCATCTATAAATTCATAGGTTAAGTTAGGAAGTATTTGCCTTACTGATGATATTGATTGATTAATTCTTTTAATGGAATCAATAATATTAAAATCATCGTCAGTTAGAACTATATTCGAATGCTTTCCCATTATTTCTACTATTAGCTTTTTTGACTTATTAAATCCCATTTCATCAATAGAGCTTATAGAAAATATCACAACTCTATCCAGGCCTTTTTGCTCGATATCAACTATTTTTGCTTGGTTTATATGTTTTCTTAAAACAAAGGTAAAATTAGGTGGGACTTCTGGGTTTTCATATTTTTTATTAGTTAAATTTATTCTAGCCTCATTATTATTTGCACTAAGCAATAGCTTATAACTTTTGCCCATTGAATATATATTTAAAATCACATCGTTTTTAGAAGGTTGGGTAATTTTCTGTATTTTTCCACCTAAAAGTTTATCTTTTAATTCATTTACTACTTTTCTTGTAACTATTCCATCGTAACTCATAAAATCTCCTTTTTTTTACTATACTATAAAATCAACTTGTAATAAGGTTTCATAAAAGTAAAATACATATGATAAGGAGGCGTAATGAATAAAGGATTTTTATTGGTTATATCAGGCCCTTCCGGAGTAGGAAAGGGAACTGTCCTTCACGATCTTATGAATACTCAAGAAAATTTAGTTTATTCAGTTTCAGCTACGACCAGGAAAAAAAGAGATGGTGAAATTGAAGGAGTAAGTTATTTTTATAAGAGTCATGAAGAATTTGAAAAAATGATTAGCGAAGATAAGTTTTTAGAATATGCTTATGTACATAACAATTATTACGGAACTCCTAAGGATTTTGTAGAAAAGAAAATAAGCGAAGGCAAAATAGTAGTTTTAGAAATCGATGTTCAGGGTGCTGTAAATGTGAAAAACAATACAGACAATGCTGTATTTATTTTTTTGGCTCCTCCAAGCCTATCAGAATTAAAAAATAGGATAGTTGGGAGAGGTACTGAAACAGAAAATGACATAAATCTTAGAATGAATAATGCTAGAAAGGAACTTGAGTACATAAAATATTATGATTACTTGGTAATAAATGACCATATAAATTCAGCAATAAATTCTGTTAATGAGATTATTAACGCCGAAAAACACAAGGTATTTAGAGAAGAAGATTTTAATATAAAGGAGATACTAGATGAATAATCCATCTTTTAAAAAACTTTCAGAAATTAGTCCAAGCAGATACGATATTTGTATGATGGTATCTAAAAGAGCCAGGAGAATTGTCAGTGGTTCAGCTCCATTAACTAAACATATTGAGGCTAAACCTGTTACTCAGGCATTACATGAAGTAATTGAGGGAAAAGTAACAAAAAAATGATTAAAGGAAAAAATATCTTACTAGGAATAAGTGGTGGAATAGCTTGTTATAAAGATTTGGAGCTTTGCTCAAGATTAATTAAAAAAGGCGCCAATCTTAAAATAATAATGACAAAATCTGCAACAGAATTTGTCAGACCCTTAGCTTTTGAAACTATGGGCAAATGCGAAGTTTACGAAGATATGTGGCAAGGTCATCACAATGAAGTTTACCATATAGAACTTCCTAAATGGGCAGATGTTTTTTTAATAGCTCCAGCTACAGCATCTACTATTGGGAAAATGGCAAATGCTATAGCTGATAATTTTTTAATAGCTTCTTATTTAGCTTGCTCAAAAGATGTTATCATAGCCCCATCAATGAATACTCAAATGCTAAATAATCCTGCGACCCAAAAAAATATTGAAACATTAATTTCCTATGGAGTAAAAGTTATAAATCCTGAATCTGGAATACTCGCCTGTAATACCATTGGCGATGGTAGGATGGAAGAACCTTCAAATATTGTTGAGCATTTGGAAGATTATTTTACAAAAAAAGATTTAGCAGGCAAAAAAATTATAGTTTCAGCAGGTCCTACAATAGAACCTATAGACTATGTAAGATATGTAACCAACCATTCTTCTGGGAAAATGGGCTACAATATAGCAAGAGAAGCTAAAAAAAGAGGTGCTGATGTAGTTTTAGTATCTGGTCCTGTAAATCCTTTTGAAATTAAAGGAATAACAAAAATAAACGTAAAAACAAATATCGAAATGAAAGAAGCAATCGAAAAGCATTTTGATAGTGCTGATGGTCTAATAATGGCTGCAGCACCTGTAGATTATAGGAGTAAAGAAGTTTCTGATAAAAAAATAAAAAAATCTGGAGAAAGCTTATACCTAGAATTCATAGAAAATTTAGATATATTAAAATATTTTGCAAGTAAAAAAAATAATCAAATCGTAATTGGTTTTGCTGCAGAAACTGACGATTTAATAACAAACGCCAACAAAAAACTTACTAGTAAAAATGCCGATTATATAATAGCTAATGACCTTAAAAAAGAAGGTGCTGGTTTTAACACAGATACAAATATTGCAAGTATTATTTCTAAAGATTCTGTAAGAAATTTAGAACTTATGACTAAATCAGAACTTGCAAATGAAATTTTAAATTTAATAAGGTGATAGTATTTACGCAAAAGTAATTATCAATAGTAAAAGCAGATATTTAAACAGAGCTTTTACTTATCAGATACCAAAAAAATTTAATAATAAATTAGACGTAGCAATGAGAGTTTTAGTTCCATTCGGCAAAGGTAACAAAACTAGCGTTGCTTTTGTTTATGAAATAGTTGAAAATATTAAAGCAGATTATGAGATTAAGGAAATTCTTGCAATAATTGATGAAAGACGAATTATTTCAAAAGAGTTGATGGATATGGCTTTTTTTATGACAAAATCATATATGTCGCCAATCCAAGCTTCTTTAAGACAAGTAATGCCTCCTACTGAAGTAAAAAACATTATTACTTATTATAAATCTGAATACGAAGAAGAAAATGATCTTTTTAAATTTCTTAAAATTCCTAAAACTATGGATGAAATAAGAGCTAAATTTGGAAATATCGAAGATCAAGTTCTAAGTAAAGTCGATCAAGGGAAAATAAGTATATCTTATGATGTTAAAAAAACACAAAATGTAACTTATGACGAATTTGTTAGTATAAACTCAAATAAGAACTATATCCTTAATAAAAATGCCAAAAAACAATTAGAAATAATTGAATATTTAGAAAAAAATGGAAAGACAAATTTAAAAATTTTATTAGCAAAAACAAAGGCTAATAAATCAAGCTTGATATCTCTTTACAATAAAGGATATATAAATATTGAAAAAATCGAACAAAATAAAGAATTAAAGTTAGATTATAATATTTATAAAAAATACAACTTGTCTAAAGAACAAAAAGAAGCCTTTGATAAAATTAAATCCAACCCCTCTGGACAATTTCTATTATTTGGGGTTACAGGTTCAGGGAAAACTGAAATTTTTTTACAAATAGTGGAAGAAGTTATAAAAGATAGAAAAGAAGCAATAATTTTAGTTCCAGAAATCTCACTTACTCCTCAAACTATAGAAAGATTTAAAGGTAGATTTAAAGAAAAAATAGCTATAATACATTCTGGATTGACCCCAAAAGAACGCTTTAATCAGTGGAAAATGATAAATAATAAAGAAGTAAAAATTGCAATCGGAGCAAGATCTGCAATTTTTGCACCTTTTAATAATTTGGGAGTAATTATTATTGACGAAGAGCATGATAGCTCCTACATTTCATCAAAAGATCCTAAATATCACACTGAGGATTTAGCAAGATTTAGAGCAAGCTATAATAACTGCAATTTAATCCTTGCCTCTGCAACACCATCTATTAGCACAATGAAAAAAACAGAAGATGGAATTTATGAATTAATTCATCTAACACATAGAATTAACAAGTCTATGCCAAAAATAGAGATTGTTGATCTAAGAGAAGAGCTTAAAAAATCAAATTATTCTGTGATTAGCCATAGATTGCGTGAAGAAATAGAAATAAATCTAAAGAATAGAGAGCAAAGTATTTTATTTTTAAATAAAATTGGCCATGACTCTTTTACTTTCTGTAGAACTTGTGGCTATGTGGTCAAATGCGAAGCTTGTGATGTAGCAATGACCTATCATAAAGGAATAGATAGGTTAGTTTGCCATTATTGTGGAAGAACTAGTAAACAAGTTAAAATTTGTCCTAATTGCCATTCAAAAAAAATCAAAGAATTCGGCGCTGGAACAGAAAAGCTTGAACAAGAAGTAAGAGAAATTTTTAAAGATGCTAAAATTATGAGAATGGATAGCATGGTAGCAAATAATAAAAAAAAATATCAAGCTATGTATGAAGGAATGAAAGAAAATAAAATTGACATTCTTTTGGGAACTCAAATGATTGCAAAAGGCTTAGATTTTAAAAATGTTACCCTTGTAGGAATTATTTCTGCAGATCTTAGCCTAAATGTTGGAGATTTTAGAGCTCAAGAAAATACTTTTCAACTTTTAACGCAAGTGGCTGGTAGAAGTGGAAGAGCTGATAAACCTGGAAGAGTCATAATTCAAACTTATAGACCAGATAATTTTGTAATCCAAGCTGTAAAAAAAAATGATTATATGAGTTTTTACAAGAATGAATTGGCTCAAAGAAAGGCTTTTTCATATCCGCCTTATAAAAATATCATAAGTTTAAAAGTTGTAAATAGTGATAGAATCAACACTATAGAAATTTCTAAGAAATTTGTAAATCAATTAAGAAAATATTTAAAAAATGATAAAGATATTGATATAATAGGTCCTAATCCATGTAAGATATCAAGAATTAACAATAAATACAGGTATAATATAATTGTTAAGTCATTTGATAAGGACCTAGAAAAGCTAATAAAAACAATTAATTTTATCCGCAATGATTTTATCAATAAATACACCGAAACTAGTTTTATACCAGCGCTTAACCCAACTAATATAAATTAAGGAGCTAAAATGTTTGATTTTTTTAGACGAAAAAAAGATATTAAAGATGAAATAGAAGAAGTCGAAGAAAGCTTAGAAGATAATACAAGTAAAGATGATGATTCCAATGAAAATATTGTTGAATCAGAAAATCTTGAAAATGAAGAATCAAATCCAATCGATGAAACGCACGATTATTTGGATGTCGATACAGATCTAAATAATGCAGAAGAAGAAATAGAAAAAAATATAAAAAAAGTAAGCTTCTTTGATAAACTTAAAGATGGACTTATAAAAACACGTGACCAGTTTTCTTCACAAGTAAAAAATCTTTTTACTGCAAATGTGAAAATAGATGATGAATTATTTGAAGAATTAGAAGAAATACTTATATCAGCAGATATAGGAATGGATAGTACTTTAGCAATTGTAGAAAGTCTTAGAGATGAAATAAAAGAAAGAAAAATCAAAGATACAAATGAAATTTATCCTCTACTTGAAGAGATAATGATTAAACATTTGGATAAAAATAATTTAGACAACGAATTAAATATTAAGCAAGATGAGCTATCTATTATATTAGTAATCGGAGTAAACGGTGTTGGCAAAACAACGACAATAGGAAAACTTGCTTATGATTTAAAACAAGAAGGAAAGAAAGTAATGTTAGCTGCAGCAGATACTTTTAGAGCAGCAGCTATAGAACAGCTTGGAGAATGGGCAAATAAGGCAGATGTGGAAATGGTAGCTCTTGATCAAGGAGCTGATCCTTCAGCTGTAATTTTTGATGCTATAAGAGCTGCTAAAAGCAAAGATATAGATGTCTTAATTTGTGATACTGCAGGTAGACTTCATAATAAGAAAAATCTAATGAAAGAATTAGAAAAAATTAATAAGACAATAGATACTCACGCTGGTAAAGCTAACAGAGATAATTTATTGGTCTTAGATGCTACAACTGGACAAAATGCAGTAAGTCAACTTAGAGAATTTAAAAATGTTACAGATATCACAGGTCTTTTTTTAACAAAACTAGATGGAACTGCAAAAGGTGGAATAATATTTCCTCTACAATCTGAGCTTAATGTACCTGTAAAATATATAGGTCTGGGTGAAGGAATAGATGATTTAGAAAAATTTGATTCTAAATCTTTCGTAAAAGCTTTGTTTTGATGTTGAAATTTTAATCAATCTATAGTAAAATACTTAAGTACTACAAAAATATACACATCCTTGGATAAGTATTTCGTTGCCTTAATTAGGTTAAATATTTATAAGAAGAGGATGGAAGAAGAAAACGGAGGAATTTATATGGCAGTAGTTTCAATGAAAAAATTACTTGAAGCAGGTGTACACTTTGGACACCAAACTAGAAGATGGAATCCTAAAATGTCTAGATTCATCTTCACAGAAAGAAATGGAATCTATATTATAGATTTGCAAAAAACATCTAATCAAATTGATCAAGCTTATTTAATGGTTAGAGATATTGTAGCTGATGGTGGAGATGTTTTATTTGTTGGTACAAAAAAACAAGCTCAAGATGCTATAGAGTATGAAGCAAAAAGAAGTGGACAATACTACGTTTCTAACAGATGGTTAGGTGGTATGCTAACAAACTTTAATACAATTAGAAAAAGTATTGACAAGCTAAAAAGATATGAACTTATGGAAGAAGATGGAACATTTGACCTTCTACCAAAAAAAGAAGTTTTACAATATCAAAAAGAAATGGATAAACTTGAAAAGAATCTTGGTGGAATAAAAGAAATGGAAAAACTTCCAGATGTTTTATTCGTAGTAGATCCAGGTGAGGAATCAATTGCAGTTCATGAAGCAAAAATCTTAGGAATCCCAGTTGTAGCAATTGTTGATACAAACTGTGATCCAGATGAAGTGGATATGGCAATTCCTGGAAACGATGATGCAATTCGTGCCGTAAAACTTATCACATCTGTAATTGCAGATGCTGTTATAGAAGCTAATCAAGGCAGTGAATTTGCCCCAAGAGAAGATGATTTAAACGACCAATCTGAAGAATATATAGAAGAAAATGTCGATGATGAAGCTGATAATGAAGAAGTATCAGATGAAGAAATAAAAGCAGCTAAAGAAGAAATAGAAGCGTCAGCTAGCGAAGATAGTGAAGAAATCTAAGGAGAATAATATGGCTATAAGTGCAAGTTTAGTAAAAGAATTAAGAGAAATAACCGGTGCAGGAATGATGGACTGCAAAAAAGCTTTAGAAGAAACTAATGGTAATGTAGATCAAGCTGTAAAACTCTTAAAAGAAAAAGGACAAGCAACACTTGATAAAAAAGCTGGACGTATAGCAGCTGAAGGTGTAATTGGTTCTTATATTCATAACAACAAGATTGGTGTTATAGTAGAAATAAATACTGAAACAGATTTCTCTGCTAATACCGATACAGTTAAAAATTTTGCTCGTGATATAGCTATGCATATTGCAGCATCTAGTCCACTTTATATTTCTGAAGAAGATGCTGATGAAGCTGATATAGCTGAACAAAGAGAAATCTTAATTAAACAAGCAATCAATGAAGCAAATGCAAATATGCCTGAAGATAAGAAAAAAATGATTGCTGAGAAAAAAGTAGAGGGAAGACTTAAAAAATATATGTCTGAAGTTTGCTTACTAGATCAAGCTTACATTAAAAATCCAGATCAAACAGTTGAACAATATCTAAGAGACACTGCAAATAGTGTAGGTGAAAACATCAAAATTAGAAGATTTGCAAGATTTGAAGTAGGTGAAGGTCTAGAAAAGAAAGAAGAAGATTTTGCTGCTGAAGTAGCATCACAAATGAACGCTTAATAAAGAATTTTCAAACTTTAGGGTTGTTGCTAATAAAACTATTTACTAGTTTAGCAACGACCCTTTTTTAGTAATTATAGGAGGGGATAATGTTTAAAAATTTTAAATGGTTTTTAAAATATTCCAAAAAGAATTATTTGATAGGATCTATTTCCTTAATAGTAACTGATATTATTTCTTTATTTTTACCTTACATTACAGGAAAACTTATAGATATTGTTTATAATAATTCACTTGATTCTGTCACATTTAGAAACTTAATATTATTTGCAGTATTTATGGTATTTTTAAAATACATAACTGCAATTGCTTGGTCTTATAATATTTTTAAAGCATCAGCAAAGATGGAATATATATCAAGAGATAAATTAATGAATAAGTTTTTGAGGCAATCTCAAAGATTTTTTGAAAAAAATCCTACTGGATCTTTGATGAGTAAGTCAACTCAAGATGTTAGTCAAATAGCAATGTATGCTGGTTTTGGAGTTTTGGCTTTTTTTGATGCAATTTTATTTCCTATTTTTATAATAATCATGATGATTATAAATACTGGATTTAAAATAACTGTATTTTCAATTTTACCTTTAGCCTTGTTGGGTCTTGTTCTAACTAAAATTATGGAGAAAATTTACTCAAAGAGCAAAGCAGTTAATAAATCTTTTGATGAGCTTACAGATAAAGTTCTTGAAGATGTTGAAGGTATTAGAATTATAAGAGTATATAATATAGAAAATATTAGAGAAGAAGCCTTTAAAGAAAAAGCTAGAATTTTAGCTGATAATAACGTATCGCTTGCTAAAACAGATGCCATAATAGAACCTGTTGAAAGATCTCTAACAGCTTTGTCTTTTGTAATTGCAGTAGCTTTTGGTTCTTATTTGATATCTAATGGAAAACTTAGCCTTGGACAATTAGTATCCTTCACTTATTATTTGAATATGCTTATTTGGCCAGTTTTTGCTATGGGAGAATTTTTAAATCTTCATCAGCAAGCTAGTGCGGCCATGGATAGAATTAATGAAATTTTAGTTTATAGAGAGGAAATTGAAGATTCCAGCAAATTTAAAAGAGTTAATGATAATCCAGATATTTTTTTCAAAGATCATAATTTTTCATATCCTACAAGCAAAGATAATGTTTTAAAAAATATTAATCTTTCTATAAAAAATGGAAGTTCTCTAGGAATTATTGGAAAAACTGCTAGTGGGAAAACAACAATAATTAAACAACTTTTGGATTTATATAAAGTTGATAAAGACACAATAATTATCGGAGATCAGTATTATAGTGATATATCAAGTTCATCGTTGAAGGATTTAATTGGCTATGTGCCGCAAAAGCATATGATTTTTTCTGATACCATAGAAAATAACATTAAATTTTCAAATCCTAAAGCTAGCGATGAACAAATAAATAAAGCTATAAAAATAGCTGATTTTACAAAAGATATAGGCGAATTTACAGACGGACTTAATACAATGACTGGTGAAAAGGGGGTATCCTTATCTGGGGGACAGAAGCAAAGAATTTCAATTGCTAGAGCTGTATTAAATAATCCTCAAATTTTGATTCTTGATGATGCCATGAGTGCAGTAGATGCTAATACTGAAAAAAATATAATTAATAATTTAAAAGCTATTAGAAATAATAAAACAACAATAATTATCGCTCACAGGATTAGTCAAGTTCAAAATTGTGATAAAATCATAGTTCTTGATGATGGAAAAATTGTAGAAGAAGGCAATCATGATGAATTGATGAGTAAAGATAGTTGGTATAAAAAACAATACGAAAATCAAATTATTGGGGGTGCTATAGATGATAAAGAAAAATAAATATCAAATAAAAACATTAAAATCTTATGCAATTTCTGAAAAAATTGATTTTATTAAAGGATTTATATTTTCTGTTCTTTGTACAATTCTACAAATTATATCACCTTTGATAATAGCTAACATAATAAATAATTTGATCAAGAAAAATATGTCAGTTGATGAATTTACGAAAATAATCTTATTTTTGCTATTGTATTTAATTATCAATTTTTTGGCTGGATTTTTCTTAAATAGAACATTAATCTCATTTTCTATTGCGGCAAATAATGTTGCTTACAATATACAAAAAGATGTTTACAGGAAAGTCAATTCCTTTCCTATAAGCTATTTTGATAGCCTACCTGCTGGGAAGATTTCATCTAGAATAACAAATGATACAAATAAAGTTAAAAATATGTTTAGACTTTTATTCTCAGACCTTCTAACTTCAAATATTCAGATTATAGGATTGATAATAATTATATTTGTTACAAATTATAGAGCAGGTCTGATGCTTCTAATATTAGCTCCTTTAGTCTATATCATCTTTAAATCTTATACGACTTACACGAGAAAATACACTGGTGAAATTAGAAAAAACACATCTGAAATTAACGCACAAATTAATGAATACATTCAAAACATGGAAATAATACAAGTCTATAATAAAGAAGATTATATAAAAGAAAAATTTGACCAAACAAATAGCAAAATTTTTGATCTTTCATCAAAACTTGCAAAAATCAGATCCTATTCTGGTTTTAGAGCTATGGATATAGTATCTTATCTTGCATCTATAATAGTATTAATTTACTTTGGGCTAGGGCAAGTAACTGATTGGTATAAAGTAAGCATTGGAAGTTTGTATGTGATTTTTGATTATACTAGCAGACTTTTTAATGAAATCAGATTTTCAATAATGAGATTTGGTGAAGTTGAAGAATCTATGGCTTCAGCTGATCATATTTTTGAACTCTTAAAACTTGAAAGTCAAGAGAACTTGACTAAGAACATTGATTCTATTGATAATGAAATAATATTTGATAATGTAAGATTTTCATATATAGATGGTGAAGAAGTAATAAAGGGAATTTCTTTTAAAGTTGATAGGGGAGAATCTGTTGCTTTTGTTGGACAAACTGGTTCTGGAAAATCTACACTCATTAATTTACTTTTAAATTTCTATCAAGTTGATTCAGGAAAAATAACTATTGGTGGGGTTGATATCGCAAGTGTAAATAGGGAGAGTCTGAGAAAAGATATGGCAGTAGTTTTGCAAGATTCTTTCTTATTTAAATCTGATATTGCAAAAAATATAACTTTAGATCAAGATTTCACAGATAGAGAAGTAAAAGAGGCATTAATAGCTGTAGGTGGTGAAAATTTAGTAAAAAAAGGTATTCACACTCCTGTCATGGAAGGTGGATCTAATTTATCTCAAGGAGAAAAGCAATTAATTTCATTTGCACGCGCCTATATTAGAAATCCAAAGATTTTAATTCTAGATGAAGCAACAAGTAACATCGATACAGAAACAGAAAAAATAATTCAAGATGGCATAGAGAAATTAAAAGAAAATAGAACTACATTTATTATAGCTCATAGGCTTTCAACTATAAAAGATGTTGACAAAATAATAGTTTTATCATATGGAAAAATTGTCGAAATGGGAAATCATAATAATTTGATGAAATATGATGGTTATTACAAAGAAATGTACAAAAAACAAATGAAAGACAAAAATACTTATAGCTTTTAAAAAACATTTTATAAATAAATCAAAAAATAAGTTTCGTATAAATATCAAAATATGGTATAATTATAAAGGAATCATTATTCCGATAAATCAAATAGGAGGTGATAATAAATGGATAATCCAATTGTTATAATCATTACTGTCGCCTTCGTATTGTTAGCTTTTATTTTGGGCTTTATTTATCAAAAAAAATCTAGTGAAAAAAAGATAGGCAAGGCTGAAGAACTAAGCCGCCAAATCATCGAAGATGCTAATAAGCAAGCTGAAACTTTAAGAAGAGAAACTCTTAAAGAAGCTAAAGATGAGATATCTAAAATAAAACTAGAAAACGATAAAAAGTTTAATAAAAAAACAGATGAGCTAGATAAAAAAGAAGCTCGTTTGTTTAAAAAGGAAGAAAGTCTTGACAATAGAGCTTTATTGATTGACAAAAAGGCTGATCAAATCTCTAGTGATCAGAAGAGGTTAAAACAAAAAGAAGACAGCATTGATAAACTGATTGAAAAACAACAATCAGAATTGCAAAGAATCGCTGGGCTTACAAATAGTGAAGCTAAAGAAATAATCTTAGAAAATGTAAAAAAAGATACTATTCACGAATCTGCAAAACTTATTAAAGAAGCTGAGGAAAGAATAAAAACAGAAAGCAAAAAAATTGCCACTGAAATTCTTGCTACTACAATACAAAGATATGCATCAGATCAAGTAGCAGAAAATACTGTTTCAGTTGTAAATCTTCCAAATGATGAGATGAAAGGAAGAATTATTGGACGCGAAGGTAGAAATATTAGAGCCTTCGAACAACTTTCAGGAGTTGATCTAATAATTGATGACACACCAGAAGCTGTAGTTATATCTTCATTTGAACCAGTTAGAAGAGAAGTTGCTAAAGTTGCTTTAGAAAGATTAATTTTAGATGGAAGAATTAATCCATCAAGAATTGAAGAAACTCTATTAAAAGCAGAAGAAGAAGTTGAGCAGAGAATAATAGAAGATGGAGAAAAATCCGTAGATGCTGCAGGAGTTCGTAATTTACATCCACAATTAGTTAGATTAGTTGGTAAGATGAAATTTAGAACAAGCTATGGGCAAAATGTTATGAAACATTCTGTAGAAGTAGCAAACTTAGCTGGAATGTTGGCTGAAGAAATCGGCGCTGATGCGCAAATTGCCCGTAGAGGCGGATTATTACACGATATAGGCAAATCTATAGACCAAGAAGTATCTGGAACTCACATCGATCTTGGAGTAGAAATGGCTACTCGCTATGGAGAAAATAAATATGTAATTAACGCCATAGCATCACACCACGGAGATGTAGCTCCAAATTGTGTTGAATCTATACTAGTTCAAACCGCTGATGCAATATCAGCTGCTAGACCAGGTGCACGTCGTGAAAGTTTGGAAAATTATATTAAGAGATTAGAAAATCTTGAACAAATAGCTAATACTTTTGATGGAGTTGATAAATCGTTTGCTTTACAAGCTGGTAGAGAACTAAGAATTATGGTTAAACCAGAAAAAATAAGCGATGATAAAATGATTGTAATTGCTAGAGAGATTGCAATGAGGATCGAAAGTGAATTAGAGTATCCTGGAGAAATTAAAGTTAACGTTCTAAGAGAATCAAATGCGATAGAATATGCAAGATAAGATTTAAAATTAAGAGCTTGGTAAATAAATTTATTTACAAGGCTCTTTTTTAAATTGTCACTTTATAAGCTAATTTCCAAAATATTTCTACCTATGATAGATTATAGAAAATGAGAGATATGACAAAAATAAATTATTGCACAAAATAGTTATTTTGTGCAATAATTGTATTATACAAAATAAGAAGTAAAATATATAATGAGATTATCAGAAACCGGAGTTTTTATAAATATGACTAATGCAATTATACTAACAGACTACTTGAATTTTTTAAAATCAGTTAGAGGTTTATCGGAAAAAACAATTAAAGAATACTCTTATGACCTTGAAGGATTTTTAAAATTTCAAATTATTAGAAAGGTTTATTTTGGAGATGAATTAGATTTTGAGAAAAATTTCAATTATAAAGATATTAACAAGATAATAAATCCATCTTTTCTTGAAAATTTAAACATAACTGATTTTTACGCATATCTTTCTTTTTTGGATAATGAAAAAGATGATAATCCAACTACCAGATCGAGAAAAATTTCTGCATTGAAATCTTTCTATAAATACCTTTATCAAGAGATTGAAGTGATTGATAAAAATATCACAGAGAAGTTAAGAAACCCTAAAATAAGTCAAAGGCAACCAGTCTATCTTACCCTAAACGAAACCGAAAGACTTTTAGATGCAATAAATACCGAAAAAAATACTTTATTAAGAAATAGAGATATGGCCATCGTTTTTACATTTTTAACAACTGGTATGAGGCTTTCAGAGCTTGTAAGTATTAATGTTAGCGATATTTATGATGATCATTTTAAAATTATCGGGAAAGGAAATAAAGAACGCACTATATATTTGACAGATAACGCATTAGTATTAATTCATCAATATTTAAAAATAAGAAATGAATATTTAGATGGCCAATATGTTGATGCTTTATTTATTTCAACCAGAAAAAAAAGAATCAGCAACAGGACTGTTCAAGCAACGATTGAAAAATACTTACGAAAAGCAGGTTTTGACACTTCTATATATTCTACTCATAAATTACGTCATACAGCAGCTACATTAATGTATAAGTATGGCAACGTCGATATTAGAGCTCTTAAAGATATCTTAGGACACGCTAATGTTTCAACTACGCAAATATATACACACTTAGATGATGAAGATTTGAAAAATGCAGTTAAAAAAAATCCCTTATCAAATTTGGAGATTTAAAAACAAGGGTACTTATATGTATCCTTGTTTTTTAAAATTGCTTAAAACGAGTTTTAGAGCGAGCATTCCTTGATAATAATTTAAGCCACCTTGTAAATATGCTATATAAGGGCTTCTTAATGGTCCATCTGCTGATAATTCTGAAGTTGCTCCTTCAACAAAGCCACCGGAAGCCATTATTACTGGATCTTCGTAACCTGGCATAGGAAATGGTTCTGGTATCAAATATGAATCTACGGTTGAGGCTTCCTGGATAGATTTACAAAAAGTAATCACCTTATTAGGGTCTTTAAATTTTATTGCTTGAACTACATCACTTTGAGGATCGTTTATTTTTGGAATTACTTCATAACCAAAAGAATCAAATATTTTAGCAAATAGCATTCCTACTTTGATAGCTTCCTTTACTATGTGTGGAGCAAAATATAAGCCCTGCAAAACTGATCTGCTTGTTCCAAAGCTTAAACCTTCGTCTTTACCAATTCCTGGTGCGGTAAGAGTATTGGAGCAATATTCTATAAGATCTTTTTTCCCACAAATATAACCACCTGTAATTGCAATTCCCCCACCAAGATTTTTTATTAAAGATCCCGCCAATATATCTGCACCAACTTCTATAGGTTCCTTATCTTCGGTAAATTCTCCATAGCAATTATCCACAAATACAATTGTTTTTGGATTTGCTTTTTTTATTTCTATTATGGCTCTTTCAATTTCATCAATAGTAAAAGCTCTACGTTCTGTATAACCAGTTGATCTTTGTATTAAGGCTAATTTGGTATCTTTATCTACAACTTGTGAAATATTTTTATAGTCTATAAGTAAATTATCATCCAAGTCCAATTTTTTATACTTTATTCCTTTTGATAATAAATTTCCTTTTTTATTTCCTACAATTCCAATTACTTGTTGCATAGTATCATAAGGGTCATCAGTTATGGCAACCATCTTATCACCGTAATTTAATAGAGAAAATAAAACTAAGGACAAGGCGTGCGTTCCAGCGACAATAGATGGCCTTACAAGAGCATCTTCAGCTTTAAAAATATCAGCAAAAATTGCTTCAACTTTTGCTCTTCCGACATCAGCGTAGCCATAGCCAGTTGCTGAAATAAAATCTTGAGTAGAAAGTTTATTCTTATTAAAAGCCTTCAAAACTTTTAATTGATTAAATTCAGAGATTTCTTCTAAGATTTCAAAGTTGCCTTTTAGTTCATTTTCTTTACTTTTTATTAATTCTTCAAAAGATTTGTCTAAATTAAAAAAATTATATATACTATCAAAATTCATAAGTATCCTTTATGATGCTGGTAATTATGTCGCCAGCATCTGTTTTATTTATATTATCCATAAATATTTTGTGGCAGAAACTATAATCTAAGTATCTTTTCATCCATGTAACTTGTCTTTTTGCGTAATGTCTGGTATTTTTTTGTATATTATCTATTAATTGATCTATACCAATATCCCCACTAATATATGGAAAAATTTCTTTATAACCTATTGCAGCCATAGACTGACTATAAGTATTCAATTTATATATCTTAACTAAGTCTATAAATTCTTCAATCAATCCATCATCTATCATAGAAATTACTCGATTGTTAATTTTTTCGTAAAGTCTACTTCTATCATTGTAATTTAGAAAAAATAATATTGGATTGATATTTTCATTTAATTTTTTATTTCCTTTTCTTGCCTTAGAAGGAATTTCTCCTGTTGTTTCATATATTTCTAAGGCTCTAATTATTCTGTTTGTTTCATTAGGATGATATTTTTCTGCAGAAATCGGATCAATTTTTTTTAGCTGATTATATAAATAATCATTACCTTTTTTATTTACAATTTCATTTAGCTTATTGCGAATATCGTCATTTCTTGGACTATTTCCAAAATTCATGTCAAATAAAATTGAATCTATATAAAAACCAGTTCCACCAACTAAAATAGGAATTTTACCATAATTATTTATATCGCTTATTAAATTTCTTGTTATTGTAGAATAATCATCCACAGAAAAGTTATCATTAGGGTTAATTATATTTATCATGTGATGAGCAATATTTTCATAATCTAAAACTTTGTTTGTTCCTATGTCCATATATTTATAAATTTGCTGGCTATCCGCTGATATTATCTCTCCATTAAAATTTTTCGCAATATTTATAGCTATATCACTTTTACCACTTGCTGTAGGACCTGTAATAATAATTAAATTATTTTTCAAAATATTTCTCCAATTCTTCATTTGTCAAAATTAGCATGGTCTTTTTGCCTTGCTGAGTTTTATATGGATTTTTTAGACTAAATAGCTTATCAAGTAGTTCATTTGCTTCTAATGCGCCAATGGAATGACCTTTTCTAAAGGAATTTGATTTAATTATCTTGTTGATTTGATCAAAAAGAATTTCTTTCTTATTATCTATGTCAATATCCAAAAGATCATAAAAAAATTGATCAGATTCTGGACTTTCAAATATTTGTGGAATAGATCTTATAATAATTGTATCATTTGCAAAATCATCTATTTCAAAGCCTAATTTTAATAATAGATCCTTTTTATTTTTGTATTTTATTCTATCACTAGCTTTTAAATTCACAATAATTGGATCTAATAAAATTTGACTATCTATGTTATCCTTGTTAAAATTTTTTAAAAAATAATCGTATTTTAAAGCTTCATCGGCTCTCCTATGATCTAGAATTAGAACATTGTTATCACTTGCTAAAAAAATTGAATATCTATTAAATATGCTTGTTAAATATCTATAAGTTAATTTTTTTTCAATAAAACTTACATTTTCTTCTATCTTATTATTATCTAATAATTCTTCATCAATAGTGTTTATAGGCTGATTATTATTTTCTAATTTTTTATTGACATCAAAAAAATCATCATTTTCATAAGATGCTTGATCTTCACTTACTTTTGAAAGAGATTTATATTTATCTAACAATTTTTCATAATCGCTTAAATCCAATAAGGAATTATCTTTAATTTCTGGAGCCTTTAAAATTGCTGGATTTGCGTTTATTTTTAAAGCACTAGTTATTGTTTCTGCTAATAAATCAGAAAGTTCATCTTCGTATACAAATTTTATTTCTCTTTTATTTGGATGAACATTGATATCGATATTTTTTGGATTAGTTTGAATATATAAAAACAAAGCGGGATACCTACCATTAGGTATTAGACTTTTATACTCATTTTCAACCATATTTATTATAAAATTACTAGTAATAAGTCTTTTATTTACAAAGATATATTGTAAGGCGCGTGTGCCTCTATAATAATTAGCATCTGAAATATAACCATGTATTTGATATATAGTATTAGAATTTTTGATATTTATCAAATTATCCTTTAGTTTATCATCTAATAAATTTGTAATTCTTAAATCTAGATTTTCATTTGCACGAGTTTGAAATTCTAATCTACCATCTTTGATATATTTTATAGAGACATCATCATAACCTAAGGCTAGAGAATACATAAGCTTTGATATTGCATTTGTTTCAGAAAGATCAGACTTTAAGAATTTTTTCCTAACTGGTAAATTTTTAAAAATATCTCTAACTTCGATACTTGTACCAGTATTAGTAGCTATAGGTGATTGAATTATATTTTTTCCATTTAAAAGAATTTTTTGACCTATTTTTTCTTCTTTGGTTTTTGAAATAGCACTTACTTCGCTTACACTAACAATGCTAGCTAGTGCCTCACCTCTAAATCCTAAGGAATAAATGCTATATAAATCTTTAAAATCTACTATTTTTGATGTTGTATGTTTTTCAAAGGCTAATTTTAATTGATCACTTTCAATGCCAACTCCATCATCTGTTACTCTTATATAGGTTTTTCCACCGTTTTTAATTTCTACAGTGATATTTTTTGCCTTAGCATCTATAGAATTTTCAAATAACTCTTTTACAACAGAAAGAGGTGACTCTATCACCTCCCCTGCCGCTATTTGATCAATTGTATATTTGTCTAATTTTACAATCGGCATTATAGCTCACTTATCCTTTCAACTAAAAAATTTAATTTATTTATTGCTTCTAGAGGAGTAAGATCATTAACATTTATTTCACTTGCTAATTCTTTAATATATTTATAATTTTCATCATCTATTGTTTTTATAGTTTGCTTTATTGTGTCAGCCTTACTATCTTCAAAATCCTCGTTATCGATTCTATCCATAAATATTCGTGCATTGGCAATAAGTTCATCAGGTAAACCACTTAATTTAGCTACTTCAATACCATAAGATCTATCAGACTTGCCATAAGAGATTTTTCTAAGAAAAACCAAATTTTGCTTATCATTTAAAATCTCAATTTTTAAATTTTTAACATTATCTAATTCATTTTCTAATTCAGTTAGTTCATGGAAATGTGTTGCAAAAACAGTTTTAAATTTCTTTTTTTTGGAAATATAATTTACTAAAGCCATAGCAATACTCAATCCATCATCAGATGAAGTTCCTCTACCAACTTCATCTAAGATAACAAATGAATGTTCGCTAGCGTTTTCCAAAATATTGCTAACTTCATTCATTTCTAACATAAAAGTAGATTCGCCCTTTGAAATGTTATCGCTAGCACCAATTCTAGAAAATAATTTATCGCATATGCCAATACTAGCAAAAGATGCAGGTACAAATGAACCCATCTGTGCCATAATTATTATTATTGCAATTTGTCTCATGTAAGTAGATTTGCCAGCCATATTTGGGCCGGTTATTATTTGAATAATGTTATTATCTTCACCGATATCGGTATCATTTGCTATAAATTCATTTTCTTTTAATTTTTTTTCTATTACTGGATGTCGACCATCTTTTATTATTATCTTATTATCATTAGTTAAAATAGGTCTTGTGTAATTATTTTCTACGGCAACCTTAGCCAAAGTATTTAAAGTATCAATATTTGCTATCATTTTAGCTAAAGCTTGTAAATGTAAAGTTTCCCCAAGAATTTTATCTCTGATATCGTTAAAAATTTTATACTCTAAGTCATTTTTTTTATCGTTGCCATTAATTATTAGATTTGCTAATTCTTCTAGTTTTTCTGTAGTATATCTTTCTTGATTTTTAAGAGTTTGCTTTCTGATATAAGAATTTGGTACCTTATCTAAGTTACTTTTAGTTATTTCTATAGAATATCCATTATTTTTGTTATAAACAATTTTGTAGTTTTTAATCCCAGTCCTTTCCTTTTCGGACTCTTCGTAGGATTTTAAATCATTAATTGCATGATTTGATTTTTCTACTAAATCATCTAAGGAATCATCATAATATTTTTTTATTATTCCTCCCTCTGTTATTGAAATAGGAGGATCATCGACTATTGAATCTTCTAATAAATCGTACAACTTATCCATATCAGGTAAATTAATTCCAAGATTTTTCATATCTTCATTATCTAAATTCAATAAATAAGATTTTAATTTAGGAATATCTTTTATGGAATTTTTTAGAGAAATAAAGTCTCTAGCATTAGCTCTTTTATAAGAGATTTTTCCAAGTATTCTCTCTAAATCAAAAATATTGGATAAGTAATTTGAAATATTTTGAGATTCAATCCTATTTTCTGAAAAATATTCAACTATATCTAGTCTTTTGTCTATTTTTTCTATATCTATAAGAGGTCTCTCCAACCATTCTTTGATAAGTCTTGAGCCCATGACAGTGTCGCATTTGTCTAGAATTTCTATAACAGTATCAGATTTCGAATTATTATTTAAATTCCTAAGTAATTCTAAATTTTTGCTGGTATTTGCTTCTAGTTCTAAATAATCATTTATTTCAAGTATTTCAATATTGTTTATGTGACTAAGCTTATCATCGTAAAATTTATATATATAATCTAATAAGTTGGCTAAGGAAATTATTGATAATCTTAAATTCTTTATTTTTTCAAAATTTTCAGCTCCTAAATATGAGTAAACACTTTGACTTCGGCTATCGTAATCTTTATCATCTTCTATATAATTTACAAAAATATTAGATTGATAATTAAGATATTTTTTTAGCTCATTTAGATCATATTTTTCGTTAATTATTAATTCTGAAGGATTGATTTTTTCTATTTGATCAATTGTTCTTTTTTCTATAAGACTAGTAGATCCTTTTATTTCAAAGCAAACAAGTTTACCAGTAGAAATATCACAATAAGATATGCCAAGACCATAAACATTTTGAAAAATTGATAATAGATAGTTATTTTCTGTATTTTCCAAGGAATCCATATCAGTTATGGTTCCAGGAGTAATAACTCTTGTAACTGCTCTTTTTACAAGGCCCTTTGCATCTTTAGGATCTTCAATTTGATCGCATAATGCAACCTTATAACCTTTTTTTACAAGTTTGGAAACATAATTATCAATAACATGGTGAGGAACTCCACACATAGGCGCTCTATTTTCATGACCACAATCTTTACCAGTAAGAGTAAGTCCTAAATTTTTGCTAATAATTATTGCATCATCAAAAAAAGATTCAAAAAAATCTCCCACTCTATAGAGCAATAAAGCATCTTTTAAATTATTTTTAACATCTACGTAATGTTTTAACATTGGAGAAAGTTTCTCATAAGAGAATTTATCTTTCATTTCATCCTCCATAACTAATCACAGTAAAAATACTCACTTATTGTGAGTATTATCTAATATCAAGCGTTTTAACATTTCTAATCCAAGATGATGAAGAATCAGAAGCTATATCAATTAAAATGATTTTTCCATATTTTGGATTAACATCATATACTGGAGTATCAGCTAATTTGTAAACTAGATAAACTCTATCAGGTTCTAGAGCTTGCGACATCGAAATTTTTTTAACATTACCCTCATCATCTTCAACATCAATTACAGAGCTATCTTTGAAATTATAATCAAGTTTCCCTATTATTTTCTCAAGAGAAACTCCTTCGATTGAAGTTTTTTCTAATCCTTTATTTGTAGAAACATTCTTAACTTCACAACCAATTTCTCTAAGTTCTTTTAAAGTAATAGCTTCTAATTGATCTCCATTCCCTTTAAAAATTATAATTTCACTGTCATATTTTGCTATTTCTTTTTCTTTAGAAACTTTAAAAAAAATTAGGCTTACAATTAGTATTGTTACAATAAAGGCCATAACTAGCGCTATTCTATATTTATTTTTCTTAATTCTCTTATTAATTTTTTTTCTAATCATTATTGTCCAGTTGATCCAAATCCATCTTCACCACGAACTGATTGAGAAAGCTCCTCAACAAATTCAATATCACATCTTTGATATGGTTGTATAATTAATTGTGCTAACCTGTCTCCATTTTTTATTATTTGCTTATCTTGACCGTAATTATACAAGAATATAACTATTTCACCTCTATAATCAGAATCTATTACACCAACGGTATTTGCTAACATCAAAGATTTTTTTACTCCGGTTGAAGATCTTGGATAAACTGCTCCAAAAAATCCATCTGGAATTTGAACTTTAACACCCGTGTTAATTTTTTTTACACTAGCAGGATTAATTATTATATCTTTATCAGTCAAGCATGGTAGGTCAATTCCTGCTGCACCTGATGTCTGATATCCTAAATTTTTAAATTCTGAGATTACTTTTAATTTTTTTGTCATTTTATCACCTTCATATGCTTAATATACCAATTTTTTACTATAATTACAAAATTTTAGTATTTTATATATTTTACTAACAATAAATTTCGTATATCATTTCTTAATTTTAAAATAATTGCTAAAGAAATTTAACTGTTATATAATAGTATATATAGTAAAATAAATATATCGAAGGAGGAATTGCTATGAGTAAAAACGATAAATTACTAGATCCTACCAGTGGAGAAATAAAAGAATCTAGCCAATTTGCTGGAAATGAGGAACTTGACAAAAAAACTCGTCAATCAGAAGCGACCAAAGGTGGAGAGGATATTGATAAAAAATTAAGTCCTGATCAAGAAGAGCTTAAAACCGAAGTTGATGAAGCTGATCAAATCTCTAATGTCGGTGTTGAAGCTAGAAGAACAAGAGATGATGATTTATCAGAAAATCCTTCTATGGACTAATATATAAACCATACTTTACATAAATATATAAGTATTAAGATGCCAAAATATTGTATTGTTTTTACTAAAATACAATATTTTGGCATCCTTTTATTTGCTATTTAGATATTATCATCTTCTAGGATTTCTCTTCTTAACATATCTCCTTTTTCAAGAGGTAAATCAATAGATATCAGAATTTTTTCTTTTGGTTTGTTTGCTACTTCTATATTTTCACCTTTGGTATTTTTCATATTATCGATTTTAAATTTGTAAAAATCTTTAGAATTTCCAAAAATTTCAATTTCTTCATCTAGAAAAAATCTATTTCTTTGCTCTATTGTTGCTATTTTACTATTTTTATCGTAATCTAAAACCGTACCTATAAAATCATAATTTCTAATATAAGAAGAATTTTCGTAAATTTGATCGTTGCCATCTGGCTTTTTATGGAAAAAGCCTTTAGTATAATGTCTGTGACTAGCTTTTTGTAGTTCTTTAAAATATTTATCTATAATTTCTTTATTGTAATTTCCCTCATAATATGCATCTATAGCTTGTCTATAAGATCTTACAACGGTTGCTACATAAAAAGCTGTTTTCATTCTTCCTTCAATTTTAAAACTATCTATCCCTGCTTCTATAAGCTTATCAATCTCATCAATTAGACAAAGATCCTTAGAATTCATAATAAAAGTTCCAGATCCATCTTCTTCTATTGGATAATATTCGCCAGGTCTAGTTTCTTCTTGTATGCTGTATTTCCACCTACAAGCTTGGGCACAATCTCCCCTATTTGCATCACGTCCTGTCATATAATTACTTAGTAAGCATCTTCCTGAATAAGAAATACACATAGCTCCATGAATAAAGACTTCAATTTCTAGATCTTTTGGAGTATTTTTCCTGATTTCTATTATTTCATCCAAAGATAATTCTCTAGCAAGAATAACTCTTTTTGCGCCCATCTTATACCAAAAATTAACTGTGGCAGTATTTGTAACTGAGGCTTGAGTGCTTACATGGATATCAATATTTGTTAGTTCTTTTGCTAAAGAAAATATACCTGGATCAGATATGATAAGAGCATCAACTCCTATCTCTTGCAAAAATTTTAAATAATCTTCTATTCCATCCAAATCTTCATCGTGGGGTAAAATATTCATAGTTATATGAACTCTAACATTATTTTCATGGGCGTATTTTACAGCCTCTTTCATAGATTCTCTATCGAAATTCTTTGCATTAGCTCTAAGTCCAAAGCTATCTCCTGCCATAAAAACAGCATTAGCTCCAAATTTTACTGCAGCTTGAAGTCTCTCCATATCTCCAGCTGGAGCAAGCAATTCTACTTTTTTTTCTTGCATTAATTCTCCTTAACACTTAAAGTTAGTCCATCGCCAATAGGTATGATTGTGCTTTTAAAATCATCTCTATCGACAACATAAGCCAAATAGTTTCTTAGCCTTTTTACTATAGTTATCATTCTTTTATCAACTAAATCATCATTTAAAACCATACCTCTAAATAAAACATTATCGGCAATTATTATTCCATTCTTATTTAATAACTTCGCAGAAATCTTAAAATAATCTATATAATGTGCTTTGTTTGCATCAATAAAAACAAAATCAAAGCCTTGATTAATATTACTCAAGGCTTTAATTGCATCATCATTTATTAAATTAATTGGTGCGTTGTATTTTTTGAAATTATTTTTTGCAATATCAGAAGTTTTTTCATCAATTTCTATTGTTGTAATATTTGCCTTAGTATATTTATAAAACACTAAGGAAGAATAGCCTATTGCGCTACCAATTTCTAGAATAGTTTTTGGCTTATTTATTTCTAATATTGTTTTAATAAACTCTTTTGTTTCAATATTCATAATTGGAACATTGTGTTTTTCGGCATAAGCTCTTAATTCCAAAAAATCAATATCTTCAATAATATTTTTTAGATAATCTGAAGTATGAGGGTAATTAATATATTTCATTATTATCTACTTCAGAAATAATAGGAAGAAGCATAGGATCTCTACCTAATTCGTTATAAAGGTAAGATTTTAAATCTTCTCTAATCTGATATTTAATTTGACTTAAAGCTCTTATCTCTTCTTTTTGGCATTTTTCTATGGATCTTAGAACAACTTCCTTAGAATTTTCAATAATATCCTGATTTTCTTTAACATAAACAAAACCACGTGATACTATTTCAGGGCCTGCCAATAAAGTTTGAGTATTTCTATCAAAAGTTATTGAAACAACCATCAATCCATCTTCAGATAAATGTTTTCTATCCTTTAGAACTATATTACCAACATCGCCAATACCAGAACCGTCAATTAAAACTTTACCTGCTTGAACTTTGCCTGAAATTTTAGCAGATTTTTTTGTAAATTCTAATATATCTCCATTATCTAGGGAGAAAATATTCTTTTTTTCCATGCCCATATCTTCAGCAATTTTTTCATGAGTTTGCAATTGTCTCGCCTCCCCATGGGCAGGAATGAGGTATTTTGGTGTTGTTAATTGATACATAAGCTTAATTTCTTCTTGACAAGCGTGTCCTGAAGCATGAACTTTGGCAAGTGAAGCGTATATTATATTTACACCTATTCTGGTTAGTTTGTTTATTGTATTGTTAATAGAAATTTCATTTCCAGGAATAGCTGATGAGGATAAAATTACAGTATCTGTTTCATTTAGATGGATTTGCTTATGCTCACCATTTGCCATTCTAGTTAATGCTGATAAAGGCTCCCCTTGTGTTCCAGTAGAAAGAACAACAACTTGATCATCAGAATATTTTTTGATATTTTTCATATCAATCAAAGTATTGCTATTAATTTTTAAATAACCCAAATCACTAGCAATCTTTACGTTGTTAATCATACTTCTACCAGAAAGTGCCACTTTCCTATTATATTTTTCTGCTGCATAGATAACTTGTTGTACCCTATGAAGGTTACTAGCAAAAGTAGCTACAATTATACGACCAGATACTTGTCCAAATATTCTAATAAATGTATCTCCAACCTCTTTTTCACTTATAGAAAAACCAGGTCTTTCAACGTTTGTACTATCCGCATAAAGAGCTAACAAGCCTTTTCTACCAAGCTCTGCAATTCTTTGGATATCCGTTGGATCGCCATCAATTGGTGTAAAGTCCATCTTAAAATCTCCAGTAAATAGTATAGTACCTACAGGTGATTTTAGGGCAATTGCACATGAGTCAGGTATTGAGTGGCTAACTCTAATAAATTCAAGACTCATATCTCCAACTTTGACCTTATTATTTACATTAACCATTTTAATTCTATTAGGATTTAAGCCATGTTCTTTAAACTTACTTTCTAACAATCCCTTAGTTAATTTGGAACAATAAACATTGGTGTCTACATTTTTCAAAAAATATGGAATTGCACCAATATGATCTTCGTGACCATGAGTTACGAAAATTCCTCTTAATTTATCCTTATTTTCTTCTACATAAGTAAAATCTGGTATTACTATATCAACTCCAAGCATATCTTGGTCAGGAAATGTTAGACCGCAATCTATCATTACCATATCATTACCATATTCTACTACTGCACAGTTTTTACCAATTTCTTGCATGCCTCCAATTGGTATCAATTTTAATTTTTTTTCATTTGTCATTTGTACTCCTTAATTTTTGACAGTCGGAGCAAGTACCATAGATCCTTAGTGAATAATAATTTAAATCGAAGTCATATCTTTCTTTCAATTCTTTTTCCAACTGATTTGTTGATATACATTCATCTTCTATGATTTTTCCACAATTTGTGCAAATGATATGATCATGATGAGAATTTGAAGAATCGATCAATTCGTAAGTATAAGCATTATCAGTAAATTCTTGTTTATTTACAATTCCTAATTCCTCAAATATATTTAGTGTTCTATATATAGTTGCTATTCCAACTTGTTTGTTTTTTTGGCGCACTATAGAAAAAAGTTCTTCTGGTGTAACATGCTTAGGAGAACTCTTTTTTAAGGCTAAAAATATTATTTCTCTCTGTTTAGTATATTTTTGATTATTTTTTTCAAATATTTTTTTTATATCTTTACTTTCCATTTGATTCATCTCTCATTTGTTCATAGAGTTCAATAATTTCATCTAATTCTTTTTGATCGTCAATACTCTTAAATAAAACTTCTTTGTCATTATTTATTACTTCTAAGATAAGAATCATATCATCATTATCTTTTTGTAATGCACAATAATTTTTATCATCAACTCCGAAAGTATCTATTATATTAAATTTAACTTCATTATTATCTTCATCGTATAAAATGATATTATCCATTGTTTCTCCTATCTAAATAGGTTTGTAAAATAAAAGTTGCAGCAATTTTATCAATATATTTTTTTCTATTTTCACGTCTTACATCCATGTCTATAAGAACTCTCTCCGACTGTAATGTTGTCATTCTTTCATCTTCATAAACAATTTCTTTATCGGTTTGTTTTCTTAATAAGTCTACAAAGCTCATAACTTTCATAGATTGTGGACCAATAGAATTATTCATATTTTTAGGTAAACCTACAACAATTAGATTTACTTGATTGTCTTCAATGATTTTTAGTAACTTTTCGATATCTAAACTTGCTTTTTTTCTTTTTATTGTTTCTAATGGATTAGCTATCAAAAACATAGGGTCGCTTAATGCAACCCCTATTGTTTTATCTCCTATATCCAGGCCCATAATTCTAGTCATTGATATAGCTATTTAATAATTCTTCAATTATTTCATCACGATCAACGGCTCTAATTAGTTTTCTAGCACCATTATGAGCAGTTATATATGTCGGGTCCCCAGATAATAGATAACCGACTATTTGACCAGTTGGTTTATATCCCTTTTCTTCAAGAGCAGAATATACAGTATTTAAAATATCTCTAATATCTTTTTTCTTATCTCTATCAGGTTTAAATGCAATAGTTTCATTTAAGTTATTATTATCAGTCATTTTATAACTCCCTTTATATTAATTGACGAGCCTTTTCTAAAGCAAGATCAACCTTTGAAATATCTTTACCTCCTGCTTGGGCGAAGTTTTTTCTTCCTCCACCGTTGCCACCTGTTACTTGACTTATTTCCTTTACAATTTTTCCTGCATTATATTTTTCGGTTAGTTCTTGATCAACTGAGACAGTAAATACTATTTTTCCGTCTAAAACACTAACAAATACAATAATTAATCTATCAAATATTTGTTTTAATCTATTTTCGTAATCACGCATTTCATCAATACTAGCATCATCAAATTTATATATCAAAAGATTTAGATCATCTTTTTTGATCACATTTGATTTTAAACTTTCAAAAACATCTTTGGTTGATGTTGATTTTAATTTTTTTATCTCATCTTTTTGATTATTAATTTCTGATTTTAAAGATTCTATTTTTTGTTCTATGAAATCTGGTCTAGAAGAAATTAAATTTGCTATCTCATCGATTTTGGAAATTTTTTCTTGGAGCAATTTGTAAACTTTATTTCCAGTAATTGCTTCAATTCTTCTAACTCCAGCTGATACTGATGATTCACTTACTATTTTAAACATTAAAATATTTGATGAATTATCAACATGACAACCACCACACAATTCTTTTGAGTAATCTCCAATAGAAACAACTCTTACTTCATCTTTATACTTATCTTCAAATAATCCAATTGCTCCCATCTCTTGAGATTTTTTAAATGGAACAATTTCCTTACTTACTGGTAATTGTTGGCAGATTTTATCATTAATAATATCTTCTATTTGCTTTTTTTCTTCTTTAGTTAAAGATTGGTTATAGGTAAAGTCAAATCTTAATTTATCCTCATCAACTAAAGAACCTGCTTGTTTTACTTCGTTACCTAAAATATCTTTAAGAGCCTGGTCTAAAAGATGTGTTGCTGAGTGATTGCGTGTTATAGCTAAACGTCTGTTTTTATCTATTTGGAATAAATACTCTTTTTCTGTTTCTAATGTTCCTTCTAAAACTTCTACATAATGAAAATAAATATCATTTTTCTTTTGAACATCATCTACACGAACTTTTGTATTTTCTCCTAAAATAAAACCAGTATCTGCTACTTCGCCGCCACCTTCAGCATAAAATGAAGTCTTATCACTTACTACTATACCTTCTTGTCCTTCTTTTAGCGATGTCAATCCACTATTTTTATCAAATAAATTTAAAATTTTAGCTTTTGTTGTGAAATTATCATAACCAACAAATTCAGTTATTTTAATTCCATCAGTTGCTATATTATCTAATGACCAACCAGCGTCTTTTTTTCTAGCATTTCTAGCTGTTTCTCTTTGTTTTTCCATTTCTTGATCAAAAGTTTTTATGTCAACATCATAATTAGATTCGTTTAAAATCTCTTTTGTAAGATCTATTGGAAATCCATAAGTATCATAAAGTTTGAAAGCTTCTGCTCCATCTAAAATTTTAGATTTTTTCTCTCTAATTTCATCGATTAAAGAGTTAAGTCTTTCAAGTCCTTGTTCTATAGTTTTTTGGAATCTTTCTTCTTCTTCGATAACTACATTTAGAATATTTTCTCTATTTGTGACTAACTCTTCATATTCTACTTTATAAGAATCAATAACCTTATCTATGATTTTTGATAAAAACTCACCTTGAATGCCTAATAATTTTCCGTGTCTATAGGCTCTTCTTATAAGTCTTCTAAGTACATAACCACGTTTTTCATTAGATGGTAAAACACCATCGGAAATAAGAAATGTCATTGCCTTGGCATGATCTGTTATAACTCTAATAGAAACATCATCCTTTGGATTTTCTTTATATTTTTTATTAGAAATTTTTTCTATTTCTGAAATAATGTCTTGAGCTATATCAACTTCAAAAATATTATCTTTATTTTGAACTATCATAGCAATTCTTTCAAGACCCATACCAGTATCAATATTTGGATGAGCAAGTGGCGTATAATTTCCTTGACTATCTTTATTAAACTGAGTAAAAACGAGATTCCAAACTTCCAAAAACCTATCTGAATTATCATTACCAGGCTTATTGTCATTACTATCAACAGCTCTTTTTTCTCCTCTATCTACAAAGATTTCAGAGCATGGTCCACAAGGACCAACTTCTAATTCCCAGAAATTATCTTCCTTACCTTGTTTTAGGATTCTTTCTTCTGGCATTCCAATATCATTTTTCCAAATATCGAAGGCTTCTTGGTCATCTTTATAAACGGTAACCCAAAGTTCATCTTTAGAAATTTCTAATTTTTGGGTTAGAAATTCATATGCCCAAGAAATAGCTTCTTTTTTGAAATAATCTCCAAAAGAAAAATTTCCAAGCATTTCAAAATATGTTCCGTGACGTTCAGTCTTGCCTACTCTTTCAATATCACCAGTTCGCACACATCTTTGTGAAGAAGTAGCTCTATTATTTTTCATTTTTTCTTCACCAGTAAAATATTTTTTAAGAGGAGCCATTCCAGCATTTATCAAAAGTAAAGACTCATCGTTTTTTGGTATTAATGGAAATGATTTTAAAATTGTGTGATTTTTCTCATTGCCAAAAAAGTCAATATATAATTTTCTTAACTCGTTTACTCCTAAATTTTTCATTTATTCTCCTAAGTTTTATTAATTTACAATTTCATCTATAGTTAAAGAATCTATAGTATTATTTATAGCTTCATCTATTTTATTAAATGCAAAAAAAGCGTTGCATTTGTTATCACAGTGATCTTTATTTTCAAAGCAACCACTAATACTAAAATCTCCCTCCAAAACTCTTAAAACTTCACCGACTGTTATTTCTGATGGATTTTTAATGAGTTTATAACCGCCTTTTGGTCCTCGGATAGATTTTACAATTTTTTCTTTTCTTAGTATTCTAATTAGTTGTTCCAAGTAATTTTCTGATAAAGATAGTTGTTCAGAAATTTCTGATACTGGTATGTAGCCTCTATCTTCATTTTCTGCCATATAACAGATGGCTCTTAAACCATACCTGCTTCTAGTTGATAATTTCATAATACCACACCTATACAGTTATCAAATCTTTTAATGATTGATAAAATTTTTCTCCTATGCCAGTTACATTTTTAATGTCTTCTATTTTTTCAAAAGGAGAATTTTCTCTATATTCTATAATAGCATTAGCACGTTTTTCGCCAATATTAGGTAATGTCATAAGTTCTTCTTTACTTGCTTTGTTGATGTTTATTTTCTCTATTTCAGTAGATGGTTTATCAGATATCAATAGATTATCATTTGTACTTGATGTTTCATCTTCAAAATCATAGATGCTAGGTATGTAAATTTTCATCTGATCTTCTAATTTCATAGCTAAATTTATTTTTTTGCTATTAGCATCTTTAGTTAAACCACCAGCTCTTTTGACCAAATCATCTAATCTATCGCCATTATTTACTTCATAGACTCCTTCTTTGTTAATCTCTCCAGCTATATGTACTTTGATTGTTTCACTAGCTTGTGTTTGATTAGAATCTTCTTTTGTTTCTTCTGTTTCTTCGAATTCATCATCTGAGCTAAACAAAGATATTTTTGAGTTAGAAAAATCATCTTCTTTTTGATCTATAAAATTATTTGCTAATAAAGCCACTAAAGCTATTATAAGTCCAATTATAAGCTTATCTTTAATTTTATCTTCCATTTTTACACCCAGAAATTATTGGCGAAGATTATTCACTCAACAAATTATCTATGCCATAAAATTCTCTTTGCTTTCTTGTGAAAATATGAACAATAATATCATTAGCGTCTATCAATATCCATTCGCCTTCTCTAAATCCTTCTTTAGAAATTAAAGAAAAACCATTCTTGATTAATTCTTCTTCGATGTAATCAGCCAGAGCTCTAGTTTGTATAACTGAAGTACCTGTAGCAATTACAATTGTATCTGCAATTGAAGAATTTTTAAGATTGATTACATTTATATCTTCTGCTAATCTATCCTCTAAAACTTTTAATATTATCTCTAATTTATTCATTATGCTCCCTAATTAAATAATTATATGCTTCTATAGTTAATGGATGAATAAGAAAAGATTTTTCCACCAAATAAGTAATATTGCGACTTAGACTATATAAAATTGCCTTATCCATATCATTTTCAGCAAGTTTTCTTATCTGATCTACTCCTGGATAATTTCTTTTACTTTCTATGGCATCTGCAAGGTAAATAATTTTATCAAGCTTTGTCATATTAGCTCTTCCGGTAGTATGAAATCTTATTGCATCCAATATATATTCATTATTTATATTATACACTTTTTTGGCAACTTCTGCTCCAAGAAATGAATGAATTACATTTTTAAATTCTAAATCTGATTCATTAATTTTATCTCCATAAAGTTTTAAATACTTCTTTTCATTATATTTGGCACAATCGTGTAAAATCGCAGCAGTTCTTACCAAATCTTCATCAATATCTTTATTTAATTTAATAGCGACTTCCATAACTCTTTTTGAGTGTTCAAATCTTTTAATCCCAATATCTGCTATTAAATTATTTTCCCGTTTTTTAATATCATACATAAAGTCTATTCTCCATTATAAAGTCATAAACATCGTCTGTAACTAAATATCTAATACTCTTTCCATTTCTAAGTAAATTTCTAATTAAAGTTGATGATATATTTATATTTAGATTATTGATTAGATGTATATTTTCTTTATTAGTTTCCTTAACTTTTTTTACTAGACTACTTTGCGAATCGATACTTGATCTTGCAAAAACTATTAGATTTTCTTTTAATAAATCCTTATAATTTTTCCAACTTTCTATATTCATAAAAGAATCTTCGCCCATTACATAATAAAATTCGTCAGTAGGATATTTTCCTTTGAAGTAATTTATAGTCTGATAGCTATAAATCACTTCGTTACTATTTGCCTCAAAAGTGGAAAGTATTATTCTATTATTATTTTCTATAGCTTTTTTTACCATATCAACTCTTAGCTTCACATCAGTTTTATCTTTACCTTGCTTATGTGGAGGATTTGAACTTGGCAAAATAATAATTTTATCTAAATTCATAATATTTAGAACATTTTCCATAACTATCAAATGTCCTAGGTGAATTGGGTCAAAAGTTCCACCAAAAAGTCCAATTTTCATAGTTATTCCAAATTATAATTCGAATTTATTATCATCACTTTTTCTATATATTGTTATTATACTTCCTAAGTGATTTACAAAATCTGCATTTAGACTAGTTAAAATATTTTCAAGTATTTCATCTTGATCGTCTAAATTATTATTTAGTATTTTAATCTTTATTAATTCACGAGAACTAAGAGCTTCATCTATTGCCCTAATTACTTCATCGGTAATAGAATTCTTCCCTATATTTATTACCGGTTTGAAATCGTGACTTAAAGATTTAAGCTTTGCTCTTTCTTTAGCGTTTATCATATTTCCTCCTATTCATAATATTCGAAGACAATATCGCCAATTGCTACACTATCTCCTTCTTTTATTCCCATTTCTTTTAATTTATCAAAAACTTCCATTTCTCGAAGTTTCTTTTCAAAAAACATTCTAGAATCGTAATCTTCCATATTTATTTTTTCAAGTAAATTATCAATTCTTCTGCCAGAAACAACAAAAACTTCGTTTTCCCTTGCAAAATTAAGGTCAAACTCAATTTCTTTATTATAAAATTCTTCCAAAAAGTTCTCATCAACTTCTTCTAATAAATCAAATTGTTTATCTTCAGATTTTGATAATAAATCATAGGCACCATCTAATAATTCTTTTATTCCATCAGTTGTAGCTGCTGAAATTTTATAAATTTTATAATTATTTTTAAAAGTTTCTATAAATTTACTTGCATTATCATTAAAGTCTAAATCTGTCTTATTTAGGGCAACAATCATTGGTTTATTAGCAAGTTCTTTGTTATATAATTCTAATTCTTTATTTATTAGATCAAAATCTTTTATAGGATCTCTTCCTTCTATACCAGAAATATCAACAAGATGAATTAATACTCTACATCTTTCTATATGCCTTAAGAAATCGTGACCTAAACCCTCTCCCTCATTAGCACCTTCTATAAGTCCTGGTATATCAGCTACAATAAATGATCTTTCTTTATCGATATTTACAACCCCTAAATTTGGATTTAGTGTCGTAAAATGATAATTCGCTATTTTTGGTTTTGCTTTTGAAATAACAGATATTAGTGTTGATTTTCCTACGTTTGGAAGACCTACTAGTCCTACATCGGCAAGTATTTTTAATTCTAATATAAGATTTATCTCTTGTCCTTTTTTACCATTTTCTGCAAATCTTGGAGCTTGTCTTACGGAGTTTTTAAAATGAACATTCCCTCTTCCGCCTCTGCCACCTTTTGCAATTAAAAATTCTTCTCCATCAACTTTAAAATCTTTTATAATTTTATTAGATGTTTCTTCTCTTAATATAGTGCCTACAGGAACTTTTATAATTAAATCTTCACCTTTTTTGCCAAATTTTTTGCTCTTGCCACCAGCTTCTCCATTTTCAGCTTTAAAAATTTTTTTAAATTTAAAGTCATCCAAAGTTGAAAGATTTCTTGTAGCTTTTATTATAATGCTGCCACCATCTCCTCCATCTCCACCTGCAGGACCGCCGGTCGGCTCATATTTTTCACGTCTCCAAGCAATAGCTCCATTACCGCCATTGCCAGCTTTTAGACTAATTTTTGCCAAATCTATCATGATAAATTCCTCTCACATAAAAAAGCTTGCCGAAAAGCAAGCTTTAGTTTCTTAAGCAATATCTTGTTTTGGATAAACAGAAACTTGTTTTCTGTCGCGTCCTTTTCTTTCAAATTTTACAATACCTTCATTTAAAGCATAAAGTGTATCATCTCCACCTCTTTTTACATTATTGCCTGGGTGGATCTTTGTACCTCTTTGTCTAACAATGATAGTTCCAGCATTTACAAATTGACCATCAGCTCTTTTTACTCCAAGTCTTTTGCTTTCTGAATCTCTACCGTTTTTAGAAGAAGATACTCCCTTTTTACTTGAAAATCTTTGTAAATTAATATCTAATATCATTTCATATCTCCTATAATATATTTGTATAAGCTTTTACAAAGTCATCATAACTTTGCGTTAGTGTCCAAATTCCTGTAGAAAAAGTATTTAAAATCACTTCTGAATCATGAGATGGATTTTTTACTAATAATTTCATAGTTTCTTCATCATCTTTAAATTCAAAATCATAATTATATGAATCAAGTGAATTAACTGTAGTATAAGCTAGCATTGATACTGCTGCACAAACTATATCTTTACCAGATTCGTCATAATCTGCATGACCAGTAATTTTAAAACCTCTTATAAGATCATCAATATAGATTATCTCTACTTTAATCATTAGTTAGCTTTGATGCTATCGATTTTTACTAAAGTATAAGGTTGTCTATGACCGTGTTTTTTTCTATACATTTTTTTAGGTTTATATTTGAAAACCACAATCTTCTTTGCTTTGTTTTGATCTTCTACTGTTGCGGAAACTTTTGCGTTTTCAACTGTTGGGCATCCAACTTTTACATCATCATCGTTAGCTACTAGTAGTACATCTTCAAATTCAACAGTTTCTCCAACTTGGTAAGGAAGTTTTTCAACTCTTACTAAGTCACCTTCTGATACTTTATATTGTTTACCACCTGTTTTAATTATTGCGTACATAGGTGTCCTCCTAACTTAAAATTCTCGCCAGTGTGGGTGATCAGTACCTAAACTGAGCGGTTTACCTTTAAATGATACTATTTGTATTATAGTTTGTCAACTATAATATTTAAATTTCAATAATTTCTAAAGTTTCTAAAGCTTCATTAATTAAATTTTCTATGTCTAAATTATTTTCATCATTTTCTATATATTTTAATCTTGGTTTTGTAACTGGTTTATCTGGTGCAAATATTGAACAACAATCATCAAAAGGTTCGATGGATTTCTCATATGAACCGATCTTTTTTGATAGATCGACTATATCTTTTTTATCCATGGCAATTAATGGTCTAAATATTGGTAAAGCTGATGCATTCTCTACAACAGTAAGAGACTCTAAAGTTTGACTTGCAACTTGTCCTAGGCTATCACCAGTTATTAAGACTTGAAAATCATATTTATTAGCTAATTTTTCACAAATTCTAACCATAAATCTTCTTGAAATAATAGTTGTATTTCTTCTATCACAATTACTTGCAATTGCCTTATATATTTCAGATAGATTTATGATAAATAATTGCATTTTCCCAGTATAATTAGACATTATTTTAGCAAGATCTATGGCTTTTTCTTTTGCTTTTAGTGAAGTATAAGGATATGAATGAAAATGTATAGCATTTATTTTCATTCCTCTTTTTGCCATCAAAAATCCTGCTACTGGAGAATCTATTCCACCAGAAAGTAAAAGTAGTCCATTGCCACTACTACCAATAGGAAGTCCTCCAAGACCTGGATATCTTTTTGTATAGACATAGGCGGAAGTTTTTATATCTATGAAAACTTTAAAATCTGGTTTGTGGATATCAACTTTAAGATTAATAAAATCATCTAGGATCTTATCTCCAATTATCACATTTAGCTCAGGCGAAGTGTATTTGAAAGATTTGTCTACTCTTTTTGTAATTACCTTAAAAGTTTTATTTTCATTTCCATAGTTTTCTTGGATTGATTTTTTTACAGCTAAATAAATGTCATTCTCATCTTTACTTACTTTATAAACCTTATCAATATAAGCAACACCAAAAACTTTTTGTATTTGTTCAATCAGTTGGTCAAATTTATCGATATTAGCATCGATATATAATTTTCCACTTTCCAGGTAGAAATTATTATAACCAATCTCTTTAATGTTGTTTTCTATATGTGCTAAAGCATCGTTAAAGAATTTTTTTCTATTTGCACCTTTTAAAAATAATTCCCCAAAGCTAACTGCTAATAAAGCTTTCATATCATTACCTTTCTAATTTCTTCTATCTTATCTTTTAAAATACATATTGTTTGATCTAATTCTTCCTTTGTATTTGTATCTGTAAAAGAAAATCTTATTACCCCATCTTTATACTTATCATCAACTCCAAGAGCTTCAAGTATTCTATTGTTATTTCCCTTTGAGCAGGCGGAACCGCTTGTTACATAAATTTCCTTTTCTTCTAGCATATGTAAGAGCACTTCAGATTTTATATTAGCAAATCCTATACTGAGTATATTAGGGCAATAATTTGTATCAGGAGAAACAATGTAATAATCCTTGATATTTTCCTTGATTCTATTCCTAAAATATAAATTTAATTCTTTAATATATTCTTTATCGTAAATCTTAACCTGCTCATCTAAGGCTATTCCCATGGCATAAATAGCTGGATGATTATTTGTTCCTGATGAAATAATCTGTTGTCTACCACCATATAAAACCGGAGAAACTTTTCCTATTATTTTATTATTTATATACAAGGCTCCAACGCCTTTTGGACCGTGAAATTTGTGAGCCGAAAAACTCATTAGATCGACTCCTAGTTTTTTTACATCGCAGGATACTTTGCCAAGAGCTTGGGTTGCATCAATATGAAAAATGATATTTTTATCAAATGCCTTAATGATTTTAGAAATTTCTTCTACATTTTGTATGACACCATTTTCGTTGTTAACATATATAAGAGATACAAGTTTGACTTCATGGATTAAATTGTTTCTTAAATTGTCCAAATCAATAAAACCATATTGGTCGTTCTTTAAGTATATAATTTCTTTATAATCATTGTTTTTAAAAGCGTCATATACTGAAGAATGCTCAACTTTGCTTGTAATAGCTATTGAATTAGAGCCTGAAAAAGACTTAATTACAATATTATTAGATTCAGTTGCTCCCTTGGTGAAATAAATTTCATTTGGACTAGCATTAATAATTTTTCCTATAATTTCTTTGCTCGTTTTTATCAATTTCTCAGATTTCATGCCAAAACTATTTAAAGATGAAGAATTTCCAAAACAATATTCTTCTGCATAATCTCTAGCTTCTTGAGCTTTTTTATAAATTTTTGTTGTTGCTGCATTATCTAAATATATCATCAATACTCCTTAATTATATAATTATATTACTAAGAATAAATATGGCAAATCAAGTATAATGGATTTATGATTAGCTTTAAAAAATTATATGCACCAGAAAATCTAAATAAAAACGAAATCATTTTAGATATCGAAACAACAGGCTTAGATAAGAGTGAAGACCAATTAGTTCTCCTTGGATTAATCACTTACGAAGATGATAAGTGTTATATAAGGCAATATTTTGCAGAGGATGATTCCGAAGAAAAAAGACTATTACAAATTTATTTAAAAATTGCAGAAAACAAAAAAATTATAAATTTTAACGGTAATAAATTTGATATTCCTTTTTTAAATTATCGATTGGAAAAACACAAATTGATGCCAATCTTTCCAGAGTCTTACGATATTTATAATATTATTTGCAATTATAGAAAATTTTTTACTTTTGATTCTATGAAATTAGTCGATATAGAAAAAAATATAGGAATATTTCGTAATGATCCAAGCAGATATAAGACAATTAGCAAATTAACTGATGATATCTCTAAAAGAGATAATCCAAGACCTATAATGATCCATAACGAAAATGATTTGATAGCTACAGAAAAATTAGCAAATATAGAAAAATTTTTTCTTAAAGAGCTTACAATTGATTTAAAAACTAATAAACTTACTTTAAATTCTATTTGGATAAATAACGATTTGGCTAAAATAAATCTTATAAGTAAAACTCCACTTATAGAATCTTATTTTACTTCCGAAAATTATGAATTAAGAACAAATGGAAATTCTATAGAGATTATTCTACAGGTTATTTACGGGCGATTTGATAAAAATAACAAGGGACATGTGGCTTTGAATACTTTCAATATTAAAAATGAAAGTGAAATTATAATAGACCCAAAATTATTGATTATAAGAGAAAATCATAGATACAATTACAAAAACATCTTAAAATTATCAAAAAAAATAATAGAGAACCAGCTATAAGTTCTCTATTTGCCAATCTATTGGATCAAGGCCATTTGATATTAGAAAATTATTTGTCTTAGAAAATGGTTTTGATCCAAAAAATCCTCTGGATGCTGAAAGTGGAGAAGGATGTACGGATTTTATAATCAAATGATTTGGATTCGTAATTAATTTTTCCTTACTTTGAGCATTTCTGCCCCACAAAATAAATACCATAGGTTTTTCTCGATCATTTAAAATCTTTATTATATTATCTGTAAGGATTTCCCAACCAATATTCTGATGTGAATTAGCCTCGGCTTCTCTTACGGTTAAGGAAGTATTTAATAACAAAACTCCTTGATTTGCCCACTTTATTAAATATCCATTATTTGGAATATAAGTTTTGATATCATCGTGCATTTCCTTAAAAATATTTAATAATGAAGGTGGAATTCTCACACCTTTTTTTACTGAAAAAGCATAACCATGAGCTTGTCCCTTACCATGATAGGGATCTTGTCCTAAAATTACTACTTTGCAATCTTTATAAGAAACAGATTTTAAGGCATTAAAAATATCGTACATATCTGGATATATGTTGTGAGTTTTATATTCCTTTATAAGATATTTTCTTAAATTTTGATAATAAGCCTTATCCCATTGGTCAGCTAAAAGCATATCCCAATCATTTCCGATATTAACACTCATTTTATTTTCTCACTTTGGTCAAAAAATACCATATATATTATGAGTAGTCCACTACCTAAAGTAACAAAAATATCAGCTACATTAAAAACAGGGAATTTCACAAAGGCAAACTCGATGAAGTCAACAACATAAGCGTTAAATAGTCTATCGTAAAAATTGCCCAAAGCTCCTGCTATAATAAATGCTATTGCTATATTTAAAAATTTGCTATTTTTCTTATAATTCTTAATGAAATAATAAATTAAAAATCCTACAATAGCAATTGTAAGTACTATAAAGAAAAATCTATTATTTTGTAAAATTCCAAAAGCTGCTCCCCTATTTTCTAAATAAGTAAAGTTTAATATCTTGCCAGATATTGGATTTTCAATAAAGTTATTTATAGCATAAATTTTGCTAACTCTATCTAAAATTAAACCAATTATTATTATTAATATATATATCATCTAATTTCCTTGTAAGTAATGTGAAAATTACCTTTCTTACTTTTCCCAGTTATTTCTTCGAAGATGAAACGTCCATATTTTCTAATAGAAATCATAGAATTTTCATCTATTATCCTTGATGGATTATCGATCATTTCAAAATCGACTTTGACGTTTTTGCTTTTTACAATTTCTTTTGCCTTTGATCTTGATAAATTTATAAATTCAGCTACCAAAATATCTAATCTAGTTGATGCCACAAATCCTCTATGGTCAATATATGTCAATGGTTTTATGTCAAGATTTTGCTTTTCTTTAATTCTAACATTTATTGATTCTCTTTTAATTTTATTTAAGTTAAATCTAATAAAATTAGAAATTTTATTTAAAACTGCTATCTGACAAATATTATCATTAATAACTATATCTCCAATATTTTCTCTATCTAAATTAAGACTCATCAAAGCTCCTAATACATCAGGATGACTTAGATTTTCATGGTCAAATTCTAAAATACTTATATAATCAGACTGATCAACTTCATAATAAGAAGAGGATACAAATATTTTTCTTTCCGCTAGATCATTGCCACCAATAAAATCTAACTCTATATTATTTTTTTCGGCAATATTTGCTATCACTTTTTGCTCAAATGGATCCAAAAAGAAACTGGATTCTTCAGTATTTCTAGCGTAAGATCTTTCAAGTATTGTCAAAGCTTTTTTTATAGAGGATTTTTTACTTTTATCACTTATAAAATTTAAATTATATTCTAATTTCATATAAATAAAATAAGCTGCCAGATAATAAATAATTATAAGTTAGCAGCTATTAATTGAGATTAAAGTTGATTATAATTGCCTTCAGAAATTTGATCTGTTATAGCACTATTTACTTCAACGCCCTTTGGAGAAATCACAAAAATTCCTTTTGTAACTTTTTCTACAGTTCCTTCTAGGGCATAAACAGCTCCAGAAACAAAGTCAAATATTCTTCTTCTCATATCGGTATCAACCATTTCGAGATTTAAAACTACTACTTTTTTATCTAAGATATCATCAATTACACTTGGTGCATCTTTTTCATAATCGAGTGGTTCGTGGATGCTAATTCTCATAGTTGATCTATTTGCAAAATTATTATCATTCATTTTTCCTATACTATCTCCTCTTTTTGATGGTCGTTTATAATTGTTTGACAAACCATAATCATTGTTTTTATAACTAGAATCAAAATTGCTAAAACTGCTTGATGATGTGTAATTATAAGAGCTATCAAAAGTGCTACTATCGGAATAATCACTTTCATAAGTTAAAGATTTATCTTTATTGTCAATATAATCACTATCGTCTAGTAAATTAGTGTAATTTTCCTTAACAGTTGATTTAGATTCATCTTCACTTTTTGGATAATCATCGTAATAATCTTCATCATCGTCGTAATTATCGTCTATACCAATAAATTCTTTAAATTTTTCAAACATAACTTTCCCTTTACTATAATTTCTTTCTTATATTATATCTTATAATATAAATTAGTAAAAATTTTTTTAAAATTCACTCTTTAAGTTTCTACCCATTAAGTCACAAGCAGAATCATTTGGCGATTTTCCTTCGAATAAAACCTTATATATTTCATTGGTTATTGGTAGCTCTATATTTTTTTCTTTAGCTTTTTCATAAATTGCACGCGTTGTAGGAATCCCTTCAACCACCATATTTATTTCGTTTGTAACTTGATCAATTGTATATCCCTTGCCAAATAAAATACCAGCCCTATTATTTCTAGAATGTTTGCTGGTTGCAGTTACTATAAGATCACCAATTCCAGCAAGTCCGTTAATGGTTTTAGGATTAGCTCCAAAGTTTACGGCAAATTTAGTCATTTCGTGAATTCCTCGAGTCATAATTGCAGCCTTGGTATTATCACCGTATCCTAAACCACTAAGCATTCCTATACATAAGGCTAATATATTTTTAATGGATCCACCTAATTCTACTCCTACTACATCAGTTGAGGAATAAACTCTAAAATAGTCGGTGTTAAATATTTTTTGAACATCTTTTGCTAAGGTTTCATCTTCGCAAGCACAGACAACAGTAGTAGGCATTTTTATTATTACTTCTTCAGCATGGCTTGGACCAGATAAAATAATATAGGGATTATCTCCTATTACTTCTTTAAATATTTGAGATATTCTATAATGAGTTTTAAGTTCTAAGCCCTTAGATAAGTTAATAAATACATTATCTTTATTTACAAAATTTTTGCACTTTAGCAAAACTTCTCTAAGTGCTTGAGTTGGAATTCCATTAACTATATATTTATTTTTAAATAAATCAGAAATATCATTAGTAGCTCTTATACGTTTTGAAAGTAAATAATTTTTTAAATATTTTCTGTTTTTATGATAATTATTTATGTTCTCTACATCTTCTATATTTCTACTATAGATCAATACATCAAAATTTTCCGACAATACACTTGCTATGGCTGTAGACCAAGAACCTGCTCCAATTATTGAAATTTCCATAAAATCCTCTTTTTATTAAAAAAGTTTTTTTTCTTTTCCATGTATTAATCTATCAATATTTGATCTATGTCTAAAGACCACCATAAAGCTTAAAAACATTAACACCCAACAAATAGGTGTAAATTCATATCTAAGAAAGCTAGTTAAAAAAACAGATATAGCTGATAAGATTGAAGCTAAAGATACTATATGACTTAACAAAAATACAATTGTAAATATAACAACTATGATTAAAGCGTATTTATAGTCTATAAATAAGAGTCCACCAAAGGTTGTTGCAACTCCTTTACCACCTTTAAAATTTAGAAATAAGCTATACATATGCCCTATAACCACAGAAATATATGATATTAGCATACCATTATAGCCTGCTAGCTTTTTACCAATAAAAACTGCTAGAAATCCCTTTAATATATCCATTGCAAATGTTACGCCACCAGCTTTTAATCCAAAATTTCTTAATGCATTAGTTGATCCTACATTTCCTGAACCTAATTTTCTTATATCGGTATTAAACCAAGCTTTGCCAATAATATATCCTGATGGTATAGAACCTAAAATAAATGCAATTACTGCTGCTATAATTATCATTTGCTTGCTCCTCTCTCATTTAGTATAAAGCTAAATGGAACACCTATTAAGTTGTAATTTTTCCTAATTTGATTTTCTAGATATCTCATATATGAAAAATGCATCAAATTTCTATCATTGACAGAAAGCATAAATTTTGGTGGTGCAGTAGAAACTTGTGTCATATAAAAAATCTTTAATCTTTTTCCTTTATCTTGTGGTGGTTGATTAAGCATTATTGCATCTTGTAAGATCGTGTTAAGAACTCCTGTTGATATTCTCGTATTATAATTGTTGTCGACAACTTCTATCATATCTAGAAGTGAATCTATTCTTTGATTTTTCAAAACAGATACAAAAACTATAGGAGCATATGGAGCAAAAGATAATGAATTTCTAATATCTTTTTCAAAATCTTTCATAGTGTTAGTTTCTTTTTCAACTATATCCCATTTATTAACAACTATTATTATTGCTTTTCTATTATTATGAGCATATCCAGCTATTTTTGTATCTTGTTCTGTTACTCCAACAGTTGCATCGATCAAAAATAAACATATTTCAGCACTATCTACAGCATCAAAAGTTCTTTGATTAGCATAGTATTCCACGTTTTCTTTAACCTTGTTTCTTTTGCGTAATCCTGCTGTATCTATTAATACATAATTTTTGTCATTATAGGTCCAATTTGTATCTACAGCATCTCTAGTTGTACCAGCGATATCTGTAACAATCATTCTTTGGTCGTTAACAAGTAAATTAACTAGTGAAGATTTGCCTGCATTTGGTTTTCCTATGATTGCAATTCTTGTTTCATCTTCGATATTTTCAAAAGAGTCAAAATTTATTCTTTCTATAATCTTATCTAGTAAATCTCCCAAACCCTTTGATTGTTCTGCAGAAATAATTGCTAAATCATCAAAGCCCAGAGCATAAAAATCATAGATGTCATCAGGAATTTTATTATTGTCAATCTTATTAACTACAATTATAATTGGCTTATTATATCGTCTGATAACATCTGCAATTTCACTATCATAGGGACTAAGACCTTCTTTGCCATCGACAACAAATAAAATTAAATCTGTCTCTATTAGTGCTTTTTCAACTTGAGATTTTATTTCTTGATTCATTATTTCTTTATTAGAAATATCAAGACCACCTGTATCGACAAGACTAAATTTTTTGCCCAGCCAATCTACCTTATCAACAACTCTATCACGAGTTACACCACTAACATCTTCAGTAATAGATTTTTTCTTGCCAACAAGTCTATTAAATAATGTACTTTTTCCAACATTAGTTCTACCCACTAATGTAACAATAGGCATAGCCATTATTTTTCTCCATTATTAAAATCATAACTAAGATCTGAATTATCATTAGTAATATTTTTGAAAATTCCATTTAATTTTATATTCATTAAATTTTTCTCACTTTCATTATTTCCTTACTTTTTATCTTAGAATCAAGTTTTTTTACTAGTAAAAAAGATATCAGTAAAAAAATCGTAACAAATATAAGAGTCATAAGATTTAAATCATAGTTGGTATTTTTAAAAAATAAATTTGCTAAAAATGCTCCCAATACCATCATTATAACCGGAAATATATAAACATATATAGAATATTTATTTATATCTGAAGCTTTTGATTCAAGTATAACCTTATCTCCTACTTTTATATCATCTGGACTAAAAATTTTTATTAGAGTTTCTTTTTTCTGACCACAAGTACCATTGGCCGCACAAGATCCGCAAGCTTCATTTCTCATGACACTTATTAACAAATTTCCTCTGTTATTTTCGACAACTACACCTTCTTTAGTCATTGTTGTCATCAATATCACTCCTTGTATAAATTCCCAAATCATTCAATGTTTTCTTATCTACAATTGTTGGTGCTTCACTTAGTGGGCAAGAAGCAGATTGAGTTTTAGGAAAAGCAATAACATCTTTTATATTATCAGTTTTTGCAAATAACATTAATAGTCTATCTAGACCATAAGCAAGTCCTGCATGAGGAGGTGTACCATATTTTAATGCTTCGATGAAAAATCCAAATTTTATTTTTATATCTTCTTCTGTAAGATTCAATGCTTCAAATACTTCTTTTTGAAGCTCAGAATTATTAATTCTTACAGATCCACCACCCATCTCATCTCCATTTATTACAATATCGTAAGCTTGAGTTCTTACTTTTTCTGGATGAGTTTTTAAAAGTGGAATATCTTCTTCATTAGGCATAGTGAATGGATGGTGTTGAGAAACATATCTTTGTTCTTCTTCACTGTATTCAAACATTGGGAAGTTTACTACCCATATAAGCGCGTAGTCTTTTTCATAAAGATTGTTATCGCGTGCAATTTTATTTCTTAGCGCACCCAAAGCTTCTAAAACTTTTTTATCCTTATCAGCTGCTATTAAAATTAAGTCATTATCTTCGATTTCTAATTGAACTTTTAAATTGTCCATAATATCATCGGTTAAAAATTTAGATATTGAAGAATTGATTTCATCTGCATATTTAATATATGAAAGACCCTTTAAGCCATAATCTTTTACAAAATCGCTTAGCTTATCAAGAGCTTTTCTAGAGTATTTATCAGCAAGATTCTTAAAGTTTATTGCTCTAACAGATTTTCCATCACTTGTATTTTCGGAGAAAGCTTTAAAATCAGAATTTTTCCATATTTCAGAGATATTTTTTATTTTATAACCAAATCTTAAATCAGGTTTATCTGAACCATAAGATTCGATTGCTTCAGAATAATCCATTCTAGGAATTGGTAATTTCAAATCATAATCTGTGTATTTATCAAAAAGTTCTTTTAATAAACTTTCGTTAACTTCGATTACGTCATCTTGGTTAGCAAAAGATAATTCTAGGTCAAGTTGGGTAAATTCTGGTTGTCTATTCGCTCTTAAATCTTCATCTCTAAAGCATTTTACAACTTGAAAATATCTATCAAGAGATCCTATCATCAAAATTTGCTTAAATAGCTGTGGACTTTGAGGAAGGGCATAAAATTCACCAGCTTGCAAACGTGAAGGCACAATATAATCTCTTGCCCCTTCTGGAGTCGGTTTTGTTAAAAATGGAGTTTCTACTTCGGTAAAACCATTTTCATACATATGCTCTCTTATTGTTCTAATAATATCTGATCTAAGTTTTAAATTCCTTTGTACGGATGGTTTTCTCATATCAAGATATCTATATTTTAATCTCAAATTTTCTGCCACATCGTCATCATCTTTGATGTAGATTGGAGGAGTATTAGCCTTATCTAAGACATTTATTTTCAAAGCAACTAATTCAATATCTCCTGTTGGTATATCAGGATTTTTGCTTTCTCTTTCTCTAACAATTCCTTTTACTTCAATTACATATTCACTTGCCAAATGACTTGCTGTTTCGTGATTTTCCTTGTCATCTTCTCTAACTACTATTTGTGTTATTCCAGTTTTATCTCTAAGGTCAACAAATACAAGAGATCCCAAATTTCTTTTTTTGGCAACCCAACCCATCAATACAACTTCTTTACCAATATCTTCTTTTCTTAATTCGCCACACATGTGGCTTCTTTTAAATTCCATTATAACTCCTTATTTTAAAAACGGATTATTTTCTATTTCATAACCAATTGTTGAACTTGCTCTATGTCCTGGATAAACTTTGATGTCCTTATCCAAAACGCAAATTTTATTTTTTATTGAATCAATTATTGTATCATAATCTCCACCAGGAAAATCATATCTTCCAATGGATAATCTAAATAGACAATCGCCTGTAAAAATATCATCATCTACTAAAAAACTCATAGAATCAAGAGTATGGCCTGGAGTTTTTATAGCTTTGATATGAAAAGGTTCGATAATTTCTCCATCTTTTAGATATTTATCTATAGGAACGTATAAATCGTGATAATAGGACCCTAGGTTATACCTTGGATCATTGGCTATATCTTTTGCATCTTCGCTTGCATATACATCTACATCATACAAGTTTTTATAATATTCTAAGCCCATTACATGGTCAAAATGTGTATGAGTTTGTAAGATAAATTCTATTTTTATATTATTATCTTTAATGTATTTATCAACAGCTTCATCTTTATCTGCACAATCAACAATAAATCCATGACCATCCTTGCTAACAACATATAAATTTGCCAATGCTGGTCCTATAGTAAATTTTTTTACTTCCATCAAATTATCCTTTCACTATCTATAATTATTGTAACAGGCCCATCATTTATAAGATTTACTAGCATATGAGTCTGAAATTTTCCTGTTTGAACTTTAAATCCGTCATTTACTAATTCTTCTTTTAATATTTCATAAAATTCATTAGCCTTATCTGCTTTTGCAGATTCGATGAATGAAGGTCTATTTCCTTTTCTTACATCTCCATACAAGGTAAATTGTGAAACCAAAAGTATTTCTCCTCCAACATCTTCTACTGAAAGATTCATTTTACCTTCTTGATCTTCAAAGATTCTTAATTTTTCAATTTTTTTCTTGATATAAGCAATGTCTTCTTTGTCGTCAGTTTCTTTAACTGCAAGCAGGACTAATAAACCATTATTTATTTTTCCGACTTCTTCATTTTCTACTATAACATTTGCTTTGCTAACTTTTTGTATAACTGCTCTCATTAATTACTCACCCTAAATACACTATAAACTGTTTTTATAGACTTTAATTTACTTATTACATCATTAAGCTGATCTGTGCTATTAACTTCAACTGATAAATCGATAATACCCTCGTTATTATCATTAACTCTAGCGTTCATTCCTACGATATTAACATCTAACGATGATAGATTTTTTGTAACATCGTATATAACTGAAGGAGTATTATGTGCAATAATTTGAATTTTTACCGGGAATTTATCAGTTGATTCATTTTGCCAGTAAACATCAATAAGCCTTTCTGGCTGTTTATTATTAATAATATTTGGACATGATTTTGTATGAACTGATATTCCATTACCTCTTGTTATATAGCCAATGATTGGATCTCCTGGAACTGGTGTACAACATTTAGCAAATTTAACATCAATATTTCCCTCCAAATCACTAACTCTAACTTCTTTTTTAGAACTTTGATTTGAAGCGTAAGTTTTATGAACTTCTATTGGTTCATTTAAAAGTTTCTCTTTATTTTCAAGATCTTTTTCTTTTTTTATCAATTTTTGAATTACTTGTTCACTTGTAATTCTACCATAACCAACTGCTGCATACATTTGCTCATCACTTGGAAAACCCAAGCTATTAGCAATTTCATTAATCCATTCATCTTTTAAGAGATTTTTATAGCCTTCTCTTTGCTTTTTAATTTCTCTTATTATTAAATTTTTTCCAATTTCTATGTTATCTTCTTTTTCATGCTTTTTGAAAAACTGCTTTATTTTGTTTTTTGCCTGAGAACTTTTAACAATATTTAACCAATCTTTACTAGGTCCAGAAGAATTTTTAGATGTTAAAATTTCAATTACATCTCCAGTTTTTAATTGCTGAGTTAATGGAACTATTGATCCATTTACCTTTGCACCAATACATTTATTGCCTACTTCGGTATGTACTTTGTAGGCAAAATCTATTGAGCATGAACCTAACGGCAAGGAATATATCTCGCCTCGTGGAGAATAAACGTAAACTTCTCTTGAGAAGAAATCATTTTTAAGCGTTTCCATAAATTGCTTATTATCTTCATGAGCTCCACCTTCTCTTTGCCATTCCATAATTCTTCTTAAAAATTCCATGGCATTGTCAAAGTCTGTTTCTTTACTATTATTTTCTTTATATCTCCAGTGGGCAGCAACACCATATTCACATTCCTTATGCATTTGTCTAGTTCTAATTTGAACTTCAAATGGTTTTGAATCTTCGCCAAAAACTGTAGTGTGTAAAGACCTATAACCATTTGGTTTTGGTTGGCCTATATAATCTTTGATTCTATTTGGTATTGGCTTCCACAAAGAATGAACTTTTCCCAAAACAGCATAACACTCAGCTATGGTATCTACCAAAACTCTAACAGCCGTAAGATCGTAAATTTCTTCAAATTCAATATCGTTTCTGATCATTTTTTTATAAATTGAATAAAGAGATTTTGGTCTTCCACTTATTTCAAAATTTATACCGCTATTTTTTAAGCTATTAGTAAGAGCTTCAATTATTTCATTAATATAAGCTTCTCTTTCCCTTCTCTTACTGGCTACCATTTGTGCCAATTCATAGTATTTTTCTGGCTCCCTATATCTAAAACATAAATCTTCTAGTTCCCATTTAATAGAATAAATTCCTAATCTGTGAGCTAATGGCACATATATTTCTATAGTTTCTGTGGCAGTTTGAATTTGTTTTTCACGAGTCTTGTATTCCAAAGTTCTCATATTGTGAAGTCTATCTGCAAGTTTTATTAAGACTACTCTAACATCGTTACTCATAGCCATTACCATCTTGCGGATATTTTCTGCTTGTTTTTCTTCTCTTGAACTATAGTTTAAATTTTTAAGTTTGGTAACTCCATCAACTAAAAATGTTATTTCTTCTCCAAATTCATCCCTCATCTGCTCATAAGTTACATCAGTATCTTCTAATACATCATGCATAAGACCAGCGCAAATTGTTTGATCATCAAGCTTCATTCTCGATAAAGTTTTAGCTACAGCAATTGGATGGATAAAATAATCTTCTCCAGAATTTCTTTTTTGTCCCCTATGATTAAACTCTCCGAAAAAAAATGCTTTTTTAATGAGGTCAATATTTGCATTTGGATTATTTTCAAGTACATAATCTTTGAATATTTCAAATTCTTTTATAAAATCAGTTGTCATAATTACCTCATCTTAAATCTTTAATCAATATTTGTAGCTTTCTATTGCCTCTAAATTCATTTATACTTGTGTAATACGCTATATCAATCTTACTTCCTAATATTTTATTGGAAAATTTGTTTTTTAAATAGGAAAGACTATCTTCTCCATTAAATTTAATGGCACTTATGCTTTGACCATTTTTACTTAATTGCAATCTCATGGTTTTTTTATTAGTGCCTATCATTTCAAGATTTTCAATTATTACATTTCTATCAGCAAAAATTGGCTTTTCAAAATTTTTGCCAAATGGTTGTAAATTATTAATACTTTCAGCTAATTCTAAGGACAATTTATCAAGATTAATAACCGTATCTATATTTACAACTTTTTGCATATCAGAATTTTTTAAGGTTGAATTTTTGTTAATTAAATTTCTAAATTCATCTATTTTTGAAATATCAATTGATAAACCACAAGCCATAGGATGACCACCAAAAGACTTTAACATATCTCTAAATTCGTCTATTGATTCAAATATATTAAAACCATCAATTGAACGACCCGAACCTTTTGCAATATCATCTTCTTTTGATTTGGATAAAACTATAGTAGGTTTGTAATATTTTTCCTTAATTCGTCCTGCAACTATCCCGCAAATAGACTCGTTAATTGAATCATCATATACTATAATTATATCATCTTTATATAGCTTTTGGTCTTTGATTAGATTCAAACATTTTTCTAAAGCTTTATCAGTTAAAAGTTTACGTTTATTATTTAAGTCAACTAATTGTTTTGACATATTGTAAATATTATCTATATCTTCTTCCATAAGTAAATCTATAGCAAGTTTTGCTGAAGCTAATCTTCCACTAGCATTCATAATTGGTCCTATTATAAATCCTAATGTGTATTCGTCGATTTTTTTATTCCACGAACTTTCTTCCAATAAAGCTTTTATTGCAAATTTTTCTGTATAATTTAATCTCTTTAGTCCCTCTATTACGAAAATCCTATTTTCATCAGTAAGAGAAACCATATCACAAACTGTGCCCATTGCTACATATTCTAATAAGGAATAGAGATATTCTAAATCACCTTCTAATTTTTCATAAAGAGCAGAAATTAATTTAAAACAAACTCCTGCTCCACACAAATCTTTAAAAGGATATGAACTATCAATTCTTTTGGGATTTATTACAGCATCAGCTTCCGGTAATTTTTGGATTTTCCACTGGCCATCAGTTTCAGTTTCAATTTCATGGTGGTCAGTTATTATTACTTTGATACCCTTAGTTTTTAAAGCTTCTACTTGATCAAAGCCAGTTATACCATTATCACAAGTGATAATTAAAGAAACATTATCATAAATGGCCTTACTGACCATCCCATCACTCATGCCATATCCCTCATCAACTCTATGAGGAATATCGTAACTTATATTATCATAATAAAATAAAAGCCCGTCCATAAGCGTCATTACAGATGAAATTCCATCTTGATCGTAGTCTCCAAAAATTCTTATTTCACCATTGTTTTGCATAGTTTCTATTATCAAATCTACTGCCTTATCCATATCTTTTAATAAAAATGGATCGTGTAATTTTGATAAACTTGGATTTAAAAACATTTCTACAGTCTGTGGATCGGTAATGTTACGATTTGCCAAAATAAGAGCTTGTAATTTTGTAATCCCTTCATTTTTAAGATTAATTTCATAATTAAATTTTTTATTATATATAAACCAATTTGCCATAACATCACCTTTCATATACAAAAAATTATACCATTTTTTGAAAGTTTATAAAGAAAAAAGGCCATAGGCCTTAACTTAAAATACTTCTTATATCAGAATCTAGAATCGTCATATACGAATGTTTTTCATTAGTACCACTTACGATAAGTAATTCATCATTATTAATTTCTTTTACATAAGCTATTAAACCATTTTTGCAAATTATTTTGGAACCGACTTCAAGATGATTTTTGATATATTCTCTATTCTTTTTGTCTTTAATGTAATCTTTTAGAGAAAGCTCATAAAAGGATATTACAAGTATTATCAAAATTATATATTCTAATTTCATTGATATCCGTATTTTCTATAAAATTCTTCTTTATATTCCAAAAATCTATCTTCCATTATAGCTTCTCTAATATTTTCACAAAGCTTAATTAAAAAATACAAATTGTGGTAAGTTAGTAATCTTGCAGCTAAAATTTCATTTACATTTACTAAGTGTCTTAGATATGCTCTTGAATAATTTTTGCAAGTGTAACAATCACAATCATGGTCTAGAGGAGAAAAATCATCTTTATAGGTCGCATTTTTTATAACTACTCTTCCCTCAGATGTCATAGCACTACCATGTCTTGCCATTCTTGTTGGCAAAACACAATCTGCCATATCAATACCAGCTTGATAAGATTCAAATAAATAATCTGGAGAACCTACTCCCATATTATATCTTGGTTTATTTTCAGGTAACAATGGTGTGGTGAAGTTTAAGATATCTATCATAGTTTCTTTACTTTCACCAACTGAAAGTCCACCAATAGAAAATCCATCAAAATCCATTGCACTAGTTTCCTTAACTGAAATTTCTCTTAGATCTTTAAACATACCACCTTGGATTATACCAAAAAGAGATTGGTCAGGGTGTGAATTTTCTTTATGGTAATCAAGTCCTCTTTTTGCCCATCTTATGGTTCTTTCCATAGATTTTTTTACATAATCATAATCAGCATTTGCATCTACACACTCATCAAAGCTCATCATTATATCTGAATGGATGTCATTTTGGATGGAAATAGATTTTTCTGGGGTGAAAAAATGTTTTGAGCCATCTATATGCGATCTAAATTCTACTCCATTTTCAGAAATTTTTCTCATATCTGATAGGGAAAAAACTTGAAATCCACCACTATCTGTAAGAATCGGCCTATCCCAATTCATAAATTTGTGCAAACCACCAGCTTCTCTCATAATTTCCATGCCTGGTTTTAAGTAAAGATGATAAGTGTTACCCAAAATTATTTTTGCATCAATTTCTTTAAGTTCATCAACAGTCATAGCTTTTACTGTTCCGAGAGTTCCTACTGGCATAAAAATCGGAGTTGGTATATCTCCATGGACTGTGTGAATGACACCAACTCTAGCATTTGTATATTTATCTTTTTTTATAACTTCAAATGTTAAACTCATACTTCTCCTTAGTGAATAAACATCGCATCACCAAAACTAAAAAATCTATATTTTTGCTCGACAGCATATTTATAGGTATCTAATATCATTTCTTTTGATGTAAAAGCCGCCACAAGCATAATCAAGGTTGATTTTGGTAAATGAAAATTTGTTATCATAGCATCAGCAACCTCATATTTAAAGCCTGGATAGATGAAAATATCAGTCCAACCTGATGATTCACAAAGTTTGCCACATTTTTTATAAACTGATTCAAGAGTTCTAATAGTTGTAGTCCCTGTAGCTATAACTTTGTTGCCATTTTCATGGGCTTTATTAATAATGTCGCAAGTTTCTTTAGAAATCGTATAAAATTCGCTGTGCATCTTATGATCACTAACATCTTCAACACTTACTGGTCTAAAGGTTCCCAAGCCAACATTTAATGTTAGATAGGCAAGTTTTATTCCTTTAGATTCTATTTTTTCTAAAAGTTCTTTTGTAAAGTGTAAGCCAGCAGTTGGGGCTGCAACTGATCCAGGGTTTTTCGAATAAACTGTTTGGTAATCTTCGGCTTCTTTTAATTCTTCCTTTATATAAGGTGGAAGTGGAACATTTCCTAATTTGTCTAATATTTCGTTAAATATCCCCTGATATTCAAATTCAACTATTCTATTTCCATCATCTTTTATATCTTTTACTATTAAGGAAAGGTCGTCAGAAAAAATTAGTTTTGTTCCTATTTTCATTTTTTTGCCTGGACGAACCAAACATTCCCATGTTTTTCCCTCGATATTATTTAATATAAAAACTTCTATAGTTTCTTCTTTATTTTCTCTATGGCCAAAAAGTCTTGCTGGTATTACTCTTGTGTCATTCATCACCAGAACATCCCCACAATTTAGATAATCTATAATATCATAGAAATACTTATCTTCAATTTTTCCTGTTTTCTTATCTAGCACAAGCATTCTTGCATGATCTCTTTTTTCAGTTGGGTGTTGAGCTATTAGCTCTTCTGGTAAATAATAATCAAAATCGTCTGTCTTCATTCATTCCTCGTATTTTAGTCCATAATGTTTATAAGCATTTCTCGTTAAAATCCTACCTCTTGGAGTTCTTGATAAAAACCCAATTTGCAAAAGATAGGGCTCGTAAACATCTTCTATAGTTACATTTTCTATTCCTGTAGATGCTGCTATTGTATCTACGCCAACAGGTCCACCGTTAAAATTTTCATACATGGTCATAACTATTTTTTTATCCATAGTATCAAGACCCATTTCGTCAATTTCAAGTAAAGAAAGTCCTTCTTTACTAGTTTGATAATCAATTATTCTATCTTTTCTAACAATTGCATAGTCTCTAACTCTTTTTAATAATCTATTTGCAATCCTCGGTGTACCTCTAGATCTTTTGGCTATTTCATAAGCTGCATCATCTTCTATTTCAATATTTAAAATTCCAGCTGATCTTTTTATAATTGTTGTTAAATCATCTGCTTCATAAAGATTTAATGACAGCATAACACCAAATCTATCCCTTAATGGAGCAGATAGCATACCAGATCTTGTGGTAGCACCAACAAGGGTAAATTTTTCTAAGTCTATGCGGATAGATTGTGCATTTGGTCCTTTACCTACAATGATATCAAGGACAAAATCTTCCATGGCAGAATATAATATTTCTTCTACAGACCTATTAATTCTATGAATTTCATCAATAAAAAGCACATCTCCGTACTTTAAATTTGTAAGAATACTTGCAAGATCAGAAGGTCTTTCTATGGCAGGGCCACTTGTAACTCTAATATTTACACCAAGCTCATTTGCTATTATTGTAGATAGAGTGGTTTTGCCTAGGCCTGGTGGTCCTTGCAAAAGTACATGATCTAGTGGTTCTTTTCTTGATAGTGAAGATTTTATGAATATATCAAGTTTTTCCTTAACCTTATCTTGACCAATATATTCTTTAAGCCACTTAGGTCTTATTGAATTTTCATTAGTCAAATCTTCCACTAACTCGTTAGATCCAACTATTCTTTCATTTGCATCATACATTACATCTACTCCCTACAAAAGTCTTTTAAGGCTTTCTTTAACAAGCTCTTCTAAAGTTAAATCTGAAGTCTTTAATTCATTTAATACGTGGTTGATATCATTTTGAGCATAGCCTAAATTTATTAAAGCTTCTCTTGCAACATCAATATCCTCATTAACATTAGTAAGTGTTTTCTTTGAATTGGTCTTAATATCTGGCATTTGTTTAATTTTATCCATAAGTTCCAAAATAATCCTACTTGCTGTTTTTTTTCCAATTCCCTTAGCTTTAGTTAATTTATCAATGTCACTTTCTATTATCGCTAGCTTTATATCATCTACTTCAAGAAATGATAAGATTCCTATGGCATTTTTGGGTCCTATTGATGAAACAGATGTCAAAAGTAAAAACATCTCTAATTCATCCTTAGAGTAAAAACCATACAAACTCATATCATCTTCTCTAACTTGCAAAGAAGTATAAATTTTGTATTCATTATTTAATTCTATTAAAGAAAGTGTAGATAGAGAGGACTTTATTAAATATCCAATCTTATTATTTTCTATAACAAATTCACTTTCGCTTATCGATCTAACATCTCCGATTATATATGAAATCATTAATTCATCCTAAAGTTTTCTTTAAATTTTTGACTTAAAGCATGACAAAGAGCAACAGATAAGGCATCTGCTGCATCATCAGGTTTAGGTATTTGCTTTAAATTTAAAAGAGTAGTAACCGTTTTTTGCATTTGACTTTTACTAGCTCTTCCATAACCTGTAATTGATTGCTTAATTTGTAAGGGGGTATATTCATAAATTGGTAGCGCATTTTCTTCTGCACAAAGAATTTGTATTCCCCTTGCATGACCAACTGTTATGGCTGTTTTAACATTTTGATTAAAAAATAATTCTTCAATGGCAAACTCATCAGGCTTAAATTCCTTTATAATATCATATAAGTTATCGTAAAGTACCTTTAGTCTTTGAGGAGTTTTACTCTTACTAGATGTAGTTACAACACCATTTTCTATTACTTTAACCTTGTTTCCATCAAATTCAACCACGCCATAACCCATGATTGCAATTCCTGGATCTATTCCTAAAATTATCATAATTTCTAATAAAAAAGAGCTTTTAAAGCTCTATTGATATCTTTCTAATACTTCTCTTATGAGTCCTCTGAAATAATATTCAGCATAAACATCTACTACGGATTTATATAAATATGAAACAGATTTGTCATAAATTTTTTTCATCTGCTTTAAGGTAATATCTTCTGCATAAATAGAATTTGTACTATCAAATTTCAACTGCCTATGGGTACTTTGATCCAAAGTTAATATATTAGCCTTTATCTTTAGCTTGCAATATTTACCCATATCTCTTGTAAGATTTGAAATTAGTTCTTTATCAGAATATATATTTTCCTTAAAATTCTCACCAATTTGTAAAATTTTACTATCTTTTTTTGAGCTTGGATAAGTTAAGCTATCCATCATATAAGAAACATCAAAGGTTTCAATAAGCTCATACTCAAGTTTATCGATCATTTTTTTATCTCTAAAAGCTCTGTACTGGGCTTTTATTGATATCAAATATTCATAACGATTCAAATCATTTGAAATAAGAGTTTCTAAATTATCAATTATTTGATCTATGTTAGATAAGTCGTAAAAAAACTTTTTGAGATTTTTAATGACATAATCTTTCATATAAAAATCATTTTTAGAAAATTTCACAAAATTTTTATCATATAATAAAGACATAAGCGTATTAAATGAGTATATATCTTCATTAATCAAAAAGTTATATTCAAGTTTTTCAATTATTGGATATTGTTCACTAGCTTCTGCCTTCATCATTTCTACCTCGTTATTACATTTTAACACAAAATTTAATATAATTATTTAGATATATTGCAAAGAAAAATAAAAAAAGCTAAATTTTAAGTAATAATATGCATTATCTTCTTATATTTGAATAATGCCTTAAAAATTTAGCTTATAGAATTTTTAAAATAAAATTTTATACATTTAAAATTTTTTGAAATTTGCTTTTAAGTCGGAAAGATTAAAACTATAATTTACATCCTTTCGTTCAATATCAATTACTGTTTTATTTCTTAGTTCCTCATCTTCAAAAAGTTTATCAATTAATTCAAAAGACGGATTTATAGCATGCGGAAATCCTACCATTTGAAACATTGTGATGTCACCGTTGGTGTCGCCATAAGCATAGGATTTACTTAAATCTAGTTTATAAGTTTCTGCCAGTTTAATTACTGCTTGAAGTTTATTTCTCCCATCCCACATTGGTCTAACAGTTCCAGTAAATTTATCTTCGTCATCAAATTCATATTTTGTGGCAATACTTAGATTGGCTCCATAAATTTTTGCAAAATTATCTACTAAAAATTCCGGAGATCCTGAAATGAAAAATATCAAATAACCATTTTTTTTATGAAATTCCACAGCTTTTTTAGTAAACATATAAACTTTATTTTTATTTTTTTCTATAACTATCTTAGAGTATTTATCTATGGTTTTTCTATCGATCCCTACTAGCTTTTGCTGGTAAACCAGTGAAGCCTTATCCAAATAGTCTTCATAAGCACCTAGTCTATTTTGATATTTTTCATACAAGGGGCCTATTTCATTTTCCCGTGCAATTTTAGGAATTATACCATCATTTGTAAGCAGTAAAAAATGCTCAATTAATAGACTATTTCTAAATAAAGTACCGTCAATATCAAAAAATGCAGCTTTATTTTCATGCATAACTTTACCTTTATTTATCTACTTTATTATTTTTCAATTCGTAGTTTTCCTTATTTATTTTATGGGCAGCTACCTTATTATTTATATTCTTGGTATCAATTTTTTTTGTGAAAAATTTACTTTCATCAGTATTTCTTTCTTTTACTTTTCTATTTTTTTTAGCAACTCTATTTGGATTTGATTTGCGTTTGCTTTGTTTTTTTACAGTATTTTCATTTTTTACCATAACATTTGAATTTTTGTTGATGGATTTTATAAGATCTATTATTAGTGATACAAATATACCAACAAGACCAGCGGAAGCTAAAAATACAGCAATCCAGCTTAAATTTAGACCTTCGCTTGTAGTGAAAATAGAAAGTGCATACACAAAAATAACAATAGCAGCTATAAGCATAGCAAAAGAAGGTAGGTATTTAGTAATTTTCTTCTTAGTTAGAAAATGTATTAGTATTGTTATTATAATATTCATAACAACAATTATTGGTAAAATATTTAGTTTTGAGGAATATTCTGATATTAAGTTAATAATTCCTGTCATCGTAGCTCCTTTATAGAAAAACTCTCTCTAAAGAGAATTTTTCATTTGATATATCCATAATCATAAATCCGGGATTTCCATCTCTTGGCAAAGACACAGAACCTGGATTTATAAATAGAATACCATCAATATAATTATTATAATATTTGTGAGTATGGCCAAATATAGTTATATCTGCTTTTAAACTTTTTGATTTTTCGAGTATTTTGTCAAAATAATAATCTATTTTGTAATTATGACCATGGGTTATAAAAATTTTCTTATTTAAAATCTCTATTATTTTATCATAAGATTCATTTGAAAAATAGTCGTTATTTCCCTTCACTGTGTAATAATTTATTCCAGTTTCGTAATATATATTTTTTACATCTTCTATTCCATCACCAGCATGAATTAATAAATCAATATCATCATGTGATAGAATGTATTCACTTATGGGAACGTAATAGCCGTGTGTATCACTAGTTATAAGTATTTTCATATATATTCTTTTCCCAGAAAATCAACAAAATTTTTTATAGCTTTTGATCTATGTGATATTTCATTAATTTCACTAGCTTTCATTTGTCCTAGGGTTAGATTTGAATTGTCAGGCTTAAATATCTGATCATAACCGAAATCATAAGGTCCAATTTCTTTTTCAGTAATTACCCCGTTTAGCCTTCCCTCAAAATAATGAGCTTTGGAATTTTTATCTACAAAGCATACTACAGTTTTAAAATAAGCTTTCCTATTTTCCTTACCACTTAGCTCATCTAATAGTTTTATCCTATTGTCTTTGTATGTTGCATTAATTCCAGCATATCTATGGGCAAATACTCCAGGTCTATTATCTAAAGCTTCAACAAATAAACCAGTATCATCAGAAAATGTTGGAATTTTAGTCAGATTATAAAAAGTCATTGCTTTTTTATAAGCATTTCCTTCTAATGTATCCTTATCTTCATCAACTTCAAAATTCTCATAGCCAAAATCTTTTGGAGACTTTAAAACTATATCTTTTAACATTAATTCAACTTGTTTAAGCTTATCTTTATTACCTGTTGCAAAAACAATTTCCATTAATTTCTCCTTTATAATAACATTTTAACAAACTTCTTTCAATAAAATCAATTACTATCAATAATTTCATTATTGTTTAGATAATTTTCCTCTAGATTTTTTACATTGCTTCCACTTTGCTGATTTATTGAAATCAATGTACTAGCTTTGTCAGTAGGAATTGAAAATATTGGTTTTTTTTCTATATAATCTTTGTTAATCTTGTGTATTAATATCTCATCTGCTGTTTGGATTAATATATATTTACCATCATTAAATAGATAGTAGTCTTTAAATTGTGGATTGATATTTCTTACTTGATCTTTTGTAATGTCTATTGGATTTGCAACAGAATTATCAAGATGATTTCTCATAGGAATTTGAGTGCTTGCTTTTATTTGTTTTTCTTTTGTGTAAATGGATGTTTGAATTGTCCAATTTCCCAGATCTCTTACCAAACCAAAATTTGTGTTATCTATAATGATATCATTTGGTTTTATTTCTGAATCAGCTGAAGTTGCTTCATTTAACACCATATATTCAAATTGTTCAGTTGCAGTATTTTCACCTGTGAACTCATCTATTGAAATTAAAGTATTATCTTGCAATTCATTAGTCGCAAGAAATCCATATTTATTTATCGAATTATCGGATAATAATTTTGTATAAGAAAAAGATATATAATTGATATCTGCAAAATTTATTCTTAAATCCATATCAAAATCTTTAAAGCTATATCTATCAATATTTTCTTTTTGATCCATCTGATCTTCTAATCTTGCAGGAAAAGCCTCTATATTATCATATAGGCCACTTAAATTATTCTTTTTGCTTCGTATTTTCCGATATTCGTCTTTTCCTTTTATAAATATATCTTCTGATTTTTTATAAGTTATTTTGTCGTTCTTAGGAATCTTTATTAGATAAGTATAATAGTTATATTCTAAATCTTTATCAGCCAGGTCATCTCTTTCTCTTACTGATAATAATAAAGCTTCATCTTCGTCATTTTTTGTTGGATTTTTATCTTTGCTTCTTTCAAATATTGCTAGAACTTTGAAAGAATTTACCACTTCGGAATCAACATCATCCGATACTTTTGATAAAAATATCATATTATCATCGGCTATATAAAAAATTTCATCATCGGATGTTTTTATAAAATCTCTTGAAAAATATTGACCTTGTGAGGCGTTTACAACTACAACATTTTCATCTATTGCTACATTGTCAAAATTATAGCCACGATTTATTAAATAGTCACTCAAAATTACATATTTTGAAGTGAATGTTGGAGGAAAAGCATATTCCTTGTTTATAGCCACCAAGTTATTGTTAATATAAAGTTTATCGCCAATTTTAGGTGAATTTGTATTATTAACACCGGTTATATTTTCAACCTTAGTTACTTGCCAAGTCCCTTGTAAAACAGGACTATCGAGTACCGGAGTTAAAATTAGATCGTTTAATTCATCATCTGATCCCTTAGAACAAGATACTAAAAATATACTAAAAATAAAAAACAAACAACATCTAATAATCTTTTTCATCTTGCATCCTCGGTATTTCTATAATTACTGAAGTTCCAGAGCCATATTTACTTTTAATTATCATATTTCCATCATGAGCTTTTACAATTTCTTCACATATTGATAATCCAAGACCTGTTTGTGATTTGGAAGAAGAACCCTTATAAAATTTACTTGCTACAAAGGCAATTTCATCTTCTTTGATACCCTCACCATCATCTTTTATAGTTATTGTTACATAATCATTTAATTGCTCTATGAGTATATCTATATTACCATTTTCATCTGTAAATTTTATGGCATTATCTATTATATTTATAAAAACTTCTTTCATTCTATTTTTATCTGCAAAAACATAAATGGATTTATATAAGGAAGTTAGAGTGAAATTTATTCCCTCATTTTCAGCTCGAGGACTTAATTGGGTATGGACTTGTTTTACAAGTTCCACTATATCTATTTTTTCTTTTTCATATTTGAAGTTACTTGATTGTAACCTAGAGAAATCTAATAAATCTTCAACCATCATGGATAATCTATCACCTTCACTCTCGATGATGCTAAGTCCTTGGTTAAGCATATCTTTATTTTCTTGAATTTCCTTAGACTGTAAAGTAATAGCCCATCCTTTGATAGAAGTAAGTGGTGTTCTAAGTTCATGAGAAACTGAAGATATAAACTCGTTTTTCATATCTTCTCTTCTTATGATATTTTCGCTCATGAAATTTAAAGTTTGACCTAGTTCTGATATTTCATCATTACCGTTAATTTCCGCTTTTACATTGAAATTTCCTTGAGCTAATTTTTCTGAAACATCGATTAATTTAAGAATTGGTGCAACAAGGCTTTTTGAGGCTATTAATGCAAGAATAAAAGCTGCAATAACAACAAATATGCCAAATATAATATAAATAACCATGTCTGATCTGATTTTCTGATTAACTTTTGACATTGAGCTAGTTAATCTTAGGATTCCCGCTTGCTTATCATTAGAATTTAAAGGATATGATAAAGATATTATCTCTTCTTTAGTTCTAAGATTTTTGCGCCTATAAATACCTTGCTTACCTTCTTTTGAAGCTTTTATATCAGAATGGATTAGCTTTTTTCCAACATCATTTGATGCTTGAGAATCAAAAAGTACTGTTCCTGAATTATCTAATATTTGAACTTGTGTTGTATTACCCCTATAAAATGCGTTTTTATCACCAAGAATTATCTCTGCCAAATCGTATTTATTAGAATAATTGTTAAATTGCAACTGATCTATTTTTGCCTGATTTAGCATTGATCCTAATAAAGTTGATTGATAGTAATTTCTAATACTATTAAAGGCAAATATCTCAAAACCAATTACAACAGTTATAACAAACATCATTATAAATCTAACTATTGTTATTCTGTATGAGGAATTGATATTTAATTTATTATTTGCTAGTTCCATCTATAACCTGTGCCCCAAACAGTTTCAATATATTTAGGTTTTGCTGGATCTTCTTCTATTTTTGCTCTTATTCTTCTTATATTGACATCAACAATTTTTGTATCGTTGCTATAATTTTCTCCCCAGGTTTGCTTCATAATTTCATCGCGAGTCATCGCTTTACCTTTTGAGTTAATGAAGTTTTTAAGTATAGCAAATTCTGTTGGAGTTAGGTCAATTTCTTGACCATTTTTATAAAAAGTTTTTGCATATAAATCTAGAGTAAATGGACCATCGTTTATAGAATTTGTTTTTTCTCCTTCAATTTTATCATTTGTTAAATTTACTCTTCTCATTAGAGATCTTACTCTTAGTATTAATTCTTGAGGATTAAAGGGTTTAATAATATAATCATCAGCACCTCTTTCAAGACCCAAGATTTTATCTATATCTTGGCTTTTAGCTGAAACCATTATAATTCCAGTTTTAGGAGATTTTTCTCTTATTTTTTGGCAAACTTCAAATCCGTTGATACCTGGAAGCATTACATCAAGTATTGCAACTGCAGGATTTTCTTCTTCAAAAACTTTTAATGCCTCTTCTCCACTAGCTGCTTCACAAGTCTTATAGCCCTGATATTCCAGGTTGATTTTCATAAATTGTCTTATTGCATTTTCATCATCTAATATTAAGACTTTATTATTTTCCATTATCTATCCTTTCAAAAGCAATTTTACCTGCTCCAATAACACCAGAATCATTCAAAAATTTAGCAGGAATTACACTTATATTAAGAGTGTTATTGCAAACCACATTGAATTTTTCAATCATTCCATCCCACCAAATATCTTTTGAGTTTATAACTCCACCACCAATTACTATAACTTCTGGATCAAAAATATTTCTAAGGCTTGTCAAAAAATATGCCAAATCTTCTTGATAGGTGTTTAATACTTCTTTAGCATATGAGTCTATTTCAATTCTCTTTAGGATTTGTTCTCCACTTAAATCTTCACCTGTTAGTTTTTTGTAATTTTTAGATAAAGCACTTCCAGAACAGTAAGCTTCTGCACATCCGTGTTGACCACAGGTACAATAATCACCAGCTGGATGAAGGATTATATGTCCTAGTTCTGCTCCCTGGAAATGAGATCCTGTTAACATTCCTCTTTTAGAATTATAAACTGCACCACCTACTCCAGTACCAAGTGTTATCATAACAATATCATTAGCATCTTTGCAAGATCCCAACCACTTTTCTGCAAGTAAGGCTATGTTTGCATCATTTTCTACAAATACAGGTACATCTACAAATTCTTCTACGGCTTTTTTTAAATTTAAGCCACTCCATCCTTCAATATTTCCAGCAAATGTAACAATTCCATTTTCTGAATCAATAAAACCTGGAGTTCCAATGCCTATAGCTATGGCCTCTTTGTAATCTAAACCATAAATTGTTTTTTTGATATTGTTTAAAACAACATCACGACCCTCTTTTGCTTGAGTGTCGATACTATTTCTATCTAATATTTTCCCTTCTCTATCTATAAGACAAGCATTTATTTTTGTTCCACCTAAATCCACACCTATGACTTTATCCATTAGCATATCTCCTACAATTTAAATATTTTATTTTTTAGGCTTATTATATTATCTTTTTTCTTTGAAAGAAATTCTCGATCTATAAGATATTCTAAACCTTCTATTTCTCCAAATTTCAACTTATATGCTAATAATACTTGATTTTTTATCGCAAGTTTATCAAATAGCATATTATTTATGTCTTTATTGCCATATTTGCTATCACCAATTATTGGAGTCTTATTCTTTTTTAACGAATATCTAATTTGATGAGTTTTTCCTGTTAATAATTCACATTCTATAAGACTAAAACTACCATTACTTTCTATAGGTCTAAATTTTGTAATTATCCTAGAGCCCTTATCTGATTGTTTCACTTTATTTTTATTCTCATTTTTTGATATATAAGTGTCTACAGTAAATTCTTCTTTTATCTCACCTTTTACTATGGTTAAATAATATTTGGAAATTTTATTTTCTCTTATAGCTTTGTTTAGATTTCTAAGTGCCATAGCGTTTTTCGCACCGATTACTAATCCTTCGGTATTTCTGTCTAGTCTATTAACTACAGCAGGTGTAAATGTTTTATCTCTGCTATCGACTTTTTTGGTTTTAAGAAGATAAGAAATCATTTGATCAACTAAGTTGTTACCATATTCTTTTGGATTTGAAGAATGAGTTAATAGACCACTCTTCTTATCCAAAATAATTATATTTTCATCTTCATATACTATGTCTAGATCAAAATCGCTAGCTTTATAATCAATTTTTCTTACCCATTTATTGTAGTCGCTATCAGAAATATACATATTGACAACATCGGCTTCTTTAACAAACATATCCGCTGTAGCTCTTTTGCCATTGATTTTAAAATTTTTCTTTCTAATATTTTTTTGTATCAATGAAAGTGGTGCATTAGAAAAATATTTTCTTAGAAATCGATCAAATCTTTGGTTTGCATCATTTTTGTTTATAGTAATTTCTATCATATTAGTAAGATTTATTTACGTAAGAATCGATTAAAGAGGGCCTGGAATAATCCAAAAATACCCCGTGGTCTTTTAATTCATTTAAGATTTTCTTATTTTTTGAATGTAAAATTAATTTTTCTTCTGATTTTATATTAATTTCAAAAATTTCACCCTTTAATCTTTTTGAATTAAGAATAATAAAATAACTTTCTACAAACTTATAGTCTAAAAGCTCTAGTATTCTCTGTGTTGCAATATCTTTTAGGCAATAATAATTTTCTCTTTCATTGATTAGCCTAGCATATAATTTTCGTTTTTTATAATTATTTACAATATTTTTTGCCTCTGCATTGGATTTTTTAGCCAAGAGATTATAATACTGGTAATTATAGATTGCCTCTTCTACATTTTTTATATTAGAAAATGGTTTTAGATCAAGTTTTCTTATGTAATCTAAGTTTTTATGTAAAAATTTATCTTTATCTATTTTAGATTCTTCTAATAAATCAATGGCTTCCTTTCTAAATTTTTCAAACGCCTTTAGTTTATCTATTTCTTTTATCATAATAAAAAACCGCCTCTTAGGAGACGGTCACATAAATCTTTTAATTTACTTCTATTACTTCAGCTTTAATAGATTCAGGTATATCTTCTTTTGACCAGTCTAAACTTAGATAAATATCTGCTTTTGCATATTCTGATAATCTCATTAATTCGTCAGTAAGTTTTTCTAAGTTGTCTTTATTTATATCTGCTATCTCATAAGCTCCATCAACATAAATTTTGCCGATATCATAATCACGTGCCAAAATACCAGCTATAAAGCCTTTGAGTTGTCCTATACAAGTTATATTGTATGATTTTGCATTTATTACTCTAACTCTGTGGTTTAAAATTCTTGTTCTATCATCTTCAGTTGTAACAAAAGCTACATTATTTACGTCTTTTTCCTTTTCTTTAGTAGCTTCATCAACTAAATATTGAGTTTTTCCTGATCCAGATGTTCCAATTACATAATATAACATTTACATGTCCCCCTTTATTTTTTTATATATCTTATCATCGGACTTATCACCTTGAACAAATCCGTTTTCAATCATTATTTTCACAATTTCATCTCTTATTAGCCACCAAGAACTATCCCAATTGCAAAATACAGTTTTTTCGCTAGGAGCTCTACCGACTAGTCTAGAAATTGCCACATCTTTTTTTAGAATTCTTAAAAATTCTATTACATTTTTCTCATATTCTTCTTTGCTCGGCATGACAAATTCATTGTTTTCATACATCTGACAAAGCTTTGTTCCTTTTATAATAAATAAGGAATGAATTTTAACTTCTTTTACATTCAAAGAATTAATAATTCTAGCAGTCTCTCTAACATCTCTTATATCATCCCAGGGTAGGGAAAGTATAACGTGAGCACAAATCCTAAAATCATATTTATTGATTAAATTACAAGCTTTTATGAAATCCGCCAAACTTTCAGCTCTATTTAATATCTCTAAAGTTTTATAATTTGCAGTTTGCAAACCCAATTCAAAAATTATATCTTTACCAGTTTTTTCCTTCCATTGATAAAGAAAGTCAAGCTTATCTTCACTAATACAATCAGATCTAGTTGATATTGCAACTGCAACTATATAATCCTTTTCACAAGCTTTTATTATTTCTTTAAAAGTATGTAAATCCATATAAGTATTAGTAAAATTTTGAAAATAGGCAATAAATTTATTTATTTTGTATTTCTTCCCTATATAAGCTTTGTTTTTTGTTAATTGGTCTTCAACGCTTAAATATGAGGGTAAATTTTCAAAACTTCCACCATCTTCCGAGCAATATATACATCCGCCGTAAGAAGCTTCACCGTCCCTATTAGGGCAAGTAAGAGATAATTTTATCGGTAGCTTATAGATTTTTTCGCCATATTTTGTTTTATAATATTCACTAATTGAATAATACGGATTATTCATCTTTATCTTCTAAATCAATATCCTCTTCTTCGTAGATAATTTCTTCATCGATTATAACATCTTCTGTGTTTTCCTTTATTTCTAAATCAGTATTGTAATCTTCTACTAGTTGATCGATTGCATCATCATCCCAATAATGACCAAACAAGTGGAAAACTTCATCTATTTCATCTTCATCTTCTATTGTTTTTAAATCTATTTCATTTTCATCATCAAAAGAATCTTCATAATAAAATAAATAAATTTCATTACTCATACTTGATATTAAGGCCACATAATCAATATCATCTACTGAGAAAATATCGATTAAATAGCATTCTTCAGAATCTTCTCCAAAATCCAAAGAAATTACAGCTTTTCCTTCATTTTTCAAAAATTCTAACTTATGACCATGTATTTCTAATTTTTCGCTCACACATGTCCTCCTCAATTTTCTTCTAATTGGGTAATAGCATTATCTATTAGCATTGTTTCACTAACAATATCAGCTAACTTGCTATAATAATTACCATCATCCCCTTGTTTATATTCTACCCCTAATGATACCAAGTTAACATTTAAATTGTTAAATATTATACTAGAATCTAAAGAATATTGGGTTTTAATAACTTGCAAATCTTCATTGAAAATATTTGTATATGCTCTTCTAAAAGCGTTTACTAATTTATCATTCGAATTTTTCCATTTTGGTATAACAAGATTTGTTATAATTTCTCCATAACTTATTTCAGCAGCTATTGAGGTTTTATTTTGCATCTCATTCATTATCTCTTCTGACAATGATCTATAAACTATGACAAATGCAAATAAATCTTCAAAAGTTCTAGCTGTCGATAAGTTGATAGAGCTTATAAGCTCATTAGATATATTATCTACCTTATAGGCTCCAGATGGTATTAATTCCACAAATGACAATAGATGATCAAAACTTGCTTGGTCAATAGGATTAAAATCAATTTCAGAAATTTCTTCAATTGATAAATCCATTTCTGGTTCATGCTTTAAATTTTTTTCTATGTAATCGTTTTTTATGATTTGGTAAATATCCAATAATTCATTTTCATATTGGCTTTTTACTACGAAATCAATAAAACCAGCACTAGGGATATTATCATATCTTTCACCAGCTGTTATATTTGTTATATCGATATCTACTTTAGATTTTATTCTTCTAATAAATCCTATCAGAGTTTTTATTGAATTTAATCTAAGTTTGTCTAGATCTTCACCTGTATGACCACCAATTAGATTATTTAAAGAAATTCTAAATTTCTTATAATCATAAGTAATCTCAAATCTTTCCACTGGTATATTTATTCTAGATAATATCAAGGAACTAAATTGATCTGCTAGACAAAAACTTTTATTAAGATTTAAATTAATAATATTTTCGCTTCTTATTATATTTGCTAAAGTTTGAAAACTTTTATTTTCAGTTTGAATAACATTTTTTGTCATTAGAATATCAAATTTAGCATCTTCTTGAAAAAACAACAAAGAAATAATTAATATCGCATTTATATATGTGCTTTCACAAGAAGAAATTAATTGCAAGGGATTATTTTCATCTATTGAAAAATCATAATTCTTATTTTTGTATTCTAAATTTAAGTGAATTATTGCAGATGGCTTATCTCCTCTTTTAAAATAAATTGCATCATTGACACCAGTAACTTCAAAGCCATTTTCTACAGCAATTTTACTTATATATTCTGATAGAGGATGTTTTGCTTGAGTATTATTTATAAAATCCGATAGATTTTCGATATTTATTTTTAGCTTATCCATTAATGATTCATAATCCATAAACTCACCTAATAATATTTATTTATTTCTGCCTTTTTTGTAAGATCTTTTATCTTTTCTATATACTTTTCCTGTCTTTTAACCATTTCATAGGTTGATTTTACTTTATCTTTTATGTCATCGTAGGTATTTGATGAATCCATTTTGTTATCAAGTTTAATAATGTGGTAGCCAAATTGTGTTTTTATTGGCTTTGAAATTTCACCAATCTTAAGCTCATCAAGGCCTTGTTGAAACTCTTTAACCATTACTCCTTTTGGGAAAGATCCTAAAGAACCACCATTATCTTTTGTAGGATCAAGTGAATATTTTTTTGCTGCTTCCTTAAAATCTAAACCCTCATTTATTTGATCTAAAACTTTATCTGCCATTTCTTCACTTTCTAGTAAGATATGGCTGGCAGTATAAGTAACCGGTGAAAATAAAGTGTCTTTATTTTCTTCATAATAGTTTTCGATTTCATCTTCACTTACGCTTACTTTTTCAAAAATCTTGTGCATTGCGTAATTTTTTAGCATATTATTTTTCACTATTTCAAGTTCTTTAACAAATTCTTCTTCATTATCAAGCTTATTTTCTTTTGCATCTTGTAATAAAAGTTCTTGGTTAACTAGTTCATCAGCCAATACATTTAAGCCTTCTTTTGAGTTAAATCTAGCTTTATCTTCCATAGCTGCCAAAAGATTAAACAAATCTTCTTGATAGATTTTTACCCCATTTACTTCTGCTATCAATTTATTTTCAGACATTTTTACCCTCATTTAATTCAATTTTGTTATTGTATATTTTTATATCTTTGTTTTTATAAAGTCTACCTAATGCTTTTTTAAAAGATGATTTGCTAATACCAAAGAGTTTTTTTATCTGTTCTGGTGATGATTTATCAGATATATAAGCAACACCATCATTTTCATATAAATAATCTAATATATTATCAGAATCATTGTCAATTTCTAGATAAGCTCTTTTTCTTAATGAAAGCTCAATTTTTCCATCACTTTTTACTTCTTTAACTCTTGCTTCTATAAATTCACCTTCAATGTGAACCCCTTGCAATTCATTTATTCTTAGTAAAGAATCAAATTTATTATCTATGGCGATAAATGCACCGATAGATTTATTTATTGAGTAAATTCTTCCACATACTTCGTCATTTTCTTTGAAATCATGATCTAGGCTAAGCAAATTTCTAATTTTTGATGATAGTATTATAAATCCATTTTTATCGACTTTAAAAGTCACAGGATAAGTCATTTCTTTTATTATCCTATAAGTTCTTTCTGTAAACGGCATAAAAATGTGGTTGTTGTTTATTATTTCAAAATAAACACCATCTTTATCGATCTCAACCGCCTTAAGATCATAAATTTTATTAAATTCGTAAGGAAAGTCTATTGTCGCCTTAATTATTTTATTTCTATCGTAATAAAGATATGCGCTTATTAAATCTCCTTGTCTTCTATCTTTGACTTCCTTCTTATCAATAGTTGCATCCCCAAATCGGGTTGCTAAGTAGGCTTTGTTTTTTGTAAATCTTTTTAATCTATATTTGTTTATAATTTGCTCCTATCGTAATTCTTTAATTGTAAAACCTTCTCCAAATACTTCTGATATTGTATGAGAGAATATAAACGCTCTATCATCAACAGATAATATATCATCTTTTATTATAGGATATTTTCTAGTTGCACAGATTGTAAAAACTAATCTTTTTTCTCTACCTGTGTATCCACCTTCAGCATGAATTAAAGTTACACCTCTATCATGCTTTTTAATAAGTAAATTATTAATTTCTTCATATCTATCGCTAATTACAAATATAGCAATTTTTCTTCCTAAACCTTGAATTACATAATCAATTGTTATATCTTGAATCATTATTACTAAAATAGCGAATAGACCTTTATCTAAACCTATTACAAATGTGGATGATAATACTACAATAAAATCTGTAATAAATAAGCTAATATGTATAGGAAAATTTGTGTATTTATTAATAATAGCTGCTATTACATCCGTACCACCAGAAGAACCACCGTTGTAAAATATAATACCAATACCAATTGCAGCCAATAGCGGTCCAAATATAACATTAAGCATTATCTCTTCTGTAAGAGCTTTTTGTGGTAAACATTTTTCTAGAACTATCAGTACAACTGATACAGTAGCTGCCGATAAAATAGATTTTTTCGTGAAGTCAACATTTATAAAAATTGCTCCCAAAATTAGAACAATAACGTTTAAAATAAGGTTTAAAACGCCAAGATTTATTCCAGTAACCTTTGATAAAACAAGTGATAGACCAGATACTCCGCCAGCCGAAATATTATTTTGCAATAGGAAAAAATGTAAACCACAAGCAAGTATAACAGATCCTATAAAAATATTAACATTCTTTCTCATCCTCTTCCTCCATCTTTTGCTTATTTAAGCTTACCACAAAAATCTATTTTCGTAAATTACCTATATAAAAAAAAGAGAGCTCCAAGCTCTCTTAAATCCATATTGGAATTACATTATTAAAATAATCATAAATTTTTAATAAATATTCAAATTCATCATCAGTTAAATATCTATTAGACTTATCTCTTTTATTAACAATATCTTCTAATATTATATATGCTTGATACATAGATAATAACCTAAAAAACTTTATAGGTGCTTTTTTATCTAAGAAATAACTCTTGTAACAAGCTTTTGAGAATTCTTTACTAACTTTTGAGATTTTATTAATGTTTGTAAAATCAAAAGCAGGATCACCATAATGAAAATTTTCTTTTTCTTTCAATAGAAAATTGTTATCACCATCAAGTAAAATATTTTCAAAATTAATTTGTCCAATTATTCTTTTAGATTCAATATTTTTTGTTAGATGTTTATTTTGATTAATAAAATCTACTAATATATAGTCATTATCACCAATATCGTCGCTCAAGCCGTGCCTATAAAATAGGTAGTTAGCCTTGGTATTAAATAATTCGTAGGAATTAATACCATCTTTAGCTTTTTTTTGATGAATATTTTTTAGATATTTCCCAAATTCTAAACCTAGTTTATAATTTTCTTCTTTTGTATGATTAGATAAATAATTTTTTATATTACAATCTTTATCCATAGATTAAAAATCTTTCAGTTAATTATTATGATTTTTTACTTTTTCTTCTATTTCTTCTGGAGTTTCAAGATCTAATAAGCTAATAGCAAATTTTTCTTCCTCGCTAAATTCAGAGTTTATGATTGTATCTTTAATTTCTGCAATTTTTGATGATGCTGCTGAAAATTCATCCAAACCTAAACCTAATAGCAACTTCGTAGCTTCAGTATCAGACGCAAATTGACCGCACATTCCTGTCCATTTGTTAGCCTTGTGAGATTCATCTATTACATGCTTAATTGCACGAAGTACAGCTGGATTATAGTTTGAATATAGATAAGAAATATTTTCATTGCCTCTATCGCAAGCTAGTGTGTATTGAGATAAATCATTTGTACCGATTGAGAAAAAGTCTACATATTTTATTAATTTATCTGCCATGAAAACAGATGCAGGAGTTTCAACCATTATTCCAATTTCAAGGTCCTTATTATAAGATATTCCATCTTTATCAAACTGAGATTTTATTTGATCAACTAATTCTAAGGTTCTTTTGAATTCTGAAACATTAATAATCATAGGAATCATTATTTTTAAATTTCCATAAGCTGATGCACGAACTAAAGCTTTTAGTTGTGTCATAAATATATCTTCTCTATCAAGACATAATCTAATTGCTCTATAACCTAAGAACGGATTTTCTTCTACAGGGAATTCGAAATAATCTAATCCCTTATCTCCACCAATGTCTAAGGTTCTTATAATAAGTGGTTTTTCTCCTAGCATTTTTGTGGCTTGCTTGTAAACTTCAAATTGTTCATCTTCTGTTGGAAAATGAGTATTTTCCATGTATAGAAATTCTGTTCTAAATAATCCTACACCATCGCAGCCATTTTCTATTGCAATTTTAAGATCTTCTAAGTTTCCAATATTAGCAGAAACTTCAACACTTCTTCCGTCTTTAGTGGTTGCTCTTTTATCTTTTATTAATTTTAATCTTTGTCTAATTTCTTCTTCTTTTTTGATCTTTGATTTATATATTTCTAGTTCTTCTTCTGATGGATCAACGATAATAAAGCCTTCATTACCATCTATAATGGCTAATTTTCCATCTTCTACTTTAGTTGATATATCTTTCATACCAACAAGGGCAGGGATATCTAAAGTTTGAGCTATAATTGATGTATGACTGGTCTTTCCACCTAAATCCGTTGCAAATCCTGCAACATTTTCCTTATTCATATTGGAAGTATCTGAAGGTGTAAGTTCTTTAGAAATGATAATTGTATTTTTTTCTATGTTGGATAAATCTTTGGGAGTAATTCCTTTTAATTTATACATTAATTGATAGCCAATGTCTTTATAGTCACTTGCACGTTCTTTCAAATATTCATCATCAATTTGGCTCATTATTTCTACCATTTCGTTGATGGTTTCACTTAATGCTAGCTCTGCATTTTTCAATTCGTTAGTTATTTTAGATTCTATAGTATCTGAAAAATATGGATCTTGCAAAAGTTCTTTGTGAGCGTTAGCTATATTTATTTGTGCTTGGTTGGCTCCTTTTGTATCTGATAGTTGATTAACATAAGAATTTATCGCATCATTTACTTTGGATATTTCTTTTTCAATCAGTTCTTTTTCGATTTTTGATTGGTCTATATCAACTTTTTCTCTATTAAACAGATAAATATTACCTATAGCTATACCTGAACTTGCCTTTATACCTTGATATTTGTTTGTCATAATCATCCTTTCTATAAAATTTATAAAAAAAAGAGGCTGTTGCTATATAAACTCTTTGTTATATCATATAGTTATCTCAATCGATTATCTTTCCCAATAGATAAGGATTAGATAATCAATAAAAAATATTGATAAAACAAAATTAGTTTATATTTAATGCAGCATCCCCTAATGATAAAATTATTCTGATAAGTTTTTTATAAAATCAACTAATTGATCTGCAAATTTTTCATCATCTTCGCCATCAATTACAAGTTCTATTTCTGCTCCTTTAGCAATTCCAAGGCTCATAACGTTAAATATTGATTTTGCGTTAGCTTCTTTACCATCTTTAATGATTTTTACTTCGCCAGAATAGTTTTTTACAAATTGAACTAAACTAGCTGCTGGTCTAGCGTGTAAACCTGTTTCATTTTCTACAATTACTTTTCTTTCTGCCATAATAGCCTCCCTATTAATTTTCTACATATATTATAGTAGTTATTTTATATATTTTCAACTGAATGATTTGCTAGATTGCCTTATTTTTAAATTTGCATCTATTATCCAATCCTCAGTTAAAATATCATCTTCATCTTTGATCCTTTTAATCAAAGCTCTTATTGCTATAGCACCAATATCATAATACGGTATTGCTACAGTTGTTAGATTTGGTCTATAAATACTAGCTATTGACCTATCTCCAAAACCTGTTACGGTTAAATCGTTTGGTACATTTATGCCATTATCTGCACAATAATCAATAAATCCTATGGCTACTTCATCATTTTCGCAAGCTACAGCACTTATTTTATTCTTTTTGCATAAGTTTATAACTTCTTTTCCTATATTATAGCCATCATTACTTGTAAGTCCATCTATTTCTATTGCAAAACTTTTTTTCTTATTTTCTTCTATGGCTTTTTTGTAACCTTCTAGTTTTGCTTTTTTGACAATATTATCATCTTTTGTTTCCAATAATAGTACATTTTCATGACCTGAATCTAAAAGATATTTTATAAGTTTGTATTCTTCCTTTTCATAGTCAATTCTTACTGTATGTAGATTTTTTGAAGAATAGTATTTATCTAATAATACAAATGGTATTTTAGCTTCTCTAAGCTTCAATAAACTTTCATCACTTATACTTTCAGATATAATTACTAAGCCCTCTACTTGTTTTGTAGCCAAAAAATCGATTGCATTATTGATAGAATCTTCTGATCCATAAGAGCTTGAAAGTAAAATATCATATTTATAAACTCTGCCTATTTCTTCTGCTCCTCTAACTAAATGAGCCATATATTCTATAGCTAAGTCAGAAACTATAACTCCTAGTAAATTGGATTTTCTCATAACTAGCGATCTTGCTAATTCATTAGGTTTAAAATCAAGTTTATTTATAGCATCTAATACTTTTCTTTTTGCTTCAGGACTTACAGGTTTTGAATTATTCATTACTCTTGATACTGTAGATATTGAAACTCCTGCAAGTTTTGCCACATCTTTAATAGTTGGTTGTCCCATAATTCACCCTCTTAAATTAAAAGGCCATCTTATTTGATGACCTTTCTCCTATCTGCCAGATATTACATTTTTTACTATGTCAATTACATCCATAATTAGTGAAGAATAATCACTAACAGATGAAATTCCAGCGTTAACAGTATCAATACTATCAACAGCTGTCACACCAACATAATTTACAGTATCTCTGATGTCATCACTAATACTACTTACATTTGTCATAGTATCGTTAGCTTTGGCAATTGCCATTCTTAAATTTGGATCTTGAACAATTGTATTTATATTATTTACAAGAGTATTTGCTTGATCTACAACTGATGGTAGCTTATTGATAACATCATCAAGATTATCTTCATTTTTTTCTAGTATCCCTTGGAAAGATTTGACTAATTTATTGATATTTGATAGTGTCATTATCAAATATATCAAAGCAACAATCCCAACAATTGTTAGGATAATATTACCAAGAAGATTAAAATTTATAGTTATCATTTAATACTCCCTAGTTATTTTTTTTATTATTTTCAGAAGCTTTTTTATCTGCTTCTTTTACTTCTTCCTTTGTTTCTTTTGCTTTATCAGCAAGGTCTTCTGCATTTTCTTTTATTTCTTCTTTGGATTTGTTAGCTTCTTTTTTATTATCTTGATGTTTTTCTTCTACAACATCAGAAGCTTCATCAGCACCTTCTTTGATATCTTCTTTTACATTATCTGCTGTATGATTTACAATTTTACCTACTTCAGAAACACCTTCGGCTACATTTTCTTTTACATTATTTGCAGTTTCAGCAATTTGTTCGCCTGTTTGTTTGGCAATTTCTTTGCCATAATCAAAACCTTCTCTAACTGGTTGTAAATCTGTGTAAGCTCTATATTTTAAATCTTCATAAGAATCTTTTGCGTTATAAACCATATCAGTTGCACTATCCATCAAATCATAAGTAGTGTCTTTAACATTGTTTATTGTTTCATCAAAAGCATCTGCAATATCTTCTCTAGTTTCTTTACCAGATTTTGGAGCCAATAATATTCCAGCTGTAACTCCTACTAAAGCACCTAACAACGCACCTTGAGTTCTCATTCTGCTATCATGATTTTTAGCTTTCCAAATTTCGTATTTAATTTCTCTTTGTTTTGCTCTTGCTTTTTGTTCTATATAATCACTTATTGACATTTTTTCTATCACTCCTTTAAGTTTTACTAATTATTATATACCCAAAAAAGAATATATAACACACATTTCACAAATAAAAATCCTAAGGTGGCCCTTAATTATAACCTTCGCTTTTGTGAAGGTGGGCAAGCTGTCCAGAATATCTGAAGTCCACTCTGTGGAGGCTTTCCATCCAAGCTGGAACAAGGCAATCCCATATAATTGATGTAGGTTTAAATACGGACCTATACTCCTTAGGATGATTAAATTATAATACATTAGGAAAATATTTTCAACAAATTTTGATTTTTAATTTATAAATTAAATTTGTTTTATTTTTTAAAAAAAGCAAGGACTTAGCCTTGCCTTTTATAGTTAATTTACTTTTTTCTTTAATATTCCTAATAAAAGTGCAGATACCAATGATCCTACTACTATAGCTAGTAGATACATTATTGGATTTTCTATAACTCCTATTACCCAAATTCCACCGTGAGGTGCTCTTAATGAGCAATTAAATACCATAGATAGCATTCCTGCTATTCCACTACCAACTATTGAAGCTGGTATTACTCTTAGTGGGTCTGCTGCTGCAAATGGAATTGCTCCTTCTGTAATAAATGAAAGTCCCATTATGATATTTGTCGGTATTGTTTGTCTATCTTTTTCACTATATTTATCTTTGAATAATATCATTGATAGTGATAGCGCTAGTGGTGGAACCATTCCTCCAGCCATTACAGCTGCCATTACTAAAGATGATCCAGATGCTAAAGATGCTGTTCCAAATAAATAAGCCGCCTTGTTAATTGGACCACCCATATCTACAGACATCATTCCGCCTAGCAAGAATCCAAGTACGATTTTTGAAGCACTACCCATTGTTTCTAGCCAATTTGTTATAGATTCATTAAGTGCTGCAAGTGGTGGGTTTAGTAAAAGTAACATTATAAGACCTATAGATAAAATTCCAAATAGTGGGAAAATTAGCATAGGTTTAATTCCATCTAATGATTTTGGTAGTGGACTTGTTATTTTTCTTAAAAGAATAATTATATATCCTGATAAAAATCCAGCTACTAAAGCTCCCAAAAATCCTGCTCCTCCAGCATTTGCCAAAAATCCTCCGACAAAACCAACTGTTAGTCCAGGTCTATCTGCTATTGACATTCCTATAAAACCAGCAAGAACTGGTAACATAAATCCAAATGCTGCACCACCAATTTCTTTAAATAAAGCTGCAATCGGTGTGTTTGAACCGAAGTTTGCAGGATCAATTGTATAATCATCAAGTAAAAATGCTAGGGCAATTAAAATACCTCCACCAACTACAAATGGTAGCATATGTGAAACACCGTTCATAAGATGTTTATAAATTGTTTGACCTAATGAAGCTTTTTCACTTACATCTTCTTCTTTAATATTTACATCAGATTTGTAAGTTTTTGTATTTTCATTTAAAGCTTTTTCTATAAGTTCTGCTGGCTTATTTATTCCATTAGAAACTTTAGTTTCTACAAGTCTTTTGCCTGAAAATCTTGATTTTTTAACTCCCACATCGCAAGCAATAATTATGCCTTTAGCATTTTTAATTTCTTCATTTGTTAGTGCATTTTCTATTCCTGTAGATCCGTGAGTTTCAACTTTCATAGTGTAGCCCATTTCTTTTGCTTTTTCTTTTAAGGCTTCTGCTGCCATAAATGTATGAGCTATACCAGTTGGGCATCCAGTTACTGCTAATAGGTCGTAAGATCCTTTTACAGTATTTTCAGTGTTTTTTACAAAATCGTCTGGGAACTTTTCTTTTTCTTTATTAGCTATTATAGTTAAAAATTCATCCTCATCTTTGGCATTTAGTAAATCTTCTCTAAAACTTTGATCCATGAGCATGGTTGAAAGTCTTTGTAAAAGAACTATGTGTTCATCAGATGATTTTTCTGGTACAGCTATAAGGAAAAATAGTTTAGTATCTTCTCCATCCAAAGACTCATAATCTGTTCCTTGTGGAATTGTCATAGCTGCTAACTGAGGGAAGTTTACTCCTGCTGATTTTGCATGAGGAATTGCAATGCCTTCTCCAATTCCAGTAGTTCCAGATTCTTCTCTTAACAGTACATCTTTCTTGTAAATTTCTTTGTCATTTAAATTGCCACTAGTTGCCATTAAGTCTACAAGTTTTCCAATTAAATCTTCCTTACTTGCAGGACTTTCCCCAAGTTTTATGGAGCTTTTTTTTAATAAATCAATAATTTTCATTTTTACTCCTAAATATTTTCATATAAATTATAAATTTCTTCTTTTGTTGCGATATTTTCTGAAAAAGCAGTTGCCGATCCACATGCTAGCGCAAACTTAAAGGCTTCTTCTGTAGAAAAACCAGCTGTTATTCCATAAACAAAACCTGCAAGCATTGAATCTCCAGATCCTACTGAATCAACCAATTTTCCTTCTGGGGCTTTTGAATAATATTCATTGCCGTTTTCATCAAGCAAAAATGCACCATTTTTCCCTAAGGAAATTATTATATTTCTTGCTCCTAAATCCTGAAGTTTTTTACCGTAGGTGCTTAAATCTTTATCAGTTTTAATTTCAACATCGAATATTTCTTCAAGTTCTCTTTGATTAGGTTTTATTAGGTAAGGTTTAAGCGCTAAACTTTCTTTTAAGGCATTTCCAGAAGCATCTACAATAACCTTAACGTTTTTGTTTTCTAAATCTTTCATAATTTTAGCATAAAAATTATCTCCTAAAGATTTTGGTATTGAACCTGATAAAAATAGATAGTCATTATCTCCTAATTTTTCTAATTTTTCAAAAAGTAATTTCTGCTCGCTTTCGTTAATTATAAGGCCCTTACCATTTATTTCAGTTTCATTATCAGCTTTTATTTTTACATTTATCCTTGTTATGCCTTTAGAAATTTCAATAAAATCCGTCTTAAGTCCCCAATCATCTTTAACTAACCTTTCAAGCTCTTTGCCAGTAAATCCTCCTATGTAGGCTAAGGAAAGTGAATCCATTCCAAGATTTTTCAAAAGCTTTGAAACATTTATTCCTTTACCGCCCGCCTTTATAATCTCTTCATCCATCCTATTTGTTTCGCCTAGATCCAAATGTTTCACTCTAACAATGTGGTCTAGGGCAGGATTTAAAGTTAAAGTATAAATCATAGGCCCTCCTTTAACTTTCTTATAACAATTTCATCCTTTCCATCATTTTTTACATTAGTTATAATTTCTAAATTAGGATTATTAGAAAATGTAACCTTAGAAACTTTCCCAAACTTCGAAGAATCCGCCAAAAAATATACTTTGTTGCACCTTGAAATAGCCTTTGATTTTACCATAGCTTCGTTTATATCTGGAGTTGTAAAACCAACTTGTTCATGTATGCCATTAGTGCCAAAAAATCCAATACTAAAGTTGAAGTTATCTAAATAATCACAAGTGCTTGCACCAATCAATGCTCCTGTTCCCTTTTTAAACTCTCCAGGGACAATAAAAACTTTCTTGCCAATAAGTGATAACTTTTTTCCTATAGTTAAAGAATTTGTTACGTAATAAGTATTTTCTGCACTAATATAATCTATCAGAGCTTCTACACTCGTTCCAGCATCTAAGTAAACAAAATCATTTTCAGAAATCAAACTTGCAGCAAATTTTCCAATAAGATCTTTTTCTTTAGTATTAATTGTAAATTTATAATCCAAGTCGTCCTCAGTTGAAATAAATTGAGCGTTTTTGATTGAGCTAGCTCCACCAAAAACTTTTACAATTTTATTAAGTGCATGAAGTTCATTAAGATCTCTTCTTACTGTTGCTAGTGAGGTGTCTAAAACTTCAGAAACTTCCGTAGTTTTTACTGAGCCTTTCTCATTTACTAACTCTATTATTTTTGAAAATCTTTCTTCCTTTAGCATGGCAAATCCTTTCTATAAACTATTATAGAATAATATTAAATCATTGTCAAGCATTTTAAATCAAAATAAATCATTTTTTTCAAAAAAATAAAGTTTCAAATTATTTTAAAATGTGAAACTTTAGATTTAAGATATAAAATTGTCAATTTTTAATGGAATCTAGGAATTTTTCAAAATTCGGATCTGATTCTAATATTATTTTTTTCCCATCTAGAAATCTTATGAATTGTATTTTGTAAGCGTGGAGCAAAAATCTTCCTAGCTTGATTTTTGATCCATAAAGTTTATCTCCTAAAATTGGATAGCCAAGATTTGCTAAAGACGCTCTAATTTGATGAGTTTTTCCAGTTTTTATATCAGCATTTATATAAGTTATGTCTTTTGATGGGTCATAAGTTAAAGTTTTAAAGTAAGTTATGGCAGTTTTTCCATCTTTTGAAACTTCATATCTTTTTTGATCTTCATTGTAGGCTAAATTTAATTTTATTATTTCATCTATGTCTAATTTTCCTTCGACAACAGCCAAGTAATTCTTCTTAAAAAGAATTTTTTCAATTTGATTTTGATAATATGCCATAGAATAAGGATTTTTTGCAACCATCAAAAGTCCAGAAGTATTCATATCCAAACGATTAACTAGTCTCACTTTTGACTTTATATTATTTTCAGAAAAATAATAAGCTAAATAATTTGCCAAAGATATTTGACCTTTGGAATTTACTGTCAAATTATAAGCTTTGTTTACAACTAATATATTTTGATCTTCGTAAACAATTTCTAATTCGCCTTTGACTTTGTCATAGTCAATCTTCTCATCTTCTATTGGAATAATTAAAGAATCATTTATATTTAAGTCAAAATTTTTATTAACCTTATCATCATTAACAAAATAGCCATTTTCCAAGATATCTTTAATTGCTCTTTTGGAAAAATTATTTTCTAATAAGAATTTTTTTGTAGTTATTTTTTCATTTATTTTAAAATTTATACTATTCATATCGACCTCTATGTTATAATGTATTATATGAGAGGTTTTCAAGATGACAAATGTTATAAATATATTTAAAAATAAATCGAAATATAGCAAAAATATTTTTTATAAAAGCAAAGATATATTAGAAAATTATGGCTTTATTATTTCTAAAACATATGATCCTCATGCCATGTTAAATCTTGTTATTGGTGGAGATGGGACATTTCTTAAAGCAGTTCACGATACAAATTTTACTGATATTCCTTTTATTGGAATTAACACAGGGCATTTGGGTTTTTATCAAGAGATTGAAGTTAACGAAATTGAATCTTTTGCAAAAGCTCTAAAAAATGGATCATATTTTACAGAAGAACTTACAGTTTTGGATTCAAATGTAAACAGAAATCATATTTCTTGCCTAAATGAAGTTGTTGTAAAAAGTGATAGAAATCAAATTGTTAGACTAAAAGTATTTATTGACGGGATTTTTGTAGAAAATTTCCAAGGCGATGGTCTTATAATTTCAACTCCCCATGGGTCTACAGCTTATAATTTATCTGCTGGCGGTGCAATTCTTCACCAATCTTTAAAAGGTTTTGAGCTAACTCCAATTGCTCCTATTTATTCAAATATAAACAAATCCCTTAAAAGTCCTATAGTTTTACCAGAAAATGCTATAGTCGATATCTTAGTATCAAGAAGGGATAATTACCATACTGTTTTTATCTTTGATGGAAAAGAACATCAAACTAAAGATTATAAAATTAGCATTAAAGTTTCAAATAAGACAATAAAAAAACTTATTCTTGACAATAATCACTATTGGACTAATATCAAAAATAAGTTATTGTAATTTTATTCTAAGTTTACTTGATTAAAAATGTCAAAAATTAAATTTCTTGCAATTGGTGCTACAGTTACTCCTGCTGCGTCTGTCGAATTTTCTATTACAATAGCAATAGCAATTTTTGGGTCATAAGCAGGAGCAAATCCTACAAACCAGGAATCAATTAGTCCGTCGTTTTTATCAACAGTACCAGTTTTGCCTGCTAGCTGGATTCCTTGTATATAAGCTCCTTTTGCAGTACCTTCATTTACTACATCTACCATCATATCTCTTATTATATTGGCATTTTCCACACTTGTAACTTTTGATAAGACTTCTTTTTCTGATTCCCAAAGAGTTTCACCTTCTTTATTTGTTATAGATGAAACAAGCCTTGGCTTCATCATTTTCCCTTCTGAAGCAATTGATGAAACCATCATTGCCATGTGAAGAGGAGTTGTCTTTGTTTTCCCATAACCAAAACCAGTCATAGCTAAATCTACTTGGTTTAATTCTTTGTATGGTATAGTCGAATCGTATTTCTCCAAATCAAAGTCATAGCTTTTGTTAAACATATATTTATCTGTCATCTTCATCAAAGATTCCTTACCCATTTTATTTGTTTTTGAGGCAAAATATGTGTTTACAGAATGAACAAAAGCACTTCTTAAATCAAGACTTCCAAAAACTTGATCGCCAAAGTTTTTGATATCAAAATTTTGTATAGTTTCTGTACCTGTATCTTCATAAGACTTATCAATATTATTTTCAAGCATAGCATTAGATGTAATGATTTTAAAAATTGATCCTGGTCTATATAAGCCCGAAGTAGCTCTATTTACTAAAGGTCCGTTGTTATTTGCAATTAGGTTATCCCAATCTCTATTTACAGTATTAGGATCAAAAGTTGGAGCTGATGCCAAGGCTAAAATTTCACCTGTTTTTGGATTCATTATTACTATTGCACCTTGATGAGGACTCAAATAATTATAAGCTAAATTTTGGATATTTTGATCAATTGTTAGGTGTAAATCATTTCCTTTGTCTGTTTTTACAACCATTTTTCTAAACTGACTTAAATTTTCTTCTTTTAAATTTAGTAACCAATTATTGTATGTTTTCTCTATGCCAGTTTTTCCATAAGTTTTTGAATTATAACCAGTAATTGCTGCGCTTGCTTTGCCATAATTATAGATTCTTTCTTTACTACCATCTTGGTTTTCTTGGTTATAAGCTAGGATATTTCCCTTTCTATCAAAAATTATTCCTCTATCAATTGCATCTTCATTTACCCACAATCTTCTGTTATTTTCATTTTTTGCTATCTCTTTTGCTTTGAAAAGTTGAAAATATACAATATACATGGCAAGGCCCATAAAAAGAAGTACAAAAAAGATCATTACAAAAAGCAATCTTTTGTTTAGGGTTGATTTTGATAGGACTTTTAACTCTCTGCTATCTTTAATTCTTTGCTCTTTTTCTAATTCTTTTATTTTATCAATGAAGCTTTTTTCAGTTTTCCTTTTTTTCTTTGCCTTAAAATTTTTATCTTCAGTCATTAGTTTCATCTCCATATTTAATATTTGTAGCACAATATTGCAAACAACCTAGAAGTATAAAACCTGAAAGCATGGAAGAACCACCTTGAGATATAAAAGGTAAGGTTACTCCAGTTAGGGGTATAACTTTCAAAACTCCACCAAGTATAATAAAAGTTTGTAAGGCAAATAAAACTCCTATACAAAATGCTAGTGTTGAAAAAAATTTATCTTGCTGAGTCAAAGATATTTTAAAAGCTCTATATACCAAAATCATAAACAGAAGAATTACCGCAATTCCCATAAATACTCCCATTTCTTCAGTAATAGCTGAGAAAATAAAGTCAGATTCTGCAACAGGTATATAATCTGGATGACCCAAACCAATTCCAGTTCCAAATAATCCACCACTAGCTGTGGCAAATAAAGCCTGAGTAATTTGATATCCTTTTTTATTTATATCCGACCATGGATCAAGCCAAGTTGCAACTCTTATCCTTACATGTCCAAACATAAAATAAGCAAGAATGGAACCTAAAATCATAGAAATTATGTTAAATACAATAAAAAACCTATCTTTTTCATAGACAAATTGGCTTAAAATCATAAGACCAAAAAATATCAATGCAGTCCCTAAGTCTTTTTGTAAAAATAAAAAACCTATAAACATTAAAATAACAAATTCCATATAATATCTACCAAAGGGTTTGCTTACAATTTCATTATAACGTGCATAAAAGCTTGCAACGAAAAATGCTAGTGGAACTTTGATAAATTCAGATGGCTGAAAAGAAAAATTCTTAATAACTATCCAGTTTTTAGCTCCTCCTAAATAAGTACCAAAAACAAGTGTTGCAACAAATAATCCAACAGAAACGATAACATAAAAAATACTTATTTTAGACCAAAACTTAAATGCTTTTAGTATAAAAAATGTAATAAAAAACAAGGCTATACCTACTAAATAAAATTGTAATTGCCTTTTGCCATAAGATGGATTTAATCTATATATCATAGAAACTCCTATAGAAAAAAGCATATTTACAATCATAACCAGGATGTTATCTGCTTTTGTAATCTTACTTACAAGGCTTGTTGATAAGACAACTACTAATAAAATCGCCAAATAAGTATAAAAGTCAGTATTGCCGATGTTTTTAATATTAAAAATTAGAGAAAGTGATAAAGATAAAAAAGTAAAAATCAACAGTAAAAAAGTCGATTTATTGCTATACTTATCTTCTCTTAAGGTTAAATCTAAATCTTTATTCATTTTTATCTCCTTGGATAAACAAGAATTGCAATTGACCAAGATGAATAATATCATTAGTCTTTAGTTCAATTGCATCTTCTATTCTTTCTCCATTCAAAAAAGTTCCGTTGGCAGATTTCAAATCTTCAAGGAAATATATATCTTCATCTTGAATTATTCTTGCGTGAAATTTTGACAAATACTTATCCTTTATACAAATAGTATTTCTATCATCACGACCAATTGTATCTTCTTCGCCAATAAAATAGTATTCCTGAACCATAAATCTAAAGGCATCATTTTTATTTATTAGTTTTAAATAGGTATCAGATTCTTTTTCCTTTAACAAAGTTGTTTTAACATCGTAATATATTATTCTTATAATAGAATATATAAAATAAAAAACAACTATTACAAAGATATACTTTAATATTGTCGAAATCAATTGATATAATGTTAAATTGCCAAATACATTTATTGAAAAAATTCTATCTATAAAATTAAAAAATTTATCCATAATATTCATCCTTTACTTTTGTTCTTATATTTTACCACATAAATTATATTTGAAAACTTATTAGTTTTGAGTTTACTAGCTTTTAGGCGATAATATCAAACATTAAAATAAAAAAGGATCTAATCTATATTTTAGACTAGTTCCTTATGGTTTACTCTTATTAATTTTAAAGGTCTAAATATGCTCTATTCAATAGAGTCGATGATGTCATTCATTTCTTTTATCAATAGATCTTTTTTCTTCGTTGATGACTTTTCATCTTTATCGACAGAATTTACATAAACTTTAATTTTTGGTTCAGTACCTGATGGTCTTAAAGCAAGCCATGAATTATCTTCAAAATAATATTTTAATACGTTTGATTTTGCCAAACCTGTATCGTCATTTTTGTAATCAATTATATGGTCTGTTTTAAGTCCTGCTAAATCTTTTATTGGATTTTGACGAACGCTTTCCATAATACGACCTATACGTTCTTGTCCATCTATTCCAGTTAAGGTTATAGAAATTACATCATTTGCATAAAATCCATGTTCTTTATAGATTTCATCAAGAACATCAAGCATGCTTTTGCTCATTTTTTTGTAATATCCTGCCATTTCAGCAATCATCATAGCAGAGTTTACTGCATCTTTATCTCTTACAAAGTCTTTATAGTTGTAGCCAATAGATTCTTCAAAACCAAAGATAAATTTACCTGAATTGTCTTTTTCTAATTTATTAGCAACTTCATAAATATTTTTAAAACCTGTTAGAACATCATAAGTTTTTACATTGTATTTTGCAGCAATAGGTTTTACCAAATCTGTTGAAACTAATGATTTAACTACTGCACCATTTTCTGGAAGTTCATTGTTTTTTTCTAAAGCTTCTAGTATATAATTAGTTAATAAAGATCCAATTTTATTTCCAGATAAGAATATATATTCTCCATTATCATCTTTAATTTCTACAGCACATCTATCGGAATCTGGATCTGTTGCAAGTAATAAGTCTGCGCCAACTTCTTTGCCTAATTTTTCTGAATATTCAAATGCTGCTGGCATTTCTGGATTTGGATATCCAACTGTTGTAAAATCAGGATCAGGATTTTCTTGTTCCTTAACGATGTAAATATTTTTGAATCCACGTTCATCTAATATTCTTCTTACAAGTTTGTTGCCACAGCCGTTAAGTGGTGTGTAGACAATTTTAATATCCTTATCTATATCATCATTTATTGTACAAGCCAAAACTTCTTTTACATAATCTTCTAATAATTGATCATCTACATATTCAATAATCCCTTCTTTTAATCCCTCTTCGAAATCAATTCTTGGAATTGCAAAAAAGTCTTGATGCTCTGATATATGATTTAAGATTTTATTTGCAGTTTCATCTAATATTTGACTTCCTTCTGAATTGTAAGCTTTATAGCCATTGTATTCTCTTGGATTATGACTTGCAGTTACCATAACTCCAGCGGAAGTTTTTAGATGTCTAACTGTATAGGATAAAACTGGTGTTGGCTCTATATCTTTGTGAATATAAACCTTAATACCATTTGCAGCAAATACTTCTGCAGTTATTTTTGCGAATTCTTTTGATTTGTGACGAACATCATAGGCAATTGCAACACCTGCTTTTTTTGCTTCTTCTCCATTTTCAGAAATAGTATCTGCAAAACCTTGGGTAGCTTGTGCAACCATATATTCGTTCATTCTATTAGTTCCTGCTCCAAGTTTACCACGCAAGCCTGCTGTTCCAAATTCTAAGGAGCTATAAAACCTATCTTTAATTTCCTTATCGTCATCTTTAATTTTTTCTAATTCTCTTTTTGTTTCTTCATCAAATTTTTCGTTGTTATACCAGCTCTCAAAATTTTTCCTGTAATCCATATTAACCTCCAATTTTATAGACGTTTACTGATAATTCATCAATTGTTAAAGCATCCTTAATTTCTATCTTATAAGTATTTTTACCCTCTTTAGAAAAAATATTTTCAATATTATCAATATTTTTGCCAAGGAATTTTTCCAAGTCTACTTTTTTAATATTTTCTATCTGGTCTTTAGAATTTATAATTATTAGAATTGTGCTTTTTTGCTCAGTAATTTTATAAATTATTGTTGAATCACTTTCTGTTTGCATAAATTCCAAATTTTTCTTTATATTTTCTCTACTTGTATTGGAAAATACACCAAGACTTTTTCTTAAAGCAATTAGATCTTTCGTATAGGTGAAAATTCCATAATTAATTTCTTTGTCTGCCCAATTTATTGCATTTACAAATAAAGGCGAATTATAGGAATTTCTGTCATTTTTTTTAGAATGATTAAATTCATTACCCTCATATAAAAAAGGAATTCCATAAGAAAGCAATATTATTCCCATACTAAGTTTGACATAATCGTCAATTTTATCAAGATTTGATAAGGAAATTTGCAACTTATCATACAAAATCAAATTATCGTGACAATTTAAATAATTAATCGATTCATTTGCCTGATCTGTGAAGCCTACTAAGCTATCATTTGATAATGATCCAGCTATTCCCTCTTGGAGAAGTCCTTTAAGCTTAAAATCTCCTTGAATATAGCCTATGGCAAATGATTCTGTATCTCCTTTGATTGCATCTCTAAATATGTCATTAAAAACTCCAAAACCTTGTGATTTTTGCGATCCCTTTAGACTTTGCTTTTCATAAGCTAAAGTTGTAGATAAAGCAAACCAAGGCTCGCCATAAATTATTATATTTGGATTTATTTTTCTTAGCTCTTTTACAGCAATTTTCATTGTGTCTATATCAATTAGACCCATCAAATCAAAGCGAAAGCCATCTATTTTATATTCACTGACCCAAAATTTTAGGCAATCGATTATTAATTTTCTTACGAAGGATCTCTCACTTGCAAGCTCATTACCAACTCCAGATCCATTTGAAAAAGTTTCATCTTCATTTAATCTGTAATAATATTTACATAAGCTATAAAGATTTGAATCATACGATTTAAAAGTATGGTTAAAAACAACATCCATAACAACAGCGATGTTATTTTGATGAAAACTTTCTATCATCTTTTTTAATTCATAAATTCTATTTAAGGGATCTTTGGGATTTGTAGAATATGAACCTTCTGGTACAAAATATAATTCTGGATCGTAACCCCAATTATAGTTATTATCATCAAAAAACTTATCAGAGGCTTCATCTACACTAAAGAAGTCAAAAATCGGCAGCAATTGGACATGAGTAATACCTAAATCAATTATATTGTCAATTCCTGTAGAAAAACCGTGATATTTTCTATTTTTTTCACATAGACCTAGATATTTTCCTGCATTTTTAACATTACTTGATTTATCAGCAGTATAATTTTTTACATTCAATTCATAGATTATAGCATCGTCAATTTTAATCTTGGGAACTTCTGAATTTCTAAAACCTACAGGGTCAGTTTTTCTCAAATCACAAACGATAGAGTACATACTATTTATGGATGATGCGTAGGAATAAGGATCTGTGATTTCATAGACATCATCAATAATATATGAATAAAAATATCCATGAAAGTCACCCTTTAAAGTTACTTCAAAAATCCCCAAATTATTTTTTTTCATAGAAATTTTTTTATTTCTTGGGTTATTGAAATTTTTTCCTATTTTTAATTCAATTTTTTTAGGATCTGGAGCAAAAACTCTAAATACTGTTTTCGATTTTTCATAAATTGCCCCAAGATCTATATCTTTTATATCTTCATATTTTATTTTTTCTATTTTCGTTAACAAAACTTTTTTTCCTTTGCAAAACATCATCTATGTTAAATTCACTAGACCATATCAAATTCTTTATTTCGTTTCCCGTCCATTTTTCTCTATCTAAAAAATCAAATGAAATTTCTTTACGCAATTTTATCAACTCCGAAAGATTCAATAGAATATTAAATGAGTCATTATATAATAATATTTCATCTAAAAGAGCCTTGAAATTGTAAGGGAAATTTTGATAGGATTCATTGATTAAATTCCTTGTTGTATAGCTTACTATTTCATTATTGTTTAATAGATCATAGGCTCTATAAGACTTATTTTCTTTCATGTTTTTATAATTTTTGAAACTATCAGCTAATAGATAAAATGAATTTTCTTCTTCTAAATTATTTACAATTCCACCTCTTGTGGAAAGTATATTAGACATATTTATTGAAGTATTAAGGATATCGAAATTCATATTATCTAATAATGGGTTAGTTAAATTTGAGTATATATCGCAAGCTGGGTAGAGAAATTTTTGTAGACTTACATTTAAGTTTTCTACAAAAATTATTTTTATTTTTTCCCTAATTATTTTATCTGATTCAACAAGTTTTTTTAGTGCCATTATTAGTTTTATAGCTTCTTTGGCCACATAATATCCCTCATTGGCTTTGCCAGAAAAAATATAAGTCTTAGGTATATAATAAGTATTGGAATTATCTCTTAAATAGAAAAATTCATAAGCTATGGCTAAGGCGTTTAATATTTGCCTTTTGCCCTCATGCATAATTGATAGTTGCATATCAAATATTGAATATGGATTGATATCTTTTTCTTTTTCCAATTTCTTTATAAGCTTTTCTTTATTTTCAAATTTAATTTCTTCAAGATCAGCAGAAAATCTTTTGTTATTTATTAGAGAATTTAGCTTATCTCTATCTGTATTTATATCATTTATCCCATTATCTCTTAATAAATTATAAAGTTTGGGATTGGCACTTTTGCCATAAGTAAAAGTATCAGTTCCCATATTAATATATCTTGTATTATCGTTTGCTTTTCTATCCTCGTAAAGAGTTTTTGAAAGGAAAATGTATTCTTTTGATAATGATTTATTAATATTTTTAAAGATTACAAAAGAATCTTCGATTAATGGTAGATAGTTTTCTTCTTTAACTAATTCTGCTTGAATTTCAACTATAGTATTAAATAAGTCTTGATTCATTTTTCTAATTTCATCCACAGGATATTTTTCTAAAGAATCATCAGTAATAGAAAAAACCAAATGATAAAATATTTCTCTTGTGTATGCTATAGCTTCCTTAATAGAAAAATCATATTGGCTTTTTAGTATTCGGATAAATTCAACTAAAGCTAAGCTTGGATGGATATCATTTATTACTACATTAGTTTGTTTGTTTATATTTCGAATATCTTTGTAATATAAGATATATCTTCTTACAAAATCTCTCATTGATGCCGCTGCAAAAAAGTATTCTTGCTTTAATCTTAAAATTTTTCCATCATAGGTAGAATCATCCACATACAAAAATTTGGTGAGAGAAGAGCTGTTTATATAATTTTCATAAGCCTTTATTAAATCGCCCTTGGTAAAATCTTTAAGATCTACATCGGAAATTGGATCAGACTTAAATAATCTTAAAGTGTTCACAAAACTTCCATCATCTGAAACTATGGGCATATCATAGGTCGTCACTTTATCTTTTTTGTCATAAATATCTATAATATTTGTAAAAGATTTCTGATGTTCGAAATTGGATCCATCTTTAAGCCATGAATCAGACTTAGCTAATTGCACTCCATTTTCGATTGATTGTTTAAAATCTCCTGACTCATATCTTAGAGCATAAGCAGTTGCCTTTATTTTTGCATTTGTGAGTGCATTTATCAAATAAGAGCTTCCCATACCCATATCTCCAATACCAAGAGCAAGATCTTTATCAAATTTCAAAATATGATCATAATCAAAACCAATTTCATTTATGGCAGCTTTTATTTGATCTTCAATTTCTAGTTTAGCGGATATATTTTTTAAAAATCCTCCTGGCAAATACTCGAAACTTAAAATATAAACTTCATAGCCTTCTTTTATTTTTTTGCTTGCTACCCAAGTTTTACCGACAATTTCCATCACAAATCTGCACAAGGAATCATATACTTCTTTTTCTCTTGCAAAAGAAAGATCCTTAGCATAAAAAGAATACAAATAATTTTGTATTCTTTCTATGATTAAATCTTTACTTATATTAAGCTTTTGTTTTTTCATACAAATCCAAGTATTTTTCTGCAGAAATTTGCCAATCTAAATCTATATTCATTGCATTTTTAACCAATTGCTGATGAGCCTTAGGATTGTCTTTGTAGATACTTATGGCATTTTTTATTGCAAACAATAACTCGTGAGCATTAATATTTGAAAAAGAATAACCAGTTCCCTCACCAGTGTATTCATTGTAAGGAACAACAGTATCTTTTAGTCCACCTGCTTCACGCACTATAGGAAGTGAACCATATCTCATAGCTATTAGTTGACTTATTCCGCAAGGCTCAGAAATAGAAGGCATTAGATAAAAATCACTTGCTGCATATATTTTATTGCTTTCTTTGGAATTAAAATATATTCTTGCAGCCATTTTTTCTGGATATTTCCAAGCGAAATATTTAAACATTTCCTCGTAAGTATATTCTCCCGTACCTAAAACTACAAATTGTATATCTTCAGATAAGAGTTCATCTAATATATACCTAACAAGGTCCATTCCCTTCATTTCATTTAGTCTTGATACAAGACCAATCATAGGAACATCTTCCCTTTGAGGAAGATCATATAGTTTTTGTAAGGCTAATTTATTCTTACTTTTGTTTTTTATAGTTTTTATATCGTAATTATAATCTATAAGCTTATCAGTTTTTGGATTCCATTGTTTGTAATCAATTCCATTTACAATTCCAGAAAGCTTATAATCGTATTGTCTAATTACTCCATCTAAACCTTCACCATAAAAAGGATAATGAATTTCTCTAGCATAATTTTCTGACACAGTATTTACAGCGGTGGCATGGATTATACCACCTTTCATAAAGTTTATTGCATCGTAATATTTTAGGTCATTTTCATTAAAATATCCACCATCAAGACCTGCAAGTCTCATCACATCAGGGTCAAAAACACCTTGATATTTAAGATTATGAATAGTAAATAATGTCCTTATATCATCATAATAAGAATCACCATGTCTAAAATCATTGACAAAAACATTTACCATAGCAGTATGCCAATCATTAGAATGAATTATATCTGGTTTAAAATTGATCTCTTTTGGCAAAAGAGTACAAGCCTTAGAAAAGTAAATAAATCTTTCAGCATCATCACCAAATCCATAAGGATAGGATCTTGAAAAATACTCTTTATTATCAATAAAATAGTATGTTACTCCATCAAAATCCAATTGATAAATTCCAGTATACTGATGTTTCCAATCAAGATCTACATAAAATTCAGTTACTTTTTCCATCATTGATTTGTATTTTTCGTCAATTGTTTCATACATTGGAAGAACAACTCTTATATCAACGCCAAGATTTTTAAGCTCTTTAGGCAAGGATCCTGCAACATCAGCAAGACCACCAGTTTTTATAAAGGGTACCGCCTCACTAGTAAGATAAAGAACTTTCATTAGTAACTCCTATTGTTTAATTTTTCATTTTTATTACTGACAAAAGGATGTGATCTATTGCCAAATAATTTCATATTATTTCCAATTTCTGTTCCTTTTTCACATATAGTAAAGTTTAAAATTGCATCTTCACCAATTACGCTATCTTGGAAAATTATTGAGTTTTTAACAACTGCATTCTTTTTGATATTTACACCTCTAAAGATTATTGAGTTTTCAACCTCTCCTTCAATAATTGAACCATTAGCAACTAAAGAATTTTTGGCTAAAGAGTCTTTTGTATAAGAAGTTGATGGTTCATCTTTGGATTTTGTATAAACTAAACCGTCTTTGTAGAACATATTATCAAAATATTCTCTATCCAACAATTTTATATTGGCATCAAAAAATGAATAAGTATCCATTATAATTTGTAATTGCTTGTCAATTCTATAAAAATCTTTACTTAAATTTGATGGATATTTAAATATAGCTGAAAGCAAAGAATCAATATTATTCATTTCTACAGCATATCTTAAAACTTTTATAAACACTTCTCTTTTTATTAGAATAGAACCAGCAAACAAGTCAAATTCATCACTTAACCCAAGGTTGATTCCAGCATTTAATGGCTTATTATTATCATCAGAATTGATAATCCTTCTATTTAATAAAAATCCATAGTCATCTCTAGTTTTTTGAGTAAATATCAAAACATCTGTATCGTTTGATTTCATTCTTTCTTTTGCATCACCAATATCCACCTTAGTAATATACATAGGATTTGTAATAAAAACATACTCTGCGTTACTTTGCTCATAAGCAGGCAAAGAATCATAATATTTACTTACTTCAGATGGATCTTTTATATCATAATTTGGTGGATTTATTGTTAGTCCTCCGCGTCTTCTATTTAATTCCCAACTTTTGCCATTTCCAATATGGTCAAGGGTTGACCTCATCTTTTTGCCAGCAAATAATATTACATTTGTAATGTCATAATTGGTAAGATTTGATAAGGTGAAATCAATAATTCTATATCTTCCCCCAAAAGGTAACATATAATCTGGTCTAACCTTGCATAATTCACCATAATTAGCTGGATTGAATTCAGAACTATAAACTAAAGCTAATACACTATCCATCCTATTCCTCCTCTATACCTTCATTACTAACCAAATAGACGCTATTAGAGTTTTCACAACCTATATTTTCATCTATTTCAATATCTTCTGCGACTACACAATTGTAAATTTTTACCCCTTCTTTAATATGAGATCCATTTAAAAGTACTGAATTATAAACTTCTGCACCCTCATCTACTTTGACATTAGAAAATAGAACTGAATTATCAACTTTTCCATCGATTACACACGCTTCATTTACTAGTGCATCTTTAAGTTCGCCTTTTGGGCCGATTCTATGTGGAGGCAAATTAAGGCTTGTTGTATATATTTTCCAATCCTCATCGTAAATATCCAATTCATTGTTTGGATCAATTAAATCTAAATTTGCCTGCCAATAGCTTCTTACAGTTCCAACATCTTTCCAGTATCCATCAAATTTATAAACATAAAGTGGATCGCCGCTAGCTAACATTTTTGGGATAATATCATGGCCAAAGTCATTTGTAGAATTTTTATCCTTATCATCTTCAATTAAAGCTTTCCTTAAAACTTTCCAATTAAATACATAAATTCCCATTGAAGCAAGATTTGACTTAGGATTTGCTGGTTTTTCTTCAAATTCTGTAATTCTACCCTCTTCGTCAGTATTCATAATTCCAAATCTACTAGCTTCTTCCCATTCAACTTCCATAACAGCAATTGTTGCACTAGCACCCTTTGACTTATGTACATCTAATAATTCTCTATAATCCATCTTGTAGATATGATCTCCAGATAGAATTAAAACGTATTCAGGATTAACTTGGTCTAGGTAATTAATATTTTCAAAAATAGCACTGGCAGTTCCCTCAAACCACTTACCACCTTCTTCTGTATAATAAGGTGAAAGAATCCTAAGACCACCGTGGTTTCTATCATAATCCCAAGCTGAACCAATACCTAAGTGTCTATTTAGTAATTGTGGTTTATATTGAGTCAGAACTCCTATGTCTTTTATCTCTGAGTTAGTTGAATTACTCAAAGCAAAGTCTATAATTCTGTATTTTCCTCCAAAAGGAACAACAGGCTTAGCCATATCTTTTGTTAAAGCTTTAAGTCTAGAACCTTGACCACCAGCTAAAAGCATGGCAGCTGTTTTGTTTGAATTTCTCATAAGTCCTCCTGTTAATAAAAAAACTTCTTAATGTATTAATACCCAATAATAAATATTAAGTGCATAAAAACCTTTTCTTAACTTATATTTTACAAAATTTTATCATTTTTGACAATATCCAATTTAGAAAGTATAATCAAGAACACTAGGGGATGCCAAGGTTTCGACGTGGTCGAAAAATTTTTAATTGCAAGTCGTTTACTGATCGTAAATCAGCTAATAAATATAAACGCAAACAATAATAGCGAAGCAAACTTCGCACTAGCTGCCTAAGAATTGGTAGCAATGAATTATAAACTCGTCGCAAGTTTATAATTTGTTTCATAATTTAGCGACAAAACTTTTAGTAAAGCTTTGAACTAAAAGTTCTATGATGAAGCTAGCATAAAAATTATTTGTAAGTTTAATGATTCTTATGCGAAATTTCTAAACTTACTAAACTTGTAGATATTAAAAAGGAAGCTTCCACGGACATGGGTTCAACTCCCATCATCTCCACCAAATGCCTTTAAGTTCATATATTTCAAAGTTTGTGTCTATTTACTGATACTAAAATGATACTTGAAAATTTAAGCAAAATAAAAACAGGGACTTGAGCTGCACCCATAAACACGGAATAACTTAATAATATTTTAAGCGGAATGTAATCTGTAATCAACAGGGGACATTCCGTTTAATTTTGCCTTTATCCTGTCTTCATTGTACCATTTGATGTATGATTCTATTTCTTTTCTTAATTGTTCATAATTCTTAAATTCTACACCGTAGTACATTTCTTGTTTGAGTAGACCAAAGAAGTTTTCCATTGGTGAATTGTCTAGACAATTCCCTTTTCTTGACATACTTTGTCGTATGTTTAGTTTTCTTAGCTTGCTAGACCATGAGCTATGTTGGTAATGGAATCCCTGGTCTGAGTGTATTACTAAGTTGTCTTTAGTACTAATACCTTTTATTGCTTTGTCTAACATTGAGTTGGTCAGTTTAATAGTTGGGTGATGGCTTAGTGTATAGCTAATTATCTCACTGTTGTAAACATCTAGTATTGGTGATAGGTATAGTCTTTCTTCACGTCCCTTGATTCTAAATTCTGTTACATCTGTTAGCCATAGTTGATTTGGTCTGCTGGCTTTAAAATTACGATTTACAACATTAGGAGCTACTTTGCCTACCTGTCCCTTGTAGGATGAGTATTTTCTTGATCTAGTTTTAAATTTAGTGCATAGGAGTCCTTCTTGTTTCATGATTCTTAGAACTCTTTTATGGTTTACTATTAGACCCTTGTTTCTTAGGGCGGTATTTACTCTCCTGTATCCATATCTTCCTTTGCTGGCTTTAACTATTAACTTGATTTCTTCTTTGATTTCTTTGTCTTTGTCTATTGGATTTTCTAATTTGCTCTTCCGCTCATAGTATGATGATTTAGGAAGTTTTGCTACTGTTATCCATTCACTTATCTTTGTACCAGGGTGTTCTTCTAGAAGACTTAGTATTATCTTTGTTTTTTCCTTGCTTCTGCTTCTTCTTCCAGTAGCAAGGCTTGAAACTTTTTTTCGAATAGTATTTGCATTTTTAGAAGTCTATTTTCTTCTCTAAGTCTGATTAGTTCTTCTCTTTCAGTCTCTACTATTGGTTTTTGATTCTTAGATTTCTTATCTGCTTTAGACATATCTTTATTAGGCCTTCCTCTATTATCTTCTAGCCCAGATAAACCACGTTGTTGATATGCTTTCTCCCAGTTAAATATTACTGAGCCATTGCTGATATCAAAATGTTCTGCGGTTTCTCTGTATGATAGATTATTGATTTGCCTATATTGTATTACAGATAGTTTAAATTCACTAGTGTATTTATTATTGTTTAGCTTTTTAGATAAGTTATCAAAGCCTCCTGAGTTATATTTGTTAATCCAATTTTCTAGAGTGCTATCAGGTATGTAATATTTGTTTGCTATTGCAGGTCGCCCACCTGTTTCACCTGATAAGTATTCTAGCACTAATCTAATTTTAAATTCTTTTGTATATTTTGGCATGAAAAAACCCCTCCATCCGTATTCCGGATTTTGGGGTTCGGCTCAACTTGCCCTGCTTTTTAAATTATTATTTTATTTGTTAAGATAATATAAGCTATCACTTGGTTTTATTTCTCCAAGTAATGATTCATCGATTTGTTTTAATCTTTCTAAAAATATTTGGTAAGTACCCTTCATTGTATCTTTATCTATGTAGCTAAAGTCCATATTATCAATAGCATTGTTTAACTCTTCTTTGGACATTTTGTATTTTTCACATAAGTTATCGCTTATTTCTGGATTTTGATTGATCTTTTCGATTGAGTTTTTGCATAAGTCTAAGAATTTATCAAAGTTTTCTTTATTATTTACTAGATAATCTTTGTTTACTATTATTATATCTCTTAAAAATTCTCCTTTTCCTATTGGTAGAAAGGTATTTAAATTGGTTTTGTATAAATTATTATTTTTTGCTTTACTATAATAAGGTTCAACTAATAATGATACAAAATTATTTGATGAGTTGATTTTTTTGACAATTTCATTTATATCTTGATAATATTCTATTTTTAATCGCAAAAATAAGTTAAATAGCCCAATTTTCTTATCTATTACTTTTGATATATTTCCAATTGGATCTGGAATAAATACATTTTTGCCTTTTAAGTCTTCTTGTTCTTTAATTTCAGTATCACTAAGCATATATAGTTCACCCGTTTGTGTGATAGCAGCTATTTCAAAGGCTTGATTTGTTTTATTATTAAAATATGGTCCCAAATAAGCTGGTATAATCCCTATGTCAAATTTTCCTTGCTCAATACTACTATAATTATTGACCTTATCGGTATTTATTTTATAATCATCACTTTTTTCGATATTATCTATTAATAAATCACCTCCAAAAGTCATGGCTGTGATATTGTATTCAGTTTCCTTTTCTTTTGGCTTTTCAACATTAATAGTAACATCAACATCTTCTGTTTCTGTATTCTCTTTTTTGCAAGCAACAAATATTAAGAGAAACATTATTATGAGAGTGATTTTCTTAAATTTAATCATTAACTTCTCTCCTATCCTCGATTGCTCTTTCTAAAGTTAGTTGATCAAAATACTCAAGATTGGAACCAACTGGTATTCCTTGGGCGATTTTTGATAGTCTAACATTTTTTTCAGCTAGTAGATTTGATAAAAATATACTTGTTGTTTCCCCTTCTATGGTCGAAGAAATTGCAAGAATTATCTCTTTTATATTTTCATCTGTGATTCTTTTTAAGAGTTTATCTATGTTTAATTCTTCTGGACCAATTCCATCTGATGGAGATATTAAGCCACCTAATACATGGTATTTCCCATGAAAGGCTGCAGATTTTTCAATAGCAATTAGGTCGTTAATATCTTCAACTACACACAAACAATCTTCATTTCTTGTTATGTCCTTACAGATATCGCAAAGATTATCTTCTGTGATATTTCCACAATTTTCACAATATTTTATCTTTTCTTTAACATCAATTAGAGCATCAGCAAATTCTTTTACGCTTTTTTCATCGCGAAAAACTATACTCATTGCAAGTCTTTGGGCAGATTTTTTGCCTATAGTAGGTAATTTTTGGAATTGTTCTATTAAATTTGATAAACTTTCTGGATATATAGCCATTACATAAGTCCAGGTATATTTATTCCACCTGTTAATTTATCCATTTTTTGACCGCTAAATTCGTCAGCTTTTTTCATAGCATCGTTTATTGCAGCTATTATTAAATCTTCAAGCATATCACTTTCTTCTGGATCTATTACATCAGGATCAATTTTAATAGCAACTAGTTCTTTTTTGCCGTTAACCTTTGCAGATACAACTCCACCGCCTGATGTTGATTCAAATTCTGTTTCCTCTATTTCAAGTTGAGCTTTTTGCATCTCTTCTTGCATTTTTTTAACTTGTTTCATCATATTGTTCATATTTGGTGAACCACCACGGAATCCGCCTCTTGCCATAATTATTCTCCTATTCTATAATTAATTCATCTCCAAAAACTTCTCTAAGTTTATCAGAGTGGTCATTATTTTCTTTACTTTCTTCTATAGTATTATTATTATCTAAATTTTCTATTCTATCAAGAGAAAACTTGTAAGCTCTCCCTAAGATAGACATTAAATTTTTTTCTATATCGTCTATTTTTGTTTCTATAAAAATCTTATAATAATCATCATTACAAAGCATTATAAATTCATTTTCTTTTATTTTATAATTAAAACCCTCATTATTAAATAATGTTGTCAAAAATCCCCCAGCTGTATTGATTATCATTTTTTGGATTTCTTTTTCTTTTTTGGGGTCTAGTCTATCAATATTTAGCTTTGGAAATTCTTTTTTTACTTCTGTTTTTGTTTTATCAATTTCAATAATAGGTTTTTGTAAATTTGACTTTGATTCTTTGGCATTTGCAATAGCTGTCATAGATTTTGAAAAATTATAATTATTAAGCTTTTGATCTATCAAATTATTTACAATTTCTTCAATATCATTAGCTGAATTTGCTTCGATTGCTCTAATTCTTGATTCAAAATTCTCCATATTTTTTAATTTAACAAGCCTTAGCAAACAAACTTCTGTCAATACATCTGTATTTTCAGCTAATTTTAGTTTATTTTCATAATCGATAAGCACATCCAAATAATCGCTAACTTCTAAATCGTTAATTTCTTCTGATCTTTTCTTGATAAAGGATAGTCTTTCTTCATCCTTAAAAAAAGAATCATTATTAGTCATTTTATAGATTAAAATATCATCAAAATATGATATTAATGAGCTTATTATTTCCCTATTAGTTTTATTTTTATCTCTAATGAAAAAAAGTGTATCAAGAGATTTGAAACTGTCTTTTTTTATTATTGCTTCTATCAATTTATCTATATCATAAAAATCAACCACGCCAATAAGCGATTCGACATCTTTTAATGAATAATTATCCGCTTCTAAAGATAAAACCTGATCCAAAAGTGATAAGGCATCGCGCATAGCACCATTTGATTTTTTTATTATCAAATTTATGGCATCATCATTCATACTAATATTTTTATCTATTAATATCTGATTGATTTGTTGATAAATTTCTTTTCTGCCAATTTTATTAAACTCAAATCTTTGAAGTCTTGATAAAATCGTTTGTGGAATTTTTTCAATCTCAGTTGTAGCTAATATAAATACCAAATGACTTGGAGGTTCTTCCATGATTTTTAATAAGGCATTAAAAGCCTCTCTTGTTATCATATGAGCCTCATCTATAATATAAACCTTGTATTTTAGATTATTGGGTGGATATATTACATTATCTTTAAGATTTCTAATATCATCAATACGCCTATTACTAGCAGCATCCATCTCAACAACATCAATTGTTGTTTCTTCTTCAATAGCCAAACAATTTTCGCATTTACCACAAGGAGAGCCATCAACAGGATTTAGGCAATTGATAGCCTTGGCAAAAATTTTTGCACAAGAAGTTTTACCAGTACCACGTTCTCCAGCAAACAAATATGCATGACTTATTTTATTTAATTTAACTTGATTTTTTAAGACATTGACAACTCTATCTTGTCCTAAGACTTTATCAAAAGTTTTGGGTCTGTATTCTCTGTATAAAGCTTTTGCCATATTTTCCCTTCCTAATATTATTTATTATACCATAAATACTCAATAGCTTTTGCAAGATTTTTAATAAATGGTATAATTTAATATGTTAATTGCATGGAGAGCTGTCCGAGTGGTTGAAGGAGCACGATTGGAAATCGTGTATACATATATAAAGTGTATCATGGGTTCAAATCCCATGCTCTCCGCCATGCACTAGACGGGGAACTAGCGGTGCCTTGTAACCTGCAATCCGCTACAGCAGGGTTTAATTCCTAGTCTAAGGTGTAAATTTCAATATAAGCCTTTTAGTTTTGGTGTTGATTGATGGGTCTTACGCAATAGAAACTTGTGAATCATGTCAGGACGGGAACGTAGCAGCATTAAGCAATTCTTTCTGTGTGCCGTAAGGTCACCTATCATGAGCTAAAATTACTAGAAACTGTATGTGGAATTTGCCTCGAAGCTAGGTGTGCTTACATATAAAAGTCTTGTGGAGTACTTATAAATATTTCACAAGACTTTTTTTATCTTTAATTTTATTTTTATTTGATTTATAATATATACAAAGGAGCAAATAATGATAGGCAAAAAAATTGAAAAAATGTTCAATGAACCCACTGAAAATCTTATGATCCCCGCAAGCGATGTTGCTATAGTACATGAAGAAGATAATCTCGTCCATGCAATCCTTGTTTTATCGTCTTCTGGATATCAAACTATACCAGTTCTTGATAATGAAAATCGCGTAAGAGGTCTTATTTCTATTTCAAATATTGTAACCAACCCCCATGAGCTATCAATTTTTGACGAAGATAGTTTATCACAAATAAAAGTTTCTGAAGTAATGAATCAAATCGTTCCTATTCTTTTTGATAATTATAATCTTGAAGAAGTTTTAAGACTATTAATCAACAATAACTTCATTTGTATAACTCATAAAAATGGATATTTCGTTGGAATAATTCCTAGAAAAGTTGTAATGGAAAGATTTACTCACATTGCCCACAATTTAGAAAATATATACGAACTCAAAGAAAAATAACTCCAAGATTTTACTTGGAGTTTTATTTTTCTATAAAATCTTAAATATTGCTGATCCGTAGGGACTAAGGTAAATTTTTTCGTTTTTTTCTATATTTCCATTTATATTTCCAGAACCTTCATATGAAATATCTTCACTATTTATCAATTCTTTAATTTTGTAAGGACTTTTTATGCTGTAATCGATATCTGTAAGGTTTATAATTACCAACAATTTTTCATCTTCAAATTCTCTGACAAAAGCATAAAGGCTATAACCTTCTATATCAAGAATTGTAGTTTTTGACTTTTCATCATTTAAGGCCTTATAATTCAAATAAATTTTTGATAGATCTTTATAGAATTTATTAAAAGTACCTTGGTTTTTATCCAATGTATGCATATCTATATTTTCATAAACTGAAAATGTTTGATTTGATAAAATCTCATCTCCCATAAAAAGCATCTTAGAAGAATTTAAGCTATAAAATAATGTAAAAATTGTCTTCATCTGCTTTGATTTTTCGCTTCCGTACATTTTCATAGCAAGACTTGCCTCATCTAAGAAACTATCTATATATGAAAAACCTAATATTCTATTTGAATTATTAGAATTTATAATTTTTCCAACATCTTTTTTATAATAATTTCTTTCAAACGGCTGTTTTTGATTGATTCTTATAAGAGGTCTTAGGGAATAATCATAAACATAGTCAAATCCTAAATCAAAATCATAAATTCCATTAAAACTTGCAAGAGCTAGAGATTTATTTGCATGGATAAGATCAATCAATTCTCTTATTAGGTCCATAAATTTATCATTTACTCCCCTTGAAAAATCTCCCTGCCAATAAATCATAGAATCGATATTAGAAAGTTCAATCCCATCTACATTAAATTCATTTATCCAAAAACTTAGACAGGATTTTAAATAGGATTTAGTCAAATTTTTCTCTGGGTCAAAATTTATTGTATTATGATAAGTGTAATTTATATCATCGTAATCGTAATTATAAAGCCTTGTACCGTCAAAATCATTCAAGTAATAAGAATCTGGATCAAATTGGCTAAAATCTAAATCTAAAATTATTTCAATTTTATTTTTATGGCAATTGTCAATAAATTTCTTAAAATCCTTACTTTCTCCATAACGATTAGTAAAAGCAAAAAGACCTATGCTATTAAAGCCATAAGATTTGTAATTTTTATATTCTGTAACTGGCAAAAACTTAATATAAGTAAAGTTATTAGCAATTACATGTTCTAACAAATCATCAAGAATTTGATTTTTGTCCTTGCTATCGTCCTTAAATAATGAGCCTAGATGGACTTGATAAATATTAGTTGGACTAATTTTTGTTTTTTTATTATTAAATTTATAAGAATCATCAGTTACCACTGAAGAATTTTCATTAATTAGAATTTTTCTTGAAAAAGGATCAATTTTTTTAAATTTTTGACCATTTTTATCCGTTATTATATATTGATATCTATCCTTAACTTTGGCGTTTTTTATATTAATAGAAAAAACTCCAGTTGAATAAGATCTAAGTTTTGATTCTTGCCAATCGTTGAAATCACCAATTATATGAACTTCTTTTGCATTTGGAGCAAGAATTCTAAATATGTAACCCTTATCTTTTTTGTGAGAGCCAAAAAATTTATAACCATCACTAGATAAGCCTTGTAAATACTCTCTTGTATCCATAATTCACCTCAAAAACATTATATTCTTTTAAATTAATCTTGCAAAATTCCATTTAATCACAAAAAATACAAGCTAATTGCTTGTACTTTCTTCAAATTTATTTATCATAGTTTCAGCTACTTCAGACATCATCCAATTTACTTTTTTTGACCAATCAGGATCTGTTGCGTAGGATTTGCCCATGGCTTCTGTGGAAACTCCTTTGTAGTAAATTCCTTTTGGATTTAGATAATTTTCTTTTAAGTGTTTTGCTACTGTGTTAATAGAATCAGCAGGAGACTCATAATTACTTGCTTTGTTATACGGATCGTCATCATAGGCGTTAAAGCCAAAAAGATTATTTTTGTTTACAAATAATTGGCTTGTTCCATTGCCAGTTTCATGTTTTGCCATTGCCATTAAAAGAATAGCATTTACTCCATAAGTTTCTTCAGCTTTTTTAAAATCTTTACCAAGACCCCTAAGACCTGTATCTTCTATGGCAGATTCTAATTCATCGGCTGTAAATTCTGTTTCATTTAGCAGATAAAAGCTATTGCTTTGATCAATTTCAGCTGATTTTTTATTTTTAAAGTCATCAAGATCCTTTTTTAATTTGTTAAAAACTAAAGCTCTTTCTTCTTTTAGAAGACTAGTTTGATAATTTATTTGATTTAATCCAGCCATAAGATTTTTCTTTTTTTCTTCTTTACTGGCATAGGCTAATCTTGTAGTAATAAAAATAAGCATTAAGATTATTAAAAATCCTAAGCTTATTATTTTAAAATTTTTCTTTTTTCTTTTCATATAATAACCTTACTTTTTTTATAGATTATATACTTGTAAGGCTATATTAGCAAGCTATTTGTTCATTTTTCTTGAGCCAGGTTTGATAGCTTGTGTGTCTTTTAAACTATCTGGCAAATCATCAGCATCCCAAGTATTTATATCAAGTTTTGTTGCTGAAATTATTGGAAGTCCATTTATTTCGTCTTTTTTTGATCTATTTACTATTGATGTTAGTGCCAAAACATTTCCGCCAAGATTTTTGATTACATCGACTGTTTCAAATGAAGATTTGCCTGTAGTAATTACATCTTCAACAATTATAACATTTGCCCCTTCTTCTATTTCAAAACCACGGCGAAGTGTCATAATATTGTCAACTCTTTCAGTAAAAATTGCTGGTACTCCAAGTGCTCTTGCTACTTCATAAGCTATTATAATTCCACCCATAGCAGGTCCAACACAAAGATCTACTTTTATAGATTTTTCTTTAATTTTTTCTGCTATAATTTTTGCAACTTCTTCACAGTATTCTGGATGAGCAATTAATTTTGCACATTGAATATATCTGTCTGAATGTTTGCCTGATGACAATAAGAAATGACCTTCAAGTAAGGCGTTTGATTTTTTTAACAATTCTAATGTTTTATCCATTTTTTCTCCTATATTATTTTCGTAATTTCACTTAAATTACTTATGTTTTCTTCTTCCATATATTTTTCTATTCCATTAGCAATATCTATCATGGTATTATAATCAATAAAATTAGCCGTTCCAACTTCTATTGCTACTGCTCCTGCCATAATAAATTCAAGGGCATCTTTATAATTCATTATTCCACCCATGCCAACAACTGGAATATCGACAGCATTAGCTGCTTCATAAACCATTCTTAAAGCTATTGGTTTTATTGCAGGACCTGAAAGTCCAGCAGTTTTATTGGCAAAAATCGGAGCTTTTTTTCTAATATCAATTGCTAGGGCATTAAAGGTATTTACTAAAGAAATTGCATCGCAACCCTCATCTTCAGCAATTTTTGCAAATTCTCCTATCGAACCAACATTTGGAGATAGTTTTACCATTAATGGTTTTTTGGTTGCTTTTCTTACTTTTCTTATAACTTCACTTGCTTTAATAGGATCAGTACCAAAAGCCATACCACCTTCTTTTACATTCGGGCAAGAAATATTCAATTCTATCATAGGGACTTCAGTCTTATCTAAAATACTAGCTCCTTTGACATAATCGCTAACGCTATGACCCCCAAGATTTGCAATTGTAACAGTATCTTGTTTTAACAAAAAAGCTAACTCTTCTTTTACAAAATAATCAATACCGGGATTTTGAAGTCCAATGGAGTTCATTATTCCTGCTGGTGTTTCATAAATTCTAATACCTTTATTGCCTAAATTTTTATTTAAAGTAAGGCCTTTTGAACAAATTCCACCAATTTTTGATAAATCTATATATTCTGCAAATTCTCTACCAAAACCAAATGTACCACTTGCTGCTATAACTGGATTTTTAAAATGAACTCCAGCAATTTCTACTGATAAATTCATCCGAAAACCTCCTTTGAATCAAATACAGGGCCATCCTTACAAACTCTTATAAAATCATGACTTGCATTTTCTACAGTACATCCAAGGCAAGCACCGATTCCGCAAGCCATATGAGCTTCCATGGAAACTTGAATTTTTGCTTTTTGGTTTTTTTCATGGATAGCTTTTAGCATTGGATTTGGTCCACAAGCATAAATTATATCGTAATCATTTGGATCAAAAAGATCTGTGACTAATTTACCATCATTTTTATATGATGTATAAGATACGGATTTTACATAAGGCTTAAATTCATCTACAAAATAAGGATCGTAGGTAAATCCTGCAAAAAAATCAGCCTTAGTTTCTAAAATTTTTGCTAAATATAATAAGGGAGCTATGCCAATTCCACCAGCTACTATGGCGATTTTTTTATCCTTAGAATCACTTAAATCGAAGCCATTCCCCAAAGGTCCTAAAATTTTTACCTTATGACCTTCTTTAAGGCCAGACATTATTTCAGTTCCCTCTCCTACAACTTGATATAGGAGTGTTAGTTTGCCATCTTCATCATCACAAACTCCAAAAGGTCGGGATAATAAGGGTTCATTTCTAAAATCTTCAGTTCTAAACATGAAAAATTGACCAGGCTTAGCATCTAAATTTACATCGACAAGCATTTTATAAATGTCAGTTGAAATTTTTGTATTTACTATTATAGGTCCGATTTTATAAGTTTTCATTAGCCAAGATTACCTCTCTGGTTTTTATAGCTGCTTCTCTTGCGTATTTTCCTATATTATCTTTGCCATCTTCATAATCCATATAGGCTTTTAGAACTTTTCTGGAATTATTTACAACTCCACCATTTTTATTTTTCAAAAGTTTAAAGACGTTTAAACTATCAGCTCCTTGAGCTCCAAAACCTGGAATTAAGAAAAATTGATTAGGATATCTTTGTCTAATTTTTTCAACTTCTTTAGTATGGGTTGCTCCAACAACAAGTCCTATCGGTCCAAAACCAGATTTTCCTAAATAGTTTTCATTTAATTCTTTCATTTTATCGCCTATGGCAAAAAATAATTCTTCATCATTAGTCATAAGTGTTTCAAAATCATTTGCACCAGGATTTGAAGTTCTAAGTAAGACAAAAACTCCTTTTTCTCCACTTTCAATATAAGGCAAATATGGAGAAATTGAATCCATGCCCATATAAGGATTTAAAGTTATAAAATCAGCTTCGAAATCTCCCTCAAAGTGAGCTTTGGCATATTGGCTTGCTGAGGCTGCTATATCAGATCTTTTGACATCCGCAATAGATAGGAGATTTTTTTCTCTTAAATATTTTAAAGTATCTCTATAAGCTATCATTCCTTCAATTCCATAAGACTCATAATAGGCAATTTGAATTTTATAAATTGCACAAACATCATAAGTGTGGTCAATTATTTCTTTGTTAAAATTAAAAATTGCCTGGCTTAATCTTAGGCCTTCTTTTATTTGATCTGGAATATAATCATAAGAAGTATCAAGACCCACACAAACAAAGCCTTTTTGGGAAACTTCCTCATAAAGTCTATCAATTATCTTCATATTTTAAAACTCCTTTCTTATAAACTCTTTTTACACGTCCAGCTAAAGTTTTTCCTATCATTAGGGAATTTTTTGATTTTGACAAAATTTCATCTTCCCTATAAGTATATTCTTCATCTAAATCTATCAAAGTAAAATCAGCCTCATAACCGATTTTAAGTTTTCCCTTATTTAATCCCAAAATTTTTGCTGGATTTGTTGACATTAGTTTTATAAGATGATTTAAAGATATTTCTCCAGATTTTACCAAAACTTCATAGACGGTTGAAAAACTTGTCTCTAGTCCCAAAAATCCTGGGGATCCTTTTTCTTTATCTTCTTTGGAATGAGGAGCATGGTCTGTAGATATGCAATCGACAACTCCTTTTTTTATCATTTCTATAAGAGTTAATCTATCAATTTCAGTTCTAATTGGTGGATTTACCTTTACCTCTTCTCTTTTTTTATCAGCTAAATAAAGATGGTGAGGTGTTACTTCGCAAGTTATTTTTGCTCCTAAGTTTTTAAAATATTCTATAGCCTTAATTGATCCTCTAGTAGAAACATGTGAAAAATGCACAGGGCAATTAAGTTTATAGGCATAATAGCAATCTCTAAGAGTCATTGCATCTTCTGCAATTTCGTAATCAATAGGTGAAACTCCCGTAACTTCTTCGTGCAAAGTCATATTTACACCAAGCTCTTTTGCTTTAAGCATTGCCTTATACATGGTTAAATCGTCATCTACTCCATGTCCATCATCTGAAATGAATTTAACTGATTTTGGCAAATTATCCAAATGATCCAAGGTTTTTCCATCAAAATCTTTCGTTATTGTATAAACTTGATTTATATCTATCAAATCAAGATCTTTTGCTCTTTTCATTATGTCTTCGTAAACTTCTACTGATGAAACAGTTGGTTTGGTGTTACCCATCAAAAGAACAGAAGTAAAGCCACCCTTTAGGGCAGCTTTTGATCCGCTTTCTAAATCTTCTTTGTAGGTAAATCCAGGATCCCTAAAATGAACGTGCATATCTACAAAAGAAGGAAGAAGAGCTAGATTATTACAATCTATAAGCTCAGTTTGATCGTCAATTTCAAATTCATCAACTATTATCCCATCTTTTACATAAATAGGCTTATTTGAAATTTTGACATCATCAAAACAATAAGCATTTTGAAAAACTTTTTTCATTTTATTCTTCTACATCGTAAATGTGTCCACAATAAACACATCTATATGATTTTTCTTCATTGTGTAGTAGTTCAAATTTTGATTTCACACTTCTTTCAGAAGTTGAAACGCATTTTGGATTTTGGCAAACTAATATATCTTCAATTTCTTCTGGAAGTTCAAGAGATTTTTTCTCAACAACTTTTTCATCTTTAATAATATTTACTGTAGCAGATGGATCTATTATTGCAACTGCATCTAAGTTTAGATCTGTGTGATTTTCAATTTTAATTATATCTTTTTTGCCCATTGCTGAAGAAGAAGCTCCGAGTATTAGTGCAACCTCATCTTCTAAACTTTCTAAATTTAAAAGGTTGAAAATTTTTAAACCGTTACCTGCTTTTATGTGATCTATTACTATTCCATCTTTTAAACTGGTAATCTCAAGCATTGTTTGCCTCCAATAATTTCATAATTAGTGCCATTCTTACATACATACCAAATTTTACTTGGTTAAAATAAACTGCTCTTGGGTCTTTATCCACTTCTGTTGCTATTTCATTAACTCTTGGTAGTGGATGTAGAACTATCATATCATCTTTTGCAAGTTTCATCTTTTCACAATCCAAAACATAAGAATCTTTGAGTCTTGTGTATTGACTTTGAGAGAAAAATCTTTCTTTTTGAATTCTTGTCATATAAAGAATATCACATTCTGGTATAACTTCTTCTAAGTTTCTAACTTCTTTGTATTGTGAATTGGCATCAAATACTTCTTCTTTTACATATTGAGGAAGCTTTAGCTCATCTGGAGAAATTAGAATAAATTTGTTATTGTCAAATAAATTCATAACTTTTATTAATGAATGGACTGTTCTACCATATTTTAAATCTCCAACCAAACCAATGGTGTGATTTTCCAAACTGTGTTTGTATTGGCTAATGGTTAATACATCTGTCAAAGTTTGAGTTGGATGTTGGTGGCCACCATCGCCAGCATTTATAATTGGACAATCAGCAGTAAGACTTGCTAGATATGCTGCACCTTCTTGAGGGTGACGCATTGCAATTATATCTGCGTATTGGCTAACAGTTCTTACTGTATCTTGTAAGCTTTCTCCCTTTGTTGTAGAAGAAGATCCAGCTTCTGAAAAGCCTAAAACTTTTCCGCCTAATCTGTCCATAGCTGCAGTAAATGAAAGTCTTGTCCTTGTTGAAGGCTCAAAAAAAAGAGTCCCTAAGATTTTTCCATCACATATATGGGAAAAATCTTCTGGACTCTTGACTATTTCATTTGCTAAGTCAACTATTTCATATAAATCCTCTTTGGTTAAATCTTCAGAACTTAATAAATTTTTTATGTTGATCATTTAGCACTCCTTAAGTTTTTTTAAATTTTACACTTAAAAGCCTATTAAGTCAATAGCAATTTTTAATTTTTTAACCTATCTCTTAGCTCGCTAATAGATAAAGTTGTTACATTATCCCTATCAACTCCCAAGTCATCAATGATTTCATCGATTTTGCCTTGGTTTGTAAATTCTATTTCCATATAAGGATCAGGATAAGTTTTTTTATCCCAGATGTCAATGTCAAATCTTTGATTCTTATAAGAATAAGACTTGCGTTTTTTATCTCCCTTATATTCTAATTTTATGCCAAGTTTGCTTAAAATACTTGTCATAACAGAAACAGAATCTATATTAACAGTATACTCATTATTAACTCTGAAATCATCGGAATTTTTAAATTCTTTAAAAGTTAATTCAATGTTTTTTTTCCCATCTTCAAACCTGCTTTCGCGAATCCTCAAATATCCATCAGCAAATTCTCCTTCTTCAGGGATAAATGTATAATTCGTTTGCTCTTCTTCTGAAATCTTTTTTGCTCCCAATGAAAGTAATTTTTCTTCCATCTCTTCTACATCAATATTTAATACTTTTACTTCAATTTCTCTTTGCATTATATAATCCTTACTGGGGCAAAATCAAGGTAATCACCTGATACACACCTTACCCCTATTCCTTTAATATTCCCTTCTTTTATCAATCTATGACCAAAGCCATGGAGGTGACCATATACTAAAAAATCCACCTGAAAATCTAAACATATATCAAAAAATTCATTAAAATCTCCTGAAGAATTTATCGGAGGATAATGTAACATCACAATTTTTTTACTTGCTTTACTTTCCTTTAACGAATTTTCTAATCTAAGTAATTCCCTTTGAAAAATTTTCTCATCGTGTTCAGTAAAATCCTTGCTATCTCTTGAAATCCAGCCACGAGTCCCACATATATCATAATTTTCATAAGAAAAATAATTGTTTTGTAAAAATTCCATAGATTTTAGACCCAAATTATTGATTTTACTAAGAGAAGTCCACCGATAATCATGATTTCCTTTTAGCAAAATTTTTCTTCCATTCAAATCATCTATCTTTTTTAAATCTATATAAGCATCATCAAGACTCATTGCCCAAGAAATATCACCAGGAATTAAGACACAATCGTCATTTCCTACAAATTTATTCCAGTTTTTAAAAATTTTTTCCTGATAATCCTTCCAATCATCTCCAAATACTTCCATGCTCTTTTGGTTTGTATAATCAAGATGTAAATCAGCCAGAGCAAAGATCATATTTCCTCCAAATAAATTTTATTATAAGTTATAGCTTCAGAATCTAAAATTTCCATTTCTCTTTTATGGCAAGTAAAATAAATTATCTGTCTAGACCTAGTCAAATCCAACAAAAAATACAAGGCATTTCTAAGCCTATCCATATCATAATTTATAAAAGCATCATCAAAAATCAAAAAGTCATCAGAATTTTTTTCATTTATCGAATACTTAAAGGCAAAATTTAGTTGATCATAAAAACCAGTAGAAAGTTTATCTATATCTAAAATTTCTCCACTATTGGTAAATATTTTTGCTTTCAAATCCTTATCGCAGATAATTTTTTCGTATCTTCCTCTAGTCAAAATGTTAATCATTTCTGAAACTTTCTTGTCGTAGTCATCTAAAGATTCTTTAGAGCTTTCAATTATTGCAATTATCTTATCTTTAGCTAAATTAATAGCTTTGATTTCATTTTCCATATCATTAAGCTTTTCTTTTAAAGTTTCTAATTTATTAGTAAGATTTGGCAATTTTGAAAGCTCATCTTCAAATTTTGCTAGATTTTTTTCTAAATCTATATTTGTTTTTATCAAGGATTCAAGTTCATTTTCGTAAATATTAATTTTATCTTCAGTTTCTCTAATATTTATATCTTGATTGCTGGTATAATTTTCTAAATTTTCTGATTTTTCTTGATTTTCTAGAATACTTAATATTTCTTCTATCTTTTCTTTTTCATTTTTTATCTTAACAAATTCTAAATACTTGCTCTCATTAGCATTATACTCTTTATTGCTAATCTTACTTAGATTATTAAATTTAAGCCATTGAAATAGACAAAATAAAGTAGCCAATACTAATCCAAGCACAAAAATAAAAATATTATTTTTATAAAAAGCAAAAATTGCCGTTATAATAAGCAAAGCTAGACCTATAAAATAATTATTTTTATTAAAAGTCCAATTTTCGTTTCTATTGGCATAATAGTCATCATAGTTTTTATATTTTTCAAGCTTTGCATCAACCATTTTTAGTTGATTTTCATATTTTAGCTGATCTTTAAGGTTGTTATTTCGAAGATTTTTTCTAAAGGAATCTCTTTGGTCTTTAAATTTTTTTAAATCCTCAGAAATCCTAGCAATTTCTTCTCTATTTTTTTCCAAATTTTTAAATTCTTCGATGTAAGAATTTCTAAGTATTTTTAGTTTTGAGATTTCATTTTCTAAATTAGAAATTTGCTTTATAGTTTTTGCGTAAGGCTTGCTATAAGCCCTATCTGTTCCTATATCAGCTAAAGATTTATCCAAAATTTCTAAAGCATTGGAAGATGAAAAAACATAATCATCTTTGTTAATAAGCATTTCTATTATCTTCTCTTTTGTTTGTGAATTTGATTCTTGACTTTGATAAATGGAAGTCAAATCTTTGTAAATATCATAAGAAATTCCTAGTAAAAATTCTCCTGGGAAAGCTAAATTGCTATTTTTACTAGCCACTATTTCTTTATAATTCAAATCATAAATTTCATAAGATCCATCTGAAAAATCTCTGCTAATCCTATAATCCACACCATCCTTAGAAAAAATACCATAACCACTATACTTATATGATGAGAGCGGCCTATAAATTTCGTGTTTTTGATTAAAATGACGTATTTTTTTACCATCGTCAAAGCCATAAAGCAAGGCTTCGATAAAACTTACAATTGTAGATTTGCCCGATTCATTTTTCCCATATATAAGATTAAAATTTTTACTAAATTCTATGCTGGTATCAGAAAATTGCCCAAAGGAAATGATATGCAATTTTTTTATAAAAACGCTCATTTTTTGCTCCTTAAAATTGCATCCATTCCTATTTGGTAGGATCTTTTTTCAATCTCATTTAAAGGCCTCTCAAAGTCATCGGCAAATTTACTTAAAAGAGAATTGGGAAATAATTTGATTTCATTCTCAAAAGTATTTTCTTTTGTAAATATAATCTCAATATAATGAGAGTTTATAGAATTTTTTATTATAGAAATATCAAAATCATTTGCTTGATCAAAATTTAATCTCAAAAAATTTATTTTATCCGAAAGATTTTCATTTACAAATCTAATAATTTCTTCTTCATCTTTAAATTGTTCAGACGAAATATCAAAAATATTATATTTCATTTGACTAGACGAAATATGATCAATTTTTCCATTATCGTATAAAAAATATCCAAAATCACCAAGATCTGTAAAATCAAAAGGCTCGACAGATCCTGGATTATAGATATTATTTTTTATAAAAGTCTTATGAATATGACCTAGGCCTATATAATCATATCCTAAGGCATTTAATTTATTAAAATCTAAATCAAGATAAGAACTTTTAGTATTTGATAAATTTCCATGAACCATAAGAATATTGTAAAAAGATTTGTCAAGCTTTAATTCATAAGGAAAATCTTTATCATATATCCTATCTTTGTAAGATAGGCCGTAAATTCTAGTACCAGATTTCTCATAAAAGGATAAATTATCGTCCATAAAGATATGAAAATTAGAAGGCTTTGATTTTAAAAAAATCTCATTTGTTTGATCGATATAATCGTGGTTGCCAGTTACATAATAAATATCCTTAGAAAAATTTTCAAAAATATTAAATAAATACTTGTAATCTTTTTGGGAAAAATAATCTCGTTCAAATAAATCTCCACAGATTAATGCAAAATCAGCATCTTTATTAGATGTAAAAATATTTTCAAAAGATTCCCATCTAATCTTATTAATAAAATTTGCTTTATTATCATCATAAGTATTTCTTGTTGATAAATGGCAATCTGCTAGATGGATAAATTTCATAATATATTAAGTGCCTTTATTAATTTTTTCTTATCTTCTATTTGAAAAACTGTTATAGACCCATTTTCTATCCAGAAATTATCCCAAGCTGAAAGATCTTTTAATATCCAAAATAAAGAAGCTTTTATGGCAATTCCATGGGAAATGCAAAGGGCATTCTCATTTTTTTCTACTAATTCATCGTAAAATTCACTAAGTCTATTAATAAGATCTAATCTATTTTCCCCATTTGGATATTTTATATGAAAAATATCATCTTTCTGATTTTTAAAAAAATTATCATAAGTATTAAAGACATAATCATAAGATTTGCCCTTAAAATCTCCAAAATCCATCTCATTAAGCCTGCTATCGCTAGTAAAATTTTCAAAGCCTAAAATTTTTGCAGTTTGTTTGGCTCTAAGGAGATTTGAAGTATATATTCTATCAATTTTAAAATCTTTAAGCTTTTCTTTTGTTTTTTCCAATAGTTCATATGAACTTTCATCAAGCCTTGTATCTTCTGTGGAAAAAATCTTTTCTTTGTTGGCCTTAGTTAAACCATGACGGACTAAAATTATATCCATTAAATCCTCCTATTCTCCAGAACTCATAGCTTCAGCCATATCGATTTTCTTTAAATTTTTGTGAACAAAAATTATTAATACAAAAAGTATAAGTATTGTTAAAACCCCACTAAAAATATAGGCTGTTGGGTGAGTTCTGTAAGCGAGTAGTACATTTTCTGGTGCAACTACAGCTATTACATACCTAAACATTAAAATTCCAAGTACATATCCTAGCAAGATTCCAAGCAAAGTAAGAATTGAAATTTCTCTTGAAATGTAGCTGGTAACTTCTTTTGGATAAAATCCCAAAACTTTTATAGTCGCCAACTCTCTTTTTCTTTCACTAACATTAATATTTATCAAATTGTACAAAACTACAAGAGCTAGCATTATTGAAATAAGAGTTATAACTCCAATTACCAAATTTAGATTTGCCATCAAAACATCTATTGATGCGTAAACCACACTTGTATTAGTAATCGCATTAATAGAATTTTCATTTTCAATTTTCTTTATAATTTTATCTGAATCTCCCTTTAGATAAATAGCATTGGTCTGGTATTTTTCTCCAGTGACTTCTTCATACTTATCTTTTGTCATGTAAATAAAATCACCAGTATAGTTTTCAGAAAAATTTGTAACTTTAACTTTTATATCTTTGCCATCTTTGTCGAAATTTATCAGATCATTTTTCTTTAAATTTAATTTATTAAAGGCCTTTTCAGTAATAACCGCTTCTTCTTTTGATAAATCTATAGATTTTCCTTTGTTGGTGTGAAGACTTACAAATTTATCCAAATTATCTGTATCATTAAATACAACGAAATTTAGCTTACGCTTTTCATTATTTTTTGTGATTTTTACTTCTTGCATTTTTATTTGAAGGTGATCAAAATCTTCAATTTTTTTATAAAAACTTGCTAAATCTGATTCTTTTGATTTTTCATCAATTGCCGCAACAACATCGTAATGATTAATCGCATTTTTTTGTAAGTTCACTGTATCTTTTATTGAATCGATCATCGCAAAGCCAAAAAATGTAAGAGCAGTGCATCCTCCAACGCCGAATAATGTCATAAACATCCTAGATTTGTACCTAAATAAATTCCTTGCGGTAATTTTTTGCAAAAATGAAAGTCTTTTCCAAATTGGACTTATCTTTTCCATTAGGATTTTTTTGCCAACTTCTGGAGATTTACCTCTAAGTAAGCTAGCAGGAGTTTCTCTAACGGTTTCATTTGAGGATAAATGAACAGTTATTGCTATCAAAAATGCTGATAAAAGTATAGCAAAAGCCATATAAGAAATTGGATTTACATAATCAATTCCTAAATTATTAAAACCAGATGAATAGGCTTTTATAATTACTTCTGCTACAATTAATCTACCCAATATAGCGCCGATTATTGAACCAACAATAGTTGGAATTAGTCCATAAAAATAAAATCTCTGGCTTATTTGTGAGTTTGTATAGCCCAATGATTTTAAAGTTCCATTTATAACTCTCTGCTCATCTATAAAACGTTTCATAGTTGTTAAGGAAACAAGCATTGCTACTAGATAGAAAAATGTTGGAAAAACTTTTGTCATTTGATCCATATTTAAACTATTTTGATAATAGGTGTTTATACCTTGATTTTCAAATATATTTTCTACTGTGTACTCTGGATCAACCAATCTTGCCAAAGCATCTTTGCCATCTTCAATTTCAACTTCCCCATCGGCAATTTCTTTTTGGGCGTCATTTTTTTCTTTGGTAAATTTTTCAAAATTCTTATCGTATTCGTCTTTGCCGTCTAAAAGCTTTTTGTAATTATCTCTAAGCTCTTTTTCGCCCTTTTGTTTTTGGTAATTAAAGTTCTTTATTCCTTCATTATATTTTTGCAAACCATCAGCGAGTTCTTTTTTGGAATTAGATATTTTATTATTTGCTTGGTCAAGTTCTTGCTTTCCTTGTGCTTTTTGACTTTCTAATTTACTTTTAGCTTCAGTTAATTTCTTTTTGCCAGAATTAATTTCGCTTTGTTTTTGGTCAAGCAAGGCTTTTTGATCATCTATCTTTGATTTTTCATCATTGTATTTATTATCTAGCAAAAGTTTATTGGCCTTATAATCATTTAGACCCTCATTATATTGATTTTTGGCTTCTTCTAATTGAGCTTTCATGTTTAATAAATCAGAAGGACTTAGGTTTTTGTATTCGATTGGAATATCCGTAGCAAGTTTTTTTTGAGGGCTTTGATTTAATAATTGTTCAAGTTTTGAAAGTTCATTTTCTTTTTGATCAATTTCTTCTTTTGCCTTATCAAGTTGATCTTTTCCAGCATTTAGCTTTTCTCTAGCTTTAGAAAATTCATCATCTAATAATTTATAACCTTTTTTGATTTTTAAATAGCCTTCATCAATTTGTTTTTGGCCATTTTCTAATTCATTCTCATTCTTAGCAATTTCTTCTTCAGCTTCTTTTATCTTATCATTAAAAATTGCTAGATTTTCTTCATATTCTTTTTGACCATCTTTTAATTTTTTTTCACCGTCAATAAGTTCTTTTTTGGAAGATTCTAAAGATTTTTTCCCATCTAGGATTTTCTGGTCAAAAGTTTTTTTGCCTTTTTCATAATCTTTGAAGCCCTTATCCAATTTTTCTTTTGCATCTTCTAATTTTTTTTCTCCATCAGAAAGCTCTTTTTTTGCAGAATCTATATCATTTTGAGCTTTTTTGATATCGTAATTAGAATCTTTTTTAATTTTTTCTAAAACTTCTTTTGGTCTATTAGCTATATCTTTTTCTATTTTTTCTTTTTTATCTTCAACAAATTTCTCGTAATCTTTGCTTGTTCTATCTAAATTTTTAGTATTTTTATATACAATATTTATTTCAGAAAATTTATCAGTATCAAAATTTTCTTCTAAAACAAAGGCATATCCACTTAATTCTTTTTTTGCAGCAAAAGAAAGCTCTCTCATATCTTCCATAAAATGATCAGAAGATTTGTAAAAGCCAACAACTTCATAGGTTAAATTTTTAAGAGCTTTTTCATCAAATTTTGAGTTTTTGATGTATTTTAATTTTATCTTATCCCCAATTTTATAAGAATATTCTAAGGAATCTTCCAAGGCAATTTCATCTTTTTTCCTAGGCATATATCCTTTTGTAAGGACTGATTTTTTTATATTTTCATTATAGGCTTTAACTCTTATCAAATTATCATCGATAAGTAAGTCAGAAGCTTTTATTTTTGTGATTTTTTCTATATCCTTATCTTTGCTTATTATCAAATCATCTTCATAATCCAAACCATAGGTTGATTTGACGATTATATCGGGATGTTCGTAAGTATTAAGAGAATTATTTAAGGTATTTCTCATTGACGGCCCAGTTAAGGTCATTGCAACGACTACAAGAGTTGCAAGACCAATCATTATAGCAATTGATAATACTTTTCCTTTGGTATTTTTTATATCTCTTAAATTATTTTTTAAGTAGGTCTTGTTCATTTTTACCACTCAATTTCTTCGATATCTTTTGGACTTTCATTAAAATAGTTTTCTATAATTTTTCCATCTCTAAGTTCAATCACCTGATCTGCCATTGGTTTTATAAGCGAGTTGTGGGTAATTATTATTACTGTTGCTCCCATTTTATGAGAAGCATCTTGCAATAGTTTTAAAATATTTTTTCCTGTTTCATAATCTAGTGCGCCTGTTGGTTCATCACATAATAACAACTTTGGATTTTTTGTAAGAGCTCTTGCTATGGCAACTCTTTGTTGCTCTCCTCCAGAAAGTTGTGAAGGAAAATTATTTGACCTATTACTTAGTCCCACTTCTTCTAAAATCGTTCTTGGATCTAGGGCATTTTCTGCAATTTCTGCAGATAATTCTACATTTTCCAAAGCTGTCAAATTGCCAACAAGATTATAATGTTGAAAGACAAAACCAACGTCATTTCTTCTATAACTAGTTAAATCGATATCGTTTAGTTTGGATAAGTCCTTATCATCTATAAAAACTTCTCCAGAACTTGCTTTTTCCATGCCACCTAAAATATTTAAAAGAGTAGTTTTTCCTGCACCCGATGCACCGACAATTACTAATAATTTTCCCTTTTCAAGTGTAAAACTAATGTTATCATTAGCAACAATGATGCTACTACCAGATTTATATTCTTTTCTTAAATTGTTTAATTTTATGTATGCCATAAAAACCTTTCTAATATACTTTATAAATAATATTATACCAAAATTAGACTTTTAATCATTGTATTATCATAAAAATATTTTTTAGAGTAAAATACTTATCAGGAGTTTATTATGCTAAATGAAAAACTTGATGATTATTTAAAAGAAAATTACTATCCCTTTCATATGCCAGGGGCAAAAAGAACTGATATCTTACGTTCTGATTTACCTTACAAAAGAGATTTAACAGAAATTTATGGTTTTGATAATCTAAATGATCCTAGGGATATTTTTTTAAAAATGGAAGAAAAAATCACTAATATTTATAAGGTAAAAGATGCAATTATTTCAACAAATGGCTCAACTTGTGGAATTTTATCTACAATTAGAAGTCTAACTTATGAAAATAAAAATATTTTAATTCAAAGATCTTGCCATAAATCAGTTTATAATGCCATTGAAATTTTTAATTTGCAAAGTGATTATGTAAATGTTTATGTCGATGATAATGGATCTATAATCGATATTTCCTATAAAGATTTGGAAAATAAATTAAAATCAAAGAAATATGCAGCTTTTGTCATAACTTCCCCATCTTATGAAGGCTATTATTTGGACTTAAAAAAAATTTATCAACTTACAAGAAAATACCAAATAAGCTTAATTTTAGATATGGCTCATGGTTCTCACAGCTTGCTTTTTGGAAAATATGAGAATAATTTTGATATTGCAATAACATCTTTTCATAAAAATTTATCAGCACTTACACCTAGCTCAGCTATTTTAATTAATGATCTAAGCTTATCAGATGAGATACGTAGAAATATGGCTATTTTTCAAACGTCTTCCCCTTCTTATGTCATTTTACAATCAATAGATGAAATGCTTGAAAAATTTGATTCTTTTTATAAAATGTATGATTTGTTAGATTCTTATTTGGATGATATTTACAATATAAATTTAGAGAAACTAAAATTAATTGATAAAAAAAATAAAGATAGGTCAAAAATACTAATTTCTACAATAAATACAAATATTACTGGGGAAAGGCTGGCAAATAAGTTAAGAGAAGAAAAAATTGAAATTGAAATGGCTTATCCTTCCTACGCCCTACTTATAGCAAGTATTTTTGATAGAAAAGAAGGCTTTGAAAGATTAAAAAATGTCTTACTAAAAATCGATAGATCCATAGAATTTAGAAATAAAAATTTGGACTTTTCCTATGAAATCCCTAAAAAATCTTTGGCAATTAGTCGTGCAATCTTAGCTAGAAAAACTCCTATAGATTTAAATTTAGCAGAAAATAAAATATCCGCTCAGTTTGTTTACGCTTATCCACCGGGCATTCCTATAATTGCTCCAGGTGAGATAATTTCCAAAAATATAATTGACAATATCAAATATTTTCAAAAAAATTCTATTGTTTTAAATATTGACGATGAGATTTTTATCCTAAATTGACAAATTATCATAAAACTGATAATATTAAATTGTATAGCGATTATATAAAGGAGCATACATATGAAAAGAATAGTAACTTTAAACACTAGAAATCTTCACAAGAGCAAAGAAAATGGTGGTTGTGGTGAATGCCAAACCTCTTGCCAATCTGCTTGCAAAACATCTTGTGGAGTTGCTAACCAAGAATGTGTTAGCCATAAAGAAAAATAAGGGATTAGCCCTTATTTTTTTCTTTTGTGATTTATTTAAGTTAAGGAGAAATGATGATACACCAATATAAAGCCAAAGGCTTTAATATAGTTTTAGATACATTTAGTGGTTCAGTCCACGCTGTCGATGATGTTACTTATGAGATTATTTCCTTATTTGAAAATTATAATAAGGATGAGATTAGAAAAAAGTTAGAAAAATATAACTTATCAGATGAAGAATATGATGAAGCTTATGAAGAAGTGGGCAATTTAGTTAAGGAAAATCTATTATTTTCAACTGATAACTTTTCAAATTTATCCATAGATCTTAATAAAAGACCAACTTATGTTAAGGCAATTTGTCTTAATGTAGCTCACACTTGCAATCTTTCCTGCCAATATTGTTTTGCAAAGGGTGGCAAATATCAAGGAAAAGATGCCCTAATGACTCTTGAGACTGCCAAAGATGCGGTAGATTTTCTTATAAAAAATTCTGGAAATCATTATAATCTTGATATTGATTTTTTTGGTGGAGAGCCACTAATGAATTGGAAGGTTGTAAAAGAAACTGTAACTTATGCAAGAAGTTTAGAAGAAAAATACAACAAGCATTTTAATTTTACGCTTACAACAAATGGCATGCTTTTAGATGATGAAAAAATTGCATATCTAAATGAGAATATGAAAAATGTGGTATTATCCCTTGATGGCAGAGCTGAAGTTCACGATAAATTTAGAAAAACCTTATCTGGCAAAGGATCTTTTGATCTTGTAGTTCCAAACTTTCAAAATTTTGTTAAGCAGAGAAAAGATAAGGAATACTATATAAGAGGAACTTTTACAGCTAACAATCTAGATTTTACAAATGATATAAAAACTTATCTTGATTTAGGATTTAAAAGAACATCACTTGAGCCAGTTGTGGGAAATTCCAAGGAAGATTTTGCCCTAAAAGATGAAAATTTGCCATTTTTGTATGACCAATACGAAAAATTAGCCGATATGATGATTGAAGCAATTGATAAGGATGACGAATTTATTTTTTATCATTTTATGATAGATCTTGAAAATGGACCTTGTGCTCAAAAAAGAATAAGTGGTTGTGGATCAGGTAGTGAATATATGGCAATTACTCCTGATAGATCTTTATATCCTTGCCATCAATTTGTTGGAAATAGCGATTTTGTGATTGGAAATCTTGATCAAGGAATTCTTAGAAACGACTTAATAAACGAATTTAAGACTTGCAATTGCTATTCCAAAGAAGAATGTAAAACTTGTTGGGCAAGTATGTATTGTTCTGGTGGCTGTGCTGCAAATAATTACAATGCCAACGGCGATATAAATTCAACTTGCGATTATTCTTGCAAGCTTTTTAGAAAAAGAATTGAAATGGCAATAGCTATTAAAATTTACCAATATATGAAAGAAGCTTAAAAAATAGAACTCTTTATTGATTAGCAACTAATCTAAAGAGTTCTTTTTAACTTAGTCTATGTTCTGATGTTATTGCTAGTGCTTTTACTTCCCTAGCATTTTTTTCTTTTAAAACTTTTCCAATTTCCTTTACGGTATTTCCTGTCGTTATAATATCATCAATTATCAAAATAGATTTATCTTTTAAATCGCAATCAAGACTAAAAGCTCCCTTTAGATTATAAGATCTTTCTTCATTGTTTAGCTTGTGTTGAGCTTTTGTTTCAGATATTTTTCTAAAATTTTCTAGGTAATTTGGCTCAATTTGGTCAATAAAATAATCTGTTATCATTTTGATATGGTCAAAACCTCTTTTGTTTAAGACTTTTTTTGAAGATGGTGATGGTAAAATATAATCACAAGAAAATAAGTCATTAACTTTGCCATAATCAAAAATCATGCTGGCGAATACTTTAGCCAAAGAAGTATTTCTATTAAATTTGTAATCTGCTACTAATTTTTTCATCTCTTCGTTGTAGTAATAGATAGCATGGGCAGAAATATCATTAATATCAAATTTATTTGCCACATAATCCAATTTTTTTAAGCATTTTTTGCACAAAAAATGATGAGAAATAGGATTTTCCTTGCAAAGATAGCAGGTATTTTTATCCAAAAATAAAAAGTCAATCAAAATTCATATTCTCCATTTCCTTTATCCAATAGGATAAATTTGTAAATCTTTTGTTGGAATAATTATTATCTATCATTTGCTTTAAAATTCTTTTTTCCCCAACCAAGACAAGTAATTTTTTGGCACGAGTTATGCCTGTGTATAGCAGATTTCTATTTAAAAGCATTGGTGCAACCTGCATCATCGGGATTATTACACAATCAAATTCTGAACCTTGTGACTTATGAATTGTAATTGCATAGGAAAGTTCCAAATCTTTTATATCTTCTTTATTGTAGTTTACCAAAGATCCATCGTAAAAAATTACTTTTATAATCTCTTCTTGATAATCTATACTTTCGATAAAGCCAATATCACCATTATAAACTCCCTCAGCATCTACTGATGAATTTTCTGGAATTAGATCATAATTATTTCTAATTTGCATAACTTTATCATCTCTTTTAAAAATTTTATCATTTATTTTGAGACTTTTTTCTGACTTATTTAGCAATTTTTGTAGATTTTTATTGATATTTTGAGAACCCCAATTAGTTTTTTTGCTTGGGCATAATATTTGTATATCTTTTATGCTGTCAAAGTTATAAAATTTTGCTAGTCTATTGGAAACTAAATCTCCAAGTACAAAATCAAAATTATTCTGATTTGCCTCTATGAAAAAAAAGTCCTTGTCAGCTTCATTTAATATCGGGTACTGACCCTTGTTTATCTTATGGGCATTTACTATGATATTTGATTTAAGTGATTGCCTATAAATTTTTTCAAGTCTTACGGTTTTGATATTTGTATTTATAATATCTTTTAAAACATTTCCAGGACCCACAGAAGGAAGTTGGTCGCTATCTCCTACCATAATTAGGGCAGTATTTTCGGAAATAGCTGATAAAAGTTGTCGCATCAAATAAATATCAACCATACTCATCTCATCTACGATAATATAATCTTTATCAATTGGATTATCTTGATTATATAAAGCAACTTTTTCGTCAGGCTTAATGCCTAAAAGTCTATGAATTGTAAAGGCTTGTTCGTTTGAAGATTCTTGAATTCTCTTTGCAGCTCTGCCTGTTGGTGCAAGAAGAGCATAAGTTAGTTTATTGTCGGTTAATATTTTTGTAATAGCTTTAATAACTGTAGTTTTTCCAGTACCTGGACCACCAGTTATTACTAAAAGCATATTCTTAAAAGCTTCAGCAATTGCATTTTCTTGCTCTTTTGAAAATATGGAAAAATCAAAATCTATATCTACATCAAAAATATAAGGACTGTTTTTCTTTAAAAATAATGCAGTTGCGATAAATTTTTCTGCCTTGAACAAAGAATTTTTGTAAACATATTTCTCATCTTCTATTATGACTATGTCGATTTTTCCCTCTATGGCATCATCGTCTATCTCTTTTTTTATATCTTCGTTTTTGATATTTAATAGCTTTGAAACCTTTTTTACAAGCAAATCGTATTCTAAAGAGCAGTGGCCGTTAAAATCAGCTTCGTAGGATAAAATATAATTTATACCGGCTGAAATCCTAAATTTTGAATTTGAGGCTATTTGCATATTAAAGGCTATTTTATCAGCGATAGCAAAACCTATGCCAGAAATATCTTCTACTAGCTTGTAGGGGTTAGATTTGATGATATCTATGGTGTTTTCCTTATAAAGCTTATAAATTTTCATTGATAAGTTGTAGGAAATATTTAAGTTTTGTAAAAATAAAATGGTATCCCTTGATTCTTTAAGATCATTTGATGAAATTTTAATTTCTTCTAATTTTTTCTTGCCAATGCCTTTTATTTTTAAAAGCTTCTCAGGATTTTTGTAAATAATATCGATGGAATCTTTGCCAAATTCATTATATATATCAATAGCAGTTTTTTTGCCTATTCCTTTGATATTTGAATTGGCAAGAAAATTTATAATTCCTGTCTTGTCATTAGGTTTTACTAAACTTATAGAATCTACATTTATCTGTTCACCATATTTATCATGATAAACTAAAGTTCCAATGATATTTACATTGTCGCCTTCATTAAAAATAGGCATAGTGCCAACACAAGTTATAGAATCGTCAGATGTTTTTAGCTTTATTATAGTATAGCCATTTTCTTCATTTCTATAAATTATATTAGTTACTATGCCTTTGATTTCCATTTATTTTACTTTAACTCTCTTTATGTCAGCTCCCAATTTTCTAAATTTACCCTCAAGGTCGCTGTAGCCCCTATCTATATGATAAATATCAGAAACTCTGGTTTCGCCTTTTGCTGTAAGTCCAGCCATAACTAAAGCTGCACCAGCTCTAAGATCTGTCGCTTTTACGCTAGCTCCATGAAGTCTATCAACTCCAACAACAGTTGCTCTATTACCACTAGTTGCAATTGCTGCTCCCATTTTGTTAAGTTGTTCAACGTGCATGAATCTGTTTTCAAAAACGGTTTCTTGGATTCTACTTTCCCCATCGCAAACCGTCATAAGTGCCATAAATTGGGCTTGTGCATCCGTAGGAAAACCTGGATATGGAAGAGTTTGAACATTTGTTGGTTTTAACCTATGGTTTGTACTAACTCTAATTATATCCTCATCTTCATATTCTTCTACACTTGCTCCCATCTCGATAAGTTTTGCTATAATTGGTCTAATGTGAGAACCTATAACATTTTTTATTGTTACATCACCCTTTGTCATCACTGCAGCTATCATATAACTTGCTGCTTCAATCCTATCAGGGATTATTGTATGACGAGCACCAGTAAGTTTTTCTACTCCTTCAATAACTATTGTAGAAGTTCCAGCTCCTTTTATCTTTGCACCCATTTTTGATAAAAACGAAGCCAAGTCAACGATTTCTGGTTCTTTTGCAGCATTTTCTATGGTTGTTTCGCCTTTTGCTAAAGTTGCTGCCATCATTATATTTTGTGTAGCGCCTACTGATGGAAAGTCTAGGTATATTTCATTGCCAAAAAGCTCCCCATTAGTTGTTATTGAAATTTCGTCATCATTTACCATGCTTTCTGCACCTAATGCTTGAAAACCCTTAAGATGTAGATCGATTGGTCTTGCACCAATATTACAACCTCCGGGAGCTTTTGTGTAGGCTTTTTTAAATCTTGATAAAAGAGGACCCATTACCACAAAAGATGCACGCATTTTATCCATCAATTCAAATGGAGTTTCACAGGTGTTTATATTTGAAGAATCAATTCTTACAGTTTCCTCATCAATGTATTCAACCTTACTTCCTAAATGTCTTAATACATCTATCATTATCTCTACATCTTTTAATTTAGGAACTGCATCTAATATAATTTCTTCAGTTCCCAAAACGCAAGCTGCAAGTATTGGCAAGGCCGAGTTTTTTGCTCCTGATATACAAACCTCTCCCTCTAAAGGTTTGCCTCCATTTATTACTAATATTTCTTTATTATCCATTTAATATTCCTTTATTTTGTGCCAAATAATCTATCTCCCGCATCGCCAAGACCTGGTACAATATAACTATTTTCATTTAATCCCTCATCAAGTTGAGCTACAGTTATAGCCACATCTGGATGTTCTTTGCCTAATTTTTCTAGGCCTTCTGGAGCTGCAATTATAGAAAGTAATCTTATAGAATTGCAACCTTTTTCTTTAAGTTTTTCTATAGCATCGCAAGCAGATCCACCTGTAGCAAGCATTGGATCAATTACGAAAATATCTCTTTTATCTACATCTAGCGGTAATTTTGAATAATATTCAACTGGTTTTAAGGTTTTCTCATCTCTATACATACCAATGTGTCCAATTTTGGCAGCTGGGAAAACTTCCAAAACTCCATCAACCATTCCAAGTCCTGCTCTAAGAATTGGCACTATACCTAGCTTTTTGCCTGATAATCTGTAGCCAGTTGTTTTTGTTATTGGAGTTTCTACTTCATATTCTTCTAATTCTAAATCCTTGCTAGCTTCATAAGCTAAAATCATTGCAATTTCTTTAATTATTGATCTAAATTCATTTGATCCAGTATTTATATCTCTTAAAATAGAAATTTTATGTTTAATTACTGGGTGGTCTAATACTTTTACTCTCTCTTGCATATTCTCTCCTATAAGTAAATTACATTTCCTGATGCTGATTTTTTCATCCTATTCATTATACTCTTACCCAAGTTTATTTCTTCAACTCCTTGAGCTAGGATTACATCTACATTTTCCATATCCATCAATCTTAAGGATGTAAATAAAACATGACTCATATAAGATAAGTCAGCTTTATCTCCTAAGCTAATTAAAAAATAGTCCTTAAAATCATTCTTATATTGATCAAAAACTAATACACCAACTTTTAATCCTTTTTCTTCTAATTCCAAAGCCTTAGTTTTTATGGCTTCTTCTGATTTTTCTCCTAGGTAAACTTCCATTTTTGCTTTTGGTGCATAATGTTTATATTTTTGTCCTGGAGATTTAGGAATTTTTGAATTATCAACTAAACTATCATCTAATTTTACATCTGATAAAATTTCTTTGATAAATTCAAAGGTAAAAAATCCTGGTCTTAAAATAGTTGGAATATCTTCACTCATATCAATTACTGTTGATTCTATTCCAATATCAGATTCGCCGCCATCTAAAATAAGATTGATCTTGCCGTTCATATCATTATATACATCATCTGCTCTAGTAGGAGATGGCCTTCCTGAAATATTGGCACTTGGTGCTGCTATTGGTGTATTTGAAGCTTCGATTAGGTTTTGTGCGATTTTATTGCTTGGAAATCTAATAGCAACAGTATCTAGCCCTGCAGTTATTATATTTGGTATTATTTTTGATTTTTTAAAAATAATAGTTAGTGGGCCTGGCCAACATTTATCTATTAGTTTTTTTGATTTTGGATCTACATTTTCTACTAAATTATACAACATAGATATATTAGAAATATGTAAAATTAATGGATTATCTGATGGCCTACCTTTAGCTTCAAATATTTTTTTACAAGCATTTTCATTAAGTCCATCTGCTCCTAATCCATAAACAGTTTCTGTAGGAAAAGCTACAAGCTCACCATTTTTTATAAGGTCACTTGCTTTTTTTATAATATTTTCATCTATATTTTTGCTATCTAATTTAGAAATCTTCGTAATCATATTTTGCCTTTTTTTCTAAATTTTCTATCTGTTTTTTTATATCATCATCGATTATCAAGGTATAAGTTGGATCCATGTGAATGCTTAGTTTTATTCCCACTTCTTCTTTTATTCTTTTTTGTATATCTGTTATAAGCATATGAGCAACAAGCAAGGATAAATTTTGTGCAATTTCAACATCCACAGAGCCATCTACATGACCTTTTCCATATTCATGGATTTCTAGATTATGAAAACCAACTATAAAATCATTATCAAGAAGTATTTTCGAAATTTTTTCTTCAATTTCCGGATTTATTCTTTTGCCAACCAAATAATTAACCGTATCCTTAAACATATTAAATCCAGGTATAAAGACTGCTACAGATAAGAAAATACCTGCTATTGCATCTACATTGAAATCCACATATTTTTGGACATATAAACTTATGATGATTGCAAGTGTTGATAAGATATCATTTCTTGAATCTACCATAACTCCATAGTTTAGCTCGGAATCTAATTTAAAAAAGAGTCTCCTATTTAAAATATAAATATAAATTTTTGCCAAAATACTTAAAATAAGAATTAAAGCAATTGTAAAATTCATTTGTACAAAATTATCATCTTTAAATTTGCCAATGGAATTTAGAAACAATTGAAATCCCACATACATTATTAAAATTCCAACAAGCATAGAAACTAAAAACTCCATCCTTCCGTGTCCGTGAGGATGCTCTTTATCCGCAGGTTTTCTACTTAATTTTGAACCCAAAAATGCTAAAATAGCAACTATTGTATCAGATAAATTATTAAAGGCGTCGTTTATTATACTTGCTGAATTTGCTATTAGTCCTATCACTAACTTGCTGATAGCTAGTATTATATTTAAGACGATGGATATTGAAGATGAAAGTGATATTAATTTTAATCTTACTTCAGGATTATCTATATTTTTGTAGTCTTTTATAAATCTTTCAGAAAGAAAATTAAACAACTTATTCTCCTATATGTTCAAGTTTCCTGGTTTGATCTTCTGCTATCAAAGAGTCGATCATTTCTTCAATATCTCCATTTAGAAAATCTTCTAGTTGGTAAATAGTTTTATTTATCCTATGATCAGTTATTCTTCCTTGTGGGAAATTATAGGTTCTTATTCTCTCACTTCTATCTCCAGTACCAACTTGAGATTTTCTATTATCTGCAATTTCCTTGTTTCTTTTTTCTTCTTCTATTTCATAAAGACGAGCTCTAAGAACTCTCATTGCCTTATCTTTATTTTTAATTTGAGATTTTTCATCTTGGCAAGTTACAACTAAGCCTGTTGGAATGTGGGTAATTCTTACAGCAGAATCTGTTGTATTTACAGATTGACCACCATTTCCAGAAGATCTATAAACATCAACTCTTAAATCATTTGGGTCAATATTTATGTCTACATCATCAACCTCTGGTAAAACTGCAACTGTTGCTGTGGATGTATGAATTCTTCCACCAGATTCTGTTTCAGGAACACGTTGAACTCTGTGAACTCCAGATTCATATTTTAATTTTGAATAAGCTCCTTCGCCTTTTACGACAAAAGTAGCTTCTTTTATTCCTCCAACTCCTTGAGTTTGAACTTCTATTTCTTCTGTTTTAAAGCCAGCCTTATCAGCATACATATTGTACATCCTGTATAAGTCACCAGCAAAAAGTCCAGCTTCATCTCCACCAGCACCTGGCCTAATTTCAACAATAACGTCTTTGGTGTCGTTAGGATCTTTTGGAATAAGAAGAATTTTTAAATCATTATTGTAAATTTCTAAATTTTTCTTTTCTTCTGCAATTTGATCTTTTAGCATTTCAACCATTTCGCTATCGTTAGTTTCATTTAGTAATTCTTGATTTTCCTCAATTGTGGCTTCAGCTTTTAAAATTTCTTCGTATTTTTCTACAACTGGTTTAAGGGAATTGTATTCTCTAGAAATTTTGGTAAACTCATCTATATTAGATAAAATTGCTGGATCGGCAAGTTTACTTTCAAGTTCTTTGTAATTTTCTCTTATATGGTTTAAATTATCAAACATATTTATCCTTTCTTTGCTATAACAAATCTATCAAAACCATTAAAATCTTTTAAATTTTCAATATTTTTAAAATCAGATTTGACCAACAGCTTATTTATCTCATCCTTTTGATCATATCCAATTTCAAAAATCAAATGACCATCTTCTTTTAAGAACTTATTGGCTTCACTTATGATTTTCCTATAAAAATATAAGCCATCTTCTCCACCATAAAGAGCATTTTTAGGCTCGTAATACAATTTTTCATCCAAATTCATATAATCTTTTTTGTTGATATAAGGTGGATTTGAAATTATTATATCAAATTTTTCTTCGATATTATCAAATAAATCAGAAATTTTAAATTCCACATTTGGTAAGCTTAAATTATTCTTATTTTCATTTGATAGGTCAATAGCTTCTCTACTTATATCAAGGCCTATAATTTGTGAATTAGGAAGATTGTAAGCTAAACTTAAGCTAATTGCCCCTGATCCTGAACCGATGTCTAATATTTTATCTTTATCATAATCTGATTTAATTATATAATCTATTATTATCTCAGTTTCAAATCTTGGAATTAAGGCTCTTTGATCTACTTTTAATTTAAGATTATAAAAATTCCAATAGCCAATTGCATATTGGAGTGGATATCCTTTTTCTATTTTACTTTCAATTTCTAGAATTTTCTTGCTTAAATCACTATCAAGCTTTTGATTTGGATTTAAATACAAATATGATTTTGGTTTATCCAATAAGTAAGTTAGAGCTATTATTAAATCTTCGTTCTTTCTTTCTATTATATCTTTTATTTTCATTATGCACACAAAAATAAGGTTAGTTGCCTAACCTTATTATTTTCTTCCATATCTTTTGTTGAATTTTTCTACATTACCACCACGTTCAGCGTTTCTTTGTTTACCTGAGTAGAATGGATGGCAATTGCTGCAAACTTCTACCTTGATTTCTTCTTCTGTAGAACCTACTGTAAATTCGTTTCCACAAGAAATGCAGGTAACTTTAGCTTGGTGATATTCTGGATGTAATTCTTTTTTCATATAAACACCTCTATTTTCCTTCATTCAATAAGCATTTTTTATTATACCATGTATTTAAAAACAAATCAAGTTAAAGTGTTCTATTTATTAATTCTACAAATCTTTCGTTAGAATCTGTTCTTTTCAAAAGATCAATTAATTCAACAATTGAACCAGTTGCGTCCATTTGTGATTTTCTAATTTTGAAAATTGCTTCAAGTTCTTCTTTTGATAATAATAATTCTTCTTTTCTAGTTGATGATTTTTCTATGTTGATAGCTGGGAAAATTCTTCTATCTGATAATCTTCTATCCAAATGAACTTCCATATTTCCAGTTCCTTTGAATTCCTCAAAAATCAAATCGTCCATACGAGATCCTGTTTCAACCAAAGCTGTTGCTAGAATAGTAAGTGATCCACCATTTTCAACATTTCTTGCAGCTCCAAAAAATTGTTTTGGACCTACCAAAGCCATAGGATCAAGACCTCCAGATAAAGTTTTTCCAGATTGTGGAGTTATGATGTTGTAGGCTCTTGCAAGTCTTGTTATTGAATCTAATAGTATTACCACGTCTTTTTTATCTTCGACAAATCTTTTGGCACGTTCCAAGATCATCTCTGCTATTTCTACATGATTTTGTGGTGGCATATCAAAAGTTGATGATGCAACCTCTGTTCTCATATAGTCATTGTCTGGATCTCTATATTCATTTACAAATCTTATGAAATCTGTAACTTCTTCTGGTCTTTCATCTATTAGCAAAACAAATATTTTAATATCATCGTAATTTTTTTCAATAGATCTTTCTATGTTTTTGATAAGAGTTGTTTTTCCAGCTTTAGGTTGAGATACGATAAGACCTCTTTGACCTTTTCCAATTGGGGAAATTATGTCTACAATTCTTCCAGAAATATCTCTATTGCTAGTTTCTAATTTAATTCTTTGATTTGGATAAATTGGAGTTAAATCATCAAATCCAACTCTGTTAAATGCATCTGCTGGCTTTTGGCCGTTAACATCGCTTACAAATATTAATGGTGCAAATTTATCTTTATCGTGTTTTTCGCGAGCAATTCCCCTTATATAGTCCCCTGTTTTTAGCTTAAACATTTTTATCTGCTTAGGTGGTACGTAAATATCGTCATCACCTTGTTCATATAAGTCGGATCTTAAAAAACCAAATCCATCTGGTAAAATTTCAAGTACACCTTCGCAATCGAATTTTTCACCTAAATCATTGTCTTGTTTTTCTTTTTGCTCTTCTTCCTTTTCTTTTTTTGCCTCTTCTATTAATTTTATAAGTTCATCTTTTTTGTACCTAGTAACTGAAGGAATCTCTAGTGACTTTGCAATTTCCCTTAGACTAGCTACAGTATTTTCTGTTAAATTTTCCATATATACCTTAAAAAAGGGATTGCTTCTTAATATTAAGTTGCAACCCCTAATAATTTTTTTATTTGTTAGCTGAGCCTTCACTGCCCATCATAGCAATTTTTTCATATAAAACTTCTTTGATTGCTTCTGTTCCTGGAGCCAATAATTTTCTAGGATCGTATCCCTTGCCTTCTTTATCTTTGCCAGCTTCAATATATTCTCTTGTAGCCTTTGCAAAAGCAATTTGACATTCTGTGTTTACATTTATTTTTGACACACCTAGGCTTATGGCTTTTTTGATTTGATCTTCTGGAATTCCTGTTCCACCATGTAATACCAATGGCATTTTCACAGCATCAGAAATTTCTTTTAGTCTGTCAAAGTTTAGGCCTTTCCAATTAGCTGGATAAACTCCATGGATATTACCTATACCTGCTGCCAAGAAATCTATGCCACAAGCGGCAATTTTTTTGCATTCTTCAACATCTGCAAGTTCACCCTCGCTTGCAACTCCATCTTCTTCTCCACCGATTCCACCAACTTCAGCTTCAACTGAGATGTTTTTGCTGTGAGCAAGAGCTACTATTTCTTTTGTTTTTTCGATATTTTCTTCTAGTGGCAATGAAGAACCGTCAAACATTACTGATGTAAATCCAGCTTCTATACAAGCTTTTGCTCCCTCATAAGAACCATGGTCAAGGTGAATTGCTACTGGAACTGTGATATTTAAGCTATCATGCATAGCGCGAACTAAATCTGCAACAACTTTAAATCCGCCCATATATTTTGCAGCACCTTCACTTGATGCTATGATAACTGCTGTCTTTTTTTCTTCTGCTGCTTCTAAAATTGCTCTGGTCCATTCTAAGTTGTTTGTGTTAAAATGAGCTATAGCGTAACCATTTTCATAAGCCTTGTCCAAAAATTCTTTTGCATTAACTAACATTTCATTCTCCTTATAAAATTTCAAAATTTCTAGCTATTATCATAATACCCTATTATTTTCTTAAATCTTCACTAATTTGAGATACTATTTTAGAAATTGCTTCTCCTTTATCAATTAACAAATTCTTCATATCAATTCTTTTAGAATATTCAACTTGTCCATTTATGGCATCTTTTCCAACTGTTATTCTATAAGGAATTCCAATTAGATCTCTATCGTTAAATTTAACTCCAGCTCTTTCTTTTCTATCATCTAATAAAACTTCAATACCTTTAGCTTTTAGGCTTTGATATATATCTTCAGCAAGTTTAACTTGATTTTCATCTTTTGTATTTACAAGGGTAATTATAGCTTGGAATGGAGCTACTGATGTTGGCCAAATTATTCCATTTTCATCGTAATTTTGCTCAACGATTGCTGATATTGATCTTGATACTCCTATGCCGTAAGAGCCCATTATAAATGGCTTACTTACACCATTTTCATCTAGAAAGTTTGCATTTAAAGCTTCTGAGTATTTTGTTCCAAGTTGGAAAATATTTCCTACTTCTATACCTCTTGCTGATTTGTATAATCCTGACCCATTGTAAGCAGGATCATTTTCTTTTGCCAAGATCAAATCTTCTGCAATTTCGCCATCAAAATCTCTACCATAATTTGCATTGATATAATGATGGTCATCTTTGTTTGCTCCAACTACTAAATTGTTTATTTCTGTAAGACTTTTATCTATAATAATTCTTGCATCTTTTAGGCCAATTGGTCCTGTAAATCCAGCTTTGGCTGAAGTAATTTTTAAGATAGATTCATCATCTAACATTTGGATTTCATGTTCTGGAACTTTAAGATATGATATGAGTTTTGCCATATTTAGCTCTCTATTTCCAGGAATAAATACGAAAACTGGTTCTCCTTCTACCAATAAATCAATTGCCTTTGCACATTTTGAAGGATCTACATCCAAAAAGTTAGAAACTTCTTCGATAGTTTTGGTATCGATTGTTTCTACCAATTCTAGTTTTCTTTCTTCTTCTCTTATAGGATCGATTTTTATTCTAGCTTTTTCATCTGTGTAGGCATCATCACTTCCATCGGTGTATAATATTACACCTTCTCCACTTTCAGAAAGAGCAATAAATTCATGTGATTTTCTTCCACCCATTGCCCCATTGTCACCTTCAACTATCTTATACTCTAGTTTCATCTGATCAAAGGCATATTCATAAGCTTTCCACATATTCATATAAGATTTTTCAAGACCTTCATAATCCTTATCAAAAGTATAAGCATCTTTCATTAGGAAATCTCTTGAACGATTTATACCAAATCTTGGTCTTTTTTCATCTCTAAATTTATCTACAATTTGATAAAGATTAAGAGGTAATTGCTTGTAGGAATTTATTTCATCTTTTATAAGTGCCACAAAAGCTTCCTCAGCTGTTGGTCCAAGGGCATATTCTCTTTCGTGTCTATCTTTTAATTTAAACATCTCTGGACCAAATGTATCCCATCTACCTGATGCCTCCCAAATTTCTCTAGGTTGCAAAATTGATGTGGAAACTTCAATTGCTCCATATTCGTTCATAGCATCTCTAACAATTTTTTCAATTTTATTTAAAACTAACTTGCCTAATGGTAAGAATGAATATATTCCAGATGCTTGTTTTCTAATATATCCTGCTCTTACTAATAATTTGTGACTTACAGTTTCAGCATCAACTGGGTCTTCTCTTAATGTTGGCATATAATAATTTGATAATCTCATATTTTTTTAATCCTTTAGGGATAAACCTATCCTTTCTTTTTCTTTGTCTATTTCAATAACTTTTACTTCGACAATATCTGAATTTGTCAAAACTTCGTTTGGGTTTTTTATAAATTTATCACTCATATTTGATATATGAATAAGTCCATCAATTCCAACACCAATATCGACAAAAGCACCAAAATCCGTTATGTTTCTAACTTTTCCAGAAATTTTATCTCCAATTTTTAAATCGTCTATTGTCATAATTTCTGATTTTGTTAAAACTTCTGGGTTATCATCTCTTGGATCTCTTCCAGGCTTTTTTAATTCATCGATAATATCTTTTAGAGTTGGCAATCCAACTTCTAATTTTTCGCTAATTTCTTCTAAATTTATATCATCAAGATCGTAATTTATTATTTCTTTGGCAATTTTATAACTTTCAGGGTGTACTGATGTATTATCTAAAATTTCTGGTGAATCTGGAAATCTTAAAAATCCTGCTGCTAATTTATAGGTTTTATCCCCAAGACCTTTAACTTTTTTTAGGTCTTTCCTATAAATTAATTTGCCTTCTTTGAAGTCTTCTTCAATTCTTTTTGCTAAAGTTAAGTTTAGACCAGACACATATGACAATAACTTATAAGAAGCATTATTTATGCTTACTCCAACCTCATTTACAGAATCTTCCACGACTTTTGAAAGTTCATTATCTAATTTCTTTTCATTTAAGTCGTGTTGGTATTGGCCAATACCTATGTGTTTTGGCTCAATTTTTACAAGTTCTGCCATTGGATCTTGAAGTCTACGAGCCATGGAAATTGCTCCTCTGATTGTTACATCCAAATCTGGAAATTCTTCTTCTCCAAGGCTTGATGCAGAATAAACTGACGCCCCAGCTTCATTTACAATTGCATAAGAAATTTTTTCATCTAAACTTTCAATAAGCTTATTTACAAAAATTTCTGTTTCACGACTTGCAGTTGCATTGCCAAGAGCTATTAAATTTACTCCATGTTTTTTAATAAGATTTGTAAGTATTTCTAAAGCTTCTTTTTCTTTTTTGTGAGGAATTACCGGGTAAATTACCGCTTGGTCTAAATATTTCCCGTTGCTATCTACTACTGCAACTTTGCATCCTGTTCTATAACCTGGGTCAAGACCCATAACAACCTTGCTTTTTATTGGTCTTTGTAATAAATAAGGTTTTAAATTTTTAGAAAAAACTTTGATTGATTCATCTTCAGCAATTTCTGTAATATTATTTCTCATTTCGGTAGAAATTGACGGTAAAATCAATCTTTTGTAAGCATCGTTTATACAAATATCTAATAATTCCTTTTGGTAGGTGTTATTTGTTTGATATAAATTGCTTATAAGTTTTTTATTATATTCATCAGAAAATTCAAGTTTTACGCTTAAAGCTCCTTCTTTTTCTCCACGATTTATGGCAAGAGTTTGGTAAGCCTTAAGATCTTTTATTTTTTTATTAAAATCATGATAGGGTTCATATTGATTTTTATCATCTTCTTTTTTGCTTACAAGAATTCTTGCTCTCATAAAGCCATCACGTCTTACGATATTTCTGGCATCTAGGTTGTTATTTATATCTTCTGCCATTATATCAAGAGCTTTTTCAATTGCAAGCTCAGGCGAATCTATATCCTCATTTACAAATTCTTTTGCAAAGTTAATTGCGTCATCGTTATCTTTTGCTTTAGAAAAAAGATAAGCAAATAGTGGCTCAAGTCCCAATTCTTTTGCCATATCGGCACGAGTTTTCCTTTTTTTCTTATAGGGATTATAAATATCTTCTAGCAAAGTTAGAGAATTTGTCTCTAAAATTTTTGCTTTTAATTCATCAGTTAAATTATCTGAATTTTCTAAAGCACTTATAATCTCTTCTTGTCTTTTTTCTATATTTCTTAATTTATTAAGATTTTTTTCGATTTCTCTTACTTCAACATCAGTAAGATTACCAGTTTTTTCTTTTCTATATCTTGCAATAAAAGCTACAGTTGAGCCTTCATCCAAAAGTTCTATAACATTTTCAATTTTATTTGCTTCGATTTTTAATTCTTCAGCTAAAATATTTACTATATCCATAATTTCCTTTATAAAATAAACAACTTCAAAAAATAAATTAACAACAAATGAGCCGGATAAAATATGTAAAATAGCCATTTGCTTTGTTTCCCTTTTTTACCATTATATAACATAAGTAGTGGGATTGATAAATAGACAAAACCATAGGTCATTTCGATAGCATAGCCCCACACCTCTAATTCAAAGAAAAATCCCACAAATAGGGCGATAGCGGTAGAAATTTTTCTATTTCTTGTTAGATATATCAAAACTATCGCCAATACACCCTTATAACTATAATCCGTTTTTAAAATATTTCCAAGAGCCATGCCGACAAGGCTTATCAATATTATAAAGATTATTTTGATGATGTCATTTTTCTCTGATTGAAAAACTTTTTCTATGGCAAATATGGTTAATGCTCCAATAAGCAAGGTAAAAATTACATTTTGACTTCCAAAATCAAATAAGGAATCATTTAATGCCAAATCAAAGGGAATTTCTGAGATTAGAGCAAAAATTAGCATCCTTAAAAAATATTTTTTTATATCAGTGCTATAAATCACAGCTTGCACTGTAAAAAAACAAAAAATAGGCATAGAAATTCTACCGATAAAGACAAAGATATCAGCAAGCACCCAATATTTTTCTCCAATCAAATAGAGAAAATCACTTTGGGCAAGGTGAGATAAAAACATGGCAATAATTGCTATTATTTTGATTTGTCCGCCTGTTATAAAATTCCTATCTCTAAACCAGACTTTTTTGTATTCTTCTTTTGATTTTAAATTTATAATTTCCATAATTCACCTAATTGCCCGAAATAAAGTTTATTTTATATTTAGGAAAATTCATGCTTATGTTCTTACCACCAACATTTGCATAATCCATTTGATCGATATCAAAAATATTTGATGGATCAAAAAATACAACTTTGCTAAAAGGTTTAGTTTTTGGCGAAATTTCTAGTTCAAACTTATAAGCATCTTTATCTTTGGCATATTCTATCAAGATGTCAATAAATCTACCATAATCGTATTCATTAAAAGTTTTAAATTCCAAGTCGATTTTGTATTGATCATTTTCTTGGATCTTAAATTTAGCCTTATCACTAGTATAAGAAAGTTTTTCTTTAGTAGATAAATTGGTAATTGTCATTGTTGTTAGATTAACGTACTGATCTGAATCCATAGAAATTATCTTTAGTAAATCAGTATTTGATAATTTGTTAATAAATTCATCTTCCTTAATTTTATTAATAGGAACTTCTATTTTTTCTTCTTCGTCGTCAATTTTTGATTTTAGGAGTTCTTCCTTGATTTTTTTACTGTCTATGGTATCTGTTGGATCATCGTCATTTTTGCTAAATTCGCTTTTTCTAATTCTCCTACCTTGATTTTTGGACTGATTAGAAGATTTTTTTTCTTTTTCATCTTCATTTAAGAAATCTTTGATCTCTTTAAAATTCATTTTTTCATTAATTAGTATATTATCCTTGCTTGATAAATATTTATAAGTAGAGTAAGTGGTTTTGAAAACCATATACAAAAAACTTAAAGACGTTGCTATTCTTATAATATCTTTGGGAATAAAATTCTTGTAATTTAAAATATTTATCACAAGCATTAGCATAAAAGGTGAGATTCCAGAGAAATTCAAAAAGTCCTTAAGCTTTGATTTTTTTACTTCTTCTTTTTCTTCACTAAGACTTTCTTTTTTTACTAGCATTTTAAATACTTTTACAAAAAATACTAGAAATCCTAAAACATAAAGTACAGTCACAGCATTATAAACTTGTGGATAATTATCATAGATATTAAAAGGTAATTTTTTTATAGTATAATCGATCCCAAAGGCAAAAATTAGCAGTAAAAGTCCTGTTTTTCTAAAGGTTTTTGATATCAAAAATATAAGCAAAAATAAGATAATTAAGCCCAATCCTATGTAAATCATATAATCATTAGCAGGTATTGCTTGTAATTGTCTTAAAATAAAAGAATAATCCATAATAACTCCTTGTATAATTATATCAAATTCGTTTAAGCTTACAAATTTATTTTAATATTTTTGGATTAATTATAAAAGAAAGTATAATAAAAAATATGCTTCAATAGCTCAATTGGCAGAGCAACGGTATCGTAAACCGTAGGTTGCAGGTTCAATTCCTGTTTGAAGCTCCAAAATCCAAAAGACCTAGATCTTATTTAATCTAGGTCTTTATTGTTTTAAAAACAATTTCATTTTGAATTTTTAAAGTCTTAGTATTTATTATTAAATCTTTTCCTAATTATCCTTATCTTGTATTATATAATTTGCCAAATCAAGCAAATCTTTTGCCATATAATAATTATCGCCCAAAAGATCGTAAATTGCATCTTCTGTTAAAATTCCTTGGTTTATATCTTCTGGAATTTTACCTTCGTTTGAAGCATCAAAATCATCCATAAAATCCTTAGAATAATAATATTTTTCCAATTTTTCTAATTCTTTTTGGTGGTTTTTAAATTTTTCCAAGGCTTGTCTTAAATTTTCTGTGATTTTGATATGGTCTTCGTAGATTTTTGTATAATCTTTAATGTGTTCGTAATTCATTTTATCCTCTTATTTCGTAAATTTTTTCTATTATTTGGTCAATATCTTCTTTTATCTTATGAGCTTTGCTCAAAGATCCACTATTTGTGGCAACAATTATTATATCCAAATTTTTCAAAAAAACAATTAATTGTCCACCAGTTCCTGATGCAAAAATAGTATTTTTATCAGAAATCCAAAGCCCCAAGCCATAATAATCTTCTGACAAAAATTTTCTTTGATTTTCATTGGTATTTTTTTCTATTGGCTTTTGCATTAGATCTACATATGATTTATCAATAATTTTTCTACCATTAAATATTCCATTATTTGCTATAAGCTTGCCAATTTTTAGCATGTCATAGGCGTTTAATTTTATTTTTGTAGCACCTGCTAGATATTTTCCATATTTTCCCCAAGATCTATCTTTTATATCCAAGGGAACAAGCAAATCCTCATTTATAAAATCAAAAAGATCATATTCTAAATATTCTTCCATAGTTGCGGAAAGCAAATAATATCCAGCATTAGAATACAAAAATTCCTTTCCAGGCTTAAAATAAAGTGGATAGTTAATGCAATAGTCAAAAAGATTATCATAGTCACTTTCTTTTAAATCCTTGGAAAAAAGCAGCAAATCTCTATATCCAGTAGTATGTGTCAGTAAGTGTTTTACTTTGACTTCTTTGAGATTTTTTAAATTTTTCTTATTGGTTAAATTGATTTTATCTTTAATAATAGGAAAAATTTCAGTTTCCAATGAAAATTCACCAAAAGTTTCATCAATTAATATCCCACATGCTAAAGAGAGGACAGTTTTTGATATAGATCTAACATCAAAGACCTTATCATTTGCTAAATCTAGAATATAGTCTGAATTATTATTATATATTATCAAACTTTCTGCTGAATTTTTATTTTCAATTATTTTATTTGCAAATTTTTCAATATTTTCCATAATTTCTAAATTCAAAATTTATCCAAATTGTTAAAAGGCTTTTTTATAGATATTTAAGACATCTTCTTCTACTAAATGTTTAAATCCGTTTATTTCTGGAGTTTTTCTATTATTCATGCAATTTTTTGCCATGGTTGGTAAATCTTCTTCGCTAAATGATTCATCTCTAAGCTTTGTAGGGATTCCAATAGATGAGAAAAATTCTCTTAGAGCTTCTATGGCTTTTTTTGCATCTTCATTGGTAGATTCGCTTTTTTCTAAGTTAAATACATTGTAGCCAAATTCCGCGATTTTTTCACTAGTTTCATCGTCTAAACAATATTCCAACCAATATGGAGTTAAAATTGCTAGTCCTACTCCGTGGGTTATATCTCTTAGTGCTGATAATTCATGTTCCATCGCATGAACTGACCAAGCAGTTGATTTTCCAGCATCCAACAAGCCATTTATAGCCCAGGAATTTGCCCACATCAAATTAGCGCGAGCTTCGTAATTTTCTGGATCTTTTATTGCTATCGGCCCATATTTTATACAAGTTTTTAAAATCCCTTCAGAAAATCTATCTTGCAAATAACATCCGTCATTTAAGGAAAAATAATTTTCCATAGTGTGACTCATAATATCAGCTGTTCCAGCAGCTGTATGGTAAGAATTTACAGTATAAGTGTACTCTGGATTCATAATTGCAAATTTTGGTCTTACAAATTCTGAACCCCAACCCAATTTTTGTGAAGTTTCTTCATTGGTTATTACAGAAGATGTATCCATCTCAGAACCTGTTGCTGCAAGTGTTAGGATACTGCCTATAGGAAGTGCGTTTTCTACTTTTGCTTTGCCAATTACAATATCCCAAGGGTCATTTTCAATTAAAGCTCCAGCTGCAACAAGTTTTGCAGTATCGATTACAGAACCACCACCGACAGCAAGTATGAAGTCGATTTTATTTTCCTTTGCAATCTTTACTCCCATACGAACTTTGTCTATTCTTGGATTTGGAACTATTCCTTGCAATTCGAAAGATTCAATCGAATTTTCAGAAAATATTTTTATTATTTGATCATAAAGACCAATTTTTTTTATGCTTTTTTGTCCATATATTAAAAGCACTTTGCTTCCGTATTTTTTTATCTCTCCTGCTAAATTTTTAAGTTGATCTTTGCCAAATAAAATCTTTGTTGAAATGTCAAATGTAAAATCTTTCATAAACTCTCCTTAATTGTAAAATTACCTTTATCTTTTAATTTCTACCCTACTTTCAATAATAATAAGCAAAAAATAAAAAAGCATGGATCTTTCTATATATGAGATTTCCCATGCTCATAGGTTAAAATTAATTTTCTAATCAAATATAAAATCTCTCTTATACATATGAAAGTAATTTTATTAAAATTAAATCGAAATTTATCTTAACTATTTATTATTTTAAGTATTTCATCTTTTTTGGTTTTGCTATAAGTTTGAGTAAACTCATTGCCAAAGACTCTTATTTTTATCTTAAATGAATTTTCATCTTTGCTATTATCGGTAAATATTTCTTTGATTTCACTAAGTTCTACTAGTTTTAATAATGGAGTAGAACCCATAAAAATAAGTACCTTCCCATTAGCAATTCCAGGAAAAAAGACAATTGAATATACAAGTAAAATTGTTGAAATGGCAAGAGTATATCCAATAAAATTATTATAATATCTATAGGCCATATAAAGAACAATTACTGCATAAAAAACTAATATACCAATAATAATAGGCTCTTTTTCCACATAATAAGTTACTTTTCTTTTCAAATTATAGTTATAAATAAAGGCAGAAATAAATACTAATAATAAAATAATTTTCGCCACAAAATCTCCTAACTTAATTTCTAAACTTCTTTTATTGGAAACAAAAACTTTTTAAGTGTATTATCTTTTGAAATTGCTTAATAATTTCAATATCTTCTATATTATATCAACTTCCTTCTATTATCCCAAAATTTTATGCTTGTGTTATTGGATCGTCTCTAAATTTCCAGTAGAGAAAGTGATTAAAAATAAGTAATTTAATAAAATATAAGTTATTTTAATACTATTGTTTTAACAATTCAATAATTTCATCTTGTGCATTTCTTCCTTCTCTAAAAAATCTTACCAATGGATAACAATGACACATTCCCTTGCCTACAATAATTTCATATGGAACATGATATTTTTCCATTGCTTTTTTAAATTCGTCAGCAAAGGCATAGAGGCATTCATTTTCGCCGTAATAAAAATATGTTTTCGGAAAGTCGGTATAATCTCCAACCGTTCCGTCTAGCATATATTCAGGTATGTCTTTATCTCCTTTTGAGATTTCTCTTGCAGTTTTAATATACGTAGGTTCAATCATTATGTCATTGTGGTTAAGTTCTTTTAATTTCTCCCAAATTTCTTTGTTCTCATCGACAGTTACATCCGGAATTCCTCCCGGAGAAACTGAAATAATCTTGCCTGGCATTGGAAGCGGTCTTCCTAAAGCATTATTATTTAGAAAAATCCCTAGTGATAGACAAGCTCCCGATGAAAATCCGAGAACACTTATGTTTTCGGCCTTATAAGTTTTGGTCATAAGTCTATAAGTTTCAAAACAAATTTCATATGTCTTATCTATCTTTACATCTTCTGAACAAAGTGGATAAAATAAAAACTATACATCTTTTCCGGTTTGTTGCATTATTCTTTCCGACAAAGCAAAGTCCAATTTGTCCGGTTGTGTTATCATTCCTCCACCAAATAGATAAAGAACTGCGCCTTCTGAAGGAATTTGATTTTTTTGATATGAAATCAGTCTGTAACCCATAACATCCCTGTCATAAAGATAGTAATTTTTTCTCGTAGCTCTTTTCTTTGCCTTTTCTAAATCAAATACTATTTTTGCATTTTCACCTTTTGCATACTCAAGTATCTCTTCCTTGTTCTTTAAAAACATTTTTTTGACTCCGATAAGTCTTACAATTGTCGATGCAATTTTATAAGTTAAGCTCATTTTATTCTACTCCAATAATAATAAATTAATCACAAACTATACCAATTTCTTATTCATATAACATTGGTTCATTCTCTATCACCTGTGATAAAATAATCACAACAATCTGCTCCATTTGCTATCGTGCCTTTTCTATGTAAAACTCCATGTTGAAGACTTATCATAAGCTCATCAAGTTCACAGAATAGCGGCATTAATTCATGTACCCCAAGCTTTTTAGTGTATGTACAAATAGGACAACGAGTAATTCTGTAATAACAAGCGCCCTCATATGGTTCTCCCTCAAAATCGACCTTAAATGATGTGGGATAGAGTTTTTCTTTTTCTTCTGTATACCATTTATAATACTTAACTATATTTTTCTTATTGGCTTCTTTTCCTCTCTTAGTATTTAGATTAGTTAATGAAAAAAACCATTTGACAAAATACAGAGAGCGACGCATCATTTCCTGGATGGTCTCTGGTGCAATTTCTTTTTCGCTTGCTAAATATGGTGCAACAAATACAAGAGCGAACATCTCATTGTATGCCATGGGATTATCATTGCCGATATCATCCGCTTCTTCTACTAGTTTTCGATAAATTATTTTGCTTTTTTTGAGGATATTCTTGGCATACTCCTTTCCATATTTTTCCACCAAAACTTTTTTCATAGGATGTTGAAACTGATAGAAATAAAAACTGTGATATTTCATTTTATCCTTTGCCTTTCTTTATCTTATCTATTTTCTTGCGATGAAAACGACTTGTTTTTTTCTGTCCAAATGATATTGACAATTAAAGCCCAATTTTTCAAGCATTTTTGTTAAGTCGTCGGGTGTGTATACTTCCATTTCTATCATATGCGCTAATTTTTTTACATCTCTTCTTTTCATAGATGATACTTCATTGCATATTAAAAATTGTCCGCCTTTTTTAAGCACACGATAAATTTCTTTAAAACATTCTTCTATTTCATTCCAAAAATATATAGTTTCAAAAGCAGTGACGATATCTATAGATTCATCTTCAAAAGGAAGATTCTTTACATCTCCCAGAAAAATCTCGCATCTTCCTAACTCAATCGCTTCTTTATTTATCTCACTTGACATTTTTACACTTGTTTCTGAATGGTCAATACCGTAAACTTTTTTTGCTTTAGTTAAAAAATATTCTATGTTGGCTCCACCACCACAGCCCAAATCTAATACAGTATAATCTTTATCAATATTTAAGTAAGATCTTCCCCACTTAGCTAATTTCTCATGACCGCTATTCATACTTTTTAACATAAATCTTCCGCCAAAATTGTCTTTAGGCTTTCTAAAATTTTCAAAAAAACTCTTAAACATTTCCTCCTCCCATTGATACTGATTATCATTTAAATTATATCATGTTTACTTTTAAAATTAAATATTTTTAGTAAAAATGTGCACTTTTTATAAATTATCAATATCTAAACACCTTAATGAATTCATATCTATCATTTATAACTCTTATTGTTCTATAAAAGGCTATATTTGTGTCGATTAGCCATTTAAGCTTTAATGAAAAATTTTTTTCTACATTTTTTGTAATCTGAAAATATTCGTATAAAATTATTAACTATCGTCCACTTTTAAAGCTGGAACCTCAAAAGATAATTTTTAAAGACTTGACTGCCTAAATTCTTTTTAGTTAACACATATCACCTATATCTCTGCTTAATGAATTTTACACAAAAGAAAAGCACCTATCATTTTTTGATAGATGCTTAATTAAATCGCATACTTATTTTAGCCACAACAATATCCTATATCACAGGCGATACTCACAATAGGCTCTTCATTAAAATAAGCTAAGGAAATATAAGTACTATAGAATTCAATAGTGTCATCAGCAAGCTTTGAAGAATATTTCCAGGGACATAACATCAACCATCTTTTAATATCAGACTTATATTCTTCTAGAGATTGCCCTTTTTTGAAAACTCTACTACCTACATCTAAAAACTCTAACTCTTCTTTACTTAAATCATTATCTCTCAAGACTTTACTCCTCTTATAGATTAATATTACTATTTGATTTTACTATACCATTAACCTATTTAATAAGAATCCATCAAAATCATCTTGAGTAGCTACTTCTTTGTATTTGTAGTCGTCATTATTCTTTTCTGTAAACATTTCGTTTACTAGTCCAATCGTTAGTAGGGATAAGACAGAATATGTAAAGTTAGCTTATGAGTATTTTATTTTTTTGAAGAATGAAACCTATTTAATAAAAAAAAGAGCAGCCTTTTAAGCTACTCTTGTTGAAAGTACAAATGCAGAATTACTGAGTTTATTTCTTTGGTATCAACGCCATAGTCTCCACATGTCCTGAAATTACAGTATGAATAACTTAAAACATTTTACAGAAGTCTCATATCTGGAATTTATCAATTTTCTATTTTCCTTATAATTAAGCTTTTGCATCCACGAAAGGCATCTAAGTCTTATTTTAATTCATTTTGTTTTTCTTTATTCAGCCAAGATACAAGCTTTAGTTGAAACAAAAAGCTCTTGTGGTCTATTTCATACTTATACTAGAAGCGTTGAAAAGCTATTATTTTAGATACCAGACCTGTGGTTGCAATTTATTGATATCATTGAAAAGTTTTAATGATTTCCTAGCATCAGCTTGTTTCTTTTTCAATTTTAAGCTTGAAATTACTTTATCAACACTTTGATCTGTTGGAGCAAATTAGTTGTTGTTAAGCCAGTTGACAACGGCTGTAAGCATTAGTCCCAGCCCAATCGGCATCATATTCTCGTCAAAATTTACTTTGGGATTGTGATGGCTAAAATTGTTGCCTGGCAATTTACAGTTGACATTGAAATATGCGGTTGGAACTTTTTCAGCTACAAGAGCCATATCTTCGCTTGCCATTACTTGTGTGTCTGGAATGAGCTCGCCATCAAAATCACTATTTTTTATATATCCCACAATTTCTCTTGTGAATTCTGGATCTGAATAAAGACTTGGAACTCCGGTGAAGAAGTCAAGATCTATTTCAGCTTTTGTTGAAATCTTTAAACCTTCGATAATTTCAAGCATTCTTGTTTTTAATTTGTTTCTAACTTCTGGATTGTATGAACGAAGTGTTCCTTGCATTTCAGCAATTTCTGGAATAATATTTGAATTTGAGCCGGCACTTAGCATCCCAAATGTCAATGTGTTCGTTTCTTGAGGTGGAGATTCACGGGCGATTAACTCTAAGAAATTTGTGTAAATATTTACAGCCACATTTATTGGGTCAATTGTAGTGTGAGGATATGCGCCGTGGCCGCCTTTACCTTTAATTGTAATTTTAAAGTTATCTGAGCTTGTAGCAATATAGCCTTCATTGTAACAAATTGAACCTGTTTCTCTGTCAAGAGCGGTGTGAAGTGCAATTGCCCTATCAACTTTAGGATTTTCTAATAATCCATTTTCAATCATCATTCTAGATCCAGCAAAAATTTCTTCAGCTGGTTGGAACATAAATTTAACTGTACCTTTGAAATTTGCCTTTTCTTCTAATAAAATTTTTGCAGCAGTTAGGGCAATAGCAGAGTGAAGGTCGTGTCCACAAGTGTGGGCAGTATTTCCAGTTGAAGCAAATGGCAAACCACTTTCTTCATTCATTGGAAGTGCATCCATGTCTGCCCTAATCATAATGCATTTTCCTTGGCCTTTTTCACCCTGAATAAGGGTAGATAAACCAGAAGAACCGTATTCTTTTACTTTTAGGCCAAGTCCTTCAAGTTCACTCTTTACATATGCTTTTGTTTTTGGTAAATCTAGTCCAACTTCTGGAATTTGGTGTAAGGCTCTTCTTTTTTCAATAAGCTCGCCTTTGTATTCCAAAGCTTTTTTAAAATAATTATTCATAATTCCTCCTTACATAATTATACTATTATTTGTTATATTGCGTTTCTTTGTATATTTTTAGTTAATATTGGAATGACTTTGCTTGTTAGCACCACGCCAAATGAAATTTGTGCAAGCACAACGCTTGCAATTTCACCTACACTCAGGTCAATTGTAGCACTTATAGTAGGTACTCTAACTAATAAGCCTACGATAGATATGATTCCAATATTGTAATTTTATCTTCTTTTAAAACCATTATTTCAAAAATCCAAATTAACAGACCCTAGTGCCTATCAGTCCTTAATACGTGATATCAACACTACACTCTCAACATGGATTGAGTGGTCAGTATGGATAAAATTTAATATTTCAAAAGCCTTGTATGTGGGAATATATCTATATAAATTTTTGATAGTAAATTTATTCTAAAATATTACTCACAATTTGCCCTCTATGAATATATTTGCATTTATACATAGAATAGTCAAAATCTGACTTAATCAGTCTTGAATCATACCTATTATAATCTTCTATTTTATCTACTTTTATGTCTTTAAACTCAATCAGAAGTCCAGCTGATAATACAAAAACTGACTATCAAAAACAAGTCCGAAGAAACCAAATAATCCTATCCATTTAAGATATGATGTTAGTTTAATAAAAATCCTCACAAATATTCCCTATTCATCTATAACGTTAAAAATATCTTCAATACTCACATTAAATATCTTGGCAATATTCCAAGCCAATTCCAAAGATGGGTTATAACGGCCATTCTCTAAATTTCCTATAGTTTCTCTTCTAACACCCACTAATTTCGCCAAATCAGCTTGTGTAAAATTATACTTTGCCCTATATTCTTTTATTCTATTTTTAATCATAGTTAATCCCTTTGGATTCTTTCCATTCAAAGTATGCGATAGCTATTGTGAATACAAATATTCCAATTGAGAAGCAAAATCCAAATGCAATCTCAATATAGTTTTTATATCCGATAATACCTAGGATAAATAATGATGGAATAAGAGATATCATTTGGCTAAAAAAAGCTAATGCTGCAGATTTTTCCACATATCTAATAAAAGATTCATCAGGTAAGATCCAAAAGTATCTTAAATAATATAGAAATCCCAAAAATCCAATCCATCCAGTATTATTTGTAATAAAAGCTAACACTGAAATTATAGAGAGCAGTGATAAGAATCCTAAAAAATTTATTCTTCTTTCCATATAAATCCTCCTTTATGTGATTTATTTCTATCATTATGATAAAGTTATACCACATCCGCGAATGTAAGACAATTAAAATCATCCTCTTTATAGTTCAATTAATCTAAGACCTAATAAAAATTAATAATAATATAAATTTTAATATGTTTAGCTCCATAAATCATTCTGAGCATAAAAATAGTCTTTTAGATTTTAAAATCAAACCCTAAAAGACTATAATTTCACTGCATCTTCTTTCTATTTATATTTAAATAAAAATCATCTATTTTCTATTCATACTATCCCATGCCTTTAAGCAAATTAGATAAATCATCAAATCTAATTTATGAGATCATATTTTATTCTATTCTATAAAACAATAAATTTATTACTTGCTTGCATTTGTGGGATATTAATGAGGTTTCCTCACATTATTTCTCCTTATAATCAAATGACCCGACTTGGTCCGCATTATATTAAGAGGCGTGTCGGGTACTGTTAATTATCATAATATGCCATTGGCGGTTATTTGTCAATTTTTATGAAATAACATTTATGGAACAATCTCTTGCCATAATAGTGGGATTAATTAATATCTTTCATCTGAAATTATATGCTCTATTCCACTATGCTCCGATTTAAGATATTCTTTCATAAATGTCGGGTATGCTTTGCATTTATCGAGCCCATCTATCGGCACCCAATGCATTGTCTCTTTAGCGCCTGATGCTGTAGTGCTTTTGCTCGTAAAATTTCTTTTGCCCATGGGCTTCATTATGTAGTAGAGTGTAAGCTCATGAAAGTCCACTCCTTTTATGCCAGAGCTGCCGATGAAGAAGTTCTCGTGTATCAAGGCAAGTTGATCGACTTCGTAATTAAAACCTGTCTCTTCAAATACTTCTCTCTTGACTGCTTCTTCTGATGTCTCGCCCATGTGAACCGCTCCGCCAACCGAGTAGTAATAGTCGTCCTCATCATTTCTTGCAAGAAGCACAGAGTCCTCTTCGACTATGATGGCTGCTGCTCTATATCTAAATGCTTTTTTATCGTTAATAATAGCGCAATTATGCTCCATAGTTTTCTCCTTTATATACTTTCTCATCTAAGAACCGTAACTTATGGTTCAAATGCAAACAGGTTTCCAAGCTGAATTGAAAATCCAAGTGATTTATACATTTGTATATCGCATTGTGCACAAGCAACAGTCATTGAACTTATAGCACTTGACCTATATGCAAATTGGACTAGCTGGCGTGCTATTCCTTTATGACGAAAGTCAGGACATATGAAAAAATCTTCAAATATTCCACTTGGCATATAGTCAAAAGTTGAAAAACCAACTGTTATTGAACAGCAGCCTACCAACGCATCACCTTCCCATGCTCCGAAAAATAATATTTCCCCTTTGCTGATTGCATCTTTCAGACGTTTCTTGGATATATCATTCGGTATATCCTCTCCTATTTCTGCTTTATATTGCTTTTGAAGTTCCCACAAAAGATCAATTTGTGAAGCGTATATTTCCTTGTAATCCATTCATAACCTCCAGATAAACTCCTATTATATTATAAATTCAAATTCTTATTTTCTTGTACAATAATGCTATAGTCTACACATGGCTTGGTGGTCAGTATTGATAAAACTAACAAATTTTAAAAGCCTTATATGTGGATGCCAATCAATAAACATCATATAATTAACTATATCATTCTAAAGAAGAAAAAAACAGCTCATGGCTTAGCTCAATTTTGTTTAATAATTAAAGGAGATTGTTTGTTTGCTTACATGTACTTCTGCTTCTACCCCAAAAGGAATTATACATCTTGGAGTTGAGTGTCCAATATTTATATTATAGACAATAGGTAAATCTTTATTAGTAATTTCTTCTAATAAAATAGATTTATACTCCTCATAATAGATTTCATTTTGAGGTTTCCCTACTAGTATTCCCGATAATATATCAAACAAGCCGTAATCTTTTAGAGCAAGTATCATTTTTCTATATAAATCTGGTTTTGTTTTTTCTTCACTTGATTCTATAAGTAAAATCTTATTCTTCCATGCCTCAAGGCTTGGAAATAAATCATATTTGCTGCAAATTTCTACTGTATCTTCAAATCTAGAATTATCGAACATATCATATATTGATTCTATGCATCCGCCTAAAATTTCTCCACTAAATAAAGGATTTCCTCTTAAAAGCTCAAAGCCAGTATTAGTATGACTTTTCATTTCTACTCCAATAGCCTTCTCGCTAAAATCTTCCCTTGCCTCATACCAAACTTCACTTGGATGTATCTCTTTTATTTTCCCCGTTTTTATAAGCTCTAAAAAGTATTTTTCTGTATAAGCTAACATATTATCAGATAGTTCGCATACATCCGACAAGAAAGCCTGACCATAAAATGTTTTTATGCCAAGCTTATTTAGCATAAAGTGATTTATTGTTGAGTCAGAAAAGCCTAAAAAAAGTTTTTGATTAACAATATTTTTTAATCTATCTCCTTCGAACAGATAAGGCGCTAATCTATAAGTATCTTCTCCACCAATAGCACATAAAATCATATCAATAGTGTCATCTTCAAAAGCAAGTAGCAAATCATCTGCCCTAGCTTCTGGATGATTTTTTAAAAAATCAATGCCTTTCAGAGAATTAGGTAAAAACTCTATCTCTACTCCTAGCTTATTTAATCTATCTAATCCTATTTTTACTTCATGCTGAATAAAACTTTCCCCCAAAATTCCACTGGATAAACTAACAATTCCTATTTTCTTTATCATTATTTCCTCCAAATTCTTAAATAAAAATAAATACCTTATAAATTTTGTATTCTTATTTCCTTGTCATAAATACTAAAGTCTCGACATGGAACTAGTGAACACTAAGTACGTCAAGGAGTTCTGTCTGTTGTAGAATATAATTCTGATTATTTAAACAAACCGAGTATTCTAAACTACAAAATCTTTGACATTAAATGTAACTTGCAATAATCATCTTCAAACACAATTGCTTCATCTTTATAATTATTCTTAAGAAAGAAGTCTAAATTTCCATTTGGAAAAATCCCAATTTCATCTGAAATTACAAGTACTTTTTTATACTTATTTTTTAAATAATCTTCTAAAGCCATTAATGGTGCAGACTTATAATCATAATCTTCATTTGATAAATAAATACATGTTATAAATACTGTTTCGCCACTTCTAGGAATGTCGTAAGGTACTAGATTAGACGGAACAAATTCAACCCCACCAAGTAAGCTATTACCATTAACATTCATAAATCCATATATACCTTCATTTATTGAATCATACATTTTAATCTTCATTTCACACCCCAGACAATTGACCCTAGATGTGCATTGAGACGCAATATTGTAATTTTCTTTTGTAATTGCTTTTATAGTTTTTGTCACACTTTCAGTGCCTAGTTTAGGAATATATGGCTTTTCTACTGGGATTATCCCTGAAGCAAGCTCTTCCATAAATTTATCATTAATTGGCCCATAATATCTATTAATATCATTAATTATAGTTAAGAATGGAAAATATATTTTTTTATTTTTACAAGCTGATAAATCATTAGATATTTCATAAGTATTTATATTAACTTTAGCTTTATATCTATTAATCACATCTAATATTTCTGCACTAATTGGGCACATACTCACCCAATAATAGAAATCTATTTTCATTTGGGCACCTCCACAAGTTTCTAAATTATACTAATTTAATAAATAACAATTTTTAAGCCAAAAATAGTTGGAGATATAACAAATTTATCATTTCACAATATTGTATCTTATCATCAACACCAATGTCTCCACATGCATTGTCTTTTGCTTGGGAACATAATTTTTTATCCTCGTCATTCTTGTAGGAGCACAATTTATCAATATAATTGTCTTTGGCGTTTTTTCTTTTATCTTTGTAATCATTAGAATTTTGACTATCTTTAATTCCTGTTTTGAAATAGAATGTTAAGTCATAAGGATGAACTGTTCCGTCTTTATCAATTCTACCCACTACGACTTTATCAACTATGCTTTCAAATACTGGTCTATTAAATTCCTCTATAATTTCTCTATTTTCTAAGACCTTTTTAAATTGCTTTAGTCTTTCTTTAATAGAATTTTCATCTTTTATTGTTAGTTCCAGTGTTTTCTTTTCATCAAGTAATTCTTCTTTTTGTTTTGTAAGTTTTTTATACTTTTTAGCATAAACTTCTTCGTCTATACTATCTTCTAAATGAAGATCAACTAACTTTCTTTCTTGACTAATGATTCTATTTAATTGATTTTCTAACTTTTTCAAATCTTTGACTAAAGTATTATCATTTATTTCTTCTTCTACAATTTTTAAAAAGTTATCTATTACTGTTGAATCCGCATGGCATAATTGCCTATAGCTTTCAACAAATGCTTTTTCTATTGCTGCTTCTTGTATTCCTTTTGAATGAGGGCAATATTTTTTACCTTTTTTTGTTGACCTTACACATTGCCAGTTAATTTTTTTATAAATTGAACTTGTGTGCCAAGTTCTTCTTGAAAGTATTTCTCCACAAAATCCACATTCCAGCATACTTGAAAAAGCGTATTGTCTTGATAGTTTTTCTCTTTTTCTATCCTTGTTAGCAATGGTGTTTCTATTTTGTGCTCTCCTTAGTCTAATCTCTTGTGCCTTTTCAAAATCTTCTCTTGATATAATTGGCTCGTGATGATTTTCAATGTGGTATTTATCAGATTCACCAAAGTTTGCTAGTCTTCTTTTTGTTATGGGATCAACTGTAAAGGTCTTTCCCATTAGTATATCACCAATATACTTTTCATTTTTAATTATCCCCAACACTGTAGTGTCAGACCATTTCGTTTTACCTCTAGGAGTGAGATATCCTTGTTCTTCTAATTCCCTGCCAATGACTGAACCACCATTACCCTCTAAATATCTTTTAAAGATATATCTAACAATTTTAGCTTCCTCTTCATTTATAGAGATACTTTTTGTTATAGGATCATAATCATATCCAAGGCAACCTTGAAAACCAATAAGTTCCCCTTTTTCCATTTTCATTTTCAGTCCTTTTTTCACATGGGCTGAGGTATTTTCTACTTCTTGTTGAGCTACTGAACTTAATATTGTTAGTAATAGCTCTCCATCCATTGTCAAAGTATCTATATTTTCTTCTTCAAATACTACACCAACATTATTTTCCTTTAAAAGTCTTACATATTTCAAAGTATCTAATGTGTTTCTAGCAAATCTTGATATAGATTTAGTAATTATCATGTCTATATCCCCATTTTGGCAATCACTAATTAGTCTCATGAAATCCGCTCTTTTAGTGGCAGTTGTTCCTGTTGTTGCTTCATCTGCATATATACCAGCCAGAGTCCAGTTCTTATTATTTTTTATTAGATTTGTGTAATAATCAACTTGCGATTTATATGATTCAAGTTGGTCTTTACTATCTGTACTTACTCGACAATATGCTGCAACTCGTTTTAAATCTAAATGTAGTGCATTTCTATTTCTAGCTCCTGTATTTGAAGCTTTTATTAATTTTACTTTAGTATTCATTTTACCTCCTTCCCATTTTGTATCTTTCTACAGTGTTATTATATCACAAGATTAATTACTTTCTATTCTTCTTATAATCATTTTCTATTCTAGTCTTTATTTTGGTGAATTCTTTATCATTTATTAGTTTGAGTTCATAAATTCTACAGAGCATAGCAACTCTCATGCTATAAATCTTTATTGCTTGCATTTTAACCTCCTATGTAAATTATTTTTTTGCATTGGTAAGTGGATTAAATTTGAAATATACTAATCTCACATAATCAATTTCAACAATATTGGCACTTCAAAGTATTTTGATTTTTATAGAAAGATGACAAAATACCCCTCACTTTATAAAGTGAATTTTGCCCTCTTTGGTAACCAAAATTTTTATTTTTTTAGTATTTTTGAGTTTTAATGATTAATTTGAACATAAAAAGAGGACTTATGCTATTAGCCATAAATCCTCTAATCTAAATTTTCCTGTTCAAAGACTTTAATATTTCTTCCTATCAATTATTTAATTTCCATGATTCTGCCTTAGCTTTTGCATTGATAAGGTCAGAATAAAGTCCATTATTTTTAATCAGTTCTTCATGATTTCCATGTTCTACTATTTCTCCATCTTTTAAGACTAAAATCTGGTCTGCATTTCTAATGGTTTTTAGTCTATGGGCAATCATAATTACTGTCTTATTTTTTGTTAATGATTCTATTGCTTCTTTAAGTTTATCTTCATTTTCTGGGTCTACATTTGCAGTTGCTTCATCAAAGATAATTATATCTGCATCTTTTAGCATGGCTCTGGCTATGGAAATTCTTTGTTTTTCTCCGCCAGATAGACTTGCTCCACCTTCTCCGATGATAGTGTCATATCCTTCAGGTAAAGCTTCTATAAATTCATGGCACCTTGCCTTCTTTGCAGCTTCGACAACTTCTTCATGGCTTGCATTTTGTTTTCCAAATTTTATATTGTTTTCAATTGTATCTTCAAAGAGATATACATCTTGGAAAACTGTACTTATTAATTCCATAAGTGATTCTAACTTATATTTTCTTATATCTATTCCACCTATCTTTATACTTCCTTTATCAACGTCCCAAAACCTGGAAATTAGATTGCACATAGTTGTTTTCCCTGAACCTGAAAGTCCTACAATTGCAGTCATTGTATTTTCTTTAATTTTACAAGATATGTTTTTTAATATTTTTTTATCCTCGTAGGAAAAAGAAACTTCATTAAATTCTATATCACATTTTTCTGGATCTATGTTTTTGCCATCTATATCGATTTTAGGCATACTCATAGTTTTTTCAACTTCTTCAATAGAACTTGTTGCTAGTCTTAAAGTTGCTAATACGCTACCCGTTGATTTTATATGATTAAAAGCTAGAAAGGACATTATTATACCCATTATCCCGTCTGAAATATTCATACTTCCCTTAAAAAATAATTGCAATGATGTTGCTATCATAATAACACTAAAGAAAGCTATAATAATATCTTGAATTATGATATAGGGAGTAAGACTTTCTTCCATATCTAAGTTTACTTTTTCATTCTTAGTAATAGACGATATTATTTCCTTATCTCTTATACCTTCAAGATTAAAAGCTTTTATTACAAAAAGCCCTTGTATATATTCTAAAGTTCTTTGCACAAGTTCTGATTGAGATTTTTGCCTAGCAGCAGAACTGACTCTTGACTTCTTTTCCATATAGGATACGGCGCACAAGTATAATAATGTTCCTATAAAAACAATACATCCTAGTTTAAATTCAAAAATAAAAATCATTAAAGTAAAAACTATTGAATTTATTAAACCACTTAATACACCTACTAGAATAAATGGTGCAGTATTTTCTATATCATCCAATACTGAAGTAGTTATTCCTGTTATATAAGCAGTATTATTTCTATTAAAATATCCCATAGGTACAGTTTTTAAAAGTTTCCCTATTTCTACTCTTTTATTAGCTACCATAAAATATCCTGCGTGTACCTGTTTAAGTTGGGCAAGAGAATTAAAATAGCTTCTTCCAATAATACTTAAAGTTAGTAATATTAAAACTATTAATGAAACTTTCATATTTTTATTATCTGAAAAGATTGAGTTTAATACAATGTAAATTGCTACAATCTGTAACATATTAAATATGGCGTAAATAAACTCAAAGACCACAGAGACATTTAAATTAGATTTCTCAAGATCTGCAAAGTTCCAAATTTTTTTAAGTCCACTAATCATTTTGCACTCCTTATTTTTTTAGATTTGCTCTCCACATATCTTTATAAGTATTGCTTTTATTTAGTAATTCTTCATGATTACCAGCACAAGATATTTTTCCATCTTCAACTAGAAAAATCTTATCTACATCAGTTACAGTAGATAGCCTATGAGCAATAATTATAACAGTTTTCCCCTCTATCAATTTAGAAATTGATTCTTGTAACTTAACTTCATTTTCCGGATCTATATAAGCTGTTGCTTCGTCTAATATAAGAATTGGTGCATTTTTAAGCATAGCTCGAGCTATAGTAATTCTTTGCCTTTCTCCCCCAGATAAATTACTTCCCCCAGAACCTACTATCGTTTGATATCCTTTTTCTAATGACATAATAAATTCATGACAACCCGAAGCTTTTGCCATTTCTATTACTTCATCATCACTAGCATTTACCTTTCCCATTCTTATATTTTCCATCACAGTATCATTAAAAAGAAAAGTGTCTTGAGATACAAATGCTACCAAATCATATAGTTGTCTAAGTGGAATATCTAATATATTTTTATCTCCAATAGTAATTACTCCATCACTAATATCCCAATACCCAGCAATAAGCTTTGCTATAGTGGACTTCCCAGAACCTGAAGGTCCAACTAAAGCATTAACTGTATTTTCTTCTACAAATAAATCTACGCCCTTTAAAATTTCTTTGTTTTCATCGTATGCAAAATGTAAATCCTTAATCTTAATATCATAGTTCTCAAAATAAGTTATATTATCGCTATGAATCTGTTCATCAGCTGCTAAAATAGAATCTATTCTATTAACTGTTGTTCCTACTTGTGCTAAACTGTCAATAAAATTAATTGCGGCTAATAAAGGACCTGCTACTCCTAATGAAAGTATTATGACCATTATAAAACTACTAATTTCTAGGCTACCACCTATATACATCAAAAAACCTATAGGCAGTATCGTTATCAAAGTAGTAGGTGATATTGCTTTAGATAACGACATAGAAAATTGAGTCTTCTTCATCCATTTATAAAAATATTCAGCATTTGCATAAATACTATTCTCATATTTAGAATAGGAATTCTCACCCTGATTAAAAGTTTTTATAACCTCAATTCCATTGATATATTCAACAATTGACTTATTCATATTAGTATTGACCTCAACAGATTTAGCATAATCACTTGCGTAATCTTTCATAATTAAACCCATAAACATCATACCAACTGGAATTGAAACTAAAGAAAGAATTGCCAATCTCCAATCAATGATTAATAAATAAATAATGATAAATAGCGGTCCTAATATATTTGCCGTCATTTCTGGAAGCAAATGAGCTAATGGTCTTTCCATTTTTTCTACTTGGTCAACAATGGTTGTTTTAAATTCTCCACTACTTGTGTCTATAATCTTTCCTAAAGGCATTCTAGGAAGTTTTTGAGCTATACTTATTCTTAAGTTCTTTAAAATTGAAAAGGTTGCTTTATGAGAAATTTTTAGTGCAAATGAATATAAAATTGATTTTAAGCTATATCCAAGAAATATAAATAGACATAGTAACATGTAATATTTAGTATCATGATTCCTTTGAATTAGATTATTTATAATGCTGCTAGCAAAAATATATGGCATAATTCCACATAAAACCCCTATACTAGAAAGGAAAATAGCAAGTTTAATCCACTTTTTCTCTGTTTCTGCATATTCCCAAATGCGTTTTAAATAGTCCACAACACTCCTCCATTCTAAAATATTTTATTTTGAAAACTCATAAATATTACCCCCACAGTTTTTTATAAACTCATAATCGTGTGTAATAATTATAATGAGTTTTCCTTCTCTCTCCATAGCGTGTAGGAAATTAATTAATGTATTCATCTGTGGTTTACATAATCCACTTGTAGGCTCATCTAAGATAATAATAGGTTTATTACTAAGCCTTGCTATAGCAATCAACAATCTTTGCTTCTCTCCTCCCGATAAACTTTGAGGATGTTTTTCAAGCTTTGATAATAATCCCATCTTTTCCAACATTTTTTCATTTAGGCTTTTATCTTCACTTACTGTTGATACTTCCGATAATACACTTTCTGTAAAAAGCTGGGAGCTAGGATCTTGCATTACCATAAAAATTTCTTTATTTTGTTTTGTAACTTTTTTTTGATTAACAAATACATCTCCGTGACCTTTTGTAGTACCGGTCAATAATTTAATGAAAGTACTTTTCCCTATTCCATTTTTTCCAATGATAAAATTTACTCCCTTATTAAAGGAAATACTAAAGTCAAAAATTTTATTCTTTTCATATTTTTTCTTAAAATTATGACATGATAAATCTCCATTGCTAAAATTATTTTTATCATCCAATAAATTCACTTTATAATATTTATTAATCTCTAAATCACTTTTCTCTATTTTATTAAATGTTCTAAGTCCATATCCTTCTGCAATAGCTTTCAAATTATAATCATTTAAATCTTCTTTTTCGTATGAAATTAAAGACTCATTATCAATAATACAGAGCCTATCCATTATATCTTTTAAATAAAATAATCTATGTTCCACAACAATTATTATCTTATTTAATTCTTTTAATTTCACTAAGGCTTTTTTTAACCTTTCTATAGATTCATTATCTAATGATGAAGATGGTTCATCTAATAAAATAATATCATTTTCAGAAATTGCACAAGCTGCAAGTGCTATCATTTGCTTTTCTCCACCAGATAAATCAAATATATTTTTGTCTAATAAGTATTCTATATTTAAGAGTTTTGAGTATTTCTTTATTCTATTGATTATCTCTGACTTGTCAGTATTTCTATTTTCTAGCTGAAAGGCTAACTCCTCAGTGGAATTCATACAGTAAAATTGAGATTTTGGATTTTGAAATACATTTGAAATAATACATGATCTTTCAAATATATTTTTACTAAGTAAATCTAGGCTGTTATATTTTATTTCTCCATTAATATTAGCATCAAGGTATTCAGGTATTACTCCATTAATTGCTTTTAATAGTGTGCTTTTTCCACATCCAGAATGTCCTGTAATAACTGTAATTTCACCAGCTTTACATTCAAAATTTAGATTTTTTAAGATATTTTCATCATCAAAAGATAAATCAAGCTTTCTTATTTTAAGCATATTTTCTACCTCTTATATAAAAAAATAAAACTAAAATAGAAACAAAAAAAATTAAATAGTCAGCAAATGTTAACTTTGCTTCTCTAATATTTGATCTATTTTGATTGACAGCAAGACCCTTAGTTAATGAAGCTACTGTCAATTCATCAGCAGAATTTGATAGGGTCATCAATAGTGGGATTATCCTATATTCAATTAATAAAATAGGATTCTTTAAAAATTTCTTAAAACTTATACCCCTCAAATAAATAGCTTGTTTTATTTGTCTATACTCAATTCTTGTTGCATAAAAATATCTAACCATAACCGCAACAGGAATGGCTATCTGATCAGGACACTTCACCTTTTTTAATGAACAAATTGCTTCTCCTACACTAGTCGTTAAAATTATATAATTTCCCATAACCATAGGTGCAAAAACTCTTTTTATTATAATTATAAGTATGTGTATAAGTGATAATATTATAGAATCATTTAATTCCCTAATATTAATTTCTATAATATTCAATATTATAAAAAGTATGATTGATTTAATCCCGGATTTTATATGTCCAGATAAAAATAATAAAAAAGTAGGGAGCATACATATTAATACATAATATATAGGATTTAGGCTTTGAATATTTCCAATTGTCATAATAAAAGAAATAACCATCATTAAAAATAATTTTGCTCTAAAATCTATCCTTATCATATCTAATAACCCGCTCCCTAATTCTTACTTACCAATTTTTGAAAAATGTTTTTTCAAAAACACAATTCCTAAGCTACAACCTACAAAAGCACCAATAAATCCTAAAATAGCCATAACTATTAAAATCCAATCAGGCATAACTTTCATCATTGTGTCAATAAATTCTTGATTATAACCTTGATTTAAAAGCCCTTGTGCATACTCATTTCTTGAGATGATAATCGGAACATAGTTTCCTAAAGTGCAAAGACTTGAAAAAGAAAATGCTAATCTAGATTTTCCTTTACTGTCATAAGAGCCTGATTTTAATATTATTTCTCCAATAAATCCTGCAATTGCTCCTGTTAAAAGTGCCCATGGACCATGACCCATGATGACATAAGCTAAAGATATTAGCATTGTTTGAATAAAAAGCATTCCTGGCTTCTTAATTTTTGTTGAAAAAAGCATGTTACTAGGTCCAACTAAAATTCCCTGTACTAAGGGAACAATTGGCATCAAAACAGGAACCATAGCTGTAAATGAGCCTATTAGCATAAAAATAAACCCAAGTACTGCAAACAAACCAACATTAATTAAATCTCTAACTTCTAATTTTTTATTCATTTCTGAAACCTCCTTAGTTATCTATTTTTTTCTAAATCTAAAATATAATTTAAAATTGTATCTTTTAGATATTTCCTATTCTCATCATATGAATCTCTTGCATTAAGAACTTGCGAGCTTAATATCATTCCATTTATATAATTTACTAAAAAACCATCTTCAAAAATCTTTGAATCAATTCCTAATTTATTAGATATTGAATCTAATTGATTTACTGTTTCTGTTTTCAAATCTTGAAACATCTTTTCTAAATCTTCATTATATTTTTTTGATTGTAATAAAAGAGAATAAACCTTAGTAATATCTGTATCTGGTAGACACTTATCCACTAAAATTTCACTCATCTGTTCATATTTATCTTGACCTATGTGAGCTTCTAAATAATTATCAATTAAATTATTTCTATACTGATTTCCATCAAGCATTAAATCTTTAAGCATTTCAGCTGTGCTTTTATAATGATGATAGACACCACCTGTGCTCATGCCAACTTCTTTAATCACATCTTCCATTGTTGTATTCTGAAATCCTTTATTCAAAAAACATCTCATTGCTGCATTTCGAATTTCTTTTTTTCTTATTTGACCAACTTTTAATTCCTTATCCTTCAATAAAAGACCTCCTCACATTTGATGATTTTACCGAGGTATCCCTCGGTTTTTATTATAGCTTAATTGAAAGTTATTTTCAATATCAAACAAATTAATAATTTGGATTTAATCTACCATATACTTCTTTATTAATTTCTTTAAATGCGGTATAATTAACCATAACTTAATATACGCTTAACGCTTATAACTTTAATAGCAAGCACAGTAAGTGTACGGACACTTACGAAAAAATTAATGGAGCAAACCTTTACGGAATGCTCCATTTTTTTTAATTTTTACCTTGTTAGGGATAACCCTAAGACCCCGAAATATATTTTATAAAGGAGAATAAAATGGCAAATAGATTTAGAAATGAAAGAATAGAAATAAAACTAACTAAGGAAGAAAAAGAAGTTTTTGAAAAGAAAATGAGACTTGCAAATTGCAAAACTATGTCCCACTTTCTTAGGAAATGTGTATTAGAAAAAGAAATTTATGTAGTAGATTTAGAACCATTTAGAAATCTACAATGGCTACTTTCAAATGCAACAAATAATATAAACCAGATTGCAAAAGCTACTAATACAACTGGTGTTATTTACAAAAATGAAATTGAAGCAATGAATAAAGAAATAGAAAAATTATCAAGAGAAATATTGCAGATTCATTCCCTACTTCTTAATAAATCAAAATGAAATTTATTATATAAATCAAAATTTAATTTATAAATACATTAAATACCAGCTGAGAAATTCTACATTTTTAATAAAAACTAGGTACATCAAATACTGCATTTTTCATGAATATAATCATGTTTTTATTTTTCAAATCAATCTACATGATTTGAAAAATATCTTTCCGAACTTAAATATAGTATTCTAGTAAATACAATAAAAAAAGAATACCCTCATGCAAGAGTATTCTTAAAATAAAAATAGTAATTATCTTTTTTCATTCTATAGAATAATATTAAAAAGCAGCATAAAACATAAGTAGAAATAGTACCTACTTTTCAATTAAATCGAAGAGAGATCTATAACATTTTCTTCTCCAAAATACTCTTTAGCTTTTTCTAATATGTCAGAATCATCAGTAGGCATATATATTATTAAATTCTTTTTTGCTCTTGTTATACATACATAAAATAATTTTTTTGTACGTTTCTGAACATTAGAGTTCGGAGATCCTTTACCAAATAATGTTCTAAAGTCATATTTATTCCAATCAGACTCTAATACAAGCAATACATTGTCATATTCACTACCTTTAACACTATGTTGAGTACAAATTGGTGAAAATTCTTTTAAATATAAAACGCTTTTTCTATATTGATTAAATGTTATCTTTTTTATTCTCTCCCATAAATAAAACCCTTTATTTGAAATATAATCACTAAACAATTCATCTTCTTTGAGTAACCCTTTTACTTCCGCAAATTTTAATACATTTTCTATCGTTTGATTATCTTCACTTACAAGATAATCAATTGCTTGCTTAAGGCAAATCTTATCATTCCTATTATGAATAGAAAATTTTGTTATTCTCAGAAAATCATTAAATCTATTAGCCTCATATAATTCAATAATCTCCTCTAATATATCTAATCTGCGTAAAATCCTATCTCTATAAGAATTAGCTTCATATCTACCACTCATTCCATTTAATTTATATGACATGAGTGATTCCTTAGTGATTCTACATTTTTCGTAAGCTTCTTCCCATGACACATCTTCTAAAACACTATATATTGACTGATAAATTTCATTTCCGTTAATTTGATCTAACAGCTCCACTTTGTTATATGTCGGTTTTACCTCTAACGCTATTTCTCCCAAAGTCTTATTACAGTCTAAATTTCCCTTATCAATTTTTTTCTTTATCTCACTTATAAGCTTAGTTATCAAATCAGCATTATATAGATCATATAAGTCTTTAAAGCCAGTCATTTCAGCATTATATTTATGTGTTAGCCTTAACTCTTTTGTTTGTTTTCCATCAGAAAAATCCCAAGATTCAAAAATATTCTTCCCCTTTACACTTATAAAATCATTTATTTCAGTTCCATATAAAAATTTAATACTACCTTCTCTAATAGTACCATTTTCCATATTAGGTGCATTTATATCTTCTGAAGGTCTTTGCTCAATATCATCATCTCTAAACTTATTGGCTACTTCGATTACAACTCTTGGATTTCTTCGGTTTTGCGTCTTTACTATTTTAGTTAAATTATATTGATTTAAATTACCAACTCCGTCGTCATATATAGACTGCATTGAATCTCCAAAAAAACCAATTACATTTTTCTTATCGCTTTGCTCAAGATGCTTTAGTAAAATATCAGCAACTAAAGGACTTGTATCCTGATATTCATCAACAAAAATACAATCTGCAATATCCTTTAAAATGTCCGCTATTTTTTTATATTTCTCAAACATTTTCTCTGCAACAATCAAAATGTGATTATGGCTGATTTTCACTCTATTTTCTTCATTTGGCGTTACAGAATAATACTCATCATAATCCACATAAAGATTTTCGAAATATTCTTTAGAAATTAAATCCTCAGAAAAATCTTTTGGCTTTTTAAAGTTCTTTTCATTATCATCGTTAATAAGCTCAACTAAAATATTTTTTATTTCATTCTGATATTTTCTGATAAGAGACCATATAAACTCATGTATTGTTGAAACCCAAATATTCTCATTTTCTATTCTTGATAAAATTTCGGCAACTGCATTATTTGTATATGTAATGCATACTATCTTTATATCTGGTAATTCCTCTGTGAGTGCATTTATTAAGGAAATTAAGGAGTATGTTTTTCCACTACCTGCTCCACCTTCTAAAATAAAATTTTCACCATTTTTTATACATTGAAGAGCTTCTAATACTTCTTTTTCCAATGTTAGCGTATCCATAATAAGCCCTCCTCAATATAATGTGGAACTGCCCATTTTTCATCTTCTTCGCCATTCTCATTATCAAAATACAATAAGCTTGATGCAAATGCCGATTTCTTTTTCACATTATTCAAAGCAAAATTATAATAATCACCATTTTCTATTTCATCATTCGAAAAATCTTTTAAAGCTCCATATTGATAAAATCCTTCTTTGTTTTTTAATATAAAGTCTTTATTTAGTGCTATAAATGCATCTTCAAAACTACTCGCTTGATACTCACCATAAGATTCTGGTATTTGATAGGCCATTCTCATATTATCTTTAATTTTATCCTCAGCATTTTTCCCTACAAGTTCCTTAAATTGATTATTCGATGTATCAATTCCAGTATCTTTAAAAAATTCTTTTATTGATGCGTTACTTGTATGTGTTCCCTCATCGGGGTGACAACTCGTATATACAGTTCTTTCTTTTCCATTTTTATCTATTTTCTTTTCAGCTTTAACAGAGTCAATATCCGTAACAAACAAAACTTTTGTTCCTAAAAAGGAAAATAAAGGCATAAATATATGAGAATGCGCTCCAACTTCTATTATAGAAATATTCTGTGATAATAGTGGTATAATATCTGCTCTTGGCTTTTCTTTATTATCAATTTTATGCATCATCACTGGCATTAAAATTCGTTCGGTATCTCCTTCTATACAAATAGCTTTATCCGCAAAGAAAAGTTCACTTCTATTCATTGTCAGATATTGTTTTACAAACTTAAATCCTTTCTGTTCATCTCCACCATACTCTTCTTTTAAAGAATTAAAGCTCTTAGCTATGACCGTATTCCCGTTTTTCTTCAAATATATAATGTCATCAAAGTTACATTCAGAAACTATATGTGATGAATGCGAAGTGATTAAAATCTGCAACTGCTTATTCTTTTCTTTCAACAACTTATTTCTATGTGCTTTGATATGAGATTTAATATTCCTTATAAATATATACTGTAACTGAGGGTGTGTATGTGCTTCAGGTTCTTCAATATATAAGAGATTTATATCTGCTGGTTGTTCAAACAATTCCTGTATATTGGTTTCAATCTCAAATAAAATACCAATTAAATTCAAATACCCCAATCCATTATATGTTTCTGGAAGCGAATAATCTCCCCCTTGTCTATAACTTAAGTTTGTATTATCTGACAATAAATTTTTCTCTGAAATAGATGACTCTATTGCTATATCAATTCCATTTTCTGCACCACCATAAGTTTTAATAACATCTATAACATCACTAAAAATACCATCAATGGGTTCTTCACCTTCACTTTTTTCTCCATTGTAAATCTTATATAATTCTTTATCGGCTTCCTCCAATTTTTCTTCAAGTCTTGTAAATACCGATTCACTTTCATCTTTTGCAGCTTTATAAGAACTGAAATATTTACCAGTTAAACCTGATAAAACATGATTACGATCATCATTAGAAACCGCTCGATCAGCTCTTATTCCTGCCACTTTAATGACTTTTTGAATATCTTTATTATCAATTTCTTCTGATCTATCTTGCGTTGTTTTTTTTGCTTCAACATCAAACCCTCTTGAATATTTTTTCGTTTCAAAGAAGTTTGCAAAATTCTTACTCATAAATTTGGAAAATGATTTAAAATCTTCAATATTTTTTTCACTAATAATGTTTTTTAATTCTATGATTTTTTTTGCAGCTATTACCGAAATAAATTCTAAAACTATTATGTTATTATCTGGATTTAAGTCCATCATGAATTTTTGAATATTCTCATATGAATCATTATCATTATACTCAATGAATAATTGCATATTAATAGTTTCTAATAATTGAACTTCATCCAGCTTTGTTATATCAAAACCAATTATTTTTTTATAGAGATCTTTCTGGCATTCTAAATTTATATCTTCCCAAAATAATTTAGATGAATTTAGCATTTTATCTAAAACAATAATAGATGATGTTTTTCCACAATTATTTTTGCCTATAACTAGCGACAATTCATCTTTAAAATTTAACTCAAAATTTTTTAATAATCTAAAGTTTTTGACTTTCATCTTTTTTAAAATCATTTTAATACTCCTCTTTACCTTCTAAATCAAACTTTTTTTTATATTTATTTTCCTAAAAATCCTTTGTCTACTTACATCAACTTGTTGTTTTCGAAACGATTCTCACTACATCAACAACCTTATCAAAGCTCAAATCCCCAATATACTTATTTTCACTGAGATATACTTCCCACAAGGATCTTAGGTATGAATCTTCTTTTATGTCCTCGATTATTTCCTCATAGTCTTGCATTATCTCCCAGCTTTCTCTTTTGTTTAAGGTTCTCTCTACTGCTTCTTTTAAAATTTCATAGTTTATCTCATCTTTCTTTAGTTTGTAGAGGGTGTATAGGTCGTAAAAGTCTCTCATTCGTGTCGTTGCTATATTTCTTCTGATTATTGTTTCATATTTTTCTGCGAGAATTGTTTCTAATGGGTATGCCATTATTTTTATATTTTCTTTGCTAAAGATACAGGGATAGGTATATTCTATTTCCCTTGGTGTTATTGCATCTCCTGTTGTTAAGTCTAGTTTCATCGGATTTTTAGTCTTTCCAACATTTGCTATTAGTGAAACTCTAAAGTTCTCGTACTCGTCTTCTTCTCTAATATAAGAGATGTCTTTTATTTCAAATCTTATTCCATCATCTACATTTATATTTATAATTTCTTCTACGATTTCTTTTATTTTTTCCTCTTTTAGGGGTATGCCTTTTATGGTTGTGTCCATATCCATAGTTGTTCTATTTTCAATGCCGATTAAGGATGATATGAGGAATCCTCCCTTTATTACAAAATTATTTTTGTACTTTGATTTAGATAGTCTTTCTAAAAATCTTTCGAAAAAATATATTTGCAAAACTTCTTGCGACTTTAGATTTTTCTTCTCTGCCATGCTTCTTATCTTGCCCTTTATACTCTCGATATTAATCACAATAATACCTCCATATATTTCCTAATTTCATCTTCTATTTTAAATAGTCTACTGTATTTTATGAGTCGTCTTAGATTTTTATTTGGTGATTTAAAGTATCTTTTTAAGGCTTCTGTAAAAATCTGTTTATCTATTTTTTCACTGTCGATTATGATGTCGCAAATTGTTCGATCTATATCGTAAACTGGAACAAGGTTGCCTTGTGGTGATTTTATTTCTGTCTTGCCAATCTCGTACAAGTCTTTTTTTACATAGTGAACTTGGAGGTCTTTATATCTATTTTTGATATGACTTGCATTATAGCCTTGGGGTACAGATATATGAAATACATTTGGAGTTCTGTCTGATATGTCGTGGAGGTATAGGGCTGTTTGCTGGGAAAATATAATTCGATTACTATTTGATGATATTAAAACAAAATCGTCTATTACTTTTCCTTTTAATTGATATAGTCCTGGTCTTAATCTTTCTAATTGTCCACTCTTTGTTAATTCTGATAAATTATGCCTAGTATATCCAAGCTCTTCTGCTTCTTTGTTGGTGATTACTAAATTTTCTTGTATATATTCTTTAAGTGTATTCATAGTTTACCTCCTCTCGTTTACGCTTTTATTATATGTTATAAAAGCGAAGATGTAAAGTTGGCTTGTGAGTTGTCCATTTTTAAAAAAGGATGTAACGAATCCTTACTCCCTTTCTAAAATTATTCTTTCTTAACTCAATATTACTAATATTATTATAGTTACTCTCCGATATTCGGAGTTCTTGAAATCCATTATTCAGAGTTCTTGAATTCCGATTTTCGGAAGTCTGGACTTCTGCTTTTCGGAAATCAGATTTTGTATAATTAGTAATATTTAAAATTTATATGTACCTACTTTTTAGAAAAAAAGAGTAGCCTTTTAAGCTACTCTTGTAGAAAGTACAAAATGAGTTATTATATTTTTTGTGTTTCCTCATACTAGTCTCAAAACTACTCTTACGTCCATGTAGTTTTTTTGAGTCTTTTTAACATATCCCTCTTCATCTTTATCGAAGACAAAATGCTTATAAAACTGCTTAAAATGCAGGATTTCTATATTTACATCTTTTGTATCAACGCTATAGCCTCCACGTGGCTTGAGTGGTCTGTATGGATAAAATTTGAGATTTTTCAAAAGCCTCGTATGTGGGAATATATCTATGATATAAATTCCTTCTCTCATTACATAATATACTATTAATAAGCAAAGAAAAATAGCCCTATATCACCTTTACTTTATAATGGAAAATCTGCCCTTATCTACAAGTCGATTATCTTAAAAAATCTTCTAATAACAACTTCAGTTTTTTCAATATATTATTCTTACGCCATTGTATAGCTTGATAACTCACTTTCTTTATTCTTGTAATACTCGAAAGAATTTCATCCTGAAAGTACAAACGCTCAATGATGCCCCTTTCTTCTGCATTGAGTCTTGAAATTGTATTTCTGACTGCTTCAATCATCATCTGTGTTTCAACAATCTTTTCTACATCAACACTTTCATCAACAATATTATCTACAAAATGTCCGTCATGATCCAATGATGAAAAAAGAGCAAGTGGTTTTTTCTTTCCACCTGCTCCAAATACTTTTCGTGTTCTCTTTCTCGCCAGTAGACTTTATAAATATCTTCACTGACTTTGACATTTTGTCCGTTGATATAAAGGTAATATTTTTTTGGCATATATGCTTCCTCCATTTCTTTTTGTCTGCGTTTTAAAACAAAAAAAGGAGGACTCCTGCACCTTGGCATAAGAAGTCCTCTAAAACGAAAGAAACTTGTTCTTCCTTTAATTATATTTAATTGTTTAGACGAGCATATGGAAAGACAAACAGCTATAAAGCTTATAGGAAAAAGGACTATTTTTATTGTGGTTTATTCTTTCAAATAAATATATAGACTTTTCCATTTCTATCCCTCCATTTTATAGCTAACTATTTTCCATAAATTAAGTCCTTCTAATGTTTCAAATTCTAAACACCTAATAAGAAATTTTACGCTTGAACTTTTTCTTTCCCCATTTTATTCAGTTCCCCAATCATCATGAAAACGCCAACAACAATCATAATGAAATCAACAAGTGGCTGTGTAAACCAAACAGCTTTTACTCCAAATATCATTGGCAATAAAATCATGGCAGGAACAAACAAAAACAGTTGTCTAAGCATTACGATTATCCCAGCTTTCTTTCCGTTTCCGATTGATTGGAAGAAAGTAACAGTCATAACCATTACTCCATACAAAATAAATACGGAATAGAACAATCTAAAGTTTCCAACACCCTGTGCAATGATGTTTGCTTCTACACCGAATAAAGATAGTATTTGACTTGAAAGCAATAAAGACGGAATCCAAAAGATTGCTGCAAGAACTAAACCGCCAATAGAAAAGACCTTCATAGCCTGTCTTACTCTGTCATACTGCTTTGCTCCAAAGTTTGTTCCAACAACAGGTTGTAAGCCTTGACTCATTCCCCAAAGAGGAATAAATGAAAAGGCATATACACGAAGTGATGCCGCCATCAAAATTCCATTGGTATCTCCGCCATACTTAAATGCCATTTTATAGAGCATAGTCTGTTGAATCATAAACAAAAGCTGCATCATCATAGCGGATGAACCGACAGAAAACATTTCTTTTTTAATTCCCGCATCAGACTTTATCTTATGGATTTTAACAACTTTACTCTTTTTCAAGAAATAATGTAGTGTTGCCACTGCCTGAACAAATTGTGCTGTGATGGTTGCAAGGGCAGCACCTTCAATCGCATATTCACCCATAACTGTCATTAAAATCGGATCAAGAATGATATTCAGTAATGCTCCAAGTCCCATAATCGTCATAGCTTTTTTCATCAGTCCTTCGCCACGCATAACCATGTTTGCGGACTGTGTGAAGTTTACAAATAGAGAACCTATAAAAATTACTCTAAGGTATCTAATACCATAGGCTTTGATTTCACCCGTTGCACCGACCATATCTAAAAAATGCGGAGCAAGAAGTATTCCTCCAACTGTAATAATTACAGAGAAGAAAATCACCCAATAGATTAGGTTACCCATAATTTTATCTACAGTTTTTTGATCCCCTTTACCGATTGCTCTTGAAAGTACAGATGCAGAACCTACACCAAGTAAAGTTGAAACACCGCTGTTGAAAAAGGTAAGTGGCATTGCGACACCACAGGCAGTCATTGCTGTCTGTCCTATAATTTTCCCTGCAAATATTCCGTCCATTAACGGATACAGACCGATAACAATCATTCCGATAACTGCCGGAATAGATAACTGAAAGAGTAAATCTATCGGTCTTTTTGTTAATAATTGTTCTTTCATATCTTGTTTCATTGCCTTCTCCTCTCTTAGACCAATTTTTATATAATTTTTAGTCCTTTATTTTTTTCTTGGAGCTCTACCATATTTTTATAAATCCCATTTAAAGCAATTAGCTCATTATGGGTTCCTTGTTCTGCAATATTCCCTTCCTTGATTACAATAATACTATCGGCATCTCTAATAGTATTTAATCTATGGGCGATAACTAATAATGTTTTATTCTTTACCAATTCACTGATTGCTTCCTGTATATAGCTTTCATTGTCCACATCAACACTTGCTGTTGCCTCGTCAAGAATTACAATAGGAGCATCTTTTAATATGCAGCGAGCAATAGAAATTCTTTGTTTTTCACCACCGGATAGAGTTGCTCCGCCTTCTCCAATCATTGTGTCAAATCCATCAGGAAGTGCCATAATAAAATCATAGCATCTTGCTTTTTTTGCAGCTTCTATAACTTCTTCTTTCGTCGCATTTTCTTTCCCCATGGCAATATTGTTAAAAATCGTATCTTGAAACAAATACACTCTCTGGAAAACCATACTAATTTCCGACATCAATTCAGATAGCGAAACATCCTTTATATTCACCCCTCTAATCAAAATTTCACCGGAGTCTACATCCCAAAATCTTGCCAAAAGATTTGCTACTGTAGATTTTCCTCCTCCGGACTGTCCAACTAAAGCTGTCATTGTATTCTTTTTCATTTCAAAATTCATATCATGCAAAACCTCTTTTTCTCCATAAGAAAATTTCACATGATTAAAACTAATTTCCGGCTCACCAAACTTAGCCTTTAAGAGATGTTTTTTACCTGTATCCTGTAGTTCTGTTTCATTTAATACTTCTTCAATACGATCTAAAGCAGCATTCATAACTGTTAGCCTGCTTGCTTCTCCATAAAGAATTTTTAATGGACTGAATAAGTCAAATACAAATAGTATCAGTCCTAACACATAAGGAAGTTTCAACATTCCTTGTAAATGAAGATACAAAGCAAGTGCCAAAATAAAAGTAATTCCGATACCATAAATAATGTTCAATCCGCTTGTCCAAGGTGTCATCTTCTTTTCAAACTTTATAGAAGTGTCTCTTGATGAAGCAAAGCTATCTGTAAGAGCCTTTGAATTGTCTCCTAAAAGGTTATAGCTTTTGATTACACTAATTCCTTCTGCAAATGACAAAACTGCATCTGTTAGCTTCTCTCCTTGCTCTTGCCTGATAACAGCTTCAGATAAAGACATTTTATTCATTCTGCTTGCAAGTAATGTTGCTATTAGAGTTACACACACAGACACAAGACCTATTCTATAATCTAAAACAAACATGAATATAGTAAGCACAACGGTTGAAAGCACATAACTCATCATATTAGCTATGGTGCTCATGGATACTTCCTCAATGAATGACATATCTGAACTTAAAACAGAATTGATTTTTCCTAAATTTCCTGATGTGAAATATCCCATAGGAAGTTTTCTAAGGTGATTTCCAAGCTCCATCCTTTTATCTGCAAAAATCAGAAAGCCAGCAGCACTTTGCAATTTATCGCTTAAAAAATGAACCAATGCCTGTACCAACACTACCAAACCAAGTCCTATTCCTACATACAAGAATGTTTTCGGTGATATTGTCTTTTCATAAAATCCTATCAATACAGTAAATGCAATAAAAATAGGCATTTTACTTAAAACAGATTCAATAAAGGCAAAAACAAATGCCCCTTTAATTCTATTTTTATACTTTCCTGACAAGTTTAAAATTCTTGATATTAGTTTAAACATTCATTTCACCTTCCTTTCTGCTGATTTTCCAATCTTTACTAAATAGTGTCGCATCCCATAATTTACGGTAGTCTGCTGATGATTCTAACAAGTCATTATGTTTTCCATTTGCAACTAAACGACCATGATTCATTACCAATATTTGGTCTGCATCTACAATTGCCGGAAGTTTATGAGCAATTACAATCAATGTTTTTCCTTTTACAAGTTCACGAATAGCTGCTTCCATTTTTTCTTCATTTTCCGGATCTGCGTAGGCTGTTGCCTCATCAAGTACAACAATCGGAGCATTTTTCAAAATAGCTCTCGCTAATGATATTCTTTGCCTTTCTCCACCTGATAACATCTTTCCTGCCTCGCCAGCCAAAGAGTAAATACCATTTGGGAGCTTATCTAAAAATTCCATACACTGAGCTTTCTTTGCAGCTTCTATCACTTCTTCATCGGTAGCTGACAAATTTCCGATACGAATATTTTCTAAGAGTGAAGTATTAAATAAATATTGGTCTTGAGACACATAAGAAATCTCTTTATTCAGTGCCTTAAGACTCATATCCTGTAAATTTTGTCCTCCAATGCTAATACTTCCCTCTAAAACATCATAGTAATGAATTAAGAGTTTCGCTAAGGTGCTTTTACCTGAGCCTGATTCTCCAACAATGGCTGTCTTTTCTTCAACTTTTGCTGTAAAGCTCACATTATGAATCACATTTTTAATGTATGTTTCAGGTTGTCCATTCTCTCCCATCTTGCTTAGTTGATAACCAAATGTAACATTGTCATAGGAAATAGTATGATCTATACCTTTAAACTTGTTTTCACCTTGTTTTAATGGTTCTATATTTAAAGCATCTTCCAATGCAGATATTTTATAATTAAGCTGTGGCATCGTTGGTAAAAATCCCAAAGCCTTTAAGAGTGGTAAGCCAATACTCAAAGATAGGCATAATACCAATATCAAATCAGAAAGACTAACATAGCCCATGTAAGCAAAGTAACCTCCAAGCGGCAATGTTAATATAATCGTGCATGGAAGTAAGGCACTGTATAATGCCATCCATGGCCATGCAGTCTTATACCAAGCGAGTGCATAATCTCTATAATCTCCAACATCTTTAGAAAATCTTTTATATGATTCCGTTTGCTTGTTAAACACTTTTACTACTTCCATACCATTCACATATTCAATAATGGTATTATTCATTTTTCCACTCGCCATATAATATGGTCCCATTTTTTTCATTCCTGCGGAATACATAATCATCATAGCGACAATGCTTAGTGGAATGGATGCCAAAGACATAAGTGCCAGTCTCCAATCAACGAAAAACATTGCAATATATACCATTACAGGCACAATTAAATTGGCAATTCCTTCAGGCAATGAGTGTGCCAAAAGAACTTCCAAACTACCAATATCATCTACAAACATCTTTTTAATAGCACCTGTTCCCTTTTCTTCAATAGCTCCTAAGGGAAGATTCTCCATCTTTTTTTGTAGAGATGTTCTAAGTCCAAATAATGTGTTATATGCTGCCTTATGGGACATATTAAGACCCAAACCACCTAATAATGCTTGCAAAACCAAACATATCAAAATACCGGCAAGCAAAATAACTAACCTTGTGAATTCCAAATTTTGTCCTAAAATCAAGGGATTTATAATCTGATAAGCAAATAGAAATGGCACAACTCCCATAATGACACTTAATAGCATAATAAAACTCGCTAAATGTATTGTTTTCTTATGCGAACCAGCATACTCAAAAACCTTATTTAACATCATTCTCCTCCTTCAATAAATTTCCTTTTTTATCCATAAAATCCATGATTAACGCTTCATTTCCCTTTACAGATATTTTTTTATAACCATTATCACCGAGCATTAAGACGGAATGACAGGTTTTAAATAACAGTTCTAAATCATGAGTAATTATTATAATTGGAATCTCCTTTGCTTTTTCTGTAATTAAATCGGACATAATTTTCATACTTTTATAATCAAGTCCCGATGTTGGTTCATCCAAAATTATCAGCTTACGACCGGATAAAAATGAAGTAATAATTGCCAGTCGTTGTTTTTGTCCACCGGATAGTTTCTGCGGATGATTGGTTTTTTTATGCCACAGGTTTGTATCTTTCAGATATTCTCGTATCTTTTCTAAATCATTTTCCGAGTTTTTATCTTTACAAAATATCAACTCATTTTCTACTGTGTCTAAAAAAATCTGAGCATCTACATCTTGTAACACGCAATATGAATTTCTAAGTCTTTCTCTTTGTTTCTGTCCATAGCTGACATCCAAATATTTTTCAGATAAACCACATAATGCTTTTGCCAAAGTACTTTTCCCAATACCATTAGAACCGATCACTCCCATTATTTCGCTTTCTCCAAGCTCAAAAGTTAATTCTTCTATCAAAGTTCTTTTGCCTTGATGAATGCAGGCTTTATTTACTTTGATACAGCTTTTAGCCACAATAGGTTCTTTTTCTGATATCAATTCTCTTTCATTAAGTGTCCTTAACTCAAGTTCCTTACATTTATCATTACTAAGACTACCATTCGGAAAAACATCACATATTGTACCGTCTTTTATATAAATCAATCTGCTAAAAATCTCTTTTAAATAATAGAGCCTATGTTCCGCTATAATTATTGTCTTTCCCATCGTCTTCAATCTGATAAGTATTTCACTGAAATGTTTTATACTATCGTAATCAAGGCTACTTGAAGGTTCATCGAAAAAGATAATGTCTGTATCATAAATAAGTGTTCCTGCTATCGCCACCTTTTGCCTTTCTCCCCCTGATAATTCAAAAATGGATTTTTTGCTAATATGATTTATTCCTAACAAGTCCATTGCTTTTTCAACTTTTTCTTTTATGGTGTCCCTGTCTAATCCCAAATTTTCACCTACTAAAGCAATTTCATCTTCAACTACATCACAAAAAAATTGATCCTTAGGATTTTGAAATACATTGCCAATATATTTAGCTAACTCTCCCTTTTTATAAGTAGTTATATCCTTCCCTAAAATCTTAATTTCGCCGTCCAAATCACCGTCATAAAATGACGGAATAAGCCCGTTTAGTAGTCTTAAAAGTGTCGTTTTTCCGCATCCTGAAAGACCTGTTAAGACTATAATTTCGCCTTTCTTTACAGACATTTTTAAATCTTTCAAAATCAAATCTTCTCCATAATGAAAGGATTTGATTTCTGCCTCTAAAATATTTTCCATAAACTCGCCCCCAACAAAATCATTCCTCCGATCATCATTGCTATATCAATAAATGTAAATCTCACCTCATGAAAACTTGTTTTTTGTCCATCATATTCAATACCTTTTGATATGATTGAACAAGTTAAGGTATCGCTTATATCTATGCACTTATACATAAGAGGAACAAAATATAATTCAAATGTTTTAATTGGTTTGAAAATACTTGCTTTAAATCCTCTAATTTTCATGCCATTGTTTATTTCCTTCATCCTAATAGAGATTTCCGGAATAAAACGAAAGAATACTGTAATTCCTATCCCTATTCCACCATCAATTCCAATTTTTCTAAATGCAGCCATTAGATGCGAAGAACTATATGAGGACAGAACTTTTCCCAAAATGAAAAGTGGAGCAAATTTCAACACTATAAGTAGCATTGTATATATAGAACCAACCAAAACATTTCCTAAGTGTGGTTTCAGCAAATAAATAAGCCCCCATACTATAAGCAATGAACATATCGTTCTAAATGCCTTTCTTATAGAAAATAAGAATAATAGTCCTAAGACAAAAATAAGGGAAAATAAATATTGTGATTGCTCTCCAACAGTTAGAATAACTGAAAATAGTAAAATCAACCCAACTATAGTAAGCGGGTTGATTTTATCTGATAGTTGGTATTCGTTTATATTATTTTTTTCACCTTTACAAAACACTTTTTTTCTTCCTGTTGCTAAAGAATTTGTTGTAAATATATGTTCCAAAATTAGCACCAATAATTGATGCAACGATTGCGATCACTACGCAAATTGCAATGTTTTTAGGGGTGTAAAAATTATAAAGAAATGTTGCATAGTCTGTTGTAAACATCTTAGGGAATTGTTTTGTAAGACCTTCTACACCAAATACGAATGTGAAATACATCGCATGAAGCGAATATATAAACATACCAGCACCAAAACCAAGACCTACTTTCATAGTTTTGTCTGAGTAATTTTCCTTTTTACCAATCACAAGCTCTGCTAATATTCCTGCAATTGCACAAACTACTATTACAGGCCACATTCCCATAAGAGCATAGAACACGCCGAGTAATAAGAAATATAAGAATGCTGTTCCTCTTTGTGCGACTTGTTTACACATTATTACAAAAACTGGCGCGGCAATTATTGTTGGAAGTGCCGATGATAAATACAAACTCGGAATCATTCCAAACGATCCTGTCAAAAGTCCCAATCCCATTGTTAATACAAAACCAATAACAGAAAATACTGCTATTTTTACAATACTTTTTAAATTCATTTTTCTCCTCCTTGAATACATATAATATTTTTTATCTGCTTATAAAACAGCATGTTGCCAATTTATATAAAATTAAATCTTTAATATAACTAAGTTATATTTGATGCAAAAATTTTTCCATTTTACAAACCTCGTATTTTGCCCCATCCTTCATTAAAGAATTTTGAAATTAGTTTGGCATTTAATTCTACTTCTTCTCTGCTTTTAGAATGAACAGCAACTTCAGATAAAGCATAATAATATGCATGGTTAATTAAGTGAATTCCCATATCGGTTATTACACTACCGACACCATCTTCACCATAAATCATGCTTAATATTTTGATGTGATTTTTATCTTCTATTTCCACGAGTTCATCTAAAAAATTACTGTATTTTGTTCCATAAGAACCAAACACTAATAACTCAAATGCATCTTTATTTTCAAAAAAATACAAGACCATCTTAACAGCACCATGTGCTTTAGAGTCTAAAATTTTATAAATGGTTTCTTTCCCAAGTGGAACTTCCTTTTTATATGTCTCAAAACTCTCATCCTCATACATAGCATAGTATTTTCGTATTTGGCTTACAATCGGCTCAACTAACTCAGAAAAAAGTGCTTCCTTATCCTCAAAATGACCATAAAACGCCCCAGTAGTAACACCTGCTTCTTTGCAAATAGCTCTTAAATTTGCCTTTTCAAATCCTTGTTCTTTGAAAATTTTCTTACCGCTATTAAGAATCCTATTATGAGTTACTTCATAATCTCCGTTTGCCACGATTTGCCCTCCTTTCTTCAAATATAACTTAGTTACATTGTAGCACATGTTATATTTGAAAGTCAAGATATTTATACACATACATTGACTTCAACTCCTGACTTGAGCACTATCTTTAGTTCCTCATCATATACAACTACCTTATCTACAAGTTTCCTTACCAAGTCTTCATCGTAGCTTTCTATTTCCAATTCCTGATTATCTAAAAACTCTTCTAATTCCTTTAGTCTGTTTTGTTCATTCTTCTCTTCCGCTATATTTAGAAGTATCTTTTCTTTTTCATTTCTTAACTCTTCCACCTTGTCTGCAAGGTCTGTATAATCTTTCTTGGCATTTGCGACTTTTAAAAGTTCTTCTTGAACTTTTAGCATTTCTTTGTCTATTTCTTCAATTCTGCTACTTACATTCCATGTTATTACTTGTTCTATATTCTCTTTTATTATTTCTTTTAATTGACTGCTTTCAGATATAAGCTGATTGATTGCTTCTACAACTGCTTCTTGTAGGTCTTCTTCTCTTATGGTTCTTGCTTCACATGCTTCTGGTCCATGGGTTACTCTTGTGCAGCATCTCCAAACAGTATATTTCTTTCCTCTGTTGTTCCATGCTATTCTTCTGTAAATATCCCCACATTTAGAGCAGTAGACAATACTTGAAAGTGCGTATTTGCTTGAATAAATTCTTCTTTTTCCTTTGCTACTTACCATATTAGCTCGTCTGTACATTTCTTCTCCAACTCGCATAAAGATTTCTTTTGGTATGATGGCTTCGTGGCTATTTTCTACATAGTATTGAGGTGCAATTCCATCATTCTTTACTCTTTTCTTATTTAGAAAATCCACTGTATAAGTCTTTTGTAATAGGGCATCCCCCATATATTTCTCATTGGTTAATATTTGATTGAGGTTTGATACATGCCATTTCTTATTTCCTGCTCCATTTACTATCTTATCTTTTTCAAGTCCAACCTTTATGTCTCGTAGGCTTGCTCCTTCCAAGTATTCTCTGTAGATCCTTTTTACTATTTTTGCTTCTTCAGGAACGATGACAAGTTTTCCCTCTTCGTCTTTTGTATAGCCTAAAAACCTATTATGGTTTACTTGGACTTGTCCTTGTTGAAATCTGTATTGAAAGCCTAGCTTCACATTTTGTGATAAGGACTGACTTTCCTGTTGAGCAAGAGATGCCATAATGGTAAGTAGGACTTCTCCCTTGGCATCCATAGTGTTGATGTTTTCTTTTTCAAAATAGACTGGGATGTTGTTTTCTTTTAGTTTACGAATATACTTTAAACAGTCTAGTGTGTTTCTGGCAAACCTTGAAATGGATTTAGTAATGATGTAGTCGATATTTCCTTCCATGGCTTCTTCAATCATTTTATTAAAGCCAGCTCTTTTCTTGGTATATGTTCCACTGATTCCTTCATCAGAAAAAACTCCCGCAAATTCCCAATCTGGATTTTTCTTTATATAATTTGTGTAATGGTCTACTTGAGTGTCATAAGAAGTTGCCTGTTCATCGCTATCTGTTGATACCCTCGCATAAGCTGCCACTCTCAGTTTCTTCTTTTCTGATTCCTTGATGGAATTTCCTTTTTTCTTCTTCGCTGGTATGACTATAACCTTGCTATTCATCATCTATCACCTCGATTAACCTATACTTATAACTTGCTCTCTCAAAAGGATCTAGAGGCAAAGTCTCTTCTTTCTTATATCTAAACTTACAAGGAACTTTAATAATCTCTTCTTCTTTTTCCCAAACTCGTCCCATGGTCACTGCCCTTTCCTTTAACATTTGACCTGCCTTTTCAAAGCTTTCTCCATCTATTATCTTGGGATAGATGTCATTGCCTAAATACTTTTTATTGGTTAATATTCTTTTAACACTAGAACTATTTTTCTTTAAGCCTGCAAGGTCTGCTGACTTTATAAGAGCATTGCCATCAAGATAGTTTTTAAAGATTTTTCTTATATTCTCAGCTTCTTTTTCCTGAACTTCTAATCTTCCGTCTCTTATGGTATAGCCATAGCATAACCTAGACATTATTTTGCACTTCCTCTCTTAATACAAGTCCACACTTTAAATGAAAATCAAGAGTCTCTCTATTGACAACTTGTATGTGGGCAATGATTTCTTCAAACAAGTCATCTTCAAAGTGATCTATCATTTCACTTTTATCTAAGATTCCTATTAGCTTTTCAAGCTCTCTTATTTCTTCATCATTTACAAGGATGGCTTTTTTACTTCTTTCCTTTTCTTTGAGTAGATAACTTTCTTCACTTGAAATTTCACTGCTTTCTTTTGCGTATATACTTGCATCTAAAACTCCTGAAGTTATTAGTTTACTTAGAACCTCTTTTCTTTCCTTTAGTTGTTCTAAGCTTTCTTCTATTTTATTTATCTTCGCAACTTCTTCCTTGCTGTCCACTCTCTTTAAGGATTCTAAGAGTGGTGTAAAAATACTATCTTTTCCGAAGATTAGTTTGTTTACTAAAGTCACAAAAGCTAGTTTTATGTCCTTGTCTTTAATAAACTTCATAGAACATTTATTAATATCTTTAAGGTGTTCACTGCAAGTCCAAGCTATATATTTTTCTTTGCCATTATAGTGATGTCTTCTTTTAAAGCTTGAACCACACTCGCCACACTTTATTTTCCCCGATAGGCTATATCTATTTTGGTATCTTTTAGTGTTTTCTCCATTTCCTTTTGCTATAGCCCTTATCCTTATTAGGTCTTGAACTTTCTCAAAGTCCTCTCTACTTACAATGGCTTCATGGTTGTCTATTATCTTATACTGGTCTTCTTCTCCCTTATTCTTGTGTCTATTATAATTTTCATCTGTATAGGTCTTTTGGTAGATGACATCGCCTATATATTTTTCATTTTTTAAGATTCCGTTTATAGTTGACCCATGCCAGCTTGCTCCTTTTTGTCCTTTAATCTTTCTTTTATTTAAGTCATCTGCTATTTTGTGTGTTCCCTTACCTGAAAGATACTGTTCAAATATTTCTTTTATGATTTTTCCTTCTTCTTCATTCACTACCATCTTTCCGTCTATATTCTCATAGCCATAGGGTGGGCTTGATATAATAAACGTTCCATTTTGAAATCTTTTCTTTATGGACCATTTGTTATTTTTTGATATAGACCTGGACTCACTTTCTGCAAGGGATGAAAGTATGGATAACATCAACTCGCTTTCCATGGTCCTTGTATCAATGTTTTCTTTTTCAAAATAGATGCCAATATTTAGGTCAAGGAGTCTTCTTACGATTTCCAAACAATCTGTCGTGTTTCTTGCAAGCCTTGAGATAGATTTGGTTAGGATAAAATCTATCTTTCCATTCTCACAATCTTTTAGCATTTTTAGAAGACCGTCTCTGCATTCTTTCTTGGTTCCAGTGATGCCTTCATCAAAGTATAGACCTGCAAAAGTATATGACTTGTTCTCTGCTATCATCTTTTCGTAGTGTGCTTTTTGCGTTTTAAGGCTTACAAGCTGAGCGTCTTCATCAGTCGATACTCTTGCATAGGCAGCAACTCTTAATATGGATCCTTCTTTTTGATTCGCTTCTATTTTTGTTATCTTTTTCATCGTCTCACCTCTCTTTCTCTTAGTGCTATATTCCCGTACAAATGAGTATATATCAAGTCTTATAGCATTAGTTCTGAAAGAATAGGTCTGAATTTTTTAATGTTTTCTCTTCTAATTTTCCTATATTCTTCAAGGCTAATTTCATCTAACAGAAATAGGTCTTGAATGAATTTATCCGATAGATAGAAATTAAGCTCTGCCTTTAAATCCCTTTCAGTATATTCAGTCTTTATAACTTCTTTTTCACCTTCAAACTTCTCTACTCTCATACTCCACCTCCTATATCACAGGCAAAGAAATTAAGGCTATTTTTAACCCTAATATTCTCTCCTCTATATCCCTTAGGACAAAGGGAGTGTTTTTGAGTAAAAATTAAATAATTAAAAAATTTAGATGAAAAAAGACCTATCAGTATTCCTGTACGAATACCAATAGGTCAAATATAATATTTGATTTTTATGTAATGATTCTGTTCTTTAAGGAGGGTCTCAAACTTTCTCTATTTGGATACAATTTAATGCTTTATTTTTAGAATGAATTTTTGTGATTTTGCACATCCCTTTTTAAAAGTGTTAAAAGGTATGTAAAATATTGATTTTTATCTACCAATATCAGATGAGTATTCTTTTACTATAAGGTTTTCTGTTTTTCAGTCTTCATGTATGCTTGTAAGTTCAAGGAACAAAAAAAGAGGACTCCTGCTCTTGGGCATGGTTAGTCCTCTAAAATGAAAGAAACTCTTTCTGATAAGAATTATATTTAATTTTTTAACTGAGTTATCTAGCTTATAAACAGAATAAACCAAAGAAAAAAGGTAAATTTACTTTAATTATCATTATTTGCATATTTTCCTCCATTCTTTTAAATAAACCCACTTATTATTCATTACTTGAATTTTTCAAACTAATTTTATCCATCCTATTTAATTCACCAAACATCATTACTACACCAGCTATTATCATAATTAAATCTACAAGGGGTTCTGCAAACCATACTGCTTTAACTCCAAATATCATTGGTAAAATAATCATGGCAGGTACGAATAAAAATAACTGTCTTAGCATTACTATTATGCCGGCTTTTTTAGCGTTTCCTATTGATTGGAAGAATGTTATAGTCATTACCATTACTCCATATAGGATAAAGATAGAATAAAATAGTCTAAAGTTTCCTATTCCCTGAGTTATAATACTTTCTTCTACTCCAAATAAAGACAGAATATTCTTTGAAAATGCTAATGCTGGTATCCAAAATATTGATGCAAGAACTAATCCTCCGATAGAAAATACTTTCATAGCTTCTTTTACTCTGTCGTATTTTTTCGCTCCAAAATTTGTACCAACTACAGGTTGTAAACCTTGACTCATTCCCCAAAGTGGAATGAATGAAAAGGCATATATTCTAAGTGTTGCTGCCATCAAGATAGCATTTGTATCTCCGCCATATTTAAATGACATTTTATATAGCATTGTTTGTTGAATCATAAATAAAATTTGCATCATCATAGCAGATGACCCTACGCCAAACATTTCTTTTTTTATTTCCTGATCAGGTTTGATTTTATTTATTTTTACTGCTTTACTTTTATATTTGAAGTAATGGAGCGTTATTATCGCTTGAACAAATTGTGCTGTAATAGTTGCAAGTGCAGCCCCTTCTATTGCGTATTTTCCCATTAATTTCATTAGAATTGGATCAAGAATTATGTTTAAAAAAGCCCCTAGCCCCATAATGAGCATTGCTTTTTTCATTAATCCTTCTCCACGCATAACCATGTTTGCTGATTGAGTAAAGTTTACAAATAAAGAACCAATGAAAATTACTCGTAAATATCTGATACCATATTCTTTAATTTCTCCACTTGCTCCAACCATATCTAAAAAATGTGGTGCAAGTAAAATTCCGCCTATTGTAATAATTGATGAGAATAGGATAACCCAAAAGATTAAATTCCCCATAATTTTATCAACTGTTTTTTGGTCACCCTTTCCTATAGCTCTTGATAAAACTGATGCTGAACCTACACCTATGAGTGTAGATACTCCACTATTAAAAAAGGTAAGTGGCATAGCTACACCACAAGCTGTCATTGCAGTTTGTCCTATAATATTTCCTGCAAAAATTCCATCCATTAGTGGATAAAGACCTATTACTATCATTCCTATTACAGCAGGGATAGATAATTGAAAAAGTAAATCTATAGGTCTTTTTGTTAATAATTGTTCTTTCATATCTTGTTTCATAAAATTACCTCCTTTTTTTCATCCAGATTTTTTTAGCAAATTTTAAGTTTGATCGAAGAATTCCCTAATTTTTCCCATATTCTTTTCATCTTTAATACCATGCCATTTGACTTTTCCATTCTCCATAAACATAAAATAATCACAACAACATTCTACTAATTCCGGATCATGTGTGATAATAAAAATAGTTTTTCCGTCCTCTTTAAGTCTTATCATTTCATTAGAAACTTCTTTCATATTCTTAAAATCCAAACCACTTGTAGGTTCATCCAAAATCAGTATTGTCCTATCAGAAGCGATAGCACTTGCAATTGCAACCCTTTGTTTTTGCCCTCCGGATAATGACATTGGATGGCAATCTATAAAATCCATTAAATTTAACTTTTTACATATTTCATCGATCTTTTCTTCTTTATTCTCATCGTTCTCTATACTCAAAAGAATTTCTTCTTTAACTGATTCGGTAAATAATTGATGATTAACATCCTGCATCACCATAAAACATTTTTTTAGCCTTTCTCTTGTAGCATAACTTTCTGTTTGTATATTTAAAGTTCCTTTTGCTTTTTCTTCAACTCCACATAAGCATTTTGAAAAAGTTGATTTTCCAGAACCATTATTTCCTAAAACAGCCACAATAGATTTTTGAGGTAATACAGCATCATTAATTTCAAAAAACGGCTCTTTTCCATAACTAAACATAAAATTCTTAATCTCTATTTGTTCCTTAGATTCTATATTTTTTATACGGCTACTGGTATCAATAGGGTGTATGCTCCTTAACCCCATATTATTTAAAATGCTGTTAGGTAATTTCTTGAACTCAACACGAGAAAATTCTTTGTTAATTTTTCCATCTTTCATATAAATAAATCTATCTGCAATATCTATTAAATATTGTAGTCTATGCTCTGCAATAACCACAGTTGACTTTTTTTCTTTCCATTTTTTTATGATATATTTTAACATTTTTATAGTTTGTATATCTAAATTAGAAGATGGCTCATCTAATACATAGATTTCAGGCTCCATAACAGCAGCAGAAGCACAAGCAATTTTTTGTTTTTCTCCTCCTGACATAGAAAACAAGCTCTTATCAAGCAAATCTTTTATATTTAATTCTTTTGTTACCTTGCCAATTCTTCTACAAATTTCTTCTCTTGAAATCCCAAAATTTTCACAGGCGAATGCAATTTCGCTTGTTGAATCTACATTGAAAAATTGAGTTCTTGGATTTTGAAATACTGATCCTACATATTGACTCAATTCATTAATAGAATTTTTAGAAATTTCATGTTCATTTACAATAACGCTACCAGTCAAATTTCCGGAATAATACCCGGGAATTAACCCATTTATCAACCTACTTATTGTAGTTTTTCCGCAACCGGACTCACCACAAAATACAACTACTTCACCAGCATTGATATTTAAATTAATATTATAAATTCCAGCATTCTTATTCCCGCTATCATAAGTAAATGACACGTCTTTAAATTCAATCAATGCTATCCCCTCCTATATAAAAATAGTCCTGTAAAGGCAATTGAAAAGAGTAAAATGAGCAAATCATATATATTAAACTTTACTTTTACCACAGTAGTTCTCTTTTTCAAAGCTCCCAATCCTCTACTTATTGCCGCCGCCGACAATTCATCACCTATTTTTGCAATAGAAACGATTAAAGGTATTGTTACATATTCCAAGTATAAGCTTGGATTTTTCCACGCCTTTTTATTTTTAAAACTAATTCCTCTCATTTTCATAGCAGTCTTAATAGAGTTGTGTTCTTCTTTCAAAGTTGGAATAAACCTGAATGCAACTGCTGTTGGAATAATAAATGCATTGGGAATTTTCCACTTTACCATGGCTGCTATAAACTCGCTCGTTTTTGTGGACATTACAACATAATATCCCAACATAAAAATTGGAAATAGTCTTAAAATCAAGGCATTCAACAATACTGAAATTGTATTTATGAGTGTAGGCAATGTGTACATATCTTTCGTAAAGTGTGCCATAATAGCCAAGGTAAATAGCCCTCCATAAATGAAAGCTATCTTAACTTGTTTATTAGATAATAATAATGCTATTGCCACAATGGCGGATATAAGGCTAACTAAAATATCCTTATATCCGACAGACATTATGGTTGTTATAAATATCATAAATAAAATTTTAGTACGAGGATCTAAGAAAAAGCCCTTTGGTTTATTCGGTTCGTATACCTCATACTCTTCCATTAAATGATACCCGCTCTCTCAAAGTGTTTCTTAAGCATTTTCCTCCCTAAATTTGCACCAATAACTGAGCCGATAAAAATAATTCCAAATGCAGCAACCCCCATCCAAGAAGGCATATATTTTGCGAGTGCAAGTGCATATTGTTCTCCCATTTGTTGCTTAACACCTTCCATATAGGTATCTGCCATTACCCACATTGGCATTTGACAACCTATCATTCCGCAAGAAAATAGCCAAAATCCAATAACATTCTTTTTAAAACTCTTAAAACCACCTGATTTCATAACCAGATCACTGATAATTCCAAATGGAATATATCCCACTAACGCTAACCATGTATAGCCCATAAAATACCAAAACACACCAATAATAATTGACATAATCGTAACCATGCCAAATTTTTCTATTTTGGTTAAAAACAACATAAATGGAATTCCTGTGACTATAGGAATGAGAAGATAGATAGCTGGGTATAAGATAGGAATTGCATTCATCATCCCTACTACAAAAAACAGAACTAAATAAATAGCTGTATAAATTCCTACATTGATTAGATCTTTAGCTGACAATCCTTTTTTCATTTTTTTAATCCTCCTTAAATTAAAATAATATAAATCTACATGAGCTATATTTGAATAATTCTCATATAAATCATTTTCACTTATGACAATTTCCAATTAACTGCCTTTTGTCGTGCCTCAACAAAATTTTTATAGATACCTTCTGCTTGAATTAGCTCTTCATGTGTGCCTTTTTGATTTATTTTTCCATTTGCTAAAACAAGTATTTGGTTTGCATTTTTTATTGTCTTTAGTCTGTGTGCTATCATTATTACTGTTTTATTTCTTGTGAGTTCCTCCATAGCAACCTGCAATTTATCCTCATTTTCAGGGTCTACATTTGCAGTAGCTTCATCGAAAATAATAATAGGTGCATTCTTTATCATTGCTCTTGCAATTGATATTCTTTGTCTTTCTCCACCAGATAGACTTGCACCTCCCTCTCCTATAACTGTTTCATATTGTTCAGGAAGCTTCATAATAAATTCATGACAACACGCTTTCTTTGCAGCTTCTATAACTTCCTCATGTGTAGCATCTGGCTTAGCAAACTTTATATTGTTCTCAATAGTGTCTTGAAATAAATAAACATTTTGAAAAACCATACTAATTTGTCTCATTAATGACTCCAATGAATATTCTTTAATATTATGTTTACCTATGCTGATTTCTCCTTTCTCTACATCCCAAAATCTCGCTATCAAATTGCAAAATGTAGTTTTTCCAGCTCCTGAAGGTCCAACTATAGCTGTCATTTGGTTTTGTGGTATCTTGACCGAAATATCATCAAGGATTTTTTTGCCTGAATAAGAAAACTCTACATTATCAAAAGAAATATCGAAAGTAGTAGGCTTTATGTCTTTTCCATCAATATCCATCTGTGGAAATTTCTCTAACTTCTTTGTTTGCTCAATAGATCCACTAACAACTCTGAGAGAGGTTGTTGCACTTCCTGCCAATTTTATTTGAGAAAAAGCAAGAAAAGAAATTATAATCGTCATAACTGTATTTAAGAATGAGAGTTCTCCATTGATATAAAAGAAAATACCTGCACCTATTATCAAAATGCTAAACAAATCCAAAAGAATATTTTGCAAAATCGTATAAGGTGTAAACAGTTTTTCACAATCAAGATTTATTTTTCTACTATTTTCAATAGCACCTCTGACTTTTTCATCTCCTTTCCCTGTTAAATTGAAGGATTTTATAACAGACATTCCTCCAATTTGTTCTAAAATGGCATCAACTAATTTAGCAGATGCTTTTTGTCTTTTAGGAAGAACACTCCTTGATTTGCTTTCCATTTTTGAGAGAACAAATAAGTACAATAGGCATCCAATTGCAACAATAAAACCTATTCTCCACTCAAATGCTAAAATCATTATTGTAAATATTATCGTGTTTATAAAACCTGATAATGTATTTACCATAACCATTGCTGCGGTATTTTCTACATCTTCTAAAACAGTTGTAGAAATTCCAACCACTTCACCAATATTGTTTTCATTGAAAAATCCCATAGGTATTTTTTTTAACATTTCACCTATTGCTACTCTTTTATTTGCCACCATGAAATAACTTGCATGGCATTGCTGTAATTGTGAAAAATAATTTGTAACACTTCTTCCGATTATGCTAATAACAAGAAGTATTAATGCGATCCACGCGGGCATCATGCTCATGTCTTTTTGGACAATTGCTTTCACTATAAAATAAATAGCACTGATTTGAAGCATATGAAAAATCGCAAACAAGAAACTTACCCATATAGAGTGATATACATTTTTCTTTTCATCACCTGAGAAATCTAAAATCTTTTTTAAAGCACTTAACATTTCATCCCACCATCCTTTGTTCCTATATGAGCGTTCCACATATTTCGGTATAATTCACAACCTTTTAATAATTCATCATGCTTACCGTATGAAACAAGTTTTCCATTCTCAATTAAGAATATTTGTTCTGCATCTGTTATAGTTGATAATCTATGAGCAATAATAATCACCGTTTTATCTTTTATAAGCTTTGATAAAGCTTGCTTTATAATCACTTCATTTTCAGGATCTATATATGAAGTAGCTTCATCAAGTATTACAATAGGTGCATTTTTGAGCATTGCTCTCGCTATTGATATTCTTTGCCTTTCTCCACCAGAAACATGGCTCCCACTACTTCCGACAACCGTATCGTAACCATGTTCCATTTTCATAATAAAATCATGACAACCCGATTTCTTAGCAATGTCTTCTACTTCTTTATCACTGGCACTTGGATTACCCATTCGGATATTTTCCCTAATACTTTCGTTGAACAAAAAATTATCCTGCGAAACAAAGGCAGTTAAACTATATAATTGCTTTAATGGAATTTCATTAAGATTGTATCCACCAATATTTATATTTCCTTCCGTAATATCCCAATATCCAGCTATTAATTTTGCTAAAGTTGACTTGCCACTTCCACTTGGTCCAACAAAAGCCACTGTTGTCCCTTCTTTTATGTTTAGGGATATTCCATGAAGAATTTCTTTTTCTTCTTCATATCCAAACTTTACATTTTGTAAATCAATATTATATTGCTGGATAGTTACTTCTCTATCAGAATGCTTTTGTTCTTTTCCTTCTAAAATTAAGTTAATAGAATTAGCAATAGTTCCTATCTTAGCAAGACCATCAACAAAATTGATTGTTTCAAGTAAAGGTCCTGCAATACCTAAAGATAGAATAATTACAGATATAAATACTTCTGCACTTAAACTGCCGCTAATGTAAAAATACCAACCAAATGGAAGCACTGTTATCATTGTAGTAGGAGATATATTTTTAGATAAAGATACAGGTAACTGACAGCTCTTCATCCATTCATAAAAGTATCTTGCATTTGCAATGACTTTATCTTTGTACTTTGCGTACGATCTCTTGTCTTGATTAAATGTTTTTATCACTTCTATTCCATTGACATACTCAATAATTGCAGAATTCATTTCTCGATTTACCTTTACAGATCCTTCATATTGAACAGCATAATTTTTCATTACGAGTCCCATAAAAAGCATTCCCACAGGAATGGATACTAATGATAAAAGAGCCATTCTCCAATCAAGAAATAATAAGTAAATAAATATACTCAAAGAACCTAAGAGATTCGATGTCATTTCAGGCAACAGGTGAGCGAGCGGTTTCTCCATACTTTCAACCTGATCCACTATAATCTGCTTAAAGTTTCCGCTTGGAACAGAGATTATTTCTCCTAATGGCATCTTTGGAAGTTTTTCAAGCATTCTTAAACGAACATCTTTCAGTACACTAAAAGTTGCTTTATGGGATACAGATAAAGCCATAGAGTATAAAAATGATTTTAAGATGTAGGATAACAATCCTATTCCTAACCATAAAGAATAAATTTTAAAATCCTCATTTCCCTTTAACAATTCAACTAAAATACGACTTGCTGCAATATATGGAATAATCCCTGCAATAACACCGATACTCGCTATAAATACAGATGTTTTTAACTTTGAATGTTCCTTTTTTGCAAGCTCCCACAATATAGTAGCAGGACTTTTTTGTTTCATAATCAACACCTCCAAATGAAATAACTTAATTAGCTAACTTAGTTATCTATATTTTAAAAAATATAAGGCCGTTTAATACCCTTTCCCTTATATTTAAAAACATCGCAATTTCTCCCATCCATCATAAAAAAACTTCGAAACTATTCTTGTGTTTAACTTTACTTCTTCTTCTGTTTGAGAATGTATTATAATTTCACACAATGCATTAATATAAGCATGGTTTAACAAATGCATTGCATCTTTAGGGACTTCTGATTTTATATTCTTTTTCTTTGAAATAATCTGAAACGCTTTATGTCTGTTTATATCTTCCTTTTCCACAAGAAGCTCTATAAAATTATCATATTTCGTACCATATGATTTATATATTAAAAGATTAAATAAATCTTTTTTGCTAAACATATATAATGCAGATTCAATTGACCCTTCAATGTTAATTTTTGATAAATCTTCTCCACAATTTTTTTCTATGTTTTGAAAAGATTCCTCTTCAAACTTGCTATAAAAACCCAAAAGTTCGTTTGCCAATGGATCAACTAAACTGATAAATAAATCTTCTTTATCATTAAAATGCCTGTAAAAAGCACCTGTTGTAACTCCAGCATCTTTACAAATTTTTCTTAAATTAGCTCGTTCATAGCCATCATTTAAAAAATTAACTTTACCACTATCCATAATCTTTTTATGTGTTAAATCATAACCAGTAATTTCTGTCATATCCTCACCTCCTCTACTAATAGCTCAATTTATAATTTTGTGGGACAATGATAACTTTGTTATCATTGTATACTCTTATCTTATTTTTGTCAATATGAACAGTAAAAAATCATACTTAATTATGATATAATTACTAATAATTAAATACAGGCTTAACGCTTATAACTTTAATAGACCAACTAAGGAAGTCAATAGTTATTTTAAAAATTTTTCAAAAAAATTTTTAAGTCACAAAACTTAAAAATGTGCATAGCAAATAAACCTCATATATTTTCATTTTTTGAGGCAACACTTTTAATAGTTTATGCGACCAACTTACTCTTTTCTCCTACTTTCAATTTTTTATCATTCAAAACTTTATCTCCTGTCAGTAAATAATTCCGACGCTACAGTCAGTTTTATTTTGACTCAGTAGATAATTAATTTCAATACACTGGTCGAAAATAGGGTTTTATCATTTTTAAAAAAGCAAAAGCCTGATAAACTTCTAAATTAGAAATCTATCAGGCTTTAATTATTGTATTAAATTAATTCATTTACTCTTTTTTGAATAACATAATAATCATATCCAGCATTAGTTAACCTTCTTTTTCTTTCTTCTCCATTTCCCCATTTTCCACTTATAACTTCTCTAGCTAATTGGTCGATTGTCTTTCCAACTGGATAAACTATCTTGCCATTGTCATTGAAAACTTTTAATCTGAATCTATCGGCACATCTTTTAGCATTATCTAAATTCTTAAATGCACCTTTCTGACTTTTGGTATCTGACCAAGATTTTCTAACTCTATATAATCCACTTGTTGGTTTGCTAACAGTCTTATCGCCTCTTAGTCTTTTATTAACTTCACTTGCTATATATGGAAACTTGCTACCAAGATATGGTCCTGGACAATTAGTGTTTTTATACCATTCGTGTTTTTGAAGGACACCATCTTTGCCTCCAGTATAGGTACAAGGATAGATTCCATTTCTTCTGCAGATGTCTGTCACCAAATCAATTAGTCTATTTAAAACGTAATCAGAAACTAACCACTGAGGCCCTTTCGTAGAGTTACCTACTTCAATAGTTACCGCTCTATTGTCACACCAGGAAGATGAGGTTGTCCAGGCTCTGTTAGATTCATCAACTCCTAAAACAATGACTCCATCGGATCCTAAGTTATAGTTAGCTGATGCACGTCTTGACCTTGGCACAAATACTCCAGCAAGATTTCTACCATTTATAACTCCAGCAGCATGGTGTATAGCTATTTTAGTAATCTTTTGATTCCTTCTTCCACTATGGTTAGGTGAGAGAATTGTTGCTTGTACTAATGGACTATTACTCATTTATTTTTCCTCCTTGAATTGTTTTAAAATCGCCTTTAGTTTTTCTGGTACTGGCAAGCCTAGTGCTACAGAATTTTCCAAAATAGAAAGCCCCTCATTTGCAATATAAAAAAAGATGATGGCTGTTCTTATCATTGTTCCATCACCTTTAATTAAATTTACATCGCATAGGTTTGCTATTCCTACAACTATAAAAATCATAATCTTTTTAGCTATCCCTTTAAATCCTATGGATGAGGATAGCTTTCTTTCAACCCCTGCTCTTAAAACCCCTGTTAAATAGTCAGCTATTACAAAAGCTAGCAGCGTATAAATAAAAGCATCTACACTTCCAAGATAAAATCCCAACCATCCTCCGATAGCTGTAAAGCATACTTTTAATATTTCTAAAAACTTATTCATTTTATTCCTCCTCTGTTAATGTATAAGTTATTTTCATTGTCTTATCTGCCGTTTTTAATATTGGACTTGATAAGTTATTAATTGTTCCAAGATACGGAGTGTGCAAATATAAATTCTTATAGAGATTTCCCCTAAAAGACCCATATCCTACCCTAAACGGCCCTAATTCAATTGATGGAGTCATCATGTCATAAAAAGTTGCATTGCTCGTTTGAATGATATTATCGTCTCCATCAATCACAAACTTATATCCCAGTATATAGTCACCCCATTCATAAATGCCTAAACTTGTACTTTCTCCAGATGTGTATTTCATTTCAAAATCAACGGCTATTTCTGAAACATCAACTGGATTATTTGCATTAATTTTATAGATTTTATTACAGTCATTATTAGGGACGTATAGATATCCATTCTTTAACAAGCTATAACCATTTTTATAGGCACTATCAGAACTTGATGGGTATGATCCAATTCTATAGAGTCTAATATTATTTAATTTCCAATGATCTATCTTATAGCTACAATCATCCTTTTTTATCTTTATCCTGTTTAAGTCAGTATAATTGTTTTCAAGATTTCTTATGAAGCCATAGTAATAGCCATCTTTACCATCAAAAAACCCCGATTCATACCAGTCATACGTTCCGATATTTTTATAAAAGTCTTCTATAGAGATTGTCGTCTTTTCTATATTTTGAGGAGCATTTTTAAAGATTGGATCATTTAATCCAAGACTGGTTAATGGTTCTTGCATTTTTAATATTTCTAATGTTTTGTTTTCCAATGGCCAAACAGAAGTAATTGTATTGTGAACAGCATCAGCTTCTACCATACCTACGTAAACTTTCAAAATTTCATTATCTATGGATGTATAGGTGTAATTTAACCTTAAGCAAGACTGCCTACCATAAGCATCTCCATAAAAATATCTCCCTCCTTTATAATGAGTTAGTGCAAGAGCAGATATTCTTCCATTGGCTTGCGATGTTGAAAAATCCCAAACAAATTTATATCCGTTTTCTATAGAAGTAGATTCAGTTAAATTGGCAGAGCCTCTTTTTGGTGCATCTGTTGAATTAACATCATTCGATGCATATCCAATTATCTTATTATTTGCAGGTGCTATATATTTATTTGAATCTTCATCGAGAGGAGCTTCAAATAATAAAATACCCCCATAACACTTATTTGCTATTGGGAATATTTCTTCCTTGTATTCCTCTGCATTGGTTTTAAATATCGGATACATAAGCCCTGATGGATTCAGTCTTAATAAATCTGGGACTGCATTAGTTATTAGGTTTTCATCTTCATAAATCTCCTTCTTATTTGTCCTCACATCGGTTAGTTCAATGACTGATTTACCCTTGAGCATTTTCTTCCTCCTTATCTTTAAATTCTGTAGTAATTTCTTCTTTATATTTTCCAAGCATTAATCCTTGATATTTGAATCTTCCTACCTTTTCATTAAATACTAGTGGTCTTGGGACTTGTCTTTCTACTTTGTATTCAGCTTTCAATTTCCTAAGCAGGAATGAATGACTAAGTTCTACTCTCTTCCAAGATTCATCAATCTTAAGCTTTCCATCCCAAGCTTCTGTAGAACCAAGAGACTGACCAGATATAGCTGCGATAGCATTATCTTTTCCAATCATTGCTTGACCAGACTCAAGTCGTATTAAAACTGAAAAATTGTTCATTGTCTTTTCCTGAAGTTTAGTTAGTGGATAAAAAAGATTTAGAATATGGTCACCACTTAAGTAGGTTTCTTTTGGAATGTGATGTTCTATTTTTGTATCATTAAAAACATAAGTAATAACTATCCTTGTTGGTATTTCTATGTTTTCAATAAAGTCTAATTCTTCTACTTCCTCTTTTTCTTCATACTTTGGAGGATCATAGGATTTTCCATCTTTATTTAATACCTCTACTTGCTTCTTGACACTCCTTGAAATCTTTCTTGTCTTTTCTTCGGTATCACAGATGATATTTAACAAGATAGATGCATTAAAAATTGCCTCCGTTTCTTTATTGGAGGCAAATTCTATACGAATTATTGGTGTATCCGTTATGGAAAGATTAAAGGCAGAATAGTTTGAATAGGCATGAACTACTAATTTTTCAGATTCAATTTGATTTAACAGTCCTACTATATTCTTATCATTCTTGCTTTTAGCCCTAGATAAGTATGGGTTCTTCCCTACACCAAGAATTCTATGTTTTCCATTTATCTTGTATTCAATGTCAGTGATAAGACCTTCAATCTTTTCTTCTGCATAGGATATAGCTATCCTATCTCCTACATCAAGACTTGGGTCTCCTATGGTCACGATATCAAAAGGTGTGTGGTGAATCTTACAAATTTCATTAAGAAGAACCTCGCACATTCTTTTTCTTTTTTCTGGAAGTCCTAATTGCATAAGTGGATTTATTCCAAGATTCATGGTTAGGCCATCATCATTTTCTAAAGAATAGTATTCAGCTATTTTAGTCTTTGCATTTGTTGAGTTGATAGCTGTATATCTTGTCTTAAAATCTGATATTGATGAAGAAAATCTTTCTCTCGTTTTAATTTCTGTGGATATACTCTCTGCATATTTCTTTAAAATTAATTTCCCATCACGACTAATCCCCGCAAAAGCACCTAGGGTCGATGCTATATAGTGAATAAAGTCTCTATAGGTTTCTATATCATGGTCTTGATAAATTGCCAGAACTTCCTCTCCATTTACAAAAGCTTTTACCTCATCTTCTGTCATACCTAGTTCTACCTTGCACTTCTCACATGAGAGACTTAGTAATTCAAAGGCTGTACCAAAGGTATCTGTTACTGGGAAATTCTTATCAAATCTAAGCATATAATCATAGCCTTTTAATTCTAAAATCTTCTTAGACCTATTTGCCTCAGTAACATCAAATATTCCCATTGGTATAGTTTCTATCTTTTTATTTTCTAGTTCTTGATTATAAAAAAGTTCTAGCTTTGAATCCTCTAGAGAATACCTATCTATATTTGAAAAAAGGCTAATTCCAAACTCTCCAGCATAAACTGTACCTATTTCAAGTT
>NZ_CABVOZ010000002.1:0-562901 GCF_902500265.1 Anaerococcus sp. Marseille-P9784 | reverse complement strand
CATTGCGAAGCAATTCCTACATTTATTGCTCCATGCAATGGTCGTTTAAGGGTGAGGTTTGCTGGAAGGTTTGGAGGGGGCTTTGGAGGGACAATCGAAAGTCCCTTAAAGCCGCCCTCCAAGAACGAAGGCTATCAGTAAAAATCATCAATAATTACAAGACACCAAAAAAGTCTGCACTTCAAAATAAAAAAACCCAAAACCAATATTATTACAAAAAAACAACAAACCCCCTTGACACTTTCAAAACAAATGTTAAAATTAATATAACTGGCGATGTTTATATAAATGAAAGTGAAAAAATTAAGTTTTTTTCCAAATCATGAGTGCAAAATATTGTTAGTTGCTAAGGTTTTTTTACTTGAAAAATACATAAAACACCAAAATTTTATGTATATTTGAAAAAGAGGATCAAAAGCCTTAGAAAATTCTTGTTTTACCTAAGCTTTGAAACAAAGTAATTTACACATTGTGTAGAGATTGTGAAGTATTTTTAAAAAATATTTTTTAGAAATATTGGCAAATTTTACAAATGTGTTGCAATTTTGTAGCAAAGAGTGTATTATAAGAAGTGAAAAGTGAGTACTAATTAAAAATTAGTAAAAATTAAAGGAGATGTTTAAAATGAAAACAAATAAATTCGCAGCAGGCGCTTTAGCACTAGCTATGGGTCTTGCAGCAATAGCTCCAGCTTACGCTGACACAACAACAACAACTACAACAACAGAAACAACTGGAACAACAAATGCAGAATACCCAGCAGCTTGGCAATATACAGAAAAAGGTAAAGCATATGTAAATGCTTTCAAAGCTTGGAGAAAAGCAGTAAAAGAGCACGATGAAGCATTAGCTAAAGAAGCTGAAGCAGCAAAAAAATTAGAAGCTGCTAAAGCTGACCTAAAAGCTTATTACGATGCAATTCATACAGCTCATGAAAAAGTTGTTGAAAGATATGGCTTACTAGCTAGATCATTCCAAAACTTCCAAAAAAATGATATCAAACTAACATGGGAAGTTACAGCACAAGTACATTCTGATAATACTGCAGTAACAGCATTAGTTGAAGGAACACAAATCGTTCACTTTACAAAAGCAGTTTATGCAGGTTTAGGAACAAATGCTCCAACTACATTAAAAGAAAATGAAGCACGTACATTAGTTACAGAATACAACAATGACGTTGATAGATTTAACGTTCTAGTTGACGCTCACAATGCTTTAGTAAATCATACAGTAGAATCAAAATTAGTTCTAAAAGTAGAAGAAGCTAAAAAAGCACTTGAAGTTGCTACAGAAAACAGAAAAGCAGCAGCTAAAAGATTAGATGCAGCTTATGCAGCTCTTGAAGCAGCTAGAAAAGAAGCTTATGATTTAGGTCTTAGCAGAAAAGTTATTGCTGAAGCTGAAAAACTTGGTGATATTACAATAATCACAAAAGAAACAAAAACAACAACAGAAAAACCAAAAACAGAAACATCAACAACTACTACAACAACAGAAACAACAAAACCTGGTAAAGTTGACAAGGGAATCTCTGCTGAAACAAGAGCAAAACTTGAAGCAGCAATCAGAGACGCTGAAATAAAAATCGAATCTGTTAAATTCCTAAAAGAAAATACACCAAAAACAATTGCTAAAGTTGTTGACAAACTTGACAAAATAGTTGCTGAACAAAAAGAACTTATCAAATCAGCTAAAGAATTACTTGGTCAAAAAGTTGGATTTAGCCTAATCTCTACAGCTTATGCAGATGATGAAAAAACAGCTGAAGAAAAAGCTAAAGAATTAACAGACAAATTAAACGAAAACACAGCTGAAATCGAAAAAACATTAAAAGAAAACGAAGCTAACCAAGGTAAAGAAGAAAAACCAGCTGATACAAAGAAACCAGAAGAAAAACCAGCTGATACAAAAAAACCAGCTGATACAAAAAAACCAGCTAAAAAAGCAGGCAAAAACGCTAAAACAGGTATCGCTGGAGTAGCAGGAGTTGCAGGCGTATTAGCAGCAGCTTCAGTAGCTTACGCTACAAGCAAAAAAAATAAATAATCTATCTAAGATTAATTATTAAAAACAAAAAGAGCCAGCAAAAGAGTGCACTCACAGGCTCTATAAAAATAAAGTAACGCGCGGTACTCACTTGAAAAAAACCACCCACAATGTTGTGGGTGTTTTTTTGTGTATTTTTATTTATTATTTTTACTGTTTTGGTGTCTTATAATATTTCATAATTTTTATTAAATGGCTTCGAACTCGGGGGATAGGAATTAGGGGCGGCAGAGGCCCCTTATTTCCTTTCCCCCGATCCCCCTAAACCTTTTTAACCCCTCTGCCACTGCGTGGGGCAATGAGCAGAAGAAGTTCGCTCCGCGAATTCTTTTTTTGAAATATTTGGATTTTTAAAGACTTGAGAACATCAATTGGTTTATTCTCTCAAATTTATAAAATTTATTTCAAATAGGACATTGCGAAGCAATTCCTACATTTATTGCTCCATGCAATGGTCGTTTAAGGGTGAGGTTTGCTGGAAGGTTTGGAGGGGGCTTTGGAGGGACAATCGAAAGTCCCTTAAAGCCGCCCTCCAAGAACGGAGGCAAGAAGTTAATTAATAAAAAAATATAAGATATCTATCATATATCGTGATTGATCATAAGACTACTATATTAATGATTATAAAAAATATTATTCCAACGAGATGTTTCGACTCGCTTCGGTCGCTCAACATGCCAGGTGGTTCTAGGTTTTCAAATAGGACATTGCGAAGCAATTCCTACATTTGTTGCTCCATGCAATGGTCGTTTATAGGGTGAGGTTTGCGGGGTGGTTTGGAGGGGGCTTTGGAGGGACAATCGAAAGTCCCTTAAAGCCGCCCTCCAATGACGAAGCAGATAAATTCAAAGTTTCATAAAATATAAGACATTTAATAATTTTGAATCTTTTAAAATTCACCTCATATAGTATATAATTATCCTAAAGACTAGAAAAAAAATAAAAAAAATCAAAAACTTTTACCAGCACTGGAGCATTTATGACTAAAAAAAATCCTAAAAACAGTAAAAAAATAAAATTCCTTAAAAAATCAATTCTCGTAATATTTGGCATTTTCTTTTTAATTTCTTGTGGAACTATAAGCGAAAAACCACAATCCTTGCCAAAGACTGAAAAATTGGAAGCTAAATCTGAAGAAATTCACGATCTTAACAAGCTTTCAGCCTTTATTTTTGATAAGCTAAAGGGGCAAAAACTTATTAGAAATTATGGTGAGGATACGGGTTGGACTGAGATTATTTTTGACGAAGATGGAAATTTCCATGGCTCATATATTGGGACAATCAAAAGTGACGGTTTTGATGGAGGACTTGACCAATATGCCAAAAACAGATATTTGGTTGGAGAAATTCACGAATCAACTTTTGAGGGGAAATTTAAACTCGTTAAGCAAGTTAATGACTATGTGCTAATGATGCAAATGGAGGAATTTACCATCACGTCAAAATATGGCGCCCACGATGGAACGCATTTTAATGTGGATTTTGCCTTGGGAATTAAGGTTGATGCTGATTATTATTTATTTATCCCCAAAACACCAGAAGAATTTTTGCCAAAAGAGCAAACAAAGCTAAAAGATAATTACAAATTAGAAGATTCAACGGAAGATAAAACTGACGGTTTTATTTTGCGGAATAAGTACCAGGACGAAGTTTTTAACCAATTGCATTATGAGTAATTTTCATAAAAAGAAACAAAGAAAAAGACCTTTGGTAAAATCAACTAATCTAATCCCATAAAGAGTAAATTTCTTGATGATTTTAACCTTAGGTCTGTTTTTTATATATTGATTTTTAGTATTCTCATTGAATAAAGGACTGCTATTATTGATACTCCAACATCTCCAAAGATTGCTAGCCACATATTGGCAAAGCCTAGTAGGCCCAAAATTAAGATGGCAATTTTTATTGAAAGTATAAAAATAATATTATTTTTGACAGTTTTGTTGGTGACATCAGCTATGTCCATTAGCTTACCCATTTGTTCAAATTCGCCATTTACAATTAGTATGTCGGAAGATTCTATTGCCAAATCGCTTGCGCCCTCGCCCATAGAAATTCCAAGATCTGCCTTTGTCAAAACTGGTGCATCGTTGATGCCATCACCAACAAATACTACTTTTTGGCCGGATTGTTGGTAATTTTCCATAATTCTTAGTTTTTCATCAGGCATTACTTCTGCATAGTATTTGTCAAGACCCAAGGCCTTTGAAGTTTCCTTGACTGGTATTTCAGAATCGCCAGAGACAATTGCAATGTCTGTGAAATGTTTCTTTAGTCTTTGTAAGGTTTTTTTGGAATTTGCTTTGATTTGATCTTCAATTATTATTTTCGCACAAATATTACCATCAATTGATAGATAAATTGCTCTTTGGCTTTCTTCTTGGTCAAATTCTACAAATTTTTTAGATCCAAGTTTTATTAATCTACCATCATTGGTCTCTGCTTTTACGCCAAGACCTTTTTCGTTAGAAATTTCTTTAAATAATTGAGGTTTTTCTTCTCTATCTAGGGATTTTACAACCGCTTGGGCTATGGGATGAGTTGACATTAGCTCCATATTGTAGATGTAATCGAGAATTTTTTCCTTATCTTCTTCTCCATAATAAATAATATCTTTTAGCTCAAATTCGCCAGTGGTTAGTGTTCCAGTTTTATCTGAAAGTAGGACTTTGGACTTATCCAAGGCTTCAAAACATTGGCTACCCTTAATCAATATTCCATTTTTGCTAGAAAGGCCAAGGCCTGACATAAATGTTAGTGGAACGGATAGGACCAAGGCGCAAGGACATGATATTACCAAAAAGGTTGCCGCTCTAAAGATATAATCGTAGAGATTTTTGTTAAAAAATACTGGGGGAACTATTGCCACTAACAAGGCAATACCAACAACTATTGGCGTATAAACTTTGGCAAATTTGCTGATCATTTTTTCGCTTTGTGATTTGCTTGAAGCTGAATCTTCAATTAGTTCCATAATCTTTGCAGCAAGTGAATCTTCAAATTCTTTTTCGGCACGAATTTTAATAATTCCTTCTTTCATAATTGAAGATGAGATTATTTCTGAGCCGATTGAAACTTCAACTGGCATAGATTCACCAGTTACAGAAGAAGTATCGATGAGTCCTTCTCCTTCGACAACTACGCCATCAACTCCAACCTTTTCTCCATCACGAATCAAAAGTATATCGCCAACTTTTATATCGTCTAGGTCAACTTGGGAAATTTCACCATTTTCATTTACTATATTTGCAATATCTGGAACCAAATTTATCAAATTTTCGATATTTTTTCTAGACCTGAAAGATGCAATTTCCTCAAATAATTCTCCAAAGCTGTAAAAAAGCATAACCGCTATGGCCTCTACATATTCTCCAAGGGCAAAGGCCGCAAGGGAAGCTATGGACATAAGGAAATTTTCATCGAGCGCTTGGCCGTTAATTACTCCCTTGATACCTTTTGTGATTATTTCCCAGCCAGCCAATAAATAAATGGCTAAGAAAATTATCATCATCAAAGTTTTATTTGCAATATTTCTAGAAAGTAGATATGAAAATAAGGTAAAAATCCCAAGAAAAATTAGCTTTGTGAGTGTTTTTCTGTGATTTTCTGTCATCTGCTTAAACATAATAACCTACTTTTTAACAAAACTTGTTCCTGGTTCGTATTTTTCTGCTAGGGAATTTGCTTCTTCAATGATTTTTTCTATATCAGCATCATCAGTTGTTTCTAGCTTTAATTTTCTTGTAAGAGCTGAAAGATTGACATCTATAACGCCATCAATTTTTTTCATAGCATCTTCGATTTTTGTAGCGCAATGTGGGCATAAATTTTCGCTTTCTATATTGTATTTGTATTTCATTTATTTCTCCTTTATGTGTTCTAATCCACTTTTAAAAATTGTTTTGACATGGTCATCGGCAAGTGAGTAAAATATGGACTTGCCATCTCTTTTTGAAGCAACTAAATTATTATCCTTTAGACTTTTTAGCTGATGGCTTATGGCAGATTGGCTCATTTCCAAGTCTTCGGCTATGTCACCAACGCTCATTGGGCCATTAAAAAGCTCATTTAAAATCCTAAGTCTTGTCGAATCGCCAAAGAGCTTAAATAAATCTGCCAGATCGAAAATTATTTCTTCGTCAGTTAAAGTTCTCATATACACCTCTATTCATATGATCATATGTTCATATCTATTGTAACTCATATATTTATTTTGTCAAGAAAAAATTTTTGATTTTGGGTATAAGTATTAAAAAGAAAAGCGAGGAATAATATGGATGATAAAAAATTAAAACAAATAGGAGCGATAATAGCAATCATTGCATCAGTTGTACTATTTTTTAAAAAACAAGGCGGAGTTGGATTTTTCTTCTTGCTAATAGGCTTGATTTTATTTATAAGGTCAAAAAAAGGCGAGAATTATATGTCAATGTGAGAAGTTTGTATATTTTGAATGTAAATTTTTTAATTAATTATTATCTTATATTTTAATATTTTTTAACTTTATTGACTTCGTCCTTGGAGGGCGGCTTTAAGATCGGGTTTAAAAAATCAAAATAAAAACATAGAAATATTTTTTTATTGTGAATTTAATAATAATTAGATTTCTTTTATTATTCTATTATATAAAAAAATTGCTTCGTTTTTGGGGCGTAGGGACGAGGGGTTACGGAGACCCCTACGTCCCTTCCCCCAAACCCCTACCCTTGTTACTCGCCACTGCGTGGAGCAATGAGCAGAAGAAGTTCGCTCCGCGAATTCTTTTTTTGAAAAATAGTTTTAAAAAGTTTGAAAAATCAGTCAGTTTTTTGTCTCGAATTTGTGATGATAATTTCAAATAGGACATTGCGAAGCAATTCCTACCCTTGTTGCCATGCAATGGTCGTTTACAGGGTGTCCTTTGCTGGGTGGTTTGGAGGGGGCTTTGGGGACAATCGAAAGTCCCTTAAAGCCGCCCTCCAAGGACGAAGGCTATTATTAAAATTATGATAAATAAAAAGACACCAAATTTTTCTATTTTCCTATAACACTTATACTCAGCTGGCATCCTGAGCGGAAGTTTGCTTTTGCAAACTGGAGTCGAAGGATCTTGGGGGTGTTTTGTTTTATAAAGATTTCCTCATTCCAAAGAGATGTTTCGACTACGGGAATCTTCGATTCCCTCCGCTCAACATGCCAGGTGGGGTAACGCTCAACATGCCAGGTGGGGTAACGCTCAACATGCCAGGTGGGGTAACACTCAACATCCCAGAGTAGAGGTTACACTCAAGATGGTGGAGCGGGTGTTTATTTATAATGTTTAAAAATTCCCATAAAAAATAATCGACCAGGTTTCTGAACTGACCCCCAAAAGTTAGACCTAAAAACTAACTAACGGAGGTCAGTTTTTTAATGGCAAAATATAGCACAGAATTCAAAATGAAAGTAGTAAAAGAATATTTAGAATCAAACATCTCATATAAATCTTTATCAGACAAATATTGCATACCATCAGAAAGCGTAGTGAAAAGCTGGGTAAATGCATACAAATCACAAGGCTATGAAGGACTAAAAGTAAAAAGAAAAAATACACAATATACTTTGGAATTCAAGTTAAATGTAGTAAACTTGTACTTAACAGGAGAAATGTCCTATCAAAGCCTAGCAAACAATCTTAAAATCAATAATCCATCAATAATCACCCGATGGGTCAATGAATATAGAGAAAAAGGAATTGAAGGACTTAGATCTAAAAAGAGAGGAAGACCTTCAAAAATGCCAAAATCCCCAAAGAGATCAAAAGACACTAAAATAGAATCATCAGCAAACATAACTAATTTAGAAAATGAATCATTAACACAAGCACAACTAAAAGAAAAGATAAAGAAATTAGAAGAAGAAAACTATTGGCTTCAATTAGAAAATGATGCAATAAAAAAAAAGATAGAATTGTCTCAAATGACAGATACAGAAATAAGACAATTGCTGAAACAATCAAAGTCTTAAGAGATAAATACAAACTAAAAGACTTGTTAAAATACTTTAACATTGCCAAATCAACATACATGTATTGGCAAAAACGCTTAAATAAACCAAATAAAGATCTAGAATTAGAAAAGAAAATACTTAAAATAAGAAAAGACAATCCAAACTACGGCTACAGAAGAATAACAGCAATGTTAAAAAGATCAGGACTGATAATAAACAAAAAGAAAGTACAACGATTAGTTCAAAAGTTAAAACTTCAAGTAAAAAGCTATTCAAGAAAAACAAGAAAATACTCATCCTACAAAGGACAGGTAGGAAAAATATCAGACAACAAAATAAAAAGAAACTTTAAAGTGGAAACACCATACACACAAATAACAACAGACACAACAGAATTTAAGTATTTAGAAAAAGATAAAACAGGAACATATCAAATAAAGAAACTCTATCTAAACCCATACCTAGATATGTACAACAGTGAAATACTTAGCTATGAAATATCAAAACACCCAACAATAGAACCAATCTTAAAAGCCTTAGACAAAGCAATAGAGGTAACTAATAAAAATAAAGAAAAAAGAATATTCCACTCTGATCAAGGCTGGGCATACCAAGTAAAGCAATACACATCAAAACTAGAAGAAAATGACATCACTCAATCCATGTCAAGAAAAGGAAATTGCTTAGACAACTCACCAATGGAAAATTTCTTTGGGATATTAAAACAAGAAATATATTACGGAAATAAATTCTATTCATACGAGCACTTAAAACAAACAATTGAAGATTTCATAAAATATTACAACGAAGAAAGAATAAAAGAAAAATTAGGATACTTATCACCAATAGAATACAGAAAGAAGAATGCAGCATAAAAATTTCCTACCCCTAGGGGTAGGATAGGACAAAGAAATACCAGGGCTAGTTTAGTTCTAACTCTGGTATTAGGTCCAACTTTGTGGGGTCACCTTATTTCCCCAGTCGATTATTTTTGCTTTTATGCTAGCTTATTCATATGATAAGAAGCTATTTTTTCTTTTATTTCTTCTAATTTTGTATCTTCATTAATGTCAATTGCTATTTCAAAGGCAGATTCTACAAGTGGAGAGCCTGCTATTATGACTTTTTCCTTGAGATTTTCATCTAGCATATCATAAGCCATTTGGCAATTCATCATTGATGAACCAAGGTCAAAGAATACTACTAGGCCATCCTCGGCAAGTTCTGTCATTTTTTGGTTTATTTCTTCAAAGTTTGAGCCAAGTTCCCCGTCTTCTGTGCCGCCAGAATATTCTATTCTTACATTTGTTGCCATTTGGGAAATTAGTTCTGTAAGACCTTGGGCAAGCTTGTTGCTGTGACTTGTTATTAGAATATTAATCATTTAATTCTCCAAAAGCAGTTTTTATCATCAAATAAGAGCTTGCTGCACCTGGGTCTATATGACCAATGGATCTTTCTCCAACATAGGAAGCACGTCCCTTGTTTGCCTTATATTCGCTGGTTTTTTCCATTTTTTCTTTGGCAAGATCTATAATTTCTTTATAAGATTTGCCTTCGTTAAGTGCATCGGCAACTGGTTCTAGGACATCGACCATAGTTTTATCCAAAAGATTTGCCTTGCCTCTTTGTTTAACACCTTCAACTCCACTTTGGAAAGCTTTGTTTAAAACTTCGCGGTTGAAATCTTCTATATTATTTAATTCTTGAGCAAATTTCATGAAAAATGTTCCGTAAAGTGGGCCACTTGCTCCACCAACTTTGGAAATTAGGGTCATAGAAATTTTCATAAACAAAGATTTGTAATCGGAAAATTCGCCCTCAATAGCTTCTTTGGCAAAGCCAAAACCCTTTGCCATATTTACTCCGTGGTCTGCATCACCTATTGATCTATCAAGGTCTGTTAAATAATCTTTGTTTGCTATAATCTCATCTGAAACTTTGTTTAAAATTTCTTGTACTTTTTTTATTTCCATTATTTCCTCACTACGTGAACTTCTTGATCCAATAATTTTAATCTTTCTTCGTCAACTCTATATAGAGTGATTGAAAATCCAGCCATATCCATACTGGTCATGAAGTTTCCTATATAAGTTCTAGCAACTTTGATGCCCTTTTCTTTTAGATAATCTGCTAGGGAATTGTTTATTATATAAAGTTCCATTTCTGGTGTTGCGCCCATGCCGTTTACAAATACTGCATATTCGCTATCCTTATCTTCTATTTCTACTAGGAGTCTGTCAACCATTTCCTTAACGATTTCATCAGCAGATTTCATTTCTTCTTTTTGGATACCTTCTTCGCCGTGGATACCGATTCCCATTTCTATTTCGTTATCTGCTAAAGTAAAGCTTTCTTTGCCATCTGCTGGATTTATGCAAGGTTTTGTTGCCATGCCGATAGATTTGATATCTTTTACGATTTTTTCTGCCATTTCTTTGATTTCAGCTAGGCTTGCACCATTTTCTGCCATTGCGCCAAGAGTTTTGTGAACAAATAGTGTACCACAAACGCCACGTCTGTCTTCTTTTTTCTCAACAACTATATCGTCGTTAACAATGACATAATCAACGTCAATGCCTTCCATTTGAGCCATTTCTCCAGCCATTTCAAAGTTCATAACGTCGCCTTGGTAGTTTTTGATTACCATAAATACGCCCTTGCCTGAATTTGCTTTTTTGATAGCTTCTAAAACTTGGTCTGGAGTTGGAGATGTAAAGATATCGCCAGCTACAGCACAATCTAGCATTCCTTTGCCAACATAACCTGCGTGTGCTGGTTCATGACCTGAGCCACCACCAGAGATAAGACCAACTTTGCCAGCTACTGGCGCATCTATTCTTGCGATTACGTTGGTGTTTTCAAGTCTTACAATTTCCTTAGGATTTGCCTTTACAAGTCCATCTAGCATTTCATCTACGATATTTTGCGGATTGTTGATTAATTTTTTCATATTTTCTACCTTTCTAATCCTTTCTTAAATTTTCCGATTCCTCTGATAGATATATACCCAAAAAATCTTTTTCTAATAATTTATGATAATTGAAAAAACCTAGTAAAATAGTATATTTTACTTGAACTTTGAATATTATTGTCAGGATTTTTATCCTGAGTTTTTTATATATTTTGAAATTAAGAAAGGAAAATTTTTTGCAGAAATTTAAAATAAATTCTAGCTATAAGCCTAAAGGCGATCAGCCAGAGGCTATTGAAAAATTATCCCAAGGGCTAATTTCTGGCAAAAAACACCAAATTTTGCGAGGGGTTACAGGCTCTGGTAAAACTTTTACTATGGCAAATGTTATAGAAAAAGTCCAAAGACCGACCCTTATTTTGGCCCATAACAAGACTTTGGCCTACCAATTATTTACAGAATTTAAGGAATTTTTCCCAGATAATGCTGTGGAATATTTTGTTTCCTATTACGATTACTACCAGCCTGAAGCTTATGTTGCTGCAACTGATACTTATATTGCCAAGGATTCTTCAATCAACGATGAGATTGATAAGATGCGACATTCTGCAACTATGGCGCTTTTTGAAAGAAAAGATGTAATAATTGTGGCAAGTGTTTCTTGTATCTATGGTTTGGGAGATCCGATCGATTACAAAAAACTTGTGGTAAGCCTTCGCCCTAACCAAGAAATCGCTCCAGAAGAAGTTATGAGAAAGCTAATCGATGTTCAATATGTGAGAAATGATATTGATTTTGATCGAGGAACTTTTAGAAGACGTGGGGATATTTTGGATATTTTTCCAGCTGGTTTTGACCAAAAAGCTATAAGAATTGAATTTTTTGGAGATGAAATAGAAGAAATTTCCGAATTTGACTCATTAACTGGCAAAGTTACGGCAAAACTAAGCCATGCTTATATTTATCCGGCAAGTCACTATGCCACAACTAGCGAAAAAACCGAAAAAGCTATTATAACCATAGAAGAAGAGCTTGCTGAGCGCTTAGATGAATTAAATAGGGAAAATAAACTTCTCGAAGCTCAAAGACTTGAGCAAAGAACTCGCTATGATATAGAAATGCTAAAAGAAATTGGATTTTGCTCTGGAATAGAGAATTATTCAAGGCACCTTAGTCAAAGAGCGCCAGGATCCAGGCCTTACACACTAATAGATTATTTTCCAAAAGATTTTTTGCTAATGGTCGATGAAAGCCATGTTTCAATTCCGCAAGTTGGTGGAATGTATGAGGGAGATAGGAGTCGTAAGCAAAATTTGGTTGATTATGGTTTTAGACTTCCATCAGCTCTTGATAATAGACCATTAAAATTTGCTGAATTTGAAAGTTTAATTAATCAAGCAATTTATGTTTCAGCAACACCAGGACCTTATGAAATGGAAAAAACCAAGGGTCAAATGGTCGATCAAATCATACGACCAACTGGACTTTTGGATCCAAAAGTAGAAGTTCGTCCAACAGAAAATCAGATTGACGATTTGATGAATGAAATTTATAAGACGACAGAAAAAGGCGATAGGACCCTTGTTACAACACTTACTAAGAAAATGGCAGAGGATTTGACAACTTATCTTACCCAAAATGGTATCAAGGTAAAATATTTACACTCTGATATAAAAACCATCGAAAGAAGTGAAATTATTAGAGAGCTTAGACTTGGAGAATTTGATGTATTAGTTGGAATCAACCTCTTGCGTGAGGGTCTTGACATACCAGAAGTAAGTTTTATTGCAATTCTTGATGCAGATAAGGAAGGATTTTTGCGAAGTGAAAGATCTCTAATCCAAACCATAGGAAGAGCTGCAAGAAATTCTGAGGGACATGTAATTCTTTATGGAGATAGCATTACAGGCTCTATGAAAGTTGCAATGGATGAAACGAAACGCAGACGTGAAATTCAGACGGAATTTAACAAGAAACACAATATTATCCCAACTACAATTAGAAAAAATATCGGCCAGATGATTCAAGTTACAAAGAAATTGGAAGATAACGACATTGAAGAATTTACAGCTGATGATATAGATACAATTATTATAAATCTCGAAGCGCAAATGTATAAGGCGGCTGAGGAATTGGACTTTGAAAGAGCTGCCAATATTCGCGATCAGATAAAGAAAATGAAGGAAAATTTCCCAGGAGTATAAATTGACAGAACATGATATAGTTATAAAAGGTGCAAGAACCAACAACCTAAAAAATATCGACCTAAGATTGCCAAGGGATAAAATGATTGTTTTTACAGGACTTTCCGGAAGTGGGAAGTCCACTTTAGCCTTTGATACAATTTATGCAGAAGGACAAAGGCGCTATGTAGAAAGCCTATCATCCTATGCCAGACAATTTTTAGGAAATCTTGATAAGGCAGATTGTGATTCTATAGAAGGACTTTCACCTTCCATATCAATCGATCAAAAAACAACCAACAGAAACCCAAGGTCAACTGTGGCGACAGTTACAGAAATTTACGATTATTATAGGCTTCTCTTTGCAAGAATTGGAGATGCTTATTGTCCAGTTTGTGGCAAAAAAATCGAGGCCCAATCCATAGACCAGATGGTCGATAGGGTTTTGGAATTGCCAGAAAAAACAAGAATACAAATACTTTCTCCAGTAATTCGTGAGAAAAAAGGAACACACAAAAAAGCTTTGGCAAATATCCAAAAACAAGGCTTTGTAAGAGTTCTTGTAGATGGAGAAATTCATAATTTGGAAGATGAAATAGAGCTTTCCAAAACAAAAAAGCACGACATTTCAATAATTGTCGATAGAATCGTAGTAAAAGAAAATATCAACACTAGACTTTCAGATTCCATAGAAACTGCCCTAAATCTTTCCGATGGACTTGTAATAATCGATATAATAGACGGTGGAGAAATCCTAATGAGCAGCAAACTTGCTTGTCCTGATGGCCATATGTCTTTGCCAGAAATAAGCCCAAATATGTTTTCTTTTAACGCTCCTTTGGGTATGTGTCCAGATTGTAATGGACTTGGTTTTCATCTACAAATCGACAAAGATTTGATAATCCCAGATAAAAATTTATCCATCAACCAAGGAGCAATAGAACCTTATGCTTCTGCAGGCAAAGGAACATACTACAATGAAGTTATAAATGCCATAGCAAAAACTTACGATTTTTCACTTGATGAACCTATCAAAAATGCACCGAAAAAGATGATCGATGAGATTCTTTATGGGACAAAAAAAGAAATTACCTTTGTCTTTGACAGTCATTTTTCCGGCAGAAAAAGATACACTGCCAAATTTGAAGGAGTTTTAAAAAATCTCCACGACAGATACCAAAGAAGCAATTCAGAAGATGTAAGGAAAAAATTTAGATTATATATGAGCGAGGAAGAATGTCAAACTTGCCATGGCGATAGGCTAAAGCCAGAAGTTTTGGCTATCAAAGTTACCGATACCAATATTTCCGAACTTACAAGCTTATCTGTAGAAAAATCCTTAGAATTTTTTGAAAATCTAAAACTTTCACCAATGAAAGCTCAAATTGCAGAGCTTATTGTAAATGAAATCAAGGCAAGGCTTAAATTTTTAAATGATGTTGGACTTTCCTATTTGTCATTAAATCGTAAAGCCTCAACCTTATCAGGTGGAGAAAGTCAAAGAATAAGGCTAGCTACACAAATAGGCTCAGGTCTTGTGGGAGTTTGCTATGTCCTTGATGAACCGTCAATTGGCCTTCACCAAAGAGATAATGACAAATTGATCAAATCTTTGAGAAATCTAACCGACATTGGAAATACCCTAATAATAGTAGAGCATGACGAAGATACCATTAGAGCTGCCGATTATTTGGTAGATATTGGGCCTTTGGCAGGTATCCACGGTGGTGAAATTGTGGCAAAGGGAAGTGTCGATGATTTAATAAATTGCAAAAATTCCATAACTGGAGATTATTTATCCGGCAGGAAAAAAATTGTCTTACCTCAAAAAAGACGAACAAGCGATGATTTTATAGAGATCAAGGGAGCTAGAGAAAATAATCTAAAAGGAATCGATGTAAAAATTCCCCTTGGAGTCCTAACATCTGTAACTGGAGTTTCTGGCTCTGGCAAATCCTCACTTATTAATGAAATTTTATATAAAACCGTAACCAAAAAATTAAACAAAACAAAAATAAGACCAGGAAAACACGATGATATCTTAGGCCTTGAAAAAATCGATAAAATAATAGCTATCGACCAATCGCCAATAGGCAGAACTCCAAGGTCAAATCCTGCAACTTACACCAAAGTTTTTGACCATATTAGAGATGTTTTTGCCATGACCAACGAAGCAAAAATGCGTGGCTATGCCAAAGGAAGATTTTCTTTTAATGTCAAGGGTGGCCGTTGTGAAGCTTGCTCTGGTGATGGTACAATCAAAGTAGACATGATGTTTTTGCCAGATGTATATGTGCCATGCGAAGTTTGCCATGGCAAGCGTTACAACAGAGAAACTCTTGAGGTAAAATATAAGGGCAAGGATATTTCTGAAGTTTTGGATATGACTGTCGAAGAAGGCTTAGAATTTTTTGAAAATCATCCGCCAATAGTTAGAAAATTGCAAAGCTTATACGATGTTGGACTTGGTTATATCAAAATTGGCCAACCGTCAACCGAATTATCTGGAGGAGAAGCTCAAAGGGTAAAACTTGCAACAGAACTTTCAAAAGTCGGAACAGGGCAAACACTTTATATATTAGATGAGCCAACCACAGGTCTTCACATGGCAGATGTCCACAAACTAATCGATGTCCTAAATCGTTTGGTCGATCAAAATAACACAGTAGTTGTAATTGAGCATAATCTTGATGTGATAAAAGTTTCGGATAATATAATTGACCTTGGTCCAGAAGGAGGAGATGGCGGGGGCAACTTAGTAGCTTTTGGCACTCCTGAAGAAGTATCCAAAAACAAAAATTCATATACAGGCAAATATTTAAAGAAAATATTAAAAAAATAGGAGAAAAATATGGGATTAGAAGATAAAAGAGATAATAAAATTGATACAAGCAAAAATGGCAGACCAGTAAGTTTTTCTTTTGGTGATGGCAATGATTTATTAATTGATTTGCCAAATGAAATTCCAGGGCTAAAAGATGTAAACTTAGACAAGCTAACAGAAGATGACGCCAAAGATCTAATTGCAAAATTAAATGCCAATTCAAAAGAAATAGACGACTTGCTAAAATCGGTGGGAATTGACGACATTTCAAAATTAATGAAAGAAGATTAGTAAAAATATAAGCTGACCCCACAAAGTTGGACCTAATACCAGAGTTAGAACTAAACTAGCTCTGGTATTTCTTTTTCCTTTCCTAGCCCTAGGGGTAGGAAATTTTTATGCTGCATTCTTCCTTCTGTATTCTATTGGTGATAAGTATCCTAATTTTTCTTTTACTCTTTCTTCGTTGTAATATTTTATGAATTCTTCAATTGTTTGTTCTAAGTGTTCATATGAGTAGAATTTTCTTCCGTAATATATTTCTTGTTTTAGTATTCCAAAGAAGTTTTCCATTGGCAAGTTTTGTCTAAGTCAGTTACCTTTTTGTGGATATAGATTGGGTGACTGCCTTTGTTTCTAGCCTTGATGTATATTGATTTGTTTGATATACCCAGCCTTGATCTGAGTGGAATATTCTTTTACTACTTTCATTTTGAATTCTGTGCTATATTTTGCCATTTAAAAACTGACCTCCTTTAGTTGGCTTTTTAGTCCAACTTTTTTTTGGGGAGGTCAGTTCACCTAGTCGGTCTGGTTTTTATTTATTAAGATATTCTTTATAGAAACTTAGGTCTTGGACTGTTTCGACAACTCCCTTGTAGACCCCATCCTTATCCCTTACTGCATAGTAGGAAATGGCAAAGTCCCTACCTTTTATATTTCTCACAAGTTTTAGAGAATCTTTACTTCCTGCCTTGAATTCTTTGATTAGGCCCCTTACAATCGGCTCAACCTGAGGTGGGTGGCAATAATAAACTTCCCTACCTAAGGATGATTCTGGTCTTTTAAAGACTTTTTTGCCCTTGTGGTCGTTGTAATAAGAACTTATGTCATTTTCGTCAACATAGGTTATTTCTATTTCTAAAGTATCAAGCATGGCCTCTAATTGGTCAACTCTCATCTTGCCCTTGGCAAAATCTATATATCCATCTGTGTACTCATTTATTTTTTTATTTTCCGCTTTTTTGTAGGAAACAAGGTCGTGGTCATAGTCACCAAGATCTTTGTAAAGAAGGTCAAAATCTTCATTGCTAATTGTTTCAAAGGCCAAAGGATAGAGTATATTTTCTTCCTTATAGGTCATCTCCACAGCTCTTTTTATGGTTTCTAGGGCCAGGTCTTTTTTATTAAGTTTCATAGCTTTTTTGAAATTCTTTGCTATATCAATATCCACTGCCCACATGACATCTGATGGGCCTGGTTTATTATATTTGGCCTTTAGGATTGGATAAATTAAGTCGCCTTTTTTCTTGTAATGGTTAAAGACCTTGTAGATATCTTCTCCTAGGTCCTGGTCATTTTCTAGGGACTTTTTTACATTTTCAAGTATTTCTTTGATTTTATCATTTTCCTTGGCAAAATAATCCAAAAATGAACCTTCCTCGTAGGTAGAAGGATTTTTCTCACTTTCTGTCTCACCATGGAATAAGGCAGAATGAACATCACAGAGTTTTCTTACCTGATCCTTATCCATACCAGATTCCAAGAGTTCTTCTTCGGCATCCATGATTTCTGAAGAAGAAACGCCCTCAAAACTTTTCTTAAAATCAGCCCTCACATATTCCAAATCTTCACCGGATGACAATCTATGAAGGTAGGATTTAATTAATTTTTTCCTCTCCAAAACTTCAGGATTTTCTGATGAGTCATACAAGTCATATCCAAGATCCCCTAGGTTTTTTTCATAATCTTTTATCCCCATCATCTTTGCCCCACGCTTAAGAGACATTTTCTTTCCTAAACTTTTTACCATGAGAGGATTATCAAGGCCAGTAAAACCAAGTCCAATGAGGTCTTTTTTTAATTTGTCATTATCTTTTATTAGGTCATAGATGACCTTGTTTATATCTATTTTCATACTATCACTCCTTATTATAATTATACGGCATAAGATAATGATAATCAGTAACATTTGTTACAAAAATAAAAATTTAGAAAAAAACTGATCTCATTTAGTTAGTTTTTTGGTCTAACTTTTGAGGGTCAGTTCAGTTCACTTAGGCAGTCTTTTCTTATATCAAAAATTAATTATTGACAAGTACACTTGGCATATGTATAATTAAATTACCAAGTATACTTGTCAAAAAGGAGAAAAATATGGATAGAGAAGAGATACTGGCAAAAAGCAGGAAAGATTATAAGAAAAATGATGAATATCTGCTAGATGCACTGACAAAAGCAGGTAAGATGTCAAGTCAAGTAGGTCTACTAGTAACTGCTATTATAGTGGCTGGAGATCAATTCTTTTTCAATAAATATAATTTTGCTGGCCAAGCCATATACTTTGCTATAATGGGAACTATGATTCTAGTCAGATACAAATATATCAAAGAAAATAAAGATCTAGTTTTGGGAATAATCTTTGCCCTAGGAGCAATACTTAGTCTTATCGCACATTTTATGAGTTTTAACTAATAAAAGGTCTAGTTATGAATGAAGAATTAGTACTAAAAAATAGACTAAAAGAAGTAAGAAAGGCAAAGGACTATTCCCAACAAAAGCTAGCCGATGAAGTTGGTGTTTCTAGAAACACTATTAGTTCAATAGAAACTGGTCAGTTTAACCCAACTGCCAAGCTAGCTTTGATTTTGTGCATAGCCTTAGATGAAAAATTTGAAGATTTATTTTACTTTTAGCAATGTTGTATGCTGACAAATTATGGTAAAATTGAAAGCGAAAGTATTAATTATTAACTATGAAATATAAAGGAGTAAAGCTATGATTGAGATAAAAAACGTATCCAAATCTTTTGGCGAAGTCAAGGCTTTGGATGATGTATCCTTTGAAGTTGAAAAAGGAGATGTTTTTGGTCTTATAGGTCAAAATGGAGCGGGGAAATCTACTCTTTTTAGGTGTATGATGAACTTTTTTGACGATTATAAGGGCGAAATTTTATACGAAAATGAGCCAATAGCAAAAACCCCCCTAGAAAAAATCGGATTTTTGCCAGAAGAAAGATCACTTTCACCAAAAAAGACCATAGAAGAAGAAATAAGATATTTTGCAAGACTTAACCAAATGGAAAATTTGGACAAAGATGAGCTTCAAAGATGGTTTGATAGATTTGAAATTAAGGGAAAACTTACTGATAAAATCAAATCTCTATCAAAAGGTAACCAACAAAAAACTCAACTTTTAGCTGCAATTATCTATAAACCAGAATTTGTAATCCTAGATGAACCATTATCTGGACTTGACCCTTACAATATCAGACTTTTAGAAGATATAATTAAAGAATTAAACGCTATGGGAATGACTATCTTATTTTCATCTCATAATATGGAAAATATCGAAAGCTTGTGCAACAAACTTGTCATGCTTAAAAATGGCAAGGTAGTTTTAAATGGAAGTCCAAACGAGGTTAGAAATTCTTTTGCCAGGGAAAAAGTAATCATTGAGACAGATAAGGATATATCTTCAATAATTGAGGGAAAGGTCAAAGCCTACAAAAAAATAGGAAATATTTGGCAAATAGAATTATTTGATGAAGAAGATTCCAAAGATTTATTTAAAGAAATTGCGGATAAATGTGGCTTTGTTTATCAATTTAACCAACAAGCGCCAAGTTTAAACGAAATTTTTGCAAAGGTGGTGGAAAGCGATGAATAGAATGAAAATTGTTGCAAGAGAGACTTTCCTTAGACAAATAAAATCGGGAACTTTTTGGTTTATGGTTTTATTTCCAATTATAATGATGGCAATTTCTCTTTTGATAGGATATTTTACAGGTTCTTCAAGTGGGGAAATGGCAATAGTTACCGATGATAATCTTAAAGCATATTTTGAAGATAATCCTAACTATGACTTTAAAATTACAAGCGAAGAAGAGCTAAAGAAATTATTGGACGATAAGGAAGTATCTTCTTATGCAAAGGTAAGAGAAGAAGATGGAATTGTTGTGGCAGATTATTTTGAAGGCAAGGCTTCTATGAGCGAGAAAGTCATCCTACAAACAACTTTAGGTCAAATTCAAAATGGCATTAATATGAAAAATGCAAATCTAAAAGAAGATCAAGTTAAATCTTTGGCAAAAAGCCCTGTAATTAATCAAATTGCAGATAAGAATCAGGACAATAAATTCTTGGGAATGGCGATTTATTTTGTTTTTCTAATTTTAATGTATATGATAACTCTAACCTTTATCAATGTGATATTAACAGAAACAGCCACAGAAAAAGGCACAAAGATGATAGAATTTATTTTCTCATCAGTTAGGCCTGGAGATTATTTTGAAGGCAAAATTCTTGGGAATTTCGGGGCAGTTCTTGTACAAATTGCAATTTATATAATAATGGGAACTATAGGATTCAACATAGCAAAAGCTTATGGTATACTTGATGGTCTGCCTTTAGATTTTTCTGTAAATGCAAATTCTCTTGCCATTTTTGCTGAGATTATAGTATTGTTTTTGCTAGGAATCTTCTTATTTTTAGTTGTCGCTGGAATGCTTGGCTCATTTGCAACAAAAATTGAAGATGCTGGAAAGATGGGCATGCCTTTAACAATGGGCATTGTCATAATGTTTTTCTTGGCAATGACTTTGATGAACAAGGGAGATGTGATCATTTCAAAGATCCTCTCATATCTTCCATTTGCATCGACATTCTTTATGCCATTAAGGCTTTTAAATGGTTATGCAAATTTACTTTCAGGAATAATTGCCATAGCAATACTTCTTGTAGCCATCTTTTTATTCTATAAATTTGGAGAGAAAGTTTACAAGAAAAATATCCTAAACTATTCAACTGAAGGATTTTTCTTCAAAAAGAAAAAATAATATTAAAAGTAATTCCCCCAATTTTTTTAAATTGAGGGAATTTTATTGCTTTCTATATTAATCAAAAAATATAACCATGGATATTTGTATAACTATAGCTGCGATAATTGGAATCCAACTTTTTTCCCAATTGCCTGTTTGATAGCCAAGCATTATAACAAGTCCAATTGCTAAAACCCAAAGAATTCCTGACGCTTTTGCCAATCTATTATCCTTTATTTGCTCTTTTGGATTTCTGTATTTTAATAGATCTTGATAAGCTGAGTTTTTGACCATAGTATGACTTATTATATAGGCTCCTAGGCTTATTATGAAAAGAAAAATACTTGTCAATATATCATCATTAATTTTATTTTCAAAAATCATTATTATTAGTGGAGAAAGAATAAAGATTGCTATTGAAATTATTACATTTCTACTAACAATGGGCTTATATTCATCCATATTTTTGTTAATCACTCCTTCAATTCCATAGGAAAAATCATAAGGTTCTTTTTCTATAAAGTCATATTTTTGTGAGCTAAACCCCGAAATAAGGAAAAGTCCGACTGCTAAAGCGACAAAACTTAGAGTTAAAATACTTCCTATTGGATTATTTAACAAAGTGCTTGGGATAGGTGATGATACCAAAAGAGAAATAGCTAATCCTACATTAACAGCAATCTTATCATAGATTTTAAGATAGTCGTTTAACATTTCACTATCAATCGTTTTGACATTACTTTCACTTACACTATCTTCTACTATAATATCCTCCATTCCTAATTTGTCATTTAATAGAAAATCCGTGCTAACTCCAAAAATTTGAGAAAGCTTCACTATCTTATCCAAATCAGGCATGGCCATAGTGGATTCCCACTTAGAAACAGATTGACGACTAACTCCTATTTTTGCTGCCAAATCTTCTTGGGTCATTGATTCTTTTTTTCTTAAATTAATAATTTTATCTGCTAAAATCATAAAATCCTCCTTAATTTCTCATCTATATTCTATGAAAAAATGCCCTGTCATTCCACCAATTTGATTAGGAAATTTGTCAACTACCAGTTGCATTATTGTAATTTTAGCTGTTTTTTTGCAAACTATCTATAAATCATATACCCCAAAATATATATTTGGTATAATAATAAAAAGATAAGAATTTATGGGAAAATTTTTCTTTACAAAAGTTTTTAAATTTTGAAAGTTAGAAATATAAGAGAAATTATTTGATTAAGAAAGAGATAATTAAAAGGAGAATTAATGAAATTTACCAAAATACCAATATCTGACAAAAAATACCTAAATTACATTTTTTTAGAAACTTTAGTTTCTGGAAAAGAAGTAACTACTATGTTTGATACAAGAGGCAATAGCCTTTTAAAACAGTCAATTGCAGATACTATTGATGTCAAATATATTGATGAAAAATATATAGACGAGAAAAGAAAATGGAGAAGAGCGAGGGTAAATTTAAGACTTGGAGACCTTGAAATTGGATCGGCTCCAGTAATTGTAGCAAGCGATGAAAGTTTTAATTTAATGGCTGATCCTTTGGGCAATAAATTTCCAGCTGATATGATTTTGGGTTGGAATATAATAAGCCAGCTTTGCTTTAGGGGAGATCTTAGAATAGGAGATTTTCAAGTTCAAATTGACGATTTTAGGGAAAGTAAGGCCAAAGATAAGCCAAATTCTCTAGTTATAAATGTTGAATTTGAAGGAGAAAGAATGCTTGCAAGCCTTGATACATCAAGACCTATTACTTGTGTTAAAAAAGAAATATTTGATAAAGTAATTGCAAAAGATGAAAAAGATAAAACGCTCGATATGTTGGATCTGGGAAATGAAAATTTAACCTTAAGAACTCCTTTGAAAGTAAAAATAGATCAAGATGAAATTTTCTTATCAAAGGTAGAAGTTAATCCAAATATCAAAGAAAATGACGTAAATATAATTTTTGGAGTAGATTTATTGACAAATTCAACCTGGGCAATGTATAACCCAATGAGATATATAAGAGTAAAAAGATAAAGCTAGTTGCTAGCTTTTCTTTTTTTATATTTTATAAAGTGTATTATATTATATATTAGTAAATTTTATAGTAGTAAAGAAGATAGGAGAGATAATGAGCGATATAAGTATTAAAAATTTATCTTTTGCTTATGAAGAAGGCGGTAAGCTAATTCTTAGTGATATTACAACAGAAATTAATTCTGGAGAATTTGTCTGCATTTTAGGACAATCTGGTTGTGGCAAAAGCACCTTGCTAAGATGGACTGCAGATTAATAAATGAACATTCAAAAAGGTGGTTAGCTAATTTTGCCAACCACCATTTTTTTATTTATTCGAATAAATTCAAATAATCTCCATATCCTTCTTTTTCCAAATCTTTCTTTGGGATAAATCTTATGGAAGCTCCATTTATGCAATAGCGTAGGCCTCCTAATTCTTTTGGCCCATCTGGGAAAACATGACCTAAGTGGCTTTTGGCAAGCTTACTTTTTACTTCGGTTCTTCTCATGCCATGGCTTAGGTCTAAATTTTCTTCTAGTTCGCTACCTTCGATTACTTTTGCAAAACTTGGCCAACCACAACCTGCGTTAAATTTATCAAGGCTAGAAAAAAGTGGCTCGCCAGAAACTATATCAACATAAATTCCATCTTCATAAAAATCGTCATAGCTTGATGAGAATGGTCTTTCGGTTTTTGAATTTTGTGTTACTTCATAGGATAATTCGCTTAAATTTTCTCTTAAATACTCATCGCTTGGTTTTTTATACATATTTTCTCCTTTGTTTTTATTTATTGTACTTCTTTTTTGAGAAAAATATTTGACTTTAATTTTATCGATAGTACACTATAAATGTGATTAGCAATTGGCACCTGCGAGTGCTAAATATTAGTTAAGGAGATTAAAATGCAATTAAAACCTATTGGAGATAGAGTAGTTATAAAAAAAGCTGAAGCAGAAAAGACAACTCAATCTGGTATAGTTTTGCCAGAATCAGCTCAAGAAAAACCACAATATGCAGAAGTTATTGCAATTAGTGAAGATATTTTAAATGACGATAAGAAAAAAGATTCTCTAAACGTTGGAGATAAGGTTATTTATTCTCAATATGCAGGAACAAGCGTAAAGCTTGATGATGTTGAGTATATGGTTGTAAAATATATTGATATTTTGGCAGTTGTAAGATAAGGAAAGGAATTTTAAATGGCTAAAGATATTTATTATGGAAAAGATGCACGTGATGGTTTAGAACGTGGAATTGATAAATTAGCAAATGCAGTAAAGGTAACTCTTGGACCAAAGGGACGTAATGTAGTTTTGGACAAATCTTACGGAGCACCAACTATAACAAATGATGGCGTAACAATCGCCCAAGAGATTGAACTTGAAGATAGATTTGAAAATATGGGAGCTCAACTTGTAAAAGAAGTGGCAACCAAAACAAATGATGTTGCAGGAGATGGTACTACAACAGCTACAGTTCTTGCTCAAGCTATCATCAAAGAAGGCCTAAAAAACTTAGCGGCTGGAGCAAATCCAATTGTACTAAACAAAGGTCTAAAAAAAGCAACTGAAGTAGTAGTTGACTACATCAAAGAAAATTCTCACGACATTGTTGACAAACATTCAATCGAAAATGTTGGAACAATTTCATCTTCAGATCCAGAAATCGGTAAATTTATAGCAGATGCTATGGAAAAAGTTGGAAATGACGGAGTAATAACAGTTGAAGAATCAAAAACAACTGACACTCACCTAGATGTTGTTGAAGGAATGCAATTTGACAAGGGATATTTATCCCCATATATGGCAACAGACAATGAAAAAATGGTAGCAGAATTAGAAGATCCATATATCTTAATAACAGATAAGAAGATTTCTAATATCCAAGACCTATTGCCATTACTAGAACAAATCGTTCAAGCAAGTCGTCCACTATTGATAATTGCTGAAGATGTTGAAGGCGAAGCTTTAACAACCTTAATCCTAAACAAACTTCGTGGAACTTTCAATGTAGTTGCAGTAAAAGCTCCAGGGTACGGCGATAGAAGAAAAGCAATGCTTGAAGATATAGCAATCCTTACAGGAGCAAAAGTAATTTCTGAAGAATTAAATATGGATTTAAAAGAAACAGAAATAGAAATGCTTGGCTCTGCTAAAAAAGTAAAAGTTGACAAAGACAATACAACAATAGTAGAAGGCAAGGGAGATAAAAAAGCTCTAGAAGAAAGAGTTTCCCTAATTCGTCAACAAATAGAAAAAGAAGATAGTCAATACGAAAAAGAAAAACTACAAGAAAGAGTAGCAAAACTTGCAGGTGGAGTAGCAGTAATAAATGTTGGAGCTGCAACCGAAACAGAAATGCAAGAAAAGAAATACAGAATCGAAGATGCTCTATCAGCAACAAGAGCTGCAGTAGAAGAAGGAATAGTTGCAGGTGGTGGAGTAGTACTAATCGGCGCAATAGAAAAAGTAAAAGAAGTAAAAGAAAAACTACTTGGAGATGAAAAAACAGGAGCAGCAATAATAGAAAAAGCTCTTGAAGCTCCACTAAGACAAATAGTAGAAAATGCTGGAATGGACGGATCAGTAATAGTACAAAATGTAAAAGAATCCGGCAAAGACGAAGGCTACGATGCCTACAACGACAAATACGTAAATATGTTTGAAGCAGGAATAGTAGAACCAACAAAAGTAACAAGATCAGCCCTACAAAACGCAGTAAGCGTATCAGCATTACTACTAACAACAGAAGCAGCAGTAGCAGACATACCAAAAGAAGAACCACCAATGCCTCAAGGCATGCCTGGTATGTATTAAAACTAGCCCGTACGAAAACCCGCTTCTCTGAAGCTCATTCGTGCTCACGCACTAAGTTTTCGGGGTAAATATGTCAAATCAAGGCATCTTTACCTGGTCTTTGGAGGGACCTGTGCCCAAAAGGTACGGAACAGCCACAGTAGCGAAGTGACGAGGGCCAAAGCCAAGTGGCGTTTAAGCGATACAAAATCGCCGATGGCTCAATTTTAAAGCCTTAAAGAGTTAATATAATCATGAATAAGTAAAAAATCATCAAGAAATAAACTTGATGATTTTTTTGTTTTTAGAAATTTAAGATTATTATCAAATTTTTTAACAAATTTTTAATATAAAATCTGGTCGGGGTGAAAGGATTTGAACCTTCGACCTCTTGTTCCCGAAACAAGTGCGCTACCAAACTGCGCTACACCCCGTCAATATTTATAATTATAGAGCTTTTTGTCTTATAAATCAAATCTATACACTTTTTCACATAAAAATATAAATTATTGTAATGAAATTAAGTTATTTGTGAAAAAGATTGTAATTTTTTAGCTTTAGTGTTAATATAAGCTTGTAATACTATTGGAAATCTAACAAGTAGAATATTTCTAGGAAAGTAAAGGAGTTTATTATGGACGTTTATGAAAAAGCACTAGAAAAACACAAACAATGGCAAGGAAAGATCGCAACAGAAATTAAAGCAGAAGTTAGAAATGCAGAAGATTTGACCTATGCTTATACACCAGGAGTTGCCCAACCTTGTAGAGAAATTGCAAAAGACGAAGAAAAAGCTTACGAATATACATCAAAAGCTAACACAATTGCAGTTATTTCTGATGGTTCAGCAGTTTTAGGTCTTGGTAATATTGGCGCAAAGGCAGCAATGCCAGTTATGGAAGGAAAAGCTGTCTTATTTAAAGCTTTTGGTAATGTTAATGCAGTTCCGATAGTTCTTGATACTCAAGATGCTGATGAAATAATCCAAACAGTTAAAAATATAGCACCAACTTTTGGTGGAATCAATCTTGAAGATATTTCTTCACCAAGATGTGTTTATATAGAAGATAAATTAAAAGAAATGCTTGATATTCCAGTATTTCACGATGACCAACACGGTACAGCAATTGTTACAGTTGCAGCTTTAATCAACGCATTAAAATTAGTCAATAAAAAACCAGAAGATATCAAACTTGTAGTTTCTGGAGCAGGCGCAGCTGGATTTTCTTGTGCCAAATTAATAAGAGATTTGGGAGTAAAAAATATCATAGTTTGCGATTCACACGGCGCAATTAGTGACACTATGTTAAGCTCTGGAAATCCAGTAAAAGCAAAAATCGCCGAAATGTTTAACCCAGAAAACTTCACAGGCTCATTAAAAGAAGCCATAGTAGGAGCTGATGTTTTTGTTGGTGTTTCTGCTCCAAATCTATTAGATGAAGATGATATCAAAAAAATGAACAAAGACGCTATAGTTTTTGCTATGGCAAATCCAGTTCCTGAAATAGATTATGACCTAGCTAAAAAAGCTGGCGCAAAAGTAGTTGCAACAGGAAGATCTGATTATCCAAACCAAATCAATAACGTTCTTGCATTTCCTGGAATTTTCAAAGGCGCTCTAGAAGCTCGTGCTCCACAAATTACTGACCAAATGAAAATGGCAGCATCAAAAGCTCTAGCAGCCTTTGTAGAAGATGATGAACTAAACGAAGATTATGTAATACCATCTGCTTTTGAAGAAGGGATCGCTGATGCAGTTGCTAAAGCTGTAAAAGAACTAAAATAACAAGAATTAATTAGAATAAATATAGGAAAACAAAGTCTAAAAAACTTTGTTTTTTTATTGACATTTAAAAAAGATAATGGTATATCTTATTTTAAGATAAATAATATATTCAACAAGAGAATAGAATGTATACGATAATATTTAAAATCAAAAATAGGAGATGGTTGATATGTATTCTTATCTATAATCAAAAATTAAATATTATCTAAAATTAGATAATTGTTGTAGCAAAACAAAAATTTTTAAAATTTTGGAGATTTATATGAAAAATAATATAAAATACTTTTTGTGTCTACTAATAATACTTATCTTACCTAAAGCAGCTTATGCACAGAATTGTCATGATGTAAAAATGAATTTTACTAATTCCAAAGGAGAAATTATAAATGTAGTTTCAAAAACTAATGATAAAAATTCACTAAGCCAAGCACAAATACAAGAACTTATAGATAGCAATAATTTAAGAGAAGGGGAAACCTTAACAATCTATGAAGTTAGTGATGGTAAGAATTCTGATTGTCAAAATAACTCCTCTAGAGAGATTGATAAATTCAATAATGTAAATTTAAATTTTTTAAGTGGATTTAAAAATAGAACTTATATTAATTCAAGCAAAGAAGTTGCACTTAACGATTACTTTATAACCTCTGCAGCAAAAGATCTAAATATAAAACTTTCGTCAACATATACGAGAACTGTCACAACAAGTATAATAGCTGGAACTGCTTTTGCAAAAGGAGATATAGGTGGTTCTATTACTGCAGAATACAAAGAAACTCAATCTTTTAAGGGGCCACCTGAGAATAGCTATTTTAATTCAAGAGAGTATAGAGTAAAGTTTTATGGCAATAAGGTATCATTTACTCAATATAAGATAAATAGTTCTAGTAACAAAGTTATTGATAAAAAAACAGATAAGGCTTTAATACCTACTCGTTTTTCAATGTATAGTATAGATCGTAGAATATAATATGAAAGAAAAAATGAAAATAATAATAAGTGTAATTATTGCAGTTTTATTTGTATATGGACTTTATATTATCTTTAATGCTGATCGTGGGATATTTGGTACTTGTAGTCTAGCAACAATAGCAGGTAGTATACTATCAATTTTTTCAGGTATATGGATAAGTATAGTTCTTTATTCTTTTTTCAAAAAAAGCAATGATAAATAAATTGAATAGTTAAATTAAAATGGTACAATAGTTAATAAGTTATAGGGCTGATTAAAATAATCGGCTCTTTTTATTTTAGAAAATAAAATAAATATTTTTAAAAAATAATTATATGGATCAGTGTTTTTGGTAAAATTAGAACCATAAATTGTAAACAAGTAAAAGTCATCGTAAAGATGAAACTAAAAGTTTTTTTCTTTAAACTTAAATAGATGTTGATGAAGTATAATATAGAATTATAGTAATTAATTTAGATGAGTTCTTTTTGGATTTTTATAGCAAGATTATTATAATAATTAATTTATTTTATATTTTATTAGGATAAAGGCGAATAAAGAGTTTTAATGAAAAAAGGATAATGCTTTAAACCAAATAATAAGTGAAGCTGATATTGTAAAGCTTTTGAGAAAATATTTTGATTTGAGGGGAAATGGATAAATTTGCTATATTATCTTCTGGATCAAGTGGAAATTGTATATTTTTGGAATATAAGAAAACAAAAATTCTAATTGATGCAGGATTTTCAGCTAAAAAAATTGAATATTTACTAGGAGAAATCGGCAAATCGCCAAAAGAATTAGATGCGATCTTTGTAACTCACGAGCATGCCGACCACTCAAAGGGTCTTGGAACTATGAGTCGCAGGCACAATTTGCCAATTTTTGCCAACCAGGGAACTTGGGAAGGTTTATTTAATAAATGTGGCAAGCTTAAAGAAGAAAATATTAGATTATTTGAATCCAACAAATTTTTAAGCTTTGGCTCAATGGATATTTATCCAATAAAAATCCACCACGATGCCAATGAGCCTGTTGGTTTTATCATTTACATAGGCAACAAAAAAATCACCATCCTAACTGATACGGGCATAGTCGATGAGAAAATGGCTTACGAAATAAAAGGCTCTGATATTTATTATATGGAGGCCAATCACGATTTGGAAGCCCTAAAAAGAGGACCATATCCTTATCCGCTAAAGCTTAGAGTTATGGGAAATATGGGCCATCTATCAAATGACCAATCCGCAGAAGCCTTGGCTGATGCCCTTGAAGGGAAAAATGAAAAAGTTTTTTTGGGTCACTTATCAGAAACCAACAACACTCCCGAACTATCAAGACTAACCGTTGATAATTACCTAAGAAGTCTAGGTCTTGATACCGACAAAGATATTTTGCTAGATGTTGCAGATAGGTACAAGCCTTCTGGAATAGTTGAACTATAAGGAAAATTAATGGAAATAAAAGAAATAGAAAGATCTATTATAAAAAAATATAGAAAAGAAATTTGGTCGCCTTTTATTAGAGCCATCAAGGAATTTAAATTAATTAATGACAATGATAAAATTGCGGTTGCAATTTCTGGTGGCAAGGATTCACTTTTGCTTGCAAAGGTCATTGAAGAACTTCACAAGCACTCCAAAGTAAATTTTGATGTGGTTTATATATGCATGGATCCAGGTTATAACAAGGAAAATCGCGACAAATTAGAAGAAAATCTAAAATATCTACATATAGATGGTAAAATTTATCAGACAGATATTTTTGAAATTTCAGAGCATATCACAAAAGGCGCTTATCCTTGCTATATGTGCGCACGAATGAGAAGGGGATCCCTTTATGCCAAGGCCAAAGAATTGGGAGCAAACAAAATCGCCCTTGGCCATCATATGAATGACGTCATAGAAACCACCATGCTAAATGTCCTCTATGCAGGAAATTTCAAGACCATGAAGCCAAAGCTAAAGGCGCAAAATTTTAGCGACATGGAACTAATTCGTCCCTTTTATTATGTAAGAGAAGAGGATATAATAAAATGGCGTGATTATGTAGGACTAACTGCCCTAAATTGTGCTTGCTCAGTTACAAAATCGCAAGAAGCCTACACAAGAAAAATGATAAAAAATATGATTAGCCAAATGAAAGAAGTAAATCCAGATGTTGAGAAATCAATATTAAGATCAGCAGAAAATGTAAATTGCGATATGGTCATTGGCTATCAATTAAAAGGAGTTAAACATTCATTTATGGAGGAATTTGATGATTGAATTTATAAAAGTATTGATTTTATCTATAGTTGAGGGCGTAACGGAATTTTTACCGATTTCTTCTACTGGCCATTTGATTTTGGTAAATCAATTTGTAAAATTAGAACCTCAGGAATTTTCCAATGCCTTTAATGTAATAATCCAATTGGGGGCAATTTTTTCTGTTGTAGTTTTGTATTTTAGAAGACTTAATCCTTGGGATTATGAAAAAACTTATAAATATTTTCCAAGAAATTACAAAAATCTTAACGGCCAATCTAAATTTTATTATAGACTTACTCATCCAGATAAAAGAACCATAGAACTTTGGAAAAGAGTAATTGTTGGAGTTTTGCCAGCAGGAATTTTGGGATTTTTATTTGACGACTTTATTGATGAGCATTTATTTAATCCTATGGTTGTAGCAACAATGCTTCTTCTTTGGGGTTTAATTATTATTTTTGTGGAAAAAAGAAACAAGAACAGAAATGCCTTTGTCCACGACAATATAGTAAATGTCCCATACAAAACTGTCCTAATGATCGGATTTTTCCAAGCTCTTGCTATGATTCCAGGAACAAGTAGATCTGCAGCAACTATCATGGGCGCAATGATTTTGGGTCTATCAAGAGAAGCTAGTGCAGAATTTTCATTTTTCCTAGCAATTCCAACAATGCTTGGAGCAACCTTGCTAAAAGTTATTAAAAACGTTCATGGATTTACAGGATCTCAATGGTTACTAATTGCAATAGGAATGATTTTAAGCTTTGTAGTTGCCTACATTGTCATTAAGAAATTCATGGAATACATTAGCAAACACGACTTCATTCCTTTTGGAATCTATAGAATAATTCTTTCTCTAATAGTATTTGGATATTTTGGATTGTCTTTATAAAAACTTTATAATCAATAAATATTAAGCTATGTTTTCTCATAGCTTTTTTTATTGATTTCTGTTGACATTATCTTGGGAAAATGTTATTTTAAATTTATAAATTATTAGGAGGAATTATGAATAAAAATGATTCAAACGAAAGAGTCAAGATAAGCGTACTAAGCTTAACTTTTATGGCTTTTGCGACTCTTTGGGGCTTTGGCAATGTTGCCAACGGCTTTATGTACTTTAATGGTACACAAGTTATTTTCTCATGGATTTTGATGTTTGCTCTTTACTTCATTCCATACGCTCTTATGGTTGGTGAATTAGGATCAACTTTTAAAGATCTAGGCGGAGGAGTTTCTTCTTGGGTTGAAAGAACTTCAACAACAAAACTTGCTTATTATGCAGGATGGACTTATTGGGCAGTACATATTCCATATATTACTGGCAAAGGTTCAGGAGCGTTGAAAGCATTAAGTTGGTTAGTTTTCCACAATGCTGAAACTTACGATGCCTTAAAACCAGTTGTAGTTCAATCAGTAACTTTGGTTTTGCTTTTGGTTTTTGCTTATATCGCTAGTCGTGGACTTAATCCACTAAAAACTTTGACACAAATTGCAGGAAGTTCAATGTTTGTACTTGGAATTTTATATATTATTCTTGGACTTTTTGCACCAGTTGTTAATCCAAGTGCAGATTATAACAATATCGACTTATCTTTCAAAGCAATACTACCAACTTTCAACATTGGATATTTCACTTCGCTTTCAATTTTGGTATTTGCTGTTGGAGGAGTTGAAAAAATATCTCCATACATCAACAAAATGAAAGGCGATCCATCAAAAGGATTCCCAAAAGCTATGCTTGCAGCAGCTATAATGGTAGTAATATCTGCCTTATTTGGAACAATAGCTATGGGAAGAATGTTTGATCCTGCAGTTATTAATGCAAGCAAAGAAAGCTTTGATTCTTATGTTGCCAATGGAGCTTATTGGGCATTCCAAAAACTTGGTCAATACTATGGACTTGGAAACTTTTTCTTAATAATCTACGCTCTAGCAAACTTAATTGGTCAGTTATCAATTCTAGTTTTAAGTATAGATGCACCACTAAGAATATTATTAGATGATCCTAAAACAAGCGTTTATGTTCCACACAAATTACTAAAGAAGAACAAATATGGAGCATATATTAATGGTATAAAAATGGTAGTAATCCTATCAGGATCAATCATACTTTTCCAAATGCTATCAACAGGAGCTGCAGCAGTTTTACAAACTCTAAACAAACTAAACTCTGTAACAATGCCACTAAGATATCTTTGGGTATTTGTTGCTTACTTCTTATTAAAGAAAAAAAGTTATGATAATGGAGAATATAAATTTGCCAAATCAAGAAGTTTTGGAATGTTCTGGGGAGCTTGGTGCTTTACAATAACACTTCTTTCATGCTTACTAGGAATGTATTCAGATAATAAATTACAAATGCTTTTAAATATTCTAACACCAGTAGTTTTAATCGGCTTAGGGCTAATTTTCCCAAGCATTAGAGCTAAAGAAGATGGCAGAGAAAATACATTTATAGAAGAAAAATAATTTTTAAAATAAATTCCATAAGTTTATCTTTATTAAAGTTAAGCTTATGGAATTTTTTATTTGTATTTATTTTAACTATAAAAAATCCTCTTAGCAAATTTTCTAAGAGGATAAGTTTTTATTTAAAAATATTAATAAAAAGTGTAATTACAATAGGATTTGTTAGATTAACTGCTATTGCCAAAACTATTGGAAATACAAACATAGCAACTTCGCTTGGGCCTTCTTCTTCTATAATCGCATCCATATTTGCAATGGCATTTGGAGTTTGACCAAGGCCGACACCACAATGGCCTGCTACCATCACCGCTGCATCGTAGTTTTTTCCTGTTAGATTAAAGGTTACAATGCTTGTATAGATTGCAATAAAAGCTGCTTGAGCAAGCATGATTACAATCATTGGTAGGGCAATGCCTACAATTGCGCTTATATTTAGGCTTATCAAAGCAAGTGATAAAAATAGGGCAAGAGAAATATTGCCAAGTGTTTCTATATTTTCGATACCTATATCTTTTTTTCCTAAATCATAAATATTTCTAACTATTAGTCCAGCAAATTGACAACCCACATAATAAGGGAATTTTAAGCTTGTCAATGTCAAAACTTTATTTACAAAAGTTCCAAGAAAAGCAGATAGGCCAATGATTATAACAGCTCTTATCAAAGTTTTTTGATTTATAAGCAAGGATTTTGCATTTTCTTTAGTGTCATTTTCAAGGGCAAAACTTTTTAAATTATTTTTTCTAATTAATCTTTTAGCAACTGGTCCTCCAACCAAAGATCCTGCCAAAAGTCCAAAAGTTGCGGCGGCTACTCCAATTTCTGTTGAATTACTTGCTCCAAAGCCTTCCATAATTTTGCCAAAACTTATGGCTGAACCAATGCCACCTGTCATAGATGTTGAACCCATGGCTATGCCATAAAGTGGATTAATCTTTAAGAAATATGAAAGTATAACCCCAATAAGATTTTGTAGTGGCAAAAGAATAATTATTGCAAGGGCAAGCTTAAGTCCCAAAACTCCGCTTTTTTTCAAAAGTTTAAAGGAACAAGTAAGTCCTATACAAGTAAAAAATATGTTCATAAAAAAATCTTGCAAAATATCGTCAAATTTTATTTCATATGATCCACTTTCCTTTAGGATAAAAACTATAAAACTAACTATAATTCCACCAATTACAGGAGCAGGGATAAAAAAATTCTGAAAAAATTCTATTTTATATTTTATTAAATTTCCTAGGGCAAAAGCTATAATAGCAATTCCCAATGTTTGTAAAATATCTAATTCTATTTGCATATAAACCTCATTATTTTTATATTTAACTATTATATAACAAAATTAAAAAAAATAACAGATAAAAATAATTGGAAAAAAGCCTTTTTTATTATATAATTATTAAGAATTGAGGGATATATGAAAATAATTTTTTATATTAGCATATTTGCTTTATTTTACGCCATGATTGGCTATCCTATAACCTTATTTATCATGGATAAGTTTATAAAAAGAGAAAACGAAAAGGATTATAGCTATAAACCCTTTGTTTCAATTATTATTTCAGCTTACAATGAAGAAAAAGTTATTGAAAGAAAGCTTGAAAATATCATAGAAACAACCTATCCATCCTATGAGGCAATTATTGCAAATGATGCTTCGAATGATAGAACTGTTGAAATTTGCGAGAAATTTATTAAAAATCATCCAGAATACGATATAAAAGTAAATACTGTAAAAAATCACCTAGGCAAGACCAACGCTCAAGATGAGGCGGTAGAAATTGCCAAAGGTGAAGTTTTGGTATTTTCCGATGCCAATTCTATGTTTAAGAAAGATGCCATAGATGAATTGGTAAGTTTTTTTACTGCTGATGATATAGAATATGTCTGCGGTTCGCTAATTTATGCAAAAGATGATGGAAAATCATCTGTTGTGGCAGAAAACTCTTATTGGAATATGGAACTAAGATTAAGAAAGATAGAATCCCAAATTTCAACTATTGCTGCGGGCAATGGCGCAATCTATGCAGTAAAAAAGAAAGATTATAGGCATTATGATTTGGTAAGTAGCCACGATTATGAAATGCCACTTCATGCTGGATTAAACCACAAGAAAGCCTTATACAATCCAAAAGCTGTTGCAGTTGAATATGCAGGAGCCAATAGCAAAGATGAGTATAAGAGAAAAGTTAGGATGCAAAGAAGGATTTTAACTAATTTATTTACAAATCTAAGAAGACTTAATATTTTTGAATATGGATATTTTTCTTTCTTTCATTTTAACCACAAAACATTGAGATTTTTGCAAAGCTTTTTCCACATACTTTTAATTATAAGCAATTTGTTTTTGCTTAATGATGGAGTATTTTATAGGATATTTTTCCTCTTGCAGGTGGCGTTTTTCACCCTTGCAACAATTGGAAAACTAACTGAAAGTAGAAGCAAGATTTTTAATTTTCCTATGTATTATTGCCTAATGATGCTAGCTCAAATTCATGGAGCATTTAATCAAATTACTGGCAAAAGTAAGGCAACTTGGGAAAAGGCCGAATCGACAAGGGATATTGATGAAAATTGAAGTTCTAATTTCAACTATGAATGAAAAGTCCATAGATTGTTACAAGAGATTTAATTTAGAAACTGATGCTCTTATTATTAATCAGACAGATCATAATTCTTATGAAGAAATAAATATAAATGATCAAAAAATCAGGATGATTTCAACTGATACAAGAGGTCTTGGCCTTAGCAGGAATTTAGCAATTCTTAATAGCAAAGCTGATATACTAGTTTTTGCCGATGATGATGAAGTTTTTGAAGAAGGCTATAAAGATAAAATCTTAAGCGAATTTAAGGCTTATCCTGATGCAGATTTTGTTATATTTAAAACTATAATCTACCAAAATGGCGAAGAGATTATTAAGGTAAAAAAAGATTCAAATCTTAAATTTTACAAGTCTTTAAAATATGGGTCAGTGCATTTTGCCTTTAAAAAAGAAGCAATAAGGCGAAATAACATTTCAATTTCAACATATTTTGGAGCGGGAACTGACAATGGTTCTGGAGAAGATAGTCTTTTTATTAGAGATTGTTTCAAAAAAGGTCTAAGACTTAGGACTAGTACAAAATTAATAGCTAAAATCTATAATGACAATTCTACTTGGTTTACTGGCTACAATGACAAATTTTTCTTTGATAAGGGAAAACTTTCTAAAGCTTTATTTCCAAGAGCCTATAGACTTTACATAGAATACTTTTTAAGAAATCATAGAGGAAAAATAAGTGATATAAAAAATGCCCGAAAATTAATGATAAAAGGGGCAAAAGAATTTGGAGGAGAAAATGAGAAATAGAAAATCTTTATTCCTAGCAATCCCATCTGCAATTATAGCAGGTATTATTGTTGGAATGATTACCTACTTTGCTCTAAACTTTGGAGGTTACAAAGAATACAAGGCTCAGGCAAAAGTTATAACTACTAACGTCGAAAATGTTGACGATGCAAAAGATACTGCAAAAACTTATGCAGCAACTATTAATAGCTCAAAGATCAAACAAAAAACTTTGGAAACTTTGGCTATTGATTGGAATGTTGGAAAATTTGATTCCAAACTTGAAATCAAACCAACAGAAAATTCTTCAATAATCGATATAGTTGTTGTCGATACAAATAAGCTTAGAGCAGAAGACTTGGCAGATCAATATGCCGAATATTCAGTTAGGGTTTTAAATAATATTTATAACTCTGGAGCAAGTGTTATGGAATATTCTTATGGATCTGCTGGTATTTTAGATAATAGCATGAGATATGCCATAATTGCAGGATCAATTGCGCTTGTTTTGTGGGGGCTAATTCAAATTATTAGGATAAATTCTTACAATAGAAAAGTTGAGAAGGAAAATTTATCAGCATCAAAAGCTAATCAAGTAAAAGAACTTAGAGAAGTATCTGATAAGTCAAGAAAAAAAGACTCTCAAGTAAATTTAGATAATAAAGAAAATATACAAGAAGATCAAAGCCAGAGTACTCAAGTAATTGATTCTAAGGAAATCAAAGAAATGAGTCAAGAAAAATCTAGCAAATATGAAATCCTAGGAAGAATTCCAAGCTATAAAAAAGGAGAGATAGATGTTTAGAAAAAAAACAGATGAGAATAGAGAAATTCTTCTCCAATCTTTTTATAATTTAGAAGATAAAATCACAGAAAAAATTGGCAAATCTAATGTAAGTATAGCTTTTACAGCATCAAGCAAAGATACTCAAAAAGAAGAAAATATTGTTAATATTGCAAGGCATCTTGTAGAAGATGGCAATAATATACTTATTATAGATGCAAATCTTAGAGATTCAGATTTTGATTTATTAATCAAAAAACCAAACGATAGAGGCTTTATAGACGTAATACTTGGAGGATATGATATTGATAGTCTAGTAGAAACTGACGATGAATTTGATAACTTAGTTTATCTTAATGTAGGAAAAGTTATCGATTATGCAGATAAGTTTCTAGAGCCTAAGATTATAAAAAATTTCTTAAAGGACATTTCCAATATTTACGATTACGTATTTATGAATTTATCGGAAAATACTGACATAGCTGAAGCAAATATGTTTGCTGCAAATGCAGATTACTGTGTTGTTTTTGCAAAAGATGAGTTAAGCTTTACAAAGACAACTCAAAAATCAATGGAGCAACTAGAAAAAGCTAATGCCAATATTTTGGGAATAGTTATTACTGGCTATGAGTACGGTGAAGACGAATTAGATGACTTGTTTGGAGGTTATGATGAATAAAGTAAAGTTTCTTTTAATATTATTACTAGCAATTTCAACAACAGGATGTACAGAAGATAGATATGTTTCAGTTAGACATCCAGAAGAAACAGAAACTAGTCAAGAAAACGAAAAAGACTTAGATGAGAACAAAGATAGCGATACTGACAAAAAAGAAGAAACAGAAACAGCTGACCAAGATAAAAAAGAAAATGAAGAATCTTCTGATGGAGTAATCTATACAGTAGATGATTTGGTAAATGTAAGAGTAGCTCCAAGTGAAACTTCAGAAATACTAACAACAGTAAATGCAGAAGATGAAATAATAAAACTTGGAGAATCAGACAATTGGACAAGAGTAAGCATCAACGGTCAAACAGGATATATCAGATCTGATTTATTAAAAGAAAAATAAAATCTAGTAAAATGGAGGAAAAATGGAATTATTATTAATAAAAAATATGATATGGCCAGCAATACTTACTATTGGTGTTATAAGTTTTCTAGAATATATACTAGATAGGAAAAAATCAAGCAAATATCTAGGAATAATAACAACAATATTAGGTTTTATTGCTATGTTTTTTATCATAAAAAATGACGGCGATTATATTTTTTTACAAATATATTTGTTTATGTTCCTCCTATCCATATCACTAGTAATACTAGCCCTTAAAAAAAGAATAGACGCTTTTACAATTATAGGAATCTTATTGATGCTTGTAATGCTTATCTTGTTATTAAGATTTAATTTGATTGAGAATTAAAGCATAAAGCTACAGATTAATTTAGGGTATATATTAAGTAAAGAAAGTTGGTGGTTTTATGGATACTAATATTGATCAAAAATCTGCTTTAAAACTAAAGGGTAAATCTTATAAGATAAAAAATAGGGATGAAGCCCTAGCCATTAGAAATGAGTTTATCAAAACTTATATAGATAGTAAACTTGTTGATTTAGAGTCTTTTTGCGGACTTATGCAATACAATGCAACGGATGATTCATATACTTATTTTCTTGGCTTTGAAATTGCTGATAATGAAATTTTAGATGATCTTGATTTTATAGATAGACAAATCGATCAAAGTCTTTATTTAGAAATTTTCCTAAATGAAGAAGAAAGTTTAGAAGATGCATATAAATATGTTTATGAAGAATTTTTCCCTAACAAAAAATATTTTCACAATTTATCAAGTGATGTAGAGTATTACCAATATGATATGGAAAATAAAAGAATTGGAAACTCAGAGCTTTACATAAGTTTAATGAAAAATCCACACATTATTTAAGGTTTTAAGATGAAAAAAATATTTGTAATATTATTTATCTTTTTATTTAGCTCTTGCAAAATGCAAACTGATGAAAAAAGCGAACAGGAAATTTTCTACGGAGATAAATTAGTTGAGATAAGAGAAATACCAAAGGCAAAGAAGATAAATTCTAGTTTTATCTATAATTACCAAGATGATCATAAAAATTTAGATGATTGTGAGGATTGTAGGTGAAAATATTTATAAAAACTTGGGTATAAAATATAAGAGGTGAAAAAAATGGGAAAATTAAAATTAGCAATGAATTTATTAAAACTAAATAATAGACTTGGTTTGTTGGATGCTGGGGATATGCTTTCTTTAGCAAAAACAGCTTATAAAATTAATCGTTTTGATCCAACAGATTATATTCCAGATTTAGATTTTTTTGAAGATTATGAATACGAAAAAGAACAAAGACGTAGAAATTTAATGATAGCAGCAGCTGCCGCTACAGCTACTTATTTAATTTATAGTAATAGCAGAGGATTAAAGGCAAAAAGTATAAAAGCCAAAGAAGGAGGCAAAGAAATGTTTGATGATGTATTAAAAAAAGGTGAAGAATTAGTAAAAAAAGGCGAGAAAGAAGCTAAAAAAGCTATAGACGAAGGTAAAGATTTAGCAAATGATGCCAAAAAGGAAGCAGAAAAAGCTTTCGATGATGCTAAGAAAAAAGGCGAAGATATTGTAGAAGATGTAAAGAAAAAAAGCGAAGATTTAGCTAAAGATATAAAATAATTTTTTTCATATATTTATCCTTAAATTAATAGAAAAAGCTCGATTTATTTAAAAATCGAGCTTTTTGTCTTGTATCTTAGCTAAAAATCCTTCAACTTCTTCTTTTTTAGTTCTATAACTTGTAACTAGCCTTACTATATTTGATCCATTTTCTTTTTCCATTATTTCAAAGGATGCAAATTCTTGCCATTTTTCTAAGTCCTTATCATCTAATTTTACAAAAATTTGGTTTGATTCAAATGGATAGGCAAGGTTAAAGCCTTTGTTAACAATGCCATTTGCAAGAGTTTCAGCCATTTTATAGGCAATTTCCGCTGTTTCTAAATAACCATTTTCTTTAGCAAATACAGTTTCATACATAATCCCAGCTACAAAAGTTTTTGCCATTAAAGAACCTTTTTGCTTTTGTAAATTTATAAAATTTTTCTTTAGCTTGTCATTTACAATTACCAATGCCTCAGTAAACAAAAAACCATTTTTAGTGCCGCCAAGATAGAAAATATCGCAAAGATTTGGGATATCTTTTAGATTATAATCGCACTTTTGGCTGGCAAGGGCGTGGGCAAGACGAGCTCCATCCATAAATAAATATAGGTCATTTTCCTTGCAAAAATTATAAATTTCCTCTAATTCTTTTTTTCTATAAACTTCTCCAAGCTCTGTGGTATTTGAAATGTAAACTTTTTTTGGAACTGTTAGATATTCACTGCCAAAATGAGCAAATTTTTCTTTTAATAATTCAAGGCTTAATTTTCCATTTGGAGAAATTATCGTTTCAATTTTTATTCCTGTGGCTTCTATGGATCCTGCTTCGTGGCCTTGTATATGACCAGTTTTTACTGCAAGTACGGAATTTTCTTGTTGCATCCCACAAGCAAGGCCTAAGACATTTGCTCCTGTTCCTCCTGGTATAAAATGAATGTCGATATTTTCGTTAGCAAGAGCTTTTTTTATTAATTTTCTTGCATTTTCGCTATGCTTATCAAAACCATAGCCATAATTATTTTCACTACTTGCTTTTACTAAAGCTTGTAAAATGTCATCTCTTCCTATGTCGTTGTAGTCATTTACGAAAAAATACATTTACTCTCCTTTTGCTTTGTTTTTAAAAGACTTATCTATTGCTTCTTTTAACATTTTTAAGTAAGCATCGTAAGCTTCTTGGACTCCATAAAAATGCACGCCATCAGTTCCCTTATAATATTCTGGGTGGGCAATTCCTTCTTTTTCCCATTCCATTAGAGTAATAAAATCATATTTTTTAGCAACTTCTTGCATGGCGGTAGAAACTCTGTGAGGTTGGTCATATCTATTGTCATAGCAGGTTACAAATATCAGTCTGTCCCCATTTGGCAAAGCTTTTACTATATTTTCCAAGCTTTCCTTAGGTTCTGCTATGGCATTTGTACCAAGTGCTATTACTACAATAGATCCTAAGTTGCCTTCTTTTTGCAATTGTCTTATTATTTCTGCACCATTTTCTAGAGGCCTTGAACCTTCAGCATTGACGTGTAGATTTTCAATATTTTCTTCTAGCATATTTCTATTGCCAAGCAAAACACTATCTGCCAAAACTGTTATGCCTTGATTTGATTCTTTGGCTTTTTTGTATCTTTCATCTTCGTCTTTTTTTATAAGCCCATCAACTTTTTCTTTATCAAGCTTTATCTTATCAATATCTTGATTGATTGATTCGACTAAAATTGTTTTTTCAAGACTTACCATATCGGAAGAATTTTTGCTAACAGCGTAAGCAAAACTCATAGATGCTATAAATATAAAAATCATCAAAGATTGAATTAAAATTTTATATTTTTCATGGTTTATTTTTTTATTTTTTATAAAATTAAGGTCGACATCTTTGCCGACAAAAAGTGGCTCAAAGATATGATAGTTAAATAAAACTAATAATCCTGTTACAATTACAGTAAGTAATAGGGCTAGCAAGTAATTATCGATAAAACTTGAAATTATAACTAAAACTGGCCAATGGAAAACATATATTCCGTAAGAATAGTTGGAAAGTTGTGTTATAATCTTATTTTCTTTAAGATCCTTATTTGAATAAGCGATGAGGATCAATAAAACTGTAATTATATCAGCAAGCAAAAATCCAAGCCCGTAAGTTAGCTTATTGTTATAGGAAAAGACAAAGGAAAATGCCAATAAGATTAGGCTAAAGATGAGGGAAAGCTTGTAGTAAGATAACTTCTTAAAAGAAAATCTTTTTACAAAAGATCCCAAAAGTGAGCCAATTACAAAAGATCCCATGCGTGTAAAATCAAAAAAATAGGCAAAGGCAATATTATCCTTATTTACTAACACCAAGACCAAAGTAAGTATGTAAGAAAATAAGTATAAGCCTAGGCACAAATTCATAAATTTAGAAGAAAATCTTCTTTTTATGTGGCCCTTATTTTTAATCTTTGCAAAGATTAAAGAAATTAAAAGTGGCCAAAGTATATAAAAATGAACTTCTATAGCCAAAGACCAGGTGTGCATGAAAAGCTGCTTAATAAATTGAGCTTCGTAAGAACCGCCTCTTATAATTTCAAAGATGTTGTAATTAAAAGAAATCGCTGCTATAAATTGGTCAAAAAATCTTACGGTGTAATCTTTGTTAATAAAAAAGGAAAAGATTGTTGTAAGAAAAACCATAAGCAAAACTGGAGGAAAAATCCTTATAAATCTCTTGTTATAAAAATTTTTTAAATCAATATTGCCATTTTCATACAATTCATCTAAGAGATGATAGGTAATTAAAAATCCTGACAAAATAAATAAAACATTAACGCCAAGAAAACCACCTCTTACAACTTGTGGAAACAAATGGTAAGAAATAACAAGAAAAATCCCCAAGACGCGTATATAATCAAGTCCATTAATCTTTGTTCTTTTCATCTATCTTCCTCCAAGTATCATCAACTTTTTTGTAAACAGATCCATCTTTTAGGGTGATTTTTATATCTTTGTTGCCCTTATCCTTATCAAAATTAGCTTCATAGGTAAAATCTTCGTTTACAAATTTTCCAGATCCCTTAAATCTACCATCTTCAAAATTTCCACTATATGTTCCATAAGGGCTTTTAAGTTCCCCTTGGCCAGAAAATTTATTCTCGACAATTTTCCCACTATAAGAAATATCTTCGCTTAGTTTATAATCACTAACTTCCCTAGATTTTTTCAGAGAAAAAATATAAATAAGGGAAATAATTATAAAAATACCAATAAATAATCCAAAATAAGATGTAAATTTTTTATTCTCCATAATATCCTCTCATAAAAATTTATACTATCATTATATCAAAAAATCGGAAAAATCATAAAAATTTAGAAAAATAAAAAAGGGTCGTATAATTATTGTTCACTAAAAAAATTTTATTTAGATATTTAAAATTTCTAATTATCCTCATATATTTTTAATTGTTTATTCATCTCAAAAAGGCTGGTTTCTTTCGATTTATTTTTAGGCTTTAATATAATTAAAAAATAAATTTTTCTTTACATAAGCTTGAAATATTAAGGTTGTTGGTATATACTCATAAAGTGATTTTTTTAAAATATTATATGGTATACTTATTACATAAGAAAACACTATTTTTTTAAATAAAATTTAAAGATATATAAAATTTCTTAAAGGAGGATATATGCCGATAACTTTATGTAATGAAGGCGATACGGTTATTGTTGTCGACTTAAAAGGAAAAGATGAAGTGAAAAGACATTTATCAGATCTGGGGATTGTAAAGGGCAAAGAGATAACTCTGCAAAGATTTGATGGAGTAAATTACATATTTGCAATTGACGGAAACAGACTTGCTTTATCAAAAGAGATAGCAAAAAGAATTTATGTTAGGGAGGTTATTTAGTGAAATCTTTAAAAGATGCTAAAGTAGGAGAAAATCTAAGGGTCGCAAAGATTGAAGGTGATGGTCCTACTAAAAGAAGAATAATGGATATGGGAATTACAAAAAGAACTGAAATTTTTGTAAGAAAAGTCGCACCTTTGGGCGATCCTGTACAAATTAATTTAAGAGGTTATGAACTTACTATTAGAAAACATGATGCAGAAAATATTCTTGTGGAGGAAATATGACATTTAAAGTAGCACTAGCTGGAAACCCAAATTCAGGCAAGACTACTCTTTTTAATGCCTTAACAGGCTCAAATCAAAGAGTAGGAAACTGGCCAGGGGTTACAGTTGATAAAAAAGAAGGAAATCTAAAAGGACATAAAGAAATAATTATCCAAGATTTGCCTGGAATTTATTCTCTATCACCTTATACTTTGGAAGAAAAAGTTGCTAGAGAATACTTAGTAAATGAAAGACCAGATTTAATTGTAGATTTAGTCGATGGATCAAATTTAATTAGAAATTTATATTTAACTAGCCAATTTTTGGAATTGGGAATACCGACAATAATCGCCTTAAATATGACCGATATTGTAAAGCAAAGAGGGGATTACATAGATATAGATGCTCTTAGCAAAGCTATAGGATGTCCTGTAATTGAGATTGTTGCCAGCAAAAAAGTTGGAATTAAAAAATTAATAGCAGAGATAAATAAAGAAATCGATAAGAAAACCGAACCTAATTATTTCGTCTATGAAAACAATTTGGAAAATTCGCTTTTGGATATCAAAAATATTGTAGATCCTTATGTAGATAGTAATTTATCACGTTTCTATACAATTAAAGCTTTTGAAAATGATGAAGAAATGTTAGATAAGATTTCTTTATCAGAAGTAGATAAGAAGAAAATCTTAGATATTAGAGAAAAAATAGAAGAAGATTTAGATGACGATGCAGAATCTATAATTACAAGCGAAAGATACAATGCGCTTGAAGTTTTAAGCGAAAAAATATTGAAAAAAGCTGCTCCAAAGCTAAGTACAACTGATAAGATAGATAAGATTGTAACATCAAGAATTTTGGGTCTTCCAATTTTTGCCCTTGTAATGTTTGTAGTATATTCTCTAGCAGTTCATTCAAAATCGCCAGGAACAATGGCAACTGAAGCTGTAAATGGATTTTTTGATAACACTTTAATTCCAGCTGTCGGATCATTTTTAGAATCTATGCAAATAAATGAAGTTCTCAGTGGACTTATAACTGATGGTATATTTGCAGGCGTTGGTGCTGTTCTTGGATTTTTGCCACAAATGATGGTATTATTTGCACTTTTATCAATACTTGAAGATATAGGCTATATGTCAAGAGTTGCTTTTATCATGGATAGAATTTTTAGAAGATTTGGCCTTTCAGGAAAATCTTTTATTCCAGCTATGGTATCAACAGGCTGTGCAGTTCCTGGAATCCAAGCATCTAGAACTATAGAAAATGATAGGGATAGAAGACTTACCATTATGACAACATCATTTATGCCATGTGGTGCAAAACTTCCTGTAATTGCTCTTATAGCTGGAGCATTTTTCCCTACAAATAGATCACTAATTACATTTTCTTTCTACTTTGTTGGAATTTTAGCAATAGTTATTAGTGGAATTATTTTAAAGAAATTTAAAATTCTACAATCAGATCCTGCACCTTTCATAATGGAATTACCTCCATACCATGCTCCAAGACCTACATCGGTATTGCAAGATGTTTGGAACAAATCGAAGGCTTATGCAAAACGTGCTGGAACGATAATCTTACTTTCAGCTATAGTAATCTGGTTTTTGACTAACTTTGACTTTAGTTTAAATTTAGTTGAAGAAGATGGTGCAAATTCAATTATAGGAGTTATTGGATCAAAAATTGGTTTTATATTTAAACCTCTTGGTTTTGGAACTTGGCAAGCCGTAGTTGCAACAGTTTCAGGCTTTGTAGCAAAAGAAAATGTTGTAAATACCATGGGAATTGTTTTAGGGCTTGGAGCTGATGTAACAGAAGAAAGCCCAGAACTATTAGCTGCTTTCAACGCTGCAATAGGAACTCCAATAGCTGGCTATTCATTCTTACTATTTAATATGCTTTGTATGCCATGCTTTGCTGCAGTTGGTGCAATAAAAACTGAAATGGGAGATAATAAGTGGACTTTACTAACCATAGGCTATCAAATGTGCTTTGCTTATGTAATAAGCTTTATATTCTACCAATTTGCCAACCTATTTGCTAATGGAATTTTCACAATTGCAACAGCTATAGCAGTAGGTTTTTTAATTGTAATGTTATATTTATTATTTAGACCAGCAAAATCTAGAAAAGAAAATAGATCATTTAAGGCAGAACTTGCCTAAGATTTGGAGGATTTATGAATTTACAATCATGGATTTTACTAATATTGATAGTTTGTCTTTGTGCATTTATAGTCTATAAAAGATTTATAGTAAATGACAACAAAACAGGCTGTAAGGACTGCTCTTGCCATAATAATAATAAATTATTTAATAACAAATAATGAATTTAAAAACTAATCCTTGTTTTCTTGGATTAGTTTTTTTATATTTTTTTAAAAAAAGTTAAAAAAAAATCAAAAATATCACATTATGGTATTGATAATCAATATCATAATGTGATATAATAATATCAAATAAAATTTAAGGAGAAAATTATGGCAAAAATAGCAATAATTTACTGGTCAGGAACCGGTAATACAGAAGCAATGGCAAATGCTATTGCAAATAGAATAAATGAGAAGAACGAAGCTTTATTTGTAACTTGCAGCGAATTTTCAAAAGATAGAATTAAAGAATTTGATGGATTTGCTTTTGGTTGCCCAGCAATGGGAAATGAAGAGCTAGAAGATAGCGAATTTGAACCAATGTTTGCAAGTGTTGAAAATGATTTGGCAGGAAAACCTGTTGTGATATTTGGTTCTTACGAATGGAATGATGGAGAATGGATGAGAACTTGGCAAGAAAGATGTGAAAATGACAATATCAACCTTGCTTCTGATGGACTCGCAGCATATGACTATCCTGATGATGAGGCAATTGATGCTTGTAAAGATTTAGCAGATGATCTCCTTGCAAAATTGTAGATGGCAGATGAAATATTAGCTTTATACTGTAGCCAAGTTTTAGGGCAAATTAAGCCTGCTAATTTATTTACTATTTCCAATGAAGCCTATGATGTGGATTATTTGATAAAAATTTGGAATGAGGATTTTAACAAGATTGATATTTATTTTACTCTTATATCAAAGAGAAAAAATACATCTTCAATACTTTGTTTTAGAAAGGCTAATCTACTTGAATCAATAAATTCCAAACAAACAAAAATTTATTTGACTTCTTGTGGTTATCAGACAAATAACCTTGATACTTGCATAAAATGTTTGCAAAAAAAACTTTTGGCCAATAATTTTCCCCATGAAATTGGACTATTTTTGGGATATCCTTACGAAGATGTCATGGGATTTATAGAAAATAATGGCAAAAATTATTTGTGCAGTGGTTATTTCAAAGTTTATAAAAATAAGCAAGAAAAACTAAAGCTTTTTGAAATGTATAATAAAGTTAGGACTGAGTATAAGGCAATGGTGGATAAAAACATAGAATTAAAAAACATATTAGTAAAGAAAAATTAATATAGTAATTGTTAAGAAATTAATAGACATCGGTAAAGGTCTCCAATATAAAATAACCGATAGAAATGTACATGCGTAAACACAAATAGTAAAAAAGCAATCATTTAGCTATTTAGCCTAGTGATTGCTTTTTTATTTAAATATTATTTTAAAAATTATCCTATCAATACTCTGTGGAAAACTTTTTTACCTTTTCTTATTATTATCTTTCCGTCTTTAAACAAATCTTCTGTAATCTCAAAGGTAGTATCTGTAATTTTTTCGTCATCGATAGAAACTCCACCTTGGCTTACAAGTCTTCTTGCTTCACCATTAGATTTAGTAAGTCCTAGATCTGTCATCATTTGCAAAAGTCCCTTTGGCAAATCATTTTTGCTGATATTTGTAGTTGGCATAGCATCTTCATTGCCAGCTCCTGCAAATAAAGCTTTTGCAGCATCAAGTGCCTTCTTTGCTTCTTCTTCGCCATGGACTAATTTAGTAACCTCAAAGGCTAGAATTTCTTTGGCGTGGTTTATGTCTTTAGCATCTTTAGCTTGTCCTAATTCCCTACATTCTTTAGTTGGTAAAAATGTCAATTGCAATAAGAATTTCTCAACATCTCTATCATCTACATTTCTCATATATTGGAAAAGTTCATAAGGACTTGTCTTTTCGCTATCAAGCCATACAGCTCCTTTTTGGCTTTTGCCCATTTTTACTCCATCAGCTGTTGTAAGAAGTGAAAAAGTCATGCCATAAGCTTCGCCATTTTCGTGTTTTTTGATTAGATCTACTCCGCCTATGATGTTTGACCATTGGTCAGAGCCTCCTATTTCAAGAGTTACCCCATCATCTCTATACATTTTAAGAAAATCGTAAGATTGTAAGAGCATATAAGAAAATTCAAAAAATGTAAGGCCACCAGCTGCCATACGGTTTTTGTAGGCGTCTTTTTTAAGCATTTCATTTACCAAAAATTCGCTGCCGACATCTCTTAAAAATTCTAAGAATTTTAACTCAAGCAGCCAATCTTTGTTATTTAGCAAAGTTGCTTTTCCATCAGAAAAATCCAAAAATCTTTGGAATTGTTTGTAAAAACATTCTGCATTGTGGTTTATTTTTTCTACTGTCATAACTTGTCGCATATCGCTTCTTCCTGATGGGTCACCGATTAGGGTTGTTCCGCCACCTAGTAGGGCAACAGGTCTATGGCCATAATTTTGCATGCGCATCATAACCATAATTTGAATTAAATGGCCAACAGTTAGTGAATCTGCGGTGGCGTCAAAACCACAATAAAATTTAACAGATTCATTTTTAAGCTTTTTCTTTAGTTCTTCTTCATTTGTAGATTGTTCATAATATCCACGATCAACTAGTTCGTCAAAAACATTATCGTATTCTTTTTTGTAAGCGTGTAACATAATTCCTCCTAAAAATAAGCACAAAAAAAGAGCATAAGAGGGCGAAAATCGCGGTACCACCTCTTTTTATACTCTATGCCTTGACAGACCCAAGGCTGGCGTAAAACAAAAGAAAGTTGTAATTCGGAATAATCCTACTGGTCTTTCTTATAAGTTTATATTTATTTTTAGTATACACTTTTATTAGCAATTAACAAGGAAAATGAAATAAAGCTTAAAAGAAGTAAAATATAATTATATTTCAATCGAAAGGATTAAGAATGACAGAGAAAAAACCATATTATATAACAACTCCAATATATTATCCTAATAGCAACTTACATATTGGAAATACTTATACTTCAATTATTGCAGATGTTTTAAAAAGATATAAAAATTTACAAGGCTATGATGCTTATCTTACAACAGGGACTGATGAGCATGGCCAAAAAATCATGAGAAGTGCAATAAATGCTGGCAAATCTCCTAAAGAATTTGTAGATAAAATTGCAGAAGAAACCATAGAACTTTGGAAAAAACTTGAAATTGATTATGATTGTTTTATCCGCTCAACAGAAGCTCAACATGAAGAAGATGTAAAAAATATTTTTACCAAACTTTATGAAAAAGGCGATATTTACAAGGGTGAATACAAGGGATATTATTGCACACCTTGCGAAGCTTTTTGGACTGAGGCTCAATTAGTAGATGGCAAATGCCCTGATTGCGGAAGAGATGTTGAATATCAAGAAGAAGAAACCTACTTTTTTAGACTTTCAAAATACGAAGATAAATTAAAAGAACTCTTTAAAAATCATCCAGAATTTCTAGAACCTCAATTTAGACAAAAAGAAATGCTTAACAATTTTATCGAAAAAGGCCTTACAGATTTATCTGTAACTCGTAATTCTTTTGATTGGGGAGTTGATGTTCCTTTTGATAATAAGCATGTAGTTTATGTTTGGATTGACGCCTTATCTTGTTATTTATCAGCCATTGGTTATGGAGATGATAAGGAGAAATTTAATAAATATTGGCCAGCAAGCGTTCATTTAATAGGCAAAGATATAGTAAGATTTCACACTATTATTTGGCCAGCACTTTTGATGGCTCTTGATTTGCCACTTCCAGAAAAAGTTTTTGCCCACGGTTGGATTTTGTTTGATAACGATAAGATGAGCAAATCTAAGGGAAATATCATGTATCCAGAACCACTTTGTGAACTTTATGGAGTGGACGCCCTAAAATATTTTGTCCTTCGTGAATTTAATTTTGGATCTGATGGAAATTTCTCAAGCAGAAAATTTATGGAAAGATATAATTCTGACTTAGTAAATGACTTGGGTAATCTTCTTTCAAGAACTACATCAATGATCGATAAATATAACGGTGGCATAATCGCTAAGGGAAGTGTTTCTGATGAGGTTGATGATCAGTTAAAAGCTTTGGCAAATGAAACTTACCATAATTTTGTAAGCCAAATGGATGCCTTTAAATTTAACGATGCTCTTCAAAGCCTTTGGACTTTCATCAGACGTGCCAACAAATATGTAGATGAAACTGAGCCTTGGATTTTGGGAAGAGATGAAGCAAACAAAGAAAGATTAAACACTGTTTTGTATAATTTGGCAGAATCTTTAAGAATTGTCGCTCAATTAATAGAGCCAGTGATGAAAAACACCAGCAAGGAAATTTTGGAAAAACTTGCTTGTGAAAATAAAGGCTTTGCTTCAGCAGGAGAATTTGGACTTCTAGAAGAAGGATTAAAGGTAAATAAGGGTGCTAATTTATTTGATAGATTGGATATCGACAAAGAATTAGTAAAATTACACGATAAAAACAATGCCCTAATTGAAAAAAGGCTTGGTAAAAATAAATCAAGCGAAAAAGAAGAAGAAAAAAATGAAATCTCTTATGACGATTTTGCCAAAGTTGATTTTGTCGTTGGCAAAGTTTTGGAATGCAAAAATCATCCAGATGCTGACAAATTATTAGTATTTAGCGTTGATATTGGTGAAGATAAGCCAAGAACAATCATTTCTGGCATCAAAAAATGGTATGAGCCAAGCGATTTAGTTGGCAAAAATGTTATAGTGGTTAAAAACCTTGCTCCTCGAAAAATGCGTGGAATTGAAAGCCAAGGAATGATTTTATCAGCAGAATTTGATGAAGACTTATCAATTTTAACCACCTTAAGCAATATGAAGCCAGGAAGTAAGGTTTCATAATGAAATTAATTGATTCACACTGCCATATTTGCGATGGCAAGTTTGACAATGACAGGTCATTTATAATTAGTGACCTGTCTAATTTTTCTGTAAATGCCCTCATCTTGCCAGCCACAAATCTAGAAGATTCACTAGAAAATATTAAACTTTCAAAAGCTTACGATAACATCTACCCCATGGTAGGCCTTCATCCAGAAGAAGTCGACCATATAGGCGATTGCGATTTGGAAAAAATTGAAGATTTAGCAAAAAATGAAAAAATCGTAGCAATAGGCGAAATCGGTCTTGATTATTATTGGAGAGATGACAATAAGGAAAAACAAAAAGAAATTTTTATAAAACAGCTTGATTTGGCAAGAAAATTAAATTTGCCAGCAGTTATCCATCAAAGATCTTCAAAAGAAGATACTATGGAGATTTTAAAAAATTTCACAGACTTAAAAATTCAAATTCATTGCTTTTCTGATGATTTGGAAACTTTAGAAACTTATATGAATATGGGTTTTTACATCTCTATTGGCGGAGTTGTAACATTTTCCAATGGCAAAAACGAACAAATTGCCGCAAGAAATGTAAATTTGGATAGATTAATGCTTGAAACAGATAGTCCTTACCTTAGCCCAGAGCCTTACAGAGGACTTAGAAATGACCCTAGAAAAATCATCGAAGTTGCAAGAAAAATCGCCGAACTTAGGGATATGAAATTAGAAAAGCTTTGTAAAAAAACTTACAACAATACCAAGGAGTTTTTTGATTTATGATTAAAGAAACAATAGTTGTCGAAGGCAAAGATGACATAGCAAATGTAAAAAGAGCGGTAGATTGCGAAATGATTTGCACAAATGGTCTAAGCTTTGGCAAGGATTTGATAGAAAAACTTAAAAAAATAAATGACCTTACGGGGATAATAATTTTGACAGATCCAGATTATGCTGGAAAAAAAATCAGAGCTAGGATAAAAAGAGAGATTCCAACAGCCAAAGACGCCTACATCGACAGGAAAAATGCTATCAAAAAAAATGACTTGGGAGTAGAAAATGCAGATCCACAAGTAATAATAGAAGCATTAAATAGAGCTAAAGCGGAAGTTGTTGAAAAAAGAAATGAATTTACCATGGCTGATTTGTTAGAAAATGACCTAACCATAGGTAAAAACTCCAAAATTAGACGCGAAAAGCTTGGAGATTTATTGGGTATAGGCTACTACAATTCCAAACAACTTTTATCCAAACTAAATTCATTTGGGATTAAAAGAGAAGACTTTAACCAGGCGGTAGACAAATTATGAAAAAACTTTATTCACCAAAAATTGTAAAAGAGATAATAGATCTCTACGATTTTAAATTCAAAAAATCTCTTGGACAAAATTTCCTAATCGATAAGAATTTTGTAGATAAAATAATTGATATAGCAGATATAGAAAATGAAAATGTCCTTGAAATTGGGCCTGGAATTGGAACTATCACTTATGAAATGGCAAAAACAGCCAAAAAAGTCTTAGCAGTAGAGATAGATGAGAATTTAATTCCAATTTTACAGCAAAATCTTGAAGAATTTTCAAATGTCAAAGTTATTAACCAAGATATATTAAAAGTCGACCTAAAAAAACTCATAGCAGAAGAATTTAGCAACCAAAGTTTTAAGGTTGTTTCAAATCTTCCCTACTACATCACAACGCCAATAATCGAACTACTAATTACATCTAATTTTCCTTGCCAGGATATGACCATTATGGTTCAAAAAGAAGTTGCTCAAAGGATGGTGGCAAGTGCTAATGACAAAGATTATTCTTCCTTATCAGTCTTTGTTAAATTTTATTCCGATGCCAAAATTTTGGTGAATTTGCCAAAAACAGTCTTTATGCCTCAACCAAAAATCGATTCAAGCATTTTAAATCTAAAACTTAGAATTTATGATGAAAAGGTCGATCAAAAGAAATTATTTAATCTTGTAAGAGCAGGCTTTAACAAAAGAAGAAAGACGATTTTGAATTCACTATCGGATGTGGCAAGCAAGGAAGATCTTAAAATTGCCTTTGAAAAAACAGGCCTTAGGGAAAATCTACGAGCTGAAAATTTATCTTTAGATGATTTTATCAAATTAGCTGATATTTTATAAAAAATCGGGTATAAATCTTTAAGTAGAATATAAAAGGAGTTAATAATGGCAGAAATAAAAATTTATACATCAAATACTTGTGTTTTTTGCAAGGCTGCAAAACAATATTTTAATGAAAATAATATTGAATTTAAAGAAATGAACATCGATGAGAATCCAGATGCTGTGGAATATCTTGTTTCCAAAGGATACAGAGGAGTTCCAGTAATAAATATCGATGGCGAAGACATTGTAGGATTTGACAAGGCAGCTATCGAAAAAAAATTAGGCCTATAAAATTAAAGACTGTTGCTAAATGAACTTTAGATAAAAGTTTTGCAAGCAACAGTTTTTTCTGTTTCTATATATTAGTTTTAAAAAAATGCTATAATATGACTAGGAGGAATACAATGTTTGATTTTATAAGTGCTAAAGAAAGAGTTGACCAAGTAATAAACAAAACTCATTTGTTTTATTCAGATTATTTTTCAGATTTGTCTAATAATAAGGTGTACATAAAACCGGAAAATTTGCAAAAAACTGGTTCTTTTAAAATAAGAGGAGCCTACAATAAGCTATCAAAACTGGAAGATAACCAAAAAGAAAAGGGAATTATTACAGCATCAGCTGGAAATCACGCCCAAGGGGTAGCTTTTTCTGCCAATAAATTAGGAATTGATGCTACAATTTGTATGCCGGAGCAAACTCCGATGATAAAAGTCGAGGGAACTTTAAAATATGGGGCAAATGTCGTTTTATATGGAGAAAATTTTGACGAATGTAAAGAGCATGCCATAAAATTAGCCGAAGAAAAAGGCTTTACCTTTATTCCGCCATTTGATGATTTGGACGTTATAGAAGGTCAAGGAACCATAGCCTTAGAAATTGTCGATGAACTTGAATATGTGGATTATGTAATAGTTCCAGTTGGCGGTGGCGGCCTTATAGCAGGTCTTGCCAAATGTATCAAACAAATTAGTCCTTTAATAAAAGTAATTGGAGTTGAGCCGGTAAGTGCTGCTTCCATGCAAGAGGCAATCAAAAAAGGTAAAATAGTAAAATTAGACGGAGTTGATACCATAGCAGATGGAACTGCTGTTGCTGAAGTTGGCAAATACACTTATGAAATAGCTAAAGATTATGTAGATGATTGGGTAAGTGTAAGTGATGAGGAAATTTTGATGGCACTAATTAGCCTAATGGAGCGTCACAAATTAATAGCAGAACCATCAGGGGCTTTATCCTTAGCAGCCTTGAACAAATTAAATTTTTACAATAAAAACGTAGTTTCACTTGTAAGTGGTGGTAATATCGATATGAGCTTTATTTCTCAACTTATAAATAGAGGTCTATATGAAACAGGAAGAATTACAAGAATCACTGTAGAAATACCAAATATTCCAGGAAAACTTCAGGCACTTTTATCTGATATAGCCTATACCAAGGCCAATGTTATTTCTATAAACCATGATAGCTTAAAAGCTTCAAGCAGATATAAAAATATAAATGTAGAAATTACCCTAGAAACAAATGGTATGGATCATGTAAATAAAATTAGAGATGTAATTACTAAGAAAGGATATATAATACATTGAAATTTGAACAATTGATTAAGAAAATTTCTTATATATCAGCAAAAAAACAAAATGATAGTGAAATAAAAGAAATTAGCAATAATTCCAAGGATTGTAGCCACGCCGATACTTTTGCTGCAATCAAGGGCAATGTCTTGGATGGTCATAAATACATAGAAGATGCAATAGAAAATGGGGCAAAAACTATAATCCACACTGAAGACATTGATTATTTGGATAATATAAATTATATAAAAGTTTCTGATAGCAGAAAAATAACCTCAGAAATTTCAAATATTTTGGCAGATTTTCCAGCAAAAAAAATGACCCTTGTTGGAGTAACTGGCACCAACGGCAAAACCACAACTGCTTCTTTGATTTATTTTTTGATTAAGGAAATTTTTGGATCTGCCACAAATATTGGAACAGACGGAGCTTTTGTAAATGGTCAAAGGATTGAAACTCCAAACACAACACCTAATATATTTTTCATAAATAAAGTTTTAAATGAAAGTCTTAAAAAAAATATTAATAGGGCTGTAATTGAAGCAAGCTCCCACGGCCTTGACCAAAACAGACTTTTGGGAATAAATTTCGATTACGGAGTTTTTACAAATCTTTCGGCAGAGCATTTAGATTATCATAAAACAATGGATAATTATTTTGCTGCAAAAATGAAACTTTTTGAGGTTAGCAAGGTAAAAATAGCAAATTTTGACGATCCTTATGGGAGAAAATCTAAAGAACTTTTTAATGATGTAATTACTTTTGGGCTAAATGAAGGCTCTGATTATAGAGCTTATGACATCAAAAAAATAGGAAAAACTACACATTTTGAAGTAAAAGATCAAGATTTTACTATTAATTCCATAGCAGATTATGAAGTTTATAACTCACTTGCTGCCATAACTTGTCTAAATCAAATGGGCGTTGATCTTAAAGAAATCTCAGAAAATCTCATCAAATTTAAGGGAATTCCATCAAGATTTCAATTTATAGAAAATGATTTGGGCAAAAATATAGTAATAGATTTTGCTCACACCCCAGTGGCTTTTGATTCGCTTTTTAAAACAATTCCAAAAGATGTAAAAACTTACGCAGTTTTTGGAGTAAATGGGGATAGAAATTTTGAATTTAGAAAATCCACTGGAAATATTTGCGCCAAAAACAAGGTCTTTGCAGTTCTTACAACAGATGATAATAAATTTGATACTTATGAAAATATAACAAGTGATGTAATTTCTGGAATTGAAGAATTTCATGGAGAATATATAAAGATCGAAAATCGCAAAGAAGCCATCAAATGGGCTATAAAAAACGCCAACAAAGGCGATTATATAGTAACTCTTGGCAAGGGCGAAGAAAGATTTCTAAAACATCACGGCAACGAAAAAACATATTATAATGAATATGAAACCATACACGAAGCTTTAAGGGAAATATGAAAATCTTAGTAATTGGAGCAGGAATTGCAGGCTTATTTTTTGCAAATTTTATGGACTGTGGTGAAATTACAATTTTAGAAAAAAACGAATTTTCTGGCAGAAAATTACTTGCAAGTGGAAATGGTCGCTGTAACTTTACAAATCTAAATTTTTCTTACGATTTTTATAAATCAGAAAATGAAGACTTTTTCAAATATGCCTTAGATAATTTTACAAATTACGATTTGATAAAATACCTAAATAATATTGGAATCGCAACGACAAATCTTCCTTCTGGTAGATGCTATCCAAAAACCATGTCAAGTAAAACTATTAGAGATGCTTTGTATAATTCTTCAAAAGAAAATGCTAAATTTATCTTTAATCAAGAAGTAGAAGCTATAAATTTTTTAAAAAAAGAAGTTGAAACTAATGAAAAATCATATTCCTATGACAAATTAGTTTTTGCGACAGGTGGCAAAAGCTTGGCAAATTCTGGATCTGATGGCAAAATTTTTGCTTTAATAAAAAATGAAATTCCTCTTACAAAAATGACCTATGGGATTACAAATTTTGAAAGTAAAGAAAAATTTAGCAAAAAAGCCAAGGGAACAAGAATTACCGGCAAGGCTAGCTTGTTTGTGGAAGGGAAATTTATAAAATCTTCAATAGATGATATAATTTTTCAAGATTATGGCCTTACTGGCACTGCAATTTTGGATATTTCAAATGAATTATCCCTTGCTTTAAGAGATAAGAAAAAAGTATCTGTTGAAATTGACTTTTATCCAGAGAAAACTTACCAGGAATTTTATGATTTTTTAGAAAAAACAATAAAGAATTTTCCAAATAAATCTTTATACGATTTATTAATCGGTATAATAAATGAGAAGCTTATAGGAGATGTAATTAAATTGCTAAAGCTAAGTCCTAAGAAAAAATTGTGTGAATTAAAAACTTACGACTTGGAAAAATTAGTTAAAACTTTAAAAAATCTAAGCTTTGAAATTACAAAAATTCACGATAGTGAAAATGCCCAGCTGACAATTGGTGGAGTTGACACTAAATTTGTAAATCCTAAAACTATGGAGTCAAAAATTTTCCCGGATGTGTTTTTTATCGGAGAAATTTTGGATGTTAATGGAGCTTGTGGAGGCTATAATATCCAATGGGCATCATCTTCTGCAAAAGTTTTAGCTGATTATTTAAGGAGCTTAAATGTTTAAAATTAGTAGAAATTTAAATGAAATGAAATATAACGGCGAGTCGATAAAACTTGCTATAATTGGCTGTGGCAAAATGGGAACTTCACTTATTTCACAGCTTGCAAATATCGATGCCATGGAGGTTAAACTTGTAATCGATAAAACTCCGCAAAAAGCTATCAAAGCCTTGGTAAAATCTGGAGTTAATGAAGATAAGATAATTTATACAGATGATTATAACGAAGGCTATGAAATTTTGGAAAAGGGTTATGTTTGTGTTTCAACAAATTACAGACTTTCTTACAAACTTTTGCAAATAAATGCAGTTATCGATTGTACTGGAAATCCTTCTTTTGGGGCAGTTATTGCAAGAAAAACTATCCAATATCATAAACACATGATTTCTTTTAATGTGGAATGTGAAGCGACAGTTGGCCCTGTTTTAGCAGATATGGCAAGAAAAGCTGGAGTTGTGTATACTGGAATTTTGGGAGATGAGCCGGGAGCTATAATTGATCTTTGCGAATATGCTTTTGGTATGGGACTTGAAGTTTTGGTAGCCGCTAAGGGCAAAAATAACAGGCTTGACAATTACCAAACTCCAGAAAATCTCATGGAAGAAGCAAAAGCAAAAGATCTTAATCCAAAAATGCTAACAAGTTTTGTAGATGGAACTAACACCATGATAGAGCTAAATAGTGTTTGCAATGCTCTTGGATTTTTGCCAGATACATTTGGTTGCCATGGAATAAAAACAAGCCCAGAAACAGCTGTCAATGATTTTAAATTAAAAAAAGATGGTGGAATTTTAAATAATTATAAGGTCGTTGAATTTTCCCAAGGAATGGCTCCTGGAGTTTTTATTATAGTTACAAGTGATAAGGAAGATGTAAGAGATTTGATGAAATTTTTAGGTTTTGGAGATGGACCAAATTATTTGATGTATAGGCCATACCATCTAACAAGTCTTGAAGCACCAATTACAATTTATAAGGCAGTTGTGGAAAATGAAGCTACTATAGTTCCAATTCAAGGCCAAGTTGCAGATACAGTAACAGTTGCAAAAAGAGATATCAAAAAAGGCGAAACTTTGGATGGAATTGGTTCGGAAAAAGTTTTTGGCAAACTAACAAGCCATGTTCGATCTATTGATGAAGATTTGCTGCCAATTGGTCTGATTACTCCAAAAACCAAGGCAATTTGTGATATCAAAAAAGATAGTCTTATAAATATGTCTATGGTAGAAATTGACGAAAAAGCAACCATAACAAGATTAAGACGTAGACAAAATTCAATGAAACTTTAAAAAGAAAAACAGCTGCTTAGTAAAATAAGGTGACCCCACAAAGTTGGACCTAATACCAGAGTTAGAACTAAACTAGCCCTGGTATTTCTTTGTCCTATCCTACCCCTAGGGGTAGGAAATTTTTATGCTGCATTCTTCTTTCTGTATTCTATTGGTGATAAGTATCCTAATTTTTCTTTTATTCTTTCTTCGTTGTAATATTTTATGAAATCTTCAATTGTTTGTTTTAAGTGCTCGTATGAATAGAATTTATTTCCGTAATATATTTCTTGTTTTAATATCCCAAAGAAATTTTCCATTGGTGAGTTGTCTAAGCAATTTCCTTTTCTTGACATGGATTGAGTGATGTCATTTTCTTCTAGTTTTGATGTGTATTGCTTTACTTGGTATGCCCAGCCTTGATCAGAGTGGAATATTCTTTTTTCTTTATTTTTATTAGTTACCTCTATTGCTTTGTCTAAGGCTTTTAAGATTGGTTCTATTGTTGGGTGTTTTGATATTTCATAGCTAAGTATTTCACTGTTGTACATATCTAGGTATGGGTTTAGATAGAGTTTCTTTATTTGATATGTTCCTGTTTTATCTTTTTCTAAATACTTAAATTCTGTTGTGTCTGTTGTTATTTGTGTGTATGGTGTTTCCACTTTAAAGTTTCTTTTTATTTTGTTGTCTGATATTTTTCCTACCTGTCCTTTGTAGGATGAGTATTTTCTTGTTTTTCTTGAATAGCTTTTTACTTGAAGTTTTAACTTTTGAACTAATCGTTGTACTTTCTTTTTGTTTATTATCAGTCCTGATCTTTTTAACATTGCTGTTATTCTTCTGTAGCCGTAGTTTGGATTGTCTTTTCTTATTTTAAGTATTTTCTTTTCTAATTCTAGATCTTTATTTGGTTTATTTAAGCGTTTTTGCCAATACATGTATGTTGATTTGGCAATGTTAAAGTATTTTAACAAGTCTTTTAGTTTGTATTTATCTCTTAAGACTTTGATTGTTTCAGCAATTGTCTTATTTCTGTATCTGTCATTTGAGACAATTCTATCTTTTTTTTTATTGCATCATTTTCTAATTGAAGCCAATAGTTTTCTTCTTCTAATTTCTTTATCTTTTCTTTTAGTTGTGCTTGTGTTAATGATTCATTTTCTAAATTAGTTATGTTTGCTGATGATTCTATTTTAGTGTCTTTTGATCTCTTTGGGGATTTTGGCATTTTTGAAGGTCTTCCTCTCTTTTTAGATCTAAGTCCTTCAATTCCTTTTTCTCTATATTCATTGACCCATCGGGTGATTATTGATGGATTATTGATTTTAAGATTGTTTGCTAGGCTTTGATAGGACATTTCTCCTGTTAAGTACAAGTTTACTACATTTAACTTGAATTCCAAAGTATATTGTGTATTTTTTCTTTTTACTTTTAGTCCTTCATAGCCTTGTGATTTGTATGCATTTACCCAGCTTTTCACTACGCTTTCTGATGGTATGCAATATTTGTCTGATAAAGATTTATATGAGATGTTTGATTCTAAATATTCTTTTACTACTTTCATTTTGAATTCTGTGCTATATTTTGCCATTAAAAAACTGACCTCCGTTAGTTAGTTTTTAGGTCTAACTTTTGGGGGTCAGTTCAAAAATCTAAGCAAGCTGTTTTATTTTTTGAAAGAATTAATTGAAAATTTCTGCTAATTTTGTATCTTCTAAATTTTTGCCGTTAAATACAAGATCTTTTACATCATTTTGCATTTTTATGTCATTCCAGAGGATGCCACCTACAAATTTGCCGTCTTTTTTGAAAAGTTTGTAGATGTTGCCATCTTTTTCAGTTTTCATTTCTTCAATGCCTTCTCCAGAAGTCATTCCTGCTGAAAATACCTTGATATTTCCAATCATCAAAGTTGAGAATGGTTTTGGTTTTTCGTAAGTTTCCTTTGCTCCAGTCATATTGCGACCGACAATTTTGCCCATTTCTTGACTTGCTGTCCAAAGACCGATGGTAAAGTTTCCAATTTGTGCACAATCGCCTGCAGCATATACATTTTCTTTTTTGCTTTGTAAATTGTCATTTACAATTATTCCACGGTCAACTTCAAGATTAGAATTTTTTGCAAGATCGATAATTGAGCGAACTCCTGCTTGAACCATTATCACATCTGCTTTTATTTCTTCGCCGTTAGAAAGTTTGATGCCAGAAACTTTGCCATCATTTACCAAGATTTCTTCTGTTGCTTTGCCAGTAAAAGTTTTAATACCCATATCATTTAAGGATTTTTCAAGTTTTTTAGAAAGCTCATGATCTAATTGACGATTTAGGATATAATCAGCTGCCTCGATAACAGAAACTTCTTTGCCTAATTCCTTTACAGAAAAAGCAGCTTCAAGACCTAGGATTCCTCCACCAATTATTACAACTTCTTTCTTATCAGCAGCATATTCTTTAAAACTTATCAAATCATCAAGACTTCTTATAGCAAATACGCCCTTGCTTTCAACATTTTTGATTGGAGGAACGAAAGCTCTTGCACCAGTTGCCAAAAGAACTTTAGCGTATTCTATTTCTTCTCCATCTGCCAAAATAGCCTTGTTATTTTCTAAATCTAGTTTTTCAACTTCGGTATCTAATTTCTCTTCGATATTCTTTTCTTGGTACCAAGCTTCTTTTTTGACATATATATCATCTTTGTCAAAATCTTTAGCTATCAAAGCTGAAAGTCTTGTTCTCCAGTATGTTGGAATTTCTTCCTTTGAAACTATTAAAATTTTGCCGTTTTCATCGTTTTTTCTAATTTCTTCTGCAGCGGCAAGACCTGCTATGCCGTTACCTATAATTAAATAATCGTACATTTACACCTCTTTATAATTCTATAATTTACTCTATACATAAATTTTACCCTAAATTTAACAAATTACATTAAAGCCAAATGGTATAATAATTTTATGAGGAAAGCAAATATAAATGATTTAGATAAAATTAAAGAAATTGTAAAAAAAGCGAAAATTTCACTAAAAAATGACGGTGTAGACCAATGGCAAAGAGGAAATCCAGATGAAAAACTTTTGATTCGTCAAATCTCAAGCGGTAAATCCTATGTTCTTGAAAAAAACGGAGAAATATTAGCCTACGCTTTTTTATCCGATGAAGAAGAAAAGACCTATGAGCCTGTAATAAATAAGATGAAGGGAGAAAATTATTTTGTAATCCATACTTTTTGTGTGGATACTGACCATAGGGGAGAAGGCCTTGCAAGTATTTTTTTTGATGAAATTATAAAAAAAGCCAAAGAAAGCGGTAAAGATTGCCTAAGAATTGATACTCACGAGGATAATTTCAGGATGAGATCCTTGATTGAGAAAATGAACTTTTCTTATGTCGGAGAAATTTTTATTGATGATAGCGGTGTTTTTATAAAAAGATTTGCCTATGAGTTGATCTTATGATTAATGACAAACAAAAAGAAGTAATCTATGAGGCAAAAACTCCAGCAGCAATCATTGCTGGACCTGGAACTGGCAAAACTTTTACTATTGTAAAAAAAGTTATTGAACTGATAAAAGTAGAGGGAATTGCCGCCAATAAAATTTTAATTACAACTTTTACCAAAAAAGCTGCCAAGGAACTAAATACTAGAATCATCAGCGAATTTAAAAAAGAGGGGATAAATTCCAACTTAATTGACCTAAAAATCGGTAATTTTCACTCTTTGGCAAATATTTATATAGATAAATACAAAAAACTTGACGATGATTTTTTTAAAGAAAAAGTTATAGATTCTTACTTTGAACAATATTTGTTAGAAAAAAATCTATCCTTATTTGAAAAAATAGATGGTTTTGACAAATATTTGGGAGCAAATAAAGTTTTGGGAATTCAAGGGATTTTTGCAGAAATTACCAACAATCTAATCGATCTTGAAATCCTTAAAAATTCAAAAGATCCAAAAGATAGATTTGCCTACGAAATTTATCAAAGTCACTTAAAACTTCTAAAAGATAAAAAATTGTTGAATTTTCAAATGATTTTGAAAAATTTTTACGACCTACTTGCTGATGAGGAAATCGGAGATCAAATCAGAAAGTCCATAGATTTTGTAATAATCGATGAATATCAAGATACAAATTTTATCCAACAAGAAATTGCCTTTAAATTATTAAAGGGCAAAAATATCATGGTTTTTGGAGATGACGACCAGGCTCTTTACAGATTTAGAGGAGCAGATCCTAAAAATATCACAAATTTTGATGAGATTTGCCAGGAAAAATTGGGAGTTTCTGCGAATTTTTACAAGTTGGATATTAATTATAGGTCAAATCAAGCCATAATTGATAAGGCACAGAAATTTTTAAATACAAGTGGGATAGTCGAGAAAAAAGAAATTGTGGCTTTTGATGAAAATGAAAATGCCAACTGCCTAGTAAGAGCTAGGGCTGATAATTTTGAAAATTTATACAAGATTATCAAAATTTTAAATGAGAAAATCGCCCTTAACCAGATTGGATTTTTATTTCCAACTTTAAATTCTAATTATCCAAAAAATTTACAAAACTATTTGGAAAAAAGAGGACTTAAAGTTCTAAATTTGGGCAGGAGTCAGTTTTTTGACAGAAATGAGATTAGGATTTTAATCTACATTTTAGTAAAAATTTTTAGCTCTTATCCTTCAAATCTTTCTTATCAGAAAGATTTATCTTACGATCAGATGCAAAAATTATATTTTAGAAGATATCTAGCAGAGCTTTTTGACGATCAAAGCTTTAAAAATAAAGAAATAGATAGCTTTATAGAAAAAATTAGAAATAATGGTCCAAAAACCATTAGCCAGATAATTTATAAGGCTTTTGCCATTAAAAACTTACAAGATATTTTAGGGAAAAAACTTGGAGATTTGGAAAGTGATAGAGCCTTAAATAATATTGGAACTTTCACAAAGCTTGTTAGTGAATATGAGGAAATTTTTGCAAGTGATAGAAAAAACTATTTTTTAGAATTTATCTACGGTTATATCTTCTATTTTTTCAAGAACAATTCTATAAAAGAATTTGATGAAATTGATAAAACATACGATGCCATAAATTTTATGACCATACACAATTCCAAGGGTCTCGAATTTGACGTGGTTTTTGTTTCAGGATTAAATGATTTTCCAAGAGCAAATAGTAGAGGAATCTTAGATAAATATAAAAATCAATCTAAGGATAAAAATTTGGAAGAAATTGATTTTTACAGAAAATATTACACCGCCTTTACCAGAGCAAAAAATCTATTGGTAATTTTGGATAATTCAACAGATTCTAGACTAATTGATTTTGCCAATAATCTTGATGATAGCTCAAAACTTTCGACTATTAATTTCATTCGCTATGAAGAAAAGATTGAAAAAGAAATCCTTGCCTTTACCACAGATATTGAAGTTTACGAATCTTGCCCATTAAAATATAAATTTCTTAGAAAATTAAGATTTACCTTGCCAAAAAATCCAAGTCTAATTTTTGGAAGTAGAGTTCACCAAATTTGCCAATATATAGAAGAAAATAGAGAAAATCCAAAGCTAGATTATAATCTTAATATTTTCTTAGAAAAAAATCCTGCTTACAAAAATTCTATAAGAAATTTTAGGGAAAAAAATTTTCCTATAATTGCTAGTGAGGTGAATTACAAGGCTGATAGGGATTTTTATATACTTCAAGGAAATATCGACGCCATTTTTTCTGATGGATCAATTATAGATTTCAAAACAGGATCATACACAGAGGAAAGCTTAAAAGCCTATCAAAAACAATTAATTACCTACAAATATCTAAGAGAAATTAATAAAGCTTCTACAAAAGATTTGCTATTATATTTTATCGAAAAAGATGAGCTTATAAAAGTTGATGAAAAAGCATTCGACATAGAAAGTATTGATAGGATAGCAAAAAATATTTTAAGCGAAAATATTTATGAAAAAACCGATGATATAAAGCTTTGCAAATATTGTCCAATGAAATATTATTGTAGTCGTCCTTGATAAAATCCTACTGTGTAATACAATATAGTAGGGTGATAAAATGATAGATTCTCAAATGTTAAAAGGAGTAATAGAAGGAGTTATCCTTCATATAATAAAAAATAACCAAACCTATGGTTATGAGCTTGTTGAAGAGCTAAAAAGGAATGGATTTTACACGATGACAGAAGGAACTGTCTATCCGATTCTAAAAAGATTAAACCAAAAAGGTTTTATTTTGGGTGCTTATAAAAAATCTGAAATAGGACCTAGAAGAAAATATTACTATATTACACACGCTGGAAAAGTCTATTTATCAAGCTTTTACAAAAGCTATGAGGAACTTACAGTTTGCGTTAATAACGTAATTGATGGGAATAAAAAATGAGAGTAGATAAAATGATTGGCAATTCTAATCTTGATACGAGAAAAAATATCAAGAAAAACGCCAAAAAAGGTGGCTTAGTAATAAATGGGCAAATAGTAAAAGATTCCTCTACACAAGTTGATCCAAAAATCGATCAGGTTTTCTATATGGGAGAATTTGTAGATTATTTTGAAAATATTTATATAATGATGAATAAACCAGCAGGTGTTTTATCTTCTACTGACGATAAAGAAAGAACAGTAATAGATTTGCTTGATGAATTTTATCAAGGACTTAATTTATCAATAGCTGGAAGATTAGACAAGGACACAAGAGGATTGATTCTACTATCCACCGATGGTAAATTTATCCACAAAGTTACAAGCCCAAATTCTAATATTGAGAAAACTTATCTGGTAGAAACAAGAGATAAAATAGATAAGTCGCTTATAGAGGAATTTAAAAAAGGTGTTTATATTAAGGAAGATAATTATACAGCAAGACCTGCAAAATTAGAAATTTTGGAAGATAAAAAAGCCTTGGTAAAAGTTACCGAAGGGAAATTTCACCTGGTGAAAAGATTATTTTCAAATCTTTCTAATGAAGTAGTAGGCTTAAAAAGAATTGCAATTGGCAATTTAGAACTTGATCCTGTGTTAAAAGAAGGAGAATATATAGAATTATCCGAAGAAGATTTATCTTTGTTTTTGGATTAATTTGTAATATAATAAAAAAATACTATGGATGAGGAGTTAAAGAAATGTACAAAAAATATATAAAAAACATATTAGATTTTATATTTTCATTAATATTTCTAATAATTCTAAGTCCATTGATTTTGATAGTTGGACTTATTTCAAAAATAAATGAGCCTAAGGCAACTATATTATTTAAACAAAAAAGAGCTGGAGTTGATAATAAAGCTTTCATTTGTTATAAATTTAGATCTATGAAAATGACAGCACCTAATAATGCTTCAACCTATGAACTTGAAAATCCAGATGAATTTATAACCCCTTGGGGGAAATTTTTAAGAAAAACTTCTATCGATGAAATCCCACAATTATTTAATATTTTAAAAGGCGATATGAGTTTTATTGGGCCAAGACCTGTAATACTTAAAGAAAAAGAGCTCTTAGATCTAAGATATGAAAATGGAGCAGCAAGTGTAAAGCCTGGCATAACTGGACTTTCACAAATTTCTGGAAGAGATAATCTTCCACCAGAAATAAAAGCTAAAACAGATGGAATTTATGCAAATGATATCAGTTTTAGAAATGATTTGAAAATTTTGCTAAAAACCATACCTAAAGTATTGAAAGCTGAAGGGGTTAGCGAGGGTAAAAAAGAATTTTAAAAAAACTTAGGAAAAGATTTGCAAAAATAAAAATATATGATAAAATATATATATAATAAGATGAATGATGAGAACGAGCCAATGTAATTTTTAGGGGCTCGTTTTGTTCTTTTATTGGAGGTATGATGTCTAGCATTAGTGTATTAGAAGAACTTTATGATAATCCAGTAATTATGGCAATTAAAAATAATAAGGATTTGCATAAATGTTTGGAAAGCGAAAATAGAGTGGTCTTTGTTTTATACGGTAATATAGAAACGATTCCACACATAGTAAAAAAACTTAAGGATGCAAATAAAGTTGTTATAGTACACGAGGATTTGATTGAGGGCTTATCAAGTTCTAATTATGCTGCTAGCTTTATAAAAAATTATACCCAAGCCGATGGAGTGATTTCGACAAGACCTTCAAATGTTACCTATGCAAGAAAACTTGGTTTATTTACTATCCTAAGATTTTTCTTAATAGATAGCATAAGTTTTGAAAACATGAAACAAACTATTAAGGATGTTAATTGTGATGCAATAGAAATTCTTCCGGGTGTTTTGCCTGACCAAATGAAAGAAGTTAAAAAACGAACCAATATTCCACTTATAGCAGGTGGTTTAATTGCTAAAAGAGAAGAAGTTATAAATGCTTTAAACGCAGGGGCGATAGCAATCTCATCTTCAAATTATAAAGTATGGCTTATGTAGGAGGAGATAATATGGGCAAATACATAATGGCATTAGATGCTGGAACAACTAGTAACAGAGCGATTGTTTTTAACAAAAAAGGCGAAATCATTTCAGTAGCACAAAAAGAATTCACTCAATATTTCCCAAAACCAGGTTGGGTAGAACATGATGCTACAGAAATTTGGTCAACACAATTAGGAGTTTGTACAGAAGCTTTAGCAAAGAAAAATATCGATGCATCTGAAATTGCTGCAATAGGTATCACAAACCAACGTGAAACTACCATAGTTTGGGATAAAGAAACTGGTGAACCTGTTTACAATGCAATAGTATGGCAATGTCGTCGTACAGCAGATATGGCTGATAAATTAGTAGCTGATGGCTACGGTCAAATGATAAAAGAAAAAACTGGTCTTGTTGTTGACCCATATTTCTCAGGAACAAAGATCAGATGGATCCTAGATCACATTGAAAATGGTCAACAAAGAGCTGAAAATGGCGAATTGCTATTTGGTACAGTTGATTGCTGGCTAGTATACAATTTAACTCGTGGTAAAGTTCACGTAACAGATTATACCAACGCATCAAGAACAATGATCTTTAATATCCATACACTTGAATGGGACGAAGAATTATTAAAGATATTAAATATTCCAAAATGCATGCTTCCAGAAGTTAAACCATCATCATGTGTTTATGGCGAAACAAATGAAAAATTATTTGGTTCTCCAATAAAAATCGCTGGTATGGCTGGTGACCAACAAGCAGCATTGTTTGGACAAACTTGCTTTAGAGCAGGAGATGCAAAAAATACCTATGGTACAGGTGCATTCTTACTAATGAACACAGGCGAAGAAGCTGTAGAATCTAAAAACGGTCTACTAACAACAATAGCTTGGGGTCTTGAAGAAGGCAAAGTTAATTACGCACTTGAAGGTTCAATCTTTGTAGCAGGTTCTGCAATTCAATGGCTAAGAGATGAACTAAGAATAGTAGATGCTTCTGATGATACAGAATATCTAGCAACAAAAGTTCCTGATACAGATGGTTGCTATGTAGTACCTGCATTTACAGGACTTGGAGCACCATATTGGGATCCATATGCTAGAGGAGCAATTGTAGGTATTACACGTGGTACAAGCAAATATCATATAGTAAGAGCAACACTAGAATCATTAGCTTATCTAACACACGATGTTCTTGCTGCAATGAGTATTGACTCAGGCAAAGAACTACAAGCTCTAAAAGTAGATGGTGGAGCTAGCGCAAATAACTTCTTAATGCAATTCCAAGCTGATATGATCCAAACAGTCGTAGAAAGACCAGTAACACTTGAAACAACAGCTCTTGGAGCAGCTTATCTTGCAGGTCTTGCTGTAGATTATTATAAGAACTTAGATGAAATTATAGAAAATCGTCAAGTTGAAAGAGAATTTAAACCAGAAATTAGCGTTGAAGAAAGAGATAGAAAAGATTACAACTGGCAAAAAGCAATTTCTAGATCAGTTGGTTGGGCTAAAGATTTAAAATAATATAATATTTTAAATATTAATATTTTATAGAGAAAGAGTCACTTAATTAATAGGTGCTCTTTGCCCAAAAAAAGAGCCCTAAAGTGGCTCTTTTTTATTACATATAAGGAGAAAAGATGAAAGATGTTATTATAATAGGTGCAGGCGTAACCGGCACTTCTCTAGCTTATAATTTATCAAAATATAAGGGAGATTTCCTTGTAGTTGATAAGAATTCTGACGTTTGCGAAGGTACATCAAAAGCAAATTCAGCTATTTGCCATGGTGGTTATGATGCAGAACCTGGAACATTAAAAGCAAAAATGAATGTTTTAGGTAACCATATGATGAGAGAAATGGCAGATGAATTGCATTTCCCATATAAAGAAATTGGAACATTGGTTTTGTGCCATGATGAGAAAGATTTTCCGAATTTACAAAAACTTTATGATCAAGGTATAGAAAACGGTGTTAGCGGAATGGAAATCATCTACAGAGATGAAATTCTAAAAATGGAACCTAAAGTTGAAAAAAATATCTATGCAGCTTTATATTCAAAAAATGCTGGAATAGTAGATCCATTTTTGATGAATATTGCTTATGCAGAAGGTTCAAATCTTAATGGTGTTGAATACAAACTAGACACTGAAATTAAAGATATAATCATAGAAGATGATCATTATAAATTAATCACAGCTGATGGAGAAGAATTGGAAACAAAGGCTGTTGTAAATGCTGCAGGATTATTTTCAGATCAAATCCACGATTTAGTATTTAATGATCATAAGTTTAACATTAAAGCTAGACGTGGCGAATATATGCTTTTGGATAAGGCAACAAATGGTTTTGTTAACCATGTATTGTTTAATCTTCCAACAGAAAAAGGTAAGGGAATTCTTGTAAGTCCAACTTGCGATGGCAATACAATAATTGGACCAACAGCTGACTTTGTAGATGATAAGTCAGATTTAGTTACAACAAGAAAAGCTTTGGAAGAAGTAGTAGAAAAAGTTGAAGATACTGTAGAAAATGTACCAGTAAGACAAGTAATCACATCTTTTTCTGGAAACAGAGCTCATGAAGTTGGTGGAGATTTTGTTCTTGAAGAAAGCAGAAAAGGATTTTTCGATTGCATCGGTATAGAATCACCAGGCCTTACTTCAGCTCCTGCTATAGGCAAATATATGGCAGATATGGTAGCAGAATCTATGCAATTAGAAGAAAATACTGAATTTAAACCAGGAAGAAACCCAATTCCAAAAACTTGCGAAATGACTGCCGAAGAACACAACGAACTAATCAAGAAAAACCCTAAATATGGTAAAATAATTTGCCGTTGCGAAAGAGTAACAGAAGGCGAAATCTTAGATGCAATCCATGCACCAGTTGGAGCAAGAACAGTTGATGGAATCAAAAGACGTGTTAGAGCTACAGCAGGAAGATGCCAAGGTGGTTTTTGCCTACCTTCAATCATAGAAATTTTATCCAGAGAATTGGGAATTGATGAGAAAGATGTAACCAAAAAAGGTAAGGATTCTTTCTATATCGAAAAGAGAGTAAAATAAGGAGAAATAGATGCGCGATTATGATTTAGTAATAATTGGTGGAGGCCCAGCTGGACTTTCTGCAGCCGTAAGAGCTTACGATGAAGGTATCAAAAATATCCTAATTGTAGAACGTGATAACAAATTAGGCGGAATTCTTAATCAATGTATCCACAATGGCTTTGGACTTCAAAGATTTAAAGAAGAATTAACTGGCCCAGAATATGCACAAAGATTCATAGTAGAAGTTAAAAAACGCGACATAGATATAATGCTAAATACAATAGTAATGGATATGCACGAAGATAAAACTTTGCTATTGATGAATGAAGAAAATGGAATGTTCGTAATAAAACCAAAAGCAATTATCCTTGCTATGGGTTGTAGAGAGCGTCCAAGAGGAGCTTTAAACACACCGGGAAGTAGACCTGCAGGAGTTTATAGTGCAGGAACAGCTCAAAAGCTTGTAAACATTGATGGATATATGCCAGGTAAGAAAGTTGTAATCCTAGGATCAGGAGATATAGGATTGATAATGGCAAGACGTATGACTCTTGAAGGTGCAAAAGTTGAATGCGTTGCAGAGCTTATGCCATTTTCAGGTGGTCTAAAAAGAAATATAGTACAATGCTTGCACGACTATGATATACCACTTTACTATTCAACTACAATTTCAGGAATAAAGGGAACCGAAAGAGTAGAGGGAGTTTATCTATCAAAAGTTGATGAACACTTGAAAGTAATTGAAGGAAGCGAGCAATTCATAGAATGCGATACAATCTTACTATCTGTAGGCTTATTACCAGAAAATGAATTGACCAAAGAAGCAAAAATAGAAATTGATCCAAAAACCAAAGGCGCTGTAGTTTCAGATAAACTAATGACAAGCGTTGATGGAATATTTGCAGCAGGAAATGTTTTGCACGTTCATGATTTGGTAGATTTTGTATCAGAAGAAAGTGAACTTGCAGCAGAAAATGCAGCTAAATATATAAAAGGCGAATTCAAAAAAGATGGATCTCACAAAATCGACTTAGTAGCTGGAGATTGCATATCTTATACATTGCCACAATACATTGACTATGATAACATGGATGATTCTATAATTGTAAAATTTAGAGTAAACAATGTTTATCCTTCAAGAAAAATTGCCGTTTATAATGATGACAAATGTATCTTAAGCCGCAAAAAGAGAGTTTTAGCCCCAGGTGAAATGGAATTGATCAAACTTAAAAAAGAAGACATTGACCCAAATAGTAAGAAAGTAACTATACAATTGGAGGAATGATGAAAAAACAATTTACATGCATCAACTGCCCACTAGGTTGCCAAGTAGTAGTAACCATGGAAGCTGATGAAATAATCGATATTACAGGCAATACCTGCATAAAAGGCGAAGAATACGTAAGAAATGAAATAAAAGATCCAAAAAGAATGGTTTGCTCAACAGTAAGAGTTGATGGAGGTTCTCATTACAGTGTTCCAGTAAAAACTGCAAGCGCTATTCCAAAGGGATTGATATTTGAATGTATGAAACAAATTAACGATGCAGAAATCAAAGCACCTGTTCATATAGGTGATGTTGTAATAGCAAATGTTCTTGATACAGGAGTTGACGTTATTGCAACAGATGAAAGATTATAAGGTCTTAATAGACATAAAAATAAAAACCCTAAAAATGAAAAATCCCCAAAATTTTAAAAGTTTTGGGGACTTTTCATTTAATTTTACTTTTCTTCTTTTTCTTCTATTTCAGCTCTTGAAGTTTCTTCCATTTCTTTGATAAGTTCATTTATTCTTTTTTTATTTAGTCTTGAAAGACCATTTCTTTCGCTATCAAAAAGATCATCGATTGGCTTTTTGCCCATTTCATCTTCCATGACTTCAAGAACTCTTGGTCTACAAAATTGACCTTGGCAAAAGCCCATGCCACATCTAGTTCTTCTTTTTACAGCATCAAAAGTTTCTACAGGAATTCCACGATTCATAGCATCTCTTATAGTGGATTCTTTTACTTGTTCACACCTACAAACAATCCTGTCAGGATTACCCATTGGTAAATCAACCTTATCTTTGATCTTGTTCATATCTTCCAAATCTTTGTAAGTAATGATTGGATCTCTATGAGGGTTGAAATTAGGATCATTTTCCAAAGCTAGACCAGATTTTCTTAAAATATCTTCGACAATTTTTGCAATTTCTGGACTTGATGTAATTCCTGGGGATTGGATTCCTACAACATTGATAAAACCTTTGATATTTGATTCTTCTATAATAAAATCATGAGTTGAACTTGCTGGTCTAAGACCTGTAAAAGATCTTATAAATTCTCTTAGATTTATTACATCATCCTTAACTGATTTTAAAGCTTCTTTGTAAATATACATCAACCTATCTTCATGAGTTGATAAGTCGATTTCTTCTTCATCTATGGCATCAGGACCAAGAAGTATATTGTTGTGATAAGTTCTTGTTGCAAGAATTCCCTTGGATTTTTCTGTAGGAACTTGGAATAAAACTTGCTTAATTCTTTGGCCTGTTCCTTTTTGGAAAATCAAATATTCGCCACTTCTAGGATGGATATCAAAATTAGTTTCGGCAATCATATTTGAAACTTTTGCCCCTTCAAGACCTGAGGCATTAATAACGTATTTAGCTTCAAATTTTTTGCCATCTTCGGTTTCTACAGTAAAATATTCATCCTTTGAAATCTTACAAACTCTAGAATTTAAGAAAAGTTCAGCGCCATTTCTAAGAGCATTTTCAACTAAAGCTATTACATATTCGTAAGGTGAGCAAACTCCAGCACCCTTACAATATAAAGCTGCAATGGCATTATCAGATACATTTGGTTCTATTTCTCTTAGTTTCTCTTGATCAATAATTTCTATATCGTCTAAGCCATTTTCAATTCCCATATCATAAAGTTTTTGCAAAGCTTTCATATCTTCTTCTTCGAAAGCCAAAACCAAAGATCCGTTTTCAAGAAAACCAAAATTTAATTCTTCATTTAATTTTTTAAATTGTTGTCTTCCTGGATAGCATATTCTACCACGAAGTTCTCTATGTGGTTCAGCATAACCACCATGAATAATTGCAGAATTGGCTTTGCTTGCACCCATAGAAACATCGTTTGCTTTTTCTAAAATTGCAATATCAAGTTTATATCTGGATAAATTACGAGCAATTGATGCACCTGTAACGCCAGCACCAATAATTAAAACATCATACATTTTTACCTCAATTCTTAATAGACAAAAGGCAAGTAAAAATACTTGCCTTTATAAATTTACAACATTAATCTTAATATAAATTAAAATACAATATTAAAGATAATAACTGCTAAAATACCACCGATAATTGGTCCAACTACTGGAATCCAGCCATATTCCCAATTAGGTTCAACTTTTTTCTTGAAAGGTAGTATTGCATACATAATTCTTGGTCCAAGGTCACGGGCAGGGTTAATAGCATAACCTGTAAGTCCGCCTAAACTCATACCAATAGATACGATTAATCCGTTAACAAATAGATAGTTAACACCAACGCCTGCAGCGCCATCAACATTACCAAAGCCTAAAATAGCAAAAACTAAAACAAAAGTACCAATTATTTCAGATAATAGGTTTCTTCCAGTATTTGGTATTGATGGTCCAGTACAGAAGCAACCACGTACTGTTGCTGGATCTTCGTCACATTGATCTTCAAAGTGATCTTTGTACAAAATGTAAACGCATAAAGCACCGAGCATTGCGCCTATCATTTGTCCGCCTATGTAAGGAAGCAATGTATCCCAGCCTATAGCACCCTTAAATGCAAGTGCTATTGTAAGTGCAGGGTTAAAGTGTGCACCACTCATTGCACCAAAAATTGTTGCTGGAACCATAACTGCAAGACCCCAAGCAAGAGTGATTTGTACAGGGCCTGCGCCATGCATACCACTTTTTCTAGTCAATACGTTTGCAACAACACCGTCTCCTAGTAGAATTAGTAAAAAAGTTCCAACTAATTCAGCCACAAAAATATCTCTCATAAATACCTCCTTGTAGACAAAAAGAGCGAGTGAATAAATCAACTCTCGCTCTCGTCATAATATTTTGTGGAAACCTTTTCAGTTCTATACTCATTATAACACAAATAAAAAAAATAGCAAGCCTTTATGAAAAATAATTATAAAATACATTATTTTGCAAAAATCACAATATATAAGCACTGATATTTATTAAAATTATAAGAGTAGAAAAGTGGACAATGACCAAGAAGGGGTAAAATTATATTAGAGAAACATTTTATGGAGGAAGAAAATGAAAATCAAAAAATTTATGACCCTAGCTCTTGCTTTATCTTTATCATTAGTTTTAGCATCATGCTCTGGGGATAAGAACAAGCAAACAACTGACGAGGGTGCAAAAACCGAACAAACAACAGAAACTGAAAACAAAGAAGAAAACAAAGATAACGAAGATGCTGATCAAACAAAAGAAGAAGAAAAAGAAAATGCTTCTGAAACTCCAGAAGGCGAAACTGTAAAAGTAACCATGGTTACAGATTTTGGTGGTGTCAACGACAAATCATTCAACCAATCAGCTTATGAAGGCTTACAAAAAGCACAAGATGATGGTATAGCAAAATTTGATTATATCGAAAGCCACAAAGAAGCTGATTACAAGGCAAATCTAGAAAGTGCTCTAGATTCTGAATCAGATATCATTTTAACTGTAGGTTATGCTTTATATAAAGATACAGTAGCAGCTGCCAAAGAAAATCCAGACAAAAACTATGTAATAATCGATAGCGACAACCAAGACAAGCTTGAAAATCTAGTAGGTGTAGGATTTGCTGATCATCAAAACTCATTTTTAGTAGGATATATTGCAGGTATGATGACAGAAAGTAAAAATGTTGGTTTCGTAGGTGGCGTCCAAGGTGATGTAATCGACAGATTTGAATATGGCTACAGAGCAGGAGTTGCTTATGCAGCTAAAGAAAGAGGAGAAGATATAGAAGTTCAAGTTCAATATGCTAATAGCTTTTCCGATCAAGCAGCTGGAAAAAATATTGCAGAAAGAATGTACCAACAAGGTGCTGATGTAGTATTCCATGCAGCTGGTGGAGTTGGAATAGGCGTAATTGAAGCTGCTAAAGAAAGCAATAAATGGGTAATCGGAGTAGACCGTGACCAACAAGCTGAAGCTCCAGATAATATGCTAGTTTCAACAATTAAAGGCGTAGGCGATGCTGTAAGATTAATAGTAGAAGAATATCAAAAAGGTGACTTCAAAGGTGGCGAGACAGTTAGATTTACCCTAGCTGATGATAATGCAGTATCAATTGCTTATGCAGATAATGGACTTGTAAAAGATGAAATCAAAGAAAAAGTTGAACAAATCAAAAAAGATATAATTGATGGAAAAATAGAAGTTCCACAAAACAAAGAAGAAGCTATAAGCCAAGGCTGGATAGAAGAAGAAAAATAAAATTCATGCGAAAAGACCTCTTTTGGGGTCTTTTTTTTGTAAGTTCTTTAACAAATGCATAAAACTAATAAAAAATCCTTATCAAGCTATTCTAATTGCTTAAACTATGATAAAATTAATATAAGAAAATGGGGGATTGGATTATGGACAAACATTATAATGAAAATCCTGTCGTATCTATGAAAAACATAAGCAAACGTTTTGGCGAAAATCAAGTTTTGACAAATATTAACTTTGATTTGCACAAATGTGAAGTTCATGCTTTACTGGGGGAAAATGGAGCGGGAAAAACCACTTTGATGAATATTTTATATGGTTTATTTCCTCCAACTGATGGATATGTCGAAATTAATGGCGAAAAATATCCAAACATGACACCCAAAAAAGCCATAGATTGCGGGATAGGAATGGTTCACCAGCATTTTATGCTAATAGAACCACTAACGGTAGCAGAAAATATAATTTTAGGTTATGAAAATGATAAGGGAATATTTTTAGATAGAAAAGCTGCAATAAAAAAGGTTCAGAAACTTTCTGATGATTATGGTTTAAAAATCGATCCTTTAGCAAAAGTTGAAGATATTACAGTTGGCCAACAACAAAGAGTAGAGATTTTAAAAGCACTTTATAGGGGGGCTGACATACTAATATTTGATGAGCCAACAGCAGTTTTAACTCCTCAAGAGATAAATGAATTTATAGAAATTATTCAAAGACTTACCCAAATGGAAAAGTCAATAATAATAATAACTCACAAACTAGCTGAAATTAAGGCGATGGCAGATTATTGTACCATTATTAGACGCGGGAAATTTATTGATAAGCTAAAAGTTTCAGAAATTGATGAAAATATTCTGGCAGAAAAAATGGTAGGTCGAAATGTAAGCTTTAATGTCAACAAAAACGAGCAAAATCCTGGTGGAGTCGTTTTAAAAGTTGAAGATTTATGGGTTAAGGATAGGCGTGGAATTGATATCTTAAAAGGATTAAATCTTGACCTTAGATCTGGAGAAATACTTGGTATTGCTGGTGTTGATGGCAATGGACAAAGTGAGCTAATTGATGCTCTTACGGGAATGAGTAAATCAAATAGAGGAAAAATCACCCTAAATGGAACTGATATAACAAATAAAAGTCCACGAATGATAATTGATAAGGGAATGAATTCCATCCCTGAAGATAGGCAAAAAAGAGGACTAATATTGGAATATCCAGTAAAAGATAATTTGATCTTAGAAAATGTTCACAATGAGCCTTTTTCTACCAAAGGAAAGCTTAATTTTAAAAATATAGATGAAAATGCCAATAAGCTTGTGGAAAAATTTGATATAAGACCAAGAGATATCAACCAAAAAGCCCAAAGCCTATCAGGTGGCAACCAACAAAAAGTAATAATTGCAAGAGAAATCTCCAATAATCCAGATGTCTTAATTGCATCTCAACCAACAAGAGGCCTTGATGTTGGCGCGATAGAATTTATTCACCAATACCTTGTAGAATTAAGAAATAATAACAAAGCAGTTCTGTTAATTAGTTTTGAACTTGACGAGATAATGGATTTGTCAGATAGAATTTTGGTTATTTTTGACGGCAAAATCGTAGGAGAAAAAGACCCTAAAGAAACCGACGAATTTGAAATTGGTAGATTAATGGCAGGTGGAAGATGACAGAAATCAATAATGTAAAAAAAACAAATATTAAAAATTCCAAGATTCTTTTTACAATAATTTCCATATTTTTAGGCCTTGCTGTTGGAGCTTTGGTATTAATATTTTCTGGTTACAATCCGATCGAAGCCTATTCTGCCTTGTTAAATGGGATTTTTAAGAGTCCAAGAAATATAGGTTGGGCCTTAGTTTATTCAACCCCAATTATGCTAACAGGTTTGGGTGTTTGCTTTGCCTTTAAGACAGGTCTTTTTAATATGGGAGCAGAAGGACAATTTATAGTAGGAACTATAGTTGGTTATTTGGTGGGCTATTTATTGCCACTTCCTCCAATTCTTCATCCTATAGTTGCCATATTAATTGCAATTATTGTAGGTGCAGCCTACGGAGCCTTGGCAGGATTTATAAAAGCGAAATTTGGTATTCATGAAGTAATTTCAACTATAATGCTAAATTGGGTTGCATTCTACTTTCAAAATTTTTTGGCTCAAACTTTTAAACAAGAAAATTCATTTGCTTCTTATGAGATATTGGAAAGTTCAAAGATAACCTTATTTAAGGATTCTTACAAAGAATTTGGACCTTTTTTCAGTAAATTTTTTAAAGCGCCAATTCATTTAGGTTTAATTTTAGCGATAATAGCTGTAATAATTGCCTGGTATATTTTAAACAAAACAGTTTTAGGCTACCAGCTAAAGGCTGTTGGTCTAAATAGAGAGGCAAGCGAATATGGTGGAATTGATTCCTCAAAGAAAATTATCCAATCAATGGCCATCTCTGGAGCTATATGTGCCCTTGCTGGTGTAACCCACATCTTAGGATACACTTATTCCATTTCAGTTTTATCTGCTATGGATAACTATGGTTTTGATGGACTTGCCGTATCCTTACTTGCAAGCAACAATCCTATCGGTGTGATTTTTTCGGGTCTATTTTTCGGCTCCTTAAAATACGCTGGAAGCAACTTGCAAAGAGTGCTTGGAGTTCCAACTGAGTTAATAAATATCATTATTGGTACTATAATTTTATTTACATCAATTCCTTTGGCCTTTAGAATTATTAGAGCAAAAAGTCAAAGAAAAAAACAATATAAGAAAAGCTTGTTAGAAGCTAAAGAAAATGAGAAGAATTCTGTCGACGCTAAAGCTATCAGCAAAAATTTATCAGATTTTTCTGATAATTTTGACAAAGGAGAAAAACTCATTAAAGATGAAAACAAAGAAAGCGAGCAAAATAAATGAATTTAGTAATGTTAGCTTTAATAATAGGAAATACTTTTTCTAATGCTTGCCCTGTACTTTTGACCGGTTTAGGTGGCATGATTAGCGAAAAATCAGGAGTTGTAAACATAGGTCTTGAAGGAATGATGACAATTGGCGCTTTGATGGGAGCGACAGTTGGTTATTATCTAGGAAATCCATGGATTGCTTTTCTAGCAGGAGGACTTGCAGGTGCAGTTTTTGGTTTAATTCACGCCATAATATCTGTAAGCTTTGCTGGAGATCAAACTATCTCTGGTATTGCAATCAATACTCTAGGACCAGGCCTTGCCTTATTCCTAGCAAGATTATTTTTTGATGGAGCAACTCAAACACCATCAATACCACTTGAAAATAAAATCCCTAGATTGTTTAGATCTCTTACAAAAAATCAAATATTTTTAAATATTTTTGGCCAATATGCTACAGTTTATATTTCGTTGATAATGGTTTTAGTTCTTTACCTATTTTTATATAAAAGCAAATGGGGGCTAAGAGTAATAGCTGTTGGTGAACATCCAAAAGCAGCAGAAACTTTAAATATCAACGTTACAAAAACACGTTATTTAGCTGTAATTTTCTCTGGCTTTATGGGAGGTCTTGGAGGAGCAAGCATGGCACTAGCTGTGGTAAGTTCCTTTTCGCCGACGCTAATAGCTGGTCAAGGTTATATAGCCCTAGTTACTGTTATTTTTGGTAATTGGAAGCCTCAAGGTGTCTTGGTTGGTTCACTATTTTTTGGCCTTGCTCAGGCAATAGCAACCTATCTTGGCGGTTCAAATTTAACCTTGCCGATAGAGTTTATTTCAATGATTCCTTATATAGCAACCCTTCTAATATTAATAATATTCCAAAGAAGATCAAAAGCTCCAAAGGCATCTGGCAAGGCTTACCTAACAGTTGAAAATATATAAATGTTTTTGCTTTATAAATTTATGTCAATGATGTATATTAATATATATAAGCCGAAACGAGGAGATTAAATGTATTGTACTTATTGTGGTGCTAAAATAGATGGGGATGAAAAATTCTGCCCTGTTTGTGGAAATAAATTAAAAAATGAAAATTATTCAAAAATCCCAATTGAAGATCCGGTTGAGAGTTTAGAAGAAAAAGAAAATTCCACCTATCAATCGCTTACAGATAAAGAAAATAAAATAGAAAATAAGGGAAAAGAAGAAAATTCCAATAATAAATTTGAAAATTTGCTAAAAAACTTCAAAATCAAGAAAAAAGCTTCAGTAACTTTAGATACTAACAAAGAAAATAATGAAGTCGTAGATACAAATATAACTACTAAAGATAATGAAAAAAGCAAGGAAAAACCAGCATCTGATAAAAAAGAAATTCCATCAGCTTATTATGGTTATAATCCAACAGATGAAAGGAAGAGCAGATATATTAGGCATAAGGAAAATGGAGAAAGATTCTCTAATTTTCTTGATAAAAAACTAGCGAACAAAGATGGAAATCTAAAGGAAAATTTTGTTAATCAGTCAAATGATAAAAAAAATAAGACCAAGAACGAAAAGAATATTCCTTACGAATACGTCGAAGCTAGAGTAGCTAGGATTTTAAAATCTGATAATCTTAACGACTTGAAGCATAAAAAAGAAACTCTTGATCCTTCTAATATTCCACAAGCCATAAGATATTTTCAAAAAGAAAATTCCAATTCATATGTAGAAAAAGAATTTAAGGAAAATATTTCACAAAAAAGCCCTGAAATTCCAAGAGAAAATAGGGAAATTATAGAAAGCACAAAATTAGTAAATGAAAATGTAGAAGTAAAAGAGGAAAAGATAGAAGAAAATAAAGAACCTTTTTCTTTTAAGCCTATATATTTTCTACCAATCATTCTACTAGTAGCTGGGATAATAATTGCTTATTTATTCCTAAACAAAAAAACAAAAGATGTAGAAATAGACCTTTCTAACTATATCAATGTTACATTCACTGGAGAAGATGGTCAAGCAAGTCCATCTGCTAGCTTAGATAAAGATCGTTTATTAGCAGAATTTGGAAATCAAATAGTCTATAAGAAAAAAGACAGAAAATCTGATCAATATGATACAGCAGCTAAACAATTTGTAGATGAACTTGAGCAAACAACAAGCTTTAACTTTAGCAAGGATAACAACCTATCAAACGGTGAAGAGATAACTGTTGTGGCAAATATTTCTGACCAAAGTCTACTAGATAGCTACAATGTCTTATTTACAAGCACGATAAAGCCTGTGATAGTTGACAATCTAAATTTAGAAGAAAGCGTAGATCCTTTTAACTATATAAAAGTAGAATATGAGGGAGAAAGTCCAAATATAAGTCTAAAGACAAGCTTAACAGAAGATGCCCCGGATTATATGTCAGAAATTAAAATTAATCCAAGCAAAACCAGTGAATTATCAAGTGGAGAAGAATATCAGATTAGCTTAGAATTTGATCAAGAAGCACTCAAGAATGATTTTGGAGTAACTTTAAGTCCAATAGAAAAGACCTTTACAGTTGCAGAAGAAGAAAAAGAAAATGGCGAAGAAAAATCAACTGATAATGATGGATACATCACAACTGTAGATGATCTTGACAAAGATTTACTAGGAACATTAAAAGAGCATTCAGGAAAATTAATAAAAGAAACTTTCCAAGAAAGATCATTTACAAAAATCTCAAACATAAATTATCTTGGCGCAATAACAGGTAAAAAATCTGGCGATGAAAACCTCAAAAACAGAGTCATGCTAATTTATGAAATAAAGACAAATGAAAACTACGAAGATAAATACACAAACGAATTTACCTATTATTCATTTGTAGAATACAAAAATGTCAAATCTAAAAAAGATGAAGATGGTAAATTCTACACTGATGGTCCACTAACAACCGACAATGAAATCTATCACAAATTCTTTGTTGAAGATGACTACACCTACTATGAAATTCCATACTATGGTTTCTCATTCTTAGACGAAGTATTAGACAGAGTAAACAATGCCCTATCAGGCTTGGAAATTGCAAATTCAATAGCTATCGATCAAAACTCATACTTTACAACATCAGATTCAGTAGCTGGAGAATATCAAGGAAATAACACACGATTGAGTCTTAGAACAGATGGATCATTGAGATATCAAATTGAAAATAGAGTTCACCAAGGAACTTACCAAGAAAACAATGGAGAAGTTTCATTGACCATCCAAGGAGTAAACGTCGACACTCCAATCAATGGTAAATATGAAAATGGGTCAATAAATATAAGTGAACAAGGCGAGATGAAGAGTCAAAGCTTTAATAAAATTCAAAGATAAAATAAAATCTATATTATGTACCCTCTTTGCTGGAAAAATTAGCGAGGAGGGTATTTTACTGAAATTTTGTTTTAAATATAAAAATGTACCAAGCCAAACCCTCAATGAGAATTTAGATTGGTACATAAAATTGTTGCTATTACTACTATTTTCATTAATTTTATTTATAAACATCGCCTCTACTGTCTATATATAAGACATATATTATGTTTATTTCATTTTCCTCTATTTCAAAAATCGCCCTATAATCTCCTATTCTTAACCTAAATAAATTATTTTTTTTATTACCTCGGATTTTACGTATATCATATTTTCCCTTATATTGTGTATAATCTTGTAATTCATCAAAAGCCTTATAAAATTTCAAACCAAATGTTTTATGTTTTTTTATAAATTTAATAGCATTTTTATGATATTTAACCTTGTAAGATTTCATCGATACTCAATTCTCTACAATCTTCTTTATAAATATTTTCTAAATTTGCTTTGTCAATTTCTTTTTGTTCGTCGTCGGATACATAATCGCAATTTTCTATTAAATAATCTAACAAATCAAGATTATTCATCCTTCTAATTTCTTTAAGAGCTGTATTTCTTAAGAACTCTGATACACTAATATCATTTAATCTTGCAAATCTTTCAATTTCTTCGGCTTGTTCTTTAGATAAAGTAATATTTTTTCTAACAGTGTCCATAAAAGCCTCCTAAAACAATGTGCTTATACACATCATACGTTTATTTATTATTTTATTCAAGTTTGAAAATAAGAATATAATTGATTAAATTTCAAATGTAGTAATTTATGGATTAGAATAAGCACAAAAAAAACAGTAGATTTCTCTACTGTTAAGATGGTCGGGGTGAAAGGATTCGAAGCTTTGGAGCTCACCTTCTCAAAGCCTAGAGTTAGCAATAAAATTTTGTGGTTTAAAAATAAGTACAAAAAAATCAGACTTCAAGTCTGATAATATAGATGGTCGGGGTGAAAGGATTCGAAGCTTTGGAGCTCACCTTCTCAAAGCCTAGAGTTAGCAATAAAATTTTGTGGTTTAAAAATAAGTACAAAAAAATCAGACATTCAAGTCTGATAAAGATGGTCGGGGTGAAAGGATTCGAACCTTCGGCCTCATGTTCCCAAAACACGCGCGCTACCAAGCTGCGCCACACCCCGCTAAGTGCTTACTCATATAGTATACGATAATAAAAGATATCTGTCAAGGGCAAAATAAAATTTTTTAAATCCTATTAGGCAAAGGACAAAAGTCTGATATAATAATACCATAAATAGGAAATTAGTAAAATATAAGGAGCTTACTTTTTTAAAAGTTTAAATTCTTAAATAGGTATTAATTATGAAATACAAATCTAAAAAAGATCAGTTAGAAGATTATATAAAACTAGAAATTTTACATGGAAATTTGAAAAACGGTAGTAAAATTAATGACAAAAAATTTTTTACCAGCAAATTTAAAATAAATCCAGTCTATGTTGACCAATGTTTTGACGAACTTATCGATAGTCAAATTTTGGAAAGCAAATCGGATGGATTGTATATAAGAGTTAATGAAGAGAAAAAGGCCAACATCAGATATGAATATCTCCATTCCTATATTAACGAATTTTTACATTCTTTGGAAGATATTGATATCAGCCTTGATGAGGCAATTGAACATTTAAAGCTAAGGAATCTTGCAAATGGATAAGATAATAGAATTACAGAATGTTAAGAAAAAATACAAGGAAATAACAGCCCTTGATGATATAAGTTTTGATATTTGCCAAGGCAAAATTTTGGGTTTATTTGGTCCATCTGGATCTGGGAAAACTAGCTTATTAAAAATTATCGGAGGACTTTCAAAAGCTACAAAAGGCGAAGTCAAAATATTTGGCGAGGATATAAGCTACAAAAACAAAGAATTTATAGCTTTTAAGTCATCAACTTTTGATTTCGAAGAAGACTTTACTGGAAATGATCTTATTGAACTTTATGGAGATTTTTATAAAAATTTTGATAAGGATTACAATGAAAGACTTAATGAATATTTAGACATAGATACATCAAAATTTATTAAAAATTTATCCAAGGGCCAAAGGCAAAAATTAAATATAGCCCTTACCTTATCCTTAGATGCAAAAATTTATCTCTTAGATGAGATAATTGACGGTCTTGACCAGGTAGCTAGTGGAAAGATTATAGATTTATTAATCGATAAAATTGACGGCAAAAAAACCATGATTATTGCAAGTCACAAGATCGATAAGATTGAAGATTTGATTGATGATGTGATTTTTTTAAATAGAGGGAAAATTTTTATAAAAGCTAAGGCAGAAGATTTAAGAAACAAAGAAAATTTGAGCTTAGCTGACTTTTACGATAGGATATATTTGAATTGATATGAAAAAGTTATTAAAATTTGATGTAAAAAGAAATAATAAAATTATTACAAGACTTATGATAGTAAATGCCATATTCTTGGCCTTTGCCATAGTATTTCATCTCTTTGTAAAAAATTTAAACCTTACTTTTACTAAAGACTTTATAAGAATTATATTTATAGGAGGAGTAGTATTTTTTATCTTTGAAAATTTTATTTACTTATTTAGTCTTGTAGATAAGGATTTCACTAAAGCAAATTCATATTTGATTTTCTCCCTACCCTTATCTAGTAAAACATATTTGACAAGCAAAATCGTCAATTTTGCAATTTTTTATATAATAAATTTAATGTTTTTGCTAGGCTTTTATAAGTTATTTTATTTTAATATAGGTAGTGATCTAATTTATTATTTTGCAATTGCATTAATTTGCTTTGTCTTAGTTTTGTTGGCTAGAATTAACAAAAATGTCCTAAGTAATTTTAAGGAAAATAAATCGGCTGGAATCATTGTTGTAATTTTTCTTGCCCTTATAATTTTTATTGCTTATGTTATTTGCAAATATTTTTCCCTAGTTTTTGTAAATACAAGCTTACAACTTGCAAAACCCATGGATTATGCTTTTGTATTTCCTTTTGCAATAGGCAAATATGGAATCTATAAAAATCTTACACCATTTATTTATTACTTGTTGATAACTTTAGGAATTTTTGTAAAAACGTCAAAATTTTTGGAAGATAATATTGATTTACCATAGGAGGAGCAAATGAATACCTTTGATCAAGTAAAAGAGATAATAAAAAATTCTAACAACATTGTATTTTTTGGAGGTGCTGGAGTTTCAACTGCTTCAGGATTGCCAGATTTTAGATCTGCAACTGGACTTTACAATAGGAAAAATAATTCTGCCTATTCTCCAGAATATATGCTAAGTCATGAGTTTTTGATTAAGCATCCAGATGAATTTATGAAATATATAAAAGAAAATTTGATGGTTGATGGAATAAAGCCAAATGCTTGCCATTATGCTTTGAGCAAATTAGAAAAAATGGGCAAACTTAAAGGAATAATAACCCAAAATATAGACAGCCTTCACCAAGATGCTGGAAGCAAAAATGTAATCGAGCTTCATGGAAATATAAAGGATTATTATTGCATGAATTGTGGAAAAAATTTCGATTTAGACTATATTAAAAAGTATGAGGATATAGCAACTTGCGATAGATGTGGGGGGATTATAAGACCTGATGTAGTCCTTTATGGAGAAGGGCTAAATCAAGACAATATTTCCTATGCTATAAATTTGATAGCAAAAGCTGAGGTATTAATTATTGGAGGAACTTCCCTTGCAGTATATCCAGCTGCTGGCCTTATAGATTTTTATAGGGGAGATAAATTAATTTTGATAAATATGGAAGCTACAAGCAGAGATAATATAGCAAATTATATTCTCCAAGGTGACATAAGTAAGATTATGGAAAAGTTAGTAGAGGAAGATGATGAAAAATAAACTAAACATAGATGAATTTGGGATATTTTTGGTATGGATGGGAATTATTTTTAGCCTAATATCATATTTCACCAAATCAACATTTCTAAATTCTTTTGGCTTTGTAATTTTTGTCTTTGCCATATACAGATCTTTTTCCGGACAAAAAGAAAGAAGGTCATTGGAAAATAAACAATTTAAAGAAAAACTTGTTGATCCAATAAAACAAGCCTTTAAAAACGGAAAAAAAGATGCAACAAAACTTAATAGAAGTAAGGATTATAAGTATATTGCTTGTCCAAATTGTGGGCAAAAACTTAGAATTCCAAAGAAAAAAGGCAATGTAAAAGTGAAATGTCCAAAATGCGGAGAAAAATTTGATGCTAGAAGTTAAGCTCTAGCATCTTTTAAATTTTCAGATAGAAAGTATAATTTTTTAGAAAGGGGATTATAATGAAAAGACTTATAGGAACAAGATCAATTGGACTACGTGCGCCAATTATAGAAAAAGGTGACGATTTAGTAGAAATCGTCTTTGACAGCGTGAAAAATGCTTGCAAAAATCACGAAATTGAAATTAATGATAAAGATGTAGTTTGTGTTACAGAATCTCTTGTAGCAAGAGCTCAGGGAAACTATGCAAATATCGACCAAATTGCAAAAGATATCAATAACAAATTCGATGGTGATGAACTTGTAGTATTATTTCCAATTTTATCAAGAAATAGATTCTCAATTCTGCTTAGAGGAATAGCAAAAAGTGGCAAAAAATTACACATTTGCCTATCATATCCACAAGATGAAGTTGGAAACTATTTGATGGATGAAATGGACCTATTTAACAGCGACATCAATCCTTACAAAGATGTTTTAGACATCGATGAATTTAGAAAAATTGCTGGAGAATATAAACATACATTCACAGACATTGATTATCCGAAATTATACAGCGAATATGCAAAAAATTCAGAAATTCATTTTCTAAATAATCCAGTGGATGCTCTAAAATTCTCAAAAGATGTTTTGGTTTGCTCAATTCATACCAGAGAAATCGTAAAAAGAAAACTAAAAGAAGCAGGTGGCAAAAATATCTTATCACTTGATGAAATCTTAGATGGATCAGTTGATGGTTCAGGCTTTAACGAAAAATATGGACTTTTGGGATCTAACTTATCCACAGAAAATGAAGTAAAATTATTCCCAAGAAATGGCGAAGAATTTGTATTAAAACTTCAAGAAAAACTTAAAAATGAATTTAACAAAGAAATTGAGGTAATGATCTATGGCGATGGGGCATTTAAAGATCCAGTTGGAAAAATTTGGGAACTAGCAGATCCAGTTGTATCTCCAGCTTTTACAAGTGGATTATTTGGAACTCCAAGTGAACTAAAAATTAAATATATAGCTGATAATGAATTTTCACATTTATCAATTGAAGAAAGAACCTCAGCTATGGTAGATAGAATTTCCAAAAAAGAAAAAGAGTTAGTTGGCAAAAATGAAACACTAGGAACAACTCCAAGACAAATCACAGATTTATTGGGTTCATTAGCTGATTTAACATCAGGTTCTGGAGATAAAGGAACTCCAATTGTTCTAATTCAAGGATATTTTGACAATTATTCTAATAATTAGTTTATAAGGAGAAGTACTAGTGGATAATGCTAGCAATAATGCAAAAAAAGATAATAAGGCCTTTGGAATCAAATTTATAGACACCTATTTAGAAAAAAGAGCCATAGCCAAATACAATCACGACCCAATGGACGAGTTTACAAGATTTCTTATGATGAGTTTTGCAGCCATACTTATGGCCTTGGGGACCCATTTTTTCAAATATCCCAATTCATTTGTAATTGGTGGAGTAGAGGGTATGAGTATTATAATCTCAACCTTCCTACCCTTAACTCGTGCACAACTAACATTAATAATCAACATAATTTTGTTAATTGTCGCCTTTTTTGTTTTAGGTAAGAATTTTACTCTAAGGACTGGCTATGTGGCAATACTAAACTCGCTAACAGCATTGGCACTAGATTATATAGCGCCAGTACATGGATCACTAACAAATAATAAAATGTTAGAGCTAATTTATACCCTAATTCTTTCAGCGGTTGGTTCTGCAATATTATTTAACCTTGCAGCAAGCTCGGGTGGGACAGATATTATCGCCATGATAATAAAAAAATACTCGGCACTTGAAGTAGGAAAATCCTTGCTGGTAGTAGACTCGACCTTCACTTTCTTATCAATTTGGATATTTGATATAGAAATAGGTCTACTATCATTTTTGGGACTATTGCTTAAAGGAGTATTTGTCGATGTAATAATTCAATCGATGAATACTGATAAGCTATTTATAATAATAACTACAAAACCTAAAGAAATTGGCGCATTTATTAGAGATGATCTAAACAGATCTGCCACAGTTTTAGATGGACTTGGTTTATACAAAGGTGTAAATCGATCTGTATTTTTCCTAGTATTATCACCAAAAGAAGCTCCAAGAACTAAATTATTTTTAAAACAAATAGACCCTTATGCTTTTATAACAATAATAAATACTTCAAAAATCATTGGCAAAGGCTTCTATCTGACCAACGATGGCAAATAAGAAGCTAAAAATCAATAATTTAATTGAATTGTGTAGAAATTAAGTGTAAAATATAGGTAAGAAACAAAAGTAGGAGGTAATATGAAGTCAAAAAGAATGAAATTTTTGCTAATCCTCATTGTGACTTTATGTTTCTCTCCTATATTTAGAGTAGAAGCAAATGAAGTAACAAATGAAGATAAGAAAGACACTGTACTAAAAAGTGGAGATGAGCTAATCTTAACCGAAAGTGAAAATGCAAATAACGAAGCTCCTAGTATCGACCCGATAGAAAAGCCGGATGATAGCAATGGTGAAAAAGATTTGGAAAAAAATAAAGATCAAGAAAATCTAGAAAATCCAAAAGCAAACACCCAAAAGCCTCTAAAGGCAACTGCTCCATCTCCTCCAAATAAAACAAAAGATGCAAAAGAAAAAAAAGTAAATGAACTAATAGTTGAAGTTAACAAATTCTTAGAAGAACTTAATCAAAAACCAAAAAATCCTAACGAAACATCAAAAACTTCAAAAACTGAAGCTGGCAAAGATAATAACAAAGAATTTGAAAAAGCCGTCGAAAAGGCAACAGCTATATTAAAATCAAACGATATAAGCAAAAAAGAATCTGATAAAATTGCCAAAGAAACCAAGGAAATATTAAAAGAATATTCTAAGAAGATTGAACAAACATCAAATAATCAAAAAAAGCAAGAGCTAGCTAAAGAAGCAGCCGAAAAAATCAACAAAAGCGTAATAAAAATATCCGATGATTTACCAAACAAATCGGAAAAAAACAAAGAAAAAGAAACCATATTTGATCAAAAAAACCAAACATTGGTAGTTGAAATTGAAGCAACAGATACCGATATAGAAAACGCTTTGGATGAAAAAAACGAAGAAAACAAAGGAGAATTAACCAAATCCATATATTTAGGAAAATCTCCAAAGTTAAATCAAAAAAGATCATCAAAGCTTTACTACATAATATTAGTATTAGTCCTTGCTCTTTTACTTAGCATATCATTTGCCATATATTACGCGCTAAAAGCAAAGGATAAAACTAAGCAAAATATACAATAAAAAACCATAATTTTAAAATCTAATCGTCAAAAAGTCATAAACTTTCTGGCGATTTTTTTATGGAAATTATAATAATATAAATATAAAAATGATTTTTTTGCAAATTTATCTTATAAAAAACCTTAAAATTTTGTAAAATTTTTCAAAAAAAAAAGAGGCCTAAGCCTCTTTGAAATTTTTTTATTCTTGTGGTTCAAACATATCTTTGCCTACTCCGCAAACTGGGCATACCCAATCTTCTGGAAGTTGGTCAAATTGTGTACCAGCTTTGATTCCGTTATCTTCATCTCCTTGAGCTGGATCATAAATATATCCACATGCTGTACATACGTATTTCATTAATTGTCTCCTTTCGTTATTTTATATCTCTATTATACCACTAAATCGATATTTTGTGAGAGATATTAATAATATCAAAAATTTGGGTATAAAGTTAATAATTAAGGAGAGCTTTTATGGAGATTATTAGGCGTAGCTTTCATACAGATCTTAGACTTATTAAAGAATTTAGAGATACCAGTCTTACATTGCTTAAAGCCTACGGGATATCTGAAGATAATTTATTTAAAATTAGGCTGATTTTAGATGAACTGATTTCAAATTCCTATAAACATGGAAATAATAAAGATTTTAGCAAAATAATTGAAGTTAGTATAGAAATTGATGATAATTATTGTATGATAAAAGTAAGAGATGAGGGTAAAGGGATAATTTTTGATAGAAAAAAAGATGTTTTTTCAGAACATGGAAGAGGTCTACATATAGTTGATTTTATCTCTGATAAAATGCTGGTTGATAATAATATTATCACTGCATTTGTATCTCTAAAAAGCAATTTGTAAATTACCACCTAGAATTTACACTAGGTGGTTTTTTCTGTGATTTATTGATAATATATTAACCTACGATATAATATATTGATATGATTTGAATTTTGAAAGAAGGATTTATGTTTAGAAAAGATGTAAGAAATGTCGCAATTATTGCCCATGTTGACCATGGGAAAACTACACTTGTAGATGGATTATTAAAAACTTCTGGTTTGTTTCGTGAAAATCAGACTGTTAATGAAAGAGTTATGGATTCTAATAGCATTGAAAAAGAAAGAGGAATTACAATTCTTTCAAAAAATACCGCTATCCATTATAAGGGAATAAAAATTAATATTATAGATACACCAGGCCATGCTGATTTTGGTGGAGAAGTTGAACGCGTACTAAATATGGCAGAATCTGTTGTTTTGGTTGTTGATAGCCACGAAGGACCAATGCCACAAACAAAGTTTGTTTTAAGAAAAGCTATCGAATTGGGCTTGCCAGCTATAGTTTGTATAAACAAGGTCGATAGACCCGATCAAAGGATTGACGAAGTTGAAGATGAAATCCTAGATTTATTTATTGCTCTTGAAGCTGATGAATCATATTTGGAAAGTCCTTTTGTTTATGCTTCAGCAAAAAATGGCTGGGCAAGTTTAGATAAGAATCAAGTAAAAGATGATATGACTGACTTACTTGATACGATAATCGATTATACGCCAGTTTTTGAGGGCGATGAAGATAAGCCATTTAAAGTTTTGGTTTCTACTACAGATTACAATGATTATCTAGGCAAAATTGCCATAGGTAAAGTTGAAAATGGAACCATAAGAAAAAATGAAAATGCAATTATAACTAATTACAACGATGAAAATAGGATGGTAAAATCAAAAATTGTAACAATTTACGAGTTTGATGGTCTCCAAAGAGTAGAAGTTGGAGAAGCTAAATTTGGATCTATCGTTGCTTTATCTGGAATGGAAGATATTTCTATTGGAGACACTATAGGCACAGAAGAAGATAGCGAACCTATTGAATTTACCAAAATTTCAGAGCCGACCTTGTCTATGACTTTTTCAGTAAATGATTCTCCATTTGCAGGTCGTGATGGGAAATATGTAACAAGTAGACACATTAGAGATAGATTATTTAAGGAAAAACAAACTGACGTTTCACTTAGGGTGGAAGATACAGACACAACAGAAAGTTTCAAAGTTTCTGGACGTGGGGAGCTTCATCTATCAGTTCTAATTGAAAATTTAAGACGTGAAGGTTACGAATTTCAAGTTTCAAAACCTGAAGTAATGTATAAAACTATCGATGGGAAAAAACACGAACCAATGGAATATGCAACAATAGATGTCGATCAAGAATACACTGGTTCAGTCATAGAAAAACTTGGCAGAAGAAAAGGTGAACTAATGGATATGAATCCAAATTCATCAGGCTATACAAGACTTATATTTAAAATTCCTGCAAGAGGACTTATAGGTTATAGGCAAGAATTTCTAACTGACACCAAAGGAACGGGAACTTTAAACTCAGAATTTGCTGGCTATGAACCTTACAAGGGCGACATAGAAACACGTCAAGATGGATCACTAATAGCAAGCGAACAAGGAATTGCTCGTGCTTACGGACTAAATACAGCTCAAATGCGTGGTTTATTATTTGTCGAAGCTGGAGATGAGGTCTATGAAGGCGAAGTTGTTGGAATGAATCCAAAGGGACTTGATATAGATGTAAATGTCTGCAAGCAAAAGAAACTTACAAATACCCGTGCAAGCGGTTCAGATGATGCTATATTACTAACTCCAGCAAAAAAAATGAGCATAGAAGAAATGATGGAATTTGTCGAAGATGACGAATTGATAGAAATCACTCCAAACAATCTAAGAATTAGAAAGAGAATCCTAGATTCCAACCTAAGATACAAATCAAAAAAATATAAATAGGAGGCCAAAGTGGACAAAAAATTTGAAAAAACGCTTAGTCAAATAATAAGCACTATGATACTTTTAGTTTTCCTATTAACCATGATATCAATTAGAACAAATATTTGGATACTAAATTATATATGGTCGGGATTATTTATCATCTCATGGATAAGCTTGCTAATTTTTACAATAGGCGTGCTAATAAAAAAAGAAACTTATGGAATTTCCATATTTATTGCAATAATGACGGCAATAGGATTTGCTATCCTAAGTGTCCCAGCTCTTTTGATTTTAGGGAAATTCATTCCTATAATACCAATGAATTTAACTTACAATATAAAAGTTTTGGATCAAAATAGCCAAGTAATAATATATAACACCTTAATGATGTTATATTCTCTTCACCTAATCCATATAATAATATTAAATAAAAGGGCAAGAACCATTGCAAATGTTGAAAAATCACTAGGAGCGATCAAAGAAAATAATATAGAAAACAATAAAGAAGAAATCCTAGTTGATGGAGAAGAAGCAAATCTCCAAGCAGAAGAAAATATTGATGATAATTTAAGTAAAAATTCATTAGAAAATGATAATGTTTTTACTGAAAATATAGAAAATAGTGAAAAAATTGCATATGATCCAGAAATTAACAAAGATTTAGGGTATAATAATGAAAAAGTAGTACTTGTAGAAGAATTAACAGATGATGATTTAGATTTTATGGAAAGTGGGAATGAAAATGACTAAAGAAAATGGAGTATCATTAGCAGTAATAAAAAGACTACCAAAATATTATAGGTATCTTGAAAGCATCAACGATAAAGGAATAGTAAGAGTTTCATCAAAAGAATTATCTGATATAACAGGACTAACAGCCAGCCAAATTAGACAAGACCTAAACCACTATGGTTGCTTTGGTCAACAAGGTTATGGTTACAATGTTAGAGATTTGATGGACGAATTGTCAAAAATTATTGGAGTTGATAAAAAATATTCCATGGTACTAATAGGCTATGGAAATATTGGACATGCTCTTTATCAATACTCTTCCTTTAAGGATTTAGGCTATACTTTTAGTGCGGTTTTTGACAAAAATACAAAACAAAAAACCAAAGATGGCAAAGAAATTTACAGCATAGAAGATTTATCTGATTATTTGAAAGAAAATAATATTGATATAGGAATAATTGCAACTCCAAAAGAAGTTTCTCAAGAAATTTGTGATATCTTATGTAAGGGAGAAGTAAAAGGAATTTGGAATTTTTCTCCAGTAGATTTAAAAACATCCAATGGAGTAGTTCTTGAAAATGTTCATCTTGATGAATCATTGTTTACCCTAACTTACTTTATTAATTCCCCGGAGGACTATAATTATTAATGAATGTATTGCAAGTTAGTAATCTAAGCAAATCTTATCCAAGTAAGGATATATTTTCAAACATCAATTTTATAATTGAAAAGGGTGATAAGGCAGGGCTCATTGGCAATAATGGGGCTGGCAAATCCACCCTTTTTAAAATTCTAACAGATGAAATTTCAAAAGATGATGGAGAAATTTTTATTCCCAATGATGTAAAAATAGGATATTTGGAGCAACAATTATCGATAAATAGCCACCAAAGCATCTACGATTATTGTCTTGGTGTTTTTAAAGATCTTATAGATATAGAAAAAAAATTAAGAGAAATTGAAAAAAAACTTGCAAAAGAAAATCTAGATCAACTGGAACAAAATGATTTATTGCACGAACACAACAGACTTTTTGAAGAATTTGAAGAAAAAAACGGTTACCAAATAAAATCAGAACTTGAAGGAACCCTAAAAGCTATGGGATTTTCTGATGAAGATTTTGACAAAGACATACAAACCTTATCAGGTGGACAAAAAGCTAGAGTCGAATTGGCATATCTTTTGTTAGAAAAACCGGATTTGATTTTGCTAGATGAGCCGACCAACCATTTGGATATAAACGCCATCAAATTTTTGGAAGTATTTGTTAAAAACTACCAAGGATCAGTAATAGTAATATCCCACGATAGGTATTTCTTGGATAACACTGTAAATAAAATTTTATTTTTAGATAATGGAACTTTAAACACTTATAATGGCAATTACACAAGTTTTATTAAAAAACGAAAAAAGGATCTAGAATCCCTTTATCATCAGTACAAAAGCCAGCAAAAAGAAATAGATAGACAAGAAGAAATTATCTATAGGCTAAAAAACCAAGGCGGTTCAAAAAGAAAAAGAGGGATTTCCCAATCAAGGTCGCGTCAAAAACTTCTTGATAAGATGGAAAGAATTGAAAATCCAAATAAGCCAAGTCATCTAATGAAATTAAAATTCACCCCAAGAATTTTAAGTGGCCAAGATGTTTTGGCTGTAGATAAAATTTCCAAGACTTTTGATCAAAAAGAAATTTTTTCAAATATTTCATTTAAACTCTTTAGATCTGAAAGAACTGCAATAATTGGGGAAAATGGAGTAGGTAAAACCACCTTATTTAAAATAATTTTGGGAGAAGAAAATCCCACAAGTGGCAAAGTTTATCTAGGTCAAAGTGTACATATTGGATATTTTGACCAAGAGCAAAAATCTTTGGACTTATCCAACACGATTTTTAATGAAATAAGTGAAACTTATCCGATGCTTACAAACTTTGAAATAAGATCCTATTTGGCAAAATTTATGTTCTACAATGACGATGTCGATAGGGAAATTTCTGAACTTTCTGGTGGAGAAAGAGCGAGAATCTCACTACTTAAGCTGATGATTTCTGATAATAACTTCATTTTGATGGATGAGCCGACCAATCATTTGGATATAGATTCAAAAGAAATTTTGGAAGATGCAATTCTTGATTATGAGGGAACTCTACTAATAATAAGCCACGATAGGTATTTTCTAAATAAAATTGCAAGTAAAATTTTGCTAATGGAAAGTAAGCAGATGACAGAATATCTAGGCAATTACGATTACTATGAGAAAAAACTAAGCGAAGCAAAAGAAGATCCAAAATCTAATAAAGAAATAAGCAAGACTCAACTTGTAAAAGAAAAGAAAAAAATAAATCTTAAAAAAAATGAAATTAGAAAAATTAAGGCAGAAATCAAAGAAATAGAAGAAAGACACCTAGAAATTGACGAAAGAATCAAGGAGTTAACAAATTTAACCTTAGAGGAAAACTTCTATGCCGACCAAAAACAGGTAAAAGAAACCTTTGATCAAATAAAAACTTTAGAAGAAGAAAAGACAATCCTTGATGATAGATGGCTAGAATTAAGCATGGAAATAGAATAAAATCAAAAAAGCTATTGGTAAATTGAAATTTTTACCAATAGCTTTTTTTACATTTTTTTACTTTCAAAGATAACCAGTAAATAACCGCTTTCTAGACTTATAGAAAAATCCTTGCCGATAGTTTCATTTGAAACTCCTAGAGAATCGTCAAAGCTAAGATCATAATTATTTAATTCGTAGAAAAGATTTCTTATGCATATAGACTTAGCTATATTTTCCAAGGCAAAAATTGAAACGTAAAAATTTTCCTCAGAATCTTTAAATTCATAAGTAAATTTATCATCTATAATAAAAATATTCTTATATTTACTCTTAAAACTTACATTTATCCCATCTTTTTTTAGCTTTAGGGCATTTCTAATATTTGAAATAAAATGAGAATCACGTCCACCAAGTCCACCGTAGACGATAATTTCCTTATAACCCTTTTCAACGGCAATCATCAAAGCTGCCATGGTATCTGTATAATCTTTAATGGGATTAAGAGTAATAACATTTTCTCCATCAGGTTTGTTGGATGAATCAAAATCACCAATAACAATATCAAGATCTATCTTAGAAGCTTTGGCATATTGATAACCCTTATCGGCGGCAATGACTAAATCACTCTTATCAATTGTATCAAAAAATCCATCATAATCTCCAGCTGAAATTATATAACATTTATTCATGCAAATCTCCTTATATTCTTACAATTATTTTACCCATTTTTAATAATTTAGAGAAATATAGTAATTAGTGGTAAAATTAAATTAGTAGTGAAAGAAGGAAAAATATTATGAATTTAAATATTAAAGAAAATGAAATATTAAAAACATTGCTTATAGGTTTGGGTGTATTTTTTATCTTTTGGTATATGGGCAATATACTTAAATTTATAAGAGATTTTTTAAAAATTATACAACCTTTCATTGCGGGATTTATGGTTGCTTATATTATCAACATACCGATGAATTTTTTTTATAGACTAATAAGAGAAAATTACAAAGATCCTCAACATGAAAAGACCATTAGATTTTTTTCCTTGGTCCTAAGCTGGATTAGTATTATAATTATAGGAATTTTGCTATTAAATATCCTGATTCCACAAATAATCAATTCTGCTTTTGCCTTAACAAGAAAATGGCCGAGATTTGTCGAAGAAATTTATAGTTTAATGAAAGCTAATTCAATTACAGAAAATTATGCCGATGATTTTTACAATATGGCAAATGGAGTAAATTGGCTAAGCATCAATGGACCTTTGTTTAAAATCATCAAATCAAAGGATGTAAGTTTATTTACCCTAACATCATCTTTTATTAACTCAGTAGGATCTAGTGCAGTTACAGTTTTTACAGTCATTGTCTTTTCGATATTTGTCCTACTTTACAAAGATACGCTTGCTCTTCATGGCAACAAAATTTTGTATGCATTTTTTAAAGAAGATACGGGAGATTATATAAATAGAGTTTTTAGTATTTCCTACCACACTTTTAAGGATTATCTATTTTCTAGGTTAATTGCAGTGGCAATGCTTATAATTCTGACATATATTGGCATGCTAATATTTAGAATACCAAATGCGCCAATGATTTCTATTTTGGTTGGTCTTAGTGATTTGATACCGATTTTTGGACCGATTTTTGGAGCTGGAATTTCTGCAGTTTTAATTTTTATAGAATCACCATTTAAGGCCCTAGTTTTTCTAATTTATGATATAATAATTCAACAAGTACAAGAAAATGTAATTTATCCAGCAATAGCAAATGCTCAAGTAGGTCTTCCAGCAGTTTGGGTATTGGCAAGCGTAACAATTGGAGGTTCATTATTTGGAATAATTGGAATGCTTGTTAGTATTCCAGTTGCATCGGTCTTATACACCCTTGCTCATGAAAAAATTGATGCTAGATTAATCAAAAAAGGATATACTATGGAAGATATTATCAATAAAAAGAAAAAAGATTTTCATAAGGAACCTGCTGATGAAATTGATTAATAGTGAAGTTGGTAAATTTTTGCCGATAAAAACTGATAGAGGAATATATTATGGAGGCTTTCAAAATTCCCTTGCAGATATGGGAGTTTCAAAGTTTTATAGGGATAGATCCTGTGTTGTTACGGCTTTTACCAACGCATATTTATATATGTATGAAAAAAACAAAATATTTAGCTTAGAAGAATACAATGATTTTCACTATGATTTTTATAAAAAACTCACCCCTCACATAAATGGAGTTCCTACAGTCATTTCTTTGGATAGAAGAGTTAACAAAATTAGACTTCAAAGAAATTTGCTTTTAAAAAGTCATATAAAAGAAGAAATGATAAATAAAGCCCCTCTTTGTGAAAAGATTGATTTTATAAACGATGCGTTAGCAAAAGACCTACCAGTAATATTAATAAATTGGATAAGCAACGACATAAAAGTTATGAACCACCATGGAGTTGTAATTACTGAATTAAATGATATGGGCGATTACCATGAACTTGTAATTTCTAGTTGGGGAAGGATTTATAGGATAAATTTTAACGAATTTGACAAGCAATTTAGGACTTACACTGGTCTTATATATTTTGAGAGATAAAATTATGCAAGCGAAATTTATGAAAGTTGAGGTATTTATTCCCTTAGCCAACAAGGAAAAATTAATTGACGCCCTAACAAACTGTGGAATTTTAAAATACGAAAATTACGACAGAGTCTACAGTCAAACAAAAGTTCTCGGTCATTTTATACCTTTGGAAAATGCAAATCCATTTATAGGAGAAAAAAAAGAAGAAAGTCAAGTTGAAGAAGTTAAACTTGAATTTAGAATAAAATCTAAAGATAAAGAAAAAGTCTTTAAAATAATAAAAGAAAACCACCCCTATGAAATTCCTGTCATAAATTTTATAGGTCTATTGTAAGGAGTAAGAAATGGCGATAAAACAAGAAAGACTAAAAAGATCAAATGGAGTTATTATTCCTATATTTTCTATTCCTTCACCCTACGGAATAGGAACATTTGGCAAAGATGCTTACAAGGTAGTTGATTTTATTTCAGCTGCATCAATAAAATATTGGCAAATTTTACCCCTAGGGCAAACTTCCTATGGAGATAGCCCTTATCAGTCTTTCTCATCTTTTGCAGGCAACCCCTATTTTGTAGACTTGGATTTACTAATTGAAGATGGACTCTTGGGAAAAGAAGATTTGGAATCGCTAAATTTTGGCGATCATGAAAGATATGTGGATTATGCCATCCAATATAATTTAAGATATAGAATCTTAGAAAAGGCCTATCAAAATTCAAAAGGAAAATTAGATAAAGAAATAAAAGAATTTAGAAAAAAAGAAGCCTTTTGGATAGAAGATTATGCTCTATTTATGGCAATCAAAAAAGATAAACTTGACATAAGCTGGGTAGAATGGGAACAACCTCTAAGAGATAGGGATCCTAAAGCCCTAGAAGAATTTAGAAAAAAACACAAAGAAGATATTAATTTTTATGTATTTATCCAATATGAATTCTTCAAACAATGGGAAGAACTTAAAGAATACACCAACAGAAGAAATATTGAAATCATAGGAGATTTGCCAATTTATGTGGCCTACGATTCTTCTGATGCATGGGTAAATTCTGAAATATTACAAATTGACCCAAAAGATAAAAAACCACTAATAGTTGGAGGAGCTCCACCAGATGCATATTCTGAAGATGGTCAACTTTGGGGCAATCCTTGCTACGATTGGGATAAGATGAAAAAAAATTCATTTGATTTTTGGATAAAAAGAGTAGAAATGGCTTTTAGAACTTACAATCTTCTTCGTTTAGACCATTTTAGAGGTTTTGAAAAATATTACGCAATTCCAGCAACAGATGAAAATGCAAAATTCGGTAAGTGGGAAGAAGCTTACGGTTATGATCTTTTTGACCTAATAAAAGAAAATTTCCCAGATAACAAATTTATAGCTGAAGATTTAGGCTATATCACCAAAGAAGTCAACGATCTAAAAGATCACTACGCTATGCCAGGGATGAATGTAATTCAATTTGCCTTTGGAGAAAATTTTGATAGTGATTATCTACCACACAACTATAAAAGAAATTCCATAGTTTATTCTTCAACTCACGATTCTTCGACTCTAAAAGGTTGGATTGACGAGATGGATGAGGAAGAGCTAGATTTAATTGAAAGATACTTTGACTTAGACGAAGATGATAATTATTCCTGGAAAATCATTAGAAATTTGATGGCATCAGTTTCTGATGTAGCAATTTTTGAAATCCAAGATTTCTTGGAATTTGATAATACTTCACAAATCAATAGGCCTGGAACTTTAGGCGATAATTGGAAATGGAGAGCAAAAAAAGAAGATTTTACAGAAGAATTGGCATCAAAAATAAAAGAAATGTCAAAATTGTATGGGAGGTACAATGGATAAGAATCAGAAAGATAAATTTGTAGAAGATTATATAGAAAATCTGCAAAGAATAACACTAAAAAGTTTTGATGAAACGAGCGAAAAAGACAAATATGATGCACTTTGCGATACAATCATGCAAAGAATCAACAGAGAATGGAGACTATCAAAATCTAAGTCCAGATATGAAAGATCAGCTTACTATTTCTCAGCTGAATTTTTAATAGGAAGATCTTTAGGCAACAATTTAATAAATCTTGGAATTTATGATGAAGTTAAAGAATTACTTAATTCCATAGGAATTGACTTTGAGGCCATTGAAGACTATGAAGATGATGCAGCACTAGGAAATGGTGGTTTAGGAAGACTTGCCGCTTGCTTTATGGACTCAGCAGCAACTCAAAATATTAATATGTACGGCTATGGAGTTCGCTATAGAGAAGGCCTATTTAAGCAGTCTTTTGAAAATGGTTTCCAAAAAGAAGAAGGGGATAGCTGGCTAAAAGATGGAGATGAGTGGTCAATAAGAGTTGACTCTGATTCAAAAATAGTAAACTTTAGAGATCAACAAGTTAAAGCTGTTCCTTACGATATGCCTGTAGTTGGCTTAGAAAATGGCAAAGTTAATACTCTTCGCCTATGGCAAAGTGAACCTTTTGAAGAATTTCAATTTGATAAATTTAATAATTTTGAATACGATGCAGCAGTTGAAGAAAAAAATAGAGCTGAAGATATAACAAGAGTTCTATATCCAAATGATATTCAAAGAGCTGGAAGATTATTAAGACTAAAACAACAATATTTCTTTGTTTCAGCTTCTATCCAGGACTTAGTAGCAAAATACAAGAGATATTTTTCAGATGATATGCGCTTTGAAAACTTCCACAAATACCATGTAATTCAACTAAACGACACTCACCCTAATATCGCAATAGCAGAATTAATAAGAGTTTTAGTAGATGAAAATGGTCTTAACTTTAATGAAGCCTTAGAAATTTCTAAAAAAGTTTTTGCCTTTACCAACCATACTGTCTTACAAGAAGCTATCGAAAAATGGCCTATTGACATAGTTAGCGAAGTTTCTCCAAGGTGTTTGGAAATTATCTATCAAATCAACAATGCACTAATAAAGGAATTTAAAGAAAAAGGCATGAATGAATCTGACATCAATCCTTATAGAATTGTTATAGATAATCAAGTTCACATGGCAAACTTAGCAATTTACGTTGGATTTTCCATAAATGGAGTAGCAGAGCTTCATACACAAATCCTTAAAGATGACACCTTTAAACACTGGTATAAAATATATCCTTACAAATTTAACAACAAGACAAATGGAATTACACCAAGAAGATGGCTACTATATTCAAATAGGGATCTAGCTAACTTTATAAGCAAAAAACTTGGAAGTGATGATTGGAAATATCATCTTGAAAAATTAAAGGGCTTAGAAAAATATGCTGATGACAAAGAAACTTTAGAAGAGCTTTGGCAAATCAAACAAAAAAATAAAAACAAACTTGCAAAATATATTTTGGATAATGAGGGTATAAAAATCAATCCAAATTCTATATTTGACATACAAGTAAAAAGAATTCACGAATACAAACGCCAACATCTTAACATCCTCCATATAATTTATCTTTACCATAAGCTAAAAGAAAATCCTGATATGGACTTTTATCCAACAACCTTCATCTTTGGTGGTAAAGCTGCTCCTGGATATTTTAGGGCAAAGGCTTTTATAAAACTTGCCAACGAAGTTGCAAGAGTTGTAAACAATGATCCAGATGTAAATGAAAAAATGAAAGTTGTATTTGTAGAAAACTTTAGAGTTTCCTATGGAGAAAAAATCTATCCAGCAGCTGATGTATCAGAGCAAATCTCCACAGCTGGCAAAGAAGCAAGTGGAACTGGTAATATGAAATTTATGCTAAATGGAGCCTTGACACTTGGAACTTATGATGGAGCAAATATAGAAATATTTGAAAAAGCTGGCGAAGAAAATAATTATAGATTTGGAAGAACTGTAGAGGAATTAAATGCGATTGAAAAAACTTATAATCCTTTAAAACTTTACCAAACAGATCCTAATTTAAAAAATGCCATCGATGCACTAGTAAATGGAGAGCTTTGTGATAATAACTCATTTATGTTCTTAGATATATATAATGAACTTATCAACCCACAAGATTCTTCTCGTGCTGATAGATACTATGTTTTAGAAGATTTTGAGTCTTATAGGAAAACCCAAGAAGAAATAAATTACGATTACAGAGATAAGTTAACTTGGTCTAAAAAATGCTTAATCAATATCGCCAACGCTGGATTCTTCTCATCAGATAGAACAATTATTGATTATGCAGATGAAATTTGGAAGATAGATTCTCCTTCTTACAAAGAATATAAATAAAGCTAATGAATAAAGAAGTAATTTTGGGCATATTAATTCCTTTCATCGGAACAACTTTAGGTGCTGCTTGTGTTTTTTTCATGAAAGATGAAATTAACCCAAAAGTTCAAAAAGCCTTGTCAGGTTTTGCAGCAGGAGTTATGGTTGCAGCAAGCATTTGGTCACTTTTGATACCTGCCATGGAAATGGTAGATGAGAAAATGGGCAGAATGTCTTGGATTCCAGCTGCGATTGGATTTTTGATAGGTATATTTTTCCTATTATTTTTAGATAGTGCAATACCTCACCAACACATAGATTCCGATAAACCTGAAGGTTTAAAAAATGAAAGTTTGAGAAGAACTACCATGATGGTTTTAGCTGTAGTAATCCACAACATACCAGAAGGGATGGCAGTTGGAGTTTCCTTTGCGGGAGTTATTTATGGCCATGGCAAGATAACCATGACCCAAGCTTTGGTTTTAGCTATAGGAATTGCCATACAAAATTTCCCAGAAGGAGCTATAATTTCTATGCCATTAAAAACCGTAGGAACTAGCAAAAATAAAGCGTTCTGGGCAGGTGTTGGCTCTGGAGCAGTTGAACCAATAGCTGCGGTTATAACAATTTTGCTATCACAAATAATGATTCCAATATTACCATATTTATTGGCCTTTGCTGCAGGTGCTATGTTTTATGTAGTTGTTGAAGAACTAATCCCAGAAGCAACAGGCGAAGGCGAAAGCCATACCAATGTAGGAACTTTAGGTTCTGCCGCAGGTTTTGTAATAATGATGATCTTAGATGTAATGCTAGGCTAAAATATTTTGCACTCACTTTTTTGTGAGTGCTTTTTTATTATATTTACTATCATTTAGCCTTAAAAAATAGTAATATATTAGTAGAGCATAAAAAGGGGAAACATATGAATTATCTATCAAATTTTATGAATTCAATATCATTAATAAGAGTGACAGATATTATAGATATAGCGATAATATCCTTTGCAGTCTACAAATTATTTTCACTTTTAAGAAATACAAGAGCTGAGCAAGTATTAAATGGACTTATAATTGTATTATTATTTGCATCCTTGGCCGATATTTTAAACCTAAATACAGTTGGCTGGGTAATGAACCAATTTTTGACAGTAGCACTTGTATTTATCATAGTTGTATTTCAACCTGAGCTTAGATCTGCCCTAGAGAGAATAGGAAGAGGTAAGTCAATTCTAACAGGCGAAAGAGCAAAAAGAAGCGAGAAAACCATAAACGAACTTGTAAATGCAGCAAGCTCCCTATCAAGACAAAAAATAGGCGCTTTGGTTGTTTTGCAAAGAGAAGTTGGACTAAATGACATAGTAGAAAGTGGAACAGAGCTTCATGCAGATGTTTCAAGTGAGCTTTTGATAAATATTTTTATTCCAAATACTCCCTTACACGATGGAGCGGTAATAATAAGTGATAATCAAATTATAGCCGCAGCTTGTTATTTGCCATTATCAAATTCTAACACAATCTCAAAAGAATTAGGAACAAGACACAGAGCTGCTGTTGGAATATCTGAAAGATCAGATTCCATAGTATTAGTCGTTTCAGAAGAAACAGGCAATATTTCAGTTATTGAAGCTGGAAGAATTGACAGATACTTTGATAGCGAGTCGCTAAGTCTTAGACTTAAAAAAGATTTAACATTTGAACCGATTAATGATAATAAAGAAGGCGAAAATGATGAAAAATAACGATAATAAACTAAAAATCCTATCAGTAATTGTGGCAATATTTATGTGGACTTTTGTAATAAATTCCACAAATCCAACTGTCAACAAAGTCTTTAGATCAATTCCAGTTGTAATTAAAAACCAAGAAAATTTGGAAAAATCGGGCTATGTAATAGTTGGAGGAGATCAAAGCTTCACAACAACCGTAAAATTAAAAGGTTCAAGAGAAAAAATTATAGGACTAAAAGCAGAAAATATTTACGCATCAGTAGATATTTCTGACCTAAGAGAAGGAATCCAATCTTTGTCTATAAAAGTTGACACTCCATCAGGTGTAAGTGTTGAAAATAGTGATCCAAACCAAATTAACTTAAATATACAAAAGCTAATAACAAAAAAATTGCCAGTAAATCTAACAATAAATGACAACATAAAAGATGGAAGAATTGTCGAAGTAAACGACCTAAAACCTAAAGAAATAACGGTAAAAGGCCCTGCAAGCCTTATAAACAAGGTTGATAGATGCGAAGTGAAAGTCGATGATCTTAATCTCTTAGATGGAAAAGTTCATAATCTTAACTTGCAAGTTGTAGACAGGTCTGGAAATCCTATTGGAGATGTCAAAAAATCAGATGAAGATGTAAATATTTCCTTTAAAGTTTATGAAACCAAGAAAGTAAAAATAAAATTGAATACCTTTGGCGATGTAAATAACTTATATGAGGAAGTTTCAAGAACCGTTAATCCAGAAAGCATTGTAATAAAAGCACCTGAATCAGTGATAAAAGAAACTGAGGAAATATTAACCAAACCTTTAAACATCAATGGCCTAAGATACAATGCTTCAGGGGAAGTTGAACTTGACTTACCAGAATCAGTAGAAATTTATAATGGAGAAAACAAGGTAAACTACAAAATAGAAATGAGAAAAATCCCAATTCCTAAAGAAGATGAAAATGATAAGCAATGATGAAATCTTAACATTACTAGAAGAAAAAGGCTATAAATCCTATCTTGTAGGAGGCTGTCTTAGGGATAGTCTGCTAAATAAAGAAAGTCATGACGTAGACATATCAACCCAAGCCTTGCCAGAAGAAATTCTTGAAGTATTTAAGGATTATAAAACTGTTGATATAGGCAAAAAATTTGGGACTATAAAAGTTATCTACTATGATTTTGAATATGAAATCACCACAATGCGAAAAGAATCTTCTTATAAGGACAAAAGACATCCAGATAAAGTAGATTTTACAAAAGATATATTGGAAGATCTTAAGAGACGAGATTTTACCATAAATGCCATGGCAAAAAGAAAGGGCAAAATTATCGATCCTTTTGATGGCAAAAGCGATCTAAAAACAAAAACAATAAGAGCTGTCGGAGATCCAGTAGCTAGGATAAACGAAGATTTACTAAGATCGCTAAGAGCAGTAAGATTTGCTACAAGCCTTGATTTTCAAATAGAAGAAAATTTAAAAAAAGCCATAAAAAACAAGGCAAGTAGTATCAATGAAATTTCTAAAGAGCGAATAAGAGAAGAAATAAATAAAATTCTTCTTTCTAATAAACCATCAAGGGGCATTAGACTTTTAGATGAGCTGGGACTTTTAGAATTTATCTTTCCAGAAGTTTTTAGAACTAAAGGCTTTAACCAACATTCAACTTTTCACAAAGACGATGTTTACAACCACAGCTTAAATGTTTTGGATAAGACAAAGGCCAATCTAAATATTAGAATGGCAGCTCTTTACCATGATGTAGGCAAAATTGACACATTTTTCTTAGACGAAAATGGTGAAGGGAGATTTTTTGGCCACCAGAAAGTTTCTGAAAATTCCCTAAGAGAAAGGTTAAAGATTCTTAAATACTCCAACAAGTTTATAGAAGATACGACAATTTTAGTAAGGCGTCATATGGATAATACCAATACTTACACCAAAAAATCTGTTAGAAAACTTCTAAGAAATCTAGGAGAAGAAAATTTGCTTAATTTATTTGATTTACAAAAAGCAGATGTTTTAAGCACAACTTTTAGCGATGCTTCCAATATAGATTTGGGATTAAAAATTTTAGAAGAAGTAAAAAACGATGAAATTCCCAAAAATAGAAGTGAAATTGCCATAAATGGCAAAGATCTAATTCTTCTAGGTTACAAAGAAGGAGTAGAGTTAGGAAATAAATTAAAAGAGATAGAAAATTTAATTTATGATGAAAAATTAAAAAATAATAAAGATGATATTATAAAATATATTAAAGAAAATAGGTAAAATATTGATAGATAAATATTTTAGAGTATATTAGAAAAATGAGTAGCTATCAAGCAGGAGGAATAAATGACAGAATTAAAATCTCATGAAAATAATTTAGCAAAATTTGAATTTGAAGTAGCTTATGATGAATTTGAAAAGGCTATAAATAAAGTTTATAACAAAAATAAGAATAGATATAGACTAGATGGATTTAGAAAAGGTCACGTACCAAGAAGAATTTTAGAAAAAATGTACGGCCCAGAAATCTTTTATGATGAAGCAATCCAAATAGTATTTCCAGAGCCTTACCAAAAAGCAGTTGAAGAATTAGGCTTAGAAGTAATTGACCAACCAAATGTAGATCTTGATGATATAGAAAAAGGAAAAGACATTACTTTTAAAGTAGATGTTGAAACTAAACCTCATCCAGTTTTAGGCGATTACGATAAAATGATTATCGAAGAAGTTGACGCAAATGTTACAGATGAAGATATAGATAATCGTCTAAAGAAAGAACAAGAAGAAAATGCTAGAATCGTCCCAGTTGAAGATAGAGAAGCAAAAATGGGAGATACAGTAAATATTGATTTTGATGGTTTCCTTGATGGGGAAAGATTTGAAGGTGGAAAAGCTGAAGATTATGATCTAGAATTAGGATCAAACACTTTCATAAAAGGCTTTGAAGATCAAGTTGTAGGTCACAAAAAAGGCGACAAATTTGATGTTAATGTAACATTCCCTAAAGATTATCAAGCAAAAGAATTCCAAGGCAAAGATGCAAAATTTGAAGTAGAAATCAACTCAATTACAGAAAAAGAACTTCCTGAAATTGACGATGAATTTGCTATGGATATTTCAGAATTTGAAACTCTTGATGAACTTAAAAATGATTTAAGAGAAAAAATAAAAGAAGAAAAAGAAAACAATAGAACAAATATTATGCAAAATCAAGCAGTTGATGCTTTGGTAAAATTAAGTGAAGTTTCCGCACCAGAATCAATGATTAGAAATGAAATTGATATTGAAATGCAAAATCTTGACCAAAGACTTCAACAAATGGGTATTTCTCTAAGCCAATATATTGAAATGACTAAGATGGATATAAACCAAATTAGAAGTCAATATAGAAATTCTGCTATTGCAAAAGTAAAAGCAAACTTAGTTATAGATGAAGTTGCCCTAAAAGAAGGCTTTGATGCAACAGATGAAGAAATTGAAGAAGAAATCAACGAGTCAGCTAAAATGTATGGTGTTGACGATATCGAAAAATTCAAAGAAATCTTTAGAAAGAACGTATCAAACGATACAGTAAAAGAAAATATTAAAAGACGTAAAGCAGTTGAATTTTTAGTAGAAAAAGCAAAAGCTTTGCCTCATGAAGAATATCATAAGGCTGTTGCTGAAAATGACGATCACAAAGAAGAATCTAAAGAAGAAAGCGAAGAAAAGTAGATATCAAACTCCATTATAAATTTAAAGGAGATTTGTATGAATACTAGAAATTATTTAGTTCCAACAGTTGTTGAGCAAACTAATAGGGGCGAAAGAGCCTATGATATATATTCAAGACTTTTAAAAGATAGGATAATTTTCCTATCTGGCGAAGTCAACGATCAAATGAGTGATATAATCATAGCTCAATTGTTATTTTTGGAAAGTGAAGATCCAGATAAGGACATACAATTTTATATAAACTCACCAGGAGGAGTTGTAACAAGTGGACTTGCTATATATGATACTATGAACTATATCAAGCCAGATGTTTCAACGATTTGTATAGGCCAAGCTGCAAGCATGGGCGCTGTACTTTTATCCTCAGGTGCAAAAGGCAAAAGATTTTCTTTGCCAAATTCTAACATAATGATCCATCAACCATCAGGTGGAGCTCAAGGTCAAGCTTCTGATATTGTAATCCAAGCTGAGCAAATCATTAAGATTAAAGATAGATTAAATAAAATTTTGGCAGCTAATACTGGTCAAACTCTTAAAAAAATCGAAAAAGATACAGATAGAGATTTTTCCATGACAGCTAGCGAAGCTTTAGAATATGGCTTGATTGACAAAGTTATAGAAAGTAAGTAGATAATGGCAAATTTAGAATCTGATGATATGAGATGCTCTTTTTGTGGCAAAGATAGCTCACAAGTTGAAAGGCTAATTGCAGGACCAGATGTATACATTTGTAACGAATGTGTCGCCTTATGCCAGCAAATAATTGATTTTGATAGCAAAGAAAATCCCGAAGATGATTTTACAGAAATTGATCTATCTACACCAGTAGAGATAAATGAATTTCTAAATGAATATGTTATAGGTCAAGAAGAAGCCAAAAAAATCTTAGCTGTAGCTGTTTATAACCACTATAAGAGAATAAATTCTAATAAAACTAACGATGATGTTGAGCTTAACAAGTCAAATATTCTTATGCTTGGCCCAACTGGTTCTGGAAAAACACTACTTGCCCAAACACTTGCTAGAAAGCTAAATGTTCCTTTTGCCATTGCAGATGCGACAAGCCTTACAGAAGCAGGTTATGTAGGAGAAGATGTTGAAAATATTATCTTAAAGCTCATACAAGCTGCTGATTATGATATTGACTTGGCTGAGCATGGAATAATTTATGTAGATGAGATCGATAAAATCACTAGAAAAAGTGAAAATCCATCCATAACTCGTGATGTATCTGGTGAGGGAGTTCAACAAGCTTTATTAAAGCTAATTGAAGGAACTGAAGCTAATGTTCCTCCACAAGGAGGCAGAAAACATCCAAGTCAAGAATATATTAGGGTTGACACTACAAATATTTTATTTATCCTAGGTGGAGCTTTTGACGGAATTGAAGATATAATCAACAGAAGACAAGCTCAAAAAACTATAGGATTTGGAGCTGACATAAAACCTTCTGATCATAAGGCAAATCTATCCGATGTCAATACCGAAGATTTACTAAAATATGGTCTAATTCCAGAATTTGTAGGAAGAGTTCCAATTATTGTTACCTTAGATAGTTTGGACGAAAACGCACTAGTTAGAATTCTAAAAGAGCCAAAAAATTCACTTGTTAAACAATACCAAAAGATGCTTGAATTGGATAATGTCAAGCTAACTTTTGAAGATGATGCCCTAAAAGCTATAGCTGATAAGGCTATAAAACAAAAAACTGGTGCTCGTGGACTTAGAACTATACTTGAAGATTTACTATTAGATGTGATGTATGAAATCCCATCCAAAACCGATATAAAAGAAGTTGTAGTAACAAAAGAATCCATTAACGATAAGAGTAAACTAAAATATAAGAAAAGATAAGATAAGGGGATGGTTGCCATTCCCTTTTTTGAAAGAGAAATAATAATGAATGATGTTTATAAAATAAGTAAAAGTGAATATCCTCTTATCCCGCTTAGGGGATTATGGGCCTTTCCTAACACCATCCTAAATTTTGATTGCGCAAGATCTATATCAAAAAAAGCTATAGAAGATGCAAATTTACGAAACACTGATGTTTTTCTTGTAAATCAAAAAAATATTTTTGACGAAAATCCAAATTCAGATAGCCTTTATGATTATGGAATGGTAGTTAGCATTAAGGAATCCTTTAATCTTCCAAATGGCGATATAAGAGTGTATGTAAGTGCAAAAGCAATTGGAAAAATCGAAGAAGTTAGGATAGCCGAAGGTTTTTACAAGGCCAAAGTCAGCCAATATGAATATATCGAAGAAAATGAAGAAATAACAGCAAAAAAAGAAGCTTTGAGAAAATTATTGATAGATGATTTTAAAAAATATGTCGAACTTGATGGCAATATTTACGACGAATCAGTATTTTCCATAGGAGAAGTGTCAAATCTTCATAAACTTGCCGATATAATTATCTATCATTTGGATTTAAAAGCCAATGAATATTACGATTTGCTAAAAGAACTTGATAGTGAAAAAAGATTAACTCTTCTTCACCAAATTCTTTGTAAAGAAATTGACCTAAAAAATCTAAGCATTGAAATTGACCAGGAAGTCCAAGATAATATCAACCAATCCCAAAAAGAATACTATCTTAGAGAGAAAATCGATGTAATAAAAAAAGAACTCAACGAAACAACTGGTGAATTTGAAAGCGAAACAGACGAATTAAGGGCAAAAATTGAAAAGCTAAAAATAGACAAAGACAGCAAGAAATCCCTATTCAAAGATCTTTCAAGACTAGAATCCATACCTGAAATGTCTCCTGATTATGGAGTTATAAGCGCCTATTTAGAATTTGCGGCAAATCTTCCTTGGTCCAAAAAATCAAAAGACTTACTAGACATAAGAAGAGCTGAACAAATCCTAAACGAAGATCATTACGGTCTTGATGAGGTCAAAGAAAGAATTCTAGAATCAATAGCAGTAAGAATCAAAAATAAAAACAACCAAGGATCTGTAATTTGTTTAGTTGGCCCTCCAGGAGTTGGAAAAACTTCGATTGCCAAATCTATAGCTCGTGCCTTAAATAGGAAATTTGTAACCATGAGATTGGGTGGAGTAACTGATGAAAGCGAGATAAGAGGTCACAGGAGAACTTATGTAGGAGCAATGGCTGGAAGAATCCTTACAAATATCAACAGAGCTGGAGTTAATAATCCAGTATTTTTGCTAGATGAGCTTGATAAATTAGGGTCAGATTTTAAGGGAGATCCATCATCAGCCTTATTAGAAGTTCTCGATCCTGAACAAAATGACAAATTCATAGATAGGTATCTTGATATTGCCTTTGATTTATCCGATGTATTTTTCATAACTACAGCCAATGACCCAAACGAAATTCCTGATCCGCTTTACGATAGGCTAGAGATAATAGAGATTTCTGGTTACACCATGAGCGAAAAAGAAAATATTGCTAGAAAATATTTGATAGGCAAAGAATTAGAAAAAAATGGATTAAATGAAAAAGAACTTTCAATTTCTGACAAAGTTATAGAAACAATTATCAAAAATTACACCAGAGAAGCTGGCGTTAGAGAATTGGAACGTCTTATAGATAAAATTTGCAGGCGTGCAGTAAAGGAAATCCTAAAGGGCAAAAAATCTGTCAAAGTCACCATGGCAAATTATGAAAAATATTTAGGCAGAGAAAGATTTTTTGACGACCACATTTCAACCGTTGATAAGGTTGGAGTTGCAAATGGACTTGCTTGGACATCTGTGGGTGGAACTATGCTAACCATTGAGGCAAATGTCATGGATGGCAAGGGAAATGTGGAATTTACAGGATCTCTTGGAGATGTAATGAAAGAATCAGGTCAAGCTGCAATGACTTATATAAGATCAAATGCAAGAGACTTAGGAATTCGTGGCAAATTTTACGAAAATAAAGATATCCACGTTCATGTGCCAGAAGGAGCGACACCAAAAGATGGTCCATCTGCAGGAATAACCATGACAACTGCCATGGTTTCTTCCCTAACAGGCAAAAAAGTTAGAAAAGATATAGCGATGACTGGTGAAGTTACAATAACTGGAGATGTTTTACCAATTGGTGGCCTAAAAGAAAAAGCTCTTGCAGCTTACGCCTATGGGATAAGAGATGTGATAATTCCAGAAAAAAACAAAAAAGACACCTTAGATATACCAAAAGAAATTAGAGATAAGATTAATTTCATAGAAGTTTCCAATGTTTCCCAAGTTTTGGATAGGGCTTTGATATGAAATTTAAGGAAATAAAACTTCAACAAGTGGCAGGTTTTAAATCTCAATGGCCCAAAGATGAGCTTTGTGAGATAGCCTTTGTTGGCAGATCTAATGTTGGCAAATCAACCTTTATAAACACTTTTCTAAATAGAAAAAATCTTGCAAGAACTTCATCAAAGCCTGGCAAAACAAGGACAATTAATTTTTATAATATAGACAATAAATTTAGACTTGTCGATTTGCCTGGTTATGGTTATGCTAAAGTTAGCAAGACCGAAAAAGACAAATGGGATAAGCTAATAAACGAATATTTGCATCTAAGAGAAAATCTCAAAGAAGTATTTCTCTTGGTAGATATCAGACACGAGCCGACAGATCTTGATTTGCAAATGTATGAGTGGATCATAGATTCTGGCTTTACAGGCTTTATCATAGCCACAAAATACGACAAAATTTCAAAGGGAAACTTGCAAAAACACAAAAATCAAATAATGAAAAAGTTAAATATTGAAGATGACGGTCTGATTTTTGTTTATAGCTCTGAAACAGGTCACAACATAGATGTAATAAATGAGCAAGTTGAAGTAATAGTAAATAGTTAGATAAAAAGTGAAATTGTGATTTAGAAAAGGAGAATTAATGAAATATAAGTTAGTAATATTTGATATGGATGGACTAATGTTAGATACAGAAATAATCTATCATAAGTCCTGGGAAAGCCTTGATGACAAATATGATTTAACTTTTGATGATGAATTAAGGTCAAAGATTTCTGGACTAAATGAAAGCACAATAAGAAAAGTGCTAAAAAAATACCTAGGCACTGAAGAAAAAGTCCTAGAATTAAGAAATGATTTAGAGGCATACAGAGATAATTGGCTAAAAACATACGATGAAAGCATAAAAAAAGAAGGCTTAGATGAATTATTGGAATTCCTAAGAGAAAATAATATAAGAGCCTGCATAGCATCATCAAATGACAGAGATAAGATTGAATATCTAATAGATAAAGAAAATATTTCTGATTATTTTGAATTTATAATCTCTGGAGAAGATGTAAAAAATAGTAAGCCAGATCCAGAAATTTTTATCAAAGCAGCCCAAAAAGCAGGAGTTTCCAAAGACCAAGCCTTAATATTAGAAGATTCCTACAATGGTTATCTAGCTTGCCAAAAATCTTTGATGGATTATTATATAATCCACGATTCAAGTTTTGAAAAATCATTTCAAGCAAATAGAGAATTAGAAAATCTAGCTAAAGTAATTGATAAAATAAAATAATTTAAAAACCCACTTTTAGAAATTTTCCTAAAAGTGGGTTTTTTAAATCTTCTAAAGTATTCCTAATAAGGATAAAATTAGTGCTAATACGAAAGTTACAACTATTAGCATGATTGGACTAACGTGTTTTTTCCTTAGGAAATAGAATAATAAGAAAGTATATCCTATTGGCAAAATATTTGGCATAATTTTATCTAGTAAATCAGTTTGAATACTTACTGTATTGCCTGCAGCTGTTTGTATGGTTGCTAGAACATCTATATTGATGTATGAAGCAATTAATGCTCCAATAACTGTCATACCAAGAATTGTTGCAGCTTTTGATATAAGGGCAGATTCTTCTGAAGAAAAATCTAAGGCGTTTATACCAAGCTTATATCCAGCTTTGGTTAGAGGAAATCTCAACAAGTAAACTAAGATATAAATTATGAAAAAGATTATAGGACCTGCTATATTCCCCTCAAGAGCAAGTGAAGCTGTAATACCAGCGACAATTGGCAATAAGGTAAACCATAACAAGGAATCGCCAATGCCTGCAAGTGGTCCAAAGAGTCCAACTCTAAGACCGTTTATTGTTTCTCTATTTTCTCCACTTTCATATAAAGATATAAGCATTCCCATTAGAAATCCAGCCAAAACAGGGTGAGTGTTCATAAACTCAAGGTTATCGTTCATAGCAATAGAAAGACCTTCTTTATCGTCCTTGTATATTTTTTCAAGAGCTGGTAACATTGCAAGTTCCCAACCACCTGCTTGCATTCTTTCGTAGTTGAATGCAGCTTGAAGTAGGGTAGATCTTAAGGCAAGATTTGATATATCTTTGTCTGTTAAAACTTTTTCTTTAACTTTATCATTATATTCCATTACTATAATCCTCCTTTTCATCTGTTAGAAAAACTTCTTTATTTGCATTTGCGTTATTTTTTTCTCTAAAGTAAGTTATCAAGGCAAATGAAGCACCAATTAGTGCTATTGGTAAAAGATTTGGAAATTCTATAAATGTTGCTAGAATAAAACCAATTACTAAATAAGGTAAATATTCTAATTTAAACATTATATTAAGTAGCATTGCAAAACCAACTGCTGGTAAAACCCCTCCAGCAACTTCTAAGCCGTGTGTTAACCATTCTGGCAAAGAATTTACTAAGTTTCTCATTAGATCTTGAGCAAGATAGGTAGATAAAAATACTACCAAAGCATAGGTTATAGCTACTATTATCATCGGTATAATTGCATATTTTCTAAAACTTTGTCCGTCTGCATTATCTGCAGCTTTTTCCAATTTTACATTGAAAAATGAAAATATAGAATAATAAAATAGCAAAATATATTGCATTAGGAAAGAAAATGGCAAGGCAAGACCTATTACTTCATTTTCGTTTTTGCCAGTGGTATAGGCAAGAACTGTTGCCATAATTCCAGCCATAACTGGGTTTGGTGGTTGTGTACCTCCAGCGGGTGTAAGTCCTGCAAATGCAAGCTCTGTAAGTCCTCCAGTTACTAGTCCTATTCTTACATCTCCTAAAATCAACCCTGTTAAGGTAGAAACTATAATAGGTCTAAAGATAAATAATCCCTCAAGCCAGAAGTCAATTCCTACTATAAAAGCCATTAAGGCTAATAAAATTCCTTGTAATAAAGATATTTGATTCATAATAACTCCTAAATTACTTGATACTGAGTTTTTAATTTGCCAGGGACATCTTGAATAAAAATATTAATCCCCTTATTGTATAAATAATTTAGGCAATCTATCTCAGCATCATCGGCGTAAACTTTTGTGCTTATTTGCTTTTTGCCTTCTGATTGGTGCATATTACCTACATTTAGGTCTTTAATTTCTACACCCTTATCTACCAAAGTCTTAACATCTTGTGGATTTTTGCAAATTAGAAAGATTTTTTGACTTGGAGCAGCCTTATCTATTATTGCAGCTGTTTTTTCAAGTGAGAAAAATCTAATGTCAAAACCTTGACTTTTTGCAATGACTGTCATTAGCTTTTGTTGAATTTTATCTTCTGCTACTTCATCATTTGCTACGATTACTAGATTGGCATTTAAGTTTTTTGTCCAAGTTACGCCTACTTGGCCATGAACTAATCTGTTGTCAATTCTAGTTAGAATAATATTGTTCATAATAGCCTCCTTATAAACAATTATAGCATTGAGCTAAATTTCAATCAAATATAAAAAATAGGATATATAACATACACTGATTTTATGCAATATATCCTAAATTTATACTTATTAATTTTCCTCAAAGACAATCTTACCTGGTTCAAGCTTTGCAATTCTTGCTAGAGAATAAACTGGTATGTCCATGTCTTCTATGATTTGTCTACCATTGGAGAAAGATTTTTCTATTACGATTCCACAACCAACTGGATTTGCGCCAGCTTGTCTTATAATTGCTATCATGCCCTTGGCTGCTTGTCCATTGGCAAGGAAATCATCGATCATTAGTATATTTTCACCCTCATTTATGAATTTTTTTGAAACTATAAGTTCATTCATAACTTGTTTGGTAAATGAATATACACTTGAATGGTAGATATTTTCATCGGTAGTTAAGGATTGTTTTTTTCTGGCAAAAACGCAATTTACCCCAAGTCTTTGGGCAGTTGCAAGAGCAGGGGCAATACCAGAAGATTCTACTGTTAGTATTTTATCTACATTTTTGTCCTTAAAATAATTTGCAAATTCTTCTCCGATTTTGTCAATTAATTCAACATCGATTTGGTGGTTTAAAAATGAATCGACTTTTAATATATCATTGCCAAGAACTATGCCTTCTTCTAAAATTTTATTTTCTAATGCTTTCATGCTTACTCCTTATAAATTTCTTCTACTTACATTAGATTATACTAGTTGTAGTAGAAAAACCATATATTCTTTACATTAATTTTATATCTTTCATTAGAATTAATAAATTAATCTTTTTTACACATCCTATTGATAATATGTACAAAATTTCGTACAATAAAACAAAAGGGGTGATTTTATGTTAGCTGTAAATTATAGCGAACTTAGAAATAATTTGAAAGATTATTGCGATAAAACCATTGATGATCTCGAAACTATTCTTGTTACAAGAAAAAATGACAGAAATGTTGTTATGATAAGTCTTGAAGAATATAATAATTTACTTGAAAATTCCTATATAATGAGTGATTCTGATTATTATAAAGACTTAATTCAAAGAGCAAAAGAAGTTGAAGAAGATAAAGTAATTCAAAAGGATCTTATCGAAGAATGAAAATAATGTTTCATGAGAAAGCCTTTGAGGAATATATGTATCGGCAGAAAAATGATAAGAAAACCTTAAAAAGACTTAATAATATTATTAGAGATGTTATGAGAAATCCTTATGAGGGTTTGGGAAAACCAGAAGCTTTAAGATATGAATTACAAGGCTATTGGTCAAGAAGAATTACTCTTGAAGATAGGTTGATTTATAAAGTTGAAAATGATAATTTAATAATTATTTCATGTGCTAAGCATTATGAATAGAGGGTATTAGGTTTTTGCTGATACTCTTTTTTTATCATTTTTATTACTTGCCATAGCTAACATATATTTATTATTTTCATTTAAGAGGAGTATATTAATTTTATGAATAATTTAGAATTTTGTAAAGATTTAATTAATTTTATTGATGCTAGTCCCTTAAATTATTTTGCAGTAAAAAATGCAGAGGAAATTTTAAAGGATCATGGTTTTGAAGAGCTAAAAGAAAACAAAAAATGGGAAATTAAGAAAGGTGGAAAATATTATGTTTCCCGCAACGGTTCAGCTCTAATCGCCTTTACTCTTTCATCTGATTTGACAAAGGGTTTTGATATTATTGGCTCTCACACTGATAGTCCAACTTTTAAAATCAAATCAAATCCAGAAATCAAAGATGAGGGATATTTGAAATTTAATATCGAGCCTTATGGAGGAATGATTTATACAACTTGGCTTGATAGAACTTTATCTCTTGCAGGAAAAGTTTCTTACAAAAAAGATGGTAAGATAAAAGAATCTTTGGTAAATTTTGATAAAGATTTACTAACTATCCCTAATCCTGCCATTCACATGAATAGAGAAGCCAATAAGGGTTTTGAATTTAATCCACAAAATCATCTATATCCAATAGTAAAGACTATTACAGTTGAATTTGATGGTGGTTTTATTGAAAATTTAATCAAAGAAGAATTATCAATAAAGGCATCTGACATACTTGATTACGATTTGGGACTTTATGATAGGCAAAAAGGAACTATTATCAACGATATGTACCAAATTGGTAGAATTGACAATCTTGGCTCTGTCCATGCATCTCTTATGGCACTTTGCCATGCGGATAATAAGAAAAATAATGTCCTAGTCTTAAATGATAATGAGGAAATAGGATCACGCACAGCTGCTGGAGCTTTTTCGCCGTTTTTGAAAGATACTCTTAAAAGAATTTGTTTTTTAAATTCTTTGGATGAAGAGGATTTTTATATAGCTATGAATAATTCCTACCTCATTTCTGCTGACCAAGCACACGCAATTCATCCAAATTTCAAGGAATATTCTGATCCAACCAATAAAATCAAAATGAATGGCGGTTTGGTGATAAAAACTGCAGCAAATGGCGCTTATTCATCAAATATAGGATCAAATCCTAGACTAATCGATCTTGCAAATAAAATTTCTTGTAAGATTCAAAAGTTTCATAATAGAAATGATAAACAAGGTGGTTCAACAATTGGACCAATTGCATCAAGCCTAATTGGCATCAAATCAATTGATGTAGGAGAGCCGATTCTTGCCATGCACTCAATTAGAGAACTTGGGGGCATAGATGATCATTTCGAGGCCTACAAAATTTATAAGGCATTTTATGAAGTTGAATATTAGGAGGAAATTATGGCAGTAATGGAAATTTGTATAATACCAATTGGAAGCAAAGAAACTTCTGTAAGTAAGTATGTGGCAAGTGCTAGTAGAATTTTGAAAGATTATGATGTAAAGCACGATCTAAACCCAATGGGAACTGTAATTGAAGCAGACCCTGATAAGTGCTTTGAAATTGCAAGAAAAATGCAAGAAGAAGTTTTTAAGGCTGGTTCAGATAGGGTTTATACAGTAATAAAAATGGACGATAGAAGAGATAAAAATTACCACATGGAAGATAAGGTAAAATCAGTAAAAAGTAAATTATAAAAAAAACAAAGGATTGTCAAAAATTGGCAATCCTTTTAAAATTATAAAATTTTCTAAAAACTATGAAAATAATGGAAGTAAGTATCTTGCTAAGAATACCAAAGCTAGAATGTAAACTAATGGTGATACTTCCTTGCCTTTTCCAGTTAAAAGTTTGATTCCAGCATAAGAAATCATTCCAAAAGAAATTCCTTCAGCAATTGAATATGTTATAGGCATCATCAAAATTGTCATGAAAGCTGGGAATGCTTCTGTAATATCTGAAAAATCAATCTCTGCAACAGTTGTTAGCATGAATAATCCAACTACTACAAGTGCAGCTGATGTTGCTTGACTTGGAATAATTGAAAATAGTGGGAAGAAAAATGCTGCAATTGCAAAGCAAATTGCTGTTGTAAGTGTAGTAAGACCTGTTCTTCCGCCTTCTGCAACACCTGCAGATGATTCAACAAAAGTTGTAATAGTTGATGTACCAAGCAAAGCTCCAAATGTTGTTCCGATAGCATCAGATAGTAAAGCCTTAGATCCATCAGGTAAATTTCCATTTTCATCAAGCATATTAGCCTTAGTTGCAACTCCTGTCAATGTTCCGATTGTATCAAAAATATCTACAAACAAAAATGCAAACAAAACTGAGAACATTTCAAGAGAAAATACATTTGAGAAATCCAATTTAAAAGCAATTGGGCTTATTGATGGTGGTGCTGAAACAATTGCATTTCCATCAGGCAAATGACTTACGCCCAAAAATAAAGAAATAATTGTTGAAATAAGCATACCCCAAAGCAAAGCACCCTTAACTCCTCTTGCAGTCATCACAACCATGATAACTAAGCTTAAGAAAAATACAAAACCTTCCTTGCTAGCAAGAGTATTCAAAGAAAGTGAAACTTCACCAAGACCAACAATACCTGCATTTAGCAAGCCAATAAGAGCAATAAATAAACCAATTCCTACAGAAACTGCTTTTTTTAGATTTATAGGAATTGAATTAAACAAAGCTTCTCTAAAACCTGTGAAAGATAAAAGTATAAAAATAAGTCCTTCAATAAATACCGCAGTCAAAGCAAATTGCCATGGTTTACCCATTTGCATAACAACTGTGTAAGTGAAAAATGCATTAAGACCCATACCAGCAGATAAAGCAAATGGCATATTAGCATAAAAAGCCATCATTAGCATAGCAACAATAGAAGCTAAAATTGTAGCTGTAAACACTGCACCAGAATCCATACCAGCATCGCCAAGGATACTAGGATTAACTGCAAGAATATAGCTCATGGTCATAAAAGTAGTAATACCAGCCATAATCTCGGTTTTTGTATCAGTACCGTGTTTTTTGAGTTTAAAAACTCTCTCATTAAACGTTTCCTTTTCCATCTAATCCTCCTTATTAAATGATACAAGGTCATTATACTAAATATTTACTATTTTTGCTAAGTAATATCGAATTTATTGGAAGAAAATAAAAAATTCCAAATAAATATCTGATATAATATGAATAGTTTTATCAGATTGGGAAAAATATAAGATCTATGTAATATTTCTTGATAATATACGTCTTATAGGATAGAGGGGGTGAATGCATTGATGGATGATAAGGACATAATCAAATTATATTTTGATAGAGATGAAGCTGCAATAAAAGAAACAGACCTAAAATATAGACCATATTGCTTTAAAATTTCTAACAATATTTTGGCGGATTTTCAAAGTGCAGAGGAATGCGTCAACGATACCTATCTTACGACTTGGAGAACAATTCCGCCTCAAAATCCCAATGTTTTCAAATTATTTCTGGCAAAAATCACAAGGAATTTATCCCTAGATTCCTATCGAAAAAACCATGCCGAAAAAAGGGGAGGAGGGCAAATGCCATTAATACTTGATGAGCTAGATGAAGCCATCCCAAGTGCCTATGATTTGGAAGAAGAACTAATTTATAGGGACTTGTTAAGGTTTCTAAATAACTTCGTCAACAACTTATCTGACGAAGATAAAACAATCTTTCTACAGCGTTACTTCTACGCTATGCCTATCAAGGAGATCGCCTCAAATTCAAATTATAAGTACAACAATCTTGTAACAAAGCTTCATAGGCTTAGAAAAAATCTAAAAGACAGCTTAGAAAGCGAGGAACTATTATGAGTAAGAATAATAAGGAAAATAAAAATGCCGAAATTCTCTTTAAGGCTATGGGCGATCTAGAAGAAGATACCTATAAATCAAGAGAGGGTCAAATCATTGAGCCGACCACCAAGGTCAAAAATAAAGCTTTTTCATGGAAAAAATTTGCTGCCCTTGCAGCATGTCTAGCCTTAGTCGTTGTTTCTGTTAGATTTTTGAAAGATAAGTTTCCAGGCTCTGATTCTAGGCAAGAGTTGGGTCCATCCCAAGAAATAACAACTGATGAGTCTTGCCAATTTATGCAATATGAGGGACCAATCCTACCCCTAATCCTAGACTCTACAGACCAGAAAGAGGATATAAAGGCTGACCGTAAATTAACTTTTGATTTCTTTACTACAAACGCTGCAGATCAAAGCCCGAGAACAGCCTTGCTAACAGACCAATATCAGATAAAAAACACTGGACCTGCAAAGAAAATAAAACTCTTCTATCCTTTTGTATCAAGCGCTGATGACTTGGCCTATTCATACCCCAAAATTGACCAAGACGGGAAAGTTTTGCAGGCGAAATTGTCTTATGGCAAATATACAGGGGACTTTGTTTCTACAGAAAATGAAATAGATCCAGAAGAAACCCTCAACCTTAGGGATTATATGTCCTGGGAAGACTACCAAAAAACATTAAATGACGGGTCATATTTAAAAGACGCTCTAAACCAAGCCCCAGACACTAGGGATATTCCAGTAACAGTTTATAGCTTTACAAATAGCTACTGTGATGAAAGCCCTGAAGATGAAAATCCAACCCTAGTAGCAGGAATAGAAATTGATAGGGATAAGTCCAAGGTTCTAAGCCTAGGTTTTGACGGGTTTGGCAAATTTGATGATGGCAAAGAAGAATTTTACCAATATTCCATCCCAAAAGAGGGTGAAAACCCCTACCATAAAGATAAGCACTATTTAATTATCCTAGGCCAGGACACACCAAAAGTCACAATCGAAGCTCAAAGCACAGGAGGTTGGGACGGCTACGATGGCACATCATCTAAGCTTAGAAATAATTTAAAAAATGCTGGAGCAGACCTAAAAAGAGAGGAAATGAGCCTAGATTCTGCCCTAGACTTGGCCCTTCCAATCCTATATGACAACTATAAAGAAAATCAAGAATCCAGACAAAGAGACTTTGCTTCCTGGAAAATTGAAAATCACAATATTCCATCATACACCTTATCCTACGAAGAATTCAAAGCTCTCTACATCAAGGAACTCTTTACCACAGGTTCTTTGAGCGAAAAACCAATGATGAGATACGAAGATGGCAATATAGACCTAATGGATGTAACAAACACCCAAAGAATTATCTTTGCTGAATTTGAAATCGAACTAGGAGAAAATCAAACAAGCCAAATAACTATAAGCTCTTACAAGCAAGGATCCTACGACTACTACGGTGAGAGAAATGAGCAAGGAGTATTTGGATACGATTTATTAAGTAAGATAGGTTCATCCATAGATTTGGATAAATTCGAAACAGAAATCATCGACTACGGCAAGTTAGACATAGTAGAAAGAAACTTTGCCTTTGATTTAGAAAAAAACATTAAGAGACTTAGCCTCTCCAAAGACCAAGACCACTACTATATGGAAGTAAGCGGTAAGAAATAAACGAAGCCATTTAATTGAAAAATCAGCCAATCTTAAAAGCACCTAAAATAAGGTGACCCCATAAAGTTGGATCTAATACCAGAGTTAGAACTAAACTAGCTCTGGTATTTCTTTAGCTTGAAATAGCCTTTTTGTTATATTAATACCGACAAGTGTGTTTAAAATAATTTGAGTTTCTTTGTTTCATAAGTTACTACATCTCAGGATTTCCATCAGTGTCCCAGAGTTCGACTTAACAATAATCAAAATTAGGATAAAAACTTACGATAATACCAATAGTGGTTGGTGGATATCCATCTTTTTTCAACTAAAGTTTTGACTTTATCATATTCTTTAAATTTCTTTTTTAATATGATTGTGCGAATAAGCTCATTAAAACTTATTCGCACAAAATAATTTACGAGATTATTAAAATTGGGAAATGACTAATTATAGCCAATTCTCCAGTGAAAAGGATAGTAAAATAATAATCACATAGAATAATTTTACGTGAATAACTATTCGCGTGATTATTCGCGTAAAATTTATTTGATTATTTTGTATTCTCGTAAAATAAATATATAATATTAATAGAGGTATATATGAAAGAAACATCAAATCTAGAATTAAAAGAAAAATTTAGCAAATCTTTTCTTAAAACTGTCAGTGCCTTTGCAAATTATGAAGGTGGAGAGATAATATTTGGAATAAATGATGATGGAGAGCTTGTGGGATTAGAAAATCCTGATATCCTTGCTTTAAATATAGAAAATACTATAAATGATTCTATAAACCCAAATCCCACATATAGTCTAAAAATAAATGATAATTCAACTTTAACTTTGAAAGTAAAAGCAGGTAAGCATAAGCCATACTTTTATAATTCAAAAGCTTATATTAGACATGGGACATCGAGTATTGAAATGGACAATCTAGAGCTCCAAAGCCTCATATTAGAAAGTTCTAATAAATCGTATGATTCGCTAAAAAGTAATCAAAAAGAATTTACATTTGATTATCTAGAAAAAGAACTAAAAAAAGAACTGAATATAAATGAATTAAATCTAGATATCCTAAAAACATTAGAGCTATACAGTAATGAATATGATTATTATTCAATTGCTGGAGAATTGTTTTCTGACACTAATGATATGGTTGGAATTGATATAGCTAGGTTTGGCGAAGATATCAATACCATACTTGAAAGAAAAAATCTCAGTGGTCAATCAATTTTAAAACAGTTTGAAGATAGCCTAGCTATTTATAAAAGCAACTACCAATATGAAAAAATTGAAGGATCTAAACGTAACAGATATCAACAAATACCTGAAGATGCTTTTAGAGAAGCTGTTGCAAATGCTTTGGTTCATAGAAGATGGGATATTAAATCCAATATAAGAATTTCTATGTATGATGATAGGATAGAAATATCCTCGCCTGGAGGGCTTCCAAAAACAATAACTGAAGAAGAGTATTTAAAAGGTGACCTATCTGTAATAAGAAATCCAATTATTGCAAATGTATTCTTTAGATTAGATATTATCGAACAATTTGGTACTGGTATTAGAAGAATAATTGAATCCTACAAAAAATACTACACTAGACCAAAGTTTAATATAAGCCAAAACTCTATTTCAATAATACTTCCAGTAATTAAGAAGATAGATTTAACCGATGAAGAAAATCAGATTTTATCATTAATAAGTAAAGGTAACGATACCACGAAATCTATAGCAGAAATAAGCGGATATAGCAGGTCCAAAGTTCTCAATTTGCTAGAGGAATTAATAAATAAAAACTTGATTGAAAAAATTGGTGGCGGAAGATCAACTAAATATAAGAAAGTCATAATCTAAGGAGAATACATTGGGAGAAATTATAATAAAAGAGCAAGTAATACCAGATATAGACAGTATCATAAATTTATACAGTGACGTTTCTTGGACGGCCTACACATCTAATCCATCAAAACTAGAACAAGCTATAAGCAACTCCTTGAAAGTTTGGACAGCTTGGGATGATGATTTGCTAGTAGGTTTAGCAAGAGTAGTAGGTGATAGCTCAACAATTATTTATATTCAAGATATTTTAGTTTTACAAGCATACCAGAAAAAAGGAATTGGAAGTCAGCTATTAAAAATAATTCTTGATGAGTATAAAGATATTCGACAAATTATTTTGCTGACAGATGACACTGACAAAACGATAAAGTTTTATGAGAAGAACGGATTTACAAAGGTTAGCAAATATAAGTCTGTGGCTTTTATGAAATAAAATTTGTTTTAAGTTTTTTTATCATTACAAAGCTAATAGTAAAGATATATTATGTTTTAGGACACACGGCATAATAATAATAGGAGTATGATATGGATTTTCAAGAAATTTCAAAAATAGATGATGACTTAAAAAGAAATGAGGAGTTATATAAATTTTTTGATGAAGAAAAAAGACTTTTTAGTAAATCGGGGCAAGTTGAAAAGATTACAACATTAAAAGAAATTTATAGTCTTATAAATCAAGATTCAAAAATTCTAGATGTTGGAGCAGGGACTGGAGTTTATACTATACCTTTAGCTGAAAAAGTAAATGAAGTTGTCGCTTACGAACCTGCAACAAATAACTATAAACAATTAAAAGAAAAAATCAAAAATAATAAATTTCATAATGTTACAGTTGAAAATAAAAGTTCACTAGACATGGATGAACTCAGGGATAAGTATTTCGACATGGTCCTGCTTTTTGGTCCTATGTATCACTTGTCTAAAAAAGAAGATAGAAAACAAACAATTCAAGAAGCGAAGCGTGTCCTTAAGGATGGAGGTTATATCCTGGTATCCTTTATAAACCATGACATGATTCCAATGACGGAAATGGTTTATGAATCAAATTATTTTGAAACAGAAGGATATAACTCTGGCACACAAAGACTTATTAATAGACCTTTTATATTCTTTACCTTGTCAGAATGTATTGAAATGCTTGAAATGGAAAACCTAAAAATCATTAGAAAAATTGCTTCTAGTGGATTTTCTGAATTGTTACAAAAACAGATTAATAATATGAGTGATCTATCTTATCAAAGATATATTGACTGGCACCTCGCTCATTGTGACAAAGAAGAATTATTAGGGGCAAGTAATCATTATATATTTGTTTGTAAAACCAAGTAAAAATACTTAAAATGTTTGTTGAGGATCATCCTCATTAGTAAAGAAACTAAAAAAGTGGGAAGGTTTACGTATGTATTTTGAAAAAGTTGTAATTAGTCTATTGCCCATATCAGGGTTGTTTTTATCTTTTTATTATGAGTACAAAGCAAAGGGGGATATTGCTAAATATAGTGGGTTTAGAACAGCATTAAGTACAAAATCAAAACAAAACTGGAAGCATGCGCATAAGTATGCAGCTAAACTTTTGAGATTATATGCCTTATCTTTTATGTTGCTAAATATTATACTAATGTTTAGTAATTGTCTAAATATTAAAACTATGACAATTATAGTTATATTACAAATGTTATTTTACTTCATCATTGGATACAAAGTTAATAATGCATTATCAAAAAAAGAAAATAGTTAGAATTTATTAAAAATTTAATTGTAGCTTTGTTGCATAGAGTAACTATTATATAGTAATTATTTTATAGGCCATAATTATAAAGGAGATTAAATTGTCAATAATTTCTCCAATACGCCGACCACATCAGATGTTTTGGCCAGGAGCTTAATAGCTCTACTTACAACTTATTACATATGAATATAATTATGAGAGATGTTCCTACAGAATACCTGAGTATAAAAACACCGATATAAGTACCCAAAAAAATGGACAATCAGAATTTTTGGCTAAATAGCTACTTTTGATTGCCAATTTTTCAACACATTTGTTATAATTGTACTAACAAGGAGAGTGTATATATGGAAACTAGTATTAATCTTTACCAGAAACTTTGGGCGGCCTCTGATGACCTTCGTTCTCAGATGGATGCCAATGAGTACAAAAATTACCTACTTGGTATCATTTTTTATAAATACCTATCAGATAAAATGCTTAATGAAGTTAGAGAGATTCTTGAAGTAGAAGATGAAAACCTTGATGAGATTCAAAAAATATATGAAGAAGAAATGCAAGGAGTAGATGCTGACCTTCTTGCAGAAGAACTAAAAAACAATTATTCTTTTATCATAAAACCTAACCACACCTTTACTCATTTCATAAAGGAAATCGAAGAAGGAACTTTCCAGTTAGATGATCTTGGCCAAGCCTTTAATGAAATCGAGCGTTCTGCTGACGATTATAAGGGACTTTTTGAAGATATTGACCTCTATTCCAACAAATTAGGCAAGCTCCCACAAGAAAAAAACAAACGCATTTCAAATGTCATGAAACAATTTGCAAAAGTTAACTTTGCCAACTATACAGGCGATGTCCTTGGAGATGTTTACGAATATATGCTGGCAAATTTCGCCTCAGAATCGGGCAAAAAAGCCGGAGAATTCTACACACCCCATCAAGTATCAAGACTTATGGCGATGATAGCCATGGATGGCAAGGAGGACAAAAAAGGCCTTACAGTCTATGACCCAACTCTTGGTTCGGGGTCTTTGCTCCTAAATGTTAGAAATTTTTCCAACGAGTCAGAGCTTATCAGATATTTTGGCCAAGAGCTTAACAATTCTACCTACAACTTATCACGTATGAATATGATTCTTCACGATGTAAAACTTGAGTATCAGACCCTAAACCAAGGCGACACTCTATCTGACGATTGGCCAGTAGATGAGCCGACAAACTTTGATGCAGTTCTTATGAATCCACCATATTCTGCCAAATGGGAAGCTAGCAAGGGATTTTTGGATGATCCACGTTTTGCAGAATACGGAGTACTTCCACCAAAATCAAAGGCGGACTATGCCTTTTTGCTCCACGGCTTTTACCACTTAAAAAACCCTGGAATTATGGCAATCTTACTTCCTCATGGAGTACTTTTTAGATCTGGCGCAGAGGAAAAAATCAGAAAAATACTCTTAGAAAATGGCTGTATAGATGCAGTCATTGGCCTTGCCCCAAATCTTTTCTATTCCACAGGAATTCCCGTATCTTTGATAATACTAAGAAAAGATAAGACTGACAGAAGTGTATATTTTATAGATGCAAGCAACGAATTTGCCAAAAAAGGCAACAAGAACGAGCTAACAGAAGAAAATATCCAAAAAATATTTAAAGCCTACAAGTCCAAAGAAGAAATAGACAAATTTGCCCATCTGGCAAAATTTGAAGAAATAGAAGAAAATGCCTTCAACCTAAATATTCCAAGATATGTGGATACTTTCGAGGAAGAAGAACCAATAAACTTGGCAGAAGTTTCCGCTGATATAAAAGCTATCAACGATGAAAAAGAAGAATTAAAAAAAGCAATCCTTGCCGATATGAATAATCTTGTGGCAAATACAGAAAAAGCCAAAAAAGAACTTGAAAGCTTTATGCAAATCTTAGGCGGTGATTTATGAAAAATGTGCCTCAATTGAGATTTGCTGGTTTTGAGGGGGAGTGGGAAGAGAAGAAATTAAGTGATCTAGTAAAAATAAATTCGGGAAAAGATTACAAGCATTTAGAAGATGGATTATACCCAGTTTATGGTACTGGTGGACTAATGACACATGTAAATGAATTTTTATCTGAACATGATTCAATTGGTATTGGAAGAAAAGGAACCATAAATAGACCTATGATATTAAAAGCTCCATTTTGGACAGTTGATACACTTTTTTTTGCTACGCCTAATAAAGATTGCAATTTATATTATATATTCGGAGTTTTTCAAAGAATTAATTGGCTAAAATATGATGAATCTACAGGCTTACCGAGTTTGTCTAAATCAAATATTAATAATATAAGAGTCACTGAAACAAGCATTGAAGAACAAGAAAAAATCGGAGAATTGTTTAGAAAGATTGACGCTCTAATCGAAAAGCAAGAGGGCAAAGTTTCCAAGCTGGAAGATTTCAAAAAATCCATGCTCCAAAAAATCTTCCCTAAAAAAGGCGAGCTAATCCCTGAGTTTAGGTTTAGTGGATTTGATGGGGAATGGAATTTATTCAAATTAAATGAATTACAAAAAATGAAAGTATATCAACCTCAAACTATTACTTCTGAGGATTTAATTGATGGAGGAAAATTCAGAGTTTTTGGAGCTAATGACTATATTGGTTATTACAATGATTATAATCATGAAAAGAGTCAAGTTACAATCTGTTGTAGAGGGGCAAGTGTTGGGAATGTCAATTATGTAGAACCATATACTTGGATTACAGGTAATTCTATGGTATTAAATGTTGATGAAAACGATAAGATAAATAAAAATTATTTGTATTATTACTTAAAAAATACAAGATTAGACAGATTTATAACTGGAAGTGGACAGCCACAGATAACACGAGAAGGATTAAGTCTTTTAGAAATAAAATTAACTGATTTAGAAGAACAACAAAAAATAGGGCAATTCTTCAAAAACCTAGACACCCAAATCAAAACAGAAGAAAAATTACTAGTATCATATAAGCAAATGAAAAAATCTTTACTCCAAAAGATGTTTGTGTAGGAGATGTTATGGTAGAGATAAAATTTGATGATGAATTAAAATTAGAAAAAGACCTCATTAACCAGCTAATTACTGGCAAAAGCCAGTGGACCTATGAGCCAAAAATTAAGACCCACGAGGCTCTTTGGGCAAATTTTAGGAGGATTCTTGAGAATAACAACAAGTCGATTCTTAAAGAACATCCTTTGACAGATTCTGAGTTTCGCCAAATCCAAAATGCCATGACTTTTTCCTCTTTTTATGAGGCGGGCAAGTTTTTGGTTGGGGAAAATGGCATTGCCAAAGTTTCTCTACAAAGAGAAGACGCCAGCCTTGGAACTGTAAGGCTTATGGTTTTTAAAAGAGAAGATGTGGCTGGTGGAACTAGTGTTTACCAAGTTATAAATCAATTTGTCGCTCCAAAGACTATGGGCCTTGACCAAAACGCTCGTTTTGATGTGACTTTGCTGATAAATGGTATTCCTTTGATTCAAATAGAGTTAAAAAAGAGATCGGTCTCCCATATGGATGCCTACAATCAAATCAAAAATTATATAGCAACTGATAAGTACAGGGGTTTATTTTCCTTATTACAATGTTTTGTAATTTCCAATGGAGCTACCACTCGTTACATAGCAGCCAACACCGATACTAAGCTTAACAAAAAATTTCTTACCAGGTGGAATGACAGGGACAATAATCCAGTCGATGATCTCAAAGGTTTTGCCAGAGAAGTCTTATCCATCCCCCAAGCCCACCAGCTTATTAGCCATTATAGTGTCTTGGATAATGAGGGGGAAAATATCATACTCCTTCGCCCTTATCAAATACATGCCATCAAGGCCCTAAAAAAGGCGGCAAGTCTTCACGAGTCAGGCTATGTTTGGCATACAACTGGCTCTGGTAAGACCCTAACTTCCTACAAGGCAAGTCGCAATCTCTATCAGATTCCAAGGATTGAAAAGACGATTTTTATAGTCGATAGGGTGGATCTTGACCAGCAAACTACAAATTCATTTTTGGCCTATGCGGCAAATGATACGATTGATATAGAATCAACTGACAATGTCAAAAATCTAAAAAATCATCTACTATCAGAGGATAGGTCGGTGGTGGTGACAACTGTCCAAAAGCTTAATTATTTGATTAATAATAAGGAAAGATGGCTAAAAGAAAAGGAAGTTTCTAAGCTTAGAAAGCTTGAAATAGCCTTTGTCATAGACGAGTGCCACAGGGCTATTTCACCAAGCCAACAAAATATATTAAAGAAATTTTTTGTTAATTCCCTCTGGTATGGTTTTACGGGTACGCCAATTTTTGCAGAAAATAAAAAAGCGGCTGTGGGAGATTTGCCACAAACTACAGAAGAGCAATTTGGCAGACGACTTCACGAATACACGGTCAAAGAAGCCATTGGCGATGGGGCGGTTCTCGGTTTTCAAGTGGAAAATATGGATATGATTGGAGAAGGTGTCTACGAACTTGTGGAAAAGGTCAAAACTGATATAGATGTTTATGATTACGAGAAAGAAGAACTTGAGCCTTATATACCAGAAAAAATTTACCAGCAAGATGATTACAAACTGACCGTCATAAATAAAATAATAAATGGTATGATAAGAAAATTTGCCCTAGACAGGGGCAGGGGCAAGACCTACGGAGCAATCCTTACAACATCATCTATCAAGGATGCCCAAGATTATTACAGGCTTTTTAGGGGAGTTATTGATGGAAATTCACAAGTTAAAGTTTCTGATAGGGTAAAATCTATGGTTTCCGATTTCCCAAAAGTTGCCATAACCTATTCTCTTGCAGAAAATGAAAATACGACAATCGAAAATAAAGAAGCTATGAAAAAAGCCTTAGCTAACTATAACGGGGAATATGGGACGAATTTTTCACTTGAAACTATTGGCTCTTATAACCGCAACCTAAATGAGAGACTTGCAAGGAAAAAAGATAAGTATAAGTCTAGAGCTGAGCAGGTGGATATAGTCATTGTTGTAGATAGGCTTCTAACAGGCTTTGACTCACCAAACTTATCCCTACTTTTGATAGATAGATTTCCTATGACTCCACAAGGCCTTATTCAAGCATTTTCCAGAACAAATAGGCTATTCGATGATCGTAAGACCTATGGGCAAATAGTTACATTTAGAAGTCCAAAAGCCTTTGAAGATGCAATAGAAAAAGCCTTCAAACTTTATTCAAACGGTGGGGAAAATTTCGTAACTGCACCAACATACGAAGAATCTAAGGAGAAGTTCACCCTTGCGGTAAAAGATCTATTAAGCTTTGAACTAGTAGAAAATCCAGAAGTCGAATATGGTCTAAAGAAAATGTATGAATATGTTTCAGCCTTCCAAAAATTTGACAAGGCCAATGCAGCTGTCATGGTCTATAGTGAATATGTACAAGATGAGGAATATTACAAAGATTTGATAGATGTTACGACTTTGGAAAAATACTTTGAACAATATAACTATATTAAGGCATTATTGCCAGAAGGTCCAGAAGGTCCAGGTATTGGCGGAAATGAATCGGTAATAGATCTCTACTATGAACCAATCTCAGTCCACCAAGGAACTATAGACTATAACTATCTAGCAAGTCTTATGCAAGAAAAGGCAAAAAATCGCCCGACCTATGATGAAAAATTCGATAGTGAGATAGAAAAAACCATAGAAGAACTTGCCAAGACCAATCCAGAAAAATCGGAAGTTTACAGAGATATTTATCAAGATATGGTAAAAGAACCAGCTAAGTTTGTAAGCGAAAACATAGAAGAGCTGGCACGCATTAAAATAAATCAAATAATAGAAGAAAAAATAAAAGAATTTTCCGATCATTACAAGGTAAAAGCTGACGATCTAATATTCTACACTAGTCATTTCAAAGATAGAGCTCAAGCTAGCAAGGCTCTTGGAGAAGATAGCCTTATAAGAAACGCAGACAAAGACGCCTACAACAAAGAAACTGGCGAAAACATAAGCCTACTAAGGTACAGGAAGCTAATAAGAACCGAAGCCGCTGACTTTGTGGAAAGAGAAGTCTTGGTGTATTTGGATTAGTGGGGTATAGAAATATTTAAGGAGCGGATTTTTATTAAATAAAATTCGATAATTTGCGTAAAATTATAAGCTCTTGCAAAATAGGAGAATGATTAGATGGATATTACTGATAGATTAAAGGGAGCACTTTTTGCTTTTGCCATTGGCGATGCTATGGGTGCAACTACGGAATTTATGAGCGAAGATGAGATAAAAGAAAAATATGGCAAGGTTGATGATATTTTAGGTGGTGGTTGGTTAGATCATAAAATTGGCGATGTTACAGATGATACAGAGATGTCTCTTTGCGTGATGAAAGTTTTGATGAAAAACGACTTTGCCAATTTTAAGAAAGATTGTGCAGATAGTTTTGGAAAATGGCTTGACACTAATCCCAAAGATGTAGGAAATCAATGTTTTAGGGCAATAAATTTTTACCAGCAAATAGGAGAATATATAGATCCTGACGAAGATGCTCTTGGAAATGGTAGTTTGATGAGAGCCTTACCTTGTGCCTTGCTTAATGACAAAGCTTCCCTAGAACTAAATATTAGCCAAGGAGAGATAACTCACAATAATACGACTTGTGCGGAAGCTATTAGAAAATATAATCTTCTTATAAAAAATACCCTAGAAGGAAAAGAGATTGATTTGGGGAAAATTCAACTGATGGAGCCTAGTGGATACATAATTAATACTTTTAATAATGCCTTATATTGGAGCAATAAAGAAAGTATTGAAGAATGTATAATAGGTGCGGTAAATCACGGTGGTGATGCTGATACAATTGCAGCTATTGCAGGCGGCATTTCCGGTGCGAGATTTGGATATTCTTCTATCCCAGAAAAGTGGGTTAGGAAATTAAATTCAAATGTAAAAGATCAGTTAAATGAGTTTTTGCAATTTGTTGCAAAAGGATATTAATAATCAAAAAAATATCAAGTTAAAGTTTAGAAAGCTTTTCTTGATATTTTTTTATTTTCACATCTCTTTGTTGGTAAGCTAGTCTTTTACTGATATAATATATATATCTTAGGAGGATTTATGAGTAAAATTAATATGATCCAATTAATAGCTATAATCATTGGATTGATGTTATCGGCGTTTTTTTCCTCATCGGAAACCGCCCTTACGAGTGTAAATATTTTTAAAATAAGGCAAATGGAAAAAGATGGAGAGAAAAATGCTCCAATAGTCAAAAAACTAGTTAATAATATAGGATCTGTTTTATCTACTATTTTAATTGGCAATAATATTGTAAATATTGTAACGACAACAATTGCAACTGTTTTTTTTACAGATGTTTATGGAGCTAGGGGAGCTGTTATTTCTCCTATTATTCTTACTATTGTCGTTCTGATTTTTGGGGAAATTACACCAAAAAATATAGCTAGCGCAAATAGCGAAAAAGTTGCTCTAACTGTTGCTAAGCCAATTAGAGTTTGTGATATTATTTTTAAGCCAATTAATATTATTTTGGGCAAAATTACAGGCGTCATAGCAAGAGCTATTGTTGGAGAAGAAAATAATAGTAATCTTGTTACAGAAGAAGATTTAAAAACTATTGTCGATGTTTCAGAAGAGCAAGGGGTTATTAATAACGAAGAAAGTGAGATTATTAATAATGTTTTTGATTTTGGAAACTCTGATGTTTCAGATATTATGACTCCAAGAACCAATATGGAAGTAATTTGTGTGGATGCTAGCGAAGAAGAGCTTAACGAAATTTTAAAAAATACCAATCACTCAAGAATACCAGTTTATGGCAAAAATATAGACAATATTTTGGGAATTTTGCATATGAAAGATATTGTTTCTGCCATAGCAGATGGCAAGGATATTAATTTATCAGAAATAATTAGACCTGCCTTTTATGTTTATGATAATATGCACATTTTCGATTTGTTTACCAATATGAGAGCAGAAAATGTTTCTCTGGCGGTTGTTATAGACGAATATGGTGGAACGAGCGGTCTTGTTAGTATTGAAGATATTGTAGAAGAATTAGTTGGCGAAATTGACGATGAGTATGATACTGATGATAAGGATATCTTTAAATTAAGCGAAAAATCTTTCCTAGTAAGAGCTTCTATGCATCTGAGCGATTTTAACGATTATTTTAATTTGGACTTAGAAGAGATGAAAAATGATTCCATAGGTGGTTATGTGATCGACAAATTATCGAGAATTCCTGTTCAAGGGGATAAAATAGTAATTGATAATGTGGTTTTGATAGTTGATAAGGTTGATAGGTACAAAATTGAAATGCTGAAAGTGGAATTTAAATAAGGAGATTATATGAAAGAGACAGTCTATATTACAGGACACAAAAATCCAGACACCGATTCAGTAGTTGCGGCTATTGCTTATGCAGATCTAAAAAATAGGCAGGGGGATGTTAAGGCCATTCCTATTAGACTTGGCAAATTAAATCCGGAAACTAAATTTGTCTTAGAGTATTTTGGCTTAGAAGCTCCCAAAATTAAAGAATCTATAATTTTGCAAGTAAAGGATATAGATATTGATAAGGCTTTTGCAATCGACCCTTCAATTCCTATTAGAACTGCTTGGGATATTATCCAAGATGGACTTACACACTCACTTTCTGTGGTAGATGATCAGGGGAAGCTAAAAGCTGTCGCTTCTTTATCAAATATTACCAAATCTTATATGGACGTCTGGGATGACAGGATAATAGGCATTGCCAATACACCTTTGGATAATATCAATGATGTTTTGAATGCAAAAGTTTTGTATTTGCCAGAAAATCCTAGAAAATTTGATGGGAAAATGACTGTTTTGGCGATGAATCAAGATAACGAAGACTTCGATGGATATTTTGCTGAAGGCGATATAGTTATTTTGGGCAATAGGTCAGAATATTTGGAATATTTGATAAAAAGAAAAGTTGCCTTGATAATTTTGACCAATGGTTCTGATATTGACGAGAAAATAAAAGAATTTGCTGCAAAAAACCAGGTGACAATAATTTCTACCGAATACAATACTTTTATGACAGCAAGGCTTTTGCCAATGACAATTCCAATAAGCCATGTAATGACTACTGGAGATTTGATATATTTCCAAACGACTGATACCATCGATTATGTAAGAGATACTATGTCAAAATCAAGATTTAGATCATATCCGGTAGTTGACGAAAATAAAAAAGTTGTAGGTTCAATTTCCAGATACCATCTTATTTCTGCCAAGATGAAAAAATTGATTTTGGTTGACCATAACGAAAAAAATCAATCCATAGACGATATTGATCAAGCAGAGATAGTTGAAATTATCGACCATCATAGAGTGGCAAATATTGCAACGACAACCCCACTTTTCTTTAGGGCAGAGCCTGTTGGTTCAACTGCAACTATTATTTCAGAAATGTATTTGGAAAGTGGACTTAGACCAAGTAAGAGCATTGCAGGAATTTTGTGTGCTGCGATAATTTCAGACACACTTTTGTTAAGATCTCCTACAACTACAGATGTCGATAGAAGAATATTAAATAGGATGAGTAGGATTGCTGGATTAGATGTAGAAGAATTTGCAGATAAAATGTTTAGGGCTGCAACATCATTAAAGGGCAAATCCGCCAAAGATATTGTAGAAGGCGATGTCAAAACTTTTACAATTGGAGAAAATGCCATAAGAGTTGGCCAAGTAATGACCATGAATCCAGAAGAGCTTAGTCCTCTTAGGGAAGAAATTACAAAATTGATGAAAGAAAAAATTGACCGCAATGGAGAAACGACCTTTGTACTGGTTCTTACAGATATTTTCAATGAAACAAGCGAACTTTTGGTAGTTGGCAAATATATAGAAGATATAGAAGAAGAATTTAAAAACAAGGTAAAAAATGGAACAATTTCAGCTCCAGGAGTTTTAAGTCGTAAAAAACAAGTCATCCCAAGACTTACAAATGCAATACTTTCTGCTAAGTAAATTTTGACAAAAAAAGAGCTTAGAGAAGTTTAAAAAATAAACTTCTAATAAGCTCTTTTATCTGTTTAGTTCGCTTAGCAAATATTCAACATCCATTCCATGAACCATGCAAGCTTCTTCCAAGGTTTCATATAAGGATGATGGACATGCTATGCAACCCATTCCTGCCATTAGCAAAATATTGATAGTTTCAGGTTTGTTTTTTATAATATCGCCGATAAGCATATCGCGCGTAATTTCCATTTCATCTGTTGTGTTAGTATTGTCCATAAAAGCCCCCCTTTTCCTATTGATATATTACTACAATTTTAGGCAAAGACAAGTGTTTTACTAGGGATTAAAATAAAAAATTTAAGGAGTTTTAATGGAAAAAGAAGAATTATTAAAAGAAAAAGAAGAGATTTTATCAGAAATTACAGCTTTAAGAGAAAAATTAAAAGAAGAAAATGATAAGATAAATAACTTAGGTGGCAACTTATCCTTTGCTAAGTTTTTCCTTACACCACTTATTATAGCTGGAATTGTAGCAGGAATTTACAAAATAGGAAATTTTGTCGATGATAGCAAAATCATGGGGATTTTTTTAATTGCTTTTGTGGTAAGCTTTTTGGTGACAAGCCTAAAGAGCAAAAAAGCTTTGGCAAATAAAAAAGAAGAGCTTGTGGCAAATAGGCTTGAAACTCAAAAAGAGATTGTAAAAAAATCCAAAAAGCTAAAAGCTCTTGAAGAAAGAATTAAAAATTAGTTTGAAAAAGTCTACAATTTTAGTATAGTATTAGCAGTCACGATCTTAGAGTGCTAAGGAGGGGAAATGAAAAAACAATTTAAAGCCGAAGCAAAAAAAGTTATGGATTTGATGATTAATTCTATCTACACTAATAAGGAAATATTCCTAAGAGAATTAATTTCAAACGCTTCAGATGCTTTGGATAAATTATATTATATGGACTTAAAAAGCGATAAGGAAACTCACAAGGAAGATTATTATATAGAAATTATCGCCGATAAAGAAAATAGAAGTCTTACAATCAAAGATACTGGAATTGGCATGGACGAAGACGAATTAGCCGAAAACTTGGGAACTATTGCCAAATCTGGAACTGAAAGTTTTAGAAAATCTGTAGAGGATTCCGATATAAGCGATCTTATAGGCCAATTTGGTGTTGGTTTTTATTCTGCTTTTATGGTGGCAGATAAAATCGAAGTCAAAAGTAAAAAATACAATTCTGATAAGGCATATGTGTGGATAAGCGAAAATGCCGATGGTTTTGAGATAAAAGAAATAGAAAAAGCTGACCATGGAACAGAAATCACACTTTTTCTAAAAGAAAATACTGAAGATGATAATTACGATGATTATTTAGACCAATATAGGATAAAAGCTTTAGTAAATAAATATTCAAATTACATCAGATATCCAATCAAAATGGAAGTTACAAAAACTAGACTAAAGGAAGATTCAACCGAAGATAAGCCAGAATATGAGGATTACAAAGAGCTAGATGTACTAAATTCTGAAATTCCTATTTGGAAGAAAAATAAAAATGAACTAAAGGATGAGGACTATATAAACTTTTACAAGGATCAACATTTTGGTTTTGATGAGCCACTTTTTTGGATTCATTTTAATGTTGAAGGAACTTTAGAATTTAAGGCAATCATTTATATACCAAAAAAAGCGCCTTTTGATTTTTATTCCAAAGATTATCAAAAAGGCCTAACTCTTTACACACACGGTGTAAAAATTATGGATAGGTGCGAAGATTTGCTTGATAATGCTTATTCTTTTGCCAAGGGAGTTGTAGAAAGTGACGATTTAACCTTAAATATTTCCAGAGAAACTCTCCAACAAGATAGGCAACTAAGGGTTATTTCTAAGCAAATTAACAAGAGAATAAATGCTCATTTGTTGGAGCTTAGAGATAAGGATAGGGAAAAATACGAAAGTTTCTTTGATGAATTTGGCAATAATATAAAAGTTGCCATTTATGAATCTTTTGGAGCAAAAAAAGACGAGTTAGAAGAGCTTTTACTTTTCTATTCAAGAAATGAAGAAAAGAAAATTTCTTTAAAAGAATACAAGGAAAAAATGAAATCTACTGACAGCGAGATTTTATACGCCACAGGAGATTCTATAGAAAAAATCAAAAATTCTCCAGCTGTTGAATTAGTAGATAAGGATACAGACGTCTTATTTTTAGATCAGCCAATTGACGAATTTTTAATAAAAATGCTTGATTCTTATGATGAAATTAAATTTAAGTCAATAGCTCAAGAAGATACAGAAGCGGCTAAGGATGAAAAAGAAAATGATCTTATAGAAAAAATCAAAAAATCCTTGCCAGAAGATGTGGTTGATGTTAAATTTACCGACAAATTAGCAGATATTCCAGCAATGATAAAACAAAGGGGAGAGATTTCTCTTGAGATGGAAAAAACTCTCAAAAATCAAATCAATACTCCAAATGTCAAAGCTGAAAAAGTTCTTGAAATAAATTCATCTTCAAAGGCTTATCAATTGTTGAAAGATGCCAAAGATGATGATAAGATAAAAGAGGTGGCTTTGTTATTGTTAGATCAGGCAAAGCTTATGGCAGGACTTGAAATTGAAGATCCTGTGACCTATACCAAAAATATTTGGAAATTAATCTAGGAGGAATTATGGAATACAAAAGAAAAAATCTATGGCTAAATATTGATGAAAATCAAAAAAATGACCTAGAAGAAATATCAAAAGACTATATAAATTTCTTAAATACTGCAAAGACAGAAAGACTTGCAACAAAAGAAATCATAAGACGTGCCGAAGAAAAGGGCTTTGTAAACTTAGATGAAAAGATCAAAGAAGGATCTCTAAAAGCTGGAGATAAAGTTTATGCAGTTAACAAAGAAAAAGCTGTGGCACTTTTCTTAATAGGAAGCGAAGACTTAGAAAATGGTTTGGCAATAGTTGGAGCTCACACTGATAGCCCAAGACTTGACCTAAAACCAGTTCCACTATCAGAAGATACAAATATAGCATATTTGAAAACTCACTATTATGGTGGAGTAAAAAAATACCAATGGACAACAATTCCTCTAGAATTACACGGGGTAATTTATAAAAAAGATGGAGAAAAAGTAGAAATTTCTATTGGAGATAAGGAAGATGAACCAGTATTTACAATTTCTGAACTTTTAATCCACCTTTCAAGGAAACTAATGGATGAAAAAGCTAGAGATGTTATAAAAGGCGAACAACTACAAATTATAGTAGGTTCAATTCCATTAGATGGAGACAGCGAAAATCCAGTTAAGAAAAATATCCTAAAAATCCTAAACGAAAAATATGGAATCATAGAAGAAGATTTCATAACAGCAGAATTTGAAGCAGTTCCAGCTATAAAAGCAAGAAATGCTGGCTTAGATAATTCTATGATAATTGCCCATGGACAAGATGATAGAGTTTGCTCTTATGCTACACTAAATGCAATTTTATCAATGGAAAATAGCAAAAAAACATTGGTAGCTTTATTTGTAGACAAAGAAGAAATAGGCTCTTATGGTGCAACTGGAATGAGCTCACAATTCTTGGAAAATACAATCCTTGAGCTATTAAACCTAAAGGGCAAAGCTGATCTAATATCATTTAAGAGAACTTTGAAAAATTCAAAAGTTTTATCAGCTGATGTTACTTTAGCCTATGATCCAAACTTCAAAGACGTTTCAGAAATAGATAATGCTGCCCAATTTGGCTGCGGAGTAGCCCTAACCAAATACACTGGTTCAGGTGGAAAAGGTGGCTCAAATGATGCAAACGCTGAATATTTACAAGAAGTAAGAGCTGCTTTTGATAAAAACAATGTTATATATCAAACAGGAGAACTTGGAGCTGTAGATGCAGGTGGCGGTGGAACAATTGCCTTTATACTTGCTGAATATTGCATGGACGTTGTTGATTGTGGAACACCAGTAATAAGCATGCACGCACCAACAGAATTGGTGTCAAAGGCTGATTTATACTCAACTGTAGAAGCTTACAAATCTTTTTACCAAAATATTTGACAAGAAATTCAGAACTAGTATAATATAAGCTATTTGACTTTATCCTACTTATATAGTACAATATAAATGAGTATTTTATGAGAGGATGGTTAGATGGAGATACAATCTGTTAATGATATCAGGGAAAAGGTCAAAGATAGTATTGGCAAAGAAGTTATACTAAAAGCTGACATGGGAAGAAAAAGAATAAAGACAAAGACTGGTGTCATTGTAGATGCTTTTCCTAGTGTCTTTACTGTAAAAGTTAATAACGATTTTGATTGCGAACGAACTGTTAGTTATTCATATTCAGATATACTAACATCAACCGTAGAGCTTTTAAGCGCAGAATAAAAAAAAAGGATGTTTTAAACATCCCTTTTTATTTGCCAAAAATTTCTAAATTATTTTCTTTTTGCCTCTTATTTTTAATCTATTCTAGAAAAATTATCTTCTAATAGCTCTTCCATTGAATTGTAGGAAGCTGTTGAAACTCTAATATAATCTACACCTTCTTCGCCTATATCGTGACCTTCTTCTGTCAGATTTATAGTTTTGGTAGATGGATTAATATCATAGATAAAACCCATCCACCAGCTTAGAAAATCAGCTTCTAGATATAATTTATCATTGTAAATTATTCCTTGGTAATCACTTTTTAAGAATATTATTTCTTTTTCTTTCATATAATCTTTATATGCAAAACAAGTTACTCCGTATTCTGGGAAATATTGGAATTGATATTCTATATAATTAGGATCATCAGTAGGTAAAAATCCTGGATAAAGGCAAAAGTAATACGTTCCATCTTCATTTTTCTTAATATATTTGCCATCATTTGCTTCCAATACTTTCAAATATGGATCTTTGTATTTTTTTAATTCTGGATCTGTCATATATGGAGAATCTTCCATAGAAAATTTGTTGTAGTCATTTACATCTAAATAATATAGGCTATCTTTTTCTATGACGGAAAACTCGTGATAACTTATTTTATTTGTATATGGATTATTGATAGTTAGATTGTATAGACTTTCTCTTGCAACATCACCATTTGATTGTCCAGATTTATACTTATCGATTACTTCCATATAAGTTTTATCATTCATTGGATACATTTTTACAGGTTTTAATCTAGAAACAAGCTCATTATAGCTTTCTTCGTCAAAAGCTTCTGCATTGTCTTTATCAATTCCTAGTAATTTTAAGCTTACATCTGCAGGACCTTGTATAGTTTTTGAATAACCATAAAGCATTTTTATTACATTATCAATTTTGCCTATTAGATATATTTCATCATTAAGTTGATTATCGATAAATACAAGGGTGTCTTCAAAGGTGTAAACATAATTTGAAGGTAAATCTACTTGAGCAGGCTCCATATATAGGCAAGTGTTATAATTTCCATTTCCGGTGTATTGAACTATCGAATACCAATTATAACCTTCATGACTTGCAGATAAGACCAATAGTGGATATTTAAAGTCAGAAACTTTGCAAATTCCAAATTTCAAATCTTCATTATAGTAGGATTCCTTAATATACTTTGAAAAATCTTCGTATTTGGTATAAGGTATTTTATTATTTATTATATCCCTATATAATTTTATAAATCCAAGGTCGTCATATTCCGTATTTGGACTGGCGTTGAAATTGTTGGTTTTTGCTTCTATGGTTTTTTCGCTAGTTTCTTCTTTAGCTTCTTCACTAGCTTTTTCATCTTCATTTTCTTTACTGTCTATTATTAAATCTGTAAGCTTTTTTGCATCAACGAGCTTTGAGTTTCTTCCATTTCTTGAGTCGACAACCTCCATATTTCCAGATTCAATTATTAGTTTTTTTGCAAGAGAGCCATTCATTTTATCAGGAAATGCACCGTAGAGATTGGAAGCAAGTCCACTTACAAAAGGAGCAGCTGCTGAAGTTCCAGACCATAAAATGACGTTGCCATTTTCATCATAACCAGGAATATTTTCTCCTGGAGCAACTATATCGACATTTTTTGTTGTAGAATATTCGTTAAAATAAGTTTTTACACCATCAAATTTTGGAGCAGAAGCACCAACGATTATTACATGATCTCTAAGATCAGGGTCTAGGTCGTCAAACATGGTAGTTTTTTCTATTCTTACATTTGACAAACTTTCAACTTTGGCGATTTCTTTGCTATTATTTCCTGCAGATTGTACGATCAAGAAATCTTTGCCCTCATCTTTCATCTTTCTAAGAGCTAAATTAAGTCTATTTTTCGCATTATTTATTTTTTCTTTATCTTTATTGGCATCCTCATTACTTGGACTTACAAAAGTTTCCCAATCTTTCTTTTTTATCCCAAGTGCTTTTGCTAACTTATAGTTTGTCTTATCTCTTTGTAATATTTCATTATTAGCATTGATACTATAAAGCAGTCCCATATTAAAACCATAAGAAATATTAAATATATTTATCTTATCAATTCCAGAATAATATATGGAATAGACTAACATATATGGCAAAAGTTCAGGAGCGTAGTAAATATTATATATTTTTGAATTTTTGCTGATGCCAGAAAATCCAATATTATTATGTTTGGCAGCAAGTGTAGATGAAACATAAAAAACATGGCCTTTTTCTTTTGCTATAGCATCTTTATAACGCTCTTCAAAGCCAGCTTTCATTTCACCGTCAAATTTTGTTAGCGCTAGATCTTCATATGTTAAGTCCTTATTAAAATTGTTATTTTTATTACTTATAGATAATTTTCCTCTTTCAAAAACACCAATATTTACAGGATCATTATATTCCATATTTTCCCACATATATGGTAAGTTGGTAGCCTTATAAGCCCAATATGGATTTTTCCCATCAATTCTCGTAGGTTTATTAATCTTTGATAATTTGTCATATCCGTCATCGATAGAATAATCATCCCATAGGTTATTTTTGTTAAAATTTGGAGCAAAAAAATTAATTTTGCTAAGAAAACTTCTATAAATTTTAAAATTATCATCAGGATATTCGTATTCATTGGATTTAGTAGGTATTATCCAGTGGACTTCAGAGATTAAAACTCCATTTTCTTGTCCAATTTCTTTAGCTATTGCTTCAAGCTCATCTATACTTTTATTTGGAATACTTACTTGATAGCCTCCCCAAATATCGCATTTGCCGATTATATTTGCCCCGTATTTTTCAAAAATATTTTCGTCAAATTCTTCTAAATCCACATCAACGAAAAGTTCGCCATCCACATATTGCCCCAGATCTGTTTGAATAATCTTATCTTTTCCGGGAATGGTAAAAAAGTTATTATTGTCAGGAAAATCTATTCTTTGTGATTTTTCTGGATAGGATTCTTTGATTGTAGCTTGCAAAGATTGATTTTCATCATAAGAATCTTCTGAAATTTCTTCATTTTCCACTTCTTGATTTTTGCTTACATATTTTTTGCCAAAGAAAAAACCAAGAGCAAGTAAAGCCATTGCAGCTAAGATTAGCAATATCTTCTTAAATACTTTCATACAAATTTCCTTTCTAATTTTCAAATTACTTTATTTGATTATATCAATAAAAGAGAATTTTGACCATAGAAAAACTGAATCAAAAAGCTTGATAAACTTTTTAGATTCAGTTATTTTCAAAATTTAATTAAATTTTTAGCTCTACCCATTTTCCTTTATTAAATCTATATCTTAGGCCTAAGAATCTACTAACTTGGTCGGCTAAAACGCCTATCCAAATTCCATCAAGACCAAGATGTAAAACATTTACGGTTATAATTGTTACTAGAGATCTTATTATTGTTACTGAAACTATGGCAACTAGCAAGGTAAATCTTACATCTCCTGCAGCTCTTAAAGAACCGCCATATATTACCTGTAAGATTTGCATGAAAACTATAAGCCAAATATATCTAATGACTATAGCACTTTTATCAATTGTCGAAGGATCTGCAAAAAATAGGCTAAAGATCGTCTTTCCTAAGGTAAAAAATATTACTGAGATAATAGCGCTCATCAACAAACCAATTTGCTGGCAGGCCTTGCCATATTTTATGGCTTCATCATTTTTGTTGGCACCTAGGGCATTTCCAGTTAGGGTTATTACAGCCACACTCATTCCATCTCCCAGAGAAAAGGAAAGTGATAAGAGGTTCATTCCTACATTGTGAATAGCAAATAACTCTGTTCCAAGCCTTGCAGCTGTTAGGGCTGTTATGAAAAATCCAATTCTCATTGACATTATTTCTGCACAGATATTTGTTGAAAGTCTTGAAATTTCCTTGCTAATAGCTTTATCAATTTTTATTGGAAGTTTTTTCATTTCCTTAAAATTTATATAAGAATTTTTCTTAGTTAAAGATTTGATGCACATTATTGTTTCAGCCACTGTTCCTAAAACTGTTGCAAGAGCAGCACCTTTTGCTCCCATAGCTGGAAAACCAAAATTACCTTGAATGAGCAAATAGTTAAAAATTATATTTACTATTGATGCGACAACGTTGGTTATAAAAGCTGTATGAGTATCTCCAGCTCCTCTATGAGCAGCATTTATTGACCAAGCTATGGCATTAAAGATATTTCCAAGCATTATCACAATAAAATAATCCCTGGCCATTTGGTGAGTATCTTCAGCACTTCCTGCAAATCTTAAAATAGGATCTGTAAAAAATATCATAATAATCGTTATTAAAATTGCAAAAATAATAGAAATTATAAGTGCGGTTACCAGAGTTTGGTTGGCTTTTAGCCTATTTTCTTCGCCTTGCCTTCTGGCTACTAAGGCTGAAATTGCACTAGTTATTGCAAAAAATACTGTAAAGGCCAAAAATTTTGGTTGAGTGGTTAGTCCAACAGCAGCAACTGCAGAAGGTCCAAGTCCACTTATCATAAATGTATCGATCATACCTGCAAGTGCTATAAAAAAAGACTCGAAAACCGCAGGCCAGGCTATCTCCATGGATCTTTTATAATATTTTTTTTCAAGCATACTTTCCTCCATAAATTTCACAAAGAATTGATTCGATAGCTAGGGATGGATGAGTTCCGTATTTTTTCTTTTGGATTTCTAAGATTTTAGAAATATCTTCTGTGGTAAATTCCATAGATTTTTTTAAATCTTTAGTTTTTATGTAATAATCCAAAAATAGACTATCAAATAAATCTCCTGTTCCACCGTAGTTAAGATCTATTTTATTATAATAAACTTTATATAAATCTTTATCAATTGCTAGATTGTAGGGTTTGTTTTCATTATCTAAGCTTGTTATCAAATATTTTTTATTTGTAGCTAAGAGTTTATCAAAATCACAAAGACCCAAAAATTTAGCTTCTGTAGAATTTGGAATTATTATATGGGCTATCTTTAGCAAATCTTTGTATATTTCTAGCTTATCATTATTTACGTTCTTATATAATTTACCATCATCTCCCATAATCGGATCTAAGACAATTAGAGGATTATACTTAATTTTATTTATATAATCAATTATTAAATCTTTTTGTTTTTTATTTTCTACATATCCTATAAATATAATATCAAAAGTAAAGCCAAGTTTATCCCAACTATCAAGACAATCTTTGATATAAGAGCTTGTATCAAGTTTAGCAATATTTCCCAAAGAAAAGTTGTGAGATATCAAAGCTGTTGGCAAAAAATAGCATTGGTGAAGCTTATAAGATAAACAAGCATCCATTATATTTCCAGCAATTTTTCCTTTTGAAACAAAATCATTTATAAGTAAAATTTTACTCATTTATTAACTCCTTAAAACTTACATTATTGATTATAATCTTTTTTTTGTTAACTTAAAGGCGAAAATTTGCTATAATTTTGTGATAGTAATTTTTTTGTAGATAAAAGTGTTTTTTATTTTGTAGGTGGTAGTGCAGGTATTGGTGGCGTAGCAGGAGCATTCTATTATAATGCTACACAGGATGAATTTTATGCTAATATCGTTGTCGGTACTCGCTTGATGTTTCTTTAGGAGGTTTAGATGATAAAATCAAAAGATGTGATTGGCTCAAAGGAAGCTAGTAAAGAGCTTATGATTGTTAAGGATGAGTATTTAGGGATTAAGGAAAAAGTTGGCTATGCTTTCTAATGCTCAAACTAGTACGAAGAAGTTGTTGCAAGAAATTATTTTAAAGATTTATTCGTAAAAAACCACCCTTTTTGGGTGGTTATAGGTTTAGTAGATCTGAGTGTGATCCAGTGTCAACTAGGGTTAGAGTTAAAAAATCATCTTCTATAAGATATATTAAAAGCCAGTCGGGTTTTATATGACATTCACGAAAATTCGAGAATTCTCCTTTTAATTGATGATCTTTGTATTTTTCTTCTAGTGGTTGACCTTTGGAAAGTTTGTCAATGACTTTGTCTAAAAGAGATATATCAAGACCACGCTTTAGTATGCGTTTGTATGATTTTTTGTAAGCTTTTGTAAATTTTATTTTATACATTAGTCTGATAATAGAGCCTTCTTTAGTTCTTCCAGTGAAGAATAAGAAGGTGCTTTGGGATCTTTGGATATTTCTTTTGCTTCAGTTAGAGCTTTTAGGGTTTCTTCTTTGTATTGTGGTATTTCTACATTAAATGGTAGACCACCTCTAAGAATACATTGTCGTAGGAAAATGTTAACTGCACTTGACATATCCATTCCTAGGTCTTTGAAAAGGCTTGTTGCTTGTTTTTTTACGTCTTCATCTATACGTATTTGTGTTGGACTTGTTGCCATAATACCATCTCCTTTATGATGATTATAATACTAATGGTTTACATTGTCAATTAATATTTATGTGAAAGGAGTTAGATGATGGTTATATTTTTGGCTACTAGAATGGTGTTGGATTTTTGACTGAATGATGAAATTAGGGCTTAGTTTTGGCATGGGGATGATTTTTAATTTTTAATTTTTTTCCTTGCCTTTCTATTTACTCTTAGTATATAATTTAGTTAAAGGGTAAGGGCAAGATTACCCTTTAACCTTATTTTACTGACCTCTTTTAAATGGGGCTTTTTCTTAATCTTCTAATGTTGTTTTTATATCTTCTTTCAAACTTTCAATTTTTTCTATTGCCTTTTCTTTGTGATCTTCTTTAATATCTTTTTTTATTTCTTCGATATCTTTAGATAATCTTTTTAGAAAAAATTTAAATTGTTTGTCAGTCATCCCAATTTCTTCCATGTGTTTCTCCTTTCTCCTGCTTGACTCAATAAGTTAATTCTTATTGTATTTATATCATACAATATACACGTGTATAAGGCGATTGTTTTTTATATATTTTTCTATAAGTTAATGACTATATTAAGCATAAAAGAAAAAAATAAATTTTAAAATAAAAAATAATCTAAGTAATAATTTTAAAAAATCATCAGTAGAGTTTCATTTTTTATTTATTTATTATATATAATTTTATCAAATAATATTATCAAGCGATTACGTTTAATCATATTAAATACCATGCTAGACTCCTCCTGAGGTGCTGTTTATTAAAATCCTAGGGAACTGTTCGAGGGCAACATTTCCAAGTTTAGTTGTTTTTTAAGTGGGGTTACTAAAAGTAACAAGAAACTCCTGTAAGCCATTTTAGTCTTACTTGAGGTGAAATTTGGTAAATTTTAAGATATTATCTATAAATTAGATTATTATTGAATAACTATAGCACACAGTTCAATATTTTCTCGTCATAAACCGGTCACAAAAATTGTTTAGTACCCTTATATTTCGTTATTAATAAAATTTAAAAAATTTTATTAATTGTTGTAATTTAAGCATTTATTTGATATCCTTAGTCAATAGGATTATAATTAAATTATGAAAGATGAAGCTTTAAATATTATAGAAAAAGTTAATGAAAATAAGTATGTGAAAAAAACAAAAAAATCTTTGCTTTCTTTGTTTTTTAGTCGTGCTGGAGTTTTTCTGGTATTGGTACTTTTACAACTTGCTCTTATTTTTTATTTATATTGGTATATAGATATTGAACCATCAGTATTATTGGGAGGCGATGCGGTTCTAAGGGCTATTATAATGTTAATAATACTTAATATGGATTCTATTAACACATCTTATAAACTATCCCGGTTTATGCTTATTGCTATTTGGCCAACTTTTGCTAGTGCAGTTTTTTTGCTAGATCATTTTAGCATTGGTCATAAAAAAGAACAAGAAAAAGTTACAAAATTAGAAGAAGCGGGGAGAGCTTATTATCGTAGAGATCCGAAACTTTATGATTATTTAAGAGAAAATAAGAAAAAAGTTTACAATGTAAGCAATTTCTTTTATGATACTGGAGGCTTTGTAACTTACAATAATACATCTACAAAGTATTACCCAGTAGGCGAAGATGTTTTTGCTGATATATTAACTGCTATTAGATCTGCCAAAGACTTTATTTTCATAGAAATTTTCATCATTGATTACGGTCATATGTGGGGTAGCATCCTTGAAGAATTGGTAAAAAAAGTTCAAGAGGGAGTTGAGGTTAGACTTTTGTATGATGGAACTAATTCTTTGATAAGAGTTAAATCTGATTTTAGAGAGCAAATGGAATCTTTGGGTATTAAATGTAGAGTCTTTTCACCTATGATTCCTATAGTTTCAACATATTATAACAATAGAGATCACAGAAAAATATTTGTTATAGATAATAAAATCGCCTTTACAGGCGGGATAAATATTGCCGATGAATATATAAATGTTTATGAGAGATTTGGCCATTGGAAAGATTGTGGACTAAGACTAGAAGGATCAGCAGTTGAATCTTTTACCATAATGTTTTTACAAATGTGGAATTCGACCTTAGATGAAATGGAAGATTTTTCTAAATATTTACTAAAATATTTTGATACAAAAGCAGAAGGATTTGTTTTGCCGTTTTGTGATAGCCCTAAGGATAAGGAAGATTATGGTAAAAATGCACTTTTAAGCATTATTGAAAATTCTAAAGACTATGTTTACATGATGAGTCCATATTTGATTTTGGAAGATCAGATTATTTCTACTATGATAAATGCTTCTAAAAGAGGCATAGATGTTAGAATTTGCCTGCCACATATTCCAGATAAAAAAGTAGCCTTTGCCCTAGCAAGAAGTCATTACAAACAGCTTTTAAAAAATGGAGTTAAAATTTACGAGTATACGCCAGGATTCTGCCATTCCAAATCTTGGCTATCTGATGACTCGTCTGGCTTTGTAGGAACGATTAATCTTGATTATAGAGCTCTTTATCTTAATTATGAGTGTGGTGTTTTGATGAATGATACTGAAGCTATAAGCCAAATGAGAGAGGATTTTGACGTTTTCTTTAGCGTTGCTAGCAAAATTAAATTGGAAGATCTGGCAAATATTCCTCCAATGGATAAGGCGGTAGCTTATGTCGCCAAACCTTTTGCAACTTTATTTTAAAAATCAACCATATGTTTATAGTAATCCCTATAAATATGTGGTTTTTTATTTAAAGTATTGACAAAGTTAATAATAATAATATAATTTATACTAATAGTGTATGGTGTTGCACAAAACGATTTATGGAGGTAATTATATTGTTTGATTTAAATCCTAATTCAGATACGCCTCTTTATATGCAATTGGTAGAACAGACTAAATTAGCCATAGCCAAGGGATATTTTAGAAATGGAGATAAATTTCCTTCTGTAAGGGAACTTTCAAGAGAACTTCTAATTAACCAAGCTACGGTTTCAAAAGCATTTAGAGAGCTTGATAGACAGGGGATTATAGAAACGAAAACGGGAATAGGAACTTTTATATCCTTTGACGATACAAAAATTAGTGCAAGAATTGATGATATGATGAAGAAACTTCAAGATGATCTGATAGAAGCTAGATACTTAGGCATCAGCTTGGATGATGTTACTAAGCTTTATAATAAGGCAGGTGATATAAATGCTCGTTGAGGTTATTAATTTAAATAAGTCTTTTGATGAGAAAAAAGTTTTAGATAATATTTCCTTTAAACTAAATGAGGGAAATATCACAGGTCTTGTTGGAAGAAATGGATCTGGTAAGACGACTTTACTAAAAATAATAGTTGGAATCTATAAGCACGATTCAGGCAAAGTTAAGATTTGTGGTAATTCTTTGGAAATCAATCCAAAAACGATTGAGCATATAGCATATTTGCCAGATAGATTTGATTATTTTGATTATAATAAGGTAAAAAATATTCCGGATTTTTATGAGATTTTGTATCCTAATTTTGATAGGGAGTTTTTTATAAATGAAATTTCTAAAAATAATATAAATTTAAACCAATCTGTGAGAAATTTCTCCAAGGGCGAAAAAAATCTTTTGGGACTTATAACAGTTCTTGCAAGTAACACGAAAGTTATTTTGATAGATGAAATTCTCGATGGTATGGATGTAATAAATAAAAGACTTATAACCAATTATTTGCTAGATGCCAAGGATAAGGGATGTGCAGTTTTTGCTTCAAGTCACGAACTGTCAGATCTAACTGGAATTTGTGATAATATTTTATATCTAAGCAAAGATGGAAAATTATCCTCAACCTCAGAAGAAAATAATCTCAACTTACACAAAATCCAACTTGTCGTAAAAGATAACTTGCCTAATGAAATAAAAGAAAAAGCGATAATACTTTCTAATATTGGTAGAGTTTATACTTTGCTTATAGATTCAAACAAAGAAGACTTAGAAAAGATTCTAGCTGATGAAAATGTCGTTCAATATGACAACTTGGAAATCAAAGTAGAAGATTATTTCTATTTAGAAGAAGGAGCAAGAAAATGAGTGATTTTAAGAAATTATTTAGAATTACTATGAAAAGATTTGGCATATGGATTTTGCTAATATCAATTTTGGTAGCTCTTGCCAACGGTTTGGGATTAAAAAGAGGATTGGATTTGGACTCCAAAAATTTTAAAGAATCCATAGATAAAATGGCAAGCGCAACTAACATAAGTTTTGAATCAAAAAACAGGAAAATTGACAAGGAATTTTTAAGTCAAGCAGAAGAAATCGCCAAAGCCTATGAAGAAAAATACAATTTAAGTGAAAATGAGTATAAAAAATTTAACAATGAGTCAGATTTTGAAAAAATGATGACAAATTTCCAAGATAAATATGGTAGAGATTATTATGCTGTAACAGAACCTTATTATACTTATCGTGATTATCTAACAACTTGGAAAGATAATGGGGGCAACAGAATAGAAAATTCCTATGGTGGAAATTACATTGAGGATTTGACATTGCCAATATGTTTTTTTATATTCATAATAGCAATTCTAGTTACAAGTTTTGAAGAGTCTTTACCTTATTATGAATTTACATGTATGTTTCCTTGGAGAAAAAAAGATGAAATTATCATGAAAAGCATCATGGTTTTTATCTTTGGACTAAGCATATATTTGATAAATTATCTTATAGGTATGGGACTTATGAAAGCGTCTGATTGGGGTCCGTTGATAAGCTTTGTTGGCATAGAAACAATTTCTAAAATGCTATTGATGTTTCTTGCAACGAGTATTTTTGCAGTAGCTTTGGGAATGATAGCTGGCAATTTCATAGGCCATCTTGGCCTATCAATTATTGCCATAGGCTCCATTAGACTTCTAAAAACTTTGATATTTGTAATTATAGCAATATTTAACGATTCAATAGCCTATGATTTTTCTGATAATTATAATAATTTTGCAAATTCTCTACCAAAATTTTTTAAACCTTTTGACATAGTCTTTAATGTTGACAATTCTTATCCATCCATTGCTGGATTTTTGGTAATTGCAATATTGTGGGCGATTTTGGCCTATGGAGTTAATAGCAAAATTTCTTCCGAGAAATCTGGATTGATGATAATTTCAAAGCCTGTTAGCATATGGGCAAAAACTTTAGGTATTTTGTCACTAACATCAGTTATTTATTATTTGATAAGCATAGTTGTAGCTCCATATAATATGTTAATCAATTTAATAATATATGCCCTAGGCTTTTTGATAAGCTACAAGCTATTTGATGTTTTGTTTAAAGTAAGACTTAAATTTTAAGGAGTAATTATGGCAAAAGATAGGTTAAGCTGGCAAGAATACTTTATGAATCTTGCCATGACAGTTTCACAAAGAGGTACTTGCGACAGGGCTTATGTAGGTTGTGTAATTGTCAACAAAGAAAATCGAATTGTAAGCACTGGTTATAATGGATCTATAAAAGGCAATCCTCATTGTGATGAAATTGGACATACCATGAGAGGTGGCCATTGCATAGCAACAATTCATGCCGAAATGAATGCACTTTTATATTGTGCCAAGGAAGGAATTTCTGTAAATGGTTGTATAGCTTATGTAACACATTTTCCATGCCTAAATTGCACAAAAAGCTTGATTCAAGCTGGAATTAGCAAAATATATTATAACAACGCTTATAGGGTTGATGATTATGCAAAAGAATTGCTTGAAAGAAATAAGATTCCTTATATAAAAATTGATTTGCCTAGAGAGAAGTAAACAATGAAATATAGCGAAAATAACAAACAATATCATATAAATTTAGACAGTAATGATATTGGCAAATACGTAATTTTGCCAGGAGATCCAAAAAGAAGCAAAAAAATCGCAGAACATTTTGAAAATGCAAAATTAGTGGCTGATAATAGGGAATATGTGACCTATACAGGATTTTTAAATGGAGAAAAAGTTTCAGTAACATCAACTGGCATAGGAGGACCTTCAGCAGCTATTGCCATTGAGGAGCTAACAAAAATAGGAGCACACACCTTTATTAGAGTTGGAACTTGTGGAGGAATTAGCCTTGATGTAAAAAGTGGCGATATAGTCATAGCTAATGCTGCCATAAGAGCTGAAGGAACTAGCAAAGAATATGCGCCTATAGAATTTCCTGCTGTAAGTGATTTTTTAGTTACAAGCGCCCTAAAAAAAGCTTCCGATAGCCTAAAACAAAATAGCCATTTGGGAGTTGTTCAGTGCAAGGATTCTTTTTATGGACAGCATGAAGCAGATAAAATGCCAGTTTCCTATGAACTAAATAATAAATGGCAAGCTTGGAAAAAATTAGGGGCTCTAGCAAGCGAAATGGAATCTGCAGCCTTATTTACAGTTAGCCATTATCTAAAAGTTAGGTGTGGTGCTTGCTTTTTGGTTGTAGCTAACCAAGAAAGAGAAAAAGAAAATTTGGAAAATCCTGTAGTTCACGATACGGAAATGCCTATAAAAGTTGCCATTAAAGCACTAGAATATTTAATAGAAGATGATAAAAACAAATAGGAGCTTTTAAAGATAAAAAATAAGATCTCTCTTAAAATTAAGGGAGATCTTTTATATTCTTATTCTATTTCATCAACTGTAACATATTTTAACATTCCCATAATCTCATCATGACTTGGCAAGTCGAGAACTCTGGCGGTTGCACTTGCAGCAGCAATTGAAACTTTGTAGGCTTCTAGTGGATTATTATCTTTTACCAAATTTCCTAAGAATCCAGCAATCATCGCATCTCTACAAGCTGTTGTATTTACAATTTCTCTACCATCATCAATTTCATTTGAAGCATATACCTTATCTTCAGCAAAAAGCATAGAACCTTGAGAACCGTAGGAAATAATTACATTTTTTGCTCCCATTTCTTGAAGCTTTTTGCCGTAAGGAATGTAATCTTTTTTCTCTTTAATTTCAACTCCAAAGATTTCGGCAATATCTTCTCCATTTGGCTTGATTAGTAGAGGCTTTTCTTTAACCATATTTAAAAGATACTTACTTGGAACATCAGCTACAAAATCAGCCTTATTTGATGTAGCGACAGAAACTAATCTGTCATAAATTTCAACATCTCTATTTTCTTCCATAGGTGGGACAGATCCACCAAAAATTAGGGTGTCACCTTCTCTTACTCTGGATAAATAATAAAGCAATTCGTTAACTTCTTGTGAGGAAATTTTAGGTCCAGGAAAATTTATTACACTTTCTCTTTTGTTTTCAAAAATCTTTATATTTGTTCTGTTGACATTTTTCATTTCTACAAAATCAGCTTGAATTCTTTCTTTTTCTAGCCAATCTTTGATAAACATACCTTGAAAACCACCGACAAAACCTGTAGCTATTGATGGTATTCTAAGGGCTGAAAGGATTCTTGAAACATTTAGAGCCTTTCCGCCTGGAAGAGTTGTTTCATTTATTATATTATTGTATTGACCTAAATTTAGATTTTCCAATTCAACTAATAAATCAATTGAAGGGTTAAGGGTTACAGTATAAATCATAATTTCTCCTTATATATTTAGTTTTCTGATGACTTCTATTACTTCTTCCATATGCATTCCATGAGATCCTTTTACAAAAACAAGAGTTGACTTGCTTATTAGTTGTTTGAGCTTATCGCACAAATCCGCCTTATTTTCAAAATAAAATACTCTTGATTTTGGGAAATTTTCTAAGGCTGCTTGGTACATATTTATTGATAGAGGTCCAAAGAATAGGCAATAGTCGATACTATTTGGATCAATTTTCTTTCCTATATCAAAATGATAAGAAGCCTCATCATCTCCCAGTTCTAGCATATCTGATAAAACAACGATTTTTTTGCTATAGCCATTTAGCATATAGGCCATTTTTAGTCCTGCTAACAAGGCTTGAGGATTTGATTTATATGAATCATCCAAGATATCAAAACCATCTAGCTCAATAAGTTCAGTACGATTTTTTGAACTTATAGCTTTTGAAAATCCTTTGTTAATTTCATCTGTCCTAAGTCCTAAAAAGCTTGCGACCATTGCGACAAAGGCTCCATTATATAATTGATGATCGCCAACTAGTGGAAGAGCAAAAATATCGTCCTTATGTTTAAATTTTACCCCATTAAAATTAGATTCTTTTTTTTCTATCTTGTAATCAGATGAATTATCATCAAGACCAAAGCTAAGGACTTTTTGTTTTATAGGAAAATCTGCAATGATCTTTCTTAAAGTTGGGTCATCCTTGTTGTAGATAAACAAACCATCTTCTTTCAATCCTTCTACAATTTCAAGTTTTGCCTTGGCAATACCTTCTTTTGATTTTAGTTTTAGTAAGTGACTATCGCCAATATTTAAAATTGCAGCAATATCAGGTTTTACAATATCTGTAGTTAGTGAAATATCCCCGAAATTGTCTGTGCCAAGTTCGATTACGGCAATTTCTGTTTGAGGATCTAAGTCCAAAACAGTTTTTGGGACTCCTATTTCATTATTGAGGTTTCCAATAGTTTTTTGGACTAGAAATTTTTCTGATAAGACTTTAGCTAGCAAATCTTTGCAGGTAGTTTTGCCATTTGAACCGGTTATGGCAATTACTTTCATATCCAATTCGCTTCGGTAAGCTTTTGCCAAATCAATAAGAGCTTTTTTGGTATCTTCTACTATTATATAGGGAATGGTAATATTTTTGTTTAGATTAAAATCTTTATCTATAAGAAAGGCACTTGCACCTTTTTCTTCACATTCTTTGATAAAAATTCTTCCATCATATACTTCTCCTACAAGAGGAATATAAAGGTTTGTTTTATCAATAGTTCTAGAATCTGTTGAAATTCCTTTAATTATTGTATTTTCTTTATCATGATCAGAAATTTTGCCATTAAGCATTTTTGCAATCTGACCTAAAGTTTTATTTATCATCAAATCTCCTTAATCCATCTTCGATTATCTGATCTAAGACATAAGAAAAGTCCTTGTCATAGCTAAGCATAGCAAGTCTTGCAAAAAATGATGACGGAGTAAATCCTGGGAAAGTATTTATTTCATTAATATAAAGCTTTTTATCTTTTGAATAGAAAATATCGACACGAGCAAAACCAGAACAGCCACAAGCCTTGTAACATTCTTTGGCAAATTCTCTAGCTTTTTCTTCATCTTTTGGATCCATCTTATAAGGAAGTTCTTCTATGGTTTGCTTATCAAAATATTTTGCGTCATAATCCAAGAAAATATGGTCTGTAATATATGCTGCAGGTTTGGTAGCTAGAATATTATCTTTTTCGCCAATAACTGCAATTTCAATTTCTTGACCAACAATAAGCTCTTCGACCAAGGCCTTGTCATCGTATTTTAAAGCTTCATCGATAGCTTTTGCCAATTGATCTTTATTTTCGACCTTATTTACACCAACAGATGAACCGTTAGCTGAAGGCTTTACAATTAAAGGAAATCCTATTTCATTTTCGCATCTTTCTAAGAATTTTTCATCAAAGCCTTCCTTATATGTATATAAATATTTAGCTTGGAGGAAACCATTTTTATAGAAAATATCATTGCTAGTAACCTTATCCATGCAGATGGCAGAAGATAAAAGTCCATTTCCAACATATGGAAAGCCCAAAACATCCAAAAATCCCTGAATTGTTCCATCTTCGCCATAAGTTCCATGGATAGCAGGAATAATTACGGTGTTTTTAGGATCTAATGATTTTATTTCATCGATAAAATTAGCTATGCTCTCAGCTTTAGAAAAATTAATTTCTTTTACTAGGGAAAATTCATCGCTAGTGTCTTCAAAAGCAAAGGCTTTAGAAAAACATCCTTCTTTATTAATATAAACTAATTTCAAATTGTACTTTTCTTTGTTTAAATTTTTGCTAATATTTAGGGCACTTCTTAAAGCTATATCATGTTCGCTAGAAGGACCACCAAAAAGCAAGTAGACATCAATCATTGCAATCTCTCTTTCATTATCAATATATAAAATTTTACTACATATAAAAATTATCGGCAAATATAAAGTTAAATTATAAAGATAATTACAAAAATTAAAAAACAAAAGTTACAAAATAAATATAAAAGTTTTTGAAGAAAATGTGTAGAAATACAGATTTCCACTAGGAATTAGAAAGATAAATATCTTATGATTTTAAAGGCTAAAGATTGATATTACAAGCATTGGCAAAATTTTAAAAATAAAAATATATTAAAAAGAAACTACATAATTTCTACACAATTACAAGATATAATAGCACTTGTAAAAAGAAGTTGTTAACATTTTGTAACTATTGTTACAAAACATAATAATTAAAATGAAAGGAAATTAATACATATGATTAATTTTAAAAAATATATACTTGCAACAGCTTTAGTTTTCCCATCAATAATAGCTATGAATGCAAAAGAATCTGATGCGGCAAAGGTAGTTATTGACAAAAACTTAGCTAATGCAGTAAACGTAAGAAATCAAGCAAGCTTAGGAGATAATGTAATGGGACTTATCTCCGATGAAGAGAAAAGCTATGAAATTAAATCTAACGAAGGAGATTGGTTAAAAATCGATTTTAACGGCAAAGATGCCTTTGTATCAAGAAGATATTTCCATATCCTTGGCGAAGATAAAATTATAGCAGCAACAAATTTCAGAGACAATCCAACAATCAACTCTAATGTTATGAGAATTTTACAAAAAGGCGAACTTGTAGAAGTTTTAGAAGTTGCTGAAAATGGTTATTTAAAAGTAGAAATTGATGGAAAAATTGGCTATGTTTACCACAACTTATTAGAAAGCTTTAGAGAAAAGAACGTAGCTTTAGAAAAAAATGCTAAGGCTAAAGAAAACAAACAAGCTCAACAAAGTCAACAAGTCGTGCAAACTCAAACTAACAATCAAAGCACTCAAGCAAACCAACAAACAAGCCAAGAAGATCAAACTCAACAAGAAGAACAACAACAATTTACAACAAATTGGGCAAAAGAATGGATAGCTCAAAGAGAATCTAATGGTTCTTACACAGCCTACAATCCAAGAGGGGGTTATTATGGTAGATACCAACTTAACCCATCATTAATTCACTACGGTGCAAGCCCTGCAGAACAAGAAGCAGCAGCTGATAATTATGTTTACCAAAGATATGGTTCATGGGAAGCAGCTCAACAATTCTGGGCATCACACGGTTGGTATTAAAAATATTTAACATCCTCATTCATGGGGATGTTTTTTCTTTGGAAATTTTTCCTAGAGAAATAATTTAAGGCTGGTAAAATATAAACTATCATTAAATAAACAAAGGAGTTAACAATGGCAAAAAATCCTATAGTTACTTTTGAAATGGAAAATGGGGATATCTTTAAGGCAGAACTATATCCAGAAATCGCACCAAACACTGTAAATAATTTTATTTCCCTAATAAATAGCAATTTTTACGATGGATTGATTTTTCATAGAGTCATCAAAAATTTCATGATCCAAGGTGGAGATCCACAAGGAACAGGAATGGGTGGTCCTGGTTATTCAATTAAGGGAGAATTTTCTTCAAACGGATTTAAAAATGATTTAGCTCACCAAGCCGGAGTTTTATCAATGGCAAGATCAATGATGCCAGATTCTGCTGGAAGTCAATTTTTTATAATGCATAAGGATAGTCCACACCTAGATGGAGAATATGCAGCCTTTGGCAAAGTTATAGAAGGCATGGATATAATTGATAAAATTGCAAATGTAAAAACCGATAGGGCCGATAGACCAGTAGAAGAAGAAAAAATGAAAAAAGTTACAGTAGAAACTTTTGGAGAAAATTATCCAGAAGTTGAAAAATATTAATTAAAAAAAAGAATCTCTTGGATTAAAAGAATAAAAACTTTTCCAAGAGATTGTTTTTTATATTCAATTATAATTTTCCAAAATTTTGGGTGAAACTTTTTCTAATGGAATTTATGCTTTTTATATTTAAAATATTATTTTAAATATTATCATAATTTTTTAGAAGATATTCCAAAACTTCTATGCGTTCTTTTAGCTCTCTTCCTTGATCTGTATCTTTTAGAAGCATTCTAGGGTGGAGAACTTCAACTTCTTTGATATTTGGCCTATAGGAATTTACTCCTTCAGTTATAGATTCATAGCTTCTGTGCTCAGCTAGAGAAACTGCATGAGAGTTATAAACTAAGGTATAGCCAGCTATGCCAGTTTTAGCCTGGTAAGGCTTTGAAATTCCACCGTCTATTACATATAATTTCTTATTAGCTTTTACAGGAGAATCTCCCTTGGTAGTTTTTACTGGAACATGGCCATTAACAATTCTTCTTCTGGAAGATTTGACGTTAAATTCATCCAAAATCATATCAACAATTTCTTCGCTATTGGATAATTTAAAATATGGATTGTAGTCTTCTTTTTTTAAGTCTTTGTTGTCTACAAAAATATTCTCAAAGTAAGAAAACTGACTTTTGCCAAAAATCGGAGAATTTCTACCATTAAAAAGATACCACATAACATCAACTGAATAAGGGTCCTTATTATAAAATGCTTCTCTAGCAACGCTATCAAATTTATCCATCATAGCTTTGCCTTTAAAAACTCCTCCGTCAATTTCTACTTCCCTAAAAGATCCATCGTCATTTAGTGGAATGCAACCGTGAAAGAGCAAAGAACCATTTTCCACCTTATATAGTCCACCTTTTTCGTACAAAAATGCAATGTGCTTATTAAGTTTACTAGCTCTGGTGAAATCCTGTTGGAGATTATCAATAACGTGTTTTTCACCTTTTGTAAGCTCTAGTGGATTTTTAGAATTAACTGTAGGTAAGTTTGTGTCCTTCAAAGGCTCGCCCTTATAAGTCATATTTGTAAAATCAATATGCTTTAAGAAATTTCTATCATCCATATTAAATTCTTTGTTGCGCTCAATCAATTGCCCATCTAGTTTATATCTTATAATTGAAATGGCCTTAAACATCTTGGCTGCAACTAGAGAATCGATATTATCGTAGTGATTTTCATCAAAAATTCTCGGCATAAACAATTCGCAAGGGTCTTCTCTATAATTTTTCATAGTAAATTCATAGAGTGGTCGAAGATTTATTCCATAACCATCTTCAAGCATATCAAAATTGTTATATTGGATTGCATTTGCAACACAAGCTGCTGTAAGAGCCTTACAGCCACAAACAGCTCCCATCCATTCTATATCGTGATTACCCCATTGGATATCTACATTAGGGAAATTAATTAGCTCATCTAAAATTATTTGTGGAGATGGACCTCTATCGAAGATATCGCCTACAACGTGAAGCTTATCAACACTTACTCTTTGAATTAGCTTTGAAATTAGGATTATAAAATCTTTGGCGGCTCCGTATTTTACGACATTATCGACAAGGTTATCGTAATAAACTTTTTTATTAAATTCTGAATCGTTGGTGTAAAGCAGTTCATCCACAATATTTGTATAGGAAGTACCAAACTTTCTTTTGACATAATCTTTGGCGTATTTGGTTGAAACAAATCTAAATAAAGAAACCAACCTATGAATAGTTATGGTAAGATAATCTTCGTTAAGACCTCCATTAATCTCTAAATCGTGGAGGACTTCTTTTGGATTATAAACCAAGTCAACCAAGCTATCTTGCTCTTCTTTTAGAAGAGTATCGCCAAAATTTAGAGAAGTTTTTTCTCTAATATTTCCTGAAGCAGATTTTAGTAAATGCAAAAATGCACTAGATTCTCCGTGGATATCAGAGAAAAAATACTCAGTTCCCTTTGGCAGATAAAGCTTTGAATTTAGAGAAATAAGTTCATTTCTAACCTTAGACTTGCTGTAGTAATGTTCTTTTAACAACTTGTAACAATTTTCTTGCATAAAAATCTCCTTAAATTATCTATTCTAATTAAGCAGGACTTTATTACTGGTCTATTTTTTCTGTGTCATCTTTTTGAACAGCATCAGAAACATCTACATCATCCAAATTTTCACTATCTATCTCATTTGGATTACTTTGGTAAACTAATTTATCGTCAATTTCTTCGTGAGTATCAGAATCTTCTATGAGTTTTGCAGAATCTACAAATGCTTGCTCTTCTGTTTTTGTTTCTGGGTCAGAATTTTTTTCCTCATTTTCATCTTTTGTATAGATTTTGACTTTCTCTTCTTCTTCATTTGCTTCAGCTTCATCTAGGTCTATATTTTTTTCAAATTCTATATAATCATTTTCTTTTTTGTTTTCGCCTAAACTTTCATCTGTGATTTCATTATTTTCATCATCTACATAAAGACCACGAGCTTTGGCTATTAATCCAAAAATAGAATTAATTACAATAAGACCATTGAGGGCAAAAAATACATAGACGAAGTATTTTTGTTCATTTCTTAGGCTTATATAGACAAATCCATCTAAGGCCAAAAATATCAAGGCAAAAAGTAGATTAGACAAATGATATTTACCATTATCAGCTGCCCTAAAAATATGTCTTGTAATTATGATATTAAGGATAAAAAGTATAGCAAAAATCATTATAAGTGTTGCTTTTATCAAAGTTTTTGGAATAAAATTAAATCCTATAATATCAAAAGATGCGTAAAGTAAATTAATATCGACCAAAATTGTAAAAGCTATGGCAAGCAAAAATAAAATCGTTACTATGGATCGGAATAATCCGGTAATTGTGCTTATAAATTTAATTAATTTTTTCATAGATCCTCCATTACTAATATTATAACATAATTGGTCTTTATAAATAAATATCCTAGAGAAAATTATAAATATGTGGTATAATAAAAAAATTGTGTTTACAATACCAATTATTGTATGTATAGTAAGAGTAATGTAATTTATTTTAATATTATTTTCTGAAATTCTAGTTGACAAATCTAGGTAATTTGTGGTATAATATGCCATTGCTAGAAATCTGTACACCTAGATTTTTTGTAGGATTTTAGGCTAATTTTTAGCCTTTCGTGTTTAAAAGAGTGAAGGAGTTTTAATTAATGGTCCAATATCACAAAGAGTTCTTTGGAAAAACTGAAAGAGTGAGTTTTTCTAAATTTCCTCAAGTCTTAGATTTACCTAATTTACTAAAAGTTCAAAAAGATTCTTATCAATGGTTCTTAGATGAAGGCCTAGGTCAAATTTTAGAAGACATTTCTCCAATTGAGGATTACAATGGCAATTTGATACTTGAATTTGTAGGCTATGAGTTTGACGATCAAACAAAATATACTATTCAAGAGGCAAAATATAAGGATACAACTTATTCAAGAGATTTAAAGGTCAAAGCTCGTCTTATCAACAAAGAGACAGAAGAAGTAAAAGAGCAAGAAGTTTTTATGGGAGATTTCCCTATGATGACAGATTCTGCAACCTTTGTAATTAACGGTGCGGAAAGAGTTATAGTTAGTCAGCTTGTAAGAAGTCCTGGCGTTTATTTTGCAGAAGAAACTGACAAAAGCGGGGACAAACTTTATTCTTGTACTGTTATACCAAATAGAGGAGCTTGGATAGAATTTGATACTGATGCTAGCCATACAGTAAATGTACGCTTGGATAGGACAAGAAAGCTTCCAGCTACTACTTTGGTTAGAGCCTTATTATTCCAAACTGATGATGAAATAATAAAAGCTTTAGGAGATACCAAACATCTTAGAACAACACTTGAAAAAGAAAATTCACAAACAAGTGAAGAAGCACTAATAGATATTTATAGAAAGCTTAAACCAGGAGATCCTGCAAGTTTAGAATCCGCCCAAAACCTAATTAATAATTTATTATTTGATGATAGAAGATATGACTTGGCAAAAGTTGGTAGATACAAATATAACCAAAAATTAGCTCTATGGCCAAGAATTGAAGGCGAAAAAGCTGCAGAAGATGTAATTGATGGCGAAACTGGTGAGCTTTTCGTTAAAAAAGGCGAAGTTATTGATAGATCTACAGCAATTGCCATAGAAAATGCTGGAATTAATTCTGTCGATATATTAAAAGAAACAAATGAAGATGAATATCAAGTTCTAAAAATAGTAGGCAATCATTTTGTAGATATCAAATCTTTTGAAGAATTAGAAGATGTTGATTACGACATAGATGAATTTGCTGAAAAAGTTTATTATCCAGTGATGAGAGAAATTATCGATGAAGCTAGCGATAATGAAGAAATTCTTTCTATGATGATCAAAAGAAAGAAAGAACTTGCACCAAAAAATATAACAAGAAGTGACTTATTAGCCATAGTAAATTACCAATTCAACCTTTTTGAAGGAGTTGGCGATGTTGACGATATTGACCATTTAGGTAATCGTAGAGTTCGTGGAGTTGGAGAATTACTTCAAAATCAATTTAGAGTAGGTCTTGCTCGTATGGAAAGAGTTGTTCGCGAAAGAATGACAACCCAAGATCCAGATCTTGCAACACCACAAGGACTAATTAATATTAAACCTGTTACTGCAGTTATAAAAGAATTCTTTGGTTCATCCCAACTTTCTCAATTTATGGATCAGACAAATCCAATGAGTGAATTAACTCACAAAAGACGTCTATCAGCTCTAGGACCTGGTGGTTTGTCAAGAGATCGTGCAGGAGTTGAAGTTCGTGACGTTCACGATTCTCACTACGGTAGAATTTGTCCGATAGAAACTCCAGAAGGACCTAATATAGGACTTATAACTTCTCTTACAACCTATGCAAGAGTTAACAAATATGGTTTTATCGAAACTCCTTATAGAATTGTAGAAGCAGGAGGAAAGGTAACTGACCAAATAGACTATCTAACAGCTGATGTTGAGGATAATTTCATTATAGCTCAAGCTAACGAACCACTTGACGATAACAATGTTTTTGTAAACGAGAGAGTTTCAGGACGTGGTTACAAGGGTGAAAATGATATTTATCCAAGGGAATCCATCCAATATATGGACGTTTCTCCTCAACAAATAGTTTCTGTTGGAGCATCACTAATTCCATTTTTGGAAAACGACGATAGTACCCGTGCTCTAATGGGTGCCAACATGCAACGTCAAGCAGTTCCTCTACTAAAATCTGAAGCACCTATTGTTGCAACAGGAATAGAACATAGGGCAGCCAAAGACTCTGGGGTTTGCGTAGTTAGCAAAAACGCTGGGGAAGTTGTTTACGTTGGAGATGAAAAAATCAAAGTAAAAAGAGATGACAATGGTGAAATTGAAGTCTACGATCTACTTAAATTTAAAAGAGCCAACCAAGGAACAACCATAAACCAAAGACCGATTGTAAAACTTCACGATAAGGTTTTTGCCAATGAAATTTTGGCAGATGGTCCATCAACCAAAGATGGAGAGCTTGCTTTAGGAAAAAATATCCTCATAGCCTTTACAACTTGGGAAGGTTACAACTTCGAAGATGCTATGCTTCTTAACGAGGAGCTTGTTATAGATGATGTTCTAACATCAGTTCATATAGAAGAGCATGAATGCGAAGCTCGTGAAACAAAACTTGGAGCTGAAGAAATAACAAAAGATATACCAAATGTCGGCGATGATATGAAGAAAAACCTCGATGCTAATGGAATCATTCGTATAGGAGCTGAGGTAAAATCTGGCGATATCCTAGTTGGAAAAGTTTCACCAAAAGGAGAAACAGAATTATCACCAGAAGAAAGACTTCTTCGTGCAATATTTGGTGAAAAAGCTCGTGAAGTTCGCGATACATCACTAAAAGTACCTCATGGTGAAGAAGGTATTGTAGTTGATGTAAAAGAATATGACAAAAAAGATGGAGACGAATTATCTCCAGGTGTAAATAAAGTAATAAGAGTTTATGTAGCTACAAAAAGAAAAATAATGGTAGGCGATAAGATGTGTGGTCGCCACGGTAACAAGGGTGTCGTTTCAAGAATTTTACCAAGAGAAGATATGCCGTTTTTACCAGATGGAACACCTATCCAAATTTGCCTAAACCCATTAGGTATACCAAGCCGTATGAACCTTGGACAAGTACTTGAAGTTCACATGGGACTTGCTGCAAGAGCTATGGGTTGGAAAATAGCTACTCCAGTATTTGATGGTGCAATGGATACTGAAATTGAAGATGCTCTTGAAGAAGCTTCAAAAACTGCACCATATATCAACAAAACTGGAAAAATTCTCCTTCGTGATGGTAGAACTGGGGAAAATTTTGAAAATCCAGTAACAGTTGGCGTAATGTATATGCTAAAACTTCATCACATGGTTGAAGAAAAAATCCACGCTAGATCCATTGGACCATACTCACTTGTAACCCAACAACCACTTGGTGGTAAGGCACAATTTGGTGGTCAAAGATTTGGAGAAATGGAAGTTTGGGCTTTGGAAGCTTATGGTGCAAGCCATACCCTCCAAGAAATTCTAACTGTAAAATCAGATGATGTTACAGGACGTGTAAAAACTTACGAATCCATTGTAAAAGGCGAAAATATCCCAGATCCAGGAACTCCAGAATCATTTAAAGTTCTAGTAAAAGAGCTTCAATCACTTGCCCTAGATGTTGAGCTATTAGATGATGATGGTTCAGTAATAGAAATTAAAGAAAATGTAGACGAACAAGATAGATTTAGTCAAGTTGACAAAATAGATGCATCAAAAATAAAATCCCAAACTAGATCTTTAACACAAAACTTGAATAGTTCAGAAGAAAATGAAAGCGAAAGTGAAGAAGATAGTGAAGACATTCAAATAGAAGAAGAATTTGAAAGCCTATATCAAAAAGATTCAGACACTGACGGATTTAGCATCGAGGAAGTAGAATAGGGAGATTTATGAGCGAATTACAAAATTTTGACGGGATGAGGATGAAAATTGCATCCCCTGAAAAAATCAGATCCTGGTCTCATGGTGAAGTTAAAAAACCAGAGACAATCAATTATAGAACCCTTAAACCAGAAAAAGATGGTCTATTTTGCGAAAAAATATTTGGACCAACCAAAGACTATGAGTGTTCTTGTGGCAAATATAAGAGAATTAGATACAAGGGCGTAGTTTGTGAAAAATGTGGAGTTGAAGTAACAAAGGCAAAAGTTCGTCGTGAAAGAATGGGACATATTGAACTTGCTGCTCCAGTAAGTCATATTTGGTATTTTAAAGGAATTCCATCAAAAATGGGATTGCTACTAGATATGAGCCCTAGAATCCTTGAAAAAATTCTTTATTTTGCTTCTTATGTAGTAATAAATCCTGGCCAAACAGACCTATATGTTAAGCAAGAAATCTCTGAAACAGAATATCAAGATATAATAGAAAAATATCCAGACGATACAGAATTTAAGGCTGCGATGGGAGCTGAAGCTGTTAAGGAATTACTAGCAAATATAGATTTGGAAAAAGAATATGAACTATTGATGAAAGAGCTTGAAGAAGCAACAGGTCAAAAGAAAGTTAGAATTTCAAGACGTCTTGAAGTTGTAGATGCCTTTTTGACCAGTGGCAACAAACCAGAGTGGATGATTCTTGACGTTCTTCCAGTTATGCCACCAGAGCTTAGACCAATGGTACAACTTGAAGGTGGAAGATTTGCCACATCTGACCTAAATGATCTTTATAGACGTGTAATCAATAGAAATAACAGATTGAAAAGACTTTTAGATATTGGAGCACCAGAAATCATCGTAAGAAATGAAAAAAGAATGCTTCAAGAAGCTGTCGATGCCCTAATAGACAATGGTAGAAGAGGAAGAGCTGTAACAGGTGCTTCTAATAGAAATATGAAATCTCTATCAGATCTTCTAAAAGGAAAATCCGGACGTTTTAGACAAAACTTACTTGGTAAACGTGTAGATTATTCAGGTCGTTCAGTAATAGTTGTAGGTCCGGATCTAAAGTTTAACCAATGTGGTTTGCCACAAGAGATGGCACTTGAATTATTTAAGCCATTTATAATGAATAAGGTCGTAGATCGTGGCATGGCTCACAATCTAAAAGCTGCTAAGAAAATGGTTGAGAAAAAAGATCCAAGAGTTTATGAAGTCTTAGAAGAAGTTATAAAAGATCACCCAGTCTTATTAAACCGTGCCCCTACTTTGCACAGACTTGGTATTCAAGCTTTTGAGCCAGTTCTTGTAGAAGGTAAGGCAATAAAACTACATCCACTTGCTTGTAACGCATTTAATGCGGACTTTGATGGTGACCAAATGGCTATCCACTTGCCATTATCAAATGAAGCACAAATAGAAGCAAGACTTTTGATGATGTCAACAAATAATATTTTGGGTCTAAAAGATGGAAAACCAATCACCACCCCTTCACAAGATATGGTATTAGGTGCATATTATCTAACAACTATCAAAGAAGGTGCTAAAGGCGAGGGAATGGTTTTTGAATCAACCAATGAAATGAAAAAAGCTCTTCTAACAGGAGCAGTAGAATTTCAAAGTGAAGTTTCAGTAAGAATCAAAAAAGACCCAGAAGATAAGGGCAAAATTGTAAAATCTTCTGTAGGTAGATTTATTTATAACGAGGGAATTCCTCAAGATTTAGGCTATGTAAACCGTAAAGAAGATCCATATTCACTAGAAATTGATCAAGTTATCGATTCTGGAGTATTAAAAGATATAGTAGGTAAATGTTTTAGAAAACATGGTAATATCAAAACTGCAGAAGTTTTGGACTATATCAAACAAACAGGCTATAAATACTCAACCCTTTCAGGTCTTACAGTATCTATGGCAGATGTAAACATTCCAAAAGAAAAATGGGATATCATAGCTGAAGCTGATAACGAAGTTGACAAATACGAAAAACTTTACAGACGTGGTCTTATCACAGATGACGAAAGATATGAAAAAGTAATAGACATTTGGAGAATTACAACAGATAGGGTAACAGACGCTCTACTAAGTGATTTGCGTGATGATAACAACATAAAAATCTTTGCAGATTCTGGTGCCCGTGGTTCAACCAACCAAATTAGACAATTAGGTGGTATGCGTGGACTAATGAGCCAGGCTGATGGTAAAACAATAGAAATTCCAGTAAAGGCAAACTTTAGAGAAGGACTTTCTGTACAAGAATACTTTATCTCAAGCCACGGTTCTCGTAAGGGTCTTACAGATACAGCTCTAAGAACAGCAGACTCAGGTTACTTAACTCGTAGGATGGTAGATATTTCTCAAGATGTAATAGTAACAGAAGATGATTGCCATACCCATAGTTATGTTGAAGCCTACGAATTTAAAGATGGCAACGAACTAGTAGAAAACTTATACACCCGTATAGTTGGTAGAACTTCATTTGAAGATATAAAAGATGAAAATGGAGAACTAATTGCTAGCAAAGACCAATTAATAGATGAAGATACAGCCGATAGAATAGTACAAGCAGGTATAAAGAAAGTTAAACTACGTTCAGTTCTTGAATGTAAGGCAAAACAAGGTGTTTGCGCAAAATGCTATGGTAGAAACTTAGCAACAGGAAAACCAGTTAATATTGGAGAGGCTGTAGGAATAATAGCAGCTCAATCAATAGGTGAGCCCGGTACGCAACTTACCATGAGAACCTTCCACTCAGGTGGTATAGCAGGAGTAGGAATAACCTCAGGTCTTCCAAGAGTTGAAGAATTATTTGAAGCTCGTAAACCTAAAGGACTTGCTTATATTGCAGAAAATTCTGGAACAGTAAGTCTAATCCAAAATGAAAAGAAAACTGACGTAGAAATCTTATCAGAAGACGGCTATGCTCAAAAATATAACATACCATTTGGCTCAAGAATTCTTGTTCACGATGGAGACGTGGTAGAAAAGGGAGCTCAACTAACAGAAGGTTCTCTAGATCCACACGATGTATTAAATGTTTTAGGCAAAGTTGGAGTTCAAAATTATATCACCAAGGAAGTACAAAAAGTTTACCGTATCCAAGGTGTAGAAATTGACGATAGACATATAGAAGTAATAACTCGTCAAATGCTAAAGAAAGTAAAAATTGAAGATTCTGGAGATAGTAAGTTTTTACCAGGATCCTTACAAGAAAGACGAGAAGTGGAACAAGTTAATGAAAAATTGGAAGCAGAAGGCAAAATGCCAGCTAAATACAGCCAAGAATTACTTGGTATAACCAAGGCTTCTCTTGCAACAAATTCATGGCTATCAGCAGCTTCTTTCCAAGAAACGACAAGAGTACTAACAGATGCATCAATCAAAGGCAAAGTCGATGATCTAATGGGTCTTAAAGAAAATATCATAATAGGAAAACTAATACCAGCAGGAACTGGTATGAGACGCTACAACGATGTAGAAATAGATTATGAAACAAAAGAGCTAGAAGATGCACAAATTGCCATGAACATGGAAGCTTTAGAAAAAGAAGAAGCGCAAATATAAATTTTAAGGACTGTTTAAGGAAAATTTATTCCCTAACAGTCCTTTTTAATTTGCTATAACAATATCAAGATATCACTTTATAAAAAATCAACTTTAAAGCAAATGAAATAAAAGATAAATATTTGTATTATTATTCACTATAATTAAGGAAAATATGAAAACCTTAGTCAAATATGCAAAAAATCTTTAAAAAAAATTTACATTATTCATTTTATCTGTTATAATGCTGTTGGTGGGAAAAATAATCCACCTACATATTATAAAATCAGGAGGAGAAATTTTTAATATGAAAAGGTTTACTAAAGTTCTTCCTTTAGTTTTTGCATTAGTTTTCACAGCTTGTGGAAATAACGCAGATAAGAAAACAGAGGAAAACAAAGACGCTAGCACAGAAACAAAAACAACAGAACAAGCTAGCACAGAGACAGCAACTAGTGCAGATAAAACTGTTTACAATTCTTTTATAGCAGCAGATCCAAACTCTATAGATGCTCAAAGAGGTTCAGATACATATGGTAACAAAATAGTTAACAACATCTATGAACCACTTTTAAGATTAGTTGAAGACGGTGATGGACTAAAAGTTGAAGAAGCAGCAGCTGAAAGCTGGGAACTTTCTGAAGATGGTAAAACATATACATTCCACATCAGACCAAATATGAAATGGGAAGATGGAGAGCCTTTAACAGCTAAAGACTTCGAATATGGTATTAAACGTACAGTAGATCCAGAAAGTGGTTCTGAAAGTGCATTCTTACTTGCAGACATTGAAAACTTTGCAGAATGTAACAAAGGCAAAAAACCACTTGATGAACTTGGAGTAAAAGCTACAGACGATATGACTCTAGAAATTAAACTATCTCATCCAGCAACTTACTTTACATCAATAATTCCATTTAGAGTTTGCTTCCCACAAAGACAAGATGTTGTTGAAGCAAAAGGTGATGCATTTGGTTCTGAAGCTGATACAGTAGTAGGATGCGGTCCTTTCAAACTAACAGAATGGACACACAACTCTCAATTAGTTCTTGAAAAGAACCCTGAATATTGGGATGCTGATAAGGTATCACTTGAAAAAGTTAACTTAAAAGTATTAACAGATATCAACGCTCGTATGAACGCTTTCCAAGCAAAAGAAATTATGTCAATAATTACAAACTTACCTGAATGGACACAAACATTTGATAAGATGGAAGGTATCGCAACAGCAGATGTGGCACTTCCATCAATGGATTACATGGTTCCAAACCACAAAGATGAGCTATTTAAAAACGCAAAAGTTAGAAAAGCCTTTAACCTTGCTTTAGATAGAGAAGGATTAAATGATGTTGTTCTTTCTGGACAATCAACACCAGCTTATTACTGGGTACCAGGTGGTATTACTCTAAATACAATAAACTTTAGAGAATTTGCTGGAGAACCACTAAAGAAAGCAATCGAAGAAAATTCTGACGTAAAAGCTTTACTTCAAGAAGGTCTTGATGAAATTGGCAAAGGTCAAAAACCAGAAGATCTTGAAATTAGCTTAATTATGACAAACGATACTTTCTTAAAAGCATATGGTGAATACCTACAAGAAAACCTACAACAAAAACTAGGTGTTAAAGTTAACCTAGAAACACTAGAATGGCCAGTTCTATCTAGTAGAGTTCAAAAAGGTGACTACCAATTAGCATTCTTAGCATGGTTTGCAGATTACAACAACCCATCAGCAATGCTTTCATTATTCAAATCTGATGCAGCAGCTGTAAACTCTGGTTGGACAAGCGCAGATTATGATAAACTAATTGATGAAGCAGCAATTGAAACTGATGATCAAAAAGCAGCTGATTTATACAAACAAGCTGAACAAATGCTAGTTGATGAAGATGTTATCTATCCACTTATTACTGGTAAATCAACCCTATATTACCAAGATAATATAGAAAATATCAACATTAACCAATTCTCTACAGCTGGATATAAATATATCAAGATTAAATAAGAATAGAGAAAATATAAGAAAAGTAAGAAGCTGTTAGATTCTAACAGCTTCTGCAATTTTAGGAGATATAATGGCGAAATACATACTAAAGAGGTTATTATATATGGTTATAACCTTATTTATAATAACCACAATAACATTTTACCTAATGCACAATATTCAAGGTGATCCATTGACAGCAGCAGGTAAAACACTTCCAGCCCAAACGCTCGAAAACTATAGGATAAAATACGGTTTGGATAAGTCTACCACAGAACAATATAAAATGTTCTTAGAAAATGCTATGCATGGAGATTTAGGTTCAAGTTTTAAATTTGCAGGTAGATCAGTTAGTGGAACTATTAAGGAAACTGCACCAATTTCTGGTAAAGTTGGTGGGCAAGCAATGATAGTAGGTATTGTAATAGGCCTTACTTTTGGTATTGTAGCAGCTCTTACCAGAAATAGATGGCCTGACTCGGTTATTAAAATTATTGCAATTATTGGAGTCACAGTCCCAGTCTTTGTTTTAGGATCACTTCTTCAATATTGGATGGGTGTAAAAAAGGGATGGTTCCCAACTTCTGGTTGGACAGGAGAATTTAAATATTCTGTTATACCAACTATTGCCCTATGTTTTGGTTCTATTGCAACATATTCTAGATATATGAGAAGTAATGTTCTAGAAGTTTTAAATCAAGATTATATCTTGACTGCCCAAGCTAAGGGTGTTTCTAAATTTAACATTATAACCAAACACGTTCTAAGAAATGCTATGCTACCAATAGTTACAATAGTTGGACCACAAGTAGCAGCAATATTTACAGGATCCTTCATTATCGAAACTATGTTTTCAATTCCAGGACTTGGATATTATTTTGTAAACTCAGTTACTTCAAGAGACTATCCATTTATCATTGGAACTACTATATTTTATGCAGCATTATTCTTAGTTGTACAATTGTTAGTAGATATAGTTTATGGATTAGTAGATCCAAGAATAAAATTAGCTGAATAGGAGAATTTATGCAAAGTATTGATAAATCCTTATTTAATAAAATTTCTGATGACCAAAAATCTTCAGAATTTATAGCAAGACCAGTTGTTACTTATTGGTCAGATGCATGGAGAAGATTTAAGAAAAATAAACTCGCATTAATTTCTCTTATCATCTTAATTATTTTGACAGTTATGGTTATTATTGGACCAATGCTAACACCATATGAGTTTAATCAAATGGTTGGAGCAAAAAACCAAACACCAAACAGCCAGTTTTGGTTTGGTACTGATAACCTCGGTCGTGATATTTTCACAAGATTGTGGAGAGGTGGTAGAATTTCTATTGCCATTGGTATTGCAGGTGCTTTGATTTCTACTGTTATTGGTAGTGTTTATGGAGCTATTTCTGCTTATTTTGGTGGCAAAGTTGATACTATAATGATGAGAATTGTTGAAATTTTAATTTCAATTCCTTATATACTTATAGTAATAATTCTAAGACTTGCACTTGGTACATCAGGAATTGGTACTCTTATTCTTGCCATGACTATCACTGGTTGGTGTGGTCTTGCAAGACTTGTTAGAGGACAAATCTTATCCTTGAAGGAATATGACTATATTAAGGCTGCTCAAGTTCTTGGTGTAAGCAATAAAGACATAGTTTTAAAACACTTACTACCAAATACTTTAAATGTAATTTTGGTTTCAATTTCTTTTGATGTACCAGGTTATATTTTCTCAGAAGCTTTCCTAAGTTATTTATCACTTGGTGTACAACCACCTGAAACTTCTTGGGGCGCTATGGTTTCTGCAGCACAAAGTTATTTCCAATTCTATCCATACCAATTGCTATTCCCAGCTTTGATGATTGCCCTAACAATGCTTTCATTTACACTCCTTGGCGATGGACTTAGAGATGCCCTTGATCCAAATCTTAGAAGGTAGGTAATATGACAGAAGTAAAAACATTTAACTTAGCTAATAATATTAGTGAGAATGAAACAAACAAAGAAAATATTATAAAAGATGATAGTTTAAGCGTTGATAGAGTTAGTCATCATCAAATATTGTCTTACGAAAATAGGGATAAGGTTATAGAAGTTAGAGATTTAAACTTACACTTTGATACCTATGCTGGAGAAGTAAAGGCGATAAGAGGAGTTAGCTTTGATATTTATGATGGAGAAGTTTTAGCTTTAGTTGGTGAATCTGGTTGTGGTAAAACCGTTGTAAGTAAGTCAATTCTTCAAATTTTGCCAAACAATGCAATAATCCAAGAAGGCTCTGTAATTAATTATATGGGTAAGGATGTTATTCATATGAGTAAAGATGAGCTTAAAGATTACAAGGGTTCAGAAGTTTCAATGATTTTCCAAGACCCTATGACATCTTTAAATCCAACTACAAAAATTGGTAAACAAATTACAGAATCTTTGTTAATTCATACAAAAATGAGCAAAGCTGAAGCAAAAGAAGAAGCTATTAGACTTCTTGAAACTGTAAATATACCAAATGCTGCCAAAAGATTTAACCAATATCCATTTGAGCTTTCAGGCGGTATGCGTCAAAGAGTTATGATAGCAATTGCTCTTGCTTGTAATCCAAATGTTATACTAGCAGACGAGCCAACAACAGCTTTGGATGTAACAATTCAAGCGCAAATCATCGACTTATTAAGAGAACTAAAAGATAAACAAAATACATCTATAGTTCTTGTAACTCATGACCTTGGTGTAGTAGCAGATTTTGCAGATAGAATTCAAATAATGTATGCTGGCGAAATAATGGAAACAGGAACTGTTAGAGAAATTTTCTATGATGGTAAACACCCTTACACTTGGGCTTTATTAAAATCAGTTCCAAAGATGAACTCTACAAAAGATGAAGCTTTATATTCATTAAAGGGTACACCTCCAGATCTAATTCAAGATATCAAAGGTTGTCCTTTTGTAGATAGGTGCGAATATGCTATGGAAATTTGCAGGGCTCAAAAACCACCGTTTTATGAATTCTCTAAATTCCACAAGTGCAAATGCTGGTTAAATCATGAATATGCACCAAAAGTAGAAAAACCTATATAGGAGTTTTTATGGAAAATAGAGAAAATAAAGAAGTACTTGTAGAAGTTAAAAATATGGACAAGTTTTTTAGAGTTGGCAAAAACCAAGAACTAAAAGCTTGCGAAGACATAAGTATTGATATATATAAGGGTGAAACACTTGGACTTGTAGGAGAATCAGGTTGTGGAAAAACTACCTTTGGTAGAACTCTTATCAAATTATATGAACCAACCAATGGAACAATAAAATATAAGGGCGAGGATATAACAAAACTTGATAAAACTCAACAAAAGAAATTTAGAAAACAAGCACAAATGATTTTCCAAGATCCTTACGCTTCCCTTGACCCTAGAATGACCATTGGAGATATAATTTCTGAAGGAATTCGTGTTCACTTTAAGGATATGAAGGAAAAAGAAATTCAAGCTAAAGTTTCAGATCTCTTGCAAACTGTAGGGCTAAACGCCGAACATGGTGCAAGATTTCCTCACGAACTATCTGGTGGACAAAGACAAAGAATAGGTATAGCAAGAGCACTTGCAGTTGAGCCGGAATTTATCATTTGCGATGAGCCAATATCAGCTCTTGATGTTAGTATCCAAGCTCAAGTTGTAAACTTATTAATAGAATTGCAAAATACTAGAAAGTTGACCTACTTATTTATTTCTCACGACCTATCAATGGTTTCACACATTTCAGATAGGGTTGGAGTAATGTATTTAGGATCTATGGTTGAAGTTGCAAGATCAGAAAGAATTTATGCTAGTGCATATCACCCATACACCCAAGCTTTGATATCAGCAATTCCTATACCTGATCCTGATGTATCAACAGCAGGCTATGAAAAACTAGAAGGAGAAATTCCTTCACCAATCAATGCGCCTGTTGGTTGCAAATTTAACACTCGTTGCAAATATGCAATGGATATTTGTAAAAAAGAAAGACCATCTCTAGTAGAACTTGAGCCAAACCATCTATGTGCTTGCCACCTATATGATCAAGGACTAGAACAAGGTATAGAAAAAATCGAAAGAATGAAAAAAGAATTAGAGAAAAAAGAAGAAATAAAACTCTAATTTAAAGAAACAGAATAAATAGCAAAAACTAACCTTAAATGGCAAAAGCCTTTAAAGAGTTAGTTTTTTTATTGAAAAATTTATTTTTTATAATTAAATCATCGGCCAATTTCTGTTATAATAAAAAACATAGGAGGAATTATGGCTAAAAAAAAGCACTTTAATCGTACATATAGTCCCAAAAAATTATCCACAATACTAACATTTGTAGGGACAGGAATTTTATGTGGAATAGTTATAGGAAGTTTTAAGACGCTTATTAAATTTTATTCAAGCCTAATGCTCGATTTATTTGCAAGAGCTAAGGGAAATATTTCTTATTCCATTTTAATAATTGCCTTATTTTTCATTATAGGAAGTTTTATTTATTATTTGTCAAAAAAAGATCCAAATATCAATGGGTCTGGAATCCCCGTTATCTATGCTATGTTAAATGATAAGCTAAATGTCGATTCTTTTAGAACTCTAATTAGGAAATTTATAGCAAGTATTCTAACAATTGGTTCAGGACTTACTCTTGGTAGAGAAGGTCCGTCCGTACAAATTGGCGGTCTTCTTGGAGATATAGCCCATAAAATGACCAAATCAGAAGAAGATAAGTCTTATTTTATAGGAGCATCAGCAGGAGCAGGACTAGCAGTAGCTTTTAACGCTCCAATGGCTGGGGTTTTATTTACCATAGAAGAAATTTTCAAAAAAACTGACAGAAAAGTTTTTCTATCAACAGCAATCACAATTTTCTCAGCAGTTATTACTTCAGATCTAATCTTTGGAAATTTGCCAGCCTTGGTAAATGTTCCAAAATTTCAAGTGATGCATCTAAAAATGATAATTCATCTAGTAATTTTAGGATTAATTACAGGCTTATCTGGAGTATTTTTTAACAAGATAGTTATTGGGTCTAAGGGATTTTTTGGAAAAATTAATATTAATCCTTTCTTAAAATATATGATTCCTTTCATAATCACAGGACTTGTTTTATTGGTCGATATTAACCTATTTTCTTCAGGAGAATCTTATATATTTTTCCCTATAAAAGGAAATCCAAATCTAGGAAGACTATTTTTTTTGTATTTTGCAAAAATATTATTATTAGCCTTGGCTTTTGGAGTGAGCATACCAGGTGGATCTTTAGTTCCACTTTTAGTAATAGGTTCACTTGCAGGAAATATATTTGCAAGCTTTTTAGCAAATATAGGCTTAATTGATCCGCAATTAATTTTGGTATTTTCCATGATGGCAATGTGTGGCCACTTTTCAGCCATAGTAAGAACACCGATTACAGCAATAATCTTGGTTTTGGAAATGACAGGAGGAGCTTTTAACTATTTATTAGGCCTATCAGTAGTAAGCTTAGTATCCTACTCCACAGCAGAAATCTTTAAATCAAAACCTTTCTATGATCACTTGTATGAGATTTTGATAAAAAAATAAATTAAAAAACTGACCTATAAATTGTTTAACAAAATATAGGTCAGTTCCTTTATTAATATGAATCTCCTCCGATTATTTTTCCGTTATATGCATCTACATAAACCATATCATCAGCAATTTCTACAATATATGCTAGATGCAAATCTTTACTTTCTTTTTCTTTTTGTTTATTTTCATCGAAAAAATCATTTGAATCAACAACGGTCAAAGTAATTTTGTCTACCTTACTAGCTTTATTATCTAGAAAATCAAGAGCAATTTTACTAGCTTCATCTTCACTAATTTTTGCTTCTTTTTCGATTTTATAGTCATTAAATTTACTATATAAAATTACCCTATCTTTTAAGTTATCAAAAACCACTCTGATTTGATCGTATGGATTAAAAACTCCTGCTGGATTTTTCTCATAAAATGAATACGCAATGTAATCTTTAGTAAAATCAGATTTTAATGCTTCAGTGTAATTTTTATCTATAAAATTTTCCTTGATTGATTCTACAAAAGTTTCGCTAGGGTAATTTTTATCAATTTCATTATCAGAAAATTCTAGTAAATCTAAAAAATCTGCATGAATAAGTTCTCCTTTATTATCAAAAAGAAGACTACTGCTCTTATCTCCTAAAACTTCAAGTTTTCCGGATTTTATATTTTTCTTATAGTTTTTGTCAAATTCTTCTTTTGATATGTCATAACCTAAATTTTTAAGAACATTTATGATTTTTTCATCAGAAATTTTCTCATTGTCGTTACTAGTTTTACTTTCATCGGCTTTGATATTTTTACTTTGATTAGCTGTACACGAAAATAGGATAAGTGCAAATGTTACACATATAAAGATATTAATAAATTTTTTTATTTTCATATTTGACTCCTAATATTACGATGGAATTTTATATTTGTTAATTTTAAAATACCAACAATTTAAAAATTGTCAATATGAAAATATAGTTATTTTATTTGTATAATTAAAATAATTTTAAATAAGTGATAATAAAAATTTATTAGTCGTCTATAATAATATTTTGCAATTCTTCCTAAAAAATTATTAATCTATGTAATGTTTTGTAAAAAGCCATAAAAAAAGAGGCTATAAGCTAGCCTCAAATTATTAGATTAATTTTTTAACTTCTTCTAAAGCTTTATCGAAGTCTACTTCGTTTGTTACTTCTGGAACGTATTCTACATATTGAACAATTCCATCTTTGTCTACAATTACAACTCCACGAGCTAGTAATTTGTTTTCTTCCATCAAGAATCCGTATTTTTCTCCAAATTCACGATCTTTATAATCTGAAACCATTATGGTATTTTCTATATCCTCATTTGAGCAAAATCTAGCTTGAGCAAATGGCAAATCTTCAGTTATTGTTACGATTTTTACATTTTCAAGTTTGCTTGCTTCTTGGTTAAATCTTTTTGCTTGCAAAGCACATACGCTTGTATCAAGAGATGGAGCAACTGAGTAAACTATCACATTTCCTTCATTTTCTTTGCTGTCAAAAACTGACAAATCATTTTTTGTTGCCTTAAATTCAGGCGCTTTATCAGAAACTTTAATTTCTTTTCCTAGTAAATTTACATCATTTCCTGCAAATGTTATTTTCATTTTCAAACCTCCAAAATTTATTTACATTTTTATTATACCATTAAATTTTTAAATAAATTATTTTTTTAAAATTTTTCTGAAAGTTATCATTAATATCTCTTAGTTGTTGAAATTTAGTTGACATATCAACTAGAAGATAGTAGAATATTTAAGTATTGGCATGCTTGCCAATATTGTTAAATTATAAAAGAAAAGGAGGTGCATTATGCCTACAATTAACCAACTTGTTAGGACAGGTAGAAAAAGTGAAAAATCTAAATCAAATACACCAGCTTTAGGTTATAACTACAATACTTTAAAAAGTAGAATTACTCCTAACCAATCACCACAAAAACGTGGAGTTTGTACATCAGTTAGAACCGTAACACCAAAAAAGCCAAACTCAGCTTTGCGTAAAGTTGCCAGAGTTAGACTAACTAATGGTGCGGAAGTACTTTCATACATTCCAGGTATTGGTCACAACTTACAAGAACACAGTGTTGTGCTAATCAGAGGTGGAAGAGTAAAGGACCTTCCAGGTGTGCGTTATCACATCATAAGAGGTACTCTTGATACTGCAGGAGTTAACGGACGTAAACAAGGTAGATCTAAATACGGCGCTAAAAAAGGCCAAAACTAGGATCTAAAATAAGTGCATAATGTACCTATTATATATAGAAATCATTCTTGCACACAACGATATATTTAGTCGAGTACTAATGATATTACTTAAAAATTGGTAAAGGAGGGAAGCAAAGTGTCAAGAAAGGGACATATACCAAAAAGAGAAGTAATGCCTGATGCTAAGTATAACGACAGAGTTGTAACAAAACTTATCAACAACGTTATGCTTGATGGCAAAAAAGGCCTTGCTACAAGAATCGTCTACGAAGCATTTGATATCGTAGAAGAAAAGACAGGAAATGACGCACTAGAAGTTTTCTACCAAGCTATGGAAAATATAATGCCAACACTTGAAGTTAAAGCTCGTAGAATTGGTGGTGCTAACTATCAAGTTCCTATGGAAGTTAGACCAGAAAGAAGACAAACTCTAGCTTTAAGATGGCTAGTAAACTTTTCTAGAGCTCGTGGTGAAAAAACAATGGTTGAAAGATTATCTAAAGAAATTTTAGATGCATCTAACAACTCTGGTGCAGCTGTAAAGAGAAAAGAAGAAATGCATAGAGCTGCAGAAGCAAATAAAGCATTTGCACACTACAGATACTAAATTTAGGGGGATAAATGCCTAGACAAGTAGGACTAAAAGATACCAGAAATATAGGAATTATGGCTCACATCGATGCCGGAAAAACAACTGTAACAGAAAGAATCTTATATTACACTGGTAAAATTTACAAAATAGGTGATACCCATGATGGTACAGCTGTTATGGACTCCATGGATCAAGAAAAAGAACGTGGAATTACCATTGGTTCAGCTGCTACTACAGCTTTTTGGAAAGATCATAGAATTAACATTATCGATACTCCAGGACACGTTGATTTTACTGTAGAGGTAGAAAGATCACTTAGAGTTCTTGATGGTGCAGTAGCTTTATTTGATGCAAAAAGCGGGGTAGAACCACAATCAGAAACTGTATGGAGACAAGCAGACAAATACCACATTCCAAGAATTTGTTTTATCAACAAAATGGATGCAACAGGTGCTGATTTCTTCATGGCAGTAGAAACAATAAAAGATAAACTAAAAGCTAATGCGCTACCACTTGAAATTCCGATAGGTAGCGAACAACAATTCCAAGGTGCAGTAGACCTAGTAACAATGGAAGCTGTAACCTACAATACAGAAGACTTAGGAGCTCATCCATTATATAGCGAAATTCCAGATGATCTTAAAGCTCAAGCTGAAGAATACAGAAATAATATGCTTGAAGAATTATCAGAAATTGATGATAATATAATGATGAAATATCTTGAGGGCGAAGAAGTAAGCGTTGAAGAGATAAAAGCTGCAATAAGAAAAGGAACAATTGAACAAAAAATATTCCCTTGCTTATTAGGTTCAGCTTACAAAAACAAAGGTGTTCAACCACTTCTTGATGCAGTAATAGATTTCATGCCAAGCCCACTTGATGTTCCAAATATCAAAGGAACTGATCCTAAAGACGATACAGTCGAACTTGAAAGAAAAGCAACAGATGATGGTCCAACTGCTGCTCTTGCCTTTAAAGTTGTAACAGATCCATACGTTGGTAAATTAATCTATACAAGAATTTACTCTGGAACAATACAATCTGGTTCATATATCTTTAATGCAACCAAAGGCAAAAGAGAACGTGTTGGTCGTATAATGCAAATGCACTCTAATAAGCAACAAGAAATCGAAGTTGGTTATGCTGGAGATATAGTTGCATTATTAGGACTAAAAGATACAACAACAGGAGATTCCCTATGTGATCAAGATGATCAAATCATCTTAGAGAAAATGGAATTCCCAGATCCAGTAATTTCAGTAGCAATTGAACCAAAAACAAGAGCATCCCAAGATAAGATGATAATTGGTCTACAAAAACTTGCTGAAGAAGATCCAACATTTGTAACCAGATCTGATGAAGAAACTGGACAAACAATAATCTCAGGAATGGGAGAACTTCACCTTGAAATTATCGTAGATAGACTTCTAAGAGAATTTAAAGTTGAAGCAAATATAGGTAACCCACAAGTAGCTTACAGAGAAGGTATCACAGCTGAAGCAGAAGCTCAAGGTAAGTTTGTAAGACAATCCGGTGGTTCTGGTCAATACGGTGATGTACATCTTAGAGTTACACCAGGAGAAGAAGGATCTGGAATCACATTTGAAAGTAAGATTGTCGGTGGTGCAGTACCAAAAGAATACATCAGACCAGTTGAAGAAGGTGTACGTGAAGCAGCAACATCAGGAATCCTTGGCGGATATCCAATGGTTGATATGCATGTAGTACTATTTGATGGTTCATACCACGAAGTAGACTCATCAGAAGTAGCCTTCCACGTAGCAGGTTCAATGGGACTTAAAAATGCAGTAGCCAAAGCGAAACCAGTATTACTTGAACCAATAGAAAAAGTTGAGATTACAACACCAGATGAATATCTTGGAGACGTAATGGGCGATGTATCATCTAGACGTGGTAAAATCGATGGAATGAATCCAAAAGATGGAATCCATGTATTAGATGCTTTCATACCACTATCAGAAATGTTCGGATACGCAACAGATCTTCGTTCAAAAACACAAGGTAGAGCAACATACTCAATGCAATTTGACCACTATGCTCAAGTACCAGAATCAGTAAAAGAAGAAGTATTAAATAAATAATAATAGGAGATTAAAATGAGTAAACAACAATTTGAAAGAACCAAACCACACTTGAATATCGGAACCATTGGCCACGTAGACCATGGTAAAACAACAACAACAGCAGCAATAACCCAAGCACTAAACAAAAAATACGGCACAGGTGAATACGTAGACTACGAACACATCGACAAAGCTCCAGAAGAAAGAGAAAGAGGAATCACAATCAACACCTCAGTAGTAGAATACGAAACACCAAATAGACACTATGCACACATAGACGCACCAGGCCACGCAGACTACGTTAAAAACATGATCACCGGAGCAGCACAAATGGACGGAGCAATCATAGTAGTAAGTGCAGCAGACGGTCCAATGCCACAAACAAGAGAACACATCCTACTAGCAAGACAAGTAGGCGTACCAAAAATAGCAGTATTCCTAAACAAAGAAGACCAAGTAGACGATCCAGAACTAATCGAACTAGTAGAAATGGAAGTAAGAGACTTACTAAACGAATACGAATTCGATGGAGACAACTGCCCAGTAGTAGTAGGCTCAGCACTAAAATCCCTACAAGAAGGTGGCGAAGGCCCATGGACAGACAAAATCCTAAAACTAATGGAAGAAGTAGACGAATACTTTGACATTCCAGAAAGAGACAACGACCTACCATTCCTAATGCCAGTAGAAGACGTAATGACAATCTCAGGCCGTGGAACAGTAGCAACAGGAAGAGTAGAAAGAGGAACCCTAAAAGTAGGCGACACAGTAGAAATCGTAGGACTAACCGAAAAAACAAGCCAAGCAGTAGTAACAGGCGTAGAAATGTTCCACAAATCACTAGCCCAAGCAGAAAGTGGAGACAACGTAGGAATCCTACTAAGAGGCGTACAAAGAGACGAAATCTCAAGAGGCCAAGTACTAGCAAAACCAGGCAGCGTACACCCACACACAGAATTCGAAGGACAAGTATACGTACTAACCAAAGAAGAAGGTGGACGTCACACCCCATTCTTTAGTGGATACAGACCACAATTCTTCTTCAGAACAACAGACGTAACAGGTGATATCCAACTAGAAGAAGGCGTAGAAATGGTAATGCCAGGAGACAACGCAACATTTAAAATCACCCTACAAAAACCAATCGCTCTAGAAGAAGGCCTAAGATTCGCAGTAAGAGAAGGTGGAAGAACAGTAGCATCTGGAGTAGTAACAAAGGTTGTTAAATAATCTGTGTTATTACACTAAACAATAAACATGAAAAAGAGTAGACAAATAGTCTGCTCTTTTTTTCGTATAAGCTTTATTGTAATCAAATTGACAAGGTCAAGGATTAAGTGTTACACTACTAACGGAGGTTACTATGTCATATATGTTAGATAAATTTTTAGATTATGTAAGTTACGATACACAAAGTGACGATAAAAGCTCCTCTTGCCCATCAACAAAAGGACAATTGGAATTAGGAAAAAAATTAGTAGCAGATCTTAAAGAAATTGGCATTGAAAATGCAGTGCAAGATGAAAATGGATATATTTATGCTTCAATTGATGGAACTATCAAAGATGCTCCCAAAATTGGACTTATAGCTCATATGGATACAGCCTTAGAGCTAAGCGGTAAAAATGTTAATCCACAAATAATAGAAAATTATGATGGAGACGACATAATTCTTAACGAAAAATACAAATTAACCAATGAAGAATTTCCGTTTTTAAAAGATTTGACTGGTCATAAATTAGTTACAACAGATGGCACTACCTTACTTGGAGCTGATGATAAGGCTGGTGTTTCAATAATTATGACAATAGCCAAGTATTTTATGGAAAATAGGGACTTAAAATTTGGCGATATAAAAATCGCTTTTACACCAGATGAAGAAATCGGCAGAGGAGCAGACTTATTTGATGTAAAAAGATTTGGTGCTGACTTTGCTTATACAATTGATGGTGGGCCAGTAGGAGAATTAGAATACGAAAACTTTAATGCTTGTAGCGTTAGTGTTGATATAGAAGGTAAAGCTGTTCATCCAGGTTCTGCCAAAAATGTTTTAATCAACGCACTTTTACTTGCCATGGAATTTAATTCTATGTTACCAGTTAACCAAAGACCAGAATATTCTGAAGGATATGAGGGTTTTTATATGCTTCAAGAAATAAATGGAACTGCAGCAAGTGCTAAGATGGATTATATAGTTAGAGACTTTTTTAAAGATTCTTTCCAATCCAAAAAAGATTTGCTAAATGAAATAGGCGATTTTTTAAATAAAAAATACGGACATGTTATAGATATTACTATTAAAGATTCATATTATAATATGAAAGAAAAAGTTCAACCACATATGGAAATTGTGGAATTGGCAAAAAATGCCATAGAAAATGTTGGACTTACACCAATTATCAAGCCTATCCGCGGTGGTACAGATGGAGCAAGCCTATCATATAAAGGACTTCCAACACCAAATTTGTTTACAGGTGGGTATAATTATCATGGAAGATATGAAATAGTTTCTGTAGATTTGATGGAAAAATCTTACGAAGTTATTAAAAATATCATAATAAATAATGCGAAAGGAAATAATTAATGGAAAATTTACAACCTCAAAGAGTATTTTATTATTTTTCAAAACTAATGGAGATACCAAGAGTAAGTCATCATGAAAAAGAAGTTTCAGATTATTTAATAAAAACTGGCAAGGAATTGGGTCTTTTTACTTATCAAGATGAAAATTTAAACGTTATTTTAAGAAGAGATGCAGCTAAGGGCTATGAAAATGCACCAAAAGTTATACTCCAAGGTCACATGGATATGGTTGGATCAAAAACTGAAGATTCCACTCATGATTTTACCAAAGATCCTATAATTCCAGTAATTGATGGAGATTATCTAAAAGCTAAAGATACAACTTTGGGAGCAGATAATGGTATAGCAGTTGCAATGGGTCTTGCCCTATTGGAAGATAAAAATTACAAGGGCCCACAACTAGAATTAGTTGTAACTACTGATGAAGAAACTTCAATGTCAGGCGCCTTAGCTTTGGCAGATGATGTCTTAGAAGGGGAATATCTAATAAATTTGGATTCTGAAGAAGAAGGAATACTTACAGTTGGTTCTGCTGGTGGCATAACATTTTTCGTAAGCCAAGAAATTGGAGAATTAAGCGAAAAAGAAGGCTTTGAAATTAAATTATCAGGACTTTTAGGTGGACATTCAGGTATGCAAATCCATGAAAAAAGAGGAAATGCAGTAAAAATCCTAGGTCAAATCTTAGAAAAAATTGAAGATGAAATAAGCATTGGAGAATTCACAAGCGGAACTTTTGACAATGTAATCCCATCTACCGGCAAAGTTTTGGTTTTTGATACAAGTTTAGAAAAAATTGAAAAGGCAAAAGAAGAAGTTTTAAAAGAAAATTCTGATTTGCTTGGAAATTTACAAATAGCAGTTAAAGAAGCTAAGGGAAAGGCTTATAGCAAGGACTTTAGCAAAAGAGTAATAAAAATGGTTAATACTATGCCTACAGGCGTAAATACTTTTATGAAAGATGGTAAGACTGTTGAATCTTCAGACAACTTAGCTTTAATCAAAGAAGAAGATGGAAATCTAAAAAGCGAAATTTCTCTAAGATCTTCAAACCATGAAGCCCTTGATGAATTAAGAGAAAAAATAGGAAAAATTTTAGAAGAAAATTCTCTAGCTTATACAATTGGTGCAGTTTATCCAGGTTGGGAATATAATGAAAACTCAAAACTTAGACCACTTGCTGAAAAAGTCTACAAAGAAATGGAAGGCAAGGAATTTGATACGATTGTAATTCATGCAGGTCTTGAATGTGGTTGTTTCTACGAAAAATATCCACACTTAGATATAATTTCAATTGGACCAAATATTTCTGGCGCTCACAGTCCAGAAGAAAAGCTAGAAATTAAATCTTGCCAAAGAGTTTTTGCTTACGTTAAAAAACTTTTAGAAGAAATTAAGTAAAATCATAAGAACATAGGCCTATATAACAGGGTTTATGTTCTTTTTTTGTTAAATTTTCTTTAATAGATAATTTATATACAATTCTTTATAAAACATAACAAACCAGTATAATATTATTCTTGGAGGTTTTATGAGTAAAAAATCATTTACAATCATGTTAGCTTATGTTGGAGTTGTAACAGGGGCTGGTCTTGCTTCTGGTCAAGAACTCTTGCAATATTTTGTTTCTCTAGGAATTCCTGGTCTTATCGGCATAGGAATTGTTGGGATTTTGCATATACTTTTTGGTGGAATTTTATTAACAATGGGTTCCCACTTTTTGGCAAGCGATCATTCTGACGTTTTTGGAGAAATAACCAATAAATTCATAGGTAAATTTATGGATCTTGGTCTTATTTTTACCTGTTTTGTTATGGGATTTGTAATGATAGCAGGAGCAGGCTCAAATTTAAACCAAGCTTTTGCAATAGACAAATGGATTGGTCAAGTTATCTGTGCATCTTTGATAATAATTGTTGGCATGTTAGATTTTGAAAAAGTTTCCAAAGTTATAGGCTCTTTTACGCCGATGATAATTATTTTAACCCTAATAGCTTCTATCTATACTTTTATCAATTTCAAAGCTGATTGGGCAAGTCTTAATGACTTTGCTATAAAACTACCGTCAAATTTTAATTCGCTAATATTTACTATTTTAAACTATTACGGAGTTTGCCTAATGAGTGGCGTTTCAATGGGATTTGTTTTAGGAGGAGAAGAACTAAATCCAAAAGATGCTGGAATTGGTGGACTATTAGGCGGAGCGATTGCTGGTCTTTTGGGAATTTTGATATCTTTTACCTTATTTATACGCATTAGAGAAGTGGCAACTCTTGATATTCCAATGTTATACATAATTTCAGATATAAATCCAGTTCTTGGGAAAATCATGGCTCTAGTTATATTTGGAATGATATTTAATACGGGGATTTCACTTTTTTATGCCCTAGCTCGAAGATTTTCAAATGGTAAAGAAAATAGATTTAAGTTTTTATTGGTAGTCATAACTTTAGTAGGCTTTGCTTTAAGTTTTGGCGGATTTAAAAAACTTGTTTCGGTTTTTTATCCCATCATTGGTTATGTAGGAATAGCTATGATGTTTTTACTTCTTATATCTTGGTTTAGAACTAAAGAAGATATAAAAAAAGAAAACTACTGGAGAGTTGGCATAGCTTACTATATGAGAAAAAAAGTAGACGATAGTATAAAATTTACTAAAAAAGATGAGAAAAAACTTGAAAATTTGATAGAAAAATCAAACGTAGATAATGAGCAATTAGAAAATATGGCAGAAGATTATATCAAAAATGATCTTGAAAATGAATAATAAAGTGGCTGGTAATAAGAATTGAACTGACCCCCAAAAGTTAGACCTAAAAACTAACTAACGGAGGTCAGTTTTTTAATGGCAAAATATAGCACAGAATTCAAAATGAAAGTAGTAAAAGAATATTTAGAATCAAACATCTCATATAAATCTTTATCAGACAAATATTGCATACCATCAGAAAGCGTAGTGAAAAGCTGGGTAAATGCATACAAATCACAAGGCTATGAAGGACTAAAAGTAAAAAGAAAAAATACACAATATACTTTGGAATTCAAGTTAAATGTAGTAAACTTGTACTTAACAGGAGAAATGTCCTATCAAAGCCTAGCAAACAATCTTAAAATCAATAATCCATCAATAATCACCCGATGGGTCAATGAATATAGAGAAAAAGGAATTGAAGGACTTAGATCTAAAAAGAGAGGAAGACCTTCAAAAATGCCAAAATCCCCAAAGAGATCAAAAGACACTAAAATAGAATCATCAGCAAACATAACTAATTTAGAAAATGAATCATTAACACAAGCACAACTAAAAGAAAAGATAAAGAAATTAGAAGAAGAAAACTATTGGCTTCAATTAGAAAATGATGCAATAAAAAAAAAGATAGAATTGTCTCAAATGACAGATACAGAAATAAGACAATTGCTGAAACAATCAAAGTCTTAAGAGATAAATACAAACTAAAAGACTTGTTAAAATACTTTAACATTGCCAAATCAACATACATGTATTGGCAAAAACGCTTAAATAAACCAAATAAAGATCTAGAATTAGAAAAGAAAATACTTAAAATAAGAAAAGACAATCCAAACTACGGCTACAGAAGAATAACAGCAATGTTAAAAAGATCAGGACTGATAATAAACAAAAAGAAAGTACAACGATTAGTTCAAAAGTTAAAACTTCAAGTAAAAAGCTATTCAAGAAAAACAAGAAAATACTCATCCTACAAAGGACAGGTAGGAAAAATATCAGACAACAAAATAAAAAGAAACTTTAAAGTGGAAACACCATACACACAAATAACAACAGACACAACAGAATTTAAGTATTTAGAAAAAGATAAAACAGGAACATATCAAATAAAGAAACTCTATCTAAACCCATACCTAGATATGTACAACAGTGAAATACTTAGCTATGAAATATCAAAACACCCAACAATAGAACCAATCTTAAAAGCCTTAGACAAAGCAATAGAGGTAACTAATAAAAATAAAGAAAAAAGAATATTCCACTCTGATCAAGGCTGGGCATACCAAGTAAAGCAATACACATCAAAACTAGAAGAAAATGACATCACTCAATCCATGTCAAGAAAAGGAAATTGCTTAGACAACTCACCAATGGAAAATTTCTTTGGGATATTAAAACAAGAAATATATTACGGAAATAAATTCTATTCATACGAGCACTTAAAACAAACAATTGAAGATTTCATAAAATATTACAACGAAGAAAGAATAAAAGAAAAATTAGGATACTTATCACCAATAGAATACAGAAAGAAGAATGCAGCATAAAAATTTCCTACCCCTAGGGGTAGGATAGGACAAAGAAATACCAGGGCTAGTTTAGTTCTAACTCTGGTATTAGGTCCAACTTTGTGGGGTCACCTTAGAATATAATTACCAGCTTTTTTATTTATAATACAACCAATTTAAGGCTTTTGGGCAAATTTCAAAGTTTATTTCTTTTGTTTTAAAAATTTCTCCGTCAATATTTGCCAAAATTTCCTTATTTGCTTGTATTTTTCCACTCTTTATCCTATACTCAGATAAATATTTGGAATTTTGGTGTTTGCCTTTTTTATATTTTAATATTAGGGGAATGAGATTAAATTTTGGGAATTTTTCACAAAGAACTAAATTGATTATCCCATCGTCAATTTTCCCATCTGGTGCAGGATTAAAGCCTGAACCATAGTAAGAGCCGTTACAAATGGCAGAAATTAGATATTCATTGTTAAGATTGATTTTCCTTTGGTCAGCCAAGGTCAAAGAAATATCTAATTCCATATAGGAAAGATGAAAAATTCTATTAATAACTGCTTTCACATAGGCTTTTTTGCCCAATGACTTATCTTTTTCTAAATATTGGTAGGCTTTTGACAAAATTTCTGTATCAAAACCAAGACTTGTGACGTTGATACAATATTTTTCATTCACTTTTATCAGATCTATAGGTCTAATTTCAAAATCAAAAGTATCTTCGATTTTAAAATTAGAATAATCGAAGTTTTTAGAAAAATCATTGCCAGTCCCTGTTGGAATTAAGCCAATAGCAACATCTTTACCTTGGCAAAGATTAATAACTTCATTTAAGGATCCATCACCACCAAGAAGGATAATAACTTTTTCGTCAAAATCAGATTTTAGAAAATCATTAACAATTTCTTTGATATGATCCTTGTATTTGGTTTCTTTGACAATTATCTCATCTTCTTTGCCATAGGACTTGTAAATTTCTTCAATTTGTTTTTTAGAAAAATCAAACTCAGTTGCACCAGCAAGTGAGCTTATTAAAAATAACTTTCTCATAAAATCATCCTATTCAATTATTTGTAGCTAAAATTAATTAATAGATATTCTTTAAAATTAAGTAAAAAAATCTTTTGCATAAAATTATTCGAGATTACTCTTGCTTATAAATTTTAAGAAACAATTTTTTTATGATTAATCGATGTTTATTCAAATATTTCCTTTAGAGCCTTGTAGGTTTTAATCCTATTTTTTAGTCCATATATTGGTGTAAATCCAAGAATTTCATCAATACCATAAGTTTTAATTTCATATTCCAAAATATTAGCAATTTCTTTTTTGCTTCCTTTTAATATAAACCTAGCATCATAAGATTTTTTAAGAATTGACTCTTCTTGACTGGTAAACTTATAATCTTTTAATTCTTCAGGATCGATTAACCCTTTGGAGCTACCCCTATATTGTTGAATATGAAAATAATCAAAGGATTTCCCCAAATACTCTAGCTCCTCTTTGTCATCTGAAATTAGGATTTGATAGGACATAGAAATATATGCTTTATCCGCAAAGGCTGATTGTTTGAAATTTTTTTTGTAGTCTTCAAATAATTTTGCTGGTGTTTCTACAGAAAAAAACTTTGCGTGTGAGTAAGCAATTCCAAATTCAGAAGCCTTTTTAATAGCTTGACCAGTTGATCCTAGCATCCATGGACGGGGAAGATTTTCACCACTTTTTGGCATGGCCTTTGCCATAGAATAGGTAAAGTCATCTGGCTTTCTATCTTGTAAATAATCAAGCAAGGTTTTGATTTCATCAAATAAATCACGAGATTTACTTGAGAAATTTTTATTTAAGGCACGAATTTCATAAGCACCGGCACCAGGAGCACGACCAATTCCAAGATCTACTCTGCCTTGGGCAAGATATTCCATAGTTTTAAAAGTTTCTGCGATTTTTAGTGGAGAATAATGCATAACCATGGTTCCACCAGTTCCTATATTTAAATTTTTAGTTCTTGATAGAAAAAAACTAGCTAATATTTCAGGGGATACAGAAAGTAAATTCTCAAATCCATGATGCTCTGCAAACCAATACCTATCATAAGAAAGTTTATCTAATTCTTCAACTAATTTTTTTGTATTTTCAAAGACTTCTTCGTTACTTTGGTTAACTTCTCTAATTAATAAATCATGAACTCCTAGTTTCACTAAATCCTCCTTTTAATAATATAAATGATATATATAATTATACCAGATTGAAATAAAGCTTTGATAATTACATATATTTCATAAAATAACAATTAGTCATATAAAAAACTTATGGATTATCATTTTATAAATTTTAGAAATATTTTAACTGATAAAATCTATAATTTTTCTCAACAACTATGTAATTATAGATCTTATTTTTTATTTCAAGAGTTTGATATTCTTATAAATTGACAAAATTATATTGTAAAGTTGTTTTCTAAATGTATGATATTTGTTGATGAGGTGTATTTATGAAAATTTTAGTTTTTGGACTTGGATATGTAGGATTATCCAATGCCATTTTATTATCTATAGACAACCAAGTAATAGGAATAGATGTTGACAAAAATAAAGTTGATTTGATTTCAAAAAAACAATCACCTTTAGAAGATAAAATGATAATTTCCTATTTGGCAAATGAAGATTTAAATTTAGAAGTTAGGACTAATCCAGAGGGCTTATTTGCTGATAGTGATCTTGCTATCTTAGCATTGCCAACAAATTATGATGAAGATACAAAATATTTTGATACATCTTTTTTAGATGAAGTAATTGAAAAAATCAAAAAAGAAAATAAAAATCTTCCGATTTTAATAAAATCAACCATACCAGTTGGATACACAAAGGCAAAAAGAGAAGAATATCAATGTGATAATATAATATTTTCACCAGAATTTTTGCGTGAGGGTAAGGCCTTAGAAGATAGCTTCTATCCTTCAAGGATTATAATTGGTCATAGGGGTAACTTAGCAGAAAAAATTGCTAGATTGTACCAAAATCAAGCCAAAAATGATCCTCAAGTCTTTTTTATGGATTCTACAGAAGCTGAGGCGGTGAAATTATTTGCCAATACCTACCTTGCAATGAGAGTTTCATATTTTAACGAATTAGATACTTTTGCAGAAATCAAAGGCTTAAAGACAAAAGATATCATAGATGGAGTATCTTCCGATCCAAGAATTGGAAATTATTATAACAATCCATCTTTTGGTTATGGTGGATATTGTCTTCCAAAAGATAGCAAACAACTTTATGCAAATTATGAAAATGTACCAAATTCCATTTTTGGCGCGGTAATTGAGTCAAACAAAATAAGAAAAGATTTTGTTAGTAAGCAAATTCTCAAAGATAAGCCAAAAACTGTAGGCATATATAGATTAGTTATGAAAAAAGGTTCAGATAATTTTAGAAAATCCGCGATTTTTGATGTAATTAGTAACATTAAGGATAAAACCAATGTAATAATCTATGAACCAACCATAAAAGAAAGTGATTTTTACGGACTAAAAATTGTAAACGACCTAGAAGAATTTAAAAAATCCGACCTAATCGTTGCCAATAGAATTGATGAAAAAATAGTCGATGTAAAAAATAAGATTTACACAAGAGATATTTATAACAAAGATTAAATTATATTATTTTCGAGAGGTAATTTATGAGCGAGAAAAAAGAAAAATACGTACCCTTGGTTCATTCAAAATTAAGAAAATCTTTTATTACAGTTCCAAAAGAAATTTATAAGGCAAGTGGCATTGTAATTTTTGAAAAAAGAATTAAATCCCTACTATTTACCACAGATCTTGCAATAATAAGAAATACCAATGCCGATAGCATTATGGTTGTATATCCTTACACCCCACAAAACTCCATTTCTGATGCAATAATTAATGTTGCAAATGTTCCATGTTTTATTGGAGCAGGAGGTGGAACAACTCAAGGTTTGAGATCAAAATATGTTGCAATAGAAGCAGAACTTGCCGGAGCTTATGGAGTTGTAGTAAATTCTCCAATGCCAAATTCCGATATAAAAGAAATATCTGAATTTGTCGATATACCAGTAATAGCAACTGTTACAAGTCTTAAAAATGATTATATGGGCAAAATCAAAGCAGGTGCAGAAATTTTAAATATTTCTGGTGGCAGATATACAGCAGATTTAGTAAGAAAAATTAGAGCTGATATAGGAGATAAATTTCCAATAATTGCAACAGGTGGCAAAACTGGAGAGCAAATTTTAGAAACGATAGAAGCAGGAGCTAATGCAATAAGCTACACACCACCATCAAGTGCAGAAGTATTTGCCCAAATGATGGACAAATATAGAAATGAAGATATAGCACAATAAGGAATTATATATGTATGAAGGTTACATTACCGATATAAAAGGTATAAAAATTGGACATAGTGAAAATCTAAAAGCAGGAACAGGACTTACAGTCTTAATCCCGCCTGCAAATAACACTTGCTCAGTAGAAGTAAGGGGATCAGCACCAGGGACTCGTGAAACTGATTTATTAGATCCAATAAACAGCGTAGAATCTGTAAATGCCATAATTTTAAGTGGTGGCTCAGCTTATGGACTTGATGCTGCAAGTGGGGTAATGCACGCTTTAGAAAAAGATGGTTTGGGATTTGATGTTGGAGTTTGCAAAGTGCCAATAGTAAGCCAAGCAGTTTTATTTGACCTTGCTTATAAAGATTGGAAAATTCGTCCTGATGAAAAAATGGGTGAAATTGCCTACAAAAATGCAAATGAAAATGAAAATCGTCAAGGAATAATTGGAGCTGGCACAGGAGCAACTGTTGGAAAAATTTTGGGCATGGAAAATGCAATGAAATCTGGCCTAGGATCTGCAAGTATAAAAGTAAAAGATCTGATTGTAGCAGCCATAGTTGCAGTTAACGCCTTTGGAGATATCTACGATTATGAAAAACAAAGCCAAATTGCAGGGCCAAAAGTCGATGGGAAAATTTTAAATACGCTTGATATAATGCCAAAAACAATGGTAGATTTTACAAGCTTTGCCAACAAAAATACAACAATTGGAATAATTGCAACAAATGCAAAATTTGATAAAACAAGGCTTAAAAAAATTTCTCAAATGGCTCATGATGGTTTTGCAAGATCGATAAATCCAGTTCACACAGGATTTGATGGCGATACAATATTTGCTCTATCAACTAACGAAATAAATTCAGACCTTAATCTAGTTGGAGCTTTGGCAGCTAAAGTTGTTTCAAGAGCCATAGCAAATGCAATTTATGCTAGCACAAGTAAAAATGGAATAAAAAGCAAGTGAAAATTAATCGACGATGTTATTAAAATCATATAGAACTACTTCGAACAACTAGATCAGATAAAAAAATTAATTTTATTAAAAAAATAATAATATTAAATAAGAAAATATTGACTTAATAAAATTAAAATAGTAGAATATATCAGTAACACTCTACTCCGTGAGCAATTAACGGGGTCGTTGACCAAAGGGAGGTGAAAAGATGAATAATTATGAAGCAGTATTGATTTTCAAAGCTGATATGACAGATGAAAGCAGAACTGAACTATTAGAAAAATTCAAAAATATAATTGCAGAAAATGGTGAAGTTACAAGCGTTGATGACTGGGGCAAAAGAAGATTAGCTTACGAGATTAATTATATGAGAGATGGATATTATTATATCGTAGACTTTAAATCAGAGCCTGACCATATCAAGGAATTTGAAAGAAGACTTAGACTTTCAGAATCCATAATCAGATACATGGTTATCAGAAAAGAGGACTAATCAATGAATAGAGTTATACTTATTGGCAGATTAACAAGAGATCCGGAATTAAGATATACTCAAAATAACCAAGCAGTGGCAAGTTTTACTCTTGCTGTTGACAAAAGACTTAGTAGAGAAAAAAGAGCAGAAGCAGAATCTTTAAATCGTCCGACAGCTGATTTTATCCGCATAACTGTATGGGGTAAACAAGGTGAAAATGCATCCAGATATCTAAGAAAAGGAAGTCAATGCGCTGTTGAAGGTAGCATAAATACAGGTTCTTATCAAGATAGAGAAACAGGTAAAACTGTTTATACTACAGAAGTTTGGGCTAATAATGTTGAATTTATAGGCTCAAGAAATGATAATCAATCTAACGGCTACAATAATAGTAATTATGGTGATAACCAAGATTATGGTAACAATAATTATGGTGGCAACCAAGATTATGGCAATAATAATTACTCTCAAACAGGCTATCAAAACAATAATCAAAGCCAAGGAGCTTTTGATGATAACGACGATTTCTTTGATGATGATTTCACAGAAATTGAGGATGATGGTAGGATTCCATTCTAAAAATAGAAAGAAAGGAATAACATGGCACCAAATAGAAGATTCAAACCTAGAAAAAAGGTTGATCCATTTGTAAAAGATCCTTCAAAAGTGATCGATTATAAAGATATTGAAACTTTAAAAAGATTTATTTCCGACAGAGGAAAGATCTTACCAAGAAGAGTGACAGGTCTTAATGCAAAGCATCAAAGAGAAATCACACGTGCAATTAAACGTGCTAGACAAGTAGCATTATTACCATACGAAGAAAACTAAAATAAAAATTAAACATTCAATAAGCAATAATAAGCGCTTAAGGTTAATGCATGTGTGTATGGCTTAAGCGTTTTTTATTTATTAATTTAAGAAAACATTGTAAATCTTTGACAAATACATTAAAATATATATATACAAATTTTTAGGAGGTATTTTTATGTCTGTTGAGATTTTATCTTTAGTTGTAGCCATTTTAGCTATAGTGTTCATGGGCTTTAACATAAAAGCAAAAATCATGCCACTATCAGAAGGAAATGAGCGTATGCAACAAATCTCAAGCTATATTAGAAACGGAGCAATGACTTTCATTAAGAGAGAATATTCCTTCATTGCAATTTTTGTCGTTGTTGTAGCAATTTTACTAGCAATATTTTTAAATGTTAGAATCATGATTTGTTATTTACTTGGTTCTATGTTATCAATGCTTGCAGGTTTTATTGGTATGAGAGTTTCTACAGCAAGTAACGTAAGATGTGCTAACCAAGCTCACCAAGAAGGTCAAGATGGAGCTTTAAAGGTTGCATTTTCAGGCGGTTCTGTAATGGGAATGGCTGTAACAGGTCTTGGATTTATTGGAGTAATTATTGCATATATCAATTTTAAAGACCCAGCTATCCTTATGGGATATTCTCTAGGAGCTTCATCTGTTGCATTATTTGCCAGAGTTGGTGGTGGTATTTATACCAAAGCTGCTGACCTTGGAGCTGATTTAGTTGGTAAAGTAGAAGCAGGAATTCCAGAAGATGACCCAAGAAACCCAGCTGTTATAGCTGATAACGTTGGAGATAACGTAGGCGATGTTGCTGGAATGGGTGCAGATTTATTTGAATCATATGTAGGAGCAATAATTTCTTCTATGACATTAGGTCTAGTTTATTTCCAAAATGCTGGTATAGAATTTACTTTATTCTTATCTGCTCTAGGAATTTGTGCATCAATCATAGCTTCTATAGTATTTTTAGTAAGTAAACATAACAATCCACAAAAATCTTTAATGGGAACCTTATATATCTCAGGAGCCATTGTTCTTGTTGGTGCTTTATTCTTATCAAATAAATATTTTGGCAATTACAGTGCAGCTCTTGCTGTAATTACAGGACTTGTAGCTGGTATTTTAATAGGATTATTAACTGAAATTTATACTTCAGATAAATATAAACACGTAAAATATATTGCGAAAGAATCATCAACAGGTGTTGCAACCAACATCATTGCTGGACTTTCAACTGGTATGCTTTCAACAGTATTTCCTATCATAGTAATTGCTATTGCAATTATGCTTTCATTTAAAGTTATGGGAGTATTTGGTATAGCACTTGCTGCTGTAGGAATGCTTTCAATAACAGGAATTACAGTAACAGTTGATGCTTACGGTCCAATAACAGACAATGCTGGTGGTATAGCAGAAATGAGCTACCTACCAGAAAGCGTTCGTGATATTACAGATGGACTTGATTCAATAGGAAATACAACTGCTGCAATTGGTAAAGGATTTGCAATTGGATCTGCTGCATTAACAGCACTTTCACTATTCATCTCTTATGCAGAATCAATAAATATAACAGAAATTTCTATACTTGATAGTAGAGTAGTAGCTGGAATGTTTATTGGAGCAATGCTTCCATTCCTATTTTCAGCTTTGACAATGAACTCTGTAGGAAAAGCAGCAAGCCAAATGATCGATGAAGTTAGAAGACAATTTAGAGAAAATGATCAAATCCTTGAAGGAAATGCAGATCCAGACTATCAAAATTGTATCCAAATTTCAACAACAGCTTCTCTAAGAGAGATGATTATCCCTGGTATTCTTGCAATTGTTGTACCAATAATTGTTGGATTTATCTTAGGACCTCACGCTCTTGGTGGATTACTTGCAGGAGCTTTGGTAACAGGAGTAATGATGGCAATATTTATGTCAAATGCTGGTGGAGCTTGGGATAACGCTAAGAAATACATCGAAGGCGGTGTAGAAGGCGGCAAAGGTTCAGATGCTCACAAAGCTTCAGTAGTAGGTGATACAGTTGGAGATCCATTCAAAGATACTTCAGGACCATCACTAAACATTTTAATCAAACTTATGACAATAGTTTCTGTAGTATTTGCAGGATTATTTATATAAGAAAACAAAAGGCGAGGAGAAATCCTCGCTTTTTTTAAACCAAACTTTGAATAGACTTATTTGACAAAAATAAAAATTAATTATATAATTATCTAGTATTTACGCAGGATTGGCGGAATTGGCAGACGCGCAAGACTAAGGATCTTGTGACCGATTTTAGGTCGTGGAAGTTCAAATCTTCTATCCTGCACCATAGAATATTTATACAAGGTTATAAAAAGATATTGGCTGATTTATGCTGATATCTTTTTATATTTATAAATTTATTTCTATACAATAGAATATAAACGGATATAAAATAAAATGCTTGTAGTTTTTTTATTTTACATATTAAAAGGACAATTCAATACTGTCCTTTTTTGTTAAATTTATAGATTTTCTTTAATTTATTTCATATTTAAGTTATACTATTAGTTAAGGAGTGAGTAATGAGTAAAACACTAATGCTAATAGATGGTTCTTCTTTAATATTTAGGGCGTTTTTTGCTTTGCCAAATCTAACTAATAACGATGGGGTAATGACAAATGGAGTTTATGGTTTTTTGACCATGTATCAAAATGCCTTTGATAAATATAAGCCGGATTCTGTGCTTGTAGCCTTTGATAGAAGTAGCAAGACTTTCCGTCATGAGGAATTTAAAGATTATAAGGCCACAAGAGATAAGATGCCCTCAGAGCTTTCTTATCAATTTGGAATTTTAAAAGATATTTTAGATTCTATGAATATCAAATATACTGATCTTGAAGGTTATGAGGCAGATGATATAGTTGGAACCTATGCTAATATGGGCCAAGAAGATGGGTACAAAGTTGTAATAATAACTGGCGATAGGGATTATTTGCAATTAGTCGATGATAATATTTTTGTATATTTAACCAAAAAAGGTATTTCTGATATGGCAGAATATACCGTTGATTCCATAAAAGAAGAGTATGGCCTTTTTCCAAAACAACTTATAGATGTAAAAGGCTTACAGGGCGATAAGTCTGATAATATTCCTGGAGTAGATGGCATTGGACCTAAAAAAGCTATAGGCTTTATCAAAGAATACGGATCCTTGGAAGGACTTTACGAACACATAGATGAAGTTTCTGGCAAAAAAACTAAAGAAAGCCTAATTGACAATGAGCATATAGCATATCTTAGCAAAAAAATAGGAACTATTGTTACCAATGCTCCAGTAGATTTAGATCTAAGTGATTTAGCTTTGGGAGAAGCTAATATCGAAGAACTAAAGGAAAAATTTTCCAAATACAATTTCAATAGATTTTTAGAAAAACTTGAAAATAATAGTAAGACCAAGGATGAAAAAATTCATGATTTTGACTATGTTATTTCAAAAGATTTTGAGAAATTACTAAAAAGTATAGATAAAGATAAAGAATTTTATTTTAAATCATTTTTTGATGGTGAAAATTATATCCATTCTAAGATTTATAAAATTGCCATAAAAACAAGAGATTCAGAAACTTATGTAATTGATCCAAATAAAAAATTTGTTGAAAGTTTTAAGGAAGTTTTTGAAAATCCCAAAATTAACAAAATTTCTTTTGATATAAAAGAAGATTTGGTTTTGCTCGATAAATTAGGAATAAATGTAAATATGGCTTATGATGATTTGATGCTCATGCATTATCTAATCGATCCATCAAGATCTTCCTACGATATCAAAAATTTAAGCCAATCTTTTTCTGACAAAGAAGTTTTAAATGAAAGTGATTTGCTAGGTAAGGGTGCTAAAAAAATAGCTTTAGAAAAACTTGAAGAAGAAAAATTATATAATTATATGGCTTCTTTTTTGTACACACTAGAAAATTCCAAAGAAAAACTTATAGGCGAATTAGAAAATTATAAGATGCTGGATCTTTATAAGGATATTGAAATCCCACTATCAAAAGTCTTGGCGGATATGGAAATAAATGGTTTTGTGACTGATATCAATGTCTTGGAAGATTTGAAAAAAGAAATCGACCAAATATTAGAAGATTTAACAAAAGATATATACGAATTAGCTGGAAGTGAATTTAATATAAACTCTCCAAAGCAATTGGGCGAAATTTTATTTAAGGATTTAGATTTGCCAGTAATAAAGAAAACCAAAACTGGATTTTCCACAGATGCCAAAGTTTTGGAAAAACTTAGAGATAAGCATCAAATAATACCAAAGATTGAAAAATACAGAGAAATGTATAAATTGCGCTCAACTTACATTGAAGGCTTGGAAAATTCAATAGACGAAGATGGAAGAATTAGATCAACCTTTAGACAAAATATCGCATCAACTGGCAGATTATCCTCAACAGAACCAAATTTGCAAAATCTACCGATTCGAACTGAAGAAGGTAGGAAAATTAGAAAAGCTTTCAAAGCAAGTCCTGAAATGATTTTAATTGATGCAGATTATTCTCAAATCGAGCTTAGAATTTTAGCTTCCTTGGCAAATGATCAAAATATGATCGATGCTTTTAATCACGGAGTTGATATTCATACAAAAACTGCTTCAGAGGTATTTAAAAGACCAATAGATGAGGTCACTAAAGAAGAAAGATACAGAGCTAAGGCTGTAAATTTTGGTATAATATATGGTATAAGCGATTATGGTTTGTCGCAAAATCTAAATATACCAAGAAAAGTTGCCAAAGAATATATAGATAATTATAAAAAATCTTATCCAAATATCAAAAAATACATGGAAGACATTGTTAAAGATGCAAGAGAAAAAGGCTACACTCAAACACTTTTTAATAGGAGAAGATATATACCAGAAATTTCTTCTAAGAATTTTAATGTAAGAAGTTTTGGCGAAAGAGTTGCCTTAAACACTCCAATCCAAGGAACAGCTGCGGATATAATCAAAATTGCCATGATAAAAACTTACGAAAATCTCAAAAAAGAGAAAGTAAACGCTAGAATAATCCTACAAATCCACGATGAGATTATCCTAGAATCAACAATTGAAGATAAACAAAAAGCTGAAAAGATATTAAAAGATTCCATGGAAAGTGCAGCAAAACTTAAAGTAGCTTTGGAAGTGGAAATTGACAGTGGAGAAAGTATGTATGAATCCAAGTAAAATTGTAATTACAGGGACGATAGCTTCGGGCAAATCAACCTTGTCAAATCTTTTAAAGGAATATGGTTTTGATCTAATATCTGCTGATGAAATCAACAAAAAACTCCTTGAAAAAGGAGAAAAAAATTATCTTGCCATCAAAAATTCCAGATGTTTTGATCAGGCTTTTGATGGAGAATTTTTAGATAAGAAAAAATTAGCGGAAATTATTTTTTCAGACCCTAAGAAACTTTCCCTACTAAATGAACTTACTCATAAAAATATTTTGGAAGAAATAAATAAAGAAATAAGCCGAATTTCAAAGAAAGCTGTTTTTATTGAAATTCCCTTGTATTTTCAAATGAAGGAAAAATTTGCCGCAGATGAAGTTTGGCTAGTTATGGCAAATGAGCAAGTTCAGTTGCAAAGACTAGCAAAAAGAGATGGCATAGATTTAACTTTTGCCAAAACCAAGTTAGAAAGTCAAAAAACTACGGAAAATATGATAGATAAAAGTCAAGTAGTTTTTGATAATAGTTCCTCAGTTGATGAACTTAATAAAAAATTAAAAGAAATTTTAGAAAAAAAGGATTTATTATGAAAGTTTTAAAATTTTTAGGAAAAATTATAGGTTTTATAATCCTAACAATACTTACGGTTATTGGCCTAAGTTATGGAATAATAGCTTATCAGACCTCAAGAACTCAGATAAATTACCAAGATCAAATAAAAAAATATTCCGATAAATACAATGTTGATCCGCTTTTGACTGCAGCAATTGTAAAAGTCGAGTCTGATTTTGATAACGATGCCCAAAGCCACCAAAATGCCAAGGGACTTATGCAACTATTAGATGAAACCGCCAAACATTCAGCAGAAGTTATAGGTGAAAAGTATTATCCAGAAAAATTAAACGATATCGATTATAACCTAAATTTAGGCGTAGGTTATTATGATTATCTTTTCAAATATTACAATAATAAAGAACTTGCCCTTGCAGCCTACAACGGTGGAGTAGGAAATGTCGATAAATGGATAGATGAGGGGCTATTGGATAAAGACGATCCAGACATTTCAAAAATTCCTTTTAATGAAACTAGACAATATGTGACTAAGGTATTGTCAAATTATAATGTATACAAAACTTTTTACAAAGATGGCTTGCCTACAAACATGGAATTATCGGATTTGGGACAATTATCTTACAATAATTACATGAAATTTATTGACCAAATTTTATCGGATATAAGATAATGATTGAGAAATTTAACAATTTAATTTATAATATAAGAGAGCAAAAGAAAAAAAGGAGAGAAATATGGCCCAAGATGTTTTAACATTTAAAAAGGGTGTACATATAGATGAGTTTAAGGAACTATCAGAAGATAGCAATCTATTAGTACTTGAAGTTCCTAAACAAGTGGTAATTCCGCTTACTCAACACATAGGTGCCCCTAGTAAGTGCTTAGTAAACAAAAAAGATGAAGTGGCAGTTGGTCAATTAATCGGTCAAGCAGTCGGTAATTTTTCAGCTAATATTCACTCATCAGTAGCTGGCGTTGTTACAGATATCATTGATATACAAACAGCCTCAGGTAAAAATGCTCAAGCTGTCGTAATTGATACAGAAGGCTTTGATCAAAACAAAGAGTACATATTAAATGAGCATGTAGATTTAAGCAAAGAAGAAATCGTTAGCAAAATCAAGGATGCAGGAATTGTAGGAATGGGTGGAGCAGCTTTTCCAACTCACATCAAATACACTCCTCCAAAACCAATTGATACAGTAATTGTTAACGGTGCAGAATGTGAGCCTTATGTCACATGTGATGATTACATACTTAAAAACAAGCCTGAAGCGATTGTAAAAGGACTTTCTTTATTAGTAAAGGCAGTTGATGCCAAAGAAGGAATTATAGCAATCGAAGATAATAAGCCAAAAGCTTACGAAAGTATTTCAAATTATCTAAAAAATTATGATGCTCCAGTAAAATTAAGAGTAGTAAAATTAGCTACCAAATATCCACAAGGTGATGAAAAAAGAATTATTGATGCAGTACTTCATAGACATGTTCCATCAGGTGGTTTACCAATGGATGTCGGAGTAAATGTATCAAACGTTTCTTCAGTAAATGCAGTTTATGAAGCAATTTATTACGATAAACCTTTGTATGAAAGAGTGATGACTGTAACAGGTCATAATATTAACAAACCAACAAATATGTTGGTAAAAATAGGAACAGCTTTTGAATATGCAATAGATCAAGCAGCCGGTACAAAAGGGGAAATCGGCAAAATCATAAACGGTGGTCCAATGATGGGAATTGCTCAACCAACAAACGATAAACCAATTGAAAAAGCTACAAACTGTATCTTAGTTCAAACTAAAGAAGAAGCAATTCCACAAGTTACTGAACCTTGTATAAGATGTGCAAGATGCGTTGAAGTTTGCCCAGTTAATTTAATGCCTTTGTATATTCACAAATTTGCCCTAAAGGAAAAATTAGATATGGCAGAATCATACAGAATTATGGATTGTATAGAATGTGGATCTTGCTCTTATATTTGTCCATCAAAAAGACCTTTAGTTGAAGCTATAAGATTTGGCAAAAGACAAATAAGACAAGCAGGAAAATAAGGGGAGAAATATGGAAAATACAGAAAAATTATTAGTTACATCTTCTCCTCATGTGAGAAGTAATAGAAGTGTCCAAAAGGAAATGCTAGATGTAGTAATAGCACTTGTACCTGCTGGACTTGCAGCAATTTATTATTTTGGTTTAAGAGCTTTATTACTAATTGCTGTATCAGTTTTAACATGTCTACTATCAGAAACTTTGTTTAACAAAGCAATAAAAAAGGAAAATACTATAAAAGATTGCTCAGCTATAGTTACTGGTATTTTGTTAGCCTTTAACGTACCATGCACACTACCAGTTTGGCAAATTGTTATAGGAGCAGCCTTTGCAATAGTTGTTGTAAAAATGGCCTTTGGTGGAATTGGACAAAATATTGTAAACCCTGCCTTGGCAGCTCGTGCATTTATGCTTGCATCATGGCCAAGCGCTATGACAAATTTCATAGCTCCAGATAAAATTTCACAACTAAAAGATGGAGTAGATATTGCTGCAATAACATCTGCAACACCTTTATCTGATCCAGAAAGCTATAAATTAATGGATTTATTCTTAGGAAATATTCCTGGATCATTAGGAGAAGTGTCAGCACTTGCTTTAATGATAGGTTTTGTTTATTTATTAATAAGAAGAGTAGTAAGCATAAAAATGCCTTTAATATACATAGTTACAGCAAGCGTACTTTTAGGCTTGTTCAACGGTTTTGATAATATTTTAAGAGATATTTTATCAGGTGGAATGTTACTTGGTGCATTTTTCATGCTAACAGATTATACAACAAGCCCAGTAACACCAAATGGTCAAATTGTATTTGCAGTCTTGGCAGGATTTTTAACTGCTATTATAAGATCTTTTGGAGGATATCCAGAAGGTGTAAGCTATTCAATATTACTTGCAAACCTTGTAGTACCAATCATAGAAAAATATACCATGCCAAAAGTATTTGGTGTTGATTATACAAAAAACAAAGGAGTAGCAAATGAATAAAAGTTTAAAACTTGGATTAAAATTACTTCTTATTACAACTGTAACAGGTTTGCTTTTAGCCTTTACCAATAATATGACAGCACCAGTTATTGCTGAAAGGAAGGCAGAAGAGCTAAAACAATCATTGGCAATTGTATATCCAGCTGATAAATATGAAGAAATTGAAGTTGAAAAACCAGATACTGTCACAAATGTCTACAAGGCAAGCTCAGCTGATGGCGATGGTTATGTATTTCAAATTAATTCACCTGGTGGTTATGGTGGAAATATAGAATTTCTAATCGGAGTAGATGGTGAAAATAAAATTACTGGTTTTGCACCACTAAGTCATTCCGAATCAGCAGGATTTGGCCAACAAATGGAAGAAGACGCTTTCAAAGAAGGAACTGTAGGAGTTAGTATGGATAGTGAAGTTAAGGCTTCAAAAACAGGTGGCGAAAATGAGATCGTAGGAATTTCTGGTGCCACCATTTCAACAACTACAATTCTTCGTGGTATCAACGATGCCAGAAGCGTATTAGAGAAGCTTAAATAGGAGTTATTATGGAACAACAAATCGATAGACTTATTGAAAATGTAGAAGAAAAAACAGAAGAAAAGAAAAAACACGATTTCGGCAAAATATTTAAAGATGGTGTCTTAACAAACAACCCAGTACTTGTACAAATGGTTGGTATGTGTTCAGTATTAGCTATATCTTCAAGCTTAACTAATGCTATAGGAATGGGAATTGCAGTAATTTTTGTATTGACAATGAGTAACTTAGTAATATCCCTACTTAGAAATTTCATAGAAGATGAAGTTAGAATTCCATCATTTATAGTAGTTATAGCAGGATTTGTAACTATCGTACAGATGTTAATAAAAGCATACTCACCAGCTTTAGATAAATCTCTAGGAATTTTCATTCCACTTATAGTAGTAAACTGTATAATTCTTGCTCGTGCTGAAGGATTTGCTTCACAAAACGGTCCAATAGAATCAATCGTAGATGGAATTAGCCAAGGCTTAGGTTATACTATTGCTATTTCAATACTTGCATCTATAAGAGAGCTTTTTGGTTCAGGGACTTTATTTGGAGTACGAATTATTGCAAAAGAATACACGATAGGATTTTTCTTACAACCAGCATCATCTTTTATCTTGCTAGGCTTATTGTTTGCAGGATTTGCTGCATTGACAAGTAAGAAAAAGAAAGCAAATTAGGAGATAAAAATGAGTGGCTTAATTTCAATAATAATAGGAACAATTTTTGTATCTAACTATGTATTAGGACAATTCTTAGGTATCTGCCCTACACTTGGTGTAACAAGCAAAGTAGAAACCGCAACAGGTATGGGATTTGCAGTAGTTTTCGTAATAACACTAGCTTCCCTAATCACATGGATTATTCAATATTATTTGTTAGAAAAATTTAACATTCAATATTTGCAAACAGTTGTATTTATACTTGTAATTGCAACTTTAGTTCAATCAGTAGAAGCAGTAATGAAAAAATCACTACCAAGCTTATATGCAGCTCTTGGTGTTTATTTGCCATTGATAACTACAAACTGTGTAGTTTTGGGAGTTGCAATAAAAGTTATAGACAATGGTTATAATCTAATTCAAACTTTAGTATATGCAATATCTGCATCAGTAGGATTTATGCTAGCTTTGTTGATACTTGCATTTTTAAGAGAAAAAACTCAAGATAATGATATGCCAGAAGCTTTCAAAGGAGCTCCATTATCATTAATCACTCTAGGCCTTATGTCAATAGCCTTTATGGGTTTTGCAGGATTATAGGAGGTAGAAATGACTAGTATTATAACCCCTGTAATCGTTCTTGCCTTATTAGGATTTATCTTTGCCATAGCTTTGGGAGTAATTAGTGAGAAATTTCATGTAGAAACTTCAATAGAAGAAGAATCAGTTAGAGCAGCTTTACCAGGAGCTAACTGTGGAGCTTGTGGATATCCAGGTTGTGATGGTTGTGCAAAAGCCATAGCAAATGGAGAAGCTCCAGTCGATGCTTGCGTAATAGGTGGACCAGCAACAACAGCAGATGTTGCAAAAGCCATGGGAGTTGAAACTGTTGCAGGTGGAGAAAAGCAAGTAGCAGTTGTAAAATGTAATGGCGATTGCGAAAGTGCAAAAGATAAGTATCAATATGCAGGAATAAATGATTGTAGAGCACAAATTTCCCTATTTGGTGGCAAAAAAGAATGTAACTATGGCTGTTTAGGATGTGGATCTTGCGAAAAAGCTTGTCCATTTGATGCTATACATGTCCATAATGGTCTTGCTCTTGTAGATCGTAACAAGTGCGTAGCCTGCGGAAAATGCGTTAAAATTTGTCCAAAAGATATAATAACCTTAGTACCATTTGTTCAAAAAGCAGTAGTTCTTTGTTCTAACCAAGAAAAAGGAAAGGATGCTAGAAAGAAATGTAGCAAAGCTTGTATAGGTTGTACAATATGTGCCAAAACTTATCCAGAAGGCTTTGAAATGAAGAAAAATCTATCAGAAGAAAATATAAATCCTGATTTAGATTTACTTTTATTGCAAGAAGCAGCTGATAAGTGTCCAAACAAGTGTATTAAAGTATATAAATAAATTGTAAAATAAGCCGGTTATCCGGTTTATTTTTTTACCTAAATTTACTTATTCTATAATTGACAATAAAAAAAATTTAATATAAACTCATATAATGAGGTATTTTTATGAAAATCAAAAGGGCAGATATAATTTTATCTTTGGCTTTATTGGTATTGAGCATAATATTAGCAGTAGTATTGGGCAAAACTAATAGCAATTCGCCAAAAGTTTTAAGAATTGAAAAAGACTCAAAACTATACGGAGAATATGATTTGAGTATAGATAGAGAAATAGTTTTAGAAGATAAAAATCATTACAATAAAATCATCATAAAAAATGGCAAAGCCACAATGTATGAGGCCAATTGCCCAGATCAAATTTGTGTACATATGCATGACATTAGCAAAAGTGGTGAAACAATTATTTGCTTACCCAACAAAGTTTTTTTGGAAATTGTCGATAAAAATCCAAAAAATCAACCAGAAATTGACAAGGTGGTAAGGTAAAATGAATAGTACAAAGAAAGTTACAAATGTAGCCTTACTTACAGCAATGGCCCTTGCAATTTCTTTAATAGAGCAGATGATTCCACTTCCAGTCCCGATTCCTGGTGCAAAACTTGGTTTTTCCAATATGATTATTTTAATTTGCCTATATTTATATCCATTAAAATACGCCTTGCTTGTAGGAATTTTAAAATCTTTTTTGCTAATGCTTATTACAGGATCTGTAAGCTCGTTTTTTTATTCGATAAGTGGAGCTATTTTTTCAGCCCTTGCCATGGGAATAAGTTTAAAATTACGGGGTAAAACCTTTAGTTTTGTTGGAATAAGTGAAATTGGTGCATTTTTTCATAATTTTGGTCAAATATTAGTTGCATCTTTTGTAATGGGAAATATTAAAATGTATCTTTATTTTCCAATATTGGTTATTATGGGCATATTTACAAGTTTTTTTGTTGGTTTAAGCGTAAATTATATAACTAGTCACATGGATAAGATAAATTTTGGAGATATTAAAAATGAAAAGATCGATAAAAGATTTTGATGAAGATGATAGACCTCGCGAGAAATTAATCAAAGAAGGTTCGGATAGCTTAACAGATGAAGAACTTTTGGCGATAATCTTATCAACTGGGACAAAGGATAAAAACGCAATCGAGCTTGCAAGAGAAATTTTAAACACTTTTTCTTATGAGGAATTGCTCGATATTGAGGTAAATGAATTAAGTAAAATTAATGGAATCAAAAATGCCAAGGCCAGCAAAGTTGTTGCAAGCCTAAAATTTGGCAGAAGAATTGCCCAAAGACTTAATCAAAAAGAGATAAAAAGTATAAAAGAGAGCAAGGATGTGTTTTTATATCTAAAAGATGAATTGAAAAACGCCAAAAACGAATACTTTTATGCTATCCTACTTGATACAAAAAATGTTATAATATCTAAAGAACTAATTAGCAAAGGAACGCTAGATCAATCTCTAGTTCACCCTAGAGAAGCTTTTAAATCTGCTATTAAAAAATCGGCAAAAAGCATAATTTTTGCCCACAATCATCCATCAGGAAATCCAAAACCATCAAAGGATGATTTTGCAATAACAGATAGGCTTGTAAAAATTGGTGAATTATTAGATATTACCGTTCTTGACCATATAATAATAGGTGAGAACGATTATTATAGTTTTAAAAGAGAGAATTATATATAGGAGCAATAATTAGATGAAATTTAGAATGATTGCAAATGATTTTGCAATTGATTTAGGAACTAGCAATGTACTAGTATATAAGAAAAATCAAGGAATAATTTTAAGCGAACCTTCTATTATGGTACTTGATGATACAAATACAAAAGTTTTAGCTATTGGAGAAAAAGCTAAGGAAATGATGGGCAAAACTCCGTCAAATTTGCAAGTTGTAAAGCCAATAGTTAACGGAGTTATAAGTGATTTTAACCTAACAGAGGCCATGCTAAATTATTTTTTCGCCAAGGTAAATCCTGGAATGTCGCTTATACAAGCAAAAATTGTCCTTTGTATTCCATCAGGAATTACAGATATAGAAACTAGGGCGATTTTAGATGCAGCTTTGCATGCAGGATCTAGAGATATTATTTTAGTTGAGCAAACTTTAGCTCAAGCTTTTGGCATGAATTTATCACCAGAAGATCCTAAGGGAAGATTGATCATAAGTATGGGAGCTGGAAGCACAGAAATTTCTGTGATATCTTTAAATGGCATAGTTGCAGGCAAATCCATCAACAAGGGTGGAGATTTTATCGACCAAAAAATAGTAGATTATTTTAGAGATATTAGAAAATTAGATATAGGTCTTAATACTGCAGAAAAAATAAAGGTAAATATTCTAAGCCTAAAAATAAAAGATAAAGATTTGGCCATGAATGTTGAAGGCAGAGATATGCTTTCAGCTAGCCCAAAATCTATAGAAATCACCAGTAAAGACTTGGTGGAAATTATTTTGCCTTATGCAGATGAGCTTGTAAATGGAATCTATGAAGTTTTTGAACAAATTCCACCAGAATTAACCGCTGACATAAAAAGAGATGGATTTTATTTAACAGGTGGATTTAGCTTGCTTAAAGGAATTAGAGAATTTATAGAAACAAAGACCAATATCAATTCCAATGTTTCAGATAATCCATTAACAGATGCCATCAACGGCGCAGGAGTAATTCTCGAAGATCCAGAAAGATTTTTTAAATATCGCAAGTAGGGGAAAAATGACATATAGAAGAAAACAAAAATCAAACAAATCTTTTATAATTACACTAATAATTCTAATATTTCTAATAGGAATTTCTTCACAAACGGATAAAATTTCTGGCGCTGGATCTAATTTGGCAAATACTATCTTTAAGCCGATAGAGAAAGTAACTTATTCAATCTCATCAGAGATAATAGAACAAGTTGAAAAAACTGTCGGTTCTAAGGAAACTAGAGCTGAAGTAAATAGATTAGAGGCCTTAAACAAATCTTTGGTTTTAGAAAATGCAAGATTAAATTCAATAATAAATAAGGAAAAATTTCTAAAAGATGAAAAAGAAGCTATAGATAAATCTAATAACACCTATATTAAGGCCAGCGTTATAAATTCCGATCTTAATTCCATGGCAGAAACTTTTACAATTGATAAGGGAAGAGCTGATGGAATTGAAGAAAATGATATAATTTTACAAGCAATTGGAGATAGTAATTATTATACTGGCTTAGTTGGTAAAGTTAGCAAAGTTTTTGAGAATACTGCAAGAATTATAACGATAAATAATGAAGCCAATGATGTTTCCTTTGTAAATGCCAGATCCAATGATTATGGTATAATCGATAAATTCACAGCAAAAACAATCCAAGGTTTTATGCTTGATGTCGATGGCGATGCCAAAAATTCCGATATTATTCTTACAAGTGGTTTGGGAGGAGTTTATCCTTTTGGAATTTATATAGGAAAGATAAACAATGTTTCTATGAGCGAAGATTCACTAAGAAAAAATATTACAATCAATTCACCAGTAGACTTTAGCCATCTTTATAGGGTTCTAGTCCTAAAAAGAGATGCCGATTTCTCTAATGATGAAATAAATGAAGATGGAGAAATGGAGGATGTAAAAGCCAATGAATAAATTTAAAACTTTTATAATTTTACTAGTATCATTCATCCTACAAACGACCATATTTTCAAAAATTGATATTTTTGGAGCTAATGTTAATTTGCTTTTGCCAGCAATTGTAGCAATTAGCCAAGTTTTATCTTGCAAAACTAGTAGCTACTCTGCCCTATTCTTTGGCTTATTAGAAGATTTTCTCTTTACTAGCTTTATTGGAGTAAGATCCTTATCATATTTTTTGATAGGATCTTTTGTAGCTAGCGATTCATTTAGATTTGGAAAAGGCAAAACGACAGGCTTTATTTTGACAATATTAGCAAGTATTTTTAATTTTCTTTTGCTAAGTCTAATTTATTATATTTTGACTCGCCAATCTGGATTTTTTAATTATTTGCCATTGCCACTAATTGTAGAATCTCTATTAAACGGACTTATATACTTTATTTATATAGGATTAGTTAAAAAAATTATGTATATTCCAACATATAGGATGTAGGGGTGAAAACTAGTGAGAAATCAAAAAGAAAAAAGATTAAGTTTTATACAAATATTAGTAGTAATCTTACTAGCGATAATTGTAATAAGACTTCACACAGTAATGATAAGTCAAGGAGATTATTATAGAGATTTATCAGATAATAGAAAAGTTAAAGAAGTAGACGATCTTGCAAGCCGTGGCAATATATACGATAGAAATGGTAAGTTGCTTGCAACAAGTATACCAGCTTTTACAATTCAAATTTACAAAGATGAGCTTTCAAATCTTGATCCAGAAGATAGGATAAAAAACATATCAGAACTTGTTAAAATTCTAGAAAGCGATGGAATTAATTACACCAACGACTTTGCCATAAAGCTTAATTCCTTTGCCTACAAAAGGACTGAAGATTACTTTATCCTAGGGCAAATGCCTAATGAGCTTGTAGTTTCAACACTTGTAGATAATGAATTGGTAAATGAATTTATTAGCTCAACCTACAAAGATGACAATATTGAATACGAAACCGTAAAAACTGCTCTTTTGGCCCTAAAAAAACGTGGAATAGATATTCCTTGTCATGTAAGTCAAAAAAATGGCAATCTAAGAGTTACTTTTAAAGAAAACTCTGCAGAAAAATTAAAGTCAATTGGCTATGATATTAACGATGATCCAATGGAAGATATTGTAAAAGCCATAGGCGATGATAAATCGGTATTGTTATCAGTGCTTGAAAATTCATTTGCAAGAAAGCTTGCCTACGATATTTTGGATCAAAATAATCTATTGGGAAGTATAGTTTTAAAACCTTGTGCAGTAAAAGCAGATGAGGATTTTGTAGAGAAAAAAGCAAAACTATCAAAAGTTTATCAAAAAATCAACCTTAATAGCAAAGTATGCGATGATTTCTACGAAATTGTAAAAAATTCCACCATAAGCGATGTCTTAACTCAAGCTGTAGTTAAGGATGATGGAGCTTATGTTATACCTGCAGATATTTTGATTCAACAATTGGAAAATCTTGGTGTCTACGCAAATTTTGAAACAGAAGTAATTACCGAAAATGACGATCAAAAAAATGAATACAAGGTAAAAGTAAGTTTTAAAAATCAACAAGCAGGTTCACCAGTAGAAGAATTGGCAAGACTTGCAGAAAAAAACAACTTGCTAAAGCCGTTGATTTTGTCAAATGATGTAAAATACATGGCACAAAATGCCAACACAAGAAATAATATTTATCCGAATATTGATGTAACCGATGATGACCCTGAAAAATGGGATTACACCTTTAATATTGAAAAGAAAAACTTTTACACCTATTATGCTAGCAAAGATAGGGTAAATCCTAGCAAAAAAATTGTCGAAACCTTAAATAAGGAAACTGATCCTAAAATTATCTTACAATACCTAAAAAAAATAAATAAATTGGAAGATTATTCTGACACAGAAGCCTTGGGAATCCTAACGATAGATAACAAGATTAATACTCAAGGAAACTTTGGCTATAGGCCGATTAACTTGGTATATAATATCGATGAATCCACAGTTTTAAAGATAAAAGAAAATATCAAAAAAACATCTGGAATAGCTGTAAATACAATACCAATTAGATCATATCCAAATAGATATGTGGCAAGTCACATTTTGGGATATATGGGACCAATTGCAACAGAAGCTGAAATTGAAAAATACGTCAAAAAACGTGATTATTTAAGAGATGAGATAATAGGTAAGGCAGGAATTGAGGAATCTTATCAGGATAATTTAAAGGGCAAAAACGGTAAAAGCTTAGTAACAGTCGACTCATCTGGCAATAGAAAAGAAACCATATCTCAAAGCCCATCAGAACCTGGTGATGACTTATATCTTTCAATTGATTTGGACTTACAAGAACAAGCTGAAAAATCTTTGGCAGGAGTTCTTGATGCCATTAGAAATGGCCACGCTTACGAATCCGAATATGGATTATTTATGCCGATAAGAAGAGCGGCCTATGCAGAAAGTGGAGCAGTAGTAGTTTCCGATGTAAAAACTGGTCAAGTTTTGGCTATGGCATCCTTACCAAATTACGATCCAAATTTATTTGCCACAGGAATTTCTCAATCAGATTGGGAAAGCTTACAAGTAGAAGAAGACAGTGGACCACTAGTTCCAAGACCAATGTTAAACATAGCAAGTCAAACTGCAGTAGTTCCAGGTTCAACATTTAAACTTGTATCAAGCCTTGCAGCCTTAGAAAAAGGGCTTGACCCACAAGCTATCAATACTTGCCATGGATTTTTGGATATAGGAAATAGAAGATTTAATTGTCTAATCTGGACAGAAAAAGGCACAACTCATGGTGAAGAAAATCTTTATGGAGCAATTAGAGATTCTTGTAACTACTTTTTCTATTGTCTAGCTCTAGGCGAAAATCCAGGCGATGGCAGATCTGTCGGAGTGAAGTTGGAATTAAACGACATAAGAATTGCTGCAGAAAAATTAGGCCTAGATAAACCTACAGGCATAGAAATAAATATACCAAAAGAAGCAACAGGAAATATCCCTTCAATAAATAAGAAAATAGAAGTAACAAGATTAATGCTTAAAAATTATCTGGAAAAAGAATTACCACTGCACCTAAAAAATGATGTAAAAAAATCAAAAAGCGAATTTGAAAATGATGTAGTAGACATAGTAAACTTTACAGACGATCCTGAAAGCTGGACACGTAAGAAAATTTTAGACTTTTTAGATGAAAGAGGTTACGATCCAGAGCATATTCTTGAGGGTCAAAGAGCAGGTCTTGCCGATACCATAAAATATACTTATTTAAATCAAGCTGTTTGGGATATAACAGATATGTTAAATATAGTTATAGGCCAAGGACAAAACTCCTATACGCCAATTCAAATGAATAGGGCGATTGCAACCCTAACAAACGGCGGATATCTTTACAAATACACCTTGGTGGACAAAGTTACAAATCATGATTCACAAGATGTTCTATTCAACAATGTTCCAGAAGGCAACAGAATTGACCTAAAAGATAGAAAATATCTTGAGGATATAAAATACGGTGCCTTGCTTGTAGCACAAAATAATAAAATCTTATCACAACTGCCAGTAGAAATCGGTATAAAAACTGGTACAGCAGAAGTAGAAGGCGAAAATGCCGATGGAGTAAAATACGACAGTTACGCTTGGATGGTAGGATTTGCACCTTATGATGATCCAGAAATTGCAATAAGTATAGTCCTAACCCAAGGCGATACTTCTTATAATGCTTCAGCCATTATGCGCGATATAGTTGCAAAATATTTCGATTTAGATGTATATCTTACCAATACTGGAGATACTGGAGCAAATGTTGATAGGGGACAAATGGGAGATAATCCAACAAATGAAATTGGAAATATAATTGAAAACCTAAATCCAAATAATCTAAATAATCAAAACAACTCTACCAATAACCAAAACGATTCAAATAAAAGAAATTAAGGTCAGGCAGTAAAATGAAAACATATATTATCAATGGAAAAGAAGGAATAGGCAAGACAGATTTTTCGGTAAATCTAGCAGAATATTTGCAAAAAACCGGAAAAGTCTTACTTTTACAGACAAAAAGAAATCCAAATTCCAATATAGAAGACTATTTTCAAAAAGATGGAATGATAACTTACGATATAGGAGATTATTTTTCTTCCCTTGCCCCATTAGAAAAGGTAATTGTCCACGAAAATGAGAACTTAGATTTTATCATAAGTCCACTTTTGGAAGATAAATATATATTTAGGGGAGAAGATGTCGAAAAATTATTAGGCGAAATTTCCTATGATTATCTTGTAATCGATAATCTTTCAAAGGATCTTATCAAAGATAAAATCATAATAGAAATTATCGATACAGATTCCTTGAATAAAGAAATTGAAGGAGATTATTTCTTTATCAACAAGGCAAGCGAAGATTACGATATAAGAAATGATAAGAACGCCATTGAAGCTAAAAATAAAAGATTCTTAGGACTAGTCAAAAACGGTCAATACTTTAATGATGTTATAGAAAACTTGCTAGAAGATAAAAAAATAGAAATACCTAAAATATCATTTTTTGAAAAAATAAAGATGGCATTTAAGCACTAAAAAAAGAGCTGGTAGAAAGAATCAATTGATTTTAAAACTTTTTACCAGCTCTTCTTTTTTTCTTTTACTTAATTTTTTGATAGAAATTTCTCTTTTTAAAGCCTCAGACATATCAGAAATTTCCTCGTAATAAACAAGTTTACAAGGACCCTTGGCTCTGGTATATTTGGCACCTTTGCCAGAATTATGTAAAATAACTCTTTTTTCCAAATTTCTGCACCAACCCGTATAAAGAGAATTATCAGCACACCTTAAAATATAAACATAACCATAAGTCATTGGAAAATATCTCCAAGAACATTATTTATAATATCAAAATCAAAACCCTTAGAAGCCAAAAATCTAAAAACTTTTTGCCTCATTTGAAAAGAATCATCTCCCTTAGCCTTGTTTATAGCAAAATCATAGGCATTTTGATATTCATCTTCATCGCTAATTTCGCTTAAATATTCTTCAATAATATAATCATCAATATTTTTAGATCTTAAAGCATAGCGGATTTTATTTTTTGGCCACTTAGAAATATTATGCTTGTCAGTAATAAAACTCCTAACAAAAGCCTCATCGTCAATCAAATCAAAATCTTTGAGGAAATTTATAGTTTTCTCTATAATATCCTGGTCAAAATGTTGGCCTTTTAGAATTTTATTAATTTCGCTTGAAGATTTTGGACTAAAAGAAATTTTTCTAAGAGCTAAATTTTTTGCCTTATTATATTGATCGTCTTTTAAAATAACTTTGTAGCTATCAAAATCTATTTGGCTTTCAGAACTTAGATTCAAATCATAATACAGATCATAAGAAATCAAAAATTTCTCGCCATCAATAGTGATAATAACTAAATTTAATTTATCTGAATAATCAATACTCTCGACAATCATAATCTAGCCATTGATTCGTATGCACTATATATAATTGGTGCGATCATTGCAATTGCTATAACAATAGCAAAAATTTTTAGAATAGTTTTTCTGCCTTTCATAAATTCACCTCATAGGTATTTTACTATAATTTGGGAAAATTACATTTTATTTAAAAAAATTCAACTTCCTATTGACAAGAAAAATAAAAATTTGTATAATAAGTAACGTATTAAAAAATCGGCCTTAAAAAGTATATAAAATTTATAAAAAAGCTTGACTTATATTTTAAATAGTGTATACTAAATAGGTAATGACCTGGTGGGTATGGTCCAGTTGGTTAAGACACCTGGTTGTGGCCCAGGAGGCCGTGAGTTCGAGTCTCACTACTCACCCCATGCGGGATTGGCGGAATTGGCAGACGCGCTAGACTTAGGATCTAGTGAGAATTTCTCGTGAAGGTTCAACTCCTTTATCCCGCACCAGCAAGTAAAAAGAAGTGCTAGAAATTAGCACTTCTTTTTTTGTGTAATATTATTATTACAAAAAACTTAACTGGTTTGTTTCTTTTTTTGATAGTTTGGAAATTGAGATTCCTATTAGTCTTATTTCTTCACCCTTATATATTTCATCTAACAATTCTTTGGAAATGTGGTATATGTCTCCATTTTTACAAATTGGTTCTTGGAGTGTTTTTGATTTGCTATATATTTTGAAGTTAGAATTTTTTACTTTGAGATTTACGGTTTTGCCCATTAAATTATTTTTGTTCATGTCATCTTCTAGTTTTTCTGATATTTGTTTTAAATAGTTTTCTAATACATCTTTATTTTTGGTGTTTGCTCTAAATGTTCTTTCTCTGCCTATGGATTTTCTAAGTCTTGATTCTTTTACTTTTCTATTATCTTCTCCTCGAATTACATTGTATATGTATTCTCCTTGCTTGCCAAAAGCATTTTTCAAGTAGGAAAGGTCTAATTTCATTAGGTCGGAAATTTTATATATGCCAATTTTTTGTAATTTTTCTACTCCATGATTGCCAAGACCATGGACTTTGGATATGTCTAAGTCTAGGAGAATTTCTGGCAGATCCTCTTTGGAAATTTCTTTGATACCTTTAGGTTTATTCCAATCGCTAGCAAGTTTTGCTAGAAATTTATTGTAGGATACTCCAATGGAAACTCCAATTTTTGTTTTGCTATAAACTTCATTTTGGATTTTTTGTGCTAAGGCTAGGGGATTGTTGCTATTTATTTTAAGATAAGCCTCATCTATTGAAACTTGTTCCAAAATTTCTCCAAAGGGTCTAATTATATCAAAAACTTCCTTGGATTTTTGCCTGTAATATTTGTGGTCAACTGGAATTAGAATCAAATTTGGACAAAGTTCTCTTGCCATAAATACCGGCATTGCAGAATGTATGCCATATTGGCGAGCCTTATAATTTGCTGTTGTAATTATTGATTTATTACTAAGTCCGCCAACAGCAAGGGCCTTATCTTTTAAATTTGGATTTCTAAGTTCTTCACAAGATGCGTAAAAAGCATCGCAATCGATGTGCAAAATATCGTTCATATTATCACCAATACCATTATACTATTATAATATTTTCTATAAATTCGCCTGATTTCGAGTCTTTTTTGCAAATCGATAGATAATTTGCTAAAGCTTTTCATTTAAGTGGATAAAAAACCATATATCTAGTAAAATTGATTTATGAGAGTAGATAAATTTTTGAAAAATTCTAGAATTATAAAAAGAAGACAAGTTGCAAAAGAAGCTTGCGAAAACGAGCGAGTTTTGATAAATGGCTCAATTGCAAAGGCTTCTTCCACGATTGATAAAGGCGATATTATAGAGGTGATTTTTGGCAATAATAAGCTAAAAGTAAGGGTCTTAAATATCATCGATGGGGCAAAAAAATCTGATGCAAGCGAAATGTATGAGGTGGTAGATGGATAAGCGAAATGTTAGAAAGAAAAAAAGGAGAACAAAAAATACTGGCTTTATAATATTTATGTTTGCTCTTATTCTTATTGCTGCAATTTACTTTGCCTTGGCAAATAGGTCTTTGGATAATGAAATTAAAAAACTTGATAGCGACTTATCATCTAACCAGAAAAAATTAGAAGATTTAGATGTAAAAATAAAAGAATTAGAAAAAGACTATGAGATGAGAAATACAGATGAATTTAAAGAAAAAATTGCCGAAGAAAGGCTTGGAATGGTAAAGGAAAAAACCGATGAATCTGATGAAGACAAAGGTTCAAACTAGCTTTAGGGAAAATATTCAAAATAACAAGCTCATAGAAAAAAATGATACAATCATAGTTGGAGCTAGTGGTGGACCTGATAGTCAGTTTCTAATTTATTTATTAAAATCCATAAAAGATGAATATAATCTTAAAATAATTTTGGCTCATCTTAATCATCTACATAGAAAAGAAGCCATTAATGATGAGAATTTGGTAAAAGAAACTGCCCATAAATTAAATTTGGAATTTAGGGTCAAAAGAGCTAGCATGGATGACTATGCAAAAATTCACAAAATTTCTGCTGAAGATGCCGGTAGAAGGCTTAGGTATGAGTTTTTTAATGAATTGGCAAGTCAATATGAAAATTCCAAAATCGCCATTGCCCACAATAAAAACGATCAAGCAGAAACTGTTTTGATGCGTTTGATAAGAGGAACTGGTTTGGATGGAATGGTTGCTATGGATTTTAGAAATGGCAATATCATTAGGCCGATTTTATCTTTTTCAAAAGATGAAATAATTTCTTATTTGGATAGCAATTTAATAGCTTATGCAATTGATAAAACAAATTTATCCAATGATTACACCAGAAATTACATTAGAAACCAGATAATACCTGAATTTTCCACCATCAATCCCAAAGCTGTAGATGCAATTTATAATCTTTCTATGCTTTTAAAAGAAGATTTAAAAATTGTCGATAGGAGTATCGATTCTTTATATAAAGAGGTACTAGTTTTAGAAGATGAGAGACAAATTTTATTTGACCTATCAAATTTTGACCAATTAGAAGATTTTTACCAAAAAAGGTTATTAAGAAAAGCTATTAGCAAGTTAAAAAATAATTTAAAAGATATAAGCAAGAAAAATATCGATGAATTTCTCAGTTTAACGACTTTAGCTACTGGCAAAAAAATAATAAAAGATGATTTGGAATTTATAAAAAATTACAAAACTTATCAGCTTTCTAAAGTTGAAAACAATTTAAACTTAGAAAATTTTGCTTTTCTTTCTTTGGATGAAGAAATTAATTTTAATGGAAAAATTATAAAAGCAACTTTGGTTAATTCTATGGGAGAAAAAAATAAAAATATAGCTTATTTTTCCTTTGATAAGCTAAAATTTCCGCTAAATCTTAGATATAGGAAAAAGGGAGATACTTTTAAGCCACTTGGTTTTAACCACAATAAAAAGCTAAAAGATTTTTTTATAGACCAAAAAATCGATAGAAATCTTAGGGATCAAATCCCAATTATTTTATCAGATGATAAGATTATTTGGCTAGTAGGTTTTAGGCAATCGGAAGAATTTAAGGTTGATAAAGAAGATAAAAATATAATAAAAATAGAGGTAAGAGATGATAATTGATACAAATTCTATAATAGATAAAGTTTTGATAGATGAGGATAGTCTTAATTTAAGGATAAAAAAACTAGCTAATATTATTAACGAATATTACGAAAATGAAGAGGGACCTTTGATATTAGTTGGGATCCTAAAGGGTTCAGTAATGTTTATGTCAGAGTTATCAAAATATATAAAAGTTGACACAAATTTAGAATTTATGTCAGTTTCTTCTTACGAGGGAACCGAGTCCACTGGAAATATCAAAATTTTAAAAGATTTGGATATTGACATTCAAGGAAAAAATGTCTTGGTAGTTGAAGATATCATAGACACTGGCAATACTTTGCTAAATCTTAAAAGCAATCTATCAAAGAGAAATCCAAAGGATATAAAAATTATAACCTTGCTGGATAAGCCTGAAAGAAGAGAAGTTGAAATTAAGCCTGATTGGTATGGATTTAAGATTCCAAATGAATTTGTAGTAGGTTTTGGTCTAGATTACAATCAGCTATATAGAAATATTCCTTACATTGGAGTATTAAAAAAATCAGTTTATGAAAAATAAACATTAAGTTTTTTATCAAGGAGGATTTATGAAAAAAAATAGTATGGATAGCTTTATTTTGCTTATGTATGGTGCGATAATAGTATTTTTCGCCTACAAAATCATTAAAAGCAAAAAAAATAGAGGACTTTTACAAGGAGAAATCAGCGAATTTAAAAGAAAAGTTTCCCCAATAGAAATTGGTTTGTTGGTAGTTTTATTAGTAACTGGAGCTGTAAATTTATACATGGGTATTAAACAAAATAATTTTAACAACATGGCTCAGTCTGCTGTAATGATTGTACTTGCAATTATCTTTGGACTATTTTCACAAAACAAACTTTGCATTGGAGAAAATGGAATATTGGCAAATTCAAATTTTTACGATTATAAAGAATTAAAAAAATGGGGCTTTGATACATCTTCAAGCGATTTAGTAATGCAAGTAAAAACCAAAAACCAACTAACTAACGAATCTGTAAGAGTGACTCGTGAGGACATACAAGAAATAAATAGGCTTATTAGAAAATATAAACTTAACAAATAGCTTGAAATTACAAGATTTTGACGTATTATAATAGAGTTAAATTTAAAAGATTTCCACAAAGGAGATAATATGTTACTTGTAGTAGATATAGGCAACACCAATACCGTTCTTGGTGTTTATAATAAAGAAGAATTGTTATTTAGATATAGAGTGGCTACAAATCTCAAACGCACAAGCGATGAATTGGTAGCTACCCTTTTTAATATGTTTAATGTTCATGATATAGATAAGAATTGTGTTGACGATACGATAATTTCTTGCGTAGTTCCAGATATTTTGTATTCTTGGCAATCTTGCAATAGAAAAATGTTTGACAAAGATCCGATTTTGGTAAATTATCAAACCGATTCAGGCATAAAAATTGACTACGATATTCCAAGAGAGGTTGGAGCTGATAGGATTGTTGATGCTGTTGCAGTTTACAATAAATATGGCGGACCATCAATAATTGTCGATATGGGAACAGCTATAACTTTTGATGTTGTAACCAAAGATGGCAAATATTTAGGAGGATCAATTGCTCCTGGAATAAAAATCGCCCAAGATGGACTTTTTGGAAAAACTGCTCAACTACCAAAAATCGAACTTAGAAATCCAGAATCAGCCATAGCAAAAAATACAGTTGATAGCATAAACGCCGGAATTGTATTTGGGTACATTTCATTAATAGATGGACTAATCTTTGAAATAGAAAAAGAATTAAGAGAAGATTATGGTATAGAAGGCGATATCAATGTCGTTGCAACTGGAGGATATTCTGAATTAATATCAAGTGAATCCAAATTCATCAACAAAATTGAACCAGACCTAATGCTTGATGGTCTAAGATTGATTTATGAGCGAATTAAAAAATAAAGAAATTCTTCTAGCTCCCCTAGCTGGAGTAACCGACAATGCCTTTCGTATTATCTGTGAAAAATATGGAGCGGATAAAACTTTTACTGAAATGATTAGCGTAAATGCCCTAATTTATGATAACAAACAAACAAATGAACTAATGTACATTTCAGAAAAAGAAAAAAGAGCCAACATACAAATTTTTGGCAGAGATCCAGAAAAAATTGAAAGAGCAATCAAAGAAAAAATAAATCCATTAGAAAATGTAAAAGAAATTAGTTTTAATATGGGTTGTCCAGCGCCAAAGATTTTTAAAAATGGCGAGGGTTCTGCTTTGATGAAAGATCCTAATTTAGTAAATGAAATCACAAAAACTTTGGTAAAATCTACTGACAAGAAAATAAATGTAAAATTTCGAACAGGAATTGACGAACTTTGCAAAAATTACCTTGAAATAGGTAAAATTTGTGAGGATAATGGCATAGATTATGTAATTATTCACGGTAGAACTAGAGAAGAGTTTTATCAGGGAAAAGCCAATTGGCAAGACATAAAAAAATTAAAGGAATACTTAAAAATACCAGTTATAGCCAATGGAGATGTTTTTACAGTAGAAGATTTTATAGAAATTATGGAAACGACAAAGGCTGATGGTGTAATGCTTGCCAGAGGAATCATGGGAAATCCTTTCTTGTTTAAATATATAAAAGATTATTTGGCAAATGGTTCCTACAAAAAAGTTTCCTACAAGGAAATTATTGAGCAAATAAAAGACCAATATGAATTGACACTAAAATTTAAAGATGAACTTCTTACAGTCAATCAAATGAGAAAGCACGTAGGTTGGTATCTGAAATCTTTGCCAAATGCTACAAAAATTAGAGCAAAAGTCAACACTTTAAAAAGCAAAGAAGAAATTTTTAAATTGTTGGATGAATATAAAAATTATTTAGAGGTAAATTATGACAGAAAATAAAGAAGTAATATTATCAAAAGAATATCTGGAAAAGTTAGAAGATGAGCTTGAATATCTCAAAACTAAAAGAAGACCAGAAATTGCAGAAAAAATCAAAATAGCAAGAAGCTTTGGAGATCTATCAGAAAATGCAGACTATGACGAAGCCAAAAACGAACAAGCAGAAGTAGAAGCTAGAATCGCCAAAGTTGAAGATATGATAAGAAATGCCAAGACAATCGAAGTAAATGAAAACTCTGATGAAGTTGGCGTTGGAAACACCGTAACAGTTTACGATGAAGAATTTGACGAAACAATCGATTATAAAATCGTAGGAACAGCAGAAAGCGATCCAGTAAAAGGCTTCATATCAAACGAATCTCCAGTTGGAGCAGCCTTATTAGGCAAAAAGAAAGATGAAAGAGTAGAAGTAATCACACCAAATGGCAAAATTTATTTTACTATAAAAGCAATTAAGTAAAAGGAGCAGAAATGACAGAAAATCAACAAGATCTAAATGAAATGCTACAAATCAAAAGGCAAAAGCTTGAAGAACTTAAAGCAGCTGGCAAAGATCCTCATGAAATTGTAAACTTTAGAGGTCGTATTCCATCAAAAGAAATCAAAGATAAATTTGATGAATATGATGGCAAAACTGTAAGAATAGCAGGCCGTATCATGGCAAAACGTGGCCATGGCAATATGAGCTTCATGGATATACAAGATGAGCTTGGAAAAATTCAAATTGTAAATCGTAAAAATGTTATAGGCGATGAATTTAGCGAAGTTAAAAAATACGATATCGGGGATATTGTAGGTGTTGAGGGAAAAGTTTTCAAAACCAACCAAGGCGAAATCTCAATTGAAACAACAATTCCACAATTGCTAACCAAATCTTTGCAAATTTTGCCAGAAAAATGGCATGGCCTAAAAGATCCAGATCTTCGTTACAGACAAAGATATCTTGATTTGATAGTAAATCCAGAAGTAAAAGAAGTATTTGTTCAAAGAAGCAAAATCATCGCAGAAATTAGAAAATTTTTGGATAATAGAGGATTTTTGGAAGTTGATACTCCAATACTAAATACCATAGCTGGTGGAGCTACAGCTCGTCCATTTATAACCCACCACAACACTTTGGACATTGATATGTATCTAAGAATTGCCAACGAATTATATCTAAAAAGATTAATAGTTGGTGGTTTTGACAAAGTTTATGAAATGGGAAGAATGTTTAGAAATGAAGGAATGGATGCTACCCACAACCCGGAATTTACATCAATGGAATTATATCAAGCCTACGCTGATTATGAAGATATGATGGAAATTACTGAACACATGATAGAAACTGTAGCAACAAATGTTCTTGGAACGACTGTCATAGAATTTGATGGCAGAGAAATCGACCTAAAAGCTCCTTGGATTAGATTGCCAATGATAGAAGGAATCAAAAATGTAACAGGTGTTGACTTTAACCAAATTACAACCTATGAAGAAGCAGTTAAAATTGCCAAAGAAAAAGATGTAGAAGTTAAAGAAAGTCGTGGAGAAATCATAGCAGAATTCTTTGAAAAATATGTAGAAGAAACTCTAATCCAACCTACATTTGTTACAGATTATCCAGTAGAAATATCACCACTTGCCAAAAGAAAAGTTGACGATAAGTCATTAACTTATAGATTTGAAGCATTTATCAATGCTAAAGAAGTTGCCAATGCTTTCTCAGAATTAAACGATGCTGCAGATCAAAGACAAAGATTTGAAGCTCAAGTTGCCAAAAGAGAAAAAGGTGATGACGAAGCGCAAATGATGGATTATGACTTTGTAAATGCTCTTGAAGTTGGACTTCCACCAACAGGAGGCCTTGGCATAGGTATTGATAGAATAATAATGTTCTTAACAGGTCAACACTCAATCCGTGATGTATTATTATTCCCAACAATGAAGCCAATAGGCTTAGAAAAGGCAGAAAATGGGGGTTTGTCAAAAGAAACTTACGAAACTTACGACAAACTTACGACAGAAGAAATTGACCTTTCAAAAGTGAAAGTTGAACCATTATTTGAAGATATGGTAGACTTTGAAACTTTCTCAAAATCTGATTTTAGAGTTGTAAAGGTTAAAAACTGCGAAGAAGTTCCTAAGTCAAAAAAACTTTTGAAATTTACATTAGATGATGGTTCTGAAAAAGAAAGAGTTATTTTATCTGGTATTAAGGAATATTACAGCGCAGAGAGCTTAATTGGAAAGACACTACTTGCAATTTGTAATCTTCCTCCTCGTAAGATGATGGGAATCGACTCAGAAGGTATGATTATATCTGCAATTTGTGAGTATGACGGTGAAGAAAAACTTAACTTAATAATGCTGGATGATAATATTCCAGCAGGATCAAAATTATATTAAAGGACACGCTAATTATGAAACTGGGGTTTGTTATGAATCCCAGTTTAATTTTTAGGAGTATGTATGAGATGGATAATTAGAATAATTTTATTACCGATAAGATTAGTGTTGAGTTTGCTCATAGCTTTTTTAACCTTCATATTAAGTTTGAGTACTGCGTTGTTAAGCGTAGTTTCTACTTTGATTTTTATAATTGGAATAGCTAGCATTTTTCAAGGAGACAAGCAAATTGTAATTGAAGCACTAATATTAGCATTTTTATTTAGTCCATTTGGATTACCTAAATTAGGTATATATGTTATTGGATTATTAGAATTATTAAACTATACAATAAAATCAATTTGAAGAAAAATAAATATAAGACAACCGTAGACGATAGAAAGCAATAATTCTGTCGTCTTTTTTTATTTTAAAGAGAGGAGGTAGGAATGAATTTTGATTATTTTTATAATAGGCAATCTGAGATGTATAACTTCATTAGGTTACCTATGGTATTAATGGAAGATGAGATTTTTAAGAGCATTTCTATAGAAGCAAAAGTTTTGTATTCATATATGCTTAATCGAATGGGTCTTTCATATAAAAATGGCTGGATAGATGAAGATGAAAAAGTCTTTATTTACTACACAATTGAAAGCATAAAAGAGCAATTTAATTGTGCAAGTGAAAAAGCAAATAAATTAATAGCTGAACTTGATATTAAATCAGGAATAGGACTGATTGAAAAGAAAAGACAAGGACTGGGAAAGCCTAATAGAATATATGTTAAAGACTTTATGAGCATATTTAATAATATGGAATTAAAAAATCAAGAAGTTCGAAAAACAAAATTCCAGAAGTTCGATAATCGAAATTCAAGAGATTCGAATATCGAAAGTCAAGATTTTCGAAAATCGGAAGGTAACTATAACAATATTAGAAATAATGAGTTAAGAAAGAATGATTTTAGTAAAGGGCAAAAACCTTATGGAATATATAAAAACATATTTTTGACTGATGAAGAATATAAGGACTTAACAAATGAGTTGGGAAACAGAATTAGTGACTACATTGATAGGCTCTCGTCTTACATGAAAGCAAATAACAGAGAGTATCAAGATCACAAGGCAACGATAATCAATTGGTATCTTAATGATCAGGCAAAAAACATTAACGACAATTCAACAAGAAAAATGAATTACGATATAGGAGAGAGTTTATGAAAGGCTTAAAAGATTTTGTATTAAGAGAAAATGATGTTGAAAGGAATGGACATATTTATTGTAAGTTATGTGGTAAAAGAGTCGATGGAGAATTACTTAACCTTGGATTCACAAAGTTTATTCCCAGAATTAAATGTGAATGTGAAATAAAAAGAGATAAGGAAAATGAAGAAAGAGAAAGACTAATGAAAATATCGTTATTGAAAAGAGATTGTTTCTCATCGCCACTCCAACACCAGTATACTTTTGAGAAATTCTTAAATGAAAAAGGTCAAGCCTATAAGGTTGCCTATAATTATGCCAAAAGCTTTGAACAAATGAAAAAAGATAATGTTGGACTTTTATTTTATGGAGATGTTGGTAGTGGGAAGACTTATCTTGCTTGTTCAATTGCAAATGAATTAATCGAAAGAAAGCAAGTTAAAGTTAAGATTATGAATTTATCTCAGGTTATAAACCAAATACAAAAATCAGCATTTAAGCTAGATTCAAATGAAATTATCAATAACCTCTCTAATATTCCGTTGTTAATATTAGACGACCTTGGAATTGAAAGGGATACATCTTATGCAAGAGAACAAGTATATAACATTATAAACTCAAGATACTTAAAGGGTAGGCCGACAATTTTTACTACAAACTTATCATTGGAAATTATTCAAAATCCAAACATTGACCTTGAGTATCAGAGAATATATTCAAGAATACTTGAAATGACAATACCAGTTAAAGTTACGGGAGAAGATTTTAGAAGAAAAATCCATCAAGAGAAGTTAAGAAAATACAAAGAGTTACTTTTATATGGAGGTGAAATAGATGATTAATGAAGAAGTATCAAGGTCAAGTCTTAATCTTGAAGTAAGACTTGCAAAAGCAACAAGTAAAGCAATTCTTGATGCCTTAAAGAAAGTACACAAGCAAATAGAAGAACAAGGAGGCTTAAAAAATGTAATAAAAAATAACGGAGAAGAAGTAAAACTAAAAGATATGGTTAAAAAGGGACAGTTAGAAGAAATTAATCTAAAAGATCCTGAGTTAAAAGAACTAAAGAAAATTTTAAATAAACACGGAGTGAAGTTTTCTGTTATGAAAGATAAAGAAACTGGTAACCACTCTGTGTTTTTTCAATCTAAGGATATAAAAGTAATGGAACACGCCTTTAAAAAAGCAGTTAAGGCTTCTGAAAGAAAGGCTGATAGAAAAGATTCAATAACGAAGACAATAAATAAGTTTAAAGATATGGCTAAGGATACCATTACTAAAGATAAAGTTAAAAATAAACATAAGGAGCAAAGCTTATGATAAGTAATTTAAAAACATTTGAAAATAAGAATTTTGGGAAACTCACTGTTATAGAAAAAGATGGTGAGTTTTTCTTTATAGCAAATGAAGTAGCAACTATGTTGGGATATGTCAATCCGAGAAAAGCTATTTATGACCATGTAGATGAAGAAGACAAGGGTGTAACGAAATGGAACACCCCTGGAGGAATACAGAATATTTCAATAATTAACGAATCAGGATTGTATTCACTTATCCTTTCATCAAAACTATCACAAGCAAAAATATTCAAAGCTTGGGTAACTAGAGAAGTCTTACCAAGTATTAGAAAGAATGGAGGATATATAGTTGGTCAAGAAAAGAAAACTAACGAAGAGCTACTTGCAGATGCAATTCTTGTAGCCAATAGAATTATTGCCGAAAGAGAAGAAGAGATTGACGAATTAAGACCAAAGGCAGATTATTATGACAAATTAGTAGATTATAACCTACTTACAAACTTTAGAAATACTGCCAAAGAGTTAGGAATACCACAAAATCAATTTATAAGTTTTCTAATGGATAAGGGATTAATTTATAGAGATAAGAAAAAGAAACTCTTACCTTATGCAGATAAGAACAAGGGATATTTTGAAGTTAAAGAATGGGTTGATCCACTAGGTACACTTGTAGGAATACAAACATTTATAACACCAAAGGGAAGACACTATCTACTAATTTTATTAGATAGCGAAGGTTTCTACGATGAATAAGGTATTAGAAGCCATTCTTTCTGATATTAAAAACTTAATTAAAATAGACAACCCAAAGAAATTTATATTAGCAAATATTCCCTATTTATCATTTTGCTACATTGGAAATATCTTTTCTAAGCACATTAATTCTTATGTAGGAGGAGATATTATTGATAGATTAATGGTGGGAATTTCTGATATAGGAACTTTATCTTATATACCAAGCCTTAATCCAAGGGACATGTTAGTAGGTATTTCAGTTGCTGGTCTTGTTAAGTTAATAGTTTATAGTAAAGGAAAAAATAAAAAGAAATATAGGCAAGGTAAAGAGTATGGATCTGCAAGATGGGTTGCATAATATTAACTGAACAGGAGTGATATATAGACACGAGAAAAGGAGGATAATGCCATGATAGAATATCATAACAAAATCACAGCACTATACTCCCGCCTTTCAGTTGGTGATGAAGATAGAGACGGTGGCGAGAGTAATAGTATTGTCAATCAAAAAGCATTTTTAGAAAGATATGCAAGAGAAAAAAAGCTGATAAACATTCGCCACTATATCGACGATGACGAAAGTGGTAGGTTCTTTGACCGTTCCGCTTATACACAGATGATAAGCGATGTAGAACAAGGAAAAATCGGAATTGTCATCATGAAAGATATGACGAGATGGGGAAGAGATTATCTTCAAGTCGGAAACGCTATGGAGATATTTAGAAGAAACAATGTACGCTTTATCGCTATTAATAATGGAATAGATAGCATTGACCAAAACACATTGGAATTCGCTCCCTTTATCAACATCATGTCAGAGTGGTATGCAAGAGACATCAGCAAGAAAGTAAAGACAGGAATTAAGACCAAAGGAGCAAACGGAAAGCCTGTCGCAACAGAAGCCCCATACGGCTATATAAAAGACCCTGAGAACAAAGATTATTGGATAGTCGATAAAGAAGCTGCCGAAGTTGTAAAACTCATTTTTAGGCTATTTATGGAGGGGAAAAACAGAAATCAGATAGCCGTTTATCTGAAAGAAAAAGAAATACTAACCCCAACCTTTTATATGAAACAACAAGGCAGAGGAACAGCAAAAAACAAACCACTAAATGAAGAAAACAGATATAACTGGAACAAAGCAACCATAACACGCATACTGAAAAGACAAGAGTATTGTGGTGATGTAGTCAACTTCAAGACCGAAAAGCATTACAGAGATAAGAGAAACCATTATGTGGATAAAAGCAAATGGAAAATAACAGAAAATGTCCATGAGCCGATAATAGATAGAACTACCTTTGAAAATGTAGAGCGTATGCTAAAAAACGCACCTGTCAAAAGACCAAACGGAGATGGAGAAATTCACGCACTTTCAGGCTTGATGTACTGTAAAGATTGCGGAACAAAAATGCACATTCGCACCATACACAAAAACAAAAAAGTACAGCATGTAACATATTGCAGTGAATATGCCAAAGGAAAAGCAAAGCACCCCAAATGCAATTCTCCACATCGTATTGATGTCGATGAAGTTATGGAAAATATTGCAGAAGTCTTACGAAAGATAGCACAGTATTCCTTAGAAAACAAAGCAGAGTTTGAAAAACTTGTAAAGAAAAGTCTGTATAAAGAGCAGACCGAAGAAGTAAAGAAAAATCAAAAGCGTATGCCACAAATCACAGATCGAATGGAACAGATAGAAAGAGTGATGAATAAACTCTATGAAGATAATGCACTTGGAAATATGGATACAGAACGCTATGAGCAGTTATCAAGAAAGTATGCAGAAGAATACTACACCTTAAAAGCAGAAAAAGAAGAAATCAAAGAACGCTTATCCGAATGTGAAAATGCAAACCAAAGAGCAAAGAAGTTTATCATACTGGCAGAAAGTTATTCAAACTTTGAAGAACTTACCCCAACCATTATCAATGAATTTATCAGTAAAATCGTGGTACATGAAAGAGATGTAAAAAGAGCAAAATATGTCGTTCAGCGAATAGAGGTTTATTTTAACTATATCGGCAAATTTGAAAATGAACTCACAAAACAGATAGAGCCGACAAAAGAAGAAATGCTATAAATGAGGGAAGAAATAGAAGAAGCAAAGAAAGAAAAAGCAAGGGCATATCGTAGGGCATATTACAAAGAATACCGAGCCAAAAATCTTGAAAAGTGCCGAGAGTACGAGAAATTAAAAGCAAGAGAGTATAGAGCAAAAAAGAAGCTACAAAGAGCAACCTAAAACCAAATATCAATCAATCGCAAAAGAGGTTTCCTAATCACAGGAAATCTTTTTTTGTGCAAGTTGAAAGGAGGAACTCAATGGCAGAAAATGAGAAAACAGATATTAAAGAAATACAGACAGAAGAACATCAAAAGCCTGATGGCATTCTTACAAAAAAGATAAATGGAAAGACCTTTGTAACAGAGATATATTTTGATAAAAATAGCAAGGAAACATTTCAAGATAAACTGTTTAAGGTAATACATTCTAATGGAAATAGTAGCGAGTAAGTGAGAAATCTGGCAGTAGAAAAAATGCCTAAAAAATGCTATAATATTTAGTAATTTACACAATATAAATGGGAGGTAAGTTATGGCTGAAAATTGGACAGCATTATTAGATAAATACATTAACAAACTTATTAGTCCTGATGGAAGACAGACCTATGAAAGTAAAGATGAATTAGTTAATCTTATGCTTAAATTAGCTGAATTGAAAAAAAGCGATAAGGTAATGGATATAGGTTGTGGCTGGGGAAATTTTTCAAAGGTTTGTAGTAATTTTTCAGATGAAGTTATAGGTATTGAGCCAAATGCAGATAATTTACAGGAAGCCATAAATCGTAGTAATGGAAAAGTGAAATACATTCAAGGAAGTTTTGAAGAATTAAATTGTAATCAAAGTGTTAATAAAGTTATTAGTATGTTAGCATTCCATCAAGTGCCATGGGATTATAAAGAAAAGTCGTTAGAAAATATTTCAAAGATACTCACAACGGATGGATATTTTTATTTGTGCGATACCATGCTTTTATTTGACACAGAAAATGATACTGAATTATTTAATAAAGTATATAGATTTTTATTAAAAGAAACCACCCCTGAAGAAATATATAAAAATTATATAGAACCATACCTTAAAGAAAATGAAGTTTACACAGTTGAAGATATGAGAGAAAACAGTCCCAAAGATAATTGGTTCTACTCTTTGAAAGAGTTGGAACATTGGTCAGAAAAAGCAAATATGGAATTAGTAAAAACTGTAGCTATTTGTCCATTTTTCGGAGTTGTAATTTTTAAGAAAAACAACTAACTAACAATTTAATAAAAATTAACACAGAAACAGTAAATCAAAAAGGTTTACTGTTTTTTCTTTGCTTAAAATTAAAAAGAAAGGAAACGAGGAAATGAAAAACATAGAAGAAAAAATTTTAATGGCAGATGAAGAAATCAAGCAGTTACAAAATAAAAGAAAAAAGCTCATCAGTCAGCAGAAACAGGAAGAAAGAAAAAAGAGAGATAAAAGGATATATGAAAAGGGAGCAGTCTTTGAAAGTATCTTTACTGAAAGCAAGAACATAAGCAAAGATGAATTTTATCAGCTAATCACATCTCTAATTCGTAAAGAAGAAGCCAATATCAAAATTAAAAAAATCATTGAAAGCAGAGAAGAAACGGAAAATCAAAATACAGAAAAAGAAGATGAAGAAACGGAGATAGAATAATAGTCCCTTGTTTACAAGGGCGCACATATACACCTTAACAGGTGCGTGCGTTCTCCGAAGGCTCTTAGCAGAGGGCATATCAGCTAACGCTGATACAGGGGAGCTACACTCCCCTACGGAAATAAATTTCCTACCCCTTGTGTACTTCCCAAAAGAAATCGGATAAAAAGCTATCCGATTTTTTTAGGAAGTCTTATCTATCGCCACCATAACCATACCGAAAAATGGAAAGGAGGTTTTTTCTTATGGCGATATATCATCTTTGCATAAAGATTATTTCAAGAGGCAAAGGCAAAAGTGCAGTAGCAGCTTCCGCCTATCGAAGCGGCGAAAAGATAAAAAACGAATATGACGGTATAGTCCATGACTTTACAAGAAAAGGTGGAATAGCCCATACAGAAATTCTTTTACCACAAAATGCACCACAGGAATTTGTAAACCGTTCTATCTTATGGAACAGTGTTGAGAAAATAGAAAAGAGTAAAAATTCCCAACTTGCAAGAGAAATTGAAGTTGCTTTGCCTAAAGAATTAGACAGAGAAAAACAAATAAATCTTGTACGAGAATATGTAAAAGAGAATTTTGTAAAAGTAGGTATGTGTGCTGATATTGCTCTACATGATAAAAATGATGGAAACCCACATTGCCATATCTTACTTACTATGCGACCACTAAATGAAGATACAACATGGGGAGCAAAATCAAAAAAGGAATATATCCTTGATGAAAATGGCGAAAAAGTAAAACTAAAAAATGGTAATTACAAAACAAGAAAGATCAATACAACAGATTGGAATGAGCAAGACAAAGCAGAAGAATGGCGAAAAGCATGGGCAGACATTACAAATAAATATCTTGAAGAAAATAGCATACAGGATAATGTGGATCACCGCTCTTATCAAAGACAAGGTATAGAACAAATACCGACCATTCATTTAGGAGTATCAGCAACCCAAATGGAGAAGAGAGGCATAGCTACAGACAGAGGAAATATCAATAGAGAAATCAAACATCAAAATATGATTTTAAGAGAAATTTCAAGAAGAATAAAAGCATTGCTAAATTGGATAAGAGGAATAGGAAAAGAAGAAAAAAGAGAACATGAAAATACAAAGTCAACCCTCCCACCCAAAGAAAATCTGCTATCAGTTTTGGAAAATCTTATCCGTAAAAATACAGATAAGAATAATACAGACTTAGAAAAATATATTGGAAGTTATCAGCTACTCAAAGAGAAAAACATTACAAGTATCAATCAATTAAAAGAGAGCATTACAAACTTACGAGATAAGAACTATAAGACCACAAGAGCCTTAAAAGATACCGAGAAGAAGATTGATGAAAAAACACAACTCATAGACCAGTCAGAAAAATATTTGAAGTACAAGGATACCTACAAAGCCTATATCAAGACAAAGAAAAGCAAACAGGAAGATTTTTATAACGAGCATACGGCAGAACTCATTTTATTTGAAAGTGCCAAGAAACATCTGAAAGAGCATTTAGGAGAAAGTAAGACCTTAGCCATCAGTAAATGGAAATCAGAAGTTAGCACTTTGAAGAAAGAGAAAAAGAGCCTATATAGTCAAATATTAGAAATACGAGAAGAAGTTGAACAAGCAGAAAAAGTTAAGACCTGTATAGAGCAATTAGAGGGACACGAAAAGCGACTATCACAGGTAAAGAGGAATGAGTTAGACCTATAAAACTAAGTGGGAAAGTGGTATAATAAAAATAATTAGTTTCACATAACTTGCAAAATAAAATGAGAAAGGAGGGACATGGAGATGAACAAAAATGAGTTGCTTAGTGGTGTTGCAGATACTCTATATATTCCTCTTGTAGCAAGAGTTTATGCGTCTGAAAAATTTCCTAATTTTTTCTATGATGAAAAAGCATTATCCTTAAAACAACATATACCCACAAACAGTATAGAAAGTAATACTACTGAATATTTTTATATGGCAAGTGTTTGCAGACAACAAACGATTGACAAAAAAATAATTAGTTTCATCGAAAAAAACAATGAATGTAATATTGTCTTTTTAGGGGCAGGATTGGAAACATCATATAATCGTATAAAAAATGTTAAAGTTAATTTCTATCAAATCGATTTGCCGGATGTCATAATAGTAAGAAAAAAAGTATTAGGAAATGCCGATAATGAAAGATTGATAGCAGGGGATATGTTTACTCTTGATTGGATAAAAGAAATAGATACTTCTTTGCCGACAATGATTGTAGTTGCAGGAGTATATCAATATTTTGATAAAGAAAAAATTGTAGATATGATTAAGGGCATGAAATCATTGATTCCTAACGGAGAATTGATATTTGACGCAACAAATTCCAAGGGATTAGAGATTGCTAATAAATATGTAAAACAAACGGGAAATGAAGATGCACAAATGTATTTTAGCGTAGATGACCCAAAAGAATTTGCAAGCTGCACGAATACAGGGTTAGTAGAAGTTACAGGCTTTTTTGATGGAGCATTAAAGCATTGTAAGGGATTGAAATTAAAAACAAGAATATATATGTATTTTGCGGATAAGTTAAACAGAACAAAAATTATACATTTGAGTTTCTAACCCAATATCTAACTAATAAATTTTAATAAAGCTAACAGGAAAACAGTAAATCAAAAAAGGTTTACTGTTTTTTCTTGTCTAAAAGTTAAAGTTCTTTATAGAAAAAGCGTCCATAAATATAAAAAGATATTTGACAAAACGCTTCCTGGGGAGAAAGTAAGGATATTGCTCCATATATTGATCCTAAGTTTGAAAACAATGTACTAATAACTAATACCGAAAGACTAACAATGAACTCAAGACCTAAAAATCCTAAATACGCTAGAAATAAAAATGTATTAGTAATAGGTGGTTCTGGATCAGGTAAGACAAGATTTTATGTAAAGCCAAATCTAATGCAAATGCACTCTTCCTATGTAGTAACAGACCCTAAAGGGACACTTGTGTTAGAGTGCGGGAAAATGCTTTATGAAAATGGATACGACATAAAGATATTAAACACAATAAACTTTAAAAAATCTATGAAATACAATCCCTTTGCATATTTGAGAAGTGAAAAAGATATTTTAAAACTTGTCCAAACAATTATTGCTAACACCAAGGGAGATGGAGAAAAGGCAGGAGAAGATTTCTGGGTAAAGGCTGAAAAGCTATATTACACTGCTCTCATCGGTTATATCTATTATGAAGCACCTGAAGAAGAAAAGAACTTTAAGACACTTTTAGATATGATTGACGCAAGTGAAGTCAGAGAAGATGACGAAACCTATATGAACCCAATTGATAGGCTATTCGAAGCTCTTGAAAAGAAAGATCCAAGTCATTTTGCAGTTAAGCAATATAAGAAATATAAGCTGGCAGCAGGAAAAACTGCCAAGTCAATTCTAATATCATGTGGAGCAAGACTTGCACCTTTTGATATAAGAGAGCTTAGAGAACTAATGAGTGAAGATGAACTAGAGCTTGATAAAATTGGAGATAGAAAAACTGCTTTATTCGTAATAATATCAGATACAGATGATACCTTTAACTTTGTAGTATCAATAATGTATTCCCAATTATTTAATCTACTATGTGATAAGGCAGATGATGTGTATGGTGGAAGACTTCCTGTTCATGTTAGGTGTCTACTTGATGAGTTTGCAAATATAGGTTTAATTCCTAAATTTGAAAAACTAATAGCAACAATTCGTTCAAGAGAAATATCAGCAAGTATAATTCTGCAAGCGCAATCTCAATTAAAAGCAATATATAAAGACCATGCAGATACAATAGTTGGCAACTGTGATTCAACACTCTTTTTAGGAGGAAAGGAAAAAACAACAGTAAAAGAGTTATCAGAAACCTTAGGAAAAGAAACCATAGACCTATATAACACATCAGAAACAAGATCCAACCAAAAATCTTTTGGCTTAAATTACCAAAAGACTGGGAAGGAACTTATGAGCCAAGATGAAATAACTGTAATGGATGGTGGTAAGTGTATATATCAGCTAAGAGGAGTAAGACCTTTCTTGTCTGATAAATTTGATATTACAAAGCATAAGAATTATAAGTTATTGGAAGATTATGATAAGAAAAACTTGTTTGATGTAGAAGAGTATTTAACAAATAGAGATAAGGTAAGGTTAAAATCAAGTTATAAGATAAATAGGTTAAACATTTGATTTTATGGAGAAAGTAAAATGTGTGAAAATAGAAAATCATCTTTAATTATATTAAATATAAATGGGGAGCAGTTTATTCTGGAAAGTGATACAGAACTCACAAGGGATAAGAAAAATTATATTGAAGCAATATGTGAGACAATGTACGATGAAAGTAATGAATGGTATGAAGATATATATGATATGTCCCCATATGATGTAGCTGAGCTATTTGAAAAAACAGTAAAGGACCAAGTAGGAATAACTGTTACATTTAAAGCGATAGACCTTGAAGTATCAATTTTAGAAGACTAGAAATAAGGTATTAATGAGCGATAGAAATTAAAAACTCTATCGTCTTTTTTTATACTCAAAATTAGGAGGTAAAAATGGTAAGGATAAGAAGTCCCACTTAAACAATTTAATATATAAAGCATTTAGCGATTGAAATATAATTTCAGTCGCTTTTTTAATTGAAATTTATAGATTAAGGAGAAGAAATTAATGGATAGAGAAATGATAAATATTAATGCAAATTTAGTTAAGGAAGCTGAATTTTCAGAATTTGAAAAAGATGGAGAAAGTGTTCAAGTAGCAAATTTTGCTCTTGTAAAAAAATATGGAAAAGGCAAAGAATATACAAATTGCTCAGTATATGGAGAAAAGGTAGAAATTGCAAAAGAATTTGAAAAAGGAGATCTAATCCATGTCTTTGGATATTTCAAAGAAAACAAAAAAGGAGATAAGGTCTACAAGAATTTTATAGTTAAATCATTAAATAAAATAGAAAATAAGAAAGAAAACGAGGAGGAATAATATGGAATTTTTTACAGCTGGAGTTGGAGTTTTAAAGACACTTGTAACTGCAATTGGTGCAGGTTTAGGAGCATGGGGAGTTATTAACTTAATGGAAGGTTATGGTAATGATAACCGTGCGACACGTTCATAAGTGAAAAGCTTATGCACTAAGTCGAAGGACTGAAAGTTCAAAACTTAGGAGAACTGGCAATCTGATAGGTAGAATGACGGGGTAACGCCCTGAAATGCCTACACTGATACTCCGATTGGCAATGAATATTAGACTATTTCATTGTCAAAAGCTCGGTGAAGTCGGCAGAGAGTAGCCGTAAGACTGATATTAACATCAGATACGAAAGCTGTCCAGAGGTGGACGGTGCTACCTATATGTCGGGTGTCGAATACGCATGGTGAGAATGTGTATACCAAAGCACTGACGTACTTCCGAATGTAAGGGTCTAAACGTTTGAATTTGCCTAACGGCAATTCCCATCAAAGATGGGGTGTTTGTGGATGAGTAAGAATGGTTGTTATGAAAATCCATATATCGTTACAGGCGATATGGTGAAAACTAAACACAGGCTTAGAGGAAGAACCTAAACGTATTCAATGATAAGATTGTCGGAACGTGGTAAGCCAAGAACACGGAAGCAGTCTAATGCTAAAGAAGTGTTGAATGGGAAAATGACTGTAAAAACAGCATATAACCGTTCTTTATCTTGGTGAAAGCGGTGGCACAGTACCTATGAAGCGAAAATAATAAGTTCGTGGAGGGATAGCCACCAGTCACAGGAAAGTACAAGAACTGAAATTAAGACAAACACAGCTTCGAGTATGACAAAGAAAATCAAATCCGAAAGGAGATGGTGACTGTGTCCACTTCGAAACAAACACTGAAACAAAGCAAAATCCGTTATACGGAATACTATGACTTGCAAAAAGTCCTTGATGATTTATATGAAGATAGCAGTAAGAATAAAGTATTTTCAAATTTAATGGAGTTGATAACTTCAAGAGAAAATATAAAACTTGCCTATCGCAGTATCAAAGGGAACAAAGGCAGTCATACAGCCGGAGTAGATGGCAGAACAATAAAACATCTATCAAGGCTAAATGAAGAAGAATACATTTCTCTCATACAAAAACAGTTTCATTGGTATAAGCCACGCCCTGTAAAGAGAGTGGAGATACTAAAGCCTAATGGGAAAATAAGACCTTTAGGAATACCGACTATTGTAGACAGAATTGTACAACAATGTATCTTGCAAATATTAGAGCCGATATGTGAAGCCAAGTTTCATGACAGCTCCTATGGGTTTCGACCTAACAGGAGTACGGAACACGCTATTGCAGAATGTGCAAGACTAATGCAGATACAGCACTTACACTATGTAGTCGATATTGATATACAAGGATTTTTTGATAACGTATATCATGCAAAGCTCATAAGGCAGCTTTGGAATTTAGGAATCCATGACAAAAAGTTACTTTGTATCATTAAGGAAATGCTTAAAGCAGACATAGTTATGCCCGATAAAAAGGTAATTACACCAACAAAGGGAACACCACAAGGCGGAATATTATCACCGCTACTATCTAATGTAGTCTTGAACGAATTAGATTGGTGGGTTTCATCTCAATGGCTGACAATGCCCACGCATTATCCATATAAACAGAGAACGAACAGTCAAGGAACAGAGATAAAAAGCCATACTTACAGAGCTTTAAGAACAAGCAACCTAAAAGAAATATATATTGTAAGGTATGCTGATGATTTTAAGATATTTTGCCGTAATTACTACGATGCAAAAAGAACCTATCAGGCAGTTACAAAATGGTTGCAAGACAGATTAAAACTAAATGTAAGTGAAGAAAAATCTAAAATAACAAATCTAAAACAAAGGTATTCGGAGTTCTTAGGTTTCAAGCTGAAGGTTAAACCAAAAGGCAAAAAGTTTGTTGTACAGTCGCATATAAGTGATAAGGCACTGAAAAATGCAAAAGAAAATATTTCTAAATGTGTGGCGGATATAAAAAGACCTGCAAACGAAAAGGAACAGTACAAAGCAATAGCCAAGTATAATGCCACTGTTTCAGGCTTGCATAATTACTACCAAATAGCAACAAATGTAAGTTTGGACTTTGCTAAAATAGCCTTTCACATTAAAAAGCAGATGAACAACAGACTTGATATTAAAACCAGTGGAACGCTAAACAAAGGATTTATCAAAGAAAAATATGGAAAAAGTAAACAGCTTCGCTTCCTTAATGGACATCCGCTAATTCCAGTTGGATATATTAGGACAAAGGACGCAAAACACAAGAAAAAGGTTGTAAATAAATACACTGTAAAGGGCAGAGCTTTTATTCATAAAAATCTGCAAATTGATGTAGATACACTTGTTTGGTTGATGAGACATCCTGTACTTGATAAGAGTATAGAGTTTGCAGACAACAGAATCTCGCTCTTTGCAGCTCAATATGGCAGATGTGGGGTAACAGGTGTAAAACTTACACCAAATGATATACATTGCCATCACAAGATACCGCTTGAACAAGGCGGTACAGACAGTTATAGCAACTTAATTCTTGTTACAGAAGCAGTTCATATACTTATCCATGCAACAAAAGAAGATACAATCCAAAAATATATAAAAGAGCTTGGCTTAACGGTCAAGCAGATCGAGAAATGTAATAAGCTTAGAAAAATGGCAGGATTGCCACTAATTTAGAAAAAAATAATTTGTTACGAAGTGTGTAAGTCTTAGTTAAAACGTGAAAATCTTTCTTGTGATGGAACGCCGTGTGCGGTGAAAGTCGCATGCACGGTGTGAAGTGGGGGAAAATCCGGAGATAACATCAAAGGATTACCTATCACTATCTGGTGCTAAATCTCAAGGTATTAAGCAATTTATGGCAAAATAAGGACGGAATAACACAACAAATTCTCTAAAATAAATCACTAAATCAATGTAAGATTGAATGAAATCAATATTTATGCTATAATTAAATAAATCTAATGAACATAAAAAGAGGGATATTATGGCACTTAACTATAAACCATTATGGATACAGTTAGCAAAAAAAGGTTTAAAGAAAACTGATGTAATAGCTATGGCAGGGCTTACAACAAATGTTATGGCACAAATGGGCAAGGATAAACCAATTACATTTAAGAATTTAGAAAGAATATGTAAGGCTCTATCTTGCACTCCTAATGATATTATTAGTTTTGAAGATGAATTTGAACAAGAGATTTAAATTCTTATAGTTCTTTACACTTGATTTACAAGGGATCAAAGAAAATCTTAATAAAGGTTTCTAAAATTTTATTGAAATAACAGTAATGGATGGAGGCACGTGTATATACCAGATAAGAGTAGTAAGACTTTTACTATCTGATAAATTTGATATCACAAAACATAAGAATTACAAGTTACTGGAAGATTATGATTAAATATTAAGATATAATTATTTTTGGCAAAATATCTATATACAAACCATGGAGGTAGGCATATGAGGTCTTATGAAAGTAAGGAAGAATTAAAAAATGAGATTAAAAAAACTTTTGCAAAATATATTTCAGAGTTTGATAATATCCCAGAAGAATTAAAAGATAAAAGAGTAGACGAAGTTGATAGGACACCAGCAGAAAATCTTGCCTATCAAGTAGGTTGGACAGCTTTAGTATTGAAATGGGAAGAAGATGAGAAAAAAGGACTTGAAGTAAAAACACCATCAGATAAATTCAAGTGGAATCAATTAGCCGAATTATATCAATGGTTTACAGAAGCTTACGCTCATAAATCTTTAAAGGAACTAAAAGAACAATTAACAAAAAATATTGAAGATATTTATCTTATGATAGATGAGCTAACAGAAGAAGAATTATTTAAACCTCATATGAGAAAATGGGCAGATGAAGCAACAAAAACAGCAACTTGGGAAGTGTATAAATTTATTCATGTAAATACAGTAGCACCATTTGGTACATTTAGAACTAAGGTTAGAAAATGGAAGAAATTAGTACTTTAGTAACATAAATTTGACGTATATTAGAATAATTTGATTTAGACGATAGAAATTAAAACTATATCGTCTTTTTTTATACTCAAAATTGGGAAATTAAGGGGGTTGAAAAAAATTTTTATTGGTGGTATTATTAAATCGATAAGTACACATAAGTACACTTCTGAAACAGGAGGTGCATTATAAATATTATTATAAATACCGATTCTAGCGAACCGATTTATGAACAAATCGAAAATCAGATAAAAAAACAAATTATGAATGAAGATTTGAAAACTGGAGATTCTATACCATCTATGAGAGTATTAGCTAGAAATCTTAAGGTAGCGGTGATTACAGTTCAAAAGGCTTATGAAAATTTACAAAAAGATGGATTTATTGAAACTATTCACGGCAAAGGCAGTTTTATATCAGCAAGAAATATTGAATTACAAAAAATAGAAACATATAAAGAAGTGGAAGATTTAGCTAAAAAAATTGTCAAGAGCATACAATCAAGTTCTATTTCGTTAGATGACTTAATAGATTTAATAAAAAAGATATATGAGGAGGGGCAATGATGGATTCATATGAAAATAAATTAGCATTAAAGGTATCTGGATTAAATAAAAAGAATAAAACAAATGATTTTTCTTTGAAAAATATAAATATTGAAGTACCTTATGGATCTATTGTAGGAAATATAGGAAGAAATGGAGCGGGGAAAAGTACTACTATTTCTTGTATACTTGGAATGTTTCAAAAAGATGATGGAAAAATAGAGATATTTGGTACTGAAGATTGTAATCAAGTAGATATTAAAAAACACATAGGTGTTGTTTTAGATGACCCAAACTTTTCATTATTATTAACGCCTAATGAGATAAATGAGGTAATGAAATTTAATTATAGTAATTGGGAAGAAGATAGTTTTAAAAATTATTTGAATCGATTTAATTTGCCAATAGACAAGAAAACTAAGCAATTTTCATTTGGAATGAAAAAAAAGTTATCGTTGGCTATAGCATTGTCTCATGAAACAAAACTTCTCATATTAGATGAAATTACTTCAGGGTTAGACCCAGTAAGTAGAGATGAGATTTTATGTATATTATTAGAATTTATAGAAAACCCAGAACACTCGGTATATATATCATCACATATTACAACAGACTTGGAAAAAATAGCTGATTATATAGTTTTTATGGATAATGGTAAAGTCGTGTTGAGCGAAGAAAAAGATGAATTGTTATATAACTATGGGATACTTCGTTGTAATGATACGGATTTAGAAAAAGTCGATAAAACAGACATAATTTCATATAGGAGAGAATATGGGAGAGTAAATATTTTAGTAAAAGATATATCGAAGATAAAGAATAAGTATAAAGAATTTGTTGTAAATAAACCTAATTTTGATGAAATTTTGCTGATTTTGACAGAGGGAGGAGAATCCTAATATATGAAAGGTCTATTATTAGAAATATATTATAAAAATATTAAAAACATATGTGTAATGAATGCGTTTTTGCTTACAATTTGGATTTTGATAAATCTTTTTTCTAGCACGCAAATGCTTGTTTTTGCATATTGCGCAGTTGTAATATTCTCCAACAGTTTATTAATACTTTTATCACAGAGAAAAGATTATGATTTAAAATTGTATAAATACGAGTTCATGTTACCGATAAAAAAGAAAAACATAATTTTGTCAAAATATGTAAGTCAAATAGTTATTATTTTTCTGTCTGTATTAATGTTAGTAATCCTGAATTATATATCAATTCATGCAGGTAAGCATTATTTTGATTATGGTTTTTCGGATTTTATTATTTTATTAAATATTTTGTTAGCTTTTATTCTACAAATGGTATCAATATTTTACTTGGCTTTGTACTTTATTGATTTAGATAAAGGTGATTTGTGGTTAGTAATAGGGCTAATTGGCTCTATTGTGCTTGTAGCTATAGAGATATTTGTGGTTAATAAACTTGGATTTTCTAAGTCAGGTGGAAATGTTGCACTTTGTGTAATATATTTGATGTTATTAATAACATCATGCGTATTGAATTCAAAAAGAATGGAAAATCTAAAATTAGATACTTAGGAGGAAAATGATGGCTATAGCAGACATAAATTCAATACTTAGTAGATCATTTCGAAATGATAGGATTTCTAAAATATCATGGGAAAAAGGTAATTATTTAAATGTAACTATGTGTGTAACAGAAGAATGTAATCTGGAATGTACATATTGTTATATGGTTGGGAAGAATAATTTCAAAAAGATGACATTTGAAACAGCCAAAAAAATAGTAGACTTTATTGTGAATGATCCATATTGTAATAACTTATCAGATAATTTATTGATTGATTTTATTGGTGGAGAACCATTATTAGAAATGGAATTGATAGATAAAATAAGCGATTATATCTGTCTGTTGCTATATAGCAAAAGGCATAAATGGTTTAATAATCTTCAATTTTCCTTTTCCACAAATGGGACATTATATGATTCAAAAATAATGGAAGATTATTTAAAAAAGCACAGGTATCATGCTGGATTTGGATTCAGTATTGATGGAACTAAAGAAAAACATGATTTAACAAGAATTACTAGGGATGGAAAAGGTTCTTATGACAAGGTTATTAAATCGTTTTACAAATACAAACAAGACTATGAGGATGAAATATTTCAAAAATCGACATTTTCAAGTGAGGATTTAGTATATCTAAAAGATAGTATAATTCACTTATGGGATCTTGGATTTAAAAATGTTGAGTCGAATTTAGTTTATGAAGATGTTTGGAAAGAAGAAGATCCAAGTATATTTGAAAATCAACTTAAAGAACTTGCGGATTACATGTTTGAAAGTGGTAGATATTTGACCCATAGTGTAGCGTATTTTGAAAAAAGAAGAGGGTTACCACTTGCTAGTAATTCGTTGAATCAAAATAGGTGTGGAGCTGGATATAAGAGCTTAGCATTTGATACAGATGGGAATATTTATCCGTGTATACGATTTTTAGAAATGTGTTCTGATGATAAAAAGGGAATGATAGTTGGAAGTATAGATAAAGGTGTAGATTATAATGCCTTGAGAGCTTTATGTGGAACTACTTGGACTTCTGTAAGTGATGAAGAATGTAATAATTGTAATGTTGGAACTGATTGTGGTTGGTGTGTAGCACAAAATTATCAGGAGAATGGCTCTTTATATAACAGAGTAAAGCATATATGCGAAATGCATAAGGCTAATGTGAGGGCAAATAAATATTTTTGGAAAAGATATGAATTAGAGACAGGGAAGACATCAGATAGAGTTATTGAAAAGGTGTTGTTTTCAAAACATAATGAACTTAAATATGTTTATTTTATTACATCAGATGATGCACCTTCTTTTTGCAATTATACAAAGCGATATAATGAGGGGAATTATATGTCTAAGGACTTATATGATAATGCTTTGAAATTTTGTCTAGACAATGAAGTATTGCCTATTTTTCTGGGTAGTTATGAAATTGATTTAGATAGTGAAAAGAAAGTGTTCTTTGAAATAGACAGGAGAAGAATTTTTAAAAATCCGCAAAGATCTATAACTGTAGTTGATGAATATTCAGAAAATATAGAGACACCAGTTATAAACTACATTTTGAGAAAAAATGAGATTAGAAAGTTAAAAAACACAATTGAGAGGTTTTGCAACAACGGAATTAAACGAATAAATCTGTTTATTAGTGATATGAATTTGTGGAACGATAGTGACATTACACTATATGAAGATCAATTGCATGGATTATGTGAGTATGTTGTAGATTTATTTGTTGAAAGAGGTGTTTTTCTACAGATAAATGTTTTGAGTGACAGAATAATGCTAGAAAAGAACGAGACTAGGGATTGTGCAGCAGGGATAAATTCAGTTGCACTGGCTCCAAATGGTAAATTTTATGTATGCCCAGGATTCTATTTTACTAATCCTGACTGGAATATAGGGAATCTAAAAGATGGAATAGATTTCTCTGAAAAGCGTAAATATTTTAGGGGCAAGTCGGCAATGTGCTTAGAATGTGATGCAAATGCATGTAAGAGATGTTTATTAGATAATAAAATTACAACAGGTGAGGTAAATGTTCCTTCATCTACTCAATGCAAAATATCATTCGTAGAGGCAAATGCACAGAAATACTTTGCAAACTTATTGCAAGAAAATAATGAAGTTTTAAATATATATATTCCAGATGATCTTAAGATATTGAAATACAATGATTATGTTTCAAAAATGATTTTTAATGATGAGAGAGCAATTGCTGATAAATGGAATTATTAAGTGAGAAGGTATAAAAATGGATTGTGAGAGGAATATAGAATTAACATCAGAAGAAGTAAAAAATCTTATGATTAGAGTTCAAAAATTTAATTCGATTAGAACTATTGACTTGATTATAAGAAATAATCCTAATATAGTTGGTGAATTTGATATGGACGAAAGCATATTTGCAAATGTTGAGACTGAGCTTTTATATGCTGATAAAAATTGTAGAAAATGGTGGAATGAAATTTGTGAAAAATACAAATTGCAAAAAGATTTGGGGTTCAGGGTAGATTATGAATCCTGCGTTTTAACATTGCTATAATTGCATTAATTCAATTATAAATATATTTGGAAAGGAGGGCATTGTATGGATTTTATGCTTTACACAAAGCCAAATACACCTGACATAGTACCTTTTGCTTGTGGATATCATGACAGATGTAAGGGTTGTAGAAATGCTTGTACAGGCTGTAGCTCAGGGTGCAAAGGTTGTACAGGTGGATGGTTTATAGGTTAGGTGTTAAAAAAATAAGAAAGCTCGTAAATGAGCTTTCTTATTTCATTTTAAGAAGTAATTAAATAATTGTGGTGTGGAAATGAAAAAGAAAAAAAGCATAGTTTATAACATAAAAGTGGTTAAAATAATAAAAGAATGTACACCTAGTCAAATTCCATTGATTATAGCAAATGCCGTTTTAAAAAGTGTTCAAGCCATTATAAATATTTTGTTGTTTAAGTATGTTTTTAATATGTTAATAAATAAAGTTGAATACGATGCTTTGATAACAAATATAATTATAATTTTCTTTACTAATATGATTATTTTAATGATAAAAATAGCATAAAAATCTAGTTATCCGCATAAAAACTGGACTTATCACACTTTATCAAGGTCAAAACCACTCAATTTACTACTAATTTACTACTTATGAATGAGCTTTGATACGACGATTTATCCTTGAAAAGTGAAGATATAAAGATACTTCCAATAAAATTTGAATATTTAATAGGTAGACACTTCAAAAAATGAGGTGTCTATTTTTTTACCCGATTTTGAAAGGAAGTGAACTTATGAAAACAAAAAATCAAGAATCAAAAGGTCGTTCCCCACTCTTTAAGACCATCAAACATTCATTCAGCCAATAAAAAAGAAAGGATAGGTAAAAATATGGAACTTAAATTTGTGATTCCCAACATGGAAAAAACATTCGGCAATTTAGAATTTGCTGGCGAGGATAAAGTCGTTCAGCGAAGAATCAACGGACGGCTAACTGTCTTATCAAGAAGCTATAATCTCTATTCTGATGTTCAAAGAGCAGATGATATTGTGGTGGTGCTTCCTGCTGAAGCTGGCGAAAAACATTTCGGCTTTGAGGAACGTGTGAAGTTAGTCAATCCACGTATTACCGCAGAGGGCTACAAAATCGGCACTCGTGGTTTTACAAATTACCTTTTACATGCTGACGACATGATAAAAGAATAAAGAAAGAGAGGAAAAATGATGAGATTAGCAAATGGCATTGTATTAGATAAAGACACGACTTTTGGAGAATTGAAATTCTCTGCTCTACGTCGTGAAGTGAGAATCCAAAATGAAGACGGGTCGGTTTCAGATGAAATCAAGGAACGTACCTATGACTTAAAATCCAAAGGACAAGGACGCATGATTCAAGTAAGTATTCCTGCCAGCGTGCCTTTGAAAGAGTTTGATTATAACGCACGGGTGGAACTTATCAATCCCATTGCGGACACCGTTGCTACTGCCACCTATCAAGGAGCAGATGTTGACTGGTATATCAAGGCAGACGATATTGTGCTGACAAAGGATTCTAGTTCATTCAAAGCTCAACCACAAGCAAAGAAAGAACCGACACAAGACAAATAGTCGCTAGGTAGAAAGGAGACTTTTTCGCATGAAACAGCGTGGTAAAAGGATTCGCCCATCTGGTAAAGATTTAGTCTTTCATTTTACGATAGCGTCACTCCTGCCTGTTTTCCTGCTGGTTGTCGGACTGTTTCATGTGAAGACAATCCAGCAGATCAACTGGCAGGATTTTAACCTATCACAAGCAGATAAGATTGACATTCCCTATTTAATTATCAGTTTCAGTGTCGCAATTCTTATCTGCTTGCTGGTAGCGTTTGTATTCAAACGGGTTCGCTATGATACGGTTAAACAACTTTACCACCGTCAAAAACTGGCAAAGATGATACTTGAAAACAAGTGGTATGAATCTGAACAGGTCAAAACAGAGGGTTTCTTTAAAGATAGTGCTGGTCGTACAAAGGAAAAGATAACCTACTTCCCTAAAATGTATTATCGACTTAAAAATGGCTTGATACAGATACGGGTGGAAATCACGCTGGGAAAATATCAAGACCAACTCTTACACTTGGAAAAGAAATTAGAGAGTGGCTTGTACTGTGAGCTGACGGATAAAGAGTTAAAGGATTCCTATGTGGAATATACTTTGCTCTATGACACCATAGCCAGTCGTATTTCTATTGATGAAGTAGAAGCTAAAGATGGTAAACTTCGCTTAATGAAAAACGTATGGTGGGAATATGATAAGCTCCCTCATATGTTGATTGCTGGTGGTACAGGTGGCGGTAAAACTTACTTTATACTGACACTGATTGAAGCCTTGCTTCATACAGATTCAAAACTGTATATTCTTGACCCGAAAAATGCTGACCTTGCGGACTTAGGTTCTGTGATGGCAAATGTCTACTATAGAAAAGAAGACTTGCTTTCTTGCATTGAAACATTCTATGAAGAAATGATGAAACGTAGTGAGGAAATGAAGCAGATGAAGAACTATAAGACTGGCAAAAATTATGCTTACTTAGGTCTCCCGGCACACTTCTTAATCTTTGATGAATACGTCGCTTTCATGGAAATGCTGGGAACAAAAGAAAACACCGCAGTTATGAATAAGCTGAAACAGATTGTCATGTTAGGTCGTCAAGCTGGCTTCTTTCTAATACTGGCTTGTCAACGTCCAGACGCAAAATATTTAGGCGACGGAATCCGTGATCAGTTTAATTTCAGAGTGGCTTTAGGTCGTATGTCTGAAATGGGCTATGGCATGATGTTTGGCAGTGACGTACAAAAGGATTTCTTCTTAAAGCGAATCAAAGGTCGTGGCTATGTTGATGTAGGAACAAGTGTCATATCAGAGTTTTATACTCCCCTTGTACCAAAAGGATATGATTTCTTGGAGGAAATTAAAAAGTTATCCAACAGCAGACAGTCCACGCAGGCGACGTGCGAAGCGGAAGTCGCAGGTGTGGACTGATCTTGCTGGCTGGTGTGGCAATAGCCACGCCAGCACTTAACCCCCCGTATCTAACAGGGGGGTACAAATCGACAGGAAACAGTCAAAAAAACATTAGAAAATCCTTTGGTTACAAGGGATTTACAAAATTTCAGCGTATGTCAAATGGGCTTTAAAAGTTGACATACGCCTTTTTGATTGGAGGGATTTTTACTGAATGAACAAACTTGGTTACAGCATTTAAAAGAAAAACGCTTGGCTTATGGACTATCTCAAAACCGTTTAGCTGTTGCGACTGGTATTACAAGGCAGTATCTAAGCGATATTGAAACAGGAAAAGTCAAGCCATCAGAGGATTTACAGCAGTCCCTTTGGGAAGCTCTGGAACGCTTCAATCCCGACGCTCCCCTTGAAATGCTGTTTGATTATGTAAGGATTCGCTTTCCGACAACAGACGTACAGCAGGTGGTCGAAAACATCTTACAACTGAAACTGTCCTATTTTCTTCATGAGGACTATGGTTTCTATTCTTATTCAGAGCATTATGCTTTAGGCGACATATTCGTCCTTTGCTCCCATGAACTGGACAAAGGAGTTCTGGTGGAATTGAAAGGTCGTGGGTGCAGACAATTTGAAAGCTATCTTCTGGCACAACAAAGAAGCTGGTATGAGTTCTTTATGGACGTTTTGGTGGCTGGCGGTGTGATGAAACGCCTTGACCTTGCCATTAACGATAAGACAGGGATTTTGAATATCCCTGTACTCACTGAAAAGTGCCAACAGGAAGAATGTATCTCCGTCTTCCGCAGTTTTAAAAGCTATCGCAGTGGCGAACTGGTACGCAAAGAGGAAAAGGAATGTATGGGAAACACCCTCTATATCGGTTCATTACAAAGTGAAGTTTATTTCTGTATCTATGAAAAGGACTACGAGCAGTACAAGAAAAATGATATTCCCATTGAAGACGCAGAAGTAAAAAACCGTTTTGAGATTCGATTGAAAAATGAGCGTGCCTATTATGCAGTCCGTGATTTACTCGTCTATGACAATCCAGAGCATACCGCCTTTAAAATTATCAATCGGTATATCCGTTTTGTAGATAAAGACGATTCCAAACCTCGTTCTGATTGGAAACTGAATGAAGAATGGGCTTGGTTTATTGGGAACAATCGTGAACGATTAAAACTAACCACAAAACCAGAGCCTTACTCCTTCCAAAGGACGCTGAACTGGCTATCTCATCAAGTTGCCCCGACCTTAAAGGTTGCGATTAAACTTGATGAAATCAACCAGACGCAGGTTGTAAAAGACATTCTCGACCATGCGAAACTGACAGACCGACACAAGCAGATTTTGAAGCAACAGTCAGTAAAAGAACAGGACGTGATAACAACAAAAAAATAACTCAAATACAAATTCATTGAATATAGAGAGGAGAACATTTTTATGAATTTTGGACAAAACCTTTATAACTGGTTTCTATCAAACGCTCAATCACTGGTGCTTTTAGCAATCGTTGTGATTGGCTTGTATCTTGGCTTCAAGCGTGAGTTTAGCAAACTGATTGGCTTTTTAATTATTGCGATTATTGCGGTTGGCTTAGTCTTCAACGCTGCTGGAGTAAAAGACATTTTACTAGAGCTATTCAATCGCATTATTGGTGCTTAAATAAAACCGTTCTTTTGTGGAATATAAGTGGTTTTCTTATGTTCCGCAAAGGAATGGTACACCAAACGAAGTGCGGTAGGGATTTTTGAATCTCTACAAAGAAAGGACGTGAATATATGGACGATATGCAAGTCTATATTGCGAATTTAGGCAAATACAATGAGGGCGAATTGGTCGGTGCGTGGTTTACCTTTCCCATTGACTTTGAGGAAGTCAAAGAGAAAATCGGCTTGAATGATGAATATGAGGAATACGCCATTCATGACTACGAGTTACCCTTTACGGTTGACGAATACACTTCCATTGGCGAACTCAATCGACTATGGGAAATGGTATCGGAATTACCCGAAGAATTACAATCGGAGCTATCTGCTCTGCTCACTCATTTTTCAAGCATTGAAGAACTAAGCGAACATCAAGAGGATATTATCATTCATTCCGATTGTGATGATATGTATGACGTGGCACGCTACTACATTGAAGAAACGGGTGCTTTAGGCGAAGTACCAGCTAGTCTTCAAAACTATATTGATTATCAAGCCTATGGTCGGGATTTAGACCTTTCAGGAACGTTTATCTCAACCAATCATGGGATTTTTGAAATCGTCTATTAAATCTGTCGGTACATTACTACTGGCAGATTTTCTATTTTACGGGGTGGCTCAATCAGCTACCCCTATTTTTTATGAAAGGATTGATTACATGAAGAAAATACGAAGCTATACCAGTATCTGGTCTGTGGAAAAGGTACTGTATTCTATCAATGATTTTAGACTTCCGTTTCCCATAACCTTTACGCAAATGACATGGTTTGTCGTGTCACTCTTTGCAGTGATGATACTTGGCAACTTGCCCCCTCTTTCCATGATAGAGGGAGCATTTCTCAAATACTTTGGGATTCCTGTGGCTTTCACATGGTTTATGTCTACAAAAACTTTTGATGGTAAAAAGCCTTATGGATTTTTGAAGTCTGTCATTGCTTATGCACTGCGACCAAAGCTGACCTATGCAGGAAAAAAAGTAACGCTTGGCAGAAACCAGCCACAAGAAGCCATTACAGCAGTTAGGAGTGAATTTTATGGCATATCCAATTAAATACATTGAAAACAATCTCGTCTGGAATAAAGACGGGGAATGTTATGCTTACTATGAGCTTGTTCCTTACAATTACTCATTTCTAAGTCCAGAACAGAAAATACAAGTGCATGATTCTTTCAGACAGCTTATCGCACAAAATCGTGATGGCAAAATTCATGCTTTACAAATCAGTACAGAATCCAGCATACGTTCTGCACAAGAGCGTTCCAAAAATGAAGTCACTGGCAAGCTCAAAGCGGTTGCCTATGACAAAATCGACCAACAGACAGACGCTTTAATATCCATGATTGGCGAAAATCAAGTGAACTACCGTTTCTTTATCGGCTTTAAGTTGCTTCTCAACGATCAGGAGTTTTCTATGAAAAGTCTTACCGTTGAAGCAAAAAATGCTTTGTCTGATTTTGTCTATGATGTGAACCATAAGCTGATGGGCGATTTTGTTAGTATGAGTAATGATGAAATCCTGCGTTTTCAGAAGATGGAAAAGCTCTTAGAAAATAAAATCTCTCGTCGTTTCAAAATCCGCAGGTTAGATAAGGACGACTTCGGCTATCTGATTGAACACCTTTACGGACAGACAGGCACTGCCTATGAAGAGTATGAGTACCATCTATCAAAGAAAAAGCTGGATAATGAAACGCTGATTAAATACTATGACTTGATTAAGCCTACTCGCTGTTTGGTGGAAGAAAAACAGCGATATTTGAAAATCCAGCAGGAAGATGAAACCGTCTATGTAGCTTACTTTACCATTAACAGCATTGTCGGAGAACTGGACTTCCCGTCCTCTGAAATCTTCTACTACCAGCAACAGCAATTTACATTCCCGATTGATACGTCAATGAATGTGGAAATTGTAGCGAATCGTAAAGCCCTATCTACTGTCCGCAATAAAAAGAAAGAACTGAAAGACTTGGATAACCACGCTTGGCAAAGTGATAATGAAACCAGCTCCAATGTGGCGGAAGCTCTGGAAAGTGTGAATGAGCTGGAAACCAATTTAGACCAAAGCAAGGAATCTATGTACAAGCTGTCTTATGTGGTAAGGGTATCAGCAAATGATCTTGACGAACTCAAACGTCGTTGTAATGAAGTGAAAGATTTTTATGACGATTTAAGCGTAAAACTGGTACGACCATTTGGGGATATGCTCGGCTTACATGAAGAATTTTTACCTGCCAGCAAGCGTTATATGAATGATTATATTCAATACGTGACCTCTGATTTCCTCGCTGGTTTAGGTTTTGGTGCTACTCAAATGCTGGGGGAAAATGAGGGGATTTATGTTGGCTACAGCTTAGATACTGGACGCAATGTCTATCTGAAACCTGCTCTTGCCAGTCAAGGGGTTAAGGGTTCAGTAACCAATGCGTTAGCGTCGGCTTTTGTTGGTTCGCTGGGTGGTGGTAAATCCTTTGCGAATAACCTTATCGTCTATTATGCGGTGCTTTATGGGGCACAAGCAGTGATTGTAGACCCAAAAGCAGAACGTGGCAGATGGAAAGAAACCTTGCCAGAGATTTCCCATGAAATCAATATCGTCACTCTGACTTCTGATGAGAAAAACAAAGGCTTACTTGACCCTTATGTGATTATGAAAAATCCCAAAGATTCTGAATCACTGGCTATTGATATTCTGACATTCCTTACGGGGATTTCCTCTCGTGATGGGGAACGCTTCCCAATCCTTAGAAAAGCCATTCGTGCAGTAACCAATAGTGAAGTACGAGGGTTGATGAAAGTGATTGAGGAATTACGGGTTGAGAATACGCCACTAAGTACCAGTATAGCCGACCATATCGAAAGTTTTACAGACTATGACTTTGCACATTTATTATTCAGTAATGGTTATGTGGAGCAGTCTATCAGCTTAGAAAAACAACTGAACATTATACAGGTTGCGGACTTGGTACTTCCCGACAAGGAAACTTCCTTTGAGGAATATACCACTATGGAGCTTTTATCCGTTGCTATGCTGATTGTCATTAGTACCTTTGCTTTAGACTTTATCCATACAGACCGAAGCATTTTCAAGATTGTAGATTTAGACGAAGCATGGAGCTTTTTACAGGTAGCACAAGGAAAAACACTATCTATGAAGCTGGTTCGGGCTGGTCGTGCTATGAACGCTGGGGTATATTTCGTGACCCAAAATACAGACGACCTCTTAGATGAAAAACTGAAAAATAACCTCGGCTTAAAATTTGCATTTCGTTCCACTGACCTTAACGAGATTAAAAAGACCTTAGCCTTTTTTGGTGTAGACCCAGAGGACGAAAACAATCAGAAGCGATTGCGTGATTTGGAAAACGGGCAATGCCTTATCAGTGATTTATATGGTCGTGTCGGTGTGATACAGTTCCACCCTGTATTTGAAGAACTGCTCCATGCCTTTGATACCAGACCACCTGTGCGAAAAGAGGTGTAAATGTGAAACCATCAATAGTAAACAGAATAAAATCAAACTGGACGCTGAAACGTCTAGGTAAAGTGGCAATGACAGTGGCTTTCACACTTGTGATTGCCATTTTTCTTTTAGCCATGCTGGGAACGGTGGTTCAAGCTGCGGGCTTGGTAGATGATACGGTCAATGTGGCAAATGAATACAGCCGATACCCACTTGAAAACTATCAACTGGATTTTTATGTGGATAATAGCTGGGGCTGGCTTCCGTGGAACTGGTCGGACGGGATTGGAAAACAGGTCATGTATGGACTATATGCCATTACCAATTTTATTTGGACAATCAGTTTGTATGTTTCCAATGCGACAGGTTACTTAGTACAGGAAGCCTATTCCTTAGACTTCATTTCCGCTACAGCAGATTCCATTGGTAAGAATATGCAGACCTTAGCTGGTGTGAGTGCAAACGGATTTTCAACAGAGGGTTTCTATGTTGGATTCCTCTTACTCTTGATTTTGGTTCTTGGGGTTTATGTTGCCTATACGGGACTGATAAAGAGAGAAACCACAAAGGCAATTCATGCCATTATGAATTTTGTGCTGGTGTTTATCCTATCGGCTTCCTTTATTGCCTACGCTCCCGACTACATTAAAAAAATCAATGACTTTTCATCAGACATCAGTAATGCCAGTTTATCACTTGGCACGAAGATTGTCATGCCCCATTCCGATAGTCAAGGCAAGGACAGCGTGGACTTAATCAGAGATAGCCTGTTTTCCATACAGGTTCAGCAACCGTGGCTACTGCTTCAATACAACAGTTCAGACATTGAAAGTATCGGTATTGACCGTGTGGAAAGCCTGCTCTCCACCAGCCCAGATTCCAACAATGGCGAAGACAGAGAAAAAATTGTTGCGGAAGAAATTGAAGACAGAAGCAATACCAATCTAACCATTACAAAGACCATTAACCGTTTAGGTACAGTCTTCTTCCTATTTGTCTTCAATATTGGGATTTCCATATTTGTATTCCTATTAACAGGAATCATGATTTTCTCGCAGGTACTTTTTATCATCTATGCTATGTTTCTGCCTGTGAGCTTTATTTTAAGCATGATTCCATCATTTGATGGTATGTCAAAACGAGCCATAACAAAGCTCTTTAATACCATTTTGACACGAGCTGGAATCACATTGATTATTACGACAGCATTTAGTATTTCAACCATGCTCTATACCTTATCGGCTGGTTATCCGTTCTTTTTGATTGCTTTTCTACAGATTGTGACCTTTGCAGGAATCTACTTCAAGCTGGGCGATTTAATGAGTATGTTTTCTCTACAGAGTAACGATTCTCAAAGTGTGGGAAGTCGTGTGATGAGAAAACCTCGTATGCTTATGCACGCTCACATGCACCGTCTACAGCGGAAACTTGGACGTTCCATGACTACTCTAGGGGCTGGGTCTGCCATTGTTACAGGTAAAAAAGGACAGTCGGGTTCGGGGAGTTCTGCAAGGACACAAGCAGATCACTCCCGACCAGACGGAAAGGAAAAATCAACACTTGGAAAACGTATCGGTCAAACCATCGGTACAGTAGCTGATACCAAAGACAGAATGGTAGACACTGCTAGTGGTTTGAAAGAACAGGTTAAAGATTTGCCGACCAATGCAAGATATGCAGTATATCAAGGAAAATCCAAAGTAAAAGAGAATGTCCGTGATTTAACCAGTAGTATTTCTCAAACCAAAGCGGACAGAGCCAGTGGACGCAAGGAACAGCAGGAACAAAGGCGAAAAACCATTGCGAAGCGTCGCTCTGAAATGGAACAGGTCAAACAGAAAAAACAGCCTGCTTCTTCTGTTCATGAAAGACCGACTACAAGACAAGAACAATATCATGATGAACAGACCTCAAAACAGTCTAATATTCAGACTTCATATAAGGAATCTCAACAAGCCAAACAAGAGCGTCCAGCAGTTAAGTCCGATTTTTCAAGTCCAAAAGTGGAACGCCAAGGCAATACCGTTCAAGAAAAAACCGTTCAAAAGCCAGCAACTTCAACCACTACAGCAGATAGAACTTCACAACGTCCAATCACAAAAGAACGTCCGTCTACTGTTCAAAGAGTACCACTACAAAATACAAGAAGTAGACCACCAATCAAAACCGCCACCATTAAGAAAGTCGGTAAGAAACCATGAAGTTGAAAACTTTAGTGATTGGTGGTTCTGGATTATTCTTGATGGTCTTCTCACTGCTTCTGTTTGTTGCCATTTTATTTTCAGATGAACAGGACAGCGGAATTTCCAATATTCATTATGGAGGTGTGAATGTTTCCGCAGAAGTGCTGGCTCATAAGCCTATGGTAGAAAAATATGCCAAAGAATATGGCGTTGAAGAATATGTCAACATACTTCTTGCGATTATACAGGTGGAATCGGGCGGTACTGCGGAAGATGTTATGCAGTCCTCGGAATCCCTCGGTCTTCCACCTAATTCATTGAGTACAGAAGAATCCATTAAGCAAGGTGTGAAGTATTTCAGTGAATTATTAGCCAGTAGCGAAAGGCTCAGTGTAGATTTAGAATCGGTTATCCAGTCCTACAATTATGGTGGTGGTTTCTTAGGGTATGTGGCTAATCGTGGAAATAAATATACCTTTGAACTGGCTCAAAGTTTCTCAAAAGAGTATTCAGGTGGCGAAAAAGTGTCTTACCCCAATCCCATAGCCATACCTATCAATGGGGGCTGGCGATACAACTATGGCAATATGTTTTATGTGCAACTGGTAACGCAGTATCTTGTCACAACAGAGTTTGATGATGATACGGTACAAGCCATCATGGACGAAGCACTGAAATATGAGGGCTGGCGATACGTTTACGGTGGAGCTTCCCCGACTACTTCTTTTGATTGTAGCGGACTGACACAATGGACGTATGGAAAAGCTGGAATTAACTTACCACGAACCGCACAACAGCAATATGATGTGACCCAGCATATCCCACTATCGGAAGCACAAGCTGGCGATTTGGTTTTCTTTCATTCTACCTATAACGCTGGCTCTTATATTACTCATGTTGGGATATACCTTGGCAATAACCGTATGTTTCATGCAGGCGACCCAATCGGTTATGCCGACTTAACAAGCCCCTACTGGCAACAGCATTTAGTGGGAGCAGGACGAATCAAACAATGAGAAAGGAAGATTTAATGATGAAATTTAGAAAAAATCAGAATAAAGAAAAACAGATACCAAAGGAAAAGAAACCTCGTGTCTACTATAAGGTCAATCCTCATAAAAAGGTTGTGATTGCCTTGTGGGTACTTTTAGGGCTTAGTTTCAGCTTTGCGATATTCAAGCACTTTACAGCTATAGATACTCATACTATTCACGAAACAACTATCATAGAAAAGGAATACGTTGATACTCATCATGTAGAAAATTTTGTAGAGAACTTTGCGAAAGTCTACTATTCATGGGAGCAATCCGATAAGTCCATTGATAATCGAATGGAAAGTCTAAAAGGCTATCTGACAGATGAACTTCAAGCTCTCAATGTTGATACAGTACGCAAAGATATTCCTGTATCGTCTTCTGTAAGAGGATTTCAGATATGGACGGTAGAGCCAACTGGCGACAATGAGTTTAATGTAACCTACAGTGTAGACCAGCTCATTACAGAGGGAGAAAATACAAAGACCGTCCACTCTGCTTATATAGTGAGTGTCTATGTAGATGGTTCTGGAAATATGGTACTGGTTAAGAATCCGACCATTACCAACATACCTAAGAAATCAAGTTATAAACCAAAAGCCATTGAAAGTGAGGGGACGGTTGATTCCATTACAACCAATGAAATCAATGAGTTTTTAACGACGTTCTTCAAGCTCTATCCTACAGCGACAGCCAGTGAACTTTCCTACTATGTGAATGACGGGATATTAAAACCAATCGGAAAAGAGTACATCTTTCAAGAACTGGTAAATCCTATTCACAATCGTAAGGATAATCAAGTCACGGTATCGCTGACAGTGGAGTATATCGACCAGCAGACCAAAGCAACGCAGGTATCTCAATTTGATTTGGTACTTGAAAAGAACGGGAGTAATTGGAAGATTGTAAAATAACAAATATTGGTACATGATTACAGATACTTTGTAATCATGTACTCTTTTTGATAAAAAATTGGAGATTCCTTTACAAATATGCTCTTACGTGCTATTATTTAAGTGACTATTTAAAAGGAGTTAATAAATATGCGGCAAGGTATTCTTAAATAAACTGTCAATTTGATAGCGGGAACAAATAATTAGATGTCCTTTTTTAGGAGGGCTTAGTTTTTTGTACCCAGTTTAAGAATACCTTTATCATGTGATTCTAAAGTATCCAGAGAATATCTGTATGCTTTGTATACCTATGGTTATGCATAAAAATCCCAGTGATAAAAGTATTTATCACTGGGATTTTTATGCCCTTTTGGGTTTTTGAATGGAGGAAAATCACATGAAAATTATTAATATTGGAGTTTTAGCTCATGTTGATGCAGGAAAAACTACCTTAACAGAAAGCTTATTATATAACAGTGGAGCGATTACAGAATTAGGAAGCGTGGACAAAGGTACAACGAGGACGGATAATACGCTTTTAGAACGTCAGAGAGGAATTACAATTCAGACAGGAATAACCTCTTTTCAGTGGGAAAATACGAAGGTGAACATCATAGACACGCCAGGACATATGGATTTCTTAGCAGAAGTATATCGTTCATTATCAGTTTTAGATGGGGCAATTCTACTGATTTCTGCAAAAGATGGCGTACAAGCACAAACTCGTATATTATTTCATGCACTTAGGAAAATGGGGATTCCCACAATCTTTTTTATCAATAAGATTGACCAAAATGGAATTGATTTATCAACGGTTTATCAGGATATTAAAGAGAAACTTTCTGCCGAAATTGTAATCAAACAGAAGGTAGAACTGTATCCTAATATGTGTGTGACGAACTTTACCGAATCTGAACAATGGGATACGGTAATAGAGGGAAACGATGACCTTTTAGAGAAATATATGTCCGGTAAATCATTAGAAGCATTGGAACTCGAACAAGAGGAAAGCATAAGATTTCATAATTGTTCCCTGTTCCCTGTTTATCACGGAAGTGCAAAAAACAATATAGGGATTGATAACCTTATAGAAGTGATTACGAATAAATTTTATTCATCAACACATCGAGGTCCGTCTGAACTTTGCGGAAATGTTTTCAAAATTGAATATACAAAAAAAAGACAACGTCTTGCATATATACGCCTTTATAGTGGAGTACTACATTTACGAGATTCGGTTAGAGTATCAGAAAAAGAAAAAATAAAAGTTACAGAAATGTATACTTCAATAAATGGTGAATTATGTAAGATTGATAGAGCTTATTCTGGAGAAATTGTTATTTTGCAAAATGAGTTTTTGAAGTTAAATAGTGTTCTTGGAGATACAAAACTATTGCCACAGAGAAAAAAGATTGAAAATCCGCACCCTCTACTACAAACAACTGTTGAACCGAGTAAACCTGAACAGAGAGAAATGTTGCTTGATGCCCTTTTGGAAATCTCAGATAGTGATCCGCTTCTACGATATTACGTGGATTCTACGACACATGAAATTATACTTTCTTTCTTAGGGAAAGTACAAATGGAAGTGATTAGTGCACTGTTGCAAGAAAAGTATCATGTGGAGATAGAACTAAAAGAGCCTACAGTCATTTATATGGAGAGACCGTTAAAAAATGCAGAATATACCATTCACATCGAAGTGCCGCCAAATCCTTTCTGGGCTTCCATTGGTTTATCTGTATCACCGCTTCCGTTGGGAAGTGGAATGCAGTATGAGAGCTCGGTTTCTCTTGGATACTTAAATCAATCATTTCAAAATGCAGTTATGGAAGGGATACGCTATGGTTGCGAACAAGGATTATATGGTTGGAATGTGACGGATTGTAAAATCTGTTTTAAGTATGGCTTATACTATAGCCCTGTTAGTACCCCAGCAGATTTTCGAATGCTTGCTCCTATTGTATTGGAACAAGTCTTAAAAAAAGCTGGAACAGAATTGTTAGAGCCATATCTTAGTTTTAAAATTTATGCGCCACAGGAATATCTTTCACGAGCATACAACGATGCTCCTAAATATTGTGCGAACATCGTAGACACTCAATTGAAAAATAATGAGGTCATTCTTAGTGGAGAAATCCCTGCTCGATGTATTCAAGAATATCGTAGTGATTTAACTTTCTTTACAAATGGACGTAGTGTTTGTTTAACAGAGTTAAAAGGGTACCATGTTACTACCGGTGAACCTGTTTGCCAGCCCCGTCGTCCAAATAGTAGGATAGATAAAGTACGATATATGTTCAATAAAATAACTTAGTGTATTTTATGTTGTTATATAAATATGGTTTCTTGTTAAATAAGATGAAATATTTTTTAATAAAGATTTGAATTAAAGTGTAAAGGAGGAGATAGTTATTATAAACTACAAGTGGATATTGTGTCCTGTATGTGGAAATAAAACACGATTAAAGATAAGGGAAGATACTGAATTAAAAAAATTCCTCCTCTATTGTCCGAAATGCAGACAAGAAAATTTAATTGAAATAAAGCAGTTCAAAGTAACTGTGATTACAGAGCCAGACGCAAAGACGCAGAGCCGATAAAATGAGATTAATACAATCTCATTTTATCGGCTCTTTCCGTTATGTATGGATTCTTTTAATTAGTCTTCGATGTTTCTTGCTTCGTTGATACCGCTGGCTAAAGATTCCATTAAGGATAGTTCTTTGTCTGTAAAGCTATCCATGTATTTCTCTATCTGTAATCGTCGGGTGCTTTTTACCAAGTTATTAGCAGGTAAGAAAAATTCATCAACGGAAACATGAAGTAACGATACAAGGTCATAAAGAACTTGTATGCTGGGGTGTTGCCCTTTATTTTCAATATTAGTTAAGTACCGTGGGTCAATTTCAATCAATGCTCCCACTTGTTCACGAGTTAAACCTCGTTTCAATCGAGCTTCTTTAATGGCTAAACCAAAGGCTCTAAAATCATATTTATCTTCTTTTTTACGCATAGTAGACCACCTCTATACATTTTATTGTTCCTACTGAATTAAAAACAGGTATAGAAAAACGTGTTATATGGTTTATAGGTTTATATTTAATAAAAAGCACTACTAAACGCCAATAAAAAAAACCGTTATATGGTAGTGCTATTTACGCTGTTAAAATATTGTATATTACTTCCAAATGGCGGTTTGTTGGAGGTCAACGTCGCCATGAAGTACATCATATACAATAAATTTCCTTACATTGGGTTCTTGTCAAAAAAAGTCGTCTATCTGCAATAGATAAGTACGTCCACCAATGTGGTTTTATAAATCATATAGATAGAATAACAGAAGCATGTAAACAGAGAAATAAATCTGTTTATATGCTTTTTTGGCTATTCAGAACTTTTTTACAAAGTTTATTTATCAGTAATGCAACAAATCCCCCTTTCACATTGGGACTAAGAGTGAAAGGAGATAAACGAGCAAGGCTCACTTCCTTTCCTAGACAGAAAGGGGGTGAGAAACATGAAACCATCTTCTTTTCAGACCACAATAGAAAATCAGTTTGACTATATCTGTAAACGTGCTATGGAAGACGAGCGAAAGAATTATATGCTTTATCTTTCAAGGATTGCAAAGCGTGAGGTGTCCTTTTCGGATGTTGGCGATTATCTTGTTAGCCAGTTTGCGACAACAGATAACTATTCAACTGACTTTCAGATTTTTACACTCAATGGGTTATCAGTAGGCGTTGAAAATGATTTGTTGAGTGAAGCATTACGTGAGTTGCCAGACAAGAAACGTGAAATTCTACTGCTGTTTTACTTTATGGACATGAGCGATTCAGAAATTGCAGACCTGTTGAAATTGAACCGTTCTACTGTCTATCGGCATAGAACCAGTGGACTAGCCTTAATTAAAAAGTTTATGGAGGAATTTGAAGAATGAAAACACAATATCCTATGATTCCCTTTCCTCTCATTGTAAAGGCAACAGATGGCGATACCGAAGCGATTAACCAGATTCTACATCATTACAGAGGGTACATAACGAAGCGTTCCCTACGACTTATGAAAGATGAATATGGCAATCAAAGTATGGTCGTTGATGAAGTCTTACGTGGAAGAATGGAAACCAGACTGATTACAAAGATTTTGTCATTTGAAATTAAGTAATATCCTCTCTCCTTTCGTGGAAGCGTGCTAAACCATTCCACGCTTCCCGAACAGGGAGGTTTGTTATTCCACCAAAGCATATTGAGCTTTCAATGTGTTTTGATAGGCTAACGAGCCATTGTTCTTTGAAAACTGAATAAAAGTAATCGAATACGTTTCGATAAGAAAAGAGCCAACGGAACTAACCGCCATGACCTATCTTATAAAGATAGCGAGCGATTCATGTTAGTGATCCGAGAAGCAATCTTTAGCAGGATTGCCTGCAACGACATTCTTATCGTGATAATGATACTCCCATACAGTCAATAGTCCGAGCGTGATAAAACCGTCGCAGGCAATGAGTATGGCTACATGAGAACCATGCAGGGGTGGAACTCCCGTGAGCTTTGCTAAAGCTGTTCGATTGCTGGTAAAACAACTTTTATGAAATCCAAATAAGTGATTTGGAAAGGAGGATTTTATGAAGCAGACTGACATTCCTATTTGGGAACGTTATACCCTAACCATTGAAGAAGCGTCAAAATATTTTCGTATTGGCGAAAACAAGCTACGACGCTTGGCAGAGGAAAATAAAAATGCAAATTGGCTGATTATGAATGGCAATCGTATTCAGATTAAACGAAAACAATTTGAAAAAATTATAGATACATTGGACGCAATCTAGCGTCGCCAAAGGGTCTTGTATATGATAAAATAGTATTAAGTCGTATCAAGGCTCTTTCCATAAAGGAAAGGAGCAAATGCCATGTCAGAAAAAAGACGTGACAATAAAGGTCGAATCTTAAAGACTGGAGAGAGCCAACGAAAAGACGGAAGATACTTATACAAATATATAGATTCATTTGGAGAACCGCAATTTGTTTACTCGTGGAAACTTGTGGCTACAGACCGAGTACCAGCAGGAAAGCGTGATTGTATCTCACTTAGAGAGAAAATCGCAGAGTTACAGAAAGACATTCATGATGGTATTGATGTTGTAGGAAAGAAAATGACACTCTGCCAGCTTTACGCAAAACAGAACGCTCAAAGACCAAAGGTTAGAAAAAACACTGAAACTGGACGCAAATATCTTATGGATATTTTGAAGAAAGACAAGTTAGGTGTAAGAAGTATTGACAGTATTAAGCCATCAGACGCTAAAGAATGGGCTATTAGAATGAGTGAAAATGGTTATGCTTATCAAACCATCAATAACTACAAACGTTCTTTAAAGGCTTCATTCTATATTGCTATACAAGATGATTGTGTTCGGAAGAATCCATTTGACTTTCAACTGAAAGCAGTTCTTGATGATGATACTGTCCCTAAGACCGTACTAACAGAAGAACAGGAAGAAAAACTGTTAGCCTTTGCAAAAGCTGATAAAACCTACAGCAAAAATTATGATGAAATTCTGATACTCTTAAAAACAGGTCTTCGTATTTCAGAGTTTGGTGGTTTGACACTTCCAGATTTAGATTTTGAGAATCGTCTTGTCAATATAGACCATCAGCTATTGAGAGATACTGAAATTGGGTACTACATTGAAACACCAAAGACCAAAAGTGGCGAACGTCAAGTTCCTATGGTTGAAGAAGCCTATCAAGCATTTAAGCGAGTGTTAGCGAATCGAAAGAATGATAAGCGTGTTGAGATTGATGGATATAGTGATTTCCTCTTTCTTAATAGAAAGAACTATCCAAAAGTGGCAAGTGATTACAACGGCATGATGAAAGGTCTTGTTAAGAAATACAATAAGTATAACGAGGATAAATTGCCACACATCACTCCACATAGTTTGCGACATACATTCTGTACCAACTATGCAAATGCAGGAATGAATCCAAAGGCATTACAGTACATTATGGGACATGCTAATATAGCCATGACGCTGAACTATTACGCACATGCAACATTCGATTCTGCAATGGCAGAAATGAAACGCTTGAATAAAGAGAAGCAACAGGAGCGTCTTGTTGCTTAGTAGTACAAATGAATTTACTACTTATTTACCACTTCTGACAGCTAAGACATGAGGAAATATGCAAAGAAACGTGAAGTATCTTCCTACAGTAAAAATACTCGAAAGCACATAGAATAAGGCTTTACGAGCATTTAAGAAAATATAAAAAGATAATTAGAAATTTATACTTTGTTTATTTGAAATATATTTATAGAGCAGTTTTTTATAGCTAAAAACAAAAGAATTATAGTGGGTCATTTTCAAAAATTACTGCTTGATAAGAGTGTTAAATTTGAGCTAGAGTGTTTTGAAAAAATGGAATATTACGATGAATTTAAAAAATCTAAAGATCAGATAGAGAAAAGAATAGAAGATATTCAAGAAACACTTTCAAATTTTGTGACATCAATTTTAGGAATTGGTGCATTTATTGGTTTAATAATAACTATGGAACCAATTGTAATTATATTTTCATTTTCAAGTGTATTAATGTCCTTATTTTTAAATAAAAAAGCTATAAGTATGCAATATGATTTTTATGAAAAAATAACACCATTAGAGCGAAAAGTGGATTATTTTCTTAAAATTAGTACTGATAGAGAATATGCTAAGGATGTAAGAATGCACTCTGGATTCGTATCTTTGATTAAAATGAAATTTAACTATAATTTGTCAAATATAATTAAAATAATTAAAAGTTTTTCTAAAAAATACTCATATGTATTAGTGTTTCAGAACTTGATTGTTCAAGGCGTTAATCTGATTACAGTAATTTATATTGTACGAAAAGTTTTCTTTAAATTAATTTCTATAGGAGATTTTGTAGCACTAGCCGGCAGTAACCAGCGATTGATTGAGTATATCAGCACATTATTCAGGGTTATTCCAGAAATATATGAACATGGTTTGTATTTAGAAAATCTATTCAATTTTTTGGAATACAATGTAAAAGTATATGATGGTGAAGTAGATTATGTTGATGAGAAAAATCTTGAGATACAGTTAGAAAATGTTAGTTATATGTATCCAGAAACAAATGTATATGCCATAGAAAACCTAAATATGAAAATAAGGCAAGGAGAGAAAGTTGCTATAGTTGGTGAAAATGGAGCAGGTAAATCTACATTAATAAAATTATTGTGTAGATTATATGATCCCACATCGGGTCGTTTATATTTTAAAAATGAATTATATAAAGATTTAAAAATAAATATTATAAGGGACAATATAAGTGTTCTTTTTCAGGATTTCAAAATGTATTCGTTACCTATAATTGATAATGTTTTAATGAAAGAAGTAACAGAGAAAGATGTTGATTTTGGGAATGTAATAGAAGTGCTACGAGTACTAAGAATGTTGCAAAGGATAGAAAATTGTGATAACGGGATATTCACAGAAATATCTAGAGAATTTAGTAATAAAGGGACTTTATTTTCGGGAGGAGAGGAGCAACGTATTGCAATAGCGAGAATTTTTTCTCAAGACAAAAAAATATACATTTTTGATGAACCATTAAGTAATATAGACCCTCTTGCTGAGAGTGAAATATTTGATTTATTGATGGAGAAATGCTCTGATAAGACTCTAATATTAATATCTCATCATCTGTCTAATTTATATAAAATGGATACAATATACTTCTTAGAAAATGGTAAAATAAAAGAAAGTGGTTCACATGAACAATTGATGGCAAAAAAAGGAGAGTATTATAATATGTATATGCGACAATCGGAAAGATATTTAAGGTAGCAATTTTAATTCAATATAAGATATATTGGTAAGAAAAACTTAGCCTTTTTAAATCTTAAATTTGAGGAAATTATTATAAAATAATAAAAAAATAATGGAACAAATGGAGAAAGAATAAAAAATAGAAAATCATTATAGATACATAGATGATATTTCAAAAGACATAAAATTTTAATAGTGAAACTTTGAAAGGGATAGCAGAAATGTTATCTCTTTTTTAATACAAGAAAGGAGATCAGTATGAAAAATTTAGATCAAATAAGACAAGAGTCAAAAGAAATAAAAGATAAAATTGATGATACAGAAGAAAGATTAAGGCAACTAAAAAATCAAGAAAAGAAGATATTAAAACAAGACATAATAAAAAGAAGAAAAGAAAGAACTCATAGGCTAATAACTAGAGGAGCAATATTAGAAAGCCTTATAGAAAATGCAGAAGAACTAACAGATGAAGAAATAAAAATCCTACTAGAAGAAGCAACAAAGACAAAAGAATTCAAAGAAACACTAAAAATAATGAGAGAAAATTAAGAAAAATAAAATAATCAAATATCCCTTAGATTTTCTAAGGGCGCAATTATACACCCTAAAGGGTGCTTGCGTCCTGCGGAGCCAAACCCTTGCAGGGAGCAACAACCATTCGCTTTTTAAAAGTCAAGGGTAAATAAACTCGCTAACGCTCGCCCTTGACTTTTAAAATTTGAAATGAAAGTAACAATTAAGCCGACATACTGAAACAACAAAAATTAATTCAGTAGTCGGCTTTTTCTATTCTATCATTTCAAAACGCTCATTCACAAGGTGGCTATAAAAAATCTATTAAGCCTCCACCTAAAACAACAAAAAAGAAAGGAAGTGATAAAAATGGCAGACAGTTTTCATTTTTCAGTAAACATAATATCAAGAGGAAAAGGCAAAAGTGCAGTAGCAAGTGCAGCATATATAAGTGGAGAAAAAATAAAAAATGAATGGGACGGAGTAACCCATGACTATACAAGAAAAGAAAAAGTATTAGTAAAAAATATAATATTGCCTGATCATATACCAAAAGAATTTAATGATAGGTCTACCTTATGGAATAAAGTAGAAATGGCAGAAAAAAATTCTAATGCACAACTAGCAAGACAATTCATAATAGGACTACCAAAAGAATTAACTTTAAGTGAAAATAAAAACCTGGTTGAAAGATTTATAAAAGAAAATCTAACATCACAAGGAATGATAGTAGATTATGCAATTCATGATGAGAGTCAAGATAAAAATGGAAATATTCATTGTCATATAATGACCATAATGCGACCCATAAACGAAAAAGGAGAGTTCTTAGCAAAGTCAAAAAAAGAATATATCCTAGATGAACAAGGAGAAAAGATTTTAAACAAAAATGGAAAACCAAAGACAAGAAAAGTAGAACTAACAACATGGAACGATAAAGGCAATGTAGAAAAATGGAGAGAAAATTTTTCAGACCTTTGTAATGAATATCTTGCAAAAAACAAGATAGAAAAAAGAGTAGACCATAGGAGTTTTAAAAGACAAAATTCTGATTATCTACCGACAATCCATTTAGGATCAGCAGCAAGTGCAATGGAAAGAAAGGGAATAGAAACTGACAAGGGAAACTATAATAGAGAAATAAGAAAATATAATGAACTTGTAAAAACAATAAAAGAAGAGATAAAAACATTAAAGGATTGGATAGGAAATCTATTAGATAACTTGTCTACTGCTTATGAAAAATTTAAGGATATAGAAAGAGATAAGGTAATAGACAACCCTAAACTTTTTAATCTAACAAATTATCTATTAACTTATTCAGAAATTCAAAAAGAAAAAAGTAAATATCTAAAAGGATATGCCAAAACCAATAAAGAAAAGTATGACTTCAAAAAGCTAACGAGTGCATATAGCTATTTAAGAAAAAACAACATAGAAACCATAGGTCAGTTACAAACAAAAATAGAAACTTTAAAGTCTAATAGTTACAAAATAAATAAAAAAGCAAAGACAATCCATAAAGAAATGGAAGATGTAGAAAAGAAAATTCTATACTATGAAATATACAAAGACAAAAAAGGAGTTTATGAAGAATATCAAAAGAAAAATATATTCACAAAAGACACATTCTATAACAAACATAAGAAAGATATAGACCAATATAAGGTAGTAAGCGAGAAATTAAAAAAACTCCTATCAGATAAGGAAAAACTAAGTCCTAAAAAATGGAATGAAGAAAAAAATCTTTTAATGGCAAATCTTGAAGAAATAAATAGAGAAAAAGACAAGATAAAAGATGAATACCAGGAAATTAATCATATAAAATATTCAGTAGATTTTGTAAACAAAGAACTTGGCATAGATTTATCCATAGAAATAGATAAGCTAATAAAACAAGGTGAAAAACCAAGTGTAATAGCACAGATTAAAAAATTCCAAGACCAAGTTATTAAAGATAATGAATACAGAGAAATGATGAAAAACAAGAAAATGGATCAAGAAAGATAAGACCTGGTAAAAATATCTTATCCAAGCTATAATATGACCAAACAACTAAAGGCAGATCTAGGAGGTAATAGAGATGAATAAAAGGCAAGAGCTAATAGATGAACTCATAAAAGCAGATCAAGATGGAACATACAAAACCTATAAAAGCACAGAAGAAATAAAAGCGATGAACAATGAAGAAATACAGATTATATATTCCAACATGAAAAACTATCTATCAGACAAAAGAACGCACATAAACTACTAAAGGTGGAAAGGCATTGTAAGCTATTTTAAAGAAAAGGTACAAATACCTAAGTAAGCTATAAAAACATCAAAATAAAGCATTCCACCACCAAGAACAATAAAATAAAAACAATCAAAGGGAAGTATAGAAAAATTAAAGCCTATACTTCCCTTTTTTTAATTCAAACAAAGGAGATAAAGCATGATAAACGAAGAAATAAGCAAAGAAGCAGGGCAAGCAGCACAAACCATAATATCATACACAATAAAGGCAGCAAAAGAATCAATTAAATTAGACAAAGAAATTAGAAAAAAGATGAATGATACTTTAGAAAAAGCAAATGGAAACCTAAAAAGCCTTATTGGCGATGAAATAAAAATAAAAGACCTCTACAAAAAAGGACAACTAGAAAATATAAGCATAGATCAAAGCAACCTCAAAGACTTAAGAAAAGAACTAAACAAACTTGGAGTAAGTTTCTCAGTAATGAAAAACAAAGAAAGCAAAAACTATGAAATATTCTTCCAAGCCAAAGACATAAAAGTAATGGAATATGCCTTTAAGCAAGTCATAGCCAAGGAAAATAAAAAAGAAAAAGAAAGTATCCTAAAACAAATAAAGAAATACAAAGACCTATCCAAGAACAAGGATAAGACAAAAGAAAAAGTCAAAAGAAAAGTAAAAGAAAAAGTAAAACCAAGTAAAAAAGATATGACCAGAGAAATCTAAGGGAGTAACGAAAAGTTACACCCTTAAATAACTAAAATAACAAGACTTCCGAAAATCGGAAATCAAGAATTCCGAAAATCGGAAATCAAGAATTTCGATTATCGAAAATCAAGAAAGGAGCAGATATGGCAACAAACAAAAGATATTATTGGATAAAATTAAAAAAAGAATTTTTTACAGACAAAATAAACAGAGGACATTGTCCTTAATGAGTCCAACCCATGTCCGACAAGAGATAGAGAAAGATATAGAGATAGATAAAGAGAGAGAGGGAGAGATAGAAAAGATTTAACATTTTTGGTATAATCACATTAATTAAACTAAATGTGTAATGATAAAATGAGCTTGTTTACCGTAAGCTGATTGTGATAAAAAGATTAAAACTCCCACCATTGGTGAAAGAGATAGAATAAAATAAAAAGAATCAGATTGGAGTGATTAGAATGGATAAAAAAGATTTAGATATTATAGGAGATGGTGAATATATAAAAATGCTTGAGAAAATAAAAAGATCATATACAAGCAGACAACTTAAAGCAGCAGTTTCGGTCAATTCTGAAATGCTAAAGTTTTATTATAGTTTAGGAGAAGAAATTATTAACTTAAAGGCAGAAAGCAGATGGGGAAGCGGATTCTATAAAAAATTAAGTTCGGATTTAAAAAATGAAATTCCCAATGTTAAAGGATTTTCTGTTACTAATTTAAAATATATGAAGAAATTTTATGAAATGTATTCGCCATTAAATCGTCCACAGCTTGTGGACGATTTACAAATATCTAAAGTCGGTGGAGATTTTAATATGATTTTTAGTATCCCATGGGGACATCAAAGATATATTATGGATAGATGTGAGGGAAATTTGAATAAAGCATTTTTCTTTATATCTAAAACATTAGAAAATAGCTGGAGTAGAGCGGTGCTTTTAAATTTCTTGGATACAGATCTATTTGAAAGACAAGGAAAAGCAATAACAAATTTCACAAATAATTTGCCTGCTACACAAAGTGATTTAGCCAATGAAATGACGAGAGATCCGTATAATTTTGACTTTATATCTATAAGGCAAAATTATGATGAAAAAGAATTGAAAGACGCTTTGATGGATAATATTCAAAAATTCTTATTGGAGCTAGGGACAGGTTTTTCGTTCGTGGGCAGAGAATATAGACTTGTAGTTGGAAATTCAGAAGAATTTATTGATATGTTATTCTACAACATTAAGCTACATTGCTATGTAGTTGTGGAGGTTAAAATTTCCGCATTTAAACCTGCGGATATAGGACAACTTGGAACCTATGTAACATCTGTAAACCATATATTAAAGGGAGATGGGGATAATCAAACAATAGGTCTTTTAATCTGTAAGACAAAGGATAATGTATTGGCAAAATATGCTTCTGAAAGCTCCAGAGAGCCTATTGGAATTTCAGAATATCATCTACAAAACTTAATTCCTGAAAGTTTAAAGGGAGCATTACCAACCATAGAAGAAATTGAAAACGAACTAAAATAAATTTTAAAAACATAATAAATGTACACAAGGCGGTAGAAGTAAAAACTATCGTCTTTTTTTATTTGAAGAAAGGTAGGAGAGCATGGCAGATAAAAGAATGTTTTCACTAAAGATAGTGGATAGCGACTTATTTTTGGATATGCCACTAAGTAGTCAATGTCTGTATTTTCATTTATCAATGCGAGCAGATGATGACGGTTTTGTAAATAACCCTAAGAAAATCATCAAGATTATCGGAGCAAATGAAGATGACCTAAAAATACTTATTGCCAAAGGCTTTGTGATAGTCTTTGATCAGGGAATTATCGTCATTACTCATTGGAAGATAAATAACTTTATTAGAAAAGACAGATATAAGCCAACAATGTATATCGATCAGAAACAGCAGCTTTATCAAACGGACAATGGAGCATATATTTCAGAAGAAAAAGTTGGTTGTCATCTGGTTAACCAAAGGTTGTCAAGTGGTCAACCCAGTATAGATAAGGGTAGATTAGATAAGGTTAGTATAGATAAGGGGAGAGAGGGAGAGATAGATAAAAAGTCCACCCCCATTTTTTATGGAGAATTCAAAAATGTAAGGTTAAGCAAAGAAGAATATAAGACCCTTAAAGAAAAATTAAACTCACACACAGAAATAATGATAAATAAACTATCAAGATACATGAAAAGTAGTGGCAAGACCTATCAAAACCACTATGCGACAATCTTAAAATGGTATGAAGAAGACAAAGAAAAACTAAGACATCAAGGAGGGAATAAAAAAATGAACTATGACGTAGGAGAATCTTTATAGGTAAAAAGAGGTGGAAAGGCATTATTAAAGACTTTAAGTCTAAAAAGGTATCAAAGTATGCCAGAGATAATAAAAATGTAAATATGACACTTAAAAGGCGATTAGAAAATTAAAAATCTAATCGCCTTTTTTTTATTGTATGAAAGGATAAGCTATGACAAAAAGACAAACAAAATACATTGTAAAAAGAAATTATGATGATAGAAGAACAGATACGGACGCTTTTCTAAGACTAATAAAAAAATCAAGCAAATTAAATAATACTAATGAAATTGAGTATAACAAATATAATATTGATAGTAATAAAAAAGAGTGCTATAATAAAAATAGTTTTAGAGAAAGTTGTGTTATTTCTGAAAACTCAAATAAGGAGGAATAGGAAATGATACAAACAAATTCAAATCACTTTTCATTCAAAGCTGCAATTTATTGCAGACTATCTAAAGATGATGAGCAGAAAGGAGAGAGTGCCAGCATACAAAACCAAAAGGAACTTTTAGAAAACTATGTAAAATCAAGGGGTTGGAGTATTTACGATGTATATATAGATGATGGATATACTGGATTAAATACAAATAGACCATCATTTCAAAGACTAATTAGAGATATTGAAAATAAAAAAGTGGATATAGTAATCACTAAGGACTTATCAAGACTTGGAAGAAACTATTTGCAGACTGGGTACTATACAGAAAATTTCTTCCCAAAGAACAATGTCAGATATATAGCTTTAAATGATGGAGTAGATACCTTTCAAGAAAACAACGAAATAGTTCCTTTTAAAAATGTTTTAAACGAGTTTTATTCAAGAGATGTTTCTAAAAAGATGAAATCTGCCTATATGACAAGAGCAAGGCAAGGAAAATTTATTGGTTGTCTTGCTCCAATAGGATATAGGAAAGACAATGAAGATCCACATAAATTAGTAATCGATGATGAAACTTCATGGATTGTTGAAAAAATTTTTGATCTTGCTTTTAGTGGTTATGGAGTACAAGCAATTAGAAGAAGACTATTTGAAGAAAAAATACCTACACCTACCTGGTGGAATAGAAAAAAAGGACTTAGAAATAAAAAAACTAAGTTAGAAATGACCGTAGATGGTGGAGAGTATTGGTGGGACTGCACAACCCTAAAAGAAATTATTGAAAACCCAGTTTATATTGGTCATATTGCTAGTCAAAAAGTTAATTATAAATTCAAAGTAGGTTGGTTATCCGATAAACCCAAAGAGGAATGGATAATAGTAGAAAATACACACGAACCAATTATTTCTGAAGATATTTATAATATAGCAAATGAAAAATTAAAGAGCAGGAGAAGACCATTTAAAAATGGAGAAGAAAGTATATTTGCAGGAATTGTGAAATGTCCCGATTGTGGAAAATCTTTAAATCTTGGAAGAAACAAATCGAAAAAAAGAGAAAAGTTACTCACTTGTAACACTTATAGAAGATATGGAAAATCATTATGTAGTCAACATAGAATTTATTACGATACTCTTTATGAGATAGTGCTTAAGGATATTAGAAAAAATGCAGAAATAGCATTAAAAGATGAAAAAGAAATTATAAAAGCACTTGAAAAATCACGAGAAATTGATAATGAAGAAGAACAAAAATTTATTATGGATAAGATTTACGAAGATCAAATAAGAGTAGAAGACTTAACTAAAAAGATTGAAAGATTATATGATGACTGGCTAGACAATAAGATAAGTGAAAGTAACTTCCAAAAAATTCTTGAAAAATCACAAAACGAACAAGACTATCTTAACCAAAGAATAGAAGATAATCAAAAATTGATTGTTAAAGAAGATCTTGAAGATATTAATGTTAAAAAATGGATTGAACTCATAAAAAAACATAGGGATATAAAGAAGCTGGACAAAGAAACCTTAAACGAACTCATCTCAAAAATCTATGTTCACGAAAAAGAAGTAGTGAATGGAGAAATCACCCAAACAATTGATATTTACTACAATTTCATAGGAAATACAGACACACTACAAGTATTTTACAATCTCTAATTAGGCATAAAGCAGCTTATGGCTGGTGGAGGAATTGTACTAATTGGTATCAAATTAATTCCACTACTTGCAAATGCTTTAAATTAGGAGAAAGTCTATGTTTGGTATCTTTGACAAGCTAACTGAATTTTTTAAGGATATGCTACTCGGAGGTATCAAAGCAAATCTTGAGTCCATGTTCTTAGATATAAATGACAAGGTAGGAGTTATTGCAACTGATGTTGGGAAGACACCAATGGGTTGGAATGGAGAAGTGTATAACTTCATAAAAAACATTAATGATAATGTGATCGTTCCAATAGCAGGTCTTATCATAACAGCAGTTTTATGTATTGAACTCATAAATATGGTTATGCAAAAGAATAATATGCACGATACAGATACTTTTGAGTTTTTCAAATACATTATAAAGATGTTTATAGCAGTCTACCTTGCAAGCCATGCCTTTGAATTTTCAATGGCAGTCTTTGATGTGGCACAAAATCTTGTAAACAAAGCGGCAGGGGTAATCACTACTTCTGCCACTGTTTCAGGAGATCAAATAGTTACAATGGTTGATACATTAAAAGAAAAAGAAATAGGTGAGCTTTTAATGATATTAGTTGAAACAAGCCTAGTGAGGATTGCAATTCAATGTATATCTTTAACTATTACCTTAATAGTATATGGGCGTATGTTTGAAATATATGTCTACTCATCAGTATCATCCATACCATTTGCGACTATGGGAAATAAAGAATGGGGTCAGATTGGAACAAATTATATCAAGGGACTTTTTGCCTTGGGACTACAAGGTTTGTTTTTGATGATATGTTTAGGTATCTACACCGTTTTAATTAGAACGGTACAGATTACAGATATTCACGCAAGCTTGTTTAGTATATTAGGATATGCTCTACTACTTGGACTTATGATGTTTAAGAGTGGAACAGTTGCAAAAAGTATTATGAATACGCACTAGGAGGAATAAATGTTAAAAAAGAAAAATTGTGCTTTATTGGGACTTGGAATTTTATTGGGAGGAACTTATGAAATCTTAAAAGAGAAGAAAAGAAATGAAGAAATTAGAAACTTAAAGAGGAGAATAAATAGACTCGGAAGATGTCACAATGAATTTGTTATGTATCAAGGAGAATACAATGATAGAAATGAAGAAAAACAAGAAGAATTAGAAGAAAGAATTAGCTACCTAGAAGAAGAAACAATATCTAATTATGACCATATACTTGAACTTTCCAAAGAAGAAGTAGAGGGAGATTAAAATGGCATATGTACCAATACCAAAAGATTTGGACAAGATTAAAACAAAGGTTGCCTTTAACTTAACTAAAAGACAACTTATAGGCTTTTCTGTGGCAGGACTAATTGGCATACCAACCTATATATTTATGAAGAAATATCTACCTAATGATGTTTCTATTATTGTAATGTTAATAGTAACTCTGCCAATCTTTTTTATAACCTTATATGAAAAAGACACCTTAACCTTTGAAAAATATTTTAAGTTTTTCTATCTTCATAAGTTTTATCAACCAACTAAGAGAATAAGAAAGGAGGCATACCTTGAAGCAAAGAAAAAAGCAAATCAGCGACTTAAATCTAAGGGAAAAACAATTAAAAAAAGACCGAAAGGAAGTAAGAAAGCTAAAAACAAAGAAAGATCCAACAAATAGTCTTCTAAGTGTAATTTTAAATAAAGAGAAAAAGAGATTTACTGTTGAAGATACTATTCCATATATAAGAATGTTACCAGAGGGCATTTGCCAGTTAGATGAAAAAAATTATTCAAAGACAATTTCATTTCAAGATATAAATTACCAGTTGGCATTGGAAGAAGATAGAGATTTAATCTTTAACCAATTTGCCAACTTTTTAAATTCTTTTGATCCGAGTGTCCACATTGAACTTTCATATGTAAATCAATTAGGAAGAAATAAAGACCTACAAGATGCAATTAAAATTGCTGATAAGGGAGATTTCTATGACGATGTAAGAAAAGAGTTTAGGGAGATGTTAAAGCTTCAACTTGCAAAGGGGAATAACGGACTTAAAAAGATGAAGTATATAACCTTTACAACAGAAGCCGATAACCTAGAGCAAGCACGAGCAAAGTTAAATAGACTTGAAGTAGATATTTTATCTAACTTTAAATCTATGGGAGTAAGAGCAGAAAGCCTTGATGGAGAAGAAAGGTTAAGACTTGTTCACGATATGTTAAATCCAGACAAAAACTTTGATTTTTCATATAAAGATTTGAAGAAGAAAGAGTCTACAAAGTCACATATAACTCCCAATATCTTTAATTTTACACCAGCAAATAATTTTAAATTTGGGAAATTCATTGGAGCAGTAAGCCATTTTCAAATACTTGCAAGTGAGTTATCAGACAGAATGTTATCTGAGTTTTTAGATATTGATGACAATATTTATGTAGCTTTTCATATAGATGTAGTTGAACAAGCAGAAGCTATTAAACTTATTAAGAGAAAAAACACAGACCTAGACAGAATGAAAATTGAAGAACAAAAGAAAGCAGTTCGTGCTGGATATGATATGGATATTATTCCATCAGATATAAATACCTTTGGGGCGGATGTTAAGTCCATGTTATCTGACTTACAAAATAGAGATGAAAGGCTCTTTGTAGTTACCATTGTAATGATGAACTTTGCTAGGACTAATCAAAAATTAGAAAACACTATTGCTCAAATCTCATCAATTGCTAACAGACATAATTGTCAGGTAAAAAGATTATCTCATCAACAAGAACAAGGACTTGTTTCTGTCTTACCTCTAGGAGTTAATCAAGTTGAAATAAAAAGATTTTTAACTTCATCATCAACGGCAGTATTTATGCCTTTTACAACAGAAGAGCTATTTATTGATTCAGCAAATTCTTTGTACTATGGATTAAATGCCCTTAGCCAAAACTTGATTATGGCAGATAGGAAGAAACTAAAGAACCCTAATGGATTAATATTAGGTACACCAGGTTCTGGTAAATCTTTCTCGGCAAAGAGAGAGATGGCAAATGCAATTCTTGTCACAGATGATGATGTAATTATTTGTGATCCTGAAGGAGAGTATTCAAACCTTGTAAAACAATTTAATGGAGAAGTTATTAAAGTTTCGGCAAAGTCAAAGGACTATCTAAATCCATTAGATATTAATATGAACTATGGAGATGGGGACGCACCTTTAAAGGATAAGGCAAACTTCATAATGTCTATGCTTGAACTTGTAGTAGGAGGATCTGGTCTTACTGCTGCAGAAAAATCAGTTATAGATAGGTGCTTACCAAAGATATACCAAAAATATTTTGAAGACCCAAAACCAGAAAATATGCCAATATTAGGAGATTTATACGATATGCTCCTATCTCAAGAAGAGGGAGTTGGTAGAAAACTCGCAACAGAAATGGAAATTTATGTTAAGGGAAGTCTTAATGTATTTAATAATAGGTCAAATGTTGACCTAAATAGGCAACTGCTCTGCTTTGATATAAAAGAGCTAGGAACACAACTTAAAAAAATAGGTATGCTTGTAATTCAAGACCAGGTTTGGAACAAGGTTTCCCTAAATAGAGGAAGTAAGTCTACAAGATACTATATAGATGAGTTCCACCTTTTATTAAAAGACCCACAAACTGCTTCATATTCAGTAGAAATCTGGAAAAGATTTAGAAAATGGGGAGGTATCCCAACAGGTATAACTCAAAACGTAAAAGACCTTTTAACAAGTCAGGAAATTGAAAATATCTTTGATAATACAGACTTTGTTCTAATGTTAAATCAAGCATCTGGAGATAGAGATATTCTTGCTAAGAAATTAAAAATATCGCCTTATCAGTTAAACTATATTACTAATTCAAACGCAGGTGAGGGACTCTTATTCTTTGGAAATACTATTGTTCCATTTATTGATAAATTCCCTAAAGACACCATGCTATATAAGCTGATGACAACTAAACCAGAAGAAGCTAAGTAGGTGCAACATGGATAAAAAACTAAAAAAAGATTTTCAAAAGAAAATTATACGAAATAGGGACGCTCCTGAAAAAAATATGGATAGTAAACTTGTTCATTCAGATGATTATACAAATAAGATTATTAAGACTAAGGATAGGTTCGGAGATAAAATTTCAGAAAAAGAATCTAAACTTATTCATGAGAATGTATTAGCTAAAAATCAAAAACAAGATAAACTAAAAGATTTTCAGAAGTCTAAAAACAAGGAAAGAATCAGAAAAGAAGTTTTAGATAATAAGGATAAGGCTAATGAAGTTAAACAGACTAATCTTGAAATAAGGGCAGATGAAAGCTTTAAACTTGATGAAGAGTTAGATTTAGACTTTAAAAAAGTTAATTTTGATAGTGAAAACAGTAGAGATATTAATTCTAATAAACTAACAACAGATGATATTTCAGCTAAGGCTCAACCAATAAGTAATAAGAAGGCATCAAGTAAAAGACAAGTTCTTAAAAATTATGAGGATAAACTTATCCATAGTAAGGATAAATTCCAAGACAAAATTAACGAGAGAGCGTCTAAGCGAATCCAGACAAGTGAAGATAAACCTATTGAAGCGAAGAAAAGTAAGAGAATATATAGAAAAGATAAGCTTGTTAAAGATGAAGTAAGTAAGAATGAAAGTAATACTAATATCGATAAAATGCAAAAGCAGAAACTTTATCAAGAAAAGAAGTTTAGAGATAAGGAAAAAATTTCTAATGAGATAGATAAAGAAAATAAGCTAAGCAAAGTTGATACAGATAAGACTTTTGACAATTCTGAGCTTAAAGACAATAATCAAGAATTTATAAAAGATGAAAAGGAAACAAGCCTTAAACCTTCAGAACAAAAGAAAGTTAATAAAAAGAAGACTTACTACAAGAGAAAAAATTATGAAAGTGATAAATTCACTCGCAAGAAAATTGATGACTTAAAAAATGAATCTAAGAAAGTTACAACGAAAGATTCTAAGAAAGCACAAGATGTTAAAGACTTTATCTCAGATAAAAAGATTGGAGAGCTTGAAAAGTCTAAAAGTAAGCTAAAGGATAATATCTTAAAGAATAAAACTAAAGGAAGTCTATCTTCTGGGGTTTTATTATCTGGAGCAAAATCTTCAGAGTTAGTGAGAGATTATTTAAGTTCAGGATCTGACAATACTGGTGTAGAATCTGGAGAAAAGGCCGCTAATGTAAGCTCTAAGCTTCAGCATGGAATAAGGAAGTATAAGATAGACAAAAAGAAAAAGTCCTTAAAAAAGCTATCTAAACTTGATAAGAAAATAAGAAAGAGAAAAAGCAAGTTGGAGTTTAAGAGCGGCTTGGAAGATTTAAAAAAGTCAGATGCCTATATAAAGAAAAATAGATTTAAGAAGTTTTACCAGAGAAAGCAAATGAAGAGCATGATAGCTAAAAAACACGAAACAAGACTTGTCGATAGAGTTAAAAAAGCTATTTTAAGTTTAGGTAAGGCTTCTAAAGAGCTAATCGTAAGAAAAAGTAAGATGGTTCTATTTCTAGTAATAGGACTAGGTCTTATGCTATCAATCATGATTGGTGGTGGAAGTGTTGGTATGAGTGGACTAAGTAACTCAGTAAACTCAGTAATGACAACAACATACCTATCACAAGATACAGTTCTAAGTGAAGTAAATCAAGAATTTTCATCAATGGAATATGACCTACAATCACAAATAGAAAGTGTAAAAACAAGTCACCCTGGATATGACGAATATATCATAAATAAAGAAGGAGAAATTGGTCATAATACCCATGAACTTTTATCCTATATAACTTCAAGATGTGGAGAAGTAAAATCGGCATCTGAAGTAAAAGGAATTTTAAAAGAGCTTTTCGATAAGATGTATAAACTTGATTTTAAGGAAGAAATTGAAATTAGAACAAGAACAGTAGCAAAAACTAGATATGATAGTCGTGGCAACCCTTATACTAGCTATGAAAAAGAAGAGTACGAATATAAAAAGTTAATTGTAACTTTAAAGAAAAAAGAAATGGATGAAGTTGTTAGGGAAATATTTAAAGATTATCCAGATAATGTAGTTCATTATGAAGCTCTTCTTGAAGCTAAGGGGAATATGGGTGATGTTTTTGGATCAGGTAATGGGGACTTAGGAGAAATAGTAGATAATCCAAACTTTGGAAATCCTGGTCTTGCTTTTGATTCAGCTACTGCCAAAGCCTTATTTAATGAAGCAGAAAAACATATAGGCAAAAGATATGTGTTTGGAGCAAGTGGACCATCTAACTTTGACTGCTCAGGCTTTGTATGTTGGTCATTTACAAAGTCTGGTGTAAAGAGAATGCCAAGAACAACTGCATGGAGAATATACAAAGACTATTGTAATCCAGTAAGTCCAAGTGAAGCTCAACCTGGAGATATTATATTTTTCCACTCAACATATAACAGTGGAACACCAATATCTCACGTAGGAATATACGCAGGTAACGGAATGATGATTCACGCAGGAGATCCAATTCAATACACATCAATAAATTCAAAATATTGGAAATCACACTTTTATGGTTTTGGAAGACCAAGATAGAAGGGAGATATTATGTGAACAGAAAACTTATAAGTATTAGGAACAAAAAGAAAAAAATAGAAGAGAAATTAAAAGATTTAAATGCAAAATACAAGGAAATTTGCGATGAAGAAATACAAGTTGAAAATGAAGAAATAATTGTAACTCTTAGGAGGAACAATATTAGCTTGGAAGAATTAGTGGAGAAAATCAATGATAGAAAAAGAGAAGAAAAATTAAAAGAAAAGGAGAACATTCATAATGAAGAAATTTAATACGAATAGACTAAGAGCCTTTTTTATGGCTCTTTTATTAGTTTTAACATCAACTTCAACTACTAATGTACTAGCTAAAGCTGATGATACAGATGGTAGTAAAAAAGTGATAGAAAGTTCTATAAGTAATATTAATGATTTAGAAGATCAAATCAAAGACTTAAATGAAAAGAAACAAGAAGACCAATCAAAGATAGATGAATTAAAGGAAAAGCTAGAATCTTGCAAAGATAATGGAGAGAACTTAAAACAAGAAAAATCTAAGTTAGAAGAAGAGATTAGAGAGAAAGATAATAAGATTGCTCAATTGAATAAAGAAATTGAGAATCTTAAAAACTCCAATAATGATGAACTAATAGCAGAGATTACTCAGCTTAAAGATGAATTAAAAAGATTACAAGATGAAAATGCAAAACTAAAAGAAGATTATTCATCTACAAAATGGGAGTTAGAAGCTGAGAAAGAAAAGACTGATAAAAACGAAAATAAAGTCAAAGAAATGCAAGAAAAGCTCAAGTCTTTAGAAGGAGAACTTGCAAAGAAGACTAAAGAAATTGAGGATAAAGATAATAAAATTAAGGACTTAGAAAAAGCTCTTGATGAAAAAGATACTAAGATAAAAGACCTAGAGTCTAAAAAGAAAGAGACAGAAAATTCTAAGTCAGAATGCTTTAAGAAAATTGAAGAGCTTCAAAAGGCTATTGATAGTTTAAAAGAATCCTCTGAAAATACAAAAAAAGAATTAGAAGATAAGATTAAAGGACTAGAAGAAAAACAAAAAGCTTCTGAAGAAGAAATTAAAAAGCTAAAAGAAGAATTAGATAAGAAAATCGAAGAAGCAAAGAAGTTAATCGAGGAAGCAAATAAAAAATCGAAAGAAGAACTTGAAAAACAAGCTAAAGATGAAAAAGATAAAAATCTAAACCAAGACTTATCTAAGAAATTAGATGAACTTCTAAAACTCCAAAAAGAAAATAAAGAGAAGAAAGAAGATAAGAAATCTCAAGATAAGAAGTGGGACGAAATTTTGAAAGCTGATGACAAGAATATCCTAAATCAATTTGATCTTAACAAGATGAAAAAGCAAGAGGAACAACAATCCAAAAAACAAGTTAAAGATGAAAAAGAATTTGCAGTTTTCCAAGTAGACAAAAACTTTTATAACATTATCAATAAAGATGGTAAGACAACAGTCTATATGGATGTAAAAACTTATGTAGATCAAGGAAGAACTATGATTCCAGTAAGATATATCGCTTATACTCTAGGTTTTAATGTTGAGTATGACAACTCTACCCGTGAAGCTATTTTCTCAAATAAAGAGAATAATATCCTAGCTAAAAAGACATTAAGACTAAATATTGATACTGGTGTTATGAAAGATTCAGATGGAAAGGTCTATAATTCAGATGTTAAGCCAGTTATTATAAATGGAAGAATTCATGCTTCAATTTCAAATATTGCTAAAGCTTTTGGAGCAAGTCATGGAGATATTAAAGATGGTAAAAACCAAACAATAGAATGGGACAATACTAGAAAAGCAGTCTATGTATTTAAAAATGTAAAATAAGAAAGGATAGAAAAATGAATAAGAGTATTAAACGAGGAGTAGCCATAGCGTTACTCCTTTTTACATTTACAGTACCAGCAACTACATTTGCGATGACAAATGAAGGGCAAATAGAAAGTCAAAACGAATCAATCTATGAACCACAAAAAGAAGAATTTGAAAAAATGTTGAAAGATGATGTTTTCACACCATCAAAAGAAGAAATTCCTTATCAAGATGTTCCAAGGATACCAGGAAATACAAGTGAAGCAAATAAGCCTTCAAATAATCCTCCTAAGAAAACACCCCTTGTAAAAGGTGGTAATACAAAGGCAGTAAATAATCTTGCGACACAAGAAAATAAGGCAAGAGGTTCAGTAATTGAAAATGTAGATAGGAATGGAAAAGATATTACACCAAGTGGAGATACAGAAAAAGATAAAGAAAATCCAATTGATGTAAGACAATTTTTAACATTTCAAACCAAAAGTGGAAAAACTATGCACCTAATAGTAGATCACTCATCAAATCAAGATAATGTAAGGCTATTGACAGAAGTAGGAGAGCAAGACCTACTTAATATGATTGAATCAGAAGATAAAAATACTATAAAGATTGAAGAGCCTAAGAAAGAAGAAGTAAAAAAAGAAGAACCTAAGACTGTTCCAGTAAAAGAAGAAAAGAAAAGCGGGATAGGTTCATTTCTAATTGTTGCACTTGTAATTGGAGGAGTTATAGGAGCGGGATATTATTTTAAGGTAGTCAAAGCAAAAGAAGATAGAATGTTGGAAGACTTTGAAGAAGATGATGAAGATTATATTAGTGAGTCAAAAGATGAATCTGACAATGAAGAAAGTTATGAAGAATCTTTAGATGAAGATGATGAACTATTATAAGGATATTAAATTTAAGTACAATTGAACTTTTGTCCCAGATATGATATGATATTTGGGACAAAGGAGGATTGTAATGAGTTCATATACAGAAAAAATATCAGATAAAATAAAAGATTTTGACTCACATAAAGTATTTTTTGCTAATGACTTTTTAGATATTGCTTCTTATGAAACTGCTAGAAAGACATTGAATAGAATGGTTAATGAAAGAAAAATTAAGCGTGTCGTTGATGGCTTTTATTACAATCCAAGATATAGTGAATTAATCGGAGAGTACGAAGCAGTATCAATTCACGAATTAGCACTTGCCATAGCAAGAAAATACAATTGGAATATTGCACCATATAATAGTACAGCCTTAAACTTATTAGGACTATCCACACAAGTTCCAACTCACTACAAATATATATCTAGTGGAAGATATAAGGAATATAAAATTGGAGATACGGTTTTAGAATTTAAAAAAGTAAATCCAGGAGAAATTGCCAATATGTCCCTAAAGACTGCAACAGTTATTCAAGCAATTAAATCTTTGGGCAAAGAAAATATAACTAATGAAGTTATGCAAAAGATAAGAGAAAACTTAAGTGAAAAAGAAAGAACAGACTTAATGAACGAATCAAAATCAGTTCCATCATGGATATATGAAGTAATAAGGGAAATTTCTGAGGGTGAAAATGAATAAGTTTTATATAGGAAACAAAGAAGACTTAAGAATTTTAATAGTAAATACAGCCAGAAAGAAAAATATATCTGAGGCAGTCATTGAAAAAGACTATTGGGTCACTTTTATCTTAGACTATCTATTTAATGAAAATAAATGGAAAGAATATTTAACCTTTAAAGGTGGAACATCACTTTCAAAGTGTTTTGGACTTATAGAAAGATTTTCGGAAGATATAGATCTAATCTTAGATTGGCGAGTATTAGGATATGAAGAAAAAGAACCATGGATTGAAAGGTCAAATACCAAGCAGGATAAATTCAATAAAGAAGTTAACGAAAAAACAGAAGTATTTTTAAGAGATAAATTTTTAAAAGTTTTAGAAGAAGATTTAAAGGACATGGACTTTGAATTTTCCATAGATACAATAGACCCACAAACAATTCTATGTAAATATCCTAAAATTTTTGAATCTAATTATTTGACACAAAATATAAGGCTTGAAATAGGAAGTCTTGCAGCATGGACACCTGCAATTGATGTTAAAATTTCGCCAATAATAGGAGAAGCCTATCCGAATGTATTTAAAGGAAAAACTACTATAAGAACAGTATCAGCAGAGAGAACATTTTGGGAAAAGGCAACTATACTTCATCACGAAGCAAATAGACCGGAATCTTCTCCTATGCCACATAGGTATGCAAGACATTTTTATGACCTATATAAAATAGCAGATTCAAATTATAAAAACAAAGCCCTAGAGGATAAAGAATTATTAAAAAAAGTGATTGAATTTAAAATGAAATTCTACCCTAGAAAGTGGGCAAGGTATGAAGAAGTATTAAATGGTAGATTAAAGTTAGTCCCAAGAGAGTACCGATTTTCTGAAATAGAAAAAGATTATAAGGCTATGGCTGAAATGATTTATGGAGACTATCCAAACTTTGAAGAGATTATAAAAGTTCTTAAAGAACTAGAAAAAGAAATTAATAAGTAAGTAGAATTCACCCGAAAATAATACGATATTCAGGAGAAATACTTTGAGCGAGAGAGAAATCTTTCGCTCTTTTTTTATTTATGGAGGTATTAATGAAGTTAGTAATAGCAGAAAAGCCAAGTGTAGCAGTTACAATTGCAAAAGTAATTGGAGCAAGATCAAGAAAAAACGGATATTATGAGGGGAATGGATACATTGTTTCTTGGTGTGTAGGTCATTTAATTCAAATGGCAAGTCCAGATAAGATAGACGAAAAATGGAAGAAATGGACGATAGACACTCTTCCTATAATTCCAGAAGAATATATTTATGAAGTATCTAAAAGCACTAAGAAACAATATGGAGTTTTAAAGAAACTTTTAAACGATAAGAATATCGACACAGTTATAAATGCTTGTGATGCTGGAAGAGAGGGAGAACTTATTTTTAGGCTTGTATATAATCAAGCTAAATGCAAGAAGAAAATTCAAAGACTTTGGATATCTTCAATGGAAAACAAAGCTATTGAAGATGGATTTAGAAATCTTAAAGACGGAGAAAACTTTGAAGACTTATATAGATCAGCAAGTGCAAGAGCTATTGCGGATTGGCTAGTTGGAATGAATTTAAGTAGGCTTTATTCTTGCATTTACAAGGAAACATATTCAGTTGGTAGAGTACAAACTCCAACTCTATATTTAATTGCTAAAAGAGATAGTGAAATAAACCTATTTAAGAAGCAAAAATATTATACGGTAGACATATCTTATGAAGGATTGAAGCTTGTATCAGATAGGATTGATAGAATTGAAGTTGCAGAACAACTATTAAATCTGTTAGAAGATGAAATAGTTATTACAGAGGTAGAAGATAAAGATATAAGCACAAAACCAGATAAGCCTTATGATCTCACTACCTTACAAAGAGAAGCAAATAAATATTTTGGATATTCAGCAAATGACACTTTAAATCTGGCACAAGGTCTGTATGAAAAAAAGCTAATAACATACCCAAGAACAGATAGTAGGTATTTAACCGATGATATGGTTAATAATATGAAAGAATTATTAGAAGGACTTGAAGATGACTTTAAAATCAATGAATCAAATTTTAAGTCTATTTTTAATTCATCTAATGTTACAGACCACTATGCGATTATTCCTACTATATCAGGTATTGGAAAAGCCAAAGATTTATCTGATAGAGAAAGTAAAATCTATAATCTAATAAAGAATAAATTACTTGCTTCATGTTCGGATAACTTAAAGGAATCTAGTAGAAAAATCAGATATGAATATGACAAGTTTAACTTTAATGCAAGTGGCAAGACTATAATCGATGAAGGTTATACAAAGTATCTAAAGACCTATGGAAAGGAAAAACAAGAAAATGAATTACCAGATGTAAAGACTGGAGATAAAATTAAGCTAACTTCTAAAAAAATATCGGAGAAATTTACAAAAGCTCCAAGTCATTATAATGAAGATACACTTTTAAAGGCTATGGAAAATGCAGGAGTAGAATCCTTGGATAAAGATATAGAAGTAGAAAGAAAAGGCTTAGGAACACCAGCTACAAGAGCAGGAATTATCGAAAATCTTATCCATAAGGATCTTATAAGAAGAGATAAGAAAAATTTACTTGTATCAGAAAAAGGAAATAGACTTGTATCGATTGTAGAGGATAAGTTTAAGTCGGCAGAAACAACATCTGAATGGGAAATGAAACTTGCAAAGATTAGCTCTGGCGAAGTAGATAAAGAAGACTTTTTAAGAGAAATTGAAGATAGTATAAAGGAGCTTGTAGACAGGTACAAGAATAATCTAAATGAATAAGGTAAAAATATTAGAGCTTTTCGGTGGCATAGGTGCTATTAGAAAGGCTTTTATTAATTTAAAGATACCTTATGAAGTTGTTGATTATGTAGAGATAGATAAGGCTTGTGTTAAATCATACAACGCACTTTATGAAGAAAATTATAAGCCAAAATCAGTATTAGGGTATAAAGCACCTAATGAGAAGATAGACTTAATAATGCATGGAAGTCCTTGCCAAGACTTTTCAAGAATAGGAAAAAAGCAGGGAGGAGTAAAGAATTCAGGAACTAGTTCAAGCTTATTATTTGAAACAATTAGAATAATTAAAGAAATGAAAGATAAACCTAAATGGATAATTTGGGAGAATGTAAAGGGAGTCCTTGATAGAAATATGAGGGACTCCTTTTTTATTTATCTAAAAGAGCTAGAAGATCTTGGATATGAAAGCAAATATGAAATCTTAAATGCAATGGACTTTGGGATACCTCAAAAAAGAGAAAGGATATTTGTTGTTTCATGTCTTGGAGCAAATAACTTTTCTTTTAATAAATTGGAGAGAAAAGAAACAAGACCACTAAGTGAATTTTTAGAAAAGGATGTAAGTGAACTTTACACAATGACCCAACCTTATATGCTCAAATTTTTAAATAAAGGCATAGATAATAGTTTTAAAGGGCGACTAAAAGTGATTAAAGATTTTTCTTATACTATTTCTACAAAACAGATGAGAGTACCCAATTCTGGGATAATAGATATTGGAAATGGTCAGTATAGGTATTTAACAGAAAGAGAATGTTTAAGACTCATGGGTTTTGATGACAGTGATATAGACAAATTAGAGAAAGTACATCCAAGAAGAAAAAATTGCACCTCAAGCAAACTATATAAGCAGGCTGGCAATTCTATTGTGGTTGATGTTTTAATGGCTATTATAAAAGAAATTCATAGAACGGAGGTAGGAAATGCAAGTAAATGATTTTAAGAATATAGAAGAAACAATAAAGTATGAGGTTTTACAAGATGAAAAAGAATATTTAAAACTCTTAAAAGTTATAGGTAACAATCAAAAATATGATTTTTCAAGCCAATTAAGTATATATAACAAAGAACCTGAAGCTAGAGCTTGTGCGACCTTTGATATGTGGAAGAAATATTTTGGTCGAGTTGTTATGAGAGGTCAAAAGGGTATTCCAATTTTAGTTGGAAGTGATGTAAATCAAAGAATTTCATATATCTTTGATATAAGTCAGACCACATCAATGGATAGGAATATTAATGAGGTTAGCTTATGGCAGTTTGACCACGAAAATCATAACGAGGCTTTAAAAGAAATAATAAGAGATTTTTCATTTGAAGTTAGTGATTCACTCAATGAAAATATATTTTCTTTGAGTCGAATTTATGGAGATGAATATATTAATTTGGCTCTTGCTGATTTGAGAATAGATATAGATGATAGACTGAGTTTTGAAAAGTTTATGAGAGACTCAATATCCTATGCAGTAGCTAATAGGTTTAATACAGTCTATCCTATGGATATGGAAAATTTAAAAAATAATTTTTCTAGGATTAATACAATTTCTTTAGAGCAGATAGGTCTTGTAATATCAAGGGTTAGTGAAGATATTATAGATAGCACAATAGAAAAATCTAAGGAAATGGATCGTACTAGGCTGCTGACAGAAAGGGCTGCTGCCGACTATAATAAAGATATAGAAAATATAAATGAAAATAGAGGAGGTCAAAATGATTTATATAGACGAGATGATAGGTCAAGAAGTAGAGATGGACGAGTTTTCACAGATGGAAGCGACAGAGGAAATAGCGATGAAGATCGAAGAGAAAACCTTGGACATGATGGAGAAGGATCTGGAATTTATGGAGAGATTTCCGAATCCAACATACGCAGTTCTAAGACTGTCTTACCTGGTAGGGAGCGAGGACATGGAGAACTGGAAGAAACTTCAGAAAATGTACGAGGAGAAAACACTTTTGCACCACCTGAAGGAAATTCAGACTCAGGCAGTGGACTTTATCAAGAGAGAGAAAGTCAAGATGATGAAAGAACAAGGATTGACAGAGAAGATGAAAAGAGAGAATCCAGAAGAATACCAAGGACAGATGAACAACTTGATGGCAACAGTGAAGAGAATGGCAATCAAGGAATACGTGGAAGCTTAGAGAATGAAATAAGTCAAAAAAAGGAAGCTGATGAAGCTTCTTTTTTTGATGACAAAAACACTGAAAATAGGAAAGATTACTGGATTGTAGAATTTAATGAAAACCACGAATTAGTTCCCGATTATAGTGGGCAGATAGTAACTAAAGATTTAATCAATATCCTAAGACAAAAAGATATTGATGTTAAAGACCATAATCAAACTCTTGGAGAAAATGAATTTGGAGAAATGACAGATGATTATATTGGATATTTTAAATTCTATTTTGACCACTATGTAGACGGCGATGTTGTCGAACACTATAGGATTGACCTTGGTGATGGTGAAGAAGTAAATGAGCGTGAATTTTCATATTTGGAAGAACAAGTTGCACTAAGCGAGGAAAAATCTTTACAAGAAGAAGTTAAAGAAAAGATAGAACCTAAATTTAAGATAGGCGATCAGGTTAGATATAAGGATAAGGACTTTACCATTACAGATTTTGATGAACTAAGTGGAGGACTTAAAACTGTCACTATCAGAGATAATATGGAATATATGGGAGGTATGATTAGGGGTTCGGAAGTAATTCCATATAGAAACGATTCATACCTTGAAGAAATCTTTGAAAATCTAAGTCAAACATCAGAAAAACTAGCAGTAAAGGTTGGTAAGGAATTTATTTTAGAAGATGAGAAGATCTTTGATGGAATTAACTTGATTGAAACTGGAACTAAGGTGGAAGTTAATGGAGAAGAATTTCCCTTATATAAGGGTGAAACATTTGAAGAAAGTAGAAAGATTGATGAGCTTTTAGATAGTGGAAATTATGAGATACACAAATTATCTGAATATGAAAAACAAATTGAAAGACAAGTAGAGCAAGAAAGCTTTATTGATAACCACAATCCTGAAATTGACCAAATGATGGATAGGTACAATGTGCCTAGGGAAGCAGCCGAAAACTTATTGAGGGGTAAAGAAGATTTAAAGAATCTAGGCTATGAACCTAATAAGGAAAGGCTAAGTTTTGCTAGAAATTATGACTTAAAAAATCATATTTACTCAGAATACCTAACACCATCAGAAAGGCTAGATAAAAATATAAAAGCTATTAAGATGCTCAAAAGACTTGAAAATGAAAATAGGAGTCCAAGAGAGTATGAACAAGCCTATCTTGCTGACTATCTAGGTTGGGGTGGTCTTGCCGATGTCTTTGATGAAGAAAAAGGAGGGCAATGGCTTGAAGCAAGAAATATTTTAAAAGAAAATTTAACAAATGATGAGTATTTGAATGCTAAAGAGTCTACCTTAACATCCTTTTATACACCTAGAGAGGTAATGGATGGAATATATAAGACTCTAACAGATATGGGTTTTAAGACTGGAAATATCCTTGAACCATCTGCAGGAGTCGGTAACTTCATTGGTAATATGCCAAGTGAAATACAAAGCTCTAAAGTATATGGAGTAGAAAAAGATAGCCTAAGCGGAAGAATAGCAAGAGAACTTTATCCTGAAGCTAACATTCAAATTAAAGGCTTTGAAGAAACAAACTTCTCAAATAACTTCTTTGACTTGGTAATAGGAAATGTTCCCTTTGGAGATTTTAAAGTTAATGATCGTGAATATAACAGAAATAACTTTCTGATTCACGATTATTTTTTTGCAAAGTCAATAGATAAGGTTAGGAATGGAGGAATTATTGCCTTCATAACTTCATCTGGAACTATGGATAAAAAAGATGAATCTGTTAGAAAATATATTAATGCAAGATGTGAGTTTTTAGGAGCTATGAGGCTTCCTAATACAACATTTAAAGGACTTGCTGGTACAGAAGTTACTTCAGATATTATTTTTCTAAAGAAGAGAGACTCAGTTATAGAAAGAGATGACGATTGGATTCATCTAGCAACTGATAAAAAGGGTTTGACCTACAATAAATATTTTGTAGATAATCCTCAGATGGTATTAGGGGATATGAAAGAAGTATCTGGTAGATTTGGCAATACTATTACTTGTGATGAAAGAGAAGACGTAAATTTAAAAGATTTAATGGATCTTGCAAGTAAGGAAATATCTTCAAATTCAAAATATGAAGAGGTCGAGCTATTGGAAGATGAAGAATTAAGTCTTCCAGCAACAGACGATGTTAAGAATTTTTCCTATACCATTATTGACGAAGAGGTTTACCTAAGAGAAAACTCAGTCTTAATCAAGCAGAATATATCAGATAAAAACAAAGAAAAGATAAGAGATTATCTTGATGTTATGAATGCCTTAAAAGATGTAATAGAAAAACAAAAGGACGATTTTTCTGACGAGGAAATAAAAGAATCACAAGAAAAGTTAAATGAAGTCTATGATAACTTTTCAAAGAAACATGGCTTTATTAACTCCTTATCAAATACTAGAGCCTTAAAGGAAGACTCAAACTTTCCTTTAGTTTCATCAATAGAAATACTTGATGATGAGGATAATTTCAAAGCTAAGAGTGATATATTTTCAAAAAGAACAATAACAAAGGCAAAAGTAGTAGACCATGTAGACACTTCCCTTGAAGCTTTAGTCTTATCTGTTTCACAAAAAGGATATGTAGATTTTGAATATATGGAATCTATCACAAGTAAAGATAGGAACACCTTAATTGGTGAGCTTGAGGGCGAGATATTTTTAGATATTAAGGATACAGACCTAATAAATAACAGAATGCCCTTTGAGAACTTTGACAATGACGATCCATTTCATTTTTCATATGTATCGGCTGATGAATATTTAAGTGGAAATATTAGAGAAAAGATTGGATACCTCAATTCATATATCGGAGAAATTGAAAATGTAATAGATTTAGCACCTTCTGAAAAGAAAGATACACTATTAAACGAGTTAGGCAAACTCAAATATCAAAGAGAAAAATTACAAGAAGTTATGCCTGAAGAACTCACTGCTTCTGATATAAATGTAAGGTTAGGAGCAACTTGGATACCTCAAAAAGATATAGAAGACTTTACTTTTAACCTTTTAAAAACACCTGGCTATGATAGGTGGAATATAAAGGTTAGGTTCTCACCACATACAAGTGAATGGAATATTGAAGGTAAAAGTGTTGACTCGACTAATGACCTTGCTAACATGACTTATGGTACAAGTAGAGTAAATGCCTATAAGCTAATTGAAAATGCCCTTAATCTAAAAGATACAAAGGTATTTGACCAAGTAATAAATGATGATGGTTCTAAGACTTCAGTATTAAACAAAAAAGAAACTATGCTTGCAAGTCAAAAGCAAGAACTGATTAAAGAAGAATTTAAGAATTGGATATTTGAAGATCCTGATAGAAGATATAGGCTAGAGAAGATTTATAATGAAAAATTTAATTCAATTAGAAATAGAGAATTTGATGGTTCTAACTTAACTTTTGATGGAATGAATACTGAAATCAGACTTCGAGAACATCAAAAAAATGCCATAGCAAGGACTCTTTATGGTGGAAATACACTACTTGCCCATGTAGTAGGAGCAGGAAAAACTTTTGAAATGGTAGCTTCTGCTATGGAATCTAAAAAGTTAGGACTTACAAGTAAGTCATTATTTGTAGTTCCTAACCATTTAACCACTCAAATTGGTAGAGAGTTTATGCAATTATATCCGTCAGCAAATATTATGGTGGCCGATAAAAAAGACTTTCAACCCAAAAATAGGAAAAGATTTATTGGTAGGATTGCAACAGGAGAATATGATGCGGTCATCATAGGACACTCTCAATTTGAAAAAATACCAATGTCTAAGGAATACCAGGTAAGACATATACAAGACCAAATAGATGATATAGTTTCCTTTATTGATGAGAACAAAAGAAATAGAGGAGAAAATTTTACAGTAAAACAACTGGAAAAAACAAAGAAGAAACTCTTGGTTAGACTTGAAAAACTAAATGATGACTTTAAAAAAGATGATGTAATAACCTTTGAAGAACTAGGAGTAGATAAGTTATTTATAGACGAAGCTCATAATTACAAAAACTTATTCTTGCATACAAAGATGAGAAATGTGGCTGGTATCGGTCAAAGTGAAGCCTTTAAGTCTTCGGATATGTATATGAAATGTAGGTATATGGATGAAATGACAGATGGAAAGGGAGTTGTTTTTGCTACTGGTACACCAATATCAAATTCAATGACAGAGCTTTATACCATGCAAAGATACCTTCAATATGACGATTTAAAGGCAAGGGGATTAGAACATTTTGACGCTTGGGCTTCTACTTTTGGAGAAACAGAAAATACTTTTGAATTATCTCCAGAAGGCACTGGATATAGGCAAAAGACAAGATTTTCAAAGTTTTATAACTTGCCAGAACTGATGAGCATGTTTAAAGAAGTAGCAGATATAAAGACCTCAGATATGTTAAATTTACCAGTACCAGAAGCAAACTTCGAAGTTATTAAAACAAAACCTACTGAGGAACAAAAAGAAATATTAGAAGCTATTTCAGAAAGAGCTGACGCGGTTAGAAATAACCAAGTAGAGCCAACAGAAGACAATATGTTAAAGATTACAAATGATGGTAAAAAACTTGCCCTTGACCAAAGATTAATAAATCCACTACTTCCCGATGATCCTAATTCAAAAGTTAATGTATGCGTTAAAAATATCTTTTCGATCTGGGATAAGACAAAAGAAAATTCATCGACCCAATTAGTGTTTTCGGATATGTCCACACCAAAAGGAGATGGAGAATTTAATATCTATGATGATATTAGAAATAAGCTAGTGAATATGGGAATACCTAAAGAAGAAATAGCCTTTATTCACGAAGCAGATACAGACAAACAAAAAGATGAATTGTTCTCTAAGGTAAGAAGAGGAGAAGTAAGAGTATTATTAGGCTCTACTCAAAAAATGGGAGCAGGTACAAATGTACAAAATAAGCTAATAGCCTTACACGATTTAGACGTCCCTTGGAGACCGTCTGACCTAGAGCAAAGAAGTGGTAGAATTGTTCGTCAAGGTAATGAAAATGATAAAGTCAATATCTTTAGATATGTAACAGAGAATACATTTGATTCTTATTTGTGGCAGACGATAGAGAATAAGCAGAAATTCATATCCCAAATAATGACAAGCAAGACGCCTGTGCGTGTTGCAGAAGATGTTGATGAAGCAAGTCTATCCTATTCAGAAATTAAGGCTTTAGCTACTGGAAATCCTTTAATTAAAGAAAAAATGGATTTAGATAACGAAGTTACAAAGCTAAAAATGCTTGAAGCAAACTACAAGTCTAATAAATATAAGCTTGAAGATAAGGTAAATAAAATTTATCCTCAAAGTATTTTAAAAACTGAAATGGAAATACAAGCAGTTAAAGAAGATATTGCAAATGTTGAGAAATTAGGAGAAGGAGATAGCAAATTCACTTCAATCAGTCTTGGTGAAAATAAAATTTTAGATAAGAAAGAAGCTGGAGAGAAATTATTAGAAGAAATAAAAAAAGTAAAGATAAATGATAGCAAGGTTATTGGTAAATATAGAAATCTAGATTTACAAGTTTCGTATAACTTTATGACTAATACTCACACTTTTAAACTCCTAGGAAAAGCAGAATACTTCGGAGAGTTTTCAAACTCTACTGATGGTAATATAACAAGACTTGATAATGCAATTGAAAAAATGCCTTCAAGACTTGAAAGGTTAAATCAAAACCTTGAAAACTATAAAGAATCTTTAGAAAATGCCAAAGTAGAATTAACTAAACCATTTGAAAAAGCAGATGAGTTAAGGGACAAGACACTAAGACTAGCTGAAATTAATAAACTTTTAGATATGGGAGAAGTAGAAGAATTAGAAAATCAATCACCACTATTAGAAGATTTAAAAAGGGCGATAGTTGATTATTCTAACTACGAGTTTTCAGAATCTAATAACTATGAAGACTTTGACAAACTATACCCTGATTTAAGTCATATAGGACTTGCCTATACAGAAACACCTGATGGTAAGCATTCTATTCAATATGAAGTAAATTTGGAAGAAAAAACATGGACTCAGTATGTAGATAATGTAGCTATTAGAACAGAATCTTTTGTAGAGGAAGATATATCTAATTCACAAGCTCTTAAAGATATGACTGAAGCCATAAAGATGTCAAGTTTTGATGATCTGGTATCAGTAGATGAAGAAGATTTAAAACAAGCTTTAGGATTAGAAATAGATGATGATGGAAACTTCTATGATCCGCTAGCAAAAGATCTTGACAATGATGGAATACCAGATAGGTATGACAATGATTTTAAAGATAGTGATTACTTTGAATCAACCTATGATGTAGAGGATAATCTACACGCAAGGGAAGAGAAACCATCAATATTGGGACAAATATCCAAATTCAAATCGGAAGAAGAGAAAGATAAAAATCAAGAAAAAAGTGAAAAAGGACAAGAAAGATAGAGGAGGGTGAATAGCTCCCCTTATTTAGTACAAGGAGGAAAATATGGAATACAAAGATATTAGAGAAAATTTAGAAGAAATGATGAATGATAACTACAAGGACTTTATAAAAGCACTTGTGAGCATAGAAAAAGGTGTTAATGATGAAAAAGCACTTGAAGAAGTCTATGTTTTATATATGAACAATGACACAACAGGTCTACTAAGTGATGACTTTGACTATATGATTGATGATATGAAAGAACAAGGAAAGCTCATTGAAAATACCAATGAACTTGAAGAAAAAGACGACCTCATAAATCTTGTGGGTAATATAGCTGGCGAAGTAGAAAATCTTGAAAGAGAAAATGCAAATGGAGAAAAATTTAAAGTAAGTAATTTTTCAATTGTTTCAAAAGATGATGACGGAAATAAAATTTATACGAATTGTTCAGCCTATGGAGATAAGACAAAAGATTTAGAGAACCTAAAACAAGGTGATTTTGTTAAAATCTTCGGACAAGTAAAAATAAGCATTGACAACAACGGAAAGGAACATAAGAATGTCCGTATTTTATCTTCTAAGCTCTTAAAAGCAAAAGAACAAGTAAAGAGTCAAGACAAGGACAAAAAGTCCATATTAGGGCAAATAAAAAGCTTTAAGACAGATGATAAAGCTAAGTCAAATAAGAAAGACCATAGCAAAGATACAGAGAGATAAATATCGGCAGTCTTCGGACTGCCTTTATTTTTTTGTTATGACGGGCATGTTTTAATGCTGGGGTAAAAATCCCTACAGAGCGTAGTTACCAACGAATCTAATAGCGACTTGCAAGTTTTAGATGGTGACATCTAGGAGAGAGAAAGCAATAGCGAAATAGTAGTAACAACGAATAGTGAGAAGTCAGCAGAATCCATAGTAGTGAAGAAGTTTCTGTAATGGAAATGGAGCGAAGGGAGGAACGATATTTATTGTAATATTTGAAAATGATGTACTATGACTTGATGGAACACAAGGAAGGACGTATTCATCTCTTAAGGTTCAGATACAAAAAGAATAAAGTTAAATAGATACATAAGTAATAAATAATATGATACAAGAAAATATTGAACCGCCGTATGCCGAACGGTACGTACGGGTGGTGTGATAGGGACTATAAATTAGCCCTTACTTGATTTTAGTCAATCTAATCTAATGGCTTAAGACATCACAAAGTATTATAGTCAACTCTTCCAATATATAAGCTAAAAATAGTGTCGGATGAATTTGATGTAAAAACTTACAAAAAATGGTAAAAAATCTTGAAAAGTGGTAATATTATCATGTATAGATACTTTTTCATCGGAATAAATTTCATTGTATATGGGATGTTTCTGAAAAAAAAGAAAGAAAAGGAGGAAATAATGTTAAAATGTAAAAAAATAACAGCATTTTTTTTAGCTTGTTTGATGCTGTTAGGTACAATTGTACCAACTGGTGAAGCATTTGCGCAAGGTGTAAATCATTTGTCAAAAACAAGAGTTAGTAGGATAGAAGTCAAAGATCGAAAAGGTAATACCATTGATCTTAATGAGAAAATTGAGGAAGATAAGGACTGCAGACTAGAAATAGACTGGGATGCTAGTGAATATGGAAAAGATATTAAAGAAGGAGACTATTTTAATGTCACTCTTCCTAAAGGTTTCAAGGCAGCAAAAAACAATTTTGCAGTACATACTTTTGATGGAGTGCAAGTTGCAAATGCAGAAGTAAATAACCCTAATTCTGAATCGGGGGGGGGTACTCTAAGGGTTGTATTTACAAGCCTTGTAGAGGATAAAACAGATATAAAAGGTAGTATTGCTATCGAAGGCAACCTACTAAGTATAAACAATCCTCCTAAAGAAAAAGAATCAGAAATTAAAGAAGACGAAGTATCAATTGAAAAAACAAATAATTTGACTAATGAAAAAGTGACATTTAAAGAAGAAAAATCAACACCTATCAAAGTAAAAAAGGTATGGAAAGACCAAACAAATAAAGTGACAGATTCAATGGAGGAAAAGGTAACTGTAGAGCTATACAAAGATGGCAAAGCAACAGGAAAAAAAGTTACACTTAATGATGCCAATAATTGGACTGCTACTTTTGAACAAATAGAAAATACAAGTGAAAGTAAATATACAGTAAAAGAAATAGGCGAAAAAGACGGAAGAATTGAAATAACGAACGATGCTTTTCTGGTAACCTATTATGGTAATGTTGAAGATGGATTTACCGTTGAAAATAAATATATTAATGAAAAAAATGCCTATGTGCCAATTGGTAAACATATAATTTTACCGAAAGGAACAGCAGATCAAAAAAGAGAAAATCTTTTATATCTAGTAAATGGTCCAGATGATGAGTGGAATTTCACTTATAAAATTGAAAAATTGAAAGATAAAGATACTGTTGAACGTGAATATGATCCAATCACAATAACAATTCCAAATATAATTAAGGAAGATAAGAACACCTTTTATGAAGACGTATCACAAAAAATTGGTAGAAACATTTCATCTATTGACCAATTGAGTGATGATGAAATAGACACTGCTTATTATATAGCTAGAGAAAAACTTTTAAGAGTACGCGGAGCTGAAAATCATGAAATTAAAATAGAACAAAATGTTCATGGTGAAGGTGAAGTTATCTTTAGAGTAACAGAAAATCCGTCTAACTATGCTAATATTTTGGACGACAAAAATAACGAAAGGTACCATTACTATAAAGTATATAAAGATGAAAACGGTGAATTTGGTATATATTGGAATTTTGCGAACAGCTATGACAAGTTAGATAGAAACAACAAGAACTATTTAGAAGACGGCGACTATGAAGAATTATTTAAAGAAGCCGTAGGTGAGACTTGGTTTGAATATATTGGACAAAGCAATAACTATAGTTCACGTGATAATATTAGATTAAATTTAATGTCTAGCTATTACAATAAAATCAAATCACCAACTCAAATAGATCCATCAAAGACAGATATCAAAGTAAAAAAGGTATGGAAAGACCAAACAAATAAAGTGACAGATTCAATGGAGGAAAAGGTAACTGTAGAGCTATACAAAGATGGCAAAGCAACAGGAAAAAAAGTTACACTTAATGATGCCAATAATTGGACTGCTACTTTTGAACAAATAGAAAATACAAGTGAAAGTAAATATACAGTAAAAGAAATAGGCGAAAAAGACGGAAGAATTGAAATAACGAACGATGCTTTTCTGGTAACCTATTATGGTAATGTTGAAGATGGATTTACCGTTGAAAATAAATATATTAATGAAAAAAATGCCTATGTGCCAATTGGTAAACATATAATTTTACCGAAAGGAACAGCAGATCAAAAAAGAGAAAATCTTTTATATCTAGTAAATGGTCCAGATGATGAGTGGAATTTCACTTATAAAATTGAAAAATTGAAAGATAAAGATACTGTTGAACGTGAATATGATCCAATCACAATAACAATTCCAAATATAATTAAGGAAGATAAGAACACCTTTTATGAAGACGTATCACAAAAAATTGGTAGAAACATTTCATCTATTGACCAATTGAGTGATGATGAAATAGACACTGCTTATTATATAGCTAGAGAAAAACTTTTAAGAGTACGCGGAGCTGAAAATCATGAAATTAAAATAGAACAAAATGTTCATGGTGAAGGTGAAGTTATCTTTAGAGTAACAGAAAATCCGTCTAACTATGCTAATATTTTGGACGACAAAAATAACGAAAGGTACCATTACTATAAAGTATATAAAGATGAAAACGGTGAATTTGGTATATATTGGAATTTTGCGAACAGCTATGACAAGTTAGATAGAAACAACAAGAACTATTTAGAAGACGGCGACTATGAAGAATTATTTAAAGAAGCCGTAGGTGAGACTTGGTTTGAATATATTGGACAAAGCAATAACTATAGTTCACGTGATAATATTAGATTAAATTTAATGTCTAGCTATTACAATAAAATCAAATCACCAACTCAAATAGATCCATCAAAGACAGATATCAAAGTAAAAAAGGTATGGAAAGACCAAACAAATAAAGTGACAGATTCAATGGAGGAAAAGGTAACTGTAGAGCTATACAAAGATGGCAAAGCAACAGGAAAAAAAGTTACACTTAATGATGCCAATAATTGGACTGCTACTTTTGAACAAATAGAAAATACAAGTGAAAGTAAATATACAGTAAAAGAAATAGGCGAAAAAGACGGAAGAATTGAAATAACGAACGATGCTTTTCTGGTAACCTATTATGGTAATGTTGAAGATGGATTTACCGTTGAAAATAAATATATTAATGAAAAAAATGCCTATGTGCCAATTGGTAAACATATAATTTTACCGAAAGGAACAGCAGATCAAAAAAGAGAAAATCTTTTATATCTAGTAAATGGTCCAGATGATGAGTGGAATTTCACTTATAAAATTGAAAAATTGAAAGATAAAGATACTGTTGAACGTGAATATGATCCAATCACAATAACAATTCCAAATATAATTAAGGAAGATAAGAACACCTTTTATGAAGACGTATCACAAAAAATTGGTAGAAACATTTCATCTATTGACCAATTGAGTGATGATGAAATAGACACTGCTTATTATATAGTTAGAGAAAAACTTTTAAGAGTACGCGGAGCTGAAAATCATGAAATTAAAATAGAACAAAATGTTCATGGTGAAGGTGAAGTTATCTTTAGAGTAACAGAAAATCCGTCTAACTATGCTAATATTTTGGACGACAAAAATAACGAAAGGTACCATTACTATAAAGTATATAAAGATGAAAACGGTGAATTTGGTATATATTGGAATTTTGCGAACAGCTATGACAAGTTAGATAGAAACAACAAGAACTATTTAGAAGACGGCGACTATGAAGAATTATTTAAAGAAGCCGTAGGTGAGACTTGGTTTGAATATATTGGACAAAGCAATAACTATAGTTCACGTGACAATATTAGATTAAATTTAATGTCTAGCTATTACAATAAAATCAAATCACCAATTCCGCCAACACCAATAACACCATCAAAGACAGACGTTAAAGTAAAAAAAGCTTGGGATGATAAAGATGGAAAAGAAATAACAGCACCAGTAAAAGAAATTGAAGTAGAACTCTATAGAGATGGAAAAGCTACAGATAAGAAATTAACTCTAAATGCAGAAAATAATTGGAGTGGAGAATTCAAAGACTTAGATGTAGTAGAAAAACTAGACTCAAAAGAAGCCTATGAATACACAGTAAAAGAAGTTGGAGAAGAAAAAGGCAAAGTAGTTATAGGAAGCAATAAATACGAAGTAAAATATAGCGGAAGTATGGAAGACGGATTCACTATAACTAATAAAGAAGAGCCAACAATTCCGCCAACACCACTTAATCCACCAAAGGAAGACATCAAGGTTGAAAAGACTTGGCAAGACAAAGATGGAAAAGAAATAGCAGCCCCAGTTGAAAAGATCGAAGTAGAACTCTACAGAGATGGAAAAGCTACGGGCAAAAAGCTAGAACTTAACAAAGCCAATAAGTGGAGTGGAGAATTCAAAGACTTAGACGTAGTAGAAAAAATAGACTCAAAAGAAGCCTATAAATACTCAGTAAAAGAAGTTGGAGAAGAAACTGGTTCAATTAAGCTGAATGGAAATTGGTACAAAGTAAGTTACAGTGGGTCTATGAAAGATGGCTTTACAATAACAAATAAAGAAGAGCCTAAAACACCGCCTACACCACCAACACCATCTGAACCAGATACTATAACTATTAAAGTTAAGAAAGACTGGACTTTATATGGAAATAAGCCAGTAGACAAAATTGTAGTAGAACTTTATAGGGATGGAGAAGCTACTGGAAAACTTCTTTATTTGAATAAAGACAATAATTGGAGTGGAGAATTCAAGAACTTAGATGTTAAGAAAGGTACAAATTCTTCACGTGACTACCACTATACGGTAAAAGAAATTGGAGAAGCTGGAAATACAATAAAACTAGATGGAAGATGGTTTGATGTCGATTATCTTGGCAATATGAAAGATGGATTTACAATTGTAAATAAAGAAGAAAAACCAACTGAACCAGGTAAGCCAGAAGAACCAAAGAAACCAGAAGAACCAAACACACCAAATAAACCTGAAACTCCAAATACTCCAGAAAAGCCAAACAATCCTGGAACACCAGTCAGACCAAATACTCCTAAGACTCCACTGCCAGGTAAGCCATTACCTAAAACAGGAAACGGACTAAATCCATCAACCTACGCTTGGATTTTATTGGGACTAGGTAATCTTTCTACTTTTGCAGGAATTCAAAGGAAAAAGAGAATAAAATCAAGAAGAAAGAAAAATGACAAATAAGCAAAAAAAAGATCATTTAAGTAAATTTCTTATTGCAGTCGGGTTAATATTCATTGTTTTTTCTATTGCTTTTCTATTCCTAAACCATAAGAGGATAGAATTAAAGAAAGAGGAATCCATTAATCTGGAAAGACAAATAAAACAAGAATTACCTCCTTTTGAAAATTACGAACAGGAGAAGAAGCCTGAAGAGATAGAACAAAATGTTGCATCAAAAGACGCTATAAAAGATACAGCTATAGGCGTTCTTAGAATTGATAAGATAGGAGTCATTACTCCTATTAGTGATAATACAAGTGAACAATCTTTATTAGAAGGTTCAGGTATTGTTGAAGATACAGATATACCGACTTCAGAGGAAAATACTATAACTGTTCTTGCGGGGCACAGAGGAGGGATTAACGAAACACAATCTTTTCTAAATATCGATAAGTTGGAAAAAGGCGATGAGCTAAAAATTACTACTAGGGAAGAAGAACTCTATTACAAGGTAGTTGATAAAGAAGTTATTGAACCTACAGACTGGAGTAAATTTACACGAGAAGAAGGAAAGACCAAACTCTTTTTAATGGCGTGTCACCCTTATCCCAAAAACGATAAAAGGCTTTTAGTAAAAGCTGAGCTAATCAAAAATGATGAAGAGATAAACAATTAAATTAGCAATATAAAAAACTATCCATTGAAATTTATTTCTTTGGATAGTTTTTTGGTATGATGGGTATGAAATCGGCTGCAAATTTTCATGAAAATTTGACAGTTTATTAAAGTTGTGTAAAATTAAGAAAAGCTCCATTCCTATAGGAATGGACAAACATTGATACATAAAAAATGTATCAACCCTTACTCTTATATCAGGATTTAGGTTGATACACAAAATTATTTACGGATCCATTACATGAATCAAAAATATATTTAAATAATTAAAATATTTAATGGATTGTAGTTATTTTGATTATTCTTATGACTTTAGTACATGTAATCACTAAAATAATATTTGTTGTGAAACTTTATGAAAACATGATAAAATAATTTTATTGATTGAATTTAACAATTAGAATACTTAATTTATAATTAATTGGAAAATGATTTTTGAAAGGGCTATAAGTTTAATTATTCATAGACTATGATCTCTCCACTTCCTTTCCATAATAATTTTCATAGTTTTTCCTATACTGAACAAGGTCAGAAAATTGTTCTTTATTCAAAGAATACTCTTGCATAAGGGTGTTCTTTTTTTCTTGCAATTTATCGAGGTTTGCTAGTATTTCTTTTGTGTTTGGTAGTTTTTTATAGTTTTCTAAAATTTCTTTAGCGGCTATTTTATAAACAGAAAGTTCACTATAATATTCTTCTGCAAACTGATTATCTTCAGGATTTTTCTTGTGGTATTTATAGATTTCATGATACTTATTTATAGAATTTATATTTTCCATATCTTGGGATAAACTCTTCATCTCAGCTTCAATTTTCTTTATTTTATCTAATAAGTCTTGTCTATCATCAGCAGATTTTTTGATCAGATCATCGAGTTGAGTAATTGAATTAATTCCTTGTTCTCGAAGTTTAATTATTGAATCAGCCATTGTTTTGATATTGTGCTTTCTTGCCCAAACTTCATAACCTTTAGAGGATTGTGCTTTTTCATTAGTAGATATATCAATAACATTTCCTACACGCTTTTTAGTAGGATTAGCTTTGTTTTTAATAGATAAATCTATTCTTTCTTTGATTTTTTCCTCAGTATAATCTTCTCCGATAGTCTTAGCTCTTGTAAATCTTTGCTTATCTTTATGACGAAAAGCAATGTGTTTACCAAACTTAATTTCATAATCAATAGATTTCATATTATCTAAAAATTCTTCCCACGATTTAGACTTATTAATCATTCTGTCTATATCAAATTGCAATTTAGATTTCCAAGAATTGCCTTTCTTGTTTTGGTCATATTCATACCAAGATTTACCAGCAGTTTTATATTTTCTTTTGTAAGCTTCATAATATTCATCAATGACTGAAAGCATATTTTCTTTACATAATTCGTCACTTTGATACCTAATTTTATGGTAAGACTTTTTGTTAGATTGGTAGCATTTACCAGTCTTGTAATTAACATTATTAAAAATAATATGGTTATGGATATGCCATCTATCTATATGAGTTGCAAGAACAAATTCATAATCTTCTTTTAAAATTTTCTTACATAATTCCATTCCAATTTCGTGAGCTTTTATAGGATCAACCTCTCCAGGTAGAAAAGATTGAATTAAATGTCTAGCCAAAACTGTACCTTTAGTATCATTGTCTTCTCGTGTTTTCATAAACTGAATATGAGCAGTAGATGGATGACATTTAAATGAAGATACCAAGATTTTTTCATCAGTTTTTTCACTCCTAGTTATATAATCTATTGCCAAATTTAGAGTTGATTTTATAGGATGTATTTTTGTAATTGCCATATTAATCACCAGAACTTTCTTTTGATTTATTAAGAAGTAGGGAATGAATCTGCCATATTTCTCTTGATAATTTTTCTATTTCTTTATTCATTGCTTCAATTTCATTTTTGTAAATAACACCAGTTGTATTAGTAGCCTTGGCGATCTGGTTTATATTATTTGTTGCATTTGAAAGTAGCCATTGTAAGTTTCTAAATGGTTCTAAATCTACAACATAAATTTCTTTTTCTAATACACATTTCCTAAGAAAGTGGGACATAGTTTTGCAGTTTGCAAGTTTCATTTTCTTTTCAAAAACTTCTTTTTCTTCTCTAGTTAATTTTATTTCTATTCTTTCATTTCTAAATCTATTTGCCATCTTATTCTCCTTTATAAAATATATTTCGGGGTCTTAGGGTTCTCCCTAACAAGGTAAAAATTAAAAAAATGGAGCATTCCGTAAAGGTATGCTCCATTAATTTTTTCGTAAGTGTCTGTACACTTACTGTGCTTGCTACATAAGCTACATAAGAATAAATTAGATATCAAGCGTTAAGCAAGTTTTGAATTTGTAACTATATTATAACAAATAATCGTGGGCTATTCTATATAAAGATTGCCAAAATACAGATAATGATTGAGGTTACAGAACTGTTAATATCATAAATGGTTTTTAGAAGTTGAAATTGTAGAACTAATGCTGTGAAAATTAGAATTATCTTTTCTATATTCACGTGGCGTGCATCCTACATGTTGTTTGAAAATATAAGTAAAACTGCTTTGATGAGAATACCCCACAGCGCTAGCGATTTGTTGTATTGATAAATCATTTTCTAATAATAATCTTTTTGCTTTATCTATGCGGCAGTTCTTAATAAATTCTACAATTGTATATCCATATATTGAGTGAAATAGTTCAGACAGTTTAGATTTGCTCATATTGCACATGCGTGCATACATTTGAATGTTCGTTGGATTGGAAAAGTTTTGTTCTAAATAGTGACCAAGACGATGAAGTGCTTCTGAATCTTCTTTGTCTATAACATTGTGAACAGCATTGCTTTTCCAAGATAAAAATGCTTCGATTATTTCTAATATTTTAGCCTCATAGAATAGTTCCGAGATTTCTGATGTTGGTGTGTATGTGGCAATATCATCAAGTATTGTTGAGATTTTTGGTATAAATAGGTCTGTACCAATTCGAGGGACTATTTCTGAAAGTGAAGAAAAGTCTTGATGAAATATTTTTGGAAGGTATTCTTCATAATATTCAGGGAAAATTGAAACTCCAACACTGTCTAACCAAATCCCAGCAGGAATTATATATTCATGCTCGCCATTATCAAGGTAATAACCAATAAGTTGATTTTTTTGATTACAAGAATTTTTTTTAATTGCTCTTGCAACATAAAATGAACTTTGGGAAAGTACCAACATTTTAGGGTGATAATATCTGTAATGCATTTCATTATAAAAACAAAGATGGTAAATATTTATAGAACAAAATGCATTTACAGGGTATGTCCATAGATATCCTTCGCCAGTACTATCTTTTGGCACCATGGTAAAACCACCACTGGGTTTGATACCAGATTTATCAGGATTTAGATTTAGTTGAGAAAATAAACCGGAATAAAATTTATCAGCATACATTTGCGGCGCTCCTTTTTATAAAATGTCCAAAATTTTTAGTATAATGTCCAAACAAAATTTGGAGATATTGCAAAGGATAACTTTGCATATTATAATAAATATATGAGTTAGCTAGGTCTAACCTTTTGTATATATTATATGCTGAACCACAAGGGAAATCAAGTAAAATGAGTTTATAAATTAATAATATGTATTGGATAAAATACTAAATGATGTTTCTTGAGTATCAAGCGTAAATATAAAAAATTAAGGAGGATGTATTACATGACAGATAAGAAAGGTTTGAATCCAAACAGATTAAATGGTAAAGATTTAATCAATGCTGGGATTTTTTCAGCGATTTATGTGGTTATTATTATTGCAGTCGCATGCACTTTGGGGTTGATTCCAATTGGCTTTTTACTTCTTACTTTTGTTGTCCCATTTGTAGAAGGTATTCCAATGATGCTTTATTTTACAAAGATAAAGAAATTTGGAATGCTAATAATTTTACAGGCAGTAATTGGGATTGCCATGATTTTAACAGGAATGGGATATGATCTATTGATTTGGGCAATCATAACAGGAATTGTTGGAGAACTTATTTTGAAAGCTTCCAAATACCAAAAGAGCATGGGGTGTGTTCTTGCATATGCAGTATCGAGTATATGTATTGCGGGAAATTATGTACATTGGCTCACAGCGAGTCAGGAATGGTTAAAGAATAAGGCAGCTAGCTATGGAGAAACATTTATGTATTCTGTTTATGGATGGTTTCATAGTAACTGGTGGTTATTCCCTCTTTTGATTGTTTCTTGCTTTGTGGGCGGCTTTCTTGGCGGGATGATTGGTCGTAAGGTTTTGAGGAAACATTTTGAAAGAAGCGGGTTGGTGTAATGATTTCTGAACTATATCAGAAAAATGCAACGGCGGATAAACTATATCTTGATCCACGAACAAAGATATTGATGTGTTTGCTTGTATCAACTACTTTGCTCAGTGGTTCTCCTGTTGGATATTTAAAAGTTTTTCACACGATACTTTCACTTTTGCCGTTTGTTTTTTTGATTGTTTTAAAGAAGGTGCGAGCAGTAGTTTATTTTTTTGCTTTGTATCTTTTTGCACTATTTGTTCCAGATCTTCTTGCACCGCATTTACCAACTTGGTTTAACCTCTTGTTTACGGGAATAATTGCATTTTCGGTAGAAATTATTCCTGGTTATATGATGGCATATTTTATTTTTTCAACAACATCTGTAGGCGAGTTTATTGCAGCTATGGATAGAATGCATGTTACGAAAAAACTTACAATTCCTATTTCGGTAACATTTCGTTTTTTTCCTACCATTAGAGAAGAATATGTAAATGTGCGAGATGCTATGAAATTGCGAGGGATAGGTTCTTTTCGCAACCCTCTTATGATGTTAGAGTTTAGGATGGTTCCATTTTTAACAAGCATTGTATCTATTGGTAATGATTTGGCTGCTTCTGCACTTACAAGGGGACTTGCAGCACCTAATGAAAGAACTAATGTAAGTAATATTGGGTTTACGCGGAGAGACTATCTTGTTTTCGGCAGTTTAATTATTTTTTATATCCTTTATTTTATTCTTATGTTCAAGCAAAAGGGGGCTTTATGATTAAATTTGAAAATGCAAGTTTTGTATATAAGAACGGGCAGAGAAATAATGGTATGCGAGATGTGAGCTTAAATATTCCGGAAGGTCAAGTTGTCCTGCTTTGTGGTGAATCTGGTTGTGGAAAAACAACTCTTACAAGAATGATAAATGGTCTAGTTCCGCATTTTTATGAAGGGGAAATGTCAGGTGAAGTTTTTGTTTGCGGAAACAATGTAGCTGAATGTGAACTGTATCAGCTAGCGTATTATGTAGGATCAGTATTTCAGAATCCAAAATCCCAGTTTTATACAGTTAAAACAGATACAGAAGTAGTATTCACATGTGAAAATCTCGGAATGGAGAAACAACTTATTTTTGAACGTTTTGAAAATATTGTTGAGGCTCTTGATATTACTGCATTGCTAGGGAAAAGTCTTTTTTCTCTATCTGGCGGGGAAAAACAGAGGGTTGCTTGTGCTTCCGCTATAGCACCTAATCCTCCAATAGTCGTTATGGACGAGCCTACTTCCAATTTAGACACGCATACTATCGCACAGCTGCGAAAGATTATTAAAAAATGGAAGCAGGATAGAAAAACGGTGATAATTGCTGAACATCGTTTGGAATGGCTTATGGATTTAGCTGATCGTGTGATATATATGAAAAATGGACGAATTATAAATGATTATACAATAGAACAATTTAAGAAAATCAGTAAAGAACAATTAAAAATTATGGGGCTTAGAAGTAAGCCTGAATTTCAAAAAGAGAATAGAGCAACGGATAATGCTGGAAAAATAGAGTTTGTTGATTTTAGTTATACTTACAAAGGAGAAAATAAACCGGCTCTTTCTATTCCTTATATAAACCTTCCGGAAAACTCTATTATCGGCATTGTTGGAAACAATGGAGCAGGTAAATCTACTTTCGGACATGCTTTCTGTGGTTTGGAAAAAAGGTCGAAAGGGGATATCTTTCTAAATGGAGAAAGTTTTAAAAGAAAAAATCGAATCGAAAGTACTTATATTGTTATGCAGGATGTAAATCAGCAGCTTTTTACCGAAAGTGTATTTGAAGAAGTCAGGTTATCTATGGAGAGGTTAGGATTGTCTCATGAAGAACAGGAGAAAAGAACAAATATTATTCTGAAAGAGTTAGGGTTGGAAGAATTTAAAGACTCTCATCCCATGTCTTTGTCCGGAGGGCAAAAACAACGTGTTGCAATGGCTAGTGCGCTTGCATCTGATAAAAGATTTCTCCTATATGATGAACCAACTAGTGGACTTGATTATATGCATATGATTGAGGTGGCAGATGCTATAAAGCGTATGAAGGCGGCGAGACGAACGCAATTTGTGATTACGCATGATTCGGAGCTTGTTTCAAGATGCTGTGATTATATTCTATTTCTTGAATGTGGGGAAGTAAAATGTATTGGAAATATAGATGATATGGCAATACAGGAGACACTTCAAGAATTTTGGAATCAGGTTTACATGTAGATGAAATGATGAATTAAGCTTTAGGTTCTTTTTTAAAATAATGGACAAAATAAATCAGCAACTTTGATTGTTTGTTTTGATTTTGCTTTTGCAAGAGGTACTAAGATGCCTCTTGCAAAAAAAATAACATAATTGATAGTACTATTATCAATGTACAAGGGGGAATTTTATGGCGAACCAAGATATTAGCATTACTCCTAGATTATTGGAAAATGCAAAAAAAGAATTTAAACGAAATGGGTTTGAAAAAACTTCTTTAAATGTAATTTGTAAAAATGCAGGCATAACTACTGGAGCGTTATACAAGAGATTTAGTACTAAAGAAGATTTATTTAATAGCCTAGTTGAAAAACCCGCAAATAGACTCAAAGAATTCCTTGATAAAGAACATAGAGATTACAAAAAATTACACAAAGAGGAGCAAATAAATTGTGTCTTTAAAAATTGGGAGAATGAAGATAGATTTATTGGATTGATATATGAATACAAGGAAGAATTTTTAATGATTTTAAATTTATCAGGTGGAACAAAATATGAGTTCTATTTTGATGAAATTTCTAAAATAATTACAGATGCAACCATACAATTTATTAGAACTAACAATAAAAGTGATGTAGATGAATTTATTTTGTATGAACTTGTTCATATATTAGTCAGTTCATATATAAAGGGAATTTTAGTACCTCTTTCCCAAAATATGAATTTAAATGAAGCTAATATTTACATTCAACACGTTAAAAAATTTTTCTATGCTGGATGGAAAGATTTGCTGAGAATATAAGATTTGGAGAAGAAAAATGTTTAAATTATACAAAAAATTATTTAAGTATGTTCCTGAAAGAAAAACATTCGCATATGGTTCAATGCTATTAGCTGCTATTTCCACAATATGTTTAATGGCTTCTTACTGGTATTTGTGGGATTTGTTTTGCGAATTATTAGTTACCAAAGATTATAGTGCGGCTATAAAAGATAGTAAATTGATTGTAATCTATATGGTATCGTATGGAGTTATTTACTTTGTGGCATTGATGGTATCACATATGCTTGGTTTTAGATTAGAAACAAATATCAGAAAAACTGGGTTAAAAAATCTAATCAATGCTTCTTTTGCTTTCTTTGATACGAATCCGTCAGGGAAAGTAAGAAAGATTATTGACGATAATGCTGGAGAAACACATTCTACAGTGGCACATTTGATTCCTGATAATGTTGTTGCAGGAATGTTGCCAATTTTAATGTTTATTATGACCTTTGCTGTTGATTATAGACTTGGTATTTTGTTGGCTATAACAATTGTAGTAGGTATTTTTCAATACAAATCAATGTATGGTGGAGAAGAATTTATGATGGCATATTCTAATTCTCTGGAGAAAATGAGTTCAGAGATAATTGAATATGTTAGAGGAATGCAAGTATTGAAGATTTTTGGGATAACCGTTCGTTCCTATAAAAGTTTATTGGATGCAATTCTCCAATACTCAAAAAACACTTATGAATATTCCTTAAGTTGCAGAAAGCCGTATGTGTCATTTCAAACGTTATTTAATACCTATTATTTGATATGTATTCCTTGCAGTATGTATTTTATAACAAAAGGAGAACAAGCTGGGATGATTCTTGCAAAAGTAATCTTCTTTACTTGTTTTTCTGGGGTTATATTTTCATCATTTATGAAAGTTATGTTTGCTTCACAAAATAACTTTAATGCCGGACAGGTAATAGATCGTTTAGAGAATTTGATAGATGGAATGAAGAATGAAAAATTAGAACATGGTGAAAGAAAAGAATTTAAACATTATGATATTGAGTTTGATAGGGTTTTCTTTAAATATGATGAAAAATATATTATAGAAAATTTGAGCTTTAAGTTAGATGAGGGAAAAACTTTTGCTTTAGTTGGACCATCTGGGTCAGGGAAGTCAACGATAGCGAAATTGATATCAGGTTTTTATTCTTTAAATAGTGGCAGTATAAAAATTGGTGGTTATGATATACGAGAATATAGCGAGGAAACATTACTTCAAAATATTTCATTTGTATTTCAAAACTCAAAATTATTTAAAGCCTCTATTTATGAAAATGTAAAAATGGGTGACCAAAATGCGACAAGAGAAGAAATTATGAATGCTCTGCATTTGGCAAAGTGCGAAAGTATTTTGGCAAAATTTCCTGAAAAGGAGAATACCATTATAGGCTCAAAGGGAGTGCATTTATCAGGTGGTGAAGTACAAAGGGTTGCCATTGCAAGAGCTATTTTGAAAAAATCTAAGATTATTATACTCGATGAAGCTTCAGCTGCTGCAGATCCCGAAAACGAGTATGAACTTCAACAAGCTTTTTCAAATTTAATGAAAGGGAAAACAACCATTATGATTGCTCACAGATTATCTTCAATTAGAAATGTTGATGAGATATTGTTCATTGAAAATGGCAAAGTTATTGAGCGAGGTAATGATACAAATCTAATGAATTTAAATGGAAGATATAGAGAACTTCAAAACTTGTATGAAAAAGCAAATGATTGGAGGGTAATGTAATGAGAAAATATTTACAAAAGAAATTTCAATTAACTGAAGCCGGAGCAAAAGGTCTGGAAAAATCCGTATGGTCTTCATTTGCATATTATGCTATTTATATGCTTCCAATGATTTTAATGATGTTTTTTGTGCAATCTATTTTAGAAAATAAAGGGCATGGACTTGAAACTTATGTTTTAGGAATTGGGATAATCATAATACTTGTTTATGTGGCAACAAATATGAATTATAAAACCACATATAACGAAACTTATAAAGAATCTGCCAATTTAAGAATCGAAATAGCGGATATACTAAAAAAATTGCCATTAGATTATTTTTCAAAACATGATATCTCTGATCTTTCACAGACAGTTATGGCAGATGTTGCGGCAATTGAACATGCTTTAGCTCACGCAATAGGTCATACAATTGGCTATGTTTACTTTTTCATTGTGATAGGCGTGATGATGTTAATAGGAGATTTTAAACTTGGAATTTGTGTGTTACTTCCACTGATTATTTCAGCAGGTATTTTATATTTATCAAAAAAAAGCCAAATAAAGGTGAGAGGAAATCATTACGAAAAATTAAGAGAGATTTCAGAAGAATTTCAATCATCTATTGAAATGAGTCAAGAAATAAAAAGTTATGGATTAAAGGAAAATACGATAGAAAACATTTCTAAAAAGCTTGACGAATCCGAAAAAATTCAAATGAGAGCAGAAATTGTTCAAGCTTTCCCAGTAAGCTTGGCTGGATGGATCACAAAGTTATCTATAGGTATTACAAGCGTTGTTGGACTCCATATGTTTATAAGTAATGAGGTGCCTTTGTTATATTTAGTTGGATATATTATTGCAGCAACTAAAATCTCTGAAGGTTTAGAAGGTATTTATATGTATCTTGGAGAAATTTTTTATCTTGATGCAAGAATTAATAGAATTAAAGAGTTAAGAAATACTAAAGCCCAAATTGGAAATAATGTAGATTTTGATAATTATGATATTAGTTTTCAAAATGTGGATTTCTCATATTCAGGGAAAAATAAGAAAGTTATCAATAATGTTACTTTTACAGCAAAACAGAACCAAATTACTGCACTTATTGGACCATCAGGTTGTGGAAAATCAACATTATTAAAATTGATGTCAAGACTTTACGATTATGATAGCGGTCAGATTTTAATTGGGGGTCATGATATTAAAACAGTAGATACTGAGTGCTTATTTAAAAAAATTTCAGTCGTATTTCAAGATGTTGTGCTGTTTAACACTTCTATTATGGAAAATATACGCATAGGAAATACGAATGCAACGGACGATGAAGTGAGAGAAGTAGCTCGAATTGCCGGTTGTCAAGAAATTATAGACAGGCTTCCTGAGGGCATACAAACAATTGTGGGAGAAAATGGGGCAAAATTATCAGGAGGTGAAAGACAGAGAATTTCAATTGCAAGAGCCATTTTGAAAGATGCACCAATTATTCTTCTTGACGAAATTGCAGCTTCATTGGATGTAGAAAATGAAGCAAAAATTCAAGAAGGATTAAATAAACTTATAAAGAATAAAACGGTTGTCATTATTTCACATAGATTAAAATCTATTCAAAATGTAAACCAGATAATTTTGCTTGATGAGGGCAAAGTTGTGTCAAATGGTACACATGATGAAATTTATAATGAATCACAGTTATATAGAAATATGATTGAAAAATCTGATTTGACTGAAATGTATTCGTATTAGGAGAAATAGTTAAATATGAAAGAACAATTAATAGCAAAAGACCGATAGATTTATTCTTTCAGTTATCTATTCCAGCAGTAATAACAATGATAGTTATTGGTCTTTATCCACTTATTTATGGAGTACTTATGATGCTTATATTTATCTATAATGAACGGAGGGAAAGGGAGATGAACAAGTGTATAAGTTACCTTGTAGAATTGAAATGGAATAAAAATACTCCTTTTTTCTATAATTCTTGTAGTTGTCTGTCTTTATATATTCTCGTCTAAACAATTAAATATAGTAAAAGAAAGAACGGATTTCTTTCATTTCAGAGGACTTCTTATGCCAAGATGCAGGAGTCCTCCTTTTTTGTCTGAATAACAAATAGACAAAAAAGAAATGGAGGAAACTTTATGGCAAAAGAGTATTACCTTTATGTCAACGGACAAAGGGTTAAAGTCAGCGAGCAGATATATAAAGTCTACTGGCGAGAAAAAGAACACGAAAAATATTTAGAGCAGGTGGACAAAAAAACCACTTGCTCTTTTTTCGTCCCTAAATCATGATGGGAATTTTGAAGATAATTTAGAAGATAAAAATATTGATGTAGAAAAAGTTGTAGCTACACAAATGATGATTGAAGCACTAAGAAATGCTATGTCAAAGTTAAATAAGGATGAACGGGAAATCATTGAAAGATTATATTTCAAAGATGAGACACTTCGTGCAGTAGCAAAGACTCAAAATATATCACATCCTGCTTTAATAAAAAGGCGAGATAAGATTTTAGAAAAACTAAAGAAATTTAAAGAAGAAAGATAGTTTCTGGTTACCAAAGAGGGCAAATTTTCCTTTATAAAGTGAGGGGAGTTTTGTCCTCTTTCTATTTTTAAAACAAAACAATATTTGAACCATAACAATTAAATAGACCAAGACAAGACATTAATCATTTTTGGAGCGTAATAACCTAGCCGCCAAGATCTTTCTGCTGAATAATTCGGCAAAATAAGTACTGCTAAGCAAAAAAAGGGAAGAAGAAATGGAGCGATAAGTAAGAGTTTGAATATAGGGAGGGATACCCTATCCGCTATGAAGAAAATGAGGATAATGATACTTCTAAGGTTGAAGCCGGCTCATCCGGAATAGAGGCGGAGGTGAGATTCCTATGTTGCTAATCCAAGGCACTTGTCAATGTCAAAAAACTTTAAAATTAATATTTTTAAAATACTATTTGGAGGATTTATGATTAATGAAAATATAAAAGGAGTTCGTATTTGTGAAAAAGCATTTCTAACATTAAAAGAAGCATCTGAATATTTCAATATTGGTCAAGATAAAGTTAGACAATTAACTGATGAAGATGATTGCAAATCTGTATTATTTAATGGAAGTAAACGTCTTATTAAGAAAAAGTTAATGGAAGAGTATTTAAATAGACAATTTTCTATTTAGAGATGAAATTGAATAAAGAGCACGCATAATGTGGCATAATAATTATAGCGTGTTCTTTTATCAAAAAAGGTGAATTTTTATGGTAAGAAGATGCAAAGATAGTAAAGAGGGTGTTTTAAAAGACGGTGAATATCAAAGGTCAAATGGCACTTATGAATTTAAGTGGCAAGACAAAATAGGTCGTAGAAAATCTATCTATGCGAAAACTCTAAAAGAATTAAGAGAAAAGGAATTAGATATTTTACGCAATACTATAGATGGAATCAACAATGAAGGAAGTAGCTTATCTGTAAATGATACTTTTAAGCTATGGACAAAGGTAAAAAGAGGTTTACAAGATAATACCTTTAAAAATTACATCTATATGTATCAACAATTTGTCGAACCGACTTTTGGTTGCATTAAACTATCTGATATTAAAAGATCTGATGTTAGAAGTTTTTATAACAGATTAAAGGAAGATCAAGGATTGATGGTTTCTACCATAGATTGTGTTCATACTGTCTTACATAAGGTTTTAGAATTAGCAGTGGATGACGAATATATAAGGTTTAATCCGTCTGATAATGCTTTAAAGGAACTGAAAGTAGCTTATCGAAATGAATCTCCGAAGAAAAAAGCCATGACAATAGAAGAACAGATGCTATTTGAAGAATATTTATCTAATAGTGATGAATATAAAAAATGGTATCCAATATTCATTGTTATGCTTTGGACAGGTATGAGAGTTGGAGAAGTTACAGGATTGCAATGGGACGATCTAGATTTTGATAATGGTCTTATAAATGTAAATAGGACTTTGGTATATTATAGTAAAGGTAAAGGATTAAACAATAGATATGCTATTAATACACCGAAGACAGCATCAGGTAAGCGAAGTATTCCTATGGTTCAAAAAGTAAAAGATGCTTTTCTTATGGAAAGAGAGTTACAAAAGACTTTTGGAATCGAATGTTGTGATTCAATCGATGGATTTAAAGACTTTGTATTTTTAAATAGATTCGGAAAGGTTCACAATAATGGAACACTTAATAAAGCTTCAAGAAGAATTGTTAGAGATTGCAATTTAAGTATAATGGATAAAATAAATCGAACTCTAATGATATTCTATTAGTTCCACATTTAAGCAATCACATTTTTAGACACACCTTTGCTACAAGGCTTAATGAACAAAATATAAATACAAAAGCAATGCAGTCTATTCTAGGTCATTCTGATATTAGTACAACAATGGATATATATGTAGATGCAACAGAAGATTTTAAGATAGAACAGATGGGGGAATTTGAAAAAGCAATGAAATTTATATTTTAGAATTTACGACAGCTTACGACAAATTTACGACAATTTGCTAGAAATCTATGGGCACTTATAGAGAGTTAGCAAATTGTCGTAAATGTAGAAGTACCAAAAAATAGACTTTTATAGAGATTTAGACAATTATCTAAGGTAGAGGGGATTTTCCCAACAATGAAGCCAGTTGGCAAAGAAAAAACTGAAAATTCTGGTCAAGATTCTAATGAAAATACAAATCAAGAAAGTGGGAAATCAATAAATCTAGATCTTTCAAAAATCAAAGTTGAACCATTATTTGAAGATATGGTTGATTTTGATACATTCTCAAAATCTGATTTTAGAGTTATAAAAGTTAAAAATTGCGAAGAAGTTCCAAAGTCAAAAAAACTATTGAAATTTACATTAGATGATGGTTCTGAAAAAGAAAGAGTTATTTTATCTGGTATTAAGGAATATTACAGCGCAGAGAGCTTAATTGGAAAGACACTACTTGCGATTTGTAATCTTCCTCCACGTAAGATGATGGGAATCGACTCAGAAGGTATGATTATATCTGCAATTTGTGAGTACGACGGAGAAGAAAAACTAAACTTAATAATGTTGGATGATAATATTCCAGCAGGATCAAAATTATATTAAAGAACACGCTAATTATAAAACTGGGATTTGTTATGAATCCCAGTTTAATTTTTATTGTTTCACTTTAGTGAGTTGAGCGAACGAAAGAGAGCGAAACAAAAAACCACCTGCTATGCAGGTGGAGGGATTTAGCTTTAGCTTCAAGCGCCAAGAAAGCCCCCTTAAAGTATAATTGTGATAGTCACATGCACAATTAAGTAAGGAGGCACTCATGGATAAAAATACTTTATCACATACAAGCTGGAGATGCAAATATCATATAGTCTTTGCACCAAAATACAGAAGACAATTAATATATAGACAACTAAGAAAAGATATAGGAAACATACTTCGAGAATTATGTTCAAGAAAAGGAATAAATATAATAGAAGCAGAGCTATGTCCAGATCATGTCCATATGCTGGTAGAAATACCACCGAAATATAGTGTACCAGAAATAATGGGATATTTAAAAGGAAAAAGTTCGCTGATAATATACGATAGACATGCAAACTTAAAATATAAATATGGAAACAGACACTTTTGGTGTAGAGGATATTATGTAGATACAGTGGGAAGAAATGAAAAGAAAATAAAAGAATATATACAAAATCAATTAAAAGAAGACTATTACACTGACCAAATAAGTATAAAGGAATACTACGACCCGTTTACGGGAGAGGAAGTCAAATAAAAACAAATAAAAAAACTGCTTCAGCAGCAGTTGGGATAGTGGTGCATGTGATGAAATACTCGAAGCCCCAATAGGGGTGCGCCGGTATTCGCGCCTTATAGGCGCTGTGCAAACTACCAGCTTAGCTGGTAGTTTTGATTGTTGCAATAATAGAATTATTAAACTATATAATAAAATCAATAGGAAAAGAATAGACTATAAAATGTGTAATGTAGTTATTATTCTCAGAAAATAGGGTATTATATAGAAAAACGGAAATTGATAATAGCAACCCTTTTGTTATTTGGCTACAAGGTCAAAATGGTTCAATAAGTCATGTCATTGTTGCTAGTGGGTATAAGACGGGTTCCACGAACTACATTTATATCTTAGATCCATCGCCTAATATTGACGAACAATATTTCTCATATACTGGTTTGGTAAATGGTACAACTGGAACATTTGGAACACGTTGTTACGAAAGAACTGTTTTAAGAAAATAGTTAATAAAAAGCTTAGTAATCAATATGAGATAGGAGGTAGTAAACATGAAAAGAATGTTTGTTTTTTTATCAACTTTATTGATTGTGTTTGCATTTTCCATTAGTGCATTTGCATCGGATTTATCCAGTAATGTGGAAAATGAAGTTATGGATATTTCAGATGAAATTGTTACGGTTGTGAATGAAACATATGAAAATAGAGATATAAAAGTTACGGCAGAAGACATTGATTATAGTAAAGCATATAAAGTGTACGTGGATACAAATATATTTAAATTATCCACAAATAAAGCAGATAAAATCAAGGAAACTCTTGAAACTGGAAATTATATTTATTTGTTGCCAATTGATGTATCTGATGGCACTATAGTGGTCAACCTTCAAAAAGGTTTACCTTTAAGTGAAAACTCTAAAAAGGTTCTTTCTTTAGAAGAACAGCAAGAGGTTTTAGATAATGTTGGAAAATGGATTGTTTCCAGTGTTCATTTTTATGAAAACGGAAATTTGAATTTTGACTATGAAAAGAAACTAAAAAGTTTGATTGGAGTAATTCCAGAAGACACAATGTTAGTTGGTAGCTTACCAATTTTTGAAGATGTTGTCGCACTTATTCCTAACGAGGATGGAATAATAGAAAGTATTGTTCCTCTTTCTACGTTAACTAAGGAGAAGGACTTAATCAATTATAGTACAAAAAACAATTCTTATATTTATAGTTATAAACAAATAAAAGAAATTGCTAATGATTTACCAGATGCAGATCCGAATATAGCTGGAGAAGCTGCAAATATAGAAACAGATATAAACTATATTATGATAGCATTTAGTGTAGTTTTGACGTTAGTGATTGTAGCTTATATGTTTTATTTAAAAAAGAAAAAAATAAATGAGTAAAACTTAGAAAGAGGAATATATCATATGAAGAAGATTTTATCATTCTTAACAGCTTTAACATTGCTGCTTACATTTTCTACAACTTCATTTGCGTCAGAATTAAATACCGAACTGCAAAGCTCATCATTTTAGATATCTCTTGAAGAGGTACTTCAGATGGCCGATCCGGATGATATAATTTGTCAAAATGGAGTTACAACAATTCCCAACAATGAAGCCAATAGGCTTAGAAAAGGCAGAAAATAGGGATTCATCAAAAGAAACTTACGAAACTTACGACAAACTTACGACAGAAGAAATTGACCTTTCAAAAGTGAAAGTTGAACCATTATTTGAAGATATGGTAGACTTTGAAACTTTCTCAAAATCTGATTTTAGAGTTGTAAAGGTTAAAAACTGCGAAGAAGTTCCTAAGTCAAAAAAACTTTTGAAATTTACATTAGATGATGGTTCTGAAAAAGAAAGAGTTATTTTATCTGGTATTAAGGAATATTACAGCGCAGAGAGCTTAATTGGAAAGACACTACTTGCAATTTGTAATCTTCCTCCTCGTAAGATGATGGGAATCGACTCAGAAGGTATGATTATATCTGCAATTTGTGAGTATGACGGTGAAGAAAAACTTAACTTAATAATGCTGGATGATAATATTCCAGCAGGATCAAAATTATATTAAAGGACACGCTAATTATGAAACTGGGGTTTGTTATGAATCCCAGTTTAATTTTTAGGAGTATGTATGAGATGGATAATTAGAATAATTTTATTACCGATAAGATTAGTGTTGAGTTTGCTCATAGCTTTTTTAACCTTCATATTAAGTTTGAGTACTGCGTTGTTAAGCGTAGTTTCTACTTTGATTTTTATAATTGGAATAGCTAGCATTTTTCAAGGAGACAAGCAAATTGTAATTGAAGCACTAATATTAGCATTTTTATTTAGTCCATTTGGATTACCTAAATTAGGTATATATGTTATTGGATTATTAGAATTATTAAACTATACAATAAAATCAATTTGAAGAAAAATAAATATAAGACAACCGTAGACGATAGAAAGCAATAATTCTGTCGTCTTTTTTTATTTTAAAGAGAGGAGGTAGGAATGAATTTTGATTATTTTTATAATAGGCAATCTGAGATGTATAACTTCATTAGGTTACCTATGGTATTAATGGAAGATGAGATTTTTAAGAGCATTTCTATAGAAGCAAAAGTTTTGTATTCATATATGCTTAATCGAATGGGTCTTTCATATAAAAATGGCTGGATAGATGAAGATGAAAAAGTCTTTATTTACTACACAATTGAAAGCATAAAAGAGCAATTTAATTGTGCAAGTGAAAAAGCAAATAAATTAATAGCTGAACTTGATATTAAATCAGGAATAGGACTGATTGAAAAGAAAAGACAAGGACTGGGAAAGCCTAATAGAATATATGTTAAAGACTTTATGAGCATATTTAATAATATGGAATTAAAAAATCAAGAAGTTCGAAAAACAAAATTCCAGAAGTTCGATAATCGAAATTCAAGAGATTCGAATATCGAAAGTCAAGATTTTCGAAAATCGGAAGGTAACTATAACAATATTAGAAATAATGAGTTAAGAAAGAATGATTTTAGTAAAGGGCAAAAACCTTATGGAATATATAAAAACATATTTTTGACTGATGAAGAATATAAGGACTTAACAAATGAGTTGGGAAACAGAATTAGTGACTACATTGATAGGCTCTCGTCTTACATGAAAGCAAATAACAGAGAGTATCAAGATCACAAGGCAACGATAATCAATTGGTATCTTAATGATCAGGCAAAAAACATTAACGACAATTCAACAAGAAAAATGAATTACGATATAGGAGAGAGTTTATGAAAGGCTTAAAAGATTTTGTATTAAGAGAAAATGATGTTGAAAGGAATGGACATATTTATTGTAAGTTATGTGGTAAAAGAGTCGATGGAGAATTACTTAACCTTGGATTCACAAAGTTTATTCCCAGAATTAAATGTGAATGTGAAATAAAAAGAGATAAGGAAAATGAAGAAAGAGAAAGACTAATGAAAATATCGTTATTGAAAAGAGATTGTTTCTCATCGCCACTCCAACACCAGTATACTTTTGAGAAATTCTTAAATGAAAAAGGTCAAGCCTATAAGGTTGCCTATAATTATGCCAAAAGCTTTGAACAAATGAAAAAAGATAATGTTGGACTTTTATTTTATGGAGATGTTGGTAGTGGGAAGACTTATCTTGCTTGTTCAATTGCAAATGAATTAATCGAAAGAAAGCAAGTTAAAGTTAAGATTATGAATTTATCTCAGGTTATAAACCAAATACAAAAATCAGCATTTAAGCTAGATTCAAATGAAATTATCAATAACCTCTCTAATATTCCGTTGTTAATATTAGACGACCTTGGAATTGAAAGGGATACATCTTATGCAAGAGAACAAGTATATAACATTATAAACTCAAGATACTTAAAGGGTAGGCCGACAATTTTTACTACAAACTTATCATTGGAAATTATTCAAAATCCAAACATTGACCTTGAGTATCAGAGAATATATTCAAGAATACTTGAAATGACAATACCAGTTAAAGTTACGGGAGAAGATTTTAGAAGAAAAATCCATCAAGAGAAGTTAAGAAAATACAAAGAGTTACTTTTATATGGAGGTGAAATAGATGATTAATGAAGAAGTATCAAGGTCAAGTCTTAATCTTGAAGTAAGACTTGCAAAAGCAACAAGTAAAGCAATTCTTGATGCCTTAAAGAAAGTACACAAGCAAATAGAAGAACAAGGAGGCTTAAAAAATGTAATAAAAAATAACGGAGAAGAAGTAAAACTAAAAGATATGGTTAAAAAGGGACAGTTAGAAGAAATTAATCTAAAAGATCCTGAGTTAAAAGAACTAAAGAAAATTTTAAATAAACACGGAGTGAAGTTTTCTGTTATGAAAGATAAAGAAACTGGTAACCACTCTGTGTTTTTTCAATCTAAGGATATAAAAGTAATGGAACACGCCTTTAAAAAAGCAGTTAAGGCTTCTGAAAGAAAGGCTGATAGAAAAGATTCAATAACGAAGACAATAAATAAGTTTAAAGATATGGCTAAGGATACCATTACTAAAGATAAAGTTAAAAATAAACATAAGGAGCAAAGCTTATGATAAGTAATTTAAAAACATTTGAAAATAAGAATTTTGGGAAACTCACTGTTATAGAAAAAGATGGTGAGTTTTTCTTTATAGCAAATGAAGTAGCAACTATGTTGGGATATGTCAATCCGAGAAAAGCTATTTATGACCATGTAGATGAAGAAGACAAGGGTGTAACGAAATGGAACACCCCTGGAGGAATACAGAATATTTCAATAATTAACGAATCAGGATTGTATTCACTTATCCTTTCATCAAAACTATCACAAGCAAAAATATTCAAAGCTTGGGTAACTAGAGAAGTCTTACCAAGTATTAGAAAGAATGGAGGATATATAGTTGGTCAAGAAAAGAAAACTAACGAAGAGCTACTTGCAGATGCAATTCTTGTAGCCAATAGAATTATTGCCGAAAGAGAAGAAGAGATTGACGAATTAAGACCAAAGGCAGATTATTATGACAAATTAGTAGATTATAACCTACTTACAAACTTTAGAAATACTGCCAAAGAGTTAGGAATACCACAAAATCAATTTATAAGTTTTCTAATGGATAAGGGATTAATTTATAGAGATAAGAAAAAGAAACTCTTACCTTATGCAGATAAGAACAAGGGATATTTTGAAGTTAAAGAATGGGTTGATCCACTAGGTACACTTGTAGGAATACAAACATTTATAACACCAAAGGGAAGACACTATCTACTAATTTTATTAGATAGCGAAGGTTTCTACGATGAATAAGGTATTAGAAGCCATTCTTTCTGATATTAAAAACTTAATTAAAATAGACAACCCAAAGAAATTTATATTAGCAAATATTCCCTATTTATCATTTTGCTACATTGGAAATATCTTTTCTAAGCACATTAATTCTTATGTAGGAGGAGATATTATTGATAGATTAATGGTGGGAATTTCTGATATAGGAACTTTATCTTATATACCAAGCCTTAATCCAAGGGACATGTTAGTAGGTATTTCAGTTGCTGGTCTTGTTAAGTTAATAGTTTATAGTAAAGGAAAAAATAAAAAGAAATATAGGCAAGGTAAAGAGTATGGATCTGCAAGATGGGGAGAAAGTAAGGATATTGCTCCATATATTGATCCTAAGTTTGAAAACAATGTACTAATAACTAATACCGAAAGACTAACAATGAACTCAAGACCTAAAAATCCTAAATACGCTAGAAATAAAAATGTATTAGTAATAGGTGGTTCTGGATCAGGTAAGACAAGATTTTATGTAAAGCCAAATCTAATGCAAATGCACTCTTCCTATGTAGTAACAGACCCTAAAGGGACACTTGTGTTAGAGTGCGGGAAAATGCTTTATGAAAATGGATACGACATAAAGATATTAAACACAATAAACTTTAAAAAATCTATGAAATACAATCCCTTTGCATATTTGAGAAGTGAAAAAGATATTTTAAAACTTGTCCAAACAATTATTGCTAACACCAAGGGAGATGGAGAAAAGGCAGGAGAAGATTTCTGGGTAAAGGCTGAAAAGCTATATTACACTGCTCTCATCGGTTATATCTATTATGAAGCACCTGAAGAAGAAAAGAACTTTAAGACACTTTTAGATATGATTGACGCAAGTGAAGTCAGAGAAGATGACGAAACCTATATGAACCCAATTGATAGGCTATTCGAAGCTCTTGAAAAGAAAGATCCAAGTCATTTTGCAGTTAAGCAATATAAGAAATATAAGCTGGCAGCAGGAGTAATAGAATTAAGGAGAACACTTAATCACTATTTTAGTGAAATATGTACTTCTTAATTCTTTTTTTATTGAAAAATTAAGAGAAAGGGGGTAAAAATGAGGAATTTTGAAAAGATAACAGCACTCTATGAGAGATTAAGTCGTGATGATGAACTGCAAGGAGAAAGTAACTCTATCATCAATCAGAAAAAAATATTGGAAGAATACGCAAGCAAAAATAATTTGTCAAACATCATTCACTTTACAGATGACGGAATCAGCGGAACACAGTTTGACAGACCGGGATTTATGGCAATGATGAACGGAGTCAATCAAGGAAATATCGGTTGTATCATCGTAAAAGATATGAGCAGACTTGGCAGAGATTATCTCAAAGTCGGTCAATGTATGGAAATACTAAGACAGAAGGGAGTAAGGCTAATAGCCATCAATGACAATGTAGATAGCTTTTACAGAGAAGATGATTTTACCCCTTTTAGAAATATTATGAATGAATGGTATGCAAGAGATACTTCAAGAAAAATACAATCTACATTTAGATCAAAAGGAGAAAGCGGAAAGCATACGGCAAGCACTCCACCTTATGGCTACATCAAAGATGAAAAAGACAAAGATAAGTGGATTGTAGATGAAAAGGCAGCCGAGATAGTAAGGCGAATATTTAATCTTACAATGGACGGAGCAGGACCATACAAAATAGCAAAGATACTGGAAGCAGATAAGATAGATATACCCGCTTATCATCAGCAAAAAATGGGATATGGATTACATCAAAGCAAAAACTTTGAATATCCTTATCGTTGGTGTAGTTCCACAATTGCCAGTATCTTAAAGAAAAAAGAATACTTAGGGCATACAGTTAACTTTAAAACAAGAAAGCATTTCAAGGATAAGAAAAGTAAATATGTATCCGAGGATAACTGGCTTATTTTTGAAAACACACACGAGCCAATTATAGACCAAGAAACCTTTGACAATGTGCAAAGGATAAGGGGAAATGTAAAAAGGTATCCTGATGGTTGGGGCGAATATCACCCACTAACAGGACTTATGTATTGTGCAGATTGTGGAAGCAAGATGTATGTTCATAGAACAAGCAATTATAAAAATATACCCTATTACACTTGCAGTGCCTATACCAAAACACCTTGTGGAACACTTTGTCCATCAGCACACAGAATAAAAGCAGAAGCAGTTTTAAATCTTATTAGGGAAACACTGAAAGACATTAAAAAATACCTTGATGAAGATAATGAAGACTTTATCCGTTCTATTCAAAATGAAATGGAAGAAAAAGAAAAAATAGAGATAGAAAAGAAAAAGATAAGATTAACGGAAAGCCAAAACAGACTTCAGGAACTCGAACGACTTATGTGCAGAATTTACGAAGATATGATCCTTAACAAAATACCAAATAGCAGATATGAGATACTAAACAATCAATATGAAACAGAACAGGTCGCTTTAAGTAAAGAAATTAAGGACTTGGAGCAGCAGGTTTCAAAATATGAAAAAGAAACAGACAGAGCAAGAAAATTTATATCTCTTATCAGTCGTTATGAAAACTTTGATGAACTTACAACTACAATGATAAATGAGTTTGTAGAAAAAATTATCGTACATGAAAGAGATAGAAAAGGAAGTCAGACATCAAAGCAAAAGATAGAAATTTACTTTAATTTCATAGGAAATTATGAACTGCCACAGGTGGAGTTAAGTGAAGAAGAAAAACAAAAACTTGAGGAAGAAGAAAGAAAAATCAAGGAAAGAAAAGACAAGCTACATCAAAATTACCTGAAACGAAAAGCAAGCGGAAAACAGAAAGAGTATGAAGATAAATATAAGGCAAGGAGAGAACAGAAGAAACAGGAGAAATTAAAGGTTCTAAAAAGAGCAGGAGTACCATTAAGTGATTTTCAACGAAAGATTTTAGATTGACTTTTCGGTTAGAGTATGCTAACATATGAATAAAGAACGAATGTCGGTCAATAGGTGGTGAGATTTTGGCAAAGAGAAATGTAAAAGATCCAGAAGAAAGAAAACAGGAACTTATAAATATAGCATCCAGACTTTTTGAAAAGTATGGGTATGAGAAAGTTTCTGTTAGAGATATTCTCGCAGAAGTTAATGGAGCGCCGGGAATGTTTTATTATTATTTCAAATCAAAAGAAGATATTTTCTTGGCGTGTATGGAAACATACTTTGATGAAAAATTAAAAAATAAGTTAGGTATCCTTCAAAACAAGGAAATAGATTACGAAGAAAGAATAAAAATTCTAAGAGAACTTATAGTAAAAGATATCAGTCAATTTACAACAAGATATAATTTTTCAAAAGAGAATTCAATTACAGATAACTCTTACAGGCTATGGGAATTGATTCATTACATTGGAAAATTTATAGATGTCTATTCAGGGTTTATAATTGAAGGAATTGAAAATAAAAAAATAGAAAATAATATGGGAATAAACAGAGAAAATGTGAGAAGTTTTGCAGCTTTTATTTTATACGGAGCTGTTGGAACAATATATAATGACTATATTATTAAGGGAGAAAACAAAACAAATTCAAGTGAAGCCTTTGGAATAATAAGCGAACTATTTCAAAGACCTCAGTAGAGAAAAATAAAATATAAGTATTTTACAAGGGAAACATCAATGGTGTTTTCCTTGTATTAGTTTTAAGGCAAATGAACGAACTCGTTCGGTAAGGAGGTATGTTTTAGATGAAAAAGAAGAAATCAATCAAAGATATTATTTCCTACAGTGAAATAAAAAAAGGACAACTTGTAGGAGGGATATTATTTGTTAGTCTTGGTATGCTATTAAGTATTTGTCCAATTTTGGTGATATACAAAGTCATAAAATCTCTATTTTTATATGGAAAATTAGAACAAAGTACAATACAGTTCTGCACCTATGGACTTGCAGCAGTGGTATTGTCATATTGCTTAACTTACATTGGCGGTATTTTATGCCATAAGTTTTCATATGTTTTAATAGCTAACTTAAAAAAGAAGATATTATTTCATATTGGGAATCTTCCTTTAGGTTTTTTTACCGGAGACAACAAGTCAAAAATAAGGCAAGTATTAGGATCGGACATGAATCAAATTGAGGGATATTTTTCTCATCAATTACCAAATTTAATTTCAACTTTAGCACTAATTTTAGCAATGATAATTGTTATGTTGAAGATAAATTTAATATTAGGTCTTACGACTGTGTTAATTATATTTGTTGGTTTAGGAATTCAGATTGCAATCATGGCAAAGATTATAAAGTCGGGTGGACTTGAGAAGAACTTTGCGATTTTGGATCAAATTAATTCAGCAACTACTGAATACGTTAAAGGTATGCCGGAAGTGAAAATATTTGGAACAGGAGCAAAATCATTTAAAACTTTTTCAAAGTCAGTAGGAGAATATAGAGACTTTACAAGTTCGATGACATCAATGATAAGACCGGGATTTGTTTCATTTAGAATGTTTATTTTATCTGTTGCTACATTCATAGTTCCAGTAGGAATACTTTTAATGTCACGAAATAATAACTTGGATTTTGCTACAGTTTTTATTTTCTATTTGATTCTTGCACCTGCCATTAGCGTACCTGCATTAAAACTTAGAGATTTTGCAGAAGGAATGAATTTACTAAATGAAGTTGTTTTGAGAATCTACGAAATTATAGATCAAAAAGAATTGGCAATCGAAGATAGTGAGGAAGAGATAAAAGGTCATAATCTTGAATTCGAGAATGTAAGCTTTTCTTATGGAGATGAAGAGGTTTTAAAGAATATAAGCTTCTGTGCTAAACAAGGAGAAGTTACAGCATTAGTTGGCTATTCGGGAGCAGGTAAATCTACCATTGGAACGCTAATACCCAGATTTTACGATCCTTCAGAAGGCTCTATTAAAATTGGTGGAGTTAATATAAAAAATATTCCGATGAACGCCTTAATGGAGAGGATAGCATTCGTTTTTCAAGACAGTGATCTTATCACAGATACAGTCTTCAATAATGTTGCTATGGCAAAGACAGGTTCTACAAAAGAGGATGTCATAAAAGCATGTAAAAAAGCAAGATGTCATGATTTTATTGTAAAACTTCCTGATGGGTATGACACTGTTTTGGGTAAAGGGACTTATTTATCTGGAGGAGAGAAACAACGTATTGCTGTAGCAAGAGCGATTTTAAAGGACGCACCAATATTAGTATTAGACGAGGCAACAAGTTTTGCTGATTCTGAAAATGAATATCTTATGCAGGAAGCTTTGTCTGAATTGGTTAAAGATAAGACAGTTGTCATGATTGCTCATAGGTTAAATACCATAGAGAATGCAAATCAAATTTTAGTAATATCTGATGGAAAAATTGCAGAAAGAGGTAAGCATGAAGATTTAATCCTTGCAGATGGAATATATAAGCGACTCTTTGATATTTATAAGAAGACAAATATTTGGCAAATGGATATAGAAGGGAGTGAGAATGAATGATAAGAAATATTACATTAGGAAAGATGAATAATATAAGAAAATCAATTATTTTAAATGTTTTGGCATCTATTTCCAACCTTATACCATTTATTGCTTTGGCGAAAATTGTAGAAACACTATTTTTGAATAGAAGTGCAGATAGTATAGATACGAGCCTTTTATGGAAGTATTTTGGGATAATGGCAGTATTTTTCTTAATAACATTCTTATTGGAAAATTTAGCCACAAAATATACCTATGAACTTGGATACAAGACAAGTGCAGATGGAAGAATAGAGCTTGCAGACCACATAAGAAAACTGCCGATAGGTTATATTTCAGGAAAAAGTTCAGCAGAGATCTTAGATACATTAATGAATGATTTTTTCAAAGTTGAAACGGCAGTAACGCATCAATTACCTCAATTTTTCAGTGGCATATGTGTAGCGGTTCTTTGCTCAATATTATTTTTGATAATTAATGTAAAAATGGGAATAGCAACACTTATTGGATTGCCGATTTCTGTTCTACTTCTTACACTCATGCAAAACTTTCAGAAAAAAATTTATTTGAAAACAAAGAAAATGAGGATAAAAGAGGAAGAAGATATAAACGAATATTTGGATGCTATTAAGACTCTAAAAGCTTATAACAGCTTAGATGATACATTAACAAAGCTTGAAGAAGATATAGATAACTCAAGAAATGCAAATATTAAGAGTGAGAAAGGGGTTGGTTCATTAACTACTATAGCAAGTATGATTTTAAGAATAGGACTTCCTTTGATGAGTTTAGTTGGTTCCTATTTATTTATAAATGGATCTTTGGAAATTGATACATTTTTAATGTTCTTATTTGTAGGCACAAGGATTTTTGATCCCTTGGAGCTTGCACTTGTAAATTATACAGGTCTACAAATGGCATCAGTTTCAGGAGAGAGAATCATTAACTTACTTAACGCTAAACCTATGTCAGGAAATTCCGATGTAAACGAAAGCAACAAAATTGAAATCCACGATGTTTCATTTTCTTACAAGGAATCTAAGGTTATCGATAATGTTTCATTAGACATTAATGAAAATGAATTAACTGCTTTTGTTGGTTACTCTGGCTCTGGAAAATCTACACTAATTAAATTAATTTCCAGATTTTATGATCCTAATGAAGGGACAATTAAAATTGGTGGAGTAGATTTGCTAACAGCCGACCCTGATAAATTAATGGATAAATTTTCTGTTGTTTTTCAAGATGTGTATCTTTTTAAAGACACAATTTATAACAATATAAAATTTGGAAATGAAGATGCAAGTAAAGATGAAATCATGAATGCTGCAAAAATGGCAGGAGCTTATGACTTTATAGTCAAAAAAGATGATGGATTTGACACTATGATTGGACAAGGAGGAGCGACTCTGTCTGGAGGTGAGAAACAAAGAATATCAATAGCGAGAGCAATATTAAAAAATGCACCAATAATACTACTTGATGAAGCAACATCTTCACTTGATCCTGAAAATGAACTTATTATACAGGAAGCAATATCAAATTTAATTAAAAATAAAACAGTTGTGGTTGTAGCTCATAAATTAAGGAGCGTAATGGGAGCTGATAAAATTGTTGTTTTAAACAAAGGAAAGGTAGAGGAAGTTGGGAAGCATGAAGAACTTATAAAAAATGAAGGACTATATAAAGACTTATGGAATTATCAAGAAAAGTCTAAAGAATGGAAGATTGTACAGTAACAATCAATTTTAAAGGAGGAAACTTATGAAAACACAAAAGAAATCATCAAAAAATGCAGTTACAGCCGGTGTTTTAATTGCACTTTACTTTGTAACATATGCAGTTATTGGGGTAATATCTATGCCTGTCCCTGTTTTGTTTTTACTAATGCCTATGCTTGTAGCACTACTTGCTGCACCAACCTATCATATGCTTCTTGCAAAAACAAAGTCAGCCACTGCTATTGTAATCGCAGCTATCTTACCAAGTATTTTATTAGTTGCAACAGGGCATATTCCAATTGCACCATTAGTCGCAGTGCCTGCCGGAATAATTGCCATGTTCATAGCAAAAGGTGGAAATTATACAGACTTTAAGAAAAATACAATTAGTCATATGTTTTTTTCTCTAAACTTATTTGGAGGATTCTTACCAATTTGGGTTATGAGAGAAGCATTTTTTGAAAGTGTAATAAAAGGTGGCTTAGATCAAAGCTTTTGTAACACAGTAAGAGCATGGACACCAATATGGATGTTACCAGTTATGATTATAGGAACATTTATATTCTCTTTGATTGGTTCTTATTTTACAAAAAAAATATTAAATAAAAAGTTGGAATCCGCAGGAGTTTTATAATGGAAAATTCAAAGTTTGTTCTGGGGTCAAAATATGACCTCAGAACAAAACTTATCTTGCTTATAGGTGCGAATATTTTAATTTTTTTAGGGTTTGATTGGATCTATCAAAGCCTTATTACATTATTTTTCCTTGTCATTATTATTAGCGATGGTTATAAAAAATCCGCTATAAGGTATATTTTATTTTTTGTAATAAGTGTAGTATTGGAAAAATCTTTAGCCTATTTTAGTATGAATTTTCTTTTGAATTTAATTTTATTTATCTTGGCAATTGGAAGAAAATTTCTGCCATGTATTATCGTGGGTAAATGGATTTTAAATTCAACATCTGTTTCCAGTGCAGTGGCAACTTTACAAAAATTAAAACTTTCAAAAGATTCGCTCATAATGATTTCTGTAATATTTAGATGTTTGCCTACGATTAAAGATGAGTGGAGTCATATAAATATGGCGATGAAAACAAGAGGGATTAGCGTTAGTCTTTATAATTTATTTCATAGACCTGCTGCGACAATGGAATACTTTTTTGTACCCTTATTCGTAAGTGTAATAGAAATCGGGGATGAGCTATCCCAATCAGCCATTATAAGGGGGCTTGATGCTCCTGTTAACAAAACAAGTAGACACCTAATTAAGTTTAGAAAAAATGATATTGGTGTTCTAATTCTTATGATTTTAATTTTATCAATAGTAATATTTATGAAAGTGTCAGGGTGGGACTTATGATTGAAATTAGAGAATTAAGTTTTAAGTACAAAGGAGGAGCTAATTACTCATTAAAAGATATAAACTTGAAAATCAAAAAAGGGGAATGCATTCTTCTATGCGGTAGGAGCGGTTGCGGAAAGTCGACCCTATTAAAGCTTATGAACGGTATAATACCTGAGTTTTATGATGGGGACATTTCAGGCAGTGTTATGGTCAACGGTATGAATACATTTACTACACCAATTTATAAATTATCTAAGGATGTAGGTTCAGTTTTTCAAAATCCTAAAACACAATTTTATACAACAAACACTACAGATGAGATTGCTTTTGGTTTAGAAAATTACGGAATAGAAAGAGAAGTAATTAACAAAAGGATTAAAGAGGTCGAAAAAGAGCTTCATCTTGAAAACTTGATGAATAAAAATATATTCAATCTTTCCGGAGGAGAAAAGCAGAAGATTGCTATAGCAAGTATTTATGCATTAAACCCTGAGATATTTATTCTTGATGAACCGTCTTCAAGCTTAGACATAAAGTCAATGAAAGAACTATCACTTACAATGAAAAAGCTTAAATCTTTAGGAAAAACTATTATTATTGCAGAACATAGGCTGTGGTATTTAAAAGACATTGTTGATAGAGCAATATATTTAGAGGATGGGAAAATCATCAGAGAATATAGTATGGAAGAAATTCAAAATTTAGATGAAGAAGAAAGATTGAAAACAGGACTTAGACATACTGAATTGCGTAGTGCTAACTTTAATAGAAAATCAAATTCTTTGCGAAAAGTACCTGAATTGGAAATAAACGACTTGCTGTACAAAAGAAATAAGCAAACTGTTTTTAAAGTAGACAGATTAAAATTTGAAAGCGGAAATATTGTGGGCATAGTTGGAAATAACGGAATAGGAAAATCTACTTTTGCGAGAATTGTTTGTGGTCTTGGGAAACAATCCTCAGGAACAATTTGTAAAAATAATAGGAAGCTATGCTCTAAAGAGAGAGTTAGAAACAGCCTATTAGTTATGCAAGAAATAAACAATCAGTTATTTACTGATACAGTTTATGATGAAATAAGTTTGACATCGGATATAGATGATGACAATAAAATAAACATCTATATGGAAGATATGCAAATTGAAAAGTTAAAGCAAAAGAATCCTCATACCTTATCAGGCGGGCAGAAGCAGAGAGTGGTTATTTTAGCCGCCCTACTTTCAAATAAAAATCTACTGTTTTTTGATGAGCCGACAAGTGGGTTGGATTATGCGAGTATGAAAGTAGTCGCTGAAAATATAAAAAAATTCAAAGAAAAAAAGAAACTGATTTTGATAATTTCTCATGACTTTGAGTTTTTAGAAGCAGTCTGTGATGAAGTTATATATTTTTCGTAATTGATGCAGAAAGTTAAGTTGAATATTAAAAAGGATAAGGGAACACGACAATTTTAAAAGGAGGGTATTTTTATATGGAGGGATAATTATGTCAAAACTTATAGTTTCGGTTTTCACAGAACGATATAATTATCCTTTTTTATTCTTGGAATTGCTTACACATAGCAATAATACTTTACCAGAAACAACAAAATAGAAAACCATATAAAACATTAGTTTTTAAGCTGAGAGGACATTTTACGCCAAAGTGTAGAAGTACTCCTTTTTTATTCTCAAAAAGCAAAACAGAGAACTTAAAAAGGAGGATAACACAATGGCAAAGAAAGAATATTACCTTTATGCCAAAGGAAAAGCTGTACCTGTAAGCGAAGAAGTCTACAAAGCCTACTGGAAGATAACAGAGCATGAAAAGTATCTCCAAAGAAAAGATTGGAAGCATAATGTAATACCATTTTCGGCACTGGATCATGATGGACACTTTGTAGATAACATCATAGATGAAAAAATAGACTTAGAAAAAATTGTAGAAGTAAAAATGCAAATTTAAGAACTTCATAGAGCATTAAATACTCTCACAAAAGAAGAAAGAGAGTTAATGGAAGCCATCTTCTACAAAGAAGAAAGTCTAAGGTCAATCAGCAGAAGAGAGAAAGTTACACATCAAGCAATCAGTGGGAGGAGGGATAGGATTTTAGAAAAACTGAAAAAAATTTTAGAAGATAAAATCTAAAAACTTGGAAAGGTTAAGTGTCAAAAAAAGGTGCTTAACCTTTCTTTATGGAAACAAGCAGATACCAAAACGGAGGAATTAAAAATGAAGAAAGAAAACACATTACAGGAAGTACAGGAACAAATTTTTGAACTTCAGGAAGAAAGAGAAAAGTGCGATGTAAAGCTGAAACAATTACAAAATCAAGGCAAGAAATTAGAAAAACTTGCAAATGAAAAAGAACGAAAAAGAAGAAATCACAGGCTTATACAAAGAGGCTTGATAGTAGAAAGAGTAATTAAAAATCCTCTAATATTTACCAATGAGGAGATAGAAAAGCTGTTAAACATCTCTACTCACACAGAAGAATACAGACAAGCCTATGAAGAAATGATAAATGGGAAAGATATGGAAGATAAAACAGACATCGAGTAGACAGAATAAAAAAACTTAGTTTTTTCAGAAGCTCCCTGCAAGGGCAAAAAGCTTCGCAGAACGCAAAGCACCCTTTAGGGTGTATAATTGCGCCCTTAGAAAATCTAAGGGATTTTAGCAAGTCTTTGAAAATCCAAAACTTAATAAAAATATACGGATAAAGCAGATAGGAAAAGATACAAAAAATAACCTGTCTGCTTTTTTCTTTACCTGAAAACAAACAATAAACGAAAGGAGCTTATGAAGATGGCAGAAACATTTCACTTTAATATTTCCATGATAAGCAGAGGAAAAAGTAAATCGGCAGTTGTAAGTGCAGCATATATCTCTTGTGAGAAAATCAAAAATGAATGGGACGGAGAAGTTCACGATTACCATAATAAAAAGGGACTTTTACATTCAGAAATTTTCTTGCCGGAGCATGTGCCAAAAGAATTTAAAGACAGAAGTTATTTATGGAACTCAGTAGAGTTAAATGAAAAAGCAAGCAATGCACAGCTTGCAAGAAACTTCATTATCGCCTTACCGAAAGAATTATCCTTTGAAGAAAACAAGAAACTCATTACCGACTTTATACAGGAAAATTTTGTATCAAAAGGAATGATAGCAGACCTTGCTATTCATGATGGAAATGATGAAGAAAATAACAATATCCATGCACATATTATGACTACCCTCAGACCAATCAATGAAAAAGGAGAGTGGCAGGCAAAAAGCAAAAAAGAATATGTACTTGATGAAAAGGGAGAAAAGATAAAACTAAAAAGCGGAAACTATAAAACAAGAAAAATAGAACTGACAGACTGGAACAATAAAGGCAACGCAGAGAAATGGAGAAAGAATTTTGCAAGCCTTTGTAATCAGTATTTAGAAAAAAATCATCAGGAAAAGAGAGTGGATCATCGCTCCTACAAAAGACAAGGGATAGAAGAAATCCCAACCATTCACATGGGAGCAAGTGCAAGTGCCTTAGAGAAAAAAGGAATAGAAACCGACAAAGGAAACATCAACAGAGAAATCAAAAAGCATAATTCCTTAGTAAAAGCCATCAAGAACAAGATAAAAGAGATCACTTCATGGATAGATGGGTTACTTGGAAATCTGCAAGCAAAATACGATGAGTATAAACAGACCAAGAAAGATGAACTGGAGAACAAAGCAGAACTCTTTAACCTTTATGAATATATTTCTATCTACAACGAAATACAGGGAGAAAAAATAAAAAATCTATCCTACTATGGACAGATAAAAAAGGGAAATGTAGACCTAAAGAGATTTGTAAAAGCAATCTACTATTTGAAAGATAATCATCTTCAAACAATAGCAGACTTACAAGGAAAAGTCTTTGAACTTGCAAAACAAAGTAAAAAGATAAGTGGTGATATTCAAGAAAAAACACAAAGAATAAAAGACTTAAATCGTTGCTTTATTTGTGCAGACATCATCAAAGAAAATAAGGCGGTATATCAGGAATATAAAGATAAAACTTTTCTTAAAGATAAATTTTACAATTCACATAAAGATGAAATTGAAAATTACAAAAAAGCAAGAAAGACTATAGAAAAATTTACTGGAACATCAGCTATAAAGTCGAGTGATTGGCAGAAAGGAATATCAAGCCTTGAAAGTCAGATACAAGACTTAACCAAAAATAAAGCTAAAGTACAAGATGAATTTAAGCAGATAGACCATATCAAATATGCAGTAAAGATTGTCAATGATGAGTATGGAATAGATTTATCCATAGAGATAGACAAGGCAATTAAGAGAGGAGATAAACCAAGTGTAATTGCACAACTGAAAAAATTCCAAGAGCAAGAGGAAATAAAGGGGCAGTACAAACAAAAAGCCAAGGAAAAGGCTAAAGAAAATTATAAAAATAAAGGGGAGGAAAGATAAAAATGGCAGACAACAGAAGATACTATTGGTTAAAATTGAAAGAAGATTTTTTTACAGATAAGAGAATCAAAAGGCTAAGAAAAATATCAGGAGGAGATACATATACAATCATTTACCTCAAATTGCTTTTACTTAGCTTAAAAGATAGTGGGAAGCTGTATTATGACGGAGTAGAAACAGACTTTATCAAGGAGCTTGCATTAACGATTGATGAAACGGAAGATGATGTAATGGTTACAGTAAATTATCTTGTATCACAAGGATTGATGGAGATAATCACAGAAAATGACGAGTATTTTTTAACAGAAATCCCAAGTCTTATAGGTTCAGAAACAGCGTCTACAAGGCGTTCGAGGAAATCAAGAGGACAAAAAGTGTTGCAATGCAACACTGATGCAACACCTTGCAACCTTTTGCAACAAAACTGCAACGTAGATATAGAGATAGATAAAGAGATAGATATAGAATTAGAAAAAGAGGGGGAGAAAGAAAAAATATCCCCCTCCCTTTATGGAGAATATAAAAATGTTTCTTTAACTGATGAAGAATATGGAAAATTAAAGGATAAAATGCAAGGTCATAGGGATAAAATGATAGAGAAGCTGTCAACCTATATGCAAAGCACGGGAAGAAACTATAAAGATCATTATGCGACCTTAGTTCATTGGTACGAACAAGACAAAGGGAAATTAAAAGAAAGCCATAAATCAAAAATATATACCCTTGAAGATTATGACAAGGGGGAACACCTGTAGACCTCGTATAAGACGGAGGAAAGGCTTTTTAAGAGTGTTAATAATAAAATAGGTATCAGACTATAGCAAAGTGTAAAATAGGGCTTAAAATTGCAGTATGGAAAAAATATCGTATTTATGATAAGATGATAATGATATGGTAATAAACTCAGTTATAAGGAGAGGATATATAAATGCGAATTCAATTTACTGTAACCGATGAAGAACTTGAAATTTTAACTAAAAAAGCAATAGAGGGAGGTTTTCCAAGCGTTACTGAATATTGTAAGTGTAGCAGTTTACAAGAAAATACAAGCTATGCTGACCTATATACTACCTTATTAAACAAAATTAGCTCTTTACCGAAAGGCAAAGAATTTGTTTTAAGAGAGTTAATCGCAACACCGCCGGCATTGATTGGCAGATGGTTTTATGAAAATGTCAATAAGAGACTTGTAAAAAATGTGGAACACATTGGAAAAGCTGAAGGCGGAGTAGAAAAATATAAAAGAATTTAGATAATGTTGGAGGGGCATTTCATGGCAGATGAAAACAGAGAAATTGTAGTGATAGATGAAACTACAATGAAAAGCAAGATTTACTATATACGAGGTCAAAAGGTTATGCTTGACTTTGAACTTGCTGAAATATATGGGTATGAAACAAAAACATTTAATCAGCAAGTTAAGAATAACATAGAAAAATTTGATGAAGATTTTAGATTTCAACTTACCAAAAATGAATGGGAATTTTTGAGGTCAAAATTTTTGACCTCAAAATCAGATGAAGGTTCAGGCGGTAGAAGATATATGCCTTATGCCTTTACAGAACAAGGTATTTATATGCTGATGACTGTATTAAGAGGAGAACTTGCTGTCAAGCAAAGCAAGGCTTTAATACGAATGTTTAAGCAGATGAAAGATTTTATAGTTGAAAACCAAGACTTTATCACCTCGAAAGAATTATTACAAATAGCAGTACAGACAAACCAAAATACAAAGGATATAGCAACAATAAACAATAAAATTAGTACTTTAGCTACAAAAGAAGATTTGAAAAAGGTTATGGATAATTTTATAGATCCGGACACATACAAGCATTTCCTTTTAATGAACGGAGATAAGATTGAAGCAGATGTTGCCTATACAAAAATATATAAGTCTGCAAAGAAAAGTATTTATGTGATAGATAACTATATAGGGCTAAAAACATTAGAACTTCTTAGGGCTGCAAAAGACAATGTTGAAATTATAGTCTTTAGCGACAATGTAAAAAACAAGGATATGCTGACAAAAAATATCCTAAACGATTTTAGAAAAGATTACCCTAATATCAGACTGAAGATGAAAATTGCAGGTAAAAAATATCACGATAGGTATATTGCTATTGACTATGGAACAGAAAATGAAGCCTTTTATCTTTGCGGAGCATCATCAAAAGATGCAGGAAATAAAATATCAAGTATTACAAAGATAGAGGAATCTTCCAAGGATATGTATCATACGATGTTTGGCGGAATGCTGAACAATAAGGATTTGAAAATTTAATATGTAAATGGCAAAGCGTTATTAAATGAATAGCTACAAGACTTGTGAAAGGCGGTAGAAATAAAACTCTATCGTCTTTTTTTGATTGCAACTAACAGGAGGGAAACTAATATGCACGAAAATAAAAATGAACATAATACAGGAACAAAGACCATAAAGAAGATTGGAAAGGCAACTTATGAGGTTGTTGTCCATTTTAATGAAAATGCGACTGAAACCATGCAAGATAAATTGAAAAGGATAATGCTTAGAGAAATGGAGAGGGAAAAACATCAAAAAGACGATAAAAATGATTAGAAAGTCCTTGACAAGTTGTTACAGGAAAAACTGCAAAGTCAATTTTAATATCATGTGGAGCAAGACTTGCACCTTTTGATATAAGAGAACTTAGAGAACTAATGAGCGAAGATGAATTAGAGCTCGATAAAATTGGAGATAGAAAAACTGCTTTATTCGTAATAATATCAGATACAGATGATACCTTTAACTTTGTAGTTTCAATAATGTATTCTCAATTATTTAATCTACTATGTGATAAGGCAGATGATGTGTATGGTGGAAGACTTCCTGTTCATGTTAGGTGTCTACTTGATGAGTTTGCAAATATCGGTTTGATTCCTAAATTTGAAAAATTGATTGCAACAATTCGTTCAAGAGAAATATCAGCAAGTATAATACTGCAAGCGCAATCTCAATTAAAAGCAATTTACAAAGACCATGCAGATACAATAGTTGGTAACTGCGACTCAACACTTTTCTTAGGAGGAAAAGAAAAAACAACAGTAAAAGAGTTATCAGAAACCTTAGGAAAAGAAACCATAGACCTATATAACACATCAGAAACAAGATCCAACCAAAAATCTTTTGGCTTAAATTACCAAAAGACTGGGAAGGAACTTATGAGCCAAGATGAAATAACTGTAATGGATGGTGGTAAGTGTATATATCAGCTAAGAGGAGTAAGACCTTTCTTGTCTGATAAATTTGATATTACAAAGCATAAGAATTATAAGTTATTGGAAGATTATGATAAGAAAAACTTGTTTGATGTAGAAGAGTATTTAACAAATAGAGATAAGGTAAGGTTAAAATCAAGTTATAAGATAAATAGGTTAAACATTTGATTTTATGGAGAAAGTAAAATGTGTGAAAATAGAAAATCATCTTTAATTATATTAAATATAAATGGGGAGCAGTTTATTCTGGAAAGTGATACAGAACTCACAAGGGATAAGAAAAATTATATTGAAGCAATATGTGAGACAATGTACGATGAAAGTAATGAATGGTATGAAGATATATATGATATGTCCCCATATGATGTAGCTGAGCTATTTGAAAAAACAGTAAAGGACCAAGTAGGAATAACTGTTACATTTAAAGCGATAGACCTTGAAGTATCAATTTTAGAAGACTAGAAATAAGGTATTAATGAGCGATAGAAATTAAAAACTCTATCGTCTTTTTTTATACTCAAAATTAGGAGGTAAAAATGGTAAGGATAAGAAGTCCCACTTAAACAATTTAATATATAAAGCATTTAGCGATTGAAATATAATTTCAGTCGCTTTTTTAATTGAAATTTATAGATTAAGGAGAAGAAATTAATGGATAGAGAAATGATAAATATTAATGCAAATTTAGTTAAGGAAGCTGAATTTTCAGAATTTGAAAAAGATGGAGAAAGTGTTCAAGTAGCAAATTTTGCTCTTGTAAAAAAATATGGAAAAGGCAAAGAATATACAAATTGCTCAGTATATGGAGAAAAGGTAGAAATTGCAAAAGAATTTGAAAAAGGAGATCTAATCCATGTCTTTGGATATTTCAAAGAAAACAAAAAAGGAGATAAGGTCTACAAGAATTTTATAGTTAAATCATTAAATAAAATAGAAAATAAGAAAGAAAACGAGGAGGAATAATATGGAATTTTTTACAGCTGGAGTTGGAGTTTTAAAGACACTTGTAACTGCAATTGGTGCAGGTTTAGGAGCATGGGGAGTTATTAACTTAATGGAAGGTTATGGTAATGATAACCGTGCGACACGTTCATAAGTGAAAAGCTTATGCACTAAGTCGAAGGACTGAAAGTTCAAAACTTAGGAGAACTGGCAATCTGATAGGTAGAATGACGGGGTAACGCCCTGAAATGCCTACACTGATACTCCGATTGGCAATGAATATTAGACTATTTCATTGTCAAAAGCTCGGTGAAGTCGGCAGAGAGTAGCCGTAAGACTGATATTAACATCAGATACGAAAGCTGTCCAGAGGTGGACGGTGCTACCTATATGTCGGGTGTCGAATACGCATGGTGAGAATGTGTATACCAAAGCACTGACGTACTTCCGAATGTAAGGGTCTAAACGTTTGAATTTGCCTAACGGCAATTCCCATCAAAGATGGGGTGTTTGTGGATGAGTAAGAATGGTTGTTATGAAAATCCATATATCGTTACAGGCGATATGGTGAAAACTAAACACAGGCTTAGAGGAAGAACCTAAACGTATTCAATGATAAGATTGTCGGAACGTGGTAAGCCAAGAACACGGAAGCAGTCTAATGCTAAAGAAGTGTTGAATGGGAAAATGACTGTAAAAACAGCATATAACCGTTCTTTATCTTGGTGAAAGCGGTGGCACAGTACCTATGAAGCGAAAATAATAAGTTCGTGGAGGGATAGCCACCAGTCACAGGAAAGTACAAGAACTGAAATTAAGACAAACACAGCTTCGAGTATGACAAAGAAAATCAAATCCGAAAGGAGATGGTGACTGTGTCCACTTCGAAACAAACACTGAAACAAAGCAAAATCCGTTATACGGAATACTATGACTTGCAAAAAGTCCTTGATGATTTATATGAAGATAGCAGTAAGAATAAAGTATTTTCAAATTTAATGGAGTTGATAACTTCAAGAGAAAATATAAAACTTGCCTATCGCAGTATCAAAGGGAACAAAGGCAGTCATACAGCCGGAGTAGATGGCAGAACAATAAAACATCTATCAAGGCTAAATGAAGAAGAATACATTTCTCTCATACAAAAACAGTTTCATTGGTATAAGCCACGCCCTGTAAAGAGAGTGGAGATACTAAAGCCTAATGGGAAAATAAGACCTTTAGGAATACCGACTATTGTAGACAGAATTGTACAACAATGTATCTTGCAAATATTAGAGCCGATATGTGAAGCCAAGTTTCATGACAGCTCCTATGGGTTTCGACCTAACAGGAGTACGGAACACGCTATTGCAGAATGTGCAAGACTAATGCAGATACAGCACTTACACTATGTAGTCGATATTGATATACAAGGATTTTTTGATAACGTATATCATGCAAAGCTCATAAGGCAGCTTTGGAATTTAGGAATCCATGACAAAAAGTTACTTTGTATCATTAAGGAAATGCTTAAAGCAGACATAGTTATGCCCGATAAAAAGGTAATTACACCAACAAAGGGAACACCACAAGGCGGAATATTATCACCGCTACTATCTAATGTAGTCTTGAACGAATTAGATTGGTGGGTTTCATCTCAATGGCTGACAATGCCCACGCATTATCCATATAAACAGAGAACGAACAGTCAAGGAACAGAGATAAAAAGCCATACTTACAGAGCTTTAAGAACAAGCAACCTAAAAGAAATATATATTGTAAGGTATGCTGATGATTTTAAGATATTTTGCCGTAATTACTACGATGCAAAAAGAACCTATCAGGCAGTTACAAAATGGTTGCAAGACAGATTAAAACTAAATGTAAGTGAAGAAAAATCTAAAATAACAAATCTAAAACAAAGGTATTCGGAGTTCTTAGGTTTCAAGCTGAAGGTTAAACCAAAAGGCAAAAAGTTTGTTGTACAGTCGCATATAAGTGATAAGGCACTGAAAAATGCAAAAGAAAATATTTCTAAATGTGTGGCGGATATAAAAAGACCTGCAAACGAAAAGGAACAGTACAAAGCAATAGCCAAGTATAATGCCACTGTTTCAGGCTTGCATAATTACTACCAAATAGCAACAAATGTAAGTTTGGACTTTGCTAAAATAGCCTTTCACATTAAAAAGCAGATGAACAACAGACTTGATATTAAAACCAGTGGAACGCTAAACAAAGGATTTATCAAAGAAAAATATGGAAAAAGTAAACAGCTTCGCTTCCTTAATGGACATCCGCTAATTCCAGTTGGATATATTAGGACAAAGGACGCAAAACACAAGAAAAAGGTTGTAAATAAATACACTGTAAAGGGCAGAGCTTTTATTCATAAAAATCTGCAAATTGATGTAGATACACTTGTTTGGTTGATGAGACATCCTGTACTTGATAAGAGTATAGAGTTTGCAGACAACAGAATCTCGCTCTTTGCAGCTCAATATGGCAGATGTGGGGTAACAGGTGTAAAACTTACACCAAATGATATACATTGCCATCACAAGATACCGCTTGAACAAGGCGGTACAGACAGTTATAGCAACTTAATTCTTGTTACAGAAGCAGTTCATATACTTATCCATGCAACAAAAGAAGATACAATCCAAAAATATATAAAAGAGCTTGGCTTAACGGTCAAGCAGATCGAGAAATGTAATAAGCTTAGAAAAATGGCAGGATTGCCACTAATTTAGAAAAAAATAATTTGTTACGAAGTGTGTAAGTCTTAGTTAAAACGTGAAAATCTTTCTTGTGATGGAACGCCGTGTGCGGTGAAAGTCGCATGCACGGTGTGAAGTGGGGGAAAATCCGGAGATAACATCAAAGGATTACCTATCACTATCTGGTGCTAAATCTCAAGGTATTAAGCAATTTATGGCAAAATAAGGACGGAATAACACAACAAATTCTCTAAAATAAATCACTAAATCAATGTAAGATTGAATGAAATCAATATTTATGCTATAATTAAATAAATCTAATGAACATAAAAAGAGGGATATTATGGCACTTAACTATAAACCATTATGGATACAGTTAGCAAAAAAAGGTTTAAAGAAAACTGATGTAATAGCTATGGCAGGGCTTACAACAAATGTTATGGCACAAATGGGCAAGGATAAACCAATTACATTTAAGAATTTAGAAAGAATATGTAAGGCTCTATCTTGCACTCCTAATGATATTATTAGTTTTGAAGATGAATTTGAACAAGAGATTTAAATTCTTATAGTTCTTTACACTTGATTTACAAGGGATCAAAGAAAATCTTAATAAAGGTTTCTAAAATTTTATTGAAATAATGTATAATTTGTGATAGCTTACTTACAATTTTAGAATTGTAATCTTTATATAGGGTGTTTTTATATCTTGTCAATGATTTTGTAAATATCTTTTAGATTGGAATCCAAAGTTTTGTGAGTAATTTATTTGAGAATTTACAAAACTTCTTAATACATGGCCTGTATGTGTATAATTACATTGACAAGAAGACATCTGTGATTATAGATTTTAAACAACTATATAAATTGTAAAAAAGTATAGCACTAATACTAGCAAGAAAATTTATACGAATTTAGTTGACACAACTAAGAAAAATTGCTCCCATTTACGAAATGGTTTATACTTCAAGAGAGGAGGTAAACTAAATTGATGAAAACACTTGGTATGTTAACAATCATCTGCTTAACAGCATCAATTATGATGATGAATTTTATACTTATTATACCGAAATTTGGCTCGAAGCATTTCGGCGCACCTGATGATATCAAAGTTATGATGAGTAAGTTGCCAGATAAACCGATTTGGGTCAATATAATCGGCGGACTTATCATGATACTTGGATTGCTAGCCATTGCAGCCGTTCTAGGCTGGGCAATTGTTGATACAGTAAAATTTAGTTTAACTTTTCAGCAAGCCTTTGTTAGATTTTTAATACTATTTGAAGGATATAAGCTTTTTGATATTATCTTTTTTGATTATCTCATGCTTACCAAGTTAAAATTGCCGACTAAAGTTTACCCAGAGACGGTTGGTGCTAAGGGTTATGATAATTTTGGTTTTAATGGGAAAAGTCAGATTGCAAAAATTATAATCTTCTTTTTCGTGAGCCTAATTTTGGCATATTTACTGACCGTTTTGGTTTAACTAGAAATTCATAACTTATAATGTTCAATTCGACTTCTTGGCTATTTGTTTTAAGGGGCTGTAGCTTAAAAAAACCAATTATCAGAAATAGATATAAGCCATGAACAGTTATATGAAGATGGGTTAGAGTGAAATATAAACGAAAGAAACTTCAATCTAATGAATGTGAGCATATCTTAAAAACAAGACAAGAACCATTCCTATACAAATATCTATACATGCAAATTCATATAAGATAAAGGCGTATAAAAAAATTAGTTTAATCACAACAATCACAATTTAAATTGTAATGGTCGCAAGCTAAATGACGAACCTCACTAGGAAGTTTTCCCTTGTATCTTTTGTAATAAATGGAGAATTTGCTATGGGATGAGTATCCTACAGATTCAGCAATTTTATTTATAGGTAGTTCGGTATTTAAGAGAAGAGTCTCAGCTACATTCATTCTTTTTCTTTGGGTGTATTCTGTAATGCTTTGTCCATATTTTTCTTTGAACAAATTTTTTAATTTTGTTCCGCTCATTTTAGATATTTTTTCAAGAGTTTCCTGATTTACATTCATGGCGAAATGATCATCTAAAAATCTGGCTACATCTTCAAGTGCTTTATTATCATCAGATTCAATTTTATATTTTTTTCTATTTAAGTAGGTATCTATTACTATGCTTATCCACTCATTTGCCTTGGCTTTAAAGAAAAAATCAGCGGCAGGAGCGTCCATCTTACAATTTAATATTTCCATTGCCACTTTTTCTAAGGATTTTGTAAGAATTATTTGATTCGGTTGAAGTAAAGCTGAATAAAATGATTCTGGATTAATGTTAATAGATGCTAAATGTTTTTCTATTAGCTCTTTTTTAAAACCAATGGAAACAGCAAGATAACAACAATTCTCGTGTAATAAAAAAACAAAATCGTCTCTTATATTATCAAAATCAAAAGTACATAAAGAGTTTGCGGTAATAGTTTGATACGGATTAAACTTTTCTCCATTTGCGCTGACAATGTAACTAGAATAAATTGAAACATAGTCTGACATACTATAAGTGCTATTTTGAACTACTTCCTCTTTGATATAAAAATCATGTATATCGATAATAAATCCATCTCCTTCATAAAACCAATATAGGCCTTCTGCATAGGTTGAATCCTCTTTTTTCCAACAAAAAGTGTGGCCTGCACTTGAATACTTCTTATTATTTTTACATTCATCTACTTTCATATATTCTTTTACAAAATCGTAATATGCCATAATACACCTATCCCTTTTAGACAATATTCCAATTAGACTTATTAATTCAAAACTATTGTATTAGTAATTATAACCAATGTATAATAGAAAAGCAATGATAATTATTATCAACTAAGTAAATTTATATCTAAAAGGGATATCAAGGAAAGGAGATATGATTATGAAGATTTACAAAAAACTATTTGCTTATGTACAGGATAAAAAATATCTTGGGGTTTTAGCTATAGTTTTTTCTGCTATATCTGCTCTACTTACGGTATATGGATATTATTTAATCTACAAATTTCTAGATAAGTTAATAATTAATTCAAATTTATCCGGTGCAGAGAGCTTAGCATTAAAATCTGTTATAACACTAACAAGTGGAGCGATATTTTATTTTGTTTCAGGAATGTTTTCACACATCTTGGGATTTAGGCTTGAAACAAATTTGAGGAAAAGGGGAATCGATGGTCTGGAAAAAGCTAGTTTTAGGTTCTTCGACCTAAATCCATCTGGTCAAATAAGAAAGATTATAGATGACAATGCAGCACAGACTCATCAGGTGGTAGCGCACATGATACCCGATAGTTCTCAGGCAATAGTTACACCTATACTTGTCCTTGTGCTAGGCTTTATAGTAAGCATAAGAGTTGGTATCACTTTGCTTGCTCTTACAATAATTGGTGGCTTAATTATAGGGGCAATGATGGGCGAGCAAAAATTTATGAAGATATACCAAGAAGCGCTATCTAAATTAAGTGCAGAGACTGTTGAATACGTTAGAGGAATGCAGGTTGTAAAAATATTTAGAGCAAATGTCGAATCATTTAAAAGCTTTTATAAGGCGATAAAAGATTACTCAAAGTATGCTTATGATTATTCATTATCTTGTAAAAAACCTTATGTTTTGTATCAATGGCTATTTTTTGGACTGATTGCAATTTTAATCATTCCAATAGTTTATTTTATTGCTAGCTTAGCTAGCGCCAAAGTAATTTTACTTGAGCTTATCATGATTTTATTTTTATCGGGAGTTCTCTTTGTTTCATTTATGAGAATGATGTGGTACTCTATGTACATTTCTCAAGGCAATTATGCAGTAGATACTTTAGAGGCACTTTATGAAGATATGCAAAAAGACAAATTAGTGCATGGTAATGTCAATAATTTTAAAAACTATAATATAGACTTTGAGAATGTTAGCTTTGCTTATAACGATAAAGCTGTCATTGAAAATTTATCCTTTAAATTAGAAGAAGGAAAGTCCTATGCACTAGTCGGTTCATCTGGATCAGGCAAATCAACTGTAGCAAAACTTATATCAGGTTTTTACAATGTTAATGAAGGAAACATAAAGATAGGTGGGATTCCAATAAGTGAATATTCTGACGAAGCCTTAATTAAAGCTATTTCCTTTGTTTTTCAAGATTCAAAATTATTCAAGAAAAGCATTTATGAAAATGTAGCCTTAGCTAATAAAGAAGCGACGAAAGATGACGTTATGAGAGCCTTAAAATTAGCAGGATGCGATTTGATATTAGACAAATTCCCAGAAAGAGAAAATACAATCATAGGCTCAAAGGGAGTTTATTTATCTGGTGGAGAAAAACAAAGAATTGCAATTGCCAGGGCAATTTTAAAGGATTCCAAAATTATTATTATGGATGAAGCATCAGCATCAATTGACCCAGATAACGAGTTTGAACTACAAAAAGCTTTCAAAAATCTTATGAAAGATAAAACAGTTATCATGATTGCTCACAGGCTATCAACAATTAAAGACCTTGATGAAATTATTGTGATGGATAGTGGAAAAATTATAGAAAGAGGCTCTGACAAAGAATTAATGTCAAGAGATACAAGGTATAAGAGATTGCAAGAGCTCTTTAACAGTGCGAATGAATGGAGGGTTTCAAATGAAGGAGTTTTATAAAAAAAGATTTGCTCTTACAGATAAAGGAGCGAGAAATTTAAGTAAAGCAACACTGGCTTCATTTTTCGTTTATTGTATAAACATGCTTCCAGCGATATTACTAATGATTTTTGCTCAGGAAGTTTTGGAAAATATTGGTAGAAGCAAGGGATTTTATATAGCATTCTCAGCCTTGACCTTAATAGCAATGTATATTTTGCTTTCTATCGAATACGATAAATTATACAGCACAACATATCAAGAAAGTGCAGATTTAAGAATAAGGACAGCAGAAAATTTATCAAAATTACCTCTATCATACTTTTCTAAGCATGATATTTCAGACCTAGCGCAGACAATCATGTCTGATATTGAAGGTATAGAGCATGCAATGAGCCATTCAATACCAAAAGTGGGCGGTATGGCACTCTTCTTCCCACTAATATCCATTATGATGCTAGTGAGCAATGTCAAGATGGGCTTAGCTGTAATTATTCCATCTCTTTTAAGCTTTATATTTATACCACTATCTAAAAAACATTCAGTTAAGGGAGAGAAAGAATATTATAGGGTCTTAAGAGAAAACTCTGAAAGCTTTCAAGAAAATATCGAGATGCAAATGGAGATTAAAGCCTATGGCTTATCAGAGGAAATGAAAGAAAAGCTCTATGAAAAAATGGATAAAAGTGAAAAAGTGCACTTAAAGACAGAGATAGTAAATATTTTAACTATGTCACTTTCATCAATTTTTAGCTTTATATCTCTTGCTGTAGTAATATTTGTTGGCGTAAATCTAATTATTAATAAAGAGATAAGTTCTCTATACCTTGTAGGATATTTATTAGCTGCTATGAAGATAAAAGACTCTCTCGATGCATCTAAAGAGGGCTTGATGGAAATATTTTATTTAACGCCAAAGATTGAAAGACTAAAAGAAATCCAAAATCAAGATTTACAAGAAGGCGAAGACTATAATTTGAAAAAATTTGATATTGATCTAAAAGACGTTGAATTTGCCTACAATAAAGACGCAAAAGTTTTAAATGGTGTAAGCTTTAAAGCTAAGCAGGGAGAGGTCACTGCTTTGGTAGGTGCAAGCGGATGCGGCAAAACAACTATTTTGAAACTTATATCAAGACTTTATGATTATGACAATGGAGAAATCCTAATCGACGGCAAAGATATAAAAGAAATATCAACAGAATCTCTTTTTGATAAGGTCTCAATAGTTTTCCAAGATGTGGTTCTCTTTAATCAAAGCGTTATGGAAAACATTAGACTTGGTAAGCAAGATGCAAGTGACGAAGAGGTTAAAAGAGCAGCGAAACTTGCAAACTGCACAGATTTTATAGAAAAAATGGATAAGGGTTTCGATACAGTTATTGGTGAGAACGGTGCTGAACTATCAGGTGGAGAAAGACAAAGGTTATCAATAGCCAGAGCCTTCTTAAAAGATGCACCGATATTGATCTTAGATGAGATAGCAGCAAGCCTTGATGTTGACAACGAGAAAAAGATTCAAGAGTCTTTAAATAATTTGATTAAAGATAAAACAGTTGTAATCATTTCACACAGAATGAAATCCATAGAAAATGCTGACAAGATAGTAGTTCTTGAAAACGGAAAAGTAGAAAGTGAAGGTAAGCATGAAGAGCTTTTACAAAAATCAAAAGTTTACAAGAATTTAATAGAAAAAACAAAAATGGCAGAAGAATTTATTTATTAGGAGGACAGAAGCAAAGACTTGCAATAGCATCTGTTATGTGGAAGGATTCTCCGTTTGTCTATTTCGAAGAACCCAAAAGTGTTATGGATTATTCCAATATGATAAAAATATCGGCAGTCTTCGGACTGCCTTTAACTTTTTGCTTAGTTTAACGCAGCAAATCATATAATTGAAAGAAATCAGCGTTATATGCTATAATTAAATTGATAATCAATATCATCCGAGTGTAAGGAGGCGTTTAATTATGAATTTATACAAGAGTATATTAATTGGTCTTTTGGGTTCATTTCTAATGTTTTTGGGAGACATGACTCTATATTATGATTCAAAGGATTACGATGGCAAGGATACTATAAATAGTATTATTGGCATAATGAAAAGTGTCAGCATAAAAAGATTATATATTGGTGGTCTTTTAGGTCCAATATGTGCCTTTATATATTGTATTGGATTTTTCCATATTGTTTTGAGCATACAAGAAGAGTATTTAAATCTTGCTAGGTTTGTATTTTTAATAAATATTTTTGGCATGATATTAGGGGGCACTTATCACATTCAATGTGCCTACTTAGGTCTTTTATCAAGGCACGAAAACAAAGGAGCTTTTGATGAATTTTTAAAATTTTTAAAACTCCAAGCAAAAATAGTTTTTTCTATTATGGCTTTAGCAAACATAGGATTAACTTTGGTAATTTTATTTGGATACACAGTATTTCCAAGATGGCAAGTCTTATTTACACCTATATTTCTTTTGCTTTTTACTCCTCTTACTGGAAGATTACCAAAGGGACTGCACATGATTATCCGCGGAGGTTGGTTTAACATAATATATTTTATTTACTACCTAACCTTATTGATACACTGTACTAATATGAATTTATAAGTTATATAGTCAAAGACAAAATTATTATTTTAGTAGACAAGGGAAATTTTATATAATTTATTATTTAAAGGAGAAAATTTTATGAAACAAGTAAATTTTATGGATGACGATAAAACAAAGGTTGACTACAAAAATTGGGTTCCCCAAAGCTTGTTAAAGAATTTAATATTTGCAAGCCTTGTAGCTTTTATCCTATTTATAGCCTTTGGTGTCAGTGATTTTGTATTTAGTGGAAGAACTCGTCTAATATGTGCCCTTATTCTTGGGCTTGTAACGTTGATACTTATTTTCTTTGCAAGCTGGATGAGATTTTTATATAGGGCTTTTGATTACAATGGAAAAAGAAAGCTTGCCAAAATAATTATAGAAAGGACTGCCGATTATGTAAAAATTCCAGATGATGGTCTGGGATTAGATGTAGGATGTGGTAGCGGTGCACTTACCATAGCTTGTGCAAAGAAAAATCCAAAGGCGACTATGGTGGGCTGCGACATATGGAGCGGTTCATATAAAAGTGAATTTTCTAAAAGACTCTGTGAAAATAATGCAAAATTAGAGGGAATAGAAAATGTGAGATTTGAAGAGGGCAATGCTGTAAAACTTCCCTTTAGGGATGAGAGTTTTGATGCAGTGACAAGCAACTACGTTTATCACAATATAACGGGGGAAAATAAACAAAAACTTTTACTGGAAACATTACGTGTACTTAAAAAGGGTGGAGTTTTTGTTATTCATGATTTGATGAGTAGATCAAGATATGGAGATATGAATAAATTTATGGAAGAGCTGAAAAAAGATGGCTTCGAAGATGTGCAATTAATTGATACAACAAAGGGTCTTTTTATGAGTCACAAAGAATCTTTATTCCTTGGACTTTCTGGCTCAGCTCTTCTTATTGGGAGAAAATAAAATTGTATATAAATTAGTATAAAAATTTTAGAAAATTGATGAGGTATGCAAGATGAAATACAATGGTTTTTATTTTTGGCTATTTAAAAGGCCGATGAAAAAAGTTCTTATAGAAAAGTATGGCAAAGTATATGCTTCGGATATTATTAGAAAGAGCAAAGGTGTCTATAGAGATTTGGTTGAGAATATGGATGATATCGGCAATGACAATCCAATGGCATACAATGAGATGTTCGCTCTTGTATTTGTTGCGCCATATTTAGCAAGCGAAAAAGAAATTGCACCAGAGACCATCCAGGAAATGATGCGTCGCTCTCTGTATTATGTCAAATGGTTTTTTTCATTAACTAATCTAAATACTAGGAGAGGAAAAGAGGCTAATAAGAAAAATATAGTTAAGTATTATAAATGGTATACAGAGGAAAAAGAAAAGCTATATCCTACGTCATTTAAAGTTGATTTTGTGGGTGAACCATATGAGGGCGCTTGTTATTACAGAATTACTCGTTGTCCTATTTGTACATACACTAAAAAGCTTGGGGTAGATGAATTAATGCCGCTATTCTGTGAACTTGATGAGCTTATGATAAGCCTTCAACATGGAGTACTTCACAGAAAAGGGACCATAGCAAATGGAGCAGATTATTGTGATTATTTTATTACAGGCGATAAAGAATGAAGAAGTTACAAGTATAAGTATTGGTAAAAACTTATAAAATTGTGATTATTTGAGTATCAGTCGGAGGTGTGAAATGAGCGTTACATATAAAATTGCATCGGCAATAGTAAGACTTGCCGGTGTCAAAAAAATGTTTTTAAAGAACAAGGAAGAGATGCTAGAGTACGCAAAGAAAGAAAACGCAAAGGCGGTATTTGATTTAGATAAGGCAAGGAAGAGAGCCGAGAGAAAAAAATACTATCTCATTGTAAGAGACGTAATGGGTTACAGGCTCCTTTCATATCAAAAAAATAAGAGTCATGCAGAGGAAGCAGTCCTACATTTCTTCGGCGGAGGAATGATTACACCACCGGACAAATTGGATTTTGCTTTGGCAGAAAGAATAATGGAAAAAACCGGCAAAGATGTTTGGTTTTTATTTTATCCCCTTTGCTCTGAAGATGTAAAGGTGGATAAAACCTATGAAGTATGTTTTGAAGCCTATAGGTTGATGACCCAAACTTATAAGGCGGAGAACATAAGTGTCCTCGGATTTTCATCAGGTGCTGGTTTAGCCCTTGGAATTTTTTTACATAATAATGCATTAGGCAGACCTTTACCAATGGCTGGGAAAATAATTTCAATATCTCCTGGTGGACTTCCAGATGTAAGTCTTGAGGAAAATAAAGAAATATGGGAAAAATTAAATGCCCTTAACCATAAAGACATAATGATTGAACCTAGCTATTTTAAAACTGCAAGGGAAATCGTAAAGGGAGATGAAGACTTACCTGAATATATGTTAGACGGAACAAAGGGAGATTTTTCAGATTTTCCAAAAACTTACTTTTATTACGGCGAAAATGAATGCCTTTATGCTTTTGCAGAATACTTTAAAAAGGCAATGGAAAAATACAAGGCTCCATATAAAATCATTGTGGGTGAAGGAATGTGCCACTGTTATCCACTTTTAAGATTTTTTAGAGAAGGAAGAAATGCACAAGATGAAATTATTGAATTGTTAAAACAATATTAGAGAAGAAAATGAAATCGGAAGAATTTAAAATGCCTTCATTTGGAGTTGGACCTATATATGTAATTACTTGTTTAATTCTTACAATATTAGGAATATGCCTTCATATTAAGGGATACCTATATCAAGGTGAACTAAGTAAAGGGAAAATTATATTTATTATATAAGGAATTCTCTTTATAATGCTCGGACTATATTTATGGATATAAGCGGTTATATTTCAGAAAATAAATAAAAAAGTTAAAGAGAATAAATTGATTACGACTGGAGTATACAGCATTGTAAGAAATCCCGTCTATTCAGCATTTTTATTTATATTTACAGCTATACTTTTATTTACATCAAACTGTATTTTGTTAATACTGCCATTAGTTTTTTGGGCTTTCTTAACAATATTAATGAAAAACACAGAAGAAAAATGGTTAAAAAATGAATTTGGCAAAGAATATGAAGAATATTTAAAAGAAGTAAACAGAGTAATACCATGGCCCAGAAAAAAATAAGGAAGTGATTGATATGGAAGTGATTAATATAGAAATTCGAAAAATTTTAAGATCAGATTTAGAAGAATTAGCAAAGTTAATGGTAGCTGTCTATAATGCTCCACCTTGGAATAATAAGTGGACAGAAGAAACAGCCTTGGAATCCTTAAGCGATATTTTAGGTTTCCCTAAATTTTTTGGCAATGTGATTGTTGATAGAAATAAAATAATTGGTGCAATAATTGGTCACATAAGAAGATATTCTACTGAATCAACATTTTACATTGATGAGTTTTTTGTTTCTGAAAAATATAGAGGGACTGGTTTAGCAAAAGAACTTTACCAAACGAGTATAAAACAATTGAAGCAAAGAGATATAAGTGGTGCATTTTTTACTACTTTAAAAAATTCGCGAGCCTATAATTTTTATGTAAAAGAAGGTGCTTGGGATTTGGAAGATTCCGCTTGTTTTTACCATAAATTCTAAAAACATTAATTCACCTATTTTAAAAATAGGTGCCAACTTATGGATTTCGTGTCACAATAGTGATAGAGGCAAATAGTTATGTAAATATAAGGAGTTCAAGACTTTTACTAAAGTTTAAAACTCAAAAAACAAATATTTGATGTGCTGCTTAGAGTATCTAATTTAATAATGTGAACGTGAAATAAAAAGAGATAAGAAAAAGAAGAATACAAGGATGAGTATCAATAAAAATGCAATTTTAGGAAAGAAGCATGGGGCAAGGATTTATGTCAAAAATAGAATCTAAAATGCAAGAAAAAGTCATGTCTTTACTGTTTCGTGGGAAAGAAATATTTAAGCCATTAAATACAGGGCATATTGATGAGAGAGTAAGTTGCCTTAGAGAATATGTTGCCAATATTTATTTTTATAAAAAAGACGATTACACGATTATGATAGACGCAGGTTATAATTATGATAGGTTAGTAGAAAAAATGAAGTGGCTTGATATCGATCCGAAAGATATTCAGGAAATTTTAATTACCCACCAAGACACAGACCATGTGGGAGCTATTGAAAAAGGCAGTGATGGATTGTTTAGCGAATCCACTATATATATTGGGAAAATCGAAAATGAATATTTAGAAGGTCGTAAAAAGCGTAAAGTATTTGGCGGATTAGTTAAACTGCCACAAGTTCACATGGAAAATAAAAAAATATTAGTTGATGATGGGCAGGTTTTCTATATAGGGAATATTAAGATAGAAGCATTTCTTGTACCAGGGCATACTTGGGGACATCTTGTATATTTGATTGATGATGCATATTTATTTACAGGTGACACGATTTGGTTTGGAGCAGATGGTGGCTACGCATTTTTGAACATTCTTGCAGAAGATAAAAAATTACAAATTAAATCTCTTAAAAAGTTAGAGGAAACACTTAAAAAGAGAAATTTAAAGTTAAAAATTATAACAGGACATACGGGCTGGACTGATGATATAGATTTTGCTTTTTCTCATACAGATGAGATCTGCAATGGGTTAAAAAGGAAACCCAAAGTCCATGACCTCAAGGCACCCTATGATGGCTATGATGAAAAAGACGATACAGAAGACAAGGCAAGGAATGTTTTACTGGAAAGATGTTAAACAGATATGCTTACGGGAAACAAACTACTAATCTAAGAATTTAGACAATGAAAAATAATAATTCTGTCGCCTTTTTTTACTTCAAATAAAGGAGGCAAGAATGAATTTTGATTTTTTCACTCAAGACCCCAAAGAAGAATAAAGAATCTTCAGCTAAACTAAAAGATAGATTAAAAGATTATGATTTAAAATATGTTTGTACAGGACATAGCGGAATGCATCCTTATTCTGAAAAAGATTTTTGAACATATTGATAAGAGTGCAAGCTTTGGTAAGAAAAATTCATTACACAAGGATGGAGAGTACAATCTTTTTGATAAAAAAACAAAACCTGATTATAGAAATTGGGTTCCTATAAGTTTACTTAAGAATGTAATAGGAGGGACTATAATCACTTTTATTTTATTTATGATTTTTGCAGAGACAAATTTTTTTCTCAGTGGAAGCTCTAGGATTATCTGTGGAATTATTTTAGGAACTGTAGTCTTTATACTTCTATTCTTTTCAATTATGCTCTCCCTTATGTATCGAACCTTTGACTATAGGGGCAAGAGGAAACACGCCAAAACTATTATAGAAGGAGCACTCAATATGTTGAGATACCAGACGGTAGAGTTGGACTTGATCTAGGATGTGGCAGCGGTGCACTTACAATTGCTTGTGCAAAAAGAAATTCAAAAGCAACCATGCTGGCTGTGATACTTGGAGCGGTTCATACAAAGGTGAGTTTTCTAAAAAAATCCGCCAAGACAATGCAAAGGCTGAAGGTGTTTGCCATGCGAGATTTGAAGTTGGAAATGCTGTGAAACTTCCATTTAAAGATGAAAGATTCGATGAGGTAACAAGCAACTACGTTTATCACAATATAATGTGATAATAAACAGAAACTTCTATTGGAAACTTTTCTTGTACTTAAAAAAGGCAGCGTTTTTGCAATACATGATTTGATAAAGGAATCAAATTATGGCGATATAGAAAAATTTTTATATAATGAGGAATTAAATGAACTTTATTAGCTATGGAAATAGAAATAAGAAGTCAATGTTATTTATTCACGGACTTGCCTCTACTGCGGACCTATGTTTCAAACCGCTGCTTCCTTATTTACAAGACTACTATGTGATTTTTTGCGAATTGGACGGTCATTATGGTACAAACCCCAAAGACTTGACTTCCTTGAAAGAAACCATAGATTCAATAGAAAATTACATATTAAATGAAATGGGTGGGAGCGTCTGTGGAATATGCGGATTTTCTATGGGAGCAACCATCGCAGTTGAACTAATTGGAAGAGGAAATATTTCTGTTTCAAAAGTCCTACTAGATGCGGCGATTACTGCTGAATTAGGCTTAATGGCAACGCCTTTTACCTATGCTTTTATCATTGGGACAAGTAGAATCAAAAATAAAAAGCCAATACCTAAATTTTTATTAGATAAAATTATGGGCAAGGATAATCTAAGCATAATAGAAATGATGTATCCGCAAATTTCAAAAAATACGATTAAAAACGCCTGTAACTTTATCTATCATTACAAGCCTCCAAGGAGTTTAATTAAGTTTTCAAGTCCGATAATGTTTTGGAGGGGAAGCGAAGAGCCAATCCCTGCAAAAAGTGAAAAGATATTAAGAGAGTATCTTCCACAAATGGAAACAGAAATATTTGAAGGAATGGGTCATGGACAATTTCTCCACGATCATCCCAAAGAATACGCTGAGAAGCTAAAAGCCTTTTTGGAAAACAAATAAGGAGAATATTATGGATATAACACGAGCAATATTAGATGGAATTGCAATGGCTGCTATCTTTAACGGTTCAGTGGCAGCTTTTGTACTGATTAACCCGAGATTTTTCTTTGATTCCTATCCAAAGAAAATACAAAATTCGGCTCCAGAAAAGATGACAAAAGAAGAGAAAAGAATAAATTTAATACTTACATTTATAATTTTAGGAATCGTATTTATATATGGAGTGACCTCTCTATTACATACGGGAATAAGAGGACTTAGAGATCTTTTCTGGATGAGCTATATTCAGTGGATAATATTAAACTTGGGAGATTTCCTTCTATTGGATGTACTTTTGTTCCAAGGAAAGTACAAGGATAAGATAGTAATACCAGGTACAGAAGGACATGAGGACTACGAATTTGGAAATTGGATGAAGCATTTGGCTATTAAAGAACATTTTATCTTGATGCCATTATTACTAATTCCAATCGCATCCATAGTAGAAGCGTGGATAGTGCTTCTACTTGGATTATAAAATAAAATTTGAAAGAAAGGAATAAAAGAAGTGGTAATAGAAAAAGTTTTTGTTGAAATCTATAGGCAATTATGTAATGCAGATTCAACAATAATAGATGACTTTTTAAAATTGTTGAAGAAGAAATTAATGATAACACTTTATTTAAAGATCTGAAAAAGATAGGAAACCAGCTTAATAGAATCATTAGTCAAGAAAGAAAGTTAGTTGATCTTCATTTGGAAGATAGTATAGACGAAGAAGTTTATGCTAAAAAGTATAAAAAACTTACAAAACAAAAAGAAGAATTACTCGATGAAAAGAAAACACTGGAACTAACGATAAAAGATGAAAACTCTATTAAAGAAAGATTAAAGCAATTTAAAAAGGTGTTAGAGAATAGAGAAATTATAGAGGAATTTAACAGAACAGTATTTGAAAGCATAGTTGATAAAGTCGTGGTGGGTAGAATTGACAAAGACGGAAAAGTTCATCCTTATGACTTAACATTCTATTTCAAAACAGGAGTTAAAGATAGTCAAGATTCTAATAACTTTAAAGATAAAAGAAAGAATGCCAAAGACAATGACATTAATAAATTGTGTTCCTACAAGAATGACGAGGATAAAAAATTATGTTCCCAAGCAAAAGATAATGCATGTGGAGAGTGTAGTATTTATGACAAAGGATGATAAATAGTAATATGAAAAATAGTAAGAACTTTAATCTTTTTTTAATGGATGGAGAAGTTACTGGTAGAATAAAGTGTACGTTATCAAATTGGACAGGCTTAGCCTATCAGGTCCCAAGACCATATCTTGAAAAATGTAAGGACAGACAAGATTTAAAACAAAGTGGTGTTTATTTTTTATTTGGTAAAAATGATGATGGAGATGACGAAGTATATATAGGCCAAGCTGGAATAAGAAAAAATGGTGAGGGAGTTCTATTTAGGGTAGCATAACACTTAAAAGATGAAATTTATTTTTCAGATGCAGTCATGTTAACTACACAAAATAACTCATTTGGACCTACAGAAATCTCATATCTAGAAAATAAATTCACCAACATGGCTATAGATGTAGATAGGTACAAAGTAAGAAATGGAAATGATCCAAACCCTGGACATGTAACAGAAGAAAAAGAATCAGAATTGGAAGATTTTGTAGAATATTCTAAAATGGTTCTTGGTGTCTTAGGCTATAAAATATTTGTTCCTATAGTTAAGAAAGAATTAAAAATAGAAAATAAAATCGATGATGATGAAATATTATATCTAAGTACTAAGACGAAAAAATCAGGAAAAATTATTAATGCTAAATGCAATAGAACAAGTGAAGGATTTGTCGTATTAAAAGATAGTATGATAGAGATGATTGATTCAAAAAGTTTACCAAATAGTATAAAAAAACTACGAGATAAATGTAAAGCTAATAATGAAATAATAGATGGTAAACTAACAAAAAACTATTTATTCAATAGTCCATCATATGCAGCTATGTTTGTACTTGGGATGAGTAGAAATGGTAAAACTGAATGGAAAATGGAAGATGGAACTACACTAAAAGAACTAGAGGAAAAAGAACTGAGATAGACTAGTAATAGACGATTAGCAATTGTGATATCGTCTATTTTTTATACCTTTTAATGCCTGTAATAAGAGGGTGTTCAAAAGCATAAAATAGTCATTTGTAAATTAGTATATTAAATTATATCAAGGTAGTGAGAGTCTTAAAAATAAAGTATATAAATTTTATGATCTATAATCCATTCTATATTATCAATTTTCTAATAACACTTTCATTTTCAATAATATAAAATATCCTTGTCAAAATATTTTTTTCTGTCATTATTTTTCTTATATTTTAATTAAATCTCATATTATTTGTAAAATGAAATTGGACTAATTAATTCTTTCTATTTAATTTTTTTATTTAAATAAATATATTGGATAAGTCTGTATAATATTGTAAAAAGAAAAGGTCATTTGAAATCCAAACTAGCACAATGTTTTTAACCACAAAGACAACTAGGAGTAATAAATGATCTAATTACATTTTTACATTAAACATAGAAGATATTCAAAAATTAATCAACAAAGAAGTTAAAAGCGATATGGCAAGAGCTATAAAACCAAAATATTTAACGAGCTTATGGAAAAAGAAATGCGAGGTAAGTGGGCGAGGATAAAAATAAAGATATATCTTAACGATTATTAGGTGTGATATGTACTATAATAACGATTGGCTTTATAATAATTTATGTGCAAAAGATAGCAGTGATTTTGATATCGATCCAATATCAGGAAAAAACTGTTTTATAATCTCAAATAACATTAATAATAGATTTATGATAGAAAAAACTGTTAATAAACTAATCACATAAGGCTTTAAGTATTTTTTTATCTTTGGTGAATATGCAAATTTGTGGGAAGAGTTAATTTATTCAATATCAAAGGAAGAAAACTATATAGAAGTAGAAGTAAGCAAACTAGATTTGATGAAATTGGCCTATGATCTCGGGGTTAATATATCTTTTAAAGATAATTCTGTAAATTATCTTATATCTGATGATGAATATTTAACAGAATATATAATTGAAGATTTAGATGATATTTTGAATGAAAATACCTTATTTACAGCATCTGATTGGAAGAAATTTAGGGATGGATATGAATTTACCTACCACGATAAAGATGCGATTAAAGTATTGGAGAAGAACTTATGATTGGTTTTTTGGGAAATGAAAAAATGTTTTCTTATACAGATAAGGGAATTAATGCTGGAATCTTAGATGGGAAAAGTTCTGCTGTGATTTGGATTGAAAATTATTGAAAATTTTATAATTTAATCTAACACCTGCATTTGTAGGTGTTTTTAGAGCTAAAAATAGTGTAAGAAAGAAAGTGATTTCTATCTTGCACTATTTTTATAAGCAGGTTTTTATAGTTAAAATTAAGAGCCAAGATTAATTAATATCAATATTTTCAGCTTGTTATATAATTTTTATCTTAACTGAAATTTCTCTATAAAAGTTATTTGAATAGCAAATGATAATTATTATCAAAATTTGATTGACAAAAATAAAATTTAGGCTACAATAGAAATAGTTAGGCATACCTAACAAATTGATTTTAAAATTTATCGGAGGAAATATGAAATTTAAAAAAATATTAATGGCTCTAGCAATGCTTATTATTGCTAGTTCTTGTTCTAAAAATGCAAATAAAACTGATTCAGAAGCTAAAAAGCAAGGTGATGGGAAAAAGATTGTAACTGTTACAACATCATTTTTGTATGATATGGTTGATAATCTTGTGGGAGATAAGGTTGATAGGGAACTTATAATACCTGCTGGTGAAGACCCACATCTTTATACAGCTAAGCCACAAGATTTGGAGAAGATTAAGAAGGCTGATTTACTTTTATACCATGGTCTTCACTTTGAAGGAAAGATGGTTGATGTACTCGAAAAGAAGGGTTCTGCAGTTTCTAGAACTTTCAAAAAAGAAGATATAGGAGAGATGGAAGAAGGCGAAAAAGTTGTCGTTGATCCACACTTTTGGTTTGATATCAAACTTTATAAGCAAGCAACAAAAAATGCTGCTGAAGATTTAGAAAAACTCCTTCCTGAAGAAAAAGAAAACATTGAAAAAAATCTAGAAGCCTATCTAGCTAAATTAGATGAATTAGATAAGGAAAATAAGGAAAAGATTAGTTCAATTCCAGAAGCAAGCAGGTACTTGATTACTCCACATGATGCTTTCAATTATTTTTCTAGGGCCTACAACATTCCAGTTAAGGCTCCTCAAGGCGTATCAACTGACAGTGAAGTAGCAAATAAGGATATAGAAGATACTGTTAATTTCATTGTTAAAAATAAGGTTAAGGCAATTTTTGCAGAATCAACCACAGATCCAATGAGGATGGAAAAATTAAAGGAAGCTGTAAAGGCAAAAGGCTTTGATGTAAAAGTTGTTTCTGGTGAAAGTCAGGAATTGTTCTCAGATTCTTTAGCAGCAGAAGGTCAAGTAGGAGATACCTATATAGATATGTATAAGCACAATGTAGATTTGATTGTAGAAAACTTGAAATAGGTGAAATTATGAAAGATGTAATCATAAAAGTTGAGGATATGACAATTGCATATGCAGATAAGCCTGTGCTTTGGGATAATGATATTGAAATAATTAACAATTCGATAACGGCTATAATTGGTCCTAATGGGGCAGGAAAATCTACCTTGATTAAGGGAATCCTAAATTTGCAGAAAAAATTGTCTGGGTCTGTATTAATTATGGGAAAGTCCTTTGATGAGGTTAAGAAAAAAATTGCCTATATTCCTCAAACAGCCTCTGTTAATTGGGATTTTCCAACAACAGTCCAAGACGTTGTCCTAATGGGCAGGTATGTCCACCTTGGTTGGCTGAAAAGGCCAACTAAGGCCGATTATGATCTTGCAAGAAAAGCCCTAGAAAAAATTGGTATGCAAGATTTTGAAGATAGGCAAATCTCAGAGCTTTCAGGGGGTCAAAGACAAAGAGTTTTTATAGCAAGAGCTATAGCTCAAGACGCTGACATATATTTTATGGACGAGCCCTTGGCTGGTGTTGATAAGGTGACAGAAAAAGTAATCTTTGATTTTATGAAAGATTCTCAAATGAAGGGAAAAACTTCCATAGTTGTTCACCATGATCTTAATACCATAGAGAAATATTTTGACCATATAGTGATTTTGAATAAAAAAGTAATAGCCCAAGGACCCGTTAGCGAGGCTTTCACAAAAGAAAATGTAGATAAGGCCTTTGTGAGGTAAGCTTATGGAAATTTTTAGAAATTATTCTTTTATAATAGTTGCTCTAGGCACAGTAATCCTTGCTATGGCAACTGGTATAATCGGGTCTATAAGTGTTTTAAAAGGGAAATCGCTAATTGGTGATGCCATAGGCCACTCTACCTATCCGGGCATAGTCATTGCCTTTATGTTATCAATGGAAAAATCTCCTCTTATACTTTTGTTAGGAGCAGCCATCGCTGGGGCTATATCTTTTTTCTTGATAGATATAATCGCAAATAATTCAAAGATAGACCTTGATGCGACTTTAGCTATTGTGCTGTCAAGTTTTTTTGGTCTTGGTATGGTTTTAAAATCATTTATCCAAGGTAATCCCACCTACGCAGGAGTTTCTCAATCGGGTCTAAAAAATTATATTTTTGGCCAAGCTTCATACATCATGAAAAATGATGTGAAGATAATATTCGTTGTATCAATTTTTTCACTTTTACTTCTTTTAGCTTTCTATAAGGAAATAAAAGTTTATGTATTTGATGAAATTTATGCAAAAACAATCGGTATTAATCCTGCTTTGATGAATACAGTAATTCTTCTTGCGACCATGCTTTTAATCACAACCGGTCTTAAGTTGGTTGGCGCGATTTTGATTTCTTCAATGCTTATAGTGCCTGCAATAACAGCCCTACAGTGGACTGATAAATTCCATGAAATGTTAATAATAGCAGGACTTTGTGGAGGCGTTTCTGCCCTTATTGGCACCTATATATCCACACTTTACGATGGGATGAGTACAGGATCCACAATCATACTTATCATGAGCTTTATTTCACTAATTTCTATGATGATCGGCCCAAGAGGTATGAGGACAAAGATTGCGAGGAAAAAATATGATGGACTTTCTTAGATATTGCTTTATAGACAATTACCAAACTTTGTTAGTTCTCTTGGTTACAGCCATAGCTTGTAGTATCATAGGTGTTTTTCTTGTTTTAAGAAGACTTTCAATGCTAGCTGATGCAATTAGCCACTCAATTCTTTTGGGAATTGTGCTTGCATATTTTATAGTAAAGGATATTACTTCAGTTTATTTGGTATTTGGAGCTGCAATTTTTGGAATAATAACGGTGTTTTCTATAGAATCGCTCTCTAAAACCAAGCTTGTAAAAAATGATGATGCAGTGGGTATTGTTTTTCCGATGTTTTTTGCCTTGGCAGTAATCCTTATTACTAAATATGCAAGAAATGTTCACCTCGATGTGGATGTTGTTTTGATGGGTGAAGTGATAATGGCTCCCCTAAATACTATGAATTTCTTAGGTATGGAAATACCGAAATCGCTCTTACAGATGTCGGTAATGGGACTTATAAACTTAGCCTTTATATGGATTTTCTTTAAAGAATTAAAACTTACAACATTTGATGCGGAATTTGCAAAAATTGCTGGCTTTTCAGAAGTACTTTTATTTTATGGTCTGATGAGCTTAACATCCTTTACAACAGTAGTTGCCTTTGAGGCAGTCGGTGCAATTTTGGTAATATCCTTCCTGATTGCTCCTGCATCTAGCGCTTATCTAATAAGTAAAGATTTGAAAACGATGATAATCATTTCTGTTCTTTACTCAATAGTAAATTCTATTTTGGGTTTTGTCTTGGCTATGTATTACAACCTTTCTATGTCTGGTATGTCAGCAACAATAGCAGGGATAACTTTTTTCATCACATTTTTATTTAACAAAAATGGATTTTTGATAAAAATACTCACACGCAAGAAGAAGCATATTGAATTTAAGAAGGATGCTTTCTTGATGCATGTTGGCAACCACCAACAAGGAGAAAATTCAAAAGAAGAACTGGGTATAGGCACAATATACAAACACCTATCCTGGAAAAAAGAAGATATAGAAAAATATAGCAAGATGCTAATAGCAGAAAACAAGATAATGATAGATGAGGGTATTTATAAACTAACTGAAAAGGGTAGAATCTTATATATAAGTTTGCTAAAAGATTACGGATTATGAGGTATAAGATGAACTCAATAAGACAAGATTACATTCAGGCTATATATAGACTTTCAAAAGATAAGGGTTATACAAATAATAAAAATATATCAGATTATTTTTCGATAAGTAGGCCATCAGTTAGTGAAATGATCAAAAAACTAATAGAAGATGGGTTGGTAATCCAGGAAAAAAACAAAATATACTTATCCGACTTAGGAGACAAGGAGGCAAAAGCAATTTTATCCAAACATAGGATATGGGAGTGTTTCCTAGTGGATGTCCTAGGTCTTAATGGTGATATAGTCCATGACCAATCGGACTTACTAGAGCATGTGACAAGTGAAGAAATGTTCGCCGCCCTAAACAAGTTTTTAGCCTATCCTAAAAAGTCGCCGAAGGGCAAAAGAATTTATACAAACGAAAATAGGTAAAATATTAATATTTTAAAAAAATAAAAAATTATAAAGGCAAGTCCGAATTTTAGTAAACTTTAACTAATAAGATTAGGGGCTTGTTTTTTACATAAAATGAAATTGAATGCATCTGAAAGTTATAAATGAATTGAATGGATAGTTTTGAATTAATATTTTATTGTAGTAGTCCTTGTTTATGATATATTTAGGAGCAAGGCCTACAAGGAATTTGGACTATTGATATCAGGAGCTTTTGCTGGATTTTAGATAGAACTTTTGGCAGTAAGTTTGTAAGATATCTAAAGTTCTAATCATAGCACCGCTAAGAGTTGCAAGAGATACATGGAAGGCAGAAATAGAAAAGTGGTCTCACCTTGATTTCTTAAATTATTCAGTAGTCATAGGTAATGAAAAAGAAAGAATAAAAGCATTAAATAAGCAGGCAGATATTTATCTGATCAATAGGAAAATGTTGACTGGCTAATAAATAAGAGCGAACTGCCCTTTAACTATGATATGATTGTAATTGATGAACTATCATCTTTTAAATCTCATAGGTCAAAAAGATTTAAAGCCCTGATGAAAGTAAGGCCAAAGGTAAAAAGAATAGTTGGACTTCCTGGAACTCCATCATCAAATGATCTAATGGATTTATGGTCTGAGTTTAGACTGCTTGATATGGGAGAAAGACTTGGTAGATTTATTGGTCAGTACAGGGAAATCTACTTCAAACCAGATAAGAGAAATGGACCAATCATTTATTCTTACAAACCACTGCCTTTTGCTGAAGTTGTAATATATGAAAAGATATCAGATATAACAGTTTCTATGAAAGCTGAAGATTACCTAAAAATGCCAGAAAAGATAAACAATGAAGTCTTTGTTTTGAATCTTGGGAAAAGATTGCTGTTGAGATGAATTACTCAATTCAGCATATTTTTAGACTTAATAGTAAGACTTTAAAAAATATAGAGATATAAAAAAATCGGGTGACGCATAAATGCATCACCCGCAAAACTTCCGTTTTCAATTCGTGTTTTTATTATAGTACTAATTTTAAAATTTATCTAAGATATCGTGGTGTCCTATATCTAAAAGAAATACCAATTCATTATTTTCATAGAACCAAATAATTCGAATATCCATGTTAACAGAAGATTCTCATATGCCATCTGTACCCTGTATCTTCTTGGTTCTTAAAGATGGGTGAGTAGGATTTTCTATAAAAAATTTAAGTTTCTTTTTAGTCTGTTTCTTTTAAGTATCAGATAGTTTTTCGTAATGTTTTTTAAAGGCTTTCGAATAAGTAATTTTATAGGACATTACTTGTCTAACTCTTCGAATAGTGAGTCGATAGAATCAAAAACGGGTTCAGTCCCATTTTTTATAGATTCTTTAATCTCTTTTACTTCAGCTTTTAAATTTTTTATGACATGCTCTGGATAGATTGCAACTGGAACAAGTACAATTTTTCCATTATCTTCTATGACTTCAAATTGATCACCTTGATTTAATTCCATAGATTTTACTATGTCTTTTGGGATAGTAACTTGTGATTTAGCTTTTAGTTCAACTAACATAACAAAGCCTCCTAAGTTAGAAATTCATACTTTCTAACTAAATTATATTTTTTTCTAAGAAAAAAGTCGAGTGGAGAGTAAAGTTGATAGAATGAGAGTAAGTAGTTGTAGTATAGTTAAAATAGCAAAAGAATAATAAAACGAGCCTTGGAGATTTAATCTTCGAGGCTTTCTTTATGGAGTTATAAAGTGCCAAGAAAACCTAAGAGACCATGTTCACATCCAGGTTGTCCTGAATTAGTTGATGGACGATTCTGCAAGAAACATGAAAAAGAATACAACAAGAACTATGAAAAATATAAAATAGATCCTAAAACTCATAACAACTGCTGGAATAGATATCAAATCAATCTGCTACGAAACTCATCAAAAGGCAGCCAACACACATGAAGGAATGGGATTTACAGTTGTTCCTTTTGGACGAGGTTTTAAAGATATGTCTTCACCAACAAAAGAGTTAATGAAACTTACACTTGAAAGAAAAATAGCCCACGGAGGTCATCCAGTTCTAAGGTGGATGATGGATAATATCTTCGTACGAACTGATACTGCTGGAAACATAAAGGCAGATAAGGAGAAATCCACAGAGAAGATAGATGGTGTAATTGCTACAATCATGGCACTTGATAGGGCAATAAGATGTGGGAATGATACGAGTGAATCTGTCTACGATAATAGAGGATTGATTGTATTTTAATGAGGTATAATAAAGTTATTCGACTATGGAGGAAAGAATGACGATAAAAGATTTTATATTCAAAATTAAAGAAGTTACATTCATATACGGCTATAATTGGGATTTAATGTCACCGATAGAAAAAAATGCAAAAGAGTTTGCAAATTTAAATATAAATAAAGAACCAAAAATGTTTAAAGATGAAAACTCCTATGAATTTAGCTCAGAGTATATCCTTGCGGCATCTTCAATGACTATAAATGATAAGTTAAGAAATAATCACTTGGATCATGATATTATTAATATCTTTAAAGATATTAATAAACATAAATTGAAAAAAGATATTGTTGTGTACAGAGGAATTCATGAGAATGTTATTAAGCTAATGATTGAAAATGCAAAAAATTATAAAAATATAGATTATTATGAAAAAGGATTTTTGAATACCTCTATAGTTAAAGGTAAAGAGATTGATTGTAACACAAAATTAAGAATATTATTACCAAAAGGTACATGTGCTTTTTACGTAGGAAATGTTAGTAGCGAAGAAGAGATATATTATGAAGTTATTATTCAAAAAGGAGCAAAGTTAAAGATCCTATCAAAAGATAAAGAATATATAAACTGTATTTTAATAGAAACAGATTAAATATTCTATAATTAAAAATAAATGGTTATTTATATATAATTTTAGGGGGGGTGGCAATATAAACATTTTAAATTTAATATTTAAGTCAAGAGACAAACCTAAAGACGGGGAGAGGATATCTTCATCGTCTTTTTTATTTGGGAGAACAACAGCAGGCAGGAATGTAAACGAATTTACTGCTATGCAAATGACAGCAGTTTATTCATGTGTGAGAGTTTTAGCTGAAACCTTAGTAGGACTTCCCGTTTATTTATATAAAACAGGTTTATCATTTGAAGTAGATAGGATACCAAAAGATAGAAATTTTCAAGGGTAAAAGTATAGGAAAAAGAACCTAATTCAATATGGAAATTTGTTTATTATACAGCTAAAAATATCATTTGAGTTTAAAATGAGATCTGTATTCTCTTAGGACTGATTTTTTGTAATTTTTGTTTATATTTAGCCAGCCCTAAGATTAATGCTTTTATATTAATCCCTCTTTTATCATAAGAGATAACTCTCTTGAAAGGGCAGGCCTATTACAAGCTAAAAATTTCGCCAAATCCTCTCTGGATAATTTATTAGAAAATAAGGAGTTCTTACCATATTTATCTATATATTTAATAATTTTCTCCCTAATTTTAGGCTTAGAATATATATCTAATTTGTAAGTTAAGTATGAAATTTGCTCATCATACAATTTTATAATATTTTCCATAAAAATCGGTCTGCTTGAACAAGACCTTTTATTTTCTTCAAAGATTTTGCTAACATCAAGTGCTAAAACTTCAGAATCTTTTTTTGCAACCATGAATCTATCAGCTAGGGAAGAAAAATTTAAAGAAAAAGAATCTGAAGTCTCATAAATCCTATCTATAATTTCCTTATCATCATCTATTGTAGATAGATCAATTCTTCCATTCAAAACTATACCTGCCTTAAAGCCCTTAGAAAAATCATATAGATATTGGCCTTTATTAAAAATTAAGGTTTTATGATCAATACAAGAAAGTATATGGCCTATAGTACTTTCGTCTAAACCATAAAATAATTTACTTTTCAAAATAATTTTTTCCATAAAATCCTTTCTTGTTGCTTTAGCAACTACAATAAAAATTAGATATGTTATAATTATATATGTAATGATTATCAATATCAAGGAGAGGAAAACAAATGGAAAAAAACAAAATTAAATTTGGACATGATTTTTTAAAGATGCTTGGAAGAACAAGACTCAGACCAGGCGGCGGTCTTATGACCGATTGGTTACTTGATCAGGTACAGATTGATAAAGATATGCAAGTTTTGGAAGTTGCTTGCAATAGAGGAGATAACCTAATAAGAGTTTATACTAAATATAAATGCAAAATAATAGGCATAGATAATGACCAAGTTGTCATAGACCAAGCCTTAGAGAATATAAAGCTTTTGGGCTTAGACAAAGAAATTGAAGTTATGAATATGGATGCCTTAAAGTTAGATTTTGAGGATGAAACATTTGATTTAATAATTAATGAGGCAATGCTTACCATGCTTCCAAATGAAGAAAAAGCAAAAGCTCTTAAAAATTATAACAGGGTTTTAAAAAAAGGCGGCTATTTATTAACTCATGATGTGGCAGTGGAAAATGAAAGTGAAGATATAAGAAGGCAACTTTCAAGATTTACAAACATGGACGTGTATCCTCTAACCGTAGAAAATTGGAACAAACTGTTTATAGATAATTCCTTTAGACCTTTTTCACAAAGAACTGGCAGGATGATTCTCTTAGACAGGGACACAATTATAAAAGATGAGGGACCAGTTGGAGCTGCAAATTTTTATAAAAATGCTTATGCACAAGAAAATAAGGATAGATTTGTGAAAATGCTAGAAAGGTCTAAAAATTCAAGCATTTCATATATAGTTTTAGCGAGTAAAAAGGAGGATTAGATGAAAGCTATTAAAAAATATCATTAATTTTATGTCTGACAGTGCTTGCCTTAACAGGTATTACTGCTTGTGGCAATACAAAAACTGAACAAAAATCAGAAAGCAAGGAAGTGACTCAAGCTGAGAAAAAGGAAGAAAAAACAGAAGAAACCAAGTATGAAAATAAAAAAGTTAGGACAATTACAGATCATGCAGGTAATGAGGTAGAAGTTCCAGAGAAAATTGAAAGAATAGTAATAGATCAGATTCCAATTTTATCTACATATATGGCCTATCATCATGGAAAGGCTCCGTATATCGTAGGATATGCTGGATCACTTAAGCAAGTAATTTCAAATACAGTTTTAAAGGACATTGCCCCAGAGCTTCTAGATAGCCAAAATACAGTTCAAGCTCAATCTGACATTAATATTGAGGAAATAATGAAGCTTAAACCAGATGTTATTTTTTACAATGCTTCGAATAAAGAACACTATGAAACTCTTAAAAAGACAGGGATTCCTTGTGTAGGATTTGCTACGGTTGGTACAAATGGACCAGCAGACCCGACAGATAAGTTGCCAGCCATCAGTTATTGGCTTATGGGCTCTTTTGCAAGATCATCTTATAAAAATTTGATGCTTTCAGCATCCCTAATAATTTTGGGAGTCATCATAATAAGACTCTTGATATTTAGGCTAAATATTATGAGCCTATCAGAAGATGAAGCAAAAAGTCTCGGGGTTAATGTCAAAAAAACCAGACTTATTTTTATATTTGCATCAACACTTATTACAGCTTCATCTATATCAATGTGTGGTCAAGTCGGATGGATTGGTTTGATAATTCCTCACATGGCAAGGATGATGGTAGGAGCCAACAACACTCATACCCTACCTTTTAGCATATCTTTAGGATCAAGTCTTATGGTATTAATAGAAGCTTTATCAAGAACAGTTTCTGTAATAGAACTACCAATATCAGTTCTTACAGCAATAATAGGAGCTCCAATTTTTATAAGTTTAATTAGAAAAACTGGGGGGTGGTTTCAATTAAATTAGAAATAAAAGATGCAGGATTTTATTATGATACAAATCATGTATTATTTAAGAATTTATCTTTTTGTCTGGATCAAGGTCAGGTTTTATCTATTTTAGGACCCAATGGAGTTGGCAAGACTAGCCTTATAAGATGTATATGTGATTTTGAAAAATGGAAACTAGGAAATAGTTTTATTGATGGAAAAGATATTTCAAGTTTTAATAGAAGAGACTTATGGTCTAAGATATCATATCTTCCTTAAAAAAGATCATTTTCTTTTGAATATTCTGGAATTGATATGGTAGTGTTAGGACTTTCTAGTAAACTTGGACCATTTGCAAAACCAGGTGCAAGAGAATATAAGAAGGCAAATAATATTATGAAAAGCTTAGCTATAGAAAAGCTTAAAGACAAGTCATGTTCTGTGATGAGTGGAGGAGAACTTCAGATGGGTCTAATAGCCAGAACCTTAATATCAGATCTAAGCTTAATCATATTAGATGAGCCAGAAAGTGGTCTTGATTTTAAAAATCAACTTAAAATAATTTCATTAATCAAAAAACTATCCAAGGTAGACAATATTAGTGTTATTATAAATACTCATTACTCAGCCCACGCTCTTGAAATAGCGGATAAATGCTTGATGTTAATGGAAAATGCTAGACATAAAATAGGCAAAACAGCTGATATTATCTGTAAAGAAAATATGAGAGAAGCATTTGGCGTAGATGTCATACTTGAAAAAATAAAAAAAGATAAGAAAGAATATAATACTATAATACCCATTAGCATAGTAGGTGGTTAAAATGAAAAATATCAGTAAGGGAAAAATATTGATACCAGAAGAGGTCATACCTATAAAAGACAATCAAACTATAAGCAAGAAACTTGTAGATTTATATGATTTTCACATCTTACTTATGAGTCTTGATCAAAACGCCAGTATTTCCCCTGAATTTTATGCTGAAGAAAGAATATATTTTGCTTTAAAAGGTGAGCTTAAATTTAATAATGAAAGACTTATAAATAACGAACTAATACTTTTTGAAAAAAATAAACTTTTTGACATAGAGGCAAGGGAAAAAAGTATATTTTTAGAAATCGCAATTAACTTAGAGGAGGAAGAAATGAAAAACATTGACAAAGGAAAGAAAATTAAACTAGTTGACTATTTAGATTATGTAGATGGAGGAATCACAAACATTGACCTTGTATCAAAAGAAGGGTTTAGGCTTGTTTTGATGGCCTTTGATGCAGGAGAGGGACTAAAACCACACAAGGCTCCTGGAGACGCTCTTGTCCTAGCACTTGAGGGCAAGGCAAAGCTTCTTGTTGGAGATAAGGAAATGGAGATTGAATCCGGAGAACAAATAGTATTTCCGGCAAATGTAATCCATAATGTAACTTCAATTACAAGATTTAAAATGTTATTAATATTATCTGTAGATAAATAAAAAAAGATTGAATGATTTTTCAATCATAAATCTGAACACTAAAAATTGGAACTAATACCAGAGTTAGCATTAAAGCTTGCTCTGGTATTTATTTGTTATAAAGATGACCTTTCTTGTACATTAAATTCTTAAAATTATTTGAAAATGCAACTTGTAAGTACAGCTTTTGATTTTAATAAAGAAAACAATATTTATTGCTAAGATGCAGAAAGATGTTATAGCTCATGTGCTTATATAGGGCTATACAAACAAAAGAGATTAAGATTAATGGGCAAGGTGTGTAATAATTATTGTCGAAAAAAGGTGGAGAGCTTGGGTTAGAGACTTAATTATGTTGTGTAACAAATAAATGCAAGGATACCATTATTAAAGCAATGGAAGATGCTTTTGCCTATAGTTGTGATTTGAAACAAAATAACCATAAATATGTTTGTTGATAAATTTTATGAAACAGACTTTAGAAAGTTATCCAAAGTAGGTTCAATGGGTGTAAAAATATTTGATTATACAGAAATATTAAAAAGCGACAGCTTACCAGAATATAATCAAATAGCGAAAAAATTAAAGAATAAGACATAGGAATAATTATTTAGCATCTTCAGTTGTAGGTGCTTTTCCTATGCCTAATTTTAGGAGATGGTAGTATAAACGCTTTAATTAGAATATTCAAGTCGATGGACAAACCTAAATATGGAAGAGGATATTTTCATGGCATATTCCATTAGGGAGAACAGTTATATTAAAATAGGTTAGAGAGAAATATAATCGAAAGACACTTCACTCTATTGAATGTCAGCATATCTAAAAACAAGACAAGTTAATCGATATTTTATGAAGAGAGGTTTTAACTAAGTTCAAAATTTAGTATAAAATTAAGTGTAAATTTTCATGACAGTTTGACAGTTTATTAAAGATGTATAAAAATAAGACAAGCTCCATTCCTATAGGAATAGACAAACATTGAAGAATAAAAAATGTATCAACCTTAATCCTGATAAAAGGGTAAAGGTTGATACACAAAATTATTTACAGATCCTTTTGTTTATTTAAGACTTGACGTAACAAACCAAATTTGTTTGTTATAGTCCTCTATATGATCCTCCATAGCATTAGCTACAGGGAAATTATCAGACTCATCCGCTTCTTTTCGAATCTCTAGGGCTAGTTCTTTTTGAAGTTTTATGTCAGATAGGACTATTTCTAATGCTTCTTTAATAGATATTTCTTTAGAAGTTTCAATCTCTTGAATTGTAGAAATTTCTAAATATTCTTTTAGATTAGCAACTGGAAATTCTCCAGACATTCTGATAAGCTCAGCAACTTCATCAAGTCTTTCACCAGCCTTATCATATTCGGATTCAAGATACTTATGGACAGCTACAAATTGGGATCCTACGATATTCCAATGTAGATTATGGATTTTAATGTTTATTACTGCAAGATTTGCAAGATATGTGTTTAATTTTGTCATTTTATTCCTCACTTTCAAATAATTTTGATTATCATTATCATTATATACAATAATAAAAAACAAGTCAAGTCTGTAATATTGTGTAAAATTTACTAGCAAATATTCATTATTTCATCCTAATATCGTAAATATGAACAGAAGAAAATTATTTCAGAGATACAAAATCACATCATGCAACAAAAAGGAATAGATAGAAAGATAGAATCTATACAAAAGGAAATATTAGATATCATCGAAAAGAGTATTTTATAAATTTTAATAATGAAACTTTGAAAAGGATAGCAAAAATGTTATCTCTTTTTTATTTTAAAGAAAGGAGTTTTATATGAAAAAATTAGAACAAATAAGACAAGAGTCAAAAGAAATAAAAGATAAAATAGACAATACAGAAGAAAGATTAAGGCAACTAAAAAATCAAGAAAAAAAGATATTAAAACAAGACATAGTAAAAAGAAGAAAAGAAAGAACACATAGGCTAATAACAAGAGGAGCAATCATAGAAAGCCTTATAGAAAATGCAGAAGAACTAACAGATGAAGAAATAAAAATTCTACTAGAAGAAGCAACAAAGACAAAAGAATTTAAAGAAACATTAGAGTAATAAGAGAAAATTAGAAAAATAAAATAACCAAATCTCCCTTAGATTTTCTAAGGGAGCAATTATACACCCTAAAGGGTGCTTGCGTCATGCGGAGCCAAACTCTTGCAGGGAGCAACAACCATTCGCTTTGGGTCTGCCCCAGCCAATTATCTCCAACGAAAATTTATTTGAGTTGTAGAGATAATTAGGCGAGGGTATTTCAAAACGCTCATTCACAAAGTGGATTAAAAATCTTCTAAGCCTCCACCTAAAACAACAAAAAAGAAAGGAAGTGATAAAAATGGCAGACAGTTTTCATTTTTCAGTAAACATAATATCAAGAGGAAAAGGCAAAAGTGCAGTAGCAAGTGCAGCATATATAAGTGGAGAAAAAATAAAAAATGAATGGGACGGAGTAACCCATGACTACACCAAAAAGCAAGGAGTAATTAGCAAAGAAATATATTTACCAGATCACGCACCAGAAGAATATAAAGACCGAAAAACCTTGTGGAACTCGGTAGAACTATTTGAGAAAAATTCTAATGCCCAACTTGCAAGAAACTTTATCATATCTTTTCCAAAAGAGTTAAGCATAGAAGAAAATAAAAAGATGATAGAAGAATATATACAAACCAACTTTGTAAAAGAGGGAATGATAGTAGACCTAGCAATTCATGATGAAAGTAGAGAGGGAAATCAAAACATTCATGCTCATATAATGACCATAGTAAGACCAATAAATGAAGATGGAACATGGGGGCAAAAAATAAACGAGCCTTTTTTATTAAAGTTCTTCTATTATATAGGCCAATAAAAAAAGAAAATTATAATATACAAGGCAACATAAGAAAGATAAATTAAAAATATTCTCAATCTTAAAAATATGCTCTTAAAAAAAAAAAAACGGAAAAATTGCTTTAAATTTTAAATTTCCTATGTTATAATAATCATGAGAATGATAATCAGATTCAAATATTAATTTATTTTAATAAAATTAAAACTAGAAACGGGTGGTTAGATGCTTAGCTTAGTAATGGCACCCTTAAATGTTAATTATAAGATTTTAAGGATTAAGTCTTTAAGAGATAGTAATGTAACTGAGTCCCACCTGGCGAATCTTGGTTTTGTCAAAGATGCAGTTATAAAAGTTGTTAATGAGAACGACGGTAATTTAATTGTATATGTTAAAGATTCCAGAGTTGCAATCGGAAAAGATATAGCGAAAAAAATATTAGTAGAGGAGATGTAAGACTTGCAATCTTTAAGAGATGCAGTTGTAGGAAAATACTACATCGTTAAAAAAATCAATGGTTCTGGTCCTTTGAAAAGAAGGATAATGGACATGGGAATTACAAAAAAATCAGAAATTTACATAAGGAAGATGGCGCCACTTGGCGACCCTGTGCAAATTAATATTAGACATTATGAACTTAGCAATAGAAAAGCAGATGCTGAATTAATTGCAATTGAAGAAATAGAAAAGAAGGAGGACTAAGATGGCTATTACTATTGCACTTGCCGGCAACCCCAATAGTGGTAAGTCAACACTTTTTAACGGCCTCACTGGTTCCAACCAATATGTGGCAACTGGCCAGGGGTAACTGTTGAAAAAAAGACTGGTAAGTATAAAAAAAATAAACACGTTTTTATATTACAATGTTATTAATAAAGATAAGTAGAAAGGATGATTAAAATGAGTAGAAAGAAGATTTTAGGATATATTTCTGCTATTATAGGTTTTTTATTAGTGCTTGCACCAAAATTTATAACACCCGTTTGTCCTCCTATGGAAAATGGGATGTTCATGAAATGCCATTGGATGGGAAATATGACCATAGGTATTGGCGCAGTCATTTTAGTATTAGCAATTATTATTATTGTAGTTAAAGATTCAAAAATATCTTTAGGATTATCTATTTCAAATATAGCAATTGGTATTTTAGAGATACTAAACGCTCATGTGCTTATTGGTGGATGTATGAAAGCCGATATGGCTTGCAGAGCAAAAACCATTCCATTTTGCACATTGTTGTCAGGCATATTGGTTTTAGTTAATATTTATTATTTTATGAAAGAAAGACATTCATAATGGAATCAATAATTAAAACTGAAAATTTAAGCAAGAGTTTTAAGAGAGGTTCTAATACACTTTTTGCAGTTAAAAATGTAAACTTTACCTTGAAGGAGGGAGATTTTGTCAATATAATTGGCAGAAGTGGTTCAGGGAAGTCAACTTTTTTAAATCTTTTGTCTGGTTTATTAAAACCGACTGAAGGTAAAATTTTTGCTAAGGGCAAAGATATGAGTGATTTTTCTGATAGAGAAATTAGCAAATATAGGAATGAAATCATAGGTTTTGTGCCACAAAGTCTAGGAACACTTCCAAATTTAAATGTTTTAGAGAATGTGTCTCTTCCTTATTATCTATTTAAAAGAGATGACTCTGCTTATGAAAAAGCAGCTATGCTTCTTGATGAGATGGGAATTTTGCATTTGAAAGATGATTTTCCTAAAAATTTATCTGGAGGAGAGCTAAAAAGAGTGCTGATAGCCAGATCTATGATTAATTCGCCGGAACTTTTGATTTTAGATGAGCCTACAAGTGATTTGGATAAAAACACTACTATGGAGATAATGGATTTATTAAAAAAAATAAATTCTAAAGGTACTGCACTTATTATAGTTACTCATGAGCTTGATATTTTAAAATATGGCAATACACTTTGCCAAATGGAAGATGGAAGTTTAATAAAAAAGGGGGATAGAGATGAATTTATTAAAGAAAAGGGCTAGCATTTTCGCAATGATAGTAATCATGATTACCCTCACTTTCACGTCTGCTTTTGCGGCAGATACAAAGTATGGTAACTGGGTTGAAGTCGCTGATGCTATGTCAGAACATTTACAAAAGGCCGTGGAAGTTTACAAGCCTGGAGATAAGGATGCTAAAAAAGCAGCCACAGATGCAATTAATGTTGCTTACTTTAAATTCTATGAGAAAATCGGATTTGAAAAAACAACTATGTCTGCAATTTCAGGCCAAAGGGGTTCAATGGTTGAACATCAATTTTACAGAGCAAAAAATTCTATCAAAGAAGATGCAGACCCAAAAGAAGTTAAAGATGAAATTGATGCACTTATAACTTATCTTCATGAAGATGCCCATACTCTTGATGGAACCTCTGGAGATTCTAAGTCCAGTGGTCAAAGTCAAGAAGATGCAAACAGCCTTTCAACAGGTCAATTGTTGGAAGAGCTGCTAAAAAGATTTGGTACATTTTTTGCGGTTCTTGGACTTACACTTCGTGAAGGACTTGAAGCCATTTTAGTTGTAGCTGCCATTGCTGCATATTTATCAAAGACTAATAATAGAATTTATTTAAAAGGTGTATATATTGGAGCCTTGCTAGGCATTGTTTTTTCAGTAGTCCTAGCTGGAGTATTTAATATCATCGCCAATACAGTGGGAGAAGTTGAGTCTGGAATGGGACAAGAAATATTCGAAGGAATTGCGATGTTTCTTGCCGTTATCGTACTATTTTATGTATCCAATTGGATGCTTTCTAAATCTGAAGTTGAAGTTTGGAATAGATACATTAAAAACAAAGTTGAACAATCTGTTTCCAAGGGTAATTATTTTGCCTTAGCTTTCACTTCATTCTTAGCAGTAGCAAGAGAGGGTGCAGAACTTATTTTGTTTTTCCAAGGTATGAGAACAGGCATTTCTGATAATCCAATGCAAATGTGGATTGGACTTTTAGTTGCCGCCATAATACTTGCAATTGTATATTATTTAATTGCTAAAGTTTCTGTAAGGCTACCATTAAAACCATTCTTTACATTTACTTCTTGGCTAATGTTTATACTTTGCTTGTCTTTCTTAGGAAAGGGCATAGGAGAATTACAAGAAGCAGATGTAATTGGCAGAACTATAGTTCCTTGGATGAATGGATGGTCTGCTGAAGCTATAGGTATATACGATAGGTATGAAAATCTTATTCCACAAATTATTCTATTAGTAGTAACCATTGTTTCTGTTATCTATCAAAATAATAGAAACAAAAAAATTAGAGCTGAGCTTGAAGCCAGCCAAGAAAAAAAATAGGAGGATATTATGTTAAAAAAGAAAAATTTATCTCTTGTTGTTATGACACTTGTATGTGTAATAATGTTTACAGCTTGTGGTAAAAAAGAAGATACAAAAGCTAATGATACAGCTAAAACTTCTACAGAAGAAAAAACACCAGCTGAAGGAAACAAGGAAGAAGCAGGAGATGCAAAAGCTGAAGAAGACAAGAAAGAAGCAGAAGATGCAAAAGCTGCAGCTCCAGGAGAAGATGCAGGATTCGAAGAATTCCCAATTGGCGATGACCATACTGAAGGACCTCTAGTAATCTCAGGTGTATATTTCCAACCAGTAGATATGGAACCGGCAGGAAACTCAATTCCTAAAGAAGAAGCTGATTGCCATATTGAAGCTGACATTACAGCATCACAAGAAGGTGCGACATTAGGTTATGGTGTTGGTGATTTCGTTCCATGGTTACAAGTAAAAGCTTATTTACAAAAGAAAGGTTCAGACCATGTTCAAGAAGTAGCTTTCATGCCAATGAACGCATCTGATGGTCCACACTATGGTGCAAATGTTAAATTTGACGAAGGTGTTGGCGTTTATGATGTAAAATTTGAAGTTACTGCACCAGGTAATGACTACTTACTACACGTAGATAAAGAAACTGGTGTAACAGGTAGATTCTGGACAGAACCACTTGTTGCAGAATGGACTGACTTCGAATGGAACGGACCACAATGGTAAAGTTTCTGTAAGGCTACCATTAAAACCATTCTTTACATTTACTTCTTGGCTAATGTTTATACTTTGCTTGTCTTTCTTAGGAAAGGGCATAGGAGAATTACAAGAAGCAGATGTAATTGGCAGAACTATAGTTCCTTGGATGAATGGATGGTCTGCTGAAGTTATAGGTATATACGATAGGTATGAAAATCTTATTCCACAAATTATTCTATTAGTAGTAACCATTGTTTCTGTTATCTATCAAAATAATAGAAACAAAAAAATTAGAGCTGAGCTTGAAGCCAGCCAAGCAAAAAAATAGGAGGATATTATGTTAAAAAAGAAAAATTTATCTCTTGTTGTTATGACACTTGTATGTGTAATAATGTTTACAGCTTGTGGTAAAAAAGAAGATACAAAAGCTAATGATACAGCTAAAACTTCTACAGAAGAAAAAACACCAGCTGAAGGAAACAAGGAAGAAGCAGGAGATGCAAAAGCTGAAGAAGACAAGAAAGAAGCAGAAGATGCAAAAGCTGCAGCTCCAGGAGAAGATGCAGGATTCGAAGAATTCCCAATTGGCGATGACCATACTGAAGGACCTCTAGTAATCTCAGGTGTATATTTCCAACCAGTAGATATGGAACCGGCAGGAAACTCAATTCCTAAAGAAGAAGCTGATTGCCATATTGAAGCTGACATTACAGCATCACAAGAAGGTGCGACATTAGGTTATGGTGTTGGTGATTTCGTTCCATGGTTACAAGTAAAAGCTTATTTACAAAAGAAAGGTTCAGACCATGTTCAAGAAGTAGCTTTCATGCCAATGAACGCATCTGATGGTCCACACTATGGTGCAAATGTTAAATTTGACGAAGGTGTTGGCGTTTATGATGTAAAATTTGAAGTTACTGCACCAGGTAATGACTACTTACTACACGTAGATAAAGAAACTGGTGTAACAGGTAGATTCTGGACAGAACCACTTGTTGCAGAATGGACTGACTTCGAATGGAACGGACCACAATGGTAAAGTTTTAAAAATTTATAATATTTATAAGGGGAATTCATGTTCCCCTTATATACATTTATTGGGGGTGAAATTATTTTAAAAATTTTTATTAAAGTTATGGAGGCGGGAATAGCCTTTTCTCTAATGATCTCTTTAATGCTTGCCTATTATACAACTAAAGAAAGTAAATATAAAAAGTATGTTATTATAATTTCTTTAGTTTTAGGGATAATTGCAGCAATTGTTTCAATAATTATAAGAAATATACCTAATTTTATTAATAGGACAGAATTGAATTTCTTGTCTATGGTACCCATAGTTATCTCGGTATTTTTAATATTAATTTTTATGGTATTTGAAGATAAGATAAATGCTAAAATTTATGATAATTTCATTTCAGCATCGGTTGTTGTTTATCTTGTAGGAATTTGTTTTTATTATTTACCATATGTATTTAACCAATCAAACAAATTTGTATATTATGGCGAAAGCGCAGTTTCAACAATTGTACTTTTTAGGATTTTAGGATTTGTTTTTGGAATAATAATGATGATTTTATCAGGACTTGCCGTATACAAGTCCTCAGTTAAACTTGAAGGTAAAAACTTAAAGATTGTAGTTTTTTTTAGCTTGATATGCTCGGGTATCAGCCAATTTAATATCATAATTCAAAGGTTTTATTCTAAAGGGATTATTCCTAGAAATGTTAACTTTTTTAGAGTTATTGCATTTATAGCTAATCACGAAAATATGTTTTTATTTGCAACAATGTTAATTATGATGGTTATTCCGGTAATGTTATATAAGCAAAATATTAAAGTTAATGAAGATTATAGCAACAGGGCTCAGTTAAGAAAAATAAAGTATAGAATGAAGAATAACAGACATTGGGCAATTTTTTTCCTTGTCGTTCTATTTATTAATACTTTTTCATTAACTGTTGGAAAGGCATATGCTAATAAGGAACAGGCCCTTTCACCACCTGAAGATTATCAAACTGAAAATGGAATGATTGTTATTCCTTTAAGTAGCTTAGAGGATATGCATTTGCACAGATATTTGTATAAGGCAAAGGATGGTGTAGAATTGAGATTTTTCTGCATTAAAAAATCAGAAGGTTCCTATGGAGTTGTACTTGATGCCTGCGAGATATGTGGTCCATCTGGATATTTTGAAAGAGGCGATGATGTTATTTGTAAGTTGTGCGACGTTGTAATGAATAGGGGTACAATAGGCTTTAAGGGTGGATGTAACCCGATACCTTTCCCATACATTGTCCATGATAAAAAGATAAAGATTGCGCCAAAAGATCTTGACGCATTGTCTTATGTATTCAAGTAGGAGGGCTTATGTTTTGGAGAATAGTTAAAGGAGCGCTTTTTAGACAAAAGGGAAAGATGGCTCTTATTGCATTTACAGTTGCCCTTGGAGCTTCTCTTGCCACTTCAATGTTAAATACCATGCTCGGTGTTGGAGATAAAGTTAATCAAGAATTAAAGACCTATGGAGCAAATATTAATGTATTGCCAAAGGAAGCTTCCCTTCTTGATGATTTGTATGGCATGCAAGAAAAAGAGGGGCAGGTTCAAAAATATTTAAAGGAATCAGAACTTCCTAACATTAAAACTATTTTTTGGGCTTACAATATTGTAGACTATACGCCATATCTTAACACTTGGGTTTCTTGTAATAATGATTCTAAACATACTAAGATGGTAGGAACATGGTTTAATAATCATATGGATTTGCCTACTGGAGAATCAGTTGATACTGGTATGATTAGACTTAAAAACTGGTGGGAAGTTCAAGGCGAGTGGTTATCAGAAAATGATAGCGATTCAGTTATGCTTGGAAAGATTTTTGCAGACAGAAATGGATTTAAAGTTGGTGATGAAATCCAACTAAAAAGCAATAATTTAGACAAAAAATTAAAAGTTAAGGGTATTTTCTCATCAGGTTCTGATGAAGATGCATTTATATATTCTACTTTAAAAACAGCACAAGAATTTGCTGGAGTTACTGGAGTTGTAAATAAAGTTGAAGTATCAGCTCTTACTACACCAGACAATGACTTAGCAAGAAAGGCTGCCAAAAACCCACTATCTTTAACTATTAAGGAATGGGAAGTATGGTATTGTACAGCTTATGTTTCTGCTATTTGTTATCAAATAACAGAAGTAATGACTGATTCTGTAGCTAAGCCAATTCGCCAAGTTGCAGAAAGTGAAGGAGATATTTTAAATAAGACTACTCTTCTTATGGTTTTAATTACAGTATTAACTTTGATTGGTTCAGGCTTTGGCATTTCTAATCTTATTACAGCATCTGTAATGGAAAGATCTAATGAAATTGGACTTCAAAAAGCTATAGGGGCGTCAAATGGAAGGATAATTTGCACAATTCTTGTGGAAATAATTTTGACAGCGATATTTGGAACAGTTATAGGTTACGGTGTTGGTCTGCTACTTACTCAGATTATTGGTCTAACAGTTTTTGGTTCAGCAATAGCTCCAACAGCTATGGTAGTTCCTATTGTAGCAATACTTATTATTCTTGTTACAATATTGGGTTCAATACCAGCTATAAGATACCTTTTGAATTTAAATCCAACGGAGGTACTACATGGCAGATAAACAAAGTAAAAATAAATTTTACTTAAAAATGATAATGACTTCCTTGGCAAGGAGACGTGCAAGAATGTTATCAGCACTACTTGCTATAGCTATGGGAGCAATAATTATTTCAGGACTTGTTACTATTTACTATGATATTCCTAGACAAATGGGTAAGGAGTTTAGGTCTTATGGTGCAAATATGTTGGTAATTCCCACTAACCCTGATAAAAAAATTACCAATGAACAGTTAGATGAAATTAAATCGTTAATTCCATCAGGAAAGCTTGTCGGTCAGGCACCCTATATTTATACAAATGCAAAAATTAATGAACAACCTTATATGCTTGCAGGTACAGATTTAAAGGGAGCGAAAGAAAATTCTCCATACTGGCTTATTGATGGTTCATGGCCTGAAAAACCTAGAGAAGTTTTAATAGGTAATGAAGTTTCAAAGGCTTTGGAATTAAAAGAGGGAGATAAAATTATTATAAATACTCCCAAAGTTAATGGAGAAGGTTCTATAGATACTAATTTTGTTGTTTCAGGAGTTGTAACAACAGGTGGTAAAGAAGAAGAACTTATTTTTATGGGTATTGATGATATTTCACAGCTTGTTAAAGACAAAAATTTTGATGTCGTAGAATATTCAGTAGAAGCTGAACAAAATGAACTTTCAAAAATAGTATCAAATATTTCACAAAAGGATGGATCTCTAACTCCACAAATGGTAAAAAGAGTTACCGCCTCACAAGATATAGTTTTGAATAAATTACAAGCTCTTGTCTTCATTGTAACGATAATAGTATTATTCATAATGATGATATGTGTATCCACAACAATGATGGCAGTTGTAACTGAAAGGCGTAAAGAAATAGGTCTTAAGAAAGCTTTGGGCGCAACAAATTCGTCAGTAATCGTTGACTTTTTAGGTGAAGGAGTATTTTTGGGGGTTTTTGGTGGACTTTTAGGTGTTGCATTAGGATATGTATTTGCCAATAGAGTAAGTATTTCGGTATTTGCTAGAAAGGTAAGTTTCTTGCCTCTTTTAGTACCTATTACAATTATTGTCTGTATAGTAATAACTATAGTTGCATCTTTAATACCAGTATCTAAAACTGTTGATATTGATCCAGCTTTAGTGCTTCGTGGAGAATAGAAAGGAATTTTATGGATATATTAAAACTCGTAGACGTTTCAAAAATTTATGGTGAACTTAAAGCCCTTGACAAAATCAATTTAACTGTAGAAAAGGGCGAATGGATTTCTATAATGGGTCCATCAGGTTCTGGTAAAACAACAATGATGAATATTATTGGTGCCATGGATAAACCTTCACTTGGCGAAGTTATTTTGGATGGTGAAGATATAGCAAAAAAATCACCTAAGGAACTAACAGTTATTAGAAGGGATAAGATAGGACTTATTTTCCAACAATTTCATTTAGTTAATTATTTAAGTGCTTTGGAAAATGTAATGATGTCACAATATTATCATTCTATGCCAGATGCACAAGAAGCAATGGAAGCTTTGGCTGCAGTAGGTCTTGCTGATAGAGCCAAGCACTTACCCAACCAATTATCAGGTGGGGAACAACAAAGAGTGTGTATTGCTAGAGCTCTTATTAATCATCCTACAATACTTTTAGCCGATGAACCCACAGGAAATTTGGATGAAAAGAATGAATATATAGTTCTTGACATATTTGAAAAACTTCATAATGCAGGATCAACAATTATTGTTGTAACTCACGACCCTGAAGTCGGTGAAGAATCTGAAAGAATGATAACTCTTGAACATGGTAAAATTTCAAAAGAAGAGAAAATGAAAAGAAAAAGACCAGTTATTGATTCTGTAAAAAAAGATGATAAACTTAAGGAGTTTATATGAGAAAAATTTTAAATGTATTAATAATTTTTTCTTTGGGGCTTGTCCTAGTTGCTTGTGGAGGAGATAAAAAAGAAGAAGCTCCAAGTGTAAGCTATAAGGACGGAACATATCATGGAGAATCTGCCAAAGATGAAAGAGGCGGACTTGTAAAGGTGGATATAAGTGTTAAAGACAATAAGATTGAATCTTGCACAATGCAAAACATTGATGGAGATGGAAAAGAAAAGGATGAATCTTACGGTCAAAGCCAAAATGAAGGACTATATAAGATAGCCCAACAAGCTATAAATCTTGCAAAGTCATACCCAGATAGATTAGTGGAAAAAGGAAATCCTGAGGGAGTGGATGTTATTACGGGGGCAACAGAAACCTACAAGCAATTTATAGAAGCTTGCAATAATGCTCTTGATAGTGCAAAATAATGAAAGATTTATACACAATTAATTTAGCAAAAAAAAATATAGAAAATAAGAAGACAAGATCAATTACCTTGATTTTTCTTGTAGGAATTTTAACTTTTATTTTATTCATGTCATCATTTATAATTTTTTCTCTTAAAAATGGCATGAAATCTTTATCAGATAGGATGGGAGCAGACATTATAGTAGTTCCAGAAGGTTATGATTCCAAAATTACAGGTGCAATATTAAGGGGAGAACCTAATACATTTTTTTTTGACAAGGACATATTAAGTAGAGTAAAAAAAATACCGGGCATAGAAAAAGCTTGTGGCCAAGTTTATCTATCTACACTTTCTGCTGGATGCTGTTCTTTTCCCATTCAAGTTATAGGAATTGACTTTTCTGATGACTTTAGCGTTAAACCTTGGCTTGAAAAACAGATTAAAACTCCAATTAAAGCTGGGCAAGTTGTTGTAGGTGCTAACATTGTGGGGGATATTAATCATAAGGTTAAATTTTTTAATCAAGAATTTGATATAAGAGGTAGGCTTGCAAAAACTGGCATGGGTTTTGATAATTCAGTTTTTATGACAATAGAAGAAACTCATAGATTAGCCAAGGAATATGAAAAGATAATTAATCATCCGGTGGCAAAAAAAGATGATATATCTTCTATTTTAGTAAAAGTTGAAAAAAACAAAGATCCAAAAACGATTCAAAAACTTATTAAAGAAGAATTTAAAAAAGAAAAAGTGTATCCTTTATTGCCAAGAAAAATAATGACACAAGTTTCAGATTCAGCAAAAAACATGCTTGTATATGTGTATATATTGATAGCTTTGATTTGGATACTAGCCTTCTTTATTTTAAGTCTTGTAAATACCTTATCAGTTAAGGAAAGGAAAAGAGAATTTGCAACCATAAGGATATTAGGAGCAACAAAGAAAAAACTCAGTGAAGTAGTTCTTATTGAATCTATGCTAATTAATGGTACAGGTGCAGTCATAGGTTCTGTGCTTTCCTTTGTTTTAAGTATAACTTTCAATAATGTATTTTCATCACTTTTGAATATGCCTTTTTTAAGACCGAATATATTCCTTATGATTTTAATGTTAATAATAGTAATAATTTTGGGAACCTTGTTAGGACCAATATCTTCAATTATTGCTATTAATAAAATAAATAAAGTAGAATTATTATTGATGCAAAGAGATAATGATTAAAATAGGCTCTTTGTCAAATTTTGGGGAGACTTGTTAACTCGAGTCTCTCTTTTCATTTAAAGATAAATACTTAGACTTTCCTGTTAATACTATTAACTCTACTTTTTCTTTTTCTATTCTTTTATAAATACGATTTTGAAAATTATTTCTTTATTCTAAAAAATAATTAAAATCGTAGTTTATAATTTTTGATACTTTTTGCAAAGCTCGGTATATTTTATTTCTTTATTATAAATATTTTTATAACTATACCCATCACATTTACAAATGATGCAAAACAGTAATCGTTTATAAAAATATGCACAAAAGTTAGCAGATTTAAAAATTTATTTAAGCTATACTATACTTTAAAAGATAAAAACTTAGTTTCGGATTTATTATCACTATGTGAAAATTATCTAGTGAGAATAAGATCTTTATCAATTCAGAAAAAAAGGAAGGACTTACTTATGAAAATAACAATAATGGATCTAAGTAAATATTCCTTTTTCTATAATTTACTATGGTTATCATCAATATAATTCTGATGAAAAATTAAATATTATTAACACTAGAATGAGTTTCTTTCATTTCCGAGGACTAAATATGCCCGAGTGCAGGAGTCCTCCTTTTTTTGTCTAAAAAAAGACAAAAAAAGAATGGAGGAATCATAAATGGAAAAAGAATATTACCTTTATGTCGGTGGGCAAAAAATCAAAGTAAGCGAGCAGATATACAAAGTCTACTGGCAAGAAAGAGAACATGAAAAATATTTAGAGCAGGTGGACAAAAAAACCACTTGCTCTTTTTTCGTCCCTAAATCATGATGGGAATTTTGAAGATAATTTAGAAGATAAAAATATTGATGTAGAAAAAGTTGTAGCTACACAAATGATGATTGAAGCACTAAGAAATGCTATGTCAAAGTTAAATAAGGATGAACGGGAAATCATTGAAAGATTATATTTCAAAGATGAGACACTTCGTGCAGTAGCAAAGACTCAAAATATATCACATCCTGCTTTAATAAAAAGGCGAGATAAGATTTTAGAAAAACTAAAGAAATTTAAAGAAGAAAGATAGTTTCTGGTTACCAAAGAGGGCAAATTTTCCTTTATAAAGTGAGGGGAGTTTTGTCCTCTTTCTATTTTTAAAACAAAACAATATTTGAACCATAACAATTAAATAGACCAAGACAAGACATTAATCATTTTTGGAGCGTAATAACCTAGCCGCCAAGATCTTTCTGCTGAATAATTCGGCAAAATAAGTACTGCTAAGCAAAAAAAGGGAAGAAGAAATGGAGCGATAAGTAAGAGTTTGAATATAGGGAGGGATACCCTATCCGCTATGAAGAAAATGAGGATAATGATACTTCTAAGGTTGAAGCCGGCTCATCCGGAATAGAGGCGGAGGTGAGATTCCTATGTTGCTAATCCAAGGCACTTGTCAATGTCAAAAAACTTTAAAATTAATATTTTTAAAATACTATTTGGAGGATTTATGATTAATGAAAATATAAAAGGAGTTCGTATTTGTGAAAAAGCATTTCTAACATTAAAAGAAGCATCTGAATATTTCAATATTGGTCAAGATAAAGTTAGACAATTAACTGATGAAGATGATTGCAAATCTGTATTATTTAATGGAAGTAAACGTCTTATTAAGAAAAAGTTAATGGAAGAGTATTTAAATAGACAATTTTCTATTTAGAGATGAAATTGAATAAAGAGCACGCATAATGTGGCATAATAATTATAGCGTGTTCTTTTATCAAAAAAGGTGAATTTTTATGGTAAGAAGATGCAAAGATAGTAAAGAGGGTGTTTTAAAAGACGGTGAATATCAAAGGTCAAATGGCACTTATGAATTTAAGTGGCAAGACAAAATAGGTCGTAGAAAATCTATCTATGCGAAAACTCTAAAAGAATTAAGAGAAAAGGAATTAGATATTTTACGCAATACTATAGATGGAATCAACAATGAAGGAAGTAGCTTATCTGTAAATGATACTTTTAAGCTATGGACAAAGGTAAAAAGAGGTTTACAAGATAATACCTTTAAAAATTACATCTATATGTATCAACAATTTGTCGAACCGACTTTTGGTTGCATTAAACTATCTGATATTAAAAGATCTGATGTTAGAAGTTTTTATAACAGATTAAAGGAAGATCAAGGATTGATGGTTTCTACCATAGATTGTGTTCATACTGTCTTACATAAGGTTTTAGAATTAGCAGTGGATGACGAATATATAAGGTTTAATCCGTCTGATAATGCTTTAAAGGAACTGAAAGTAGCTTATCGAAATGAATCTCCGAAGAAAAAAGCCATGACAATAGAAGAACAGATGCTATTTGAAGAATATTTATCTAATAGTGATGAATATAAAAAATGGTATCCAATATTCATTGTTATGCTTTGGACAGGTATGAGAGTTGGAGAAGTTACAGGATTGCAATGGGACGATCTAGATTTTGATAATGGTCTTATAAATGTAAATAGGACTTTGGTATATTATAGTAAAGGTAAAGGATTAAACAATAGATATGCTATTAATACACCGAAGACAGCATCAGGTAAGCGAAGTATTCCTATGGTTCAAAAAGTAAAAGATGCTTTTCTTATGGAAAGAGAGTTACAAAAGACTTTTGGAATCGAATGTTGTGATTCAATCGATGGATTTAAAGACTTTGTATTTTTAAATAGATTCGGAAAGGTTCACAATAATGGAACACTTAATAAAGCTTCAAGAAGAATTGTTAGAGATTGCAATTTAAGTATAATGGATAAAATAAATCGAACTCTAATGATATTCTATTAGTTCCACATTTAAGCAATCACATTTTTAGACACACCTTTGCTACAAGGCTTAATGAACAAAATATAAATACAAAAGCAATGCAGTCTATTCTAGGTCATTCTGATATTAGTACAACAATGGATATATATGTAGATGCAACAGAAGATTTTAAGATAGAACAGATGGGGGAATTTGAAAAAGCAATGAAATTTATATTTTAGAATTTACGACAGCTTACGACAAATTTACGACAATTTGCTAGAAATCTATGGGCACTTATAGAGAGTTAGCAAATTGTCGTAAATGTAGAAGTACCAAAAAATAGACTTTTATAGAGATTTAGACAATTATCTAAGGTAGAGGGGATTTTCCCAACAATGAAGCCAGTTGGCAAAGAAAAAACTGAAAATTCTGGTCAAGATTCTAATGAAAATACAAATCAAGAAAGTGGGAAATCAATAAATCTAGATCTTTCAAAAATCAAAGTTGAACCATTATTTGAAGATATGGTTGATTTTGATACATTCTCAAAATCTGATTTTAGAGTTATAAAAGTTAAAAATTGCGAAGAAGTTCCAAAGTCAAAAAAACTATTGAAATTTACATTAGATGATGGTTCTGAAAAAGAAAGAGTTATTTTATCTGGTATTAAGGAATATTACAGTGCAGAGAGCTTAATTGGAAAGACACTACTTGCGATTTGTAATCTTCCTCCACGTAAGATGATGGGAATCGACTCAGAAGGTATGATTATATCTGCAATTTGTGAGTACGACGGAGAGGAAAAACTTAACTTAATAATGTTGGATGATAATATTCCAGCAGGATCAAAATTATATTAAAGAATACGCTAATTATGAAATAACCTGAACCCCAAAATCCAGAATACGGATGGAGGGGTTTTTGTATGCCAAAATACACAAAAGAATTTAAAGTAAAACTAGTAAATGAATATTTGTCTTGCGATTTGGAGCAGTTCCAAGTGGGACAAATAAAAAACCAGGACTATCTCAATAAATACTAACGAAAGCACAAGTATAAAATAGGCTAAAGTGACTTATAAACCTATTTATGATATAATATATCTTAACAATAAAACGGATAAGGGGTAATAATATAGTAATTTCTTATATCCATTATGGCACTTATTGGTAGAAAGAAAAATGAACAAAGAAGACTAAAAAAGAGCTGCAACCTGTAGATCCATTGAAAGAGGTATTAGATATCCTGATTAACTATAGAAATAATATTTATTTAGACAGGAGGAAATAAAGTGAGTCAAGAAAATAAGATAAATCAATCTTGCTGAGGTTCAATACAAAAAACCACTGGTACAGTGGAAGAAAAAGCGAATTGCCCCAAATGTCACAAAATAGGAGAAAAGGTTAAGAATATAACTGTAAAGCATATGGTATCAGAAAACCTTATGGGAAAGGTTGTAGATGAAGAAACTTACTATTTATGTATGAATGAAGATTGTGATGTCGTGTATTATAACTTAAACAATGAAAGAGTTTTTTATAAGGAAGATGTAAAAGTTCCTATATGGTTTAAAAAGGATGCAAATCCCAAATATATATGCTATTGCAACCAAGTTACAGAGCAACAAATTATAAACGCTGTTTTAGATGATGGTGCAAAGAATATTAAAGATATTATTAGACTTACAGGGGCAATGAAAAATGGAAAGTGCGAAATTAACAATCCTTTGGGAAAATGCTGTAGTCCTTTTATTCAAGAAACCATCAATAAGGCATTAAAAAGCAAACAATAGTTTGCGAAACATAATTTATAAAGTACGTCACAACAGTAATAAAATTAAAAATAATAAAAAACTATAGAATTAAAATTTTAACGGTTCAGATGTAAAAGTCTGGGCCGCTTTTTTATTTTCCCCGGAAAGGAGGTCACCTTTATGGTAAATGATGAAGTTAATAATAAGGCTATAAATATTGAGATAAAAGTGGCTCAGTATTCAGCAAAGGCTATTTTAAAAGCCATGAAAAAGATTATAGAAGATGCCGATGAAAAAAGCCAACAACTAGCAGATTATATTACTGAATAAAGAAAAACTAATTCAAGGAAACTTAAGGATATGGTAAAGAAAGGTCAGCTGGAAAATATTGATGAGCAAATCGAAAATAAATTCTATGCTTTTAAGGATTACGCATATAGGCGTAAAATAAATTGGGGGTTTGTTAGAGATAAAGATACAAGACTTTATATTAACAATACAAACTACACAAAAGAAATGAATAATGAAAACTGGAAAAGGCTAGAAGATTTATTTTAATGAGGTGTTAAATGATAGAAAACAATATTCCAAAAGTATTTATATCATATTCGTGGGAAAGCAAAGAACACTCTGATTGGGTTAAATCTCTAGCAGATAAATTGTTAGTAGATGGTATTGAAGCCATAATAGATAGTTATGATGTAAGTCCAGGGGATAGACTTCCAAAATTTATGGAAAGCTCGATAAGAGATAGTGATTATGTAATTATAATTTGCACTGAAGAGTATAAAAGGAAAGCTAATAATAGAGAAAAAGGTGTAGGTTATGAAAGTCATATAATATCTGCGGAACTCTACAATAATCACAATGATAGGAAGTTTATTCCAGTCATTAGACAAGGAGATTTTAATTCAGCTTTGCCTACTTACCTAGATGGAAAACTTGCAATAGATTTAAGAGGTAATCCATTTAATGAAGATTCATATAAGGATCTTATTGCATCAATATTTAAAGTTAAAAAGAAACCTAAAGTAGGTATAAGACCATATTATGTTGATGAATATGAACCAATAACAATTGAGGGAGAGGATATAAAAATAGTGGACATTATAACAAATGAAGTTACCTTGCCAAAAAATGATGGAACAAGAGGTTCTGCTTTGTATAGAATCCATTTTAGATTATCTAGCAAACCAACTAGCACATGGTCTGAATTGTTTTTAAGAAATTGGAATTACCCACCAAGTTTTACATCAATGCATAGACCTGGAATAGCTAGAGTTGAATCTGATAAAATCATTTTAGATGGAACAACAATCGAAGAGGTAAAACAATATCATAGAGATACCTTAATCTTGTGTGTAGAAAAAACAAATGAAGAAGAAAAACAATATAGAAGAAGAGAAGAACAATTAAAAAGAAAGAAGCAAGAAGAAATAGAAAATCATTATAGAAATATAGAAGATATTTCAAAAGACTTAAAATTTTAATTGTGACACTTTGAAAGGGATAGCAGAAATGTTATCTCTTTTTTAATACAAGAAAGGAGTTTTATATGAAAAAATTAGAACAAATAAGACAAGAGTCAAAAGAAATAAAAGACAAAATTGATGATACATAAGAAAGATTAAGGCAACTAAAAAATCAAGAAAAGAAGATATTAAAACAAGACATAGTAAAAAGAAGAAAAGAAAGAACTCATAAGCTCATAACAAGAGGAGCAATCTTAGAAAGCCTTATAGAAAATGCAGAAGAACTAACAGATGAAGAAATAAAAATCCTACTAGAAAACCAACAAAGACAAAAGAATTTAAAGAAACACTAAAAATAATAAGAGAAAATTAGGGAAAATATAATAATCAAATCTCTCTTAGTTTCTAAGGGCGCAATTATACACCCTAAAGGATGCTTGCGTCATGCGGAGCCAAACCCTTGCAGAGACCAACAACCATTCGCTTTGGGTCTGCCCCAGCCAATTATCTCCAACGAAAATTTATTTGAGTTGTAGAGATAATTAGGCGAGGGTATTGAAAGTCAAGGGTAAATAAACTCGCTAAGGCTCGCCCTTGACTTTTAAAATTTGAAATGAACAAAACAATTAAGCCGACATACTGAAACAACAAAAATTAATTCAGTAGTCGGCTTTTTTAATTCTATCAGGGTCTGCCCCTGCCAATCATTCACCACGAGCTTGCGAGTGGATTAAATGATTAGGCAAAGGGTATTTCAAAACGCTCATTCACAAAGTGGATATAAAAAATTTATTAAGCCTCCACCTAAAACAACAAAGAAAGAAAGGAAGTGATAAAAATGGCAGACAGTTTTCATTTTTCAGTAAACATAATATCAAGAGGAAAAGGCAAAAGTGCAGTAGCAAGTGCAGCATATATAAGTGGAGAAAAAATAAAAAATGAATGGGACGGTGTAACCCATGACTACACCAAAAAGCAAGGAGTAATAAGCAAAGAAATATATTTACCAGATCACGCACCAGAAGAATATAAAGACCGAAAAACCTTGTGGAACTCGGTAGAACTATTTGAGAAAAATTCTAATGCCCAACTTGCAAGAAACTTCATCATATCTTTACAATGAAGCCAATAGGCTTAGAAAAGGCAGAAAATATGGATTCGTCAAAAGAAACTTACGACAGAAAAAATCGACTTTTCAAAAATAAAAGTTGAACCATTATTTGAAGATATGGTTGATTTTGATACATTCTCAAAGTCTGATTTTAGAGTTGTAAAAGTTAAGAACTGCGAAGAAGTTCCAAAGTCAAAAAAACTATTGAAATTTACATTAGATGATGGTTCTGAAAAAGAAAGAGTTATTCTTTCAGGAATCAAGGAATATTACTCAGCAGAGTCATTGATAGGCAAAACACTACTTGCCATAACAAACCTTCCACCAAGAAAAATGATGGGCATTGACTCTGAGGGCATGATCATATCTGCAATTTGTGAATATGATGGAAAAGAAAAGCTTGATTTAATAATGCTTGATAAAAATATCCCTGCGGGTGCAAAATTATATTAGAAAATTGCTAAAAACAAACTCATGAAAATGGGTTTGTTTTTTTATAAATACTTTTTTATGAAAGCCATAAAGGGTATCAATATTAAGAGGAGTATTTATGAATGATAAGGTAATTTTATACACAAGGCAGCATGAAAATTCTCTTTATGAGCTAAAAAACAAGGGTAGAATTACTAATAAAGAAATATATGTAAGGCTTCATATGCTAGATATTGCACCATATTTTATGGAAAAATACAGACTTTTTGTAAAAATGGCAGAAAAAATCGTCCCAAGACCTGAGGGAAGCGAGTATCCGATTTGGTGTTCTATTAGCAAAAGAAATTGCCTTAGACCAATAGAAAAAGAGGTCGTCTATGAAATAGAAGTTCCAAAAAGTGAAGTCATTTACTTTGACGGAGGCAAATGGGACTATGTTTTAAATAATATTTATATTCCAAAAGATGAAGAAGATAGGATAAATTACCACAAGGAAATTGATGCTCTGGGAGTAAATGACGAATATAACTTCATAGATGGCAAATATAAGGGAATGTATCCAGAAATCGAAGAAAAAATAAGAAATTCTTGGGATAGGATTTTTCAATTAGATAATTGGTCAGACTTTGTAGTTCAAGCAAATATTTGGCATATCAAAAAAGACTGGGTTCTTAGAATTATAAAACCTGGAGAAAAAATCTAATATTATTAAATTTATTTGACCTTATTTTTTATCTTAGTAAAGTTAAATTATAGAATATTAGAAATTAGAGGAAACGATGAGAAATTTTAAAAAAATTATTTACTTATTCTTAGTTTTTGCGTTTTTAACTTCTTGTAAAAGCGAAAAAAGAGAAAATACCGAAGAAGAAACAACAAGAACTGTTGATTTGATTGAAAATATAGATCAATACGAGAAAACTTTGGCAGAAGAAAAAGCTAAGGAAGAAAAATTATCCAAAAAAGAAAATAAAAAAGAAGAAAAAGAAGAAAAAATAGAAGATAAAAAAGATGACCAAATTGCGGAAAAAAAGGAAAGCAAGATAGCAAAAGTTAGGATAAAAGTTTTTGGAGATATAATGGCAAATACTATCCAAAATCAATACGCTTTCAACAAAGGGGCTGGAACTTATGATTATTCAGATTCCTTCGCCTTAATCAAGGATTATGTAAGCGACAGCGATATTTCAATTGCAAATTACGAAACAACCACCAATCCAAACCTTGCCTATGCAGGTCATCCTAGATTTAACACACCAGAAGCTTATCTAAAAGCCATTGCAGATGCAGGTTTTGATATTGTAACAACAGCAAATAATCATTCCCTAGATTCTGGCATCGAGGGGATTACTACAACTATCGAAGCTATTGAAAATTGTGGTCTAGATCATGTTGGATCAATGAGAGATGAATCCGAAAAATTATTAATGAAAGAAATAAATGGAATAAAAATTGGATTTTTATCCTATACTTACGGAACAAACGGCATAGAAAACCTATTTATCCCTAGAGAAGAAGTTGAAGAATTAAATTATTTGCATCCAGAAAAAATAAGAGCAGACATTGAAGAAGCCAAGGATAAGGGAGCTGATTTTGTCGTTGTCTATCCTCATTGGGGCATAGAATATCAAAATCAACCGACAGAAGATCAAATAAAATTAGCAAGAGATATGGCTGAATGGGGAGCAGATTTGATTATCGGCAATCACCCTCACGTAATCCAACCTTTTGAAAAAATCGAAACTTTAGATGGCAGAACTGCTTTTATAGCCTACGCTTTGGGAAATGTAATAAGCTATCAACTTCAAGAAGTAACAGGAAATATAAGATCAGAACAATCTGTAAGCTATGATATAACCTTAGCCAAAAATTTCACTGAAGATAGGACAAGTATTGAAAAGATCGAAGCGAATCCTCTATGGACAGGGCTTACTTACAATGACTACGGTGGAAGTGTCCAAACATATTTGGCAAGCGAATATCTTGAAGGTGGAGCAAAATATGATCAAGTAAACGAAATTCAAAGAGCTAGAATCAAACAAGCCTTTGATATGACAAATGAAAGTCTAAGCCAAGGAGTGATTAACTAGTGGGATTATTTACAACATTTGAATTAAAAATTCTAGATGCAATACAAAATCTAAGAAATCCATTTTTAGATGGCTTGATGATAAATATTTCAAGCCTTGGAAATGTTGGAATAATATGGATAGGATTTATAATAATAATGCTTGGAACAAAAGAATACAAAACCACCGCAAAATTAATCATGGTGGCATTTTTGGCAAATTTGATAATAGTAAATTTGCTGGTAAAAAATATTGTGGACAGGACAAGACCCTACGAGCTAGTAAATAATTTCAAATTACTAATTCCGCCATTATCAGACGGATCATTTCCATCTGGCCATTCTTCCTTTGCAGCAAGTTTTGCATCAATAACATTTTTTATGGGAAAAACAAAACTAATTAAATATCTTCCCCTAACACTTGCAATCCTTATGGCCTTTAGTCGATTATATCTCTATGTGCATTTTCCAAGCGATGTAATCAGCGGACTAATAATAGGATTTCTAATATCTACTTTTACAATGAAATTTTATTTTGAAGGTAAGTTAAAAAAATTAAATTTATCTTTTTACAAGTAAAAAATATGTGGTATAATTAATAGGTAACTATTAAGCCGGTGTGTTGGAATTGGCAGACGAGACAGACTCAAAATCTGTTGTCCATCTGGGCGTGTGGGTTCGAGTCCCACCACCGGCACCAATATTTTAAAGAAAACGTTGATTAATCAACGTTTATTTTTTTGTCTGTGGGCAATATATCGATAACTGGCTTATATTTTTGTAGTTCATTTTCAATAAAAAATTATATATATAGAATTAATTGAAAAAAAATAAGCCTTATAACGGCGATTATCAGTTTAGTAGCTGCTATAATCAGTTATAAGGCTAGTAAAAAAGAGGATAAAAAATTATCCTCGCCCTTATTGGGGTTACTATTATTATATTAAATTCATTTAGATTTTAAATGGTGACAAGAATTATTGCGTTGATTATTTCTATGATTGCTTTAATAATTTCTATTATGGCTTATAGAAATAATAAAAAGTAAGATGGAAGATAAAAAGACAAGCAAAGCCCAAATTAGAGCTAGTAAGAAATGGAATGCTAAGAATCCTGAAGTTATTAAAAGGTCGAGATATAAATCCAGTACAAAAATTTATATCAGAGATTGGGCAAACGAAGAGGATTTGAAAGAAGTGGAAGAATGGATCAAGCTTAGGCGAGAAAATCTATAGTTTTATAAAGGACAAGTTGTTAAAGGCTTGTCTTTTTCTGTAGATATTGCTTAGTATTTATAATTGTAGTACAATGTAAACATAAGATTGGAGGATTTTATGAGCGTTGTATCACTTAGATTAAATGAAGAAGAGAATAGGCTTTTTAGAACTTATGCCAAGCATACTGGTAAAAATTTATCTGAGCTTTTCAAGTCAGCTTTGGCTGAACAAATTGAAGATGAACTTGATTATGAAACTGGGATAAAGGCTTTAGAAAATTTTAGAGAAAATCCAAAGACTTATTCTGTTGATGATTTGATATCGGAACTTGAAAATGACTTATAAACTTTTGATTTCTGATGATGTAAGCAAAAAGATTAAAAAGATGGATAAGCATTTAGCTCTTATGCTGACTAGAGAAATGAAGGCAAAGCTTGATGGTCTTGAAAATCCTAGAAGTATTGGCAAGGCTCTTGTTGGTCAAAATAAAGGACTTTGGAGATATAGGATCGGTGCTTATAGAGTTATTTGTGACATAAGAGATGATGAGCTAATAGTTTTGGCTATTGATGTAGGCCATAGAAAAAATATCTATAAATAGTTTAAATAAGAGAGTATAGACTCTCTTTTTGTGTAAAAATTAATTAAATAAACTTTTAGAAAAGCATCCCGTAAGCTTATGTCATAGTTAAGAGATTTTAAAGATTTTAGAAAATGAAAAAATATATAGGATTTGAAAATTTGAAAGAATATTATAAAAAGATGTTAAAAATAATGTTTGGAGAATGACTAAGATGGATATAGAGAAAATAATAAATGATTGGGATCTGTACTTGTTGTTACCTTTTGCTCCAAAAGATGAATATAAGGATGAAATTAGTAAAATTAATATTTATGTCAAAACGAATCAAAGCATAGATAGATTGACAAAGTATTTAGAACAAATTTTTGATGTAGATATAATTTTTGTAGAAGAAAAGAAAGATTTTTTAAAAATAGTTAAGAAAATACTGAATTCAGCACACTAGCACTTGTAAAAGTGATTTTTCCTTAGCATTAAACACTTTGAAGAAGTCGACGTAGGTAAAATTGTAGGATATTATTAATGAAAATTCTACCAGCAAAATAAGAATTTATTAAAGTAAAAGAGGGACACATATTATACCGATAAGAGGCGATGATTTTGATTGATTGGAAAAAAGCGGAAAATGCTAGAAGAATAAAAATTGAATTATATGACGATCAAGAAATATTAGCATCTGGAAATGGTCTAGAGATCGGAGAAGATATTGGTGAAGAAGATGATATGTTTTTCATCAGAACTAAACAAGGACCAGATATGATTCCAGTATCAAGTATTAAAAATATAGAAATAGAAATATTAGAATAAGCACAACTAGCTATATAATGTTAGATGTGCTTTTTTAGTAGATAAAATATGAAATTAACAATAAAATATAGAAAAATAGATAGATTATATTTTTGCATCTAAGCATATAGAATACATAATACAATTTTTCGATAGAGAAAAATAAAATTTTAAAAACATATAAACAAACAAAGCACATGGCTCAACCAAAAGGAAAATCCTTTTAAGGGGGTCACGTAAGTGCTTTGTTGTAATTTAAAATATATCATAAAATGAAAAAATAAATAGTACAAAATAAAAAAGTTATAAAAGAATATGTAGAAAAATAGAGATACTTACTCACTCCCCCACAAATGCGGAAGGTGGAAGGTGGAAAGTATCTCTAGTTATTGTTAGTATACCATCTATGGCTATATTTTCAAATAAATAAGATGGTGTAAAATATGTATAACAATTCAAAGCTTAGTAACAAGGAAAAAGAACTGGTAAATAATATCGATAATGCCTTAAAGAAAATGCCTGACTATGAGGGTGATTTAACTAGAGATTTGTTTTTCTTTGATAAAATTAGTATGAATGAGTTTTTAAATGCTCATAAAGTCGGTAATACTGTTAATTATAAAGCTTATACATCTACTACAAAGGCGAATTCATATAATGATATGGCTAATGTTAGAATTTATATAAATAACTCAAAAAAGGGTAAAGATATATCAAGTATAGGACTCGATGAAGAAGAAGTTTTGTATCAGAGTAATGCTGAATTTTTAGTAGTAGATAAGAAAAATATAGCAGGTGTCAGTCATATTAGGTTGGAGGAGAAAACAAATGACTAAGAGAGAATTGAGCGAAGAAGAAAAACAAGAGTTACTAACAAGTCGATTTACTGCTCCATTTAAAGCTGAGGTGACGGGACATTTTGAGTTAACCGAAAAGCAAAAGAAAGAAAATGAAGAATGGGAAGCGAAACTTGAAAGGCTAAATGAAAAAATAAAAAATAAAGATAAGCACAACTAGCACTTGTTAGATGTGCTTTTTTAGTAGAAAAAAGGAGTAAAAATGGATAGTTATAAATTTCAAAAAGCTTGTAAAGAATGGTTAATCATGTATTACAAGGAAAATTTTAAGAAGGATATGAACATTGAAGATATATTTGTTGTTTGGTCTTGTAAAATTCTACAAAATAATAAGATATTAATATCTACAACTCTTTTAGATGGGATATATGTAGAGTGTACACAAAATGGATATAAGCAAGAAACTTATTTTGATATCTATCAAAAGCAAAAGAACATTATGTTTAGCAATGGAGAATTATTCGGTTAATCGTAAGTTAATCGTGTGAAAATAATACAAAATAATTAAATATCAACAAATTAATCGTGCGATGATCGTGCGATTTTTTTATTGTCTTTTACTTGATAGACGTAAAAGAATCATGGAGAAATAAAAAAGTCATACGGACTATAAATGGAGGTTTTTATGAAAGATTTGTTACTTAAAAGATTTGATTTACAAAGATTTGCTGAGGGAGGAGAAGATCCTAAGACAATAGATATTCAAATCGCAGGTCATGATGAAATTAAGGAAGAAGAAGTTAAAAACTACAGTCAAGAAGAACTTGAAAAGGCTATTGAAGAAGCGGTTGAAGAAGCTAAAAAGGGACTTTTAACAAAGGATAAGGTCAACGAAATAGTCGAGGCTAGAGTTGCCGAGGAAAAGAAAAGGGCAAAGATGACCGCTGAGGAAAGAGCCGAGGAAGAAAGGGCAAAGACTAAGTTTTGCTAATAAGTATTTCAAAATATTAATAGACAATAATATTTCTATTTACAAAATTACATATTAAAATTTTAAAAAAATTATAAACAAAATTTTATTAAGCTCATAAAGTAAAATTTTAAAATAATCTATTTGATTTTCTTTTGACATTCAGGGCAAATTCCTGAGAATTCAAAATTGTGGGCTTTTATTATAAAGCCTGTTTCTTTTTCGATTTTTTCCTCCAAATCGTGGATTGGACAGTTTTCTATTGTGTATTTTTTGTGGCAAATATTGCATGTTATAAAATGTTTGTGATCACTTGTATTTAGCTGATAATAATTTATTCCGTCTATATTTGTAGTTTTTAACAAGACATTTTTTTCTTCTAAAATATTTAGATTGCGGTAAATTGTTGAAATATCCATATCGCAATTTTTTAATAGTTTATAAATATCTTCAGCTGATGTAGGATTTGTCTGATTTTCTATGGTTTCTAGTATTAATTTTCTTTGTTTTGTCACTTTTAGATTTTTGTTTTTTAGTATATTTTCTATGCTCATAAGTACCCTCTAATTTTATTATACATTTATTTGACAGAGATAAAAATTAATATATAGTTATAAATGCAAATCACTTGCAACAAGAATTTTTAGGAGGAATTTATGAAATTTAAAAATATATTTTTGATTTTAGCCTTATCTCTAGCTTTCACAGCTTGCAATAATAGCAAAGATATGGCTAATAATGATAACAAAGTTACTAGTGATGAAAATGCTACAAAGGTAAATGAAAAGGAAGAAAAATCTACTATTTATGCTTCATTTTATCCAATTTATAATTTAACTAAGCAAATTGCAGGGGATAAATTCGAGGTAAAATCTTTTACCAATCTAAAAACTGAAAGCCACGATTGGGAGCCATCTGCAAAAGATATGGCAGAAGTTTCTAAGGCAAAATTGATGTTTATAAATGGAGCAGGCATGGAGGAATGGGAAGATTCCCTAAAAAATTCATCAGACATAGAATTAGTAAATACTAGCAAAGATATAGATTTGATAAAAGCTAGTGAAGAAGATCATCATGATCACGATGAAGATCATGACCATGAAGATGCTGACCATGATCACGATGAAGATCATGACCATGAAGATGCTGACCATGATCACGATGAAGATCATGACCATGAAGATGCTGACCATGATCACGATGAAGATCATGACCATGAAGATGCTGACCATGATCACGATGAAGATCATGACCATGAAGATGCTGACCATGATCACGATGAAGATCATGACCATGAAGATGCTGACCATGATCACGATGAAGATCATGACCATGAAGATGCTGACCATGATCACGATGAAGATAATGATCATGAAGATACTGACCATGATCACGATGAAGATCACGATCATGAAGATGCTAATGAAGAAGAACATCATCACCACCATGGCGAATACGATCCACATCTTTGGTTAAGTCCAAAAAATGCAATTTCCCAAGCAAAGGTAATAGCAGAAAAATTATCAGAGATAGATCCTAGCAACAAAGATTATTATATGGATAATTTTAAGAAAATTGAAGATGAATTAGAAGCCTTAATAGCTGAATATAAAGACAAATTTGATGAATGTGAAAATAAAAATTTCTTGGTAAATCACAAGGCTTTCTCATATTTGGCAAAAGATTTTTCTCTAAATCAAATAGCTCTTACAAGCCTAACATCAACAGAAGAAACTGATGCAAAAACTCTAAAAGAAGCAAGCCTAAAAGCTAAAGAGTTAAATATCAAGACAATTTTTTATGAAATGGGATCATCAGATAAAAATGCCAAAACTTTGGCTGATGAAATAGGAGCTGACACAAAGCCGCTAAATACTCTTGAATTGGCGACAGATGAAAATATCAAAAAAGATACGACTTATCAAGAACTTGTAAGAGAGAATTTAGAAGCAATTTACCAATCGCTTGTCAAATAATATGAATATTATAGAAATAAAAAATTTAAAATTTGCTTACGATGACAAACTACTCTTAGATGACATTAATCTTTTTCTAGAAAAAGGAGATTTTCTTGCAATTAGTGGGGAAAATGGAAGTGGGAAAACAACTTTAGTAAAAATTTTAACCAAGCAATTAAAAGTAAAAGATAATATGGTGAAAATTTTGGGAGAAGATATAAATTCATTTAATAACTTTGATAAAATTGGCTATGTCCCACAGCTAAATGAATCGTCAAATATCACATTTCCCCTAACTTGTAAGGAATATGTAGTACTAAATTTATACAATAATTTCAACAAGTTCAAAAGACCTGGCAAAAAAAACCTTGAAAAAGTCGACGATATTTTTAAAATTTTAAATATAGAAGGTTTGAAAGATAAAAGTTTCAATAAATTATCAGGTGGCCAACAGCAAAGAGTGATGATTGCAAGATGTTTGGTAAATAGTCCGGATATTTTGATTTTGGATGAACCGACTGTTGGCATTGACCAGGCAAATAAGGAAGATTTTTTGAATTTACTAAAACATCTAAATAAAAAGCATGGCATAAGTATAATTATCATAAGCCATGAGATGGAACTTATTAAAAATTACGTCAGTAAAATTGTGAAAATACAAGAAGGTAGGTTAATCGATGCTTGAGTTTGCCTTTATGAGAAGATCTCTAATTGTAGGAATAATGCTTGCAATAATTATTCCTATGATTGGAATTATAATGATAAATAGAAAAACTTCAATGATTGGCGATGCTTTAAGCCATAGTTCGCTGGCAGGAATTGCCTTGGGATTAATCTTAAACATAAATTTGCTTGTATCTTCTTTATTAATTTGTATTTTTGCAAGTTTTGCCATAGAAATATTAAGGGCAAAATTTCCCAAATATGGGGACATGGCAACAGCAATTGTAATGAGTACAGGAATTGCCATAGCATCAATACTTTCAGATTTTTCGCCGGGTGGAAATAGTTTTGAATCTTTTATTTTCGGTTCAATAACAACAGTTGGAAACGAAGATCTCTTTATAGTTTTGCTGGTTTTTATTTTGGTAGTAATAAGCTCGATTTATCTTTACTACGCACTTTTGTATACATCGATAAATCCAGTTTTGGCAAGACTTGCTGGGGTAAATACTAAAGCAATTAACATTTTATTTACCTTTATTACAGCTCTTACCGTAGCAATTTCAGCAAAAACTGTAGGCGCTTTGATGATTACATCTCTTATGAGCATACCAGTTGCAACTTCTATGATAATATCAAAATCCTACAAGCAAATGTATGGAATTTCCATAATATTGTCGGTATTTTTTATGATTTCTGGTATAAGTTTAAGCTATTACTTGGGCCTAAAACCAGGCGGAGCAATAGTGATAATTGCAATTATAACATTTTTGCTTGTTTCCTTAATAAAATATTTAAAAAATAATTTGAAGAAAGTAGGTTAAGACCTACTTTTTTCTATGTTATAATATAAATATCGGAGGAAGATATGAAAATAATTATTTCGCCAGCCAAAAGTTTTAAGAAAAATAAGAATATAAAAACCGAGCCACTCTTATTTAAAGAAAAGACAAAAATTTTAGTAGATAAGCTAAAAACTTACAATCTCAACGACATGGGCAATTTAAATAAAACCAACGATAAATTAACAGAAAAAGCTTATTTTGATTATCAGGAAATGGACTTAGAAAATTTGGACAATCCAGCAATTTTTGCCTATGACGGTTTGGTTTTTAAGCAATTTAATAAGGATGATTTTGATGATTTAGCCTACTTAAACGATCATCTTTATATAATTTCAGCTTTATGGGGTTTGGCAAAACCATTAACTGGAATTGCTGATTATAGATTATATTTTGACAATCCTGACTTTGATTTGTACAAATTTTGGGGAGATTTACTCTACAAGGAATTGTTTAAAGATGATGATTTGATAATAAATCTTGCAAGCAAGGAATATTCCAAAACAATTACTCCTTTTTTAAAGGATAAAGATAAGTTTGTAAGCCTTGATTTTAAGGATTATAGGAATGGAAAAGCAAAATCGATAGTTGCTTGGACCAAACAGATGAGAGGAAAAATGCTAAAAGAAATTATCAGCAAAAAGATAGAGGATATAGATCAAATTAAGAAAATCGAAATAGATTCCTACAAATACCAGGAAGATCTATCGAAGGCTAATAATTTAGTTTTCCTAAGGAGAAATCGATGAAACTTCTACATTTGGCAGATCTTCATTTAGGAAAAACTATTGGAAATTATTCTCTAATAGAAGATCAAAAATATTGCCTAGAGCAAATACTTGAAATAATTAAAGAGAAAAATGTAGATGTAATTATGATTGCAGGAGATATTTTCGATACGCAAATTTCAAGCGTTGAAGCTTTGACCTTGTATTCAGATTTTATTGAAGAAATAATTTTTAAGATGGGAAAAATTGTTCTTGCCATTTCTGGCAACCACGATTCTGCCAAAAGACTTGACGTAAATTCTAAATTTTATAAGGCTAATAATTATCATTTATTTGGCGAGTTCAAGGATGAAGTTATAAGTCTTGAAGATGATTATGGAATAATTAATTTTCATTTAATTCCTTTTATTTCTCTTAACCAGGGGAAAATTTTATTTGACGAAAATATAGAAAATTATACAGATATTTATAAAAAAATACTGAAAAAAAGAAAATTAAAGGATAGAAATGTCCTCATAAGTCATTGTTATGCCAATAAATACGCCATAGAAGAAGAAAATGCCTATAATCTTGGGCAAAAACCCTTATCAATTGGTGGATCGGATGCCATGGATGCCAATTTATTTATGGACTTTGATTATGTGGCGCTTGGCCACCTTCACAATAGACAATTTGTAATTGATCCTAAGATTAGATATGCTGGAACATTTATGAAATATTCTTTTGATGAGGTAAATAAAACAAAGTCTGTTACCCTTATCGATTTGACAGATAAACTAGAAATTGAGGAAATTGAAATTAAAGCTTTAAGAGATTTTAGAATAATCACTGGAAAATTTGACCAGATTATCAAAGAAGAATCCTCAGATGATTATATAAAAGTCATCCTTGAAGATGATATGACGATTGAAAATCCAATGGCAAAGCTTAAAGAAAAATTCCCAAATATAGTGCAATTATCCTACAAAAATAGGGGAATATTCGATCTAGAAAATGACTTTTCCATAGACTTATCAGCCAAAAATTCTCTAGAATTATTTGAAGAATTTTATAAGTTTAAGATGAATGAAAAGTTGAACGATGAAGAAGAACAACTAATAAAAAAGGTGATATCATGAAGCCAATAAGGCTTAAATTAAGAGGATTTTTGACCTATAAAAATCAAATAGAAATCGATTTTACTAAACTTTACGACAAAAAAGTTTTTGTAATTTCTGGAGATACAGGTTCAGGCAAAACCTCTATTTTTGATGCAATACAATATGCTCTTTATGGAGAAGTTTCAAGAGGCATTGATCCTTATAGTTTAAGAAGTGATTATCTTAACGAAAATGATCCCTATAGCTTTGTAAATCTAACATTCCAAGTAGATGAAAAAATTTATGAAATAGAAAGAATTCCTAGCCAATTTGCCAAAAAAACAAAAGAAAATCAAAATATCAAAAATTCAGCAATACTTTATGAAATAACAAATGAAAAGAGAATAGTTGCTGAAAAAATAGGCGAAGTCAACGAAAAAATTAAACAAATAATAGGCCTTGATAAAAATCAATTTTCTAAGGTAATGTTACTAGCTCAAGGAGAATTTCAAGAATTTTTAAAGGCAAAATCAGATGATAGAAGTAAAATCCTTGGCGATATTTTTAAAACTTATGAATATAAAGAAATCCAAGAAAGGCTTAAAAATGAAGCCTTAGAAGCAAATAAAAATATTGATATCATCGATAGAAGGCTTGAAGATGTAATTTATAAATACGATAATCTTTCAAAAAATATCAACAGGGAAGATATTTTGGTTCATGATTTTGCTAATATCAAAAAAACAATTAAAACTTATCAACAGGAAATTCAAGAAGAATACGAAAATTTAGAAAAAAATGAAAAAAATCTTTCAAAAAAAGAAAAACTCCTAATAGAAGAAAAAGAAAAAGCCAAAATTCAAAATGAAAATATCGCAAAATTTAAGCAAATAGCAAAAGATTTGGCAGAAAATTTATCAAAAGATGAAAAATACAAAAAATTAGACCAAGATTTGAAAAAAGCGACTTATGGAGAAAATATAAAAATATATTATCAAAGCTTTAATAAGGCTAGAGCAGATCTTAAAAAAGAAGAAAATGATTTAGGGAAATTAAGAGAGCTTTTTGTCGAAAATTCAAAAAAATTAGAAAAAATTAAAAGTGATCAGATAAATTTTTCAAAAAAAGAAGAAGAGCTAAATCAATTAAAAATTTCTCTAAATGATAATAAAAAATTGTTAGATAATTTTAATGAATTTCAAATTATTAAAGAAAAATTTTTATCTATGGAAGAAGATGAAAAAGAAATAAAAAAAATTGATGGAAATATTATTCAACTAAATAACAGTCTTAAAGAAAATAACGATAAATTTATCGACAAATCTAAAGAAATAAACCAATTAAAAGCAGATAAAATAGCCATTCAGGAATCAATTTATAAGGAAAAAAACAAAGAAGAAAGTATAAAAAATAAGCTTGATATAATAAAAGAAAATGAAGAGATTTTAGAAAAAATTTCCGAAAATAAAAAGCTAATAGAAATAAAAAAAGAAGAAAAAACAAAATTAGCAGAAAAACAAAGACTTTATTTTGAAAATCAAAGACTTATACAAATCAACAAATTTATTGATGAGCTGAATGAAAGCGGTATTTGTCCAGTTTGTAAAGAAAAACACCAGAAAAAATTTTCCAAATTTAAAACTATAGAAATTGATATTGATAAAGTAAATAGTGAAATAGTTCAAGTAAGCTCAGATATTGAAACTTTAAATAGCAAAAATAATTTATTCAAAAATTCCTTAAAAGAAGTTTTAGAAAAATCAGAGCTTTTAGAAGAATTAAAAGTCTTAGGAAAAAAATTAGCTGAAAATGAAAAATCTTTAGAAGAAAATCAAATTTTAATTGAAAATATCGAAGAAGAATTAAAAAATTATGAAGCTAATATTTCAAAAATCACTTTGGAATTGGAAGAATTTCAAAAAAATAAAAGCTATTTAGAAGAAAAAAACCAAGACTTTGAAAAAACAAAAATTTCTTACATGGCAAATAAAGAAAAGATGGAAGAAATTGATTCTAAATTATTAGCAGAAAAAATTGCTGAAAAGCAAAAATTAATTGAAAAAATCTCAAAAGAAATTGAAGAAAGCAAGAAATTATACGATGAAATTAAGCTAAAAGATCAAGAACTTAAAATAAATATAAAAAACACAAAGGAGCTAATTGAAAAAACAAAAGCAGATAAGATTTCTTACAAAGAAGATTTTGAAAAAAGAATGCTAGAAAAATTTGAAAATTTTGCTGAATTTGAAAAATATTTAGACTTATTTGATGAAATTAATGCCTACAAAGATGAAATTACAAGTTTTTTCAAAGACAAAGAAAGGCTAATCACTCTTAGTGAAAATTACATCCAATATAAAGATTTGGATATAATCGATACTAAAAAAATCGATGAAAATCTATCTGAAATTAATGAATCTTTGTCAGATTTAAGGGAGAAAAAGCTTAAAATAAATATTAATCTATCAAATATAAATCAGACTATAAGCGATTTAGAAGAAATTTCCAAATTATATGATGATAAGAAAAAAGATGCAGAAATTTTGGCAAAACTTTCAAAAGTTGCAAATGGATCTTTTGGAAAAGTTTCAGGCAGAGAAAAAATCGACTTTGAAAGCTTCGTTCTTACTTATTATTTTGATAAAGTCTTATCTTACGCCAACAAAAGGCTAGATTCCATGTCAAATGGACAATTTATGATGGTTAGATCTTCAACTGGCAACGATTTAAGGCAAAAACAAGGACTTGATATAGAAATATTTGATTATAATACTGGCAAAAAAAGACCTTCCTCAACTCTTTCTGGTGGAGAATCTTTCTTAGCTTCACTTGCCCTTGCTTTGGGTCTTTCAGATGAAATCTCTGCAGAAAATGGCTCGATAAAAATCGATACACTTTTTATCGACGAAGGATTTGGAACCTTGTCAGAAGATTATTTAAGCAATGTTATAGAACAAATTGAAAAACTTTCCTATGAAAATAAATTTATAGGATTAATATCTCATGTTAAGGAATTAAAAGATGCAATAGATGGGAAAATTCTTGTCACATATACAAGTAACCAGGGAAGTTTTATAGAGGTTAAAGCATGATAAATCTAATAATATCAAAATCTTCAAATAATAATAGCAAATTTATTTATAAAGAAATCGAGGAAAATCTCTTAAAGGGCGAAAAATCTTTTTTGATAGTGCCAGAGCAATATACTTTGCAATCTGATATAAATCTTTTGGAAAATATTGATTTTACAACGATAATGGATGCCAAAGTCTTATCATTTTCTTCTTTTTGCCGCTATATTATTGATAGATCTGGTGGTTTTGATGGTGAAATATTAGGGAATAATGGAAAACTCATGGTAATTACTAATATTTTAAAAGACTTAAATGATGAACTTATTTTATTTAAAAATGCCTATCAAAATATTGATTTTGTAAATGACCTAAAAGATTTAATTACAAATATAAAAGATAATAATTTCGATGAGGAATTTTTTAAAAAAATCGACAATGATCTTGACGATGAAGTTTTAAAACTAAAATTTAGGGAAAGTAAACTAATATTTGATGCCTATCAAAAAGCCATCAAGGATCACTTTATCGATGCTGAAGATATGGTAGAATTAGTCGTCGATAAGCTTGATAGCTGTGATTTTCTAAAAGATGCTAATTTTTATTTTGATAAATTTGACTATGTATCAGATATCAAAATGGATTTTATAGAGAAATTGGTTAAAATTTCGCCAAAAGTTAGCATTTGCCTAACTCTTGATAAAAATTTTATAGAAAATCCTCTTTCAAAAGACATAGAAATTTATGATATGGCAATTAAATTTTATCATCGTCTAAAGGAAATTGATCAAGTTCATGAGATTAATTTACAGGCAGAAATAAATAATAATGAAGACATAAGACACCTTTGTACGAATTTTGAAAAATATAATCCCAAAATTTATGATAAAACACCAAAAAATATATATTTATTAGAATCGACATCGACAAAATCAGAAGTCGAAAATGTGGGATTAACTATAAATAAACTCATAGCAAAAGAAAAAATTCGTTATAAGGATATTGCAATTTACATAAGCGATCAAAGTGAATATGAAAATGAAATAAAAAAGATTTTTACAAGATATAATATTCCAATTTTTTTAAACAAAACCAATAAACTAATCAATAATCACATAATAAAAACTTTCCTATCTTGTTTAAGAATTGTGATTTACGGCTTTGATTATCAGGATCTTTCATATTTTTTAAGGTCAAATATTTTTGATTTTGGAGAAAATGCCAACAAAAAAGCCATTACTTTGCAAAATTATCTGCTTACAAGAAAAATAAAAGGCTCTATGTTTTTAGCTGATAAATATTTTATTATGGATCATGATTTTTACCAAAAATTTTACGAAAATGATCCACAAAAAGATGAGAAAATTTCCGCAATAGAAGAAGAATACAGCTTTATAAATGATATCAGAAGTCAAATTATTGATTTATTTTCAAAATTAATAGATCTTTCAAAAAAAGAATCTGAAAGCAAAGAAATAGTTACTGCAATTTATGAATTAATTAGCAATGAAAAATTTATTAGAGGAATTACAAATTATCAAAATATTTTAAAAGAAAAATCTGACCTTGATAAATTCGAGGAAAATAGTCAGGTTTGGGATAAATTTTTAGGAATTTTAGAAGAAATTGCAAGTCTTATGGGAAATAGAAAAAATAGTCTAAAAGATATTTACACTCTAATTTACGCCCTTTGTAACGACATAGAAATTGGGATTATCCCACCAAGCAAGGACCATCTGACTATAACTAGTTTTCAATCTCCAAGAATTCCTAACAAAAAAATCAATTTTGCCCTAGGTCTTAATGATTCATTTTTCCCATCAAAAAGCACCAAAGAATTTATTTTGGCAAAAGATGAAAAGGAAAAGCTTAAAAATATCAATCTCGATTTAAAGATTTACGAAGAGGATTTGGAAGAGAAAGAAAAATTAAATCTTTATAAGATGTTTGAAGGCTCGGATAAAATTTATCTAAGCTATGCTCTAAGTGACAAAAATGGAGGAGGAATTAATAAATCCATAGTTTTAAATGGAATTTTAAATATTTTTCCAAAACTAAAGGCCTTTAATTTTACAAATATTTCCTTAGATGATTTGAAATTTTCTAAAAATTTATCCACAAAATTTGCCATGGATAATTTATGTAAAATAAAATTAGGCGAAAATTTGGATAAGAAAAGCTTAGAATTTACAAAAGCTTTTAACAATTATCTAAAAAATTACGGTCTTTATGAAATTATTTTGGCAGCGCTTTTTTATTCCAATGACAAAAATAATTTGTCCTTAGCTACAGCGGCAAATCTTTATTCGAAAAATCATTTTAATATCACAGAAATTGAAACTTATTCAAAATGCCCTTATAGATATTTCATAAATTATGGCCTAAAAATTGAAAGAGATCAAAGCTTTGATGTGGATAATATGGAGCTTGGAACTATTGTTCATTCTTGCTATGAGGAAATTTCAAAGCTTATTAAGGATAAAAATTTAGAAGATATTACAAATGAGGATTTAGAAAATCTTATTGCCGATAATTTTAGCAAAAGTATAGAAAATAATTTGGATAAGGCTCGTAGAGATGATCCAAGAAATATTTTTATATTAAACAATATTGTAAAAAACACAAAAAACAATTCCAAAGAAGTTCTTGGCCAATTAAAATCTGGAGAATTTAGAATTTCTGATGTAGAAGTGGATTTTGGTTATGGCAAAGAAAATGATCTGCCAAAAGTTTTTGTCGATGATAAAAATTATTTGAGAGGAAGAATTGATAGAATAGATAGGGCAGGAAATTTTCTAAGAATAATAGATTATAAAACTGGCAAAAAAACTTTTAAAATTGTTAATGTATTAAATGGTCTTGATTTACAACTGCTAATTTACATGATAAGTGCCAAAGAAAGCGACAAAGAAATTGTCCCAATCGGTTCATTTTATATGCCATTGGCTGATGAACTTTTAAAACTAAATGAAGTTTATGAAAAAAATAATCTTTCAGAAATTTATGCAGATAAATTTAGGATAAATGGCTTGATAGTAAAAGTTAATGAAGAAATTTTTAAGCTTATAGATAAGGATTTTACAGATATTAAAACTATGAATGTAATCGATACGAAAAATACCGATATTTTAAGCCTTGAAGAAGAAGAAATCTTGGAAAATTTTGCCAAAAAATTGGTAAGTTCTTATATCAAAGAAATCAAACTTGGAAATATCAAAATTAATCCGCTTAGATACAATGATTCAAGAAATGAATGTCAATATTGCAATTATAAGGGAATTTGTAAGTTTGATGAAAGTATAGATTTTGATAAATATAGAGATTTTGATTCAAAAAAAACTATAAAAGATTTAGAAAATGAGGAGATTTAGATGGCTGATATTATTTATACACAAAGCCAATTAAAGGCTATAAAAACTAGAAATAAAAATATAATCGTATCAGCAGCTGCAGGCTCTGGCAAAACTAGAGTTTTAGTTGATAGGGTAATTGATTTGCTTATCAACGATAAAGTTGATATCGATAAGATGATTATTGTAACTTTTACCAACAAAGCTTCAATAGAAATGAAAGATAGGATCACAAATGAAATTGTAAAGCAAATTGAAAAAGATCCTTCCGACAAATTTTTAAAAAATCAGCTAAAATTAATAAAGCACGCACACATACAAACTCTACACTCCTTTGCCTCAGATATGCTAAGAGAATATTTTTATTTTTTTGATAATTTATCTCCAAATTTCAAGGTTATAAGTGATTCTACCAATGTTTTGCTAAAGCAAAAAGCAATTAACCAAGTTTTTTCTGACCAATATGAAATTGCCGATGAAAATTTTCACGAATTTATTCACAATTTTTCAACATCGAGAAATGACAAAGAAGCAAAAGATGTTGTTTTAAAGACCTTTGAGAAAAGTATGGCAGAAATAGATCCTCTATTTTGGCTAAATGAAAAAACAAGTGGAATTTTTGATTTTGAAATTTTTAAAAATCATATAAGGACTAGCCTTAAAGAAGTTTTAGAAAAAATAGAAGAAAATCAAAATTTAATAGAAAAATTTGCTCTTAGAGATGAATACAAAAAATTGTTTGCCGAAGATTTTAATTTGGTAAATAAAAAGCTAGATCTGATTGAAAAAAACTGGGACTTATTTATAGAAGAAATTAATAAAATTAAGTTTAAGTCCATGATTAGGGCAAGAAAAGACGAAAAAGATATCCAAGCAATCCTAAAAGCGAATAGAGATTTGTACAAGAAAAAAATTACAGACCTAGCAAGTCTTGTCTTAAACACAAATTCTGATATAGTTGAGAAATTTTCAATAAAAGAGACCAATATTTTAAAAGAACTAGCAATTCTTGCAGAAAAATTCATGGATCTTTATCAGGCTTACAAAAAAGAAAAGTCCTATTTGGATTTTAACGATATGGAGCATTATTTTATAAAACTTCTAGATAATGAAAAAGCCTTGGGCATTTTAAAAGAAAGATTTATCTATATATTTTTTGACGAATATCAAGATAGCAACGAAATTCAAAACCATATAATTGAAAAATTAAAATCAGATGAGAATTTATTCTTTGTGGGCGATGTAAAGCAATCCATCTACGGTTTTAGACGAGCAAATCCTAAACTTTTCCTAGAAAAGCTTGATCTTTATGAAAATGATGGAGAAAAATCCACTAGAATTAACCTAAATGAAAATTTTAGAACCGATAAAGACATCTTAAATTTTGATAATTTTATTTTTGATAAACTTATGAGTAAAAAATTTTCTGGAATTGATTACAAGAATGGTGGCCACAGGCTTAATCCCTCAAAAGAATTTGAAAGCTTAAAGGCAAAAAGCGAAATTCACATTCTGGATAAGGATTTGGATGAGGCAAATCATATAGCCCATGTTATCGAAGGATTGATTAGTGACGGTTATGAGTATAAAGATATAGCAATCCTTTTGCGTTCGGGAGCAAAATCCTACCAATATGAAAATGCTTTTAAAGATTTTGACATACCATTTTTTAACGATATTAGCAAAATTTCCTTTGCGGCAAGTGAAGTAAATTTTTTTACAAATATTCTAAAATATGTTGCAAATCCTAAGGATGACCTAAGTCTTTTGGCTGTCTTAAGAAGCGATATCTATAATTTTACTGAAGATGACTTAGCAAAAATCAAACTTTATGGTAAAAAATCTAAATTCTATGAAAATTTTGAAACTTACGATAAAGATGATGAAATTTTTGCAAAAATAAATGATTTTAAAACTGAATTTGAAGATTTTAGCTACCAATTATCGCTAATGAATCTTTATGAGTTTGGCAATTATATATTTGAAAAATCCACCTACTACACTTATCTTTTGGCTCGCGATAGGGCAAGTGACAGAGTTGCTAACGTTGAAGCTTTTATAGAACTTATGAGTGAATATGAAAACGACAATGATGATGGAATCTATGGATTTTTAACTTATGTCGAAAATTTAGCCTTATACCAAACTGATAACCTAAATGCAGTAAGAGAATTATCAGAAAATGAAAATCTAGTTAGAATTATGACAATTCATAAGTCCAAGGGCCTTGAATTTCCTGTCGTAATTTTGGCAGATACGGGAAAAAGATTTAACAACAAACATCTCAGTGCAAATATAGTTTTTGACGATGAATTGGGAATAGGAATCAATGTTAGCGATTATGAAAATAAAGTAAAATTATCCTCTGTCAGAAGAGATTTAATAAATGAAAAAATCAGCTTGGATAATAAAAAAGAAGAAATGAGAGTTTTATACGTTGCCCTAACAAGACCTATAAATAAACTTATAATAGTTGGATCGAAAAATCTAAAAACCATTTCTAAAATCTATGGAAGAGATGATTACGAAAATATGACTTCATACATAGATTGGATTCTTGCAGTTTGTTCGACAGATCAAATTTCATCTGAAATTTTTGATGGAGATTTTAAGACAAATTATTTTTCTAATGAAGTAAAAATTATGGCCTATGATAAGGAGGAAGATTACAAAAAATTCAGCCTTAAAGACATAAGACCAATTCTTGATGCAGAGGATTATGAAAAGGCCCTTTATCAAAATTTTGTAAATTTATATGAAAAAGAATACGAATTTATCAATGATAGCAAGGAATCGATCAAAAAGTCGGTAACAGAAATTACTAAAAATTTTAATCCTGAAAATGACGGCTATGAACTTCCACTTTATGATAAAATACTTGGAGCAAATGAATTTAGAAAAGCAAATTTCATCCTAGAAAAAAAAGAATTTAAGCCAACGGACATAGGAACAATAATCCATAAAGTTTTTCAAGGACTTACTTACAAAAATTACGATGAAAACTCATTAGATGAGGAATTTTCAAGGTTAATTAAAGAAAATAAAATAAAAAAAGAAGAATTAAAAGTGATCGAAAAAGATAAAATTCTAAAATATTTTTCTAATCCTTCCATAAAAAACTTATACGAAAATGCTAAATCTATAAGAAAAGAAGAGTCATTTTTGATGAAATACGAGGATTATTTTGTAAATGGTCAGATAGATTTGATCTTTGAGTTTAAAGATTATGCGGTAGTTCTCGATTTTAAAACTGATAGGAAAATTAGGCAAGGCTTTTACGATAAACAATTAGCAATTTATAAAAGAGCAATCGAAGAAAGTCTAAAGAAAAAAGTTAGCAAATCATTAATATATTGGTACAATTTTGGGCAAATTGAGGAAATTTAAGGGGAATAATATCCCCTTAAAAAAATCCTCCGTTAATATGGATAATATCGCCAGTTATGTAACTTGCCTGATCAGAAATCAAATAATTTATCAAATCTGCAATTTCTTCTGGATTTGCAAATCTGTTGACTGAAACTTCCTTTTTTAATTCTTCCAATTCTTGGTAAGAAAAATCATTTCTCATCATATCAGTATCGACAATCCCAGGGGCAACTGCATTTACCCTAATCCCAGAAGGGGCAAGCTCTTTTGACAAAGCTTTGGTGAAAGTGTTTATAGCTCCCTTGCTTGTAGAGTACAAAGCTTCCATACTTGCGCCAAAATCTCCCCAAATAGAACTCATATTAATAATAACTCCGTAGTTGTTTTTTATCATATTTGGGATGGCTCTTTTGCTAGAAAGAAAAACTGAATTTAGATTTGTACTTATGACTTTTTTCCAAGTTTCAAATTCTATATCTTGAATCTGAGAAAAATGAGAGATCCCAGCGTTGTTTATGAGAATATCTACATGGGAAAAATTTTTCTCGGCAAGGTCAAAAAGCATATTCACATCTTCTTCCTTAGAAACATCAGCTTTTACTGCGATGACATAAGGATTAGTTTTTCTCAAATTTTCTAATAATTTCAAGGCCTCATCTTTACTATTATTATAATTTATTATTATTTTATATTCATTATTCAATCTTTGCGCGATAGCAGCACCGATACCACGAGAAGATCCTGTAATTAAAACTGTTTTCATGATTTGATTATAACATAAAGATAGATTTTTATAAAAATAGAATTTCTCTAAAATATTAAAATATATTTAAAAATAATCAGCAAATTACTTTAAGCTGTTGCAAAATTTTAACATTTATCATATAATTAAGCTAATAAAGAAAACGCAGCAAAAACAATAGCAAAAGTTGTAGACAAACTAGACAACTTGTAGCAGAACAAGAAATCCTAATCAAAGAAGCTAAAAAATTGTTTGTTAAATAATAAAATTAATACTTTGTATTAAAAACTCTCTTTAAATATTAGGGTACCTATAATATAAATAAAAAGATAGTATTATATCTTATGATCATTGAGGATATTATTATCTTTAGAAAACTCGGGCGAAATGCTCGAGTTTTTGCGTTAACAAAAATATCCAAAGATTTTAAAAGGGATAAGTAAGAAAGCAAAAAAATATTTCTGTATTTAGGGTATAAATATGTAAAAAGAAGGAGAATTTATGGAATATTTTAAATTAAATGATGGAAATAAAGTACCGGCTATAGGCTTTGGCACTTATAAGATAATCGAAGAAAAAGATATGGAAGAAGCTATAAATGTCTGTTTTGATGCTGGTTATAGCTATTTTGATACTGCGAAATATTATAAAAATGAAAAAATTTTGGGCAAATATTTAAAAATGTCAGGCAAAAAAAGAGCCGACTATCAAATAGCCAGCAAAGTTTGGCCAAATTCTTATGATAAAGATAAATGCAAAAAGTCAATTGATGAAAGCCTAAAGGATTTGGATGTCGACTATTTGGATGTGGCTTTGCTCCATTGGTACGGGGAAAATTTCAGAGAAGCCTTTGAAGTTTTAAATGATTACAAAGAAGAAGGACTCATAAAAACAATTGGGGTTTGCAATTTTTCAATAAAGCAAATGACAGAATTACTAAAAACAGGTCTAATCCCTGCCATAGACCAATTAGAAAGCCATTTGCACTTGCAAGATAAAGATACAGCAAGATTTTTACAAGAAAATAAAATACTTCACCAAGCTTGGGGACCACTAACACAAGGAAAATCAGGCTTACTAGAAGAAAAAGTTTTACAAGAAATCGCCAATAAATACAATAAAACACCAGCACAAATTGCCCTAAAATGGAACATTAGCCGTGGGGTAATGGTTTTGGTCAAATCTATTAATGAAAAAAGGATAAGAGAAAATATAGATATTTTTGATTTCGATTTAGAAGTAGAAGATATGAACGCTCTTGCAAGTTTGGATAAAAAACAAAGATATTCATCAAATCCAGAAGATCAAAAGTGGCTTGATGAAATAAGAAATATGAAATAAGAACAAGGCTTAGTTAATTGAAAAATTTATTCGCATATTATATAATTGTGTAGAAAATAAATTTAACACGATAATTAGGGGGGGAAATTATGAAAAAAAATAATGTTTTAGCAGTTGCTTTATCAGCAGGACTTCTTCTTGGAGGAGCATATCTTGTAGAAGCAAATCAAAATGTAGCTTATGCTCAGGAAGACCTATCAATTGATGTTGAAATTCCAAGAAAGGAAGCTGAAATTGATGGATTAAAAAAAGATATAGCTCAAAAAAATGATGAGATTTCTAACTTAGAAAATCAAAAAGAAGACACAAGTAAAGATTATGATGAATATGATAAGATTTGGCCAGAACGTGATAAGCTATATAAAGAATATTTACCAATATTAACTGAGTTTAAACCAATACTAGCTAAGTACAAGGCTGAAGTAAAAAAATCAAATGAATTATACGAACAATGGAAGGCAGCAAATGATGCATATAAAGCTGATCCTAATAATAAGGAATTGGAAAAGAAAAAATCTGAACTTGCCTTCAAGTGGGGCGATCAAGAAAAGATAACCGCAGAAGCAAAAAAAGCTTATGATGAGTATCTTCCAAAAATTAAACCTTTAAGTGAAAAATTAGAAGAATTAGATAAACAACTTGATAAAATAGAAGCGGTATTAGACGAAAAAGAAGCTAAAAACAAAGAAATCGATGAAAAAATCAAAAATATAAACAAAGAAAAAGAAGAAACTTCTGAAAAAATTAAAAATCTAGAAGAAGAAATAAGCCAAATCAAGAAAAACAAAGCAATAGTAAGAGAAATTCTTGGCGATGAAGCTGATGTAGTTGGATATAATTACAGATCAGTAGAAACTACAAAAGATTCTGATAAGAAAGAAGAAATGGGAATTTCTGCAGAAACTAGAGAAAAACTCCTAGAAGCAATCAGACAAGCAGAAATCAAAATCGAAGCAGTAAGATTCCTAAAAGAAAATACACCAAAGACAATAGCAAAAGTTGTTGACAAACTCGACAAACTTGTTGAAGAACAAGAAATCCTAATCAAAGAAGCAAAAGAATTACTTGCTAAATAATTAAACATTTGTTTTAAACTTGTCTTAAATATTAATATAATATGTTAGAAATATCTATCATGAAGATAGAATTTTATGCAAAAAAACTCGGGCAAAAGGCTCGAGTTTTTATGTTAAAATAGATGCTTTAAAAAAAGGGATTATTGCAAAGCTATGATTAACCATCGTCCCATCATTAGAGGGTTCTCCTAGAAAACTTTTTACTTAGTCTGCTTGCTTGAAGAGACGTATAGCCTGTCGGCAAGTTAGACTTTTCATAGAGCTTCCTCTATTGATAAGGGACGATTTATTCATTCTGCAACAATCCTTTATTTTTCTATTAATTATTAGCTTTTTTATTTCTAATGTATTTATCGATATTTTCTGCAGCTTTTTTACCAGCTCCCATTGCTAGAATTACTGTTGCAGCACCACTTACAGCGTCACCACCAGCAAAAACTCCATCTTTTGTTGTCATTGTGGTATCTTCGTTTATGATAATTCCACCCCAAGATTCGGTTTCTATATCTGGGTTTGTTTGTTTGATAAGTGGGTTAGGTGTTTGACCTATGGAAACTATGACAGAATCAAATTCAACTTCTTCATATTCTCCTGTTGGAATAGGTCTTCTACGTCCAGACTTATCTTCTTCGCCAAGCTCCATTTTTTCTACTTTTACTGCGCTTACCCAACCATCTTTGCCGATGATTTCTACTGGATTGTGAAGATTTAGGAAATTTATTCCTTCTTCCATAGCGTGGTGGCTTTCTTCAACTCTTGCAGGCATTTCTTCAAAAGATCTTCTGTAAACAACAGTTACATCAGCACCAAGTCTTTTTGCAGATCTTGCAGCATCCATTGCAACGTTACCTCCACCAACTACGCAAACTTTTTTGCCAATATGAACTGGAGTATCGTATTCTGGGAATTTGTAAGCTTTCATCAAGTTCATTCTTGTCAAAAATTCGTTAGCAGAATAAACTCCATTTAGGTTTTCGCCTTCAATTCCTAAGAAAGATGGAAGACCAGCACCAGTTGATACATAAATTGCTTCAAATCCTTGATCAAATAAGTCGTTTAGAGAAATTGTTCTACCAACTATTGTGTTTGTTTGTAGTTTTACACCAAGTCCAATTACGTTTTTAAGTTCTTTTTGTACTAATTGTTTTGGAAGTCTGAATTCTGGAATACCATACATCAAAACTCCACCAGCGGTGTGGAAAGCTTCAAATATTACAACTTGATAGCCAAGTTTTGCCAAATCTGCAGCTGCTGTCAAACCTGAAGGGCCAGATCCAATAACTGCTACTTTTGCATTTTGGCTTGTTACTTCGACTGGTTTGTTGTAAGAATTATTCATATACCAATCGGCAACAAATCTTTCAAGTCTACCTATGGCAACTGGTTCGCCTTTTATTCCTCTTGTGCAAACTCCTTCGCATTGGTTTTCTTGTGGACAAACTCTACCACAAATTGCAGGTAGGTTATTTGTTTGAGCTATTGCATCGTAAGCAGCTTCTAAATCGTCGTTTACTACATGGTGGATAAATTCTGGTATATGAACTGATACAGGACATCCTGCCATGCAAGGTCTATTTTTACATTGGATACATCTTGTAGCTTCTTCTTTGGCCATTTCAAGAGTGTAGCCTAGAGTTACTTCTTTGAAATTTGTGTTTCTAACATTTGGGTCTTGTTCAGGCATAGGAACCTTTTTTAAACTCATATTAAATTTAGGCATTTCTTACCTCCCCAGTTAGTTTGCAAATATGTTCTTTTTCTTCTTTGATATAATTTTTCGCTCTATTCATTGCTTCAGCAAAATCTACCTTATATCCATCAAAATCTGGACCATCTACGCAGGCAAATTTCATTTTTCCGTCAACTGTAAGTCTGCAGCAACCGCACATTCCTGTTCCATCGACCATTATTGAGTTCATGCTAACTGTAACTGGAATTGCGTATGGGCGAGCAACTTCAACGACATTTTTCATCATAATAACTGGTCCAATTGTTAGGATGTGGTCGTACTTTTTGCTCTTATCGATATTTTCTTGTAAAATTTGTGTTACAAAACCATGGAAACCGTAGGATCCATCATCTGTTGTTATGTATAAATTTTCGCTAGCTTCTTTTAGTTCATCTTCTAAAAGAATAAGATCTTTTGTTCTAAAACCAATTATTACATCAACATGAGCGCCAATATCGTGTAGGTATTTTGCTTGTGGATAAGCAATTGCTGTTCCAAGTCCGCCTCCAACTACACAAACATTTTTGCCTTTAAGCTCATCAAGCTCTGTTGGAATTCCAAGTGGACCTACAAAATCTAAGAATCCATCGCCAGCTTTAAGTTTATCCATTCTCATTGTTGTTGCACCGACAATTTGAACGATAATAGTAACATTCTCACCATCTGTTGATGATATGGTAAAAGGAACTCTTTCACCTTTTTCGTCTAATCTTAATATAATAAATTGTCCTGGCAAAGCTCTTTTAGCAATATCAGGAGCGTTAACTACAAATTTTATAGTATTATCATTTAAGTTAGTTTTTTCAATTATTCTTGCCATTATTCCCTCCCATATAATAATAACAAATGACTTTAGAAATTTCAACTAATCACTACTTATTTAATAGTAAATTCATAGTAAAATGGTAAGGTATATGTGTTATTAAAAATATTAAAGGAGTTTAGATGAAAAAGAAAACTTATAGCAATAAATATCTTATAAAAAGATTTTTGCCTTACTATAGACCTTATAAAAAAATATTAACAGTAGATCTTATTTCTGCTTCACTTACTACAGTATCAGGTTTGCTTTTACCTATATTACTTTCTTATCTAACAGATTGGGCGCAATTGGGCTTGCTTGATGCTAGTAGACTTATTAAGGTAGGAATCGTCTTTTTAGTTTCTAAAATTATTGAAATAGCTGCAAAATATTTTATGCAATCTTTAGGCCATATCATGGGCGCAAGGATTGAACGAGATATGAGGGCAGATGTTTTTAACCATTTATTAACTATGGATACAGAATTTTTCAACGAAGCAAGAATTGGTGCTTTGATGAGTAGAATAACGACAGATTTGTTTGATATTACAGAATTTGCTCACCATGTACCCGAGGAGTTTTTGGTTGGCATGATAAAATTGATCTTATCCTTTATGGTTTTACTTACAATAAATTGGCAACTAGCCCTTGTAATTTATTTGATTATTCCTTTGATGTTTGTAATTTCTACAAATAAAAGGCGTAAATTTAGACAAGCGACTATGAATGTCAAAAAACAAATTGGAGATATAAATTCTTCAGTTGAAGATACATTTTTGGGAATTTCTGTTGTAAAATCTTTTGCCAATGAAGAGATCGAAAAAGGTAAATTTAAGGTTGATAATAATAAATTTGTCGATATTAAAAAAGATAGATATTTTGATATGGCTGGATTTTTCATGATAAATGAAATTTTTTCAGGACTAATGTATGCTGTCTTAATTTTCCTTGGTGGATATTTTGTTTTAAATAAAAAAATTACTCCAGGAGATCTTATAGCTTTTGTAATGTATCTAAATATGCTGGTTGCAACAATAGAAAGACTTATTAATTTTACCGATGTCTACCAAGCTGGAGCTACCGGTATTGAAAGATTTGTCGACATTATGGATATGACAAGCAATATTTTTGACCATGACAAAGCCATTGAATTAACAGATGTCAAGGGCAAAATTGATTTTGAAAATGTGTATTTTAAATATCCAGAAACTCAAGATAATGAGCCTTATGTTCTTGAAGATATTTGTTTTTCAGTTGATGTTGGTGAAAATATAGCCCTAGTTGGCCCTTCTGGTGCAGGCAAAACAACAATTTCAAAATTAATCCCAAGATTTTATGATATAGAAAGTGGAAAGATTAAAATCGATGGAAAAGATATTAGAGATCTAACTTTAGAATCTTTAAGAGATAATATTGGAATTGTCCAACAAGATGTGTATTTATTTAGCGGAAGTGTTAGAGATAATATCAGATATGGCAAGGAAGATGCAAGCGAAGAAGAAATCGAAAGAGCTGCTGAACTTGCAGGAGCAACAGAATTTATCAAAGATTTGCCTTATGGATATGACACTTATATTGGAGAGCGTGGAGTAAAACTTTCTGGTGGTCAAAAACAAAGAATTTCCATTGCTAGAGTATTTCTGAAAAATCCACCAATCCTTATCCTGGATGAGGCGACAAGTGCCTTGGATAATAAGAGCGAAGCAATTGTCCAAAAATCACTTGAAATTTTATCAAAAGGAAGAACCACAATAACAATAGCTCACAGATTATCTACAATTATTAATGCCGATGAGATTTTAGTTTTGACCTATGATGGTATAGTTGAAAGAGGAAGCCATAAACAATTATTAGATCAAAAAGGAATCTACTACAATTTGTACTATAGCAACAACAAGGACTTGTTTGGTTAAATTTTAGTTTTCCTTATCTTAAATCTTAAAATCTTTTATAGAATGGAGAAAAATATATGAAAAAGATTTTTGGTAAAATAATACATGGACTAGCAACTGGGATTGGGAGCTTTTTCAACGTTTTAATAAATATAATGAACGTAATTGTCGTAACCTTTGAAGGGATAAGACAATTGCTTTTGATGTTATTTATTGTAGGATGTTCGACTATTTTTATATTTCCAATAATCCCATTACTTTTGCCAAAAGAAGTTATGTATTTTATATTTGCGGTAATTTTTATACCAATTCTTGGACCAAAATTTATCTCTCTTTTAAGATATGCCAATTATACACTGACAGAATGGATGTATGATAGGGCTGACTCTATGATAACAGGCCAAAAAGTAGGATACGATAGTATTTCCGATTATTCAAACAAATACAAATATGAACAAGAACAAGCTCAAAGAAGAGCAAGAGAAGAAGCTGCTCGTCGCCAACAAGAAGAGATGAATAGAAGATTTGAAGAATTTATGAGAGGATTCTCTTATACAAATTCAAATGCTTACGGCGAATATTATCAAAATGATTATAATAATCAAGGCTATGGTGGCGCTTATAATGGCCCACAAAATATTGGCTTTAAGGAAAAATACGAAAAATCTTGTCAAACTCTAGGTCTTGGCTATGACACAGACATCTACCAAGTAAAACTAAATTACAGGAAATTAGCTAAAAAATATCATCCAGATATAAATAAAGATCCAAATGCTACAGAAATGTTTACGAAAATTAACGAAGCTTATGAATTTTTGACAGAAGAAAATATCAAAAAATATAAGCAAAATTTTAGTTAGGTAAAAATTATGGCAAACGAGAAAATTAGCACTCTAGAAGAGGCCTTTATTTTATCAGAAATTGCTGCAGGAGCAGGTGCTATGATGCTTGCAAATGGTGCAGAAACATACAGAGTTGAAGATACGGCGGAAATAATATTAAGGTCAAATTCTTTGATTAAAGATGTGGATATTTTTGCAACTTTCAATGTTATTATAATTTCCTTTTCTTATAAGGGTCAGATCCATACAAATGTTAGAAGAGTTAAGGCAAGATCCAACAACCTATATTATGTCGATAAGCTTAATACTTTTTCTAGGGAATTTTCTTTAGGAAAATATTCACTTGACCAAGCCATTGAAGAACTTGATAAAATTAAAAAATCTGAAGGAACTTCTAGAAATTTGAAAATACTTGGAGCAACTCTTGCAGCAGGTGCTTTTTCCCTGCTAATTGGGGCAGGTATTAAGGAAGTAATATTTTCATTTTTGGTTGGATTTTTAGGCTATGTCTTTTCCTTGTTTTTGGAAAATAACAAGTTAAGTTATTTTGTAGTTCATTTTTTATATGGACTATTGATTTCAAGCTTGACTTTGATAATTGATAGCCTTATTCCAATAAGCGTAAATGTCGTAATAATAAGTTCGCTTATGGCTTTTTTGCCGGGAATTATGATAACAAATGCAGTTAGAGATTTAATGAGTGGAGATGCACTTAGTGGAATGACTGGAGCAAGTCTTGCAATTTTAATATCAATTGCTTTAGCACTTGGGGTTGCAATGCCACTTGGATTGTTTGGGTTTTTAAAGTTATGAGATATACAATAGAATTTATAATAAGTACGCTTTCATCAATAGGTTTTGGTTTAGTATTTTCTATTCCAAAAAATGCTCTGCTTGTTGCAGGATTAAATGGGGGAATTGGTTGGATTATCTACAAGCTCACTCTTAATTTTAGTGGTAGTATATATTTTGCAACTTTCTTGTCTTCGCTTTTAATAGCGTCAATTGCAGAAATTCAAGCAAGAAGACTTAGATATCCAGCATCAATTTTTAATATACCAGGAATTATTAACCTATGCCCCGGAGAAGCCATATATAATACCATGAGTAGTTTTATTAATGGACATTCAGACATTGCTATCAGTAATTTTTATAGGGCAGTTGTTATAGCAGGATCCATTGCCTTTGGAGTTTTACTGGCAAGTTCATTTTCTAAGTCACTAAAAAGCTATAGAATAAGACAAACAAAAAGAACTAACTATTTAGGAGATTATAAATGATAAGAGAAATATATTTGGCTGGTGGATGTTTTTGGGGAATGGAAGCCTATTTTAAGACAATTGATGGAATTATCGACACTGAAGTAGGGTATGCAAATGGCAAGACAGAAAATACTAATTATAGAAAAGTAAAAGAAACCGATCACGCTGAAACACTTTACATTTCCTATGATGATACAATAATAACCTTTGAAAAGATTCTCGAATATTTTTACTATATAATAGATCCCTTTAGCGTAAATAAACAAGGAAATGATAGAGGTAGACAGTATAGAACAGGCATATTTTTGACAAATTCAAGCGATCTAGAAAAAGCTATTAAATTTATTAGCAAAAAACAAGAAAAAGAGAAAAACAAAATCGCAATAGAGGTAGAAAAATTAAAAAACTTTGTTATAGCCGAAGATTATCATCAAGACTACCTAGACAAAAATCCAAATGGATATTGTCATATTAATATAAACGACAAACCAGATATATAACTTGATTTTTCTTTACTATACATTATAATAATTATGCTATAACTTAAAGGAGGAGAGAATGAAAACTAAATTTTTAAGTAGATTATCACTAGCACTAATTGCTGTTTTTGCATTAACTTCATGTGGAGCTGATAATTCAAACAAAGAAGAAAGCAAAACAGAAGAAACAAAAATAGAAGAAAGTGCGCAAACAAAGGAAAATGAAGAAACTACTGAAGATAGCGACAATAATGAAGAAGCTAACAAAGATGAAGAAAAAGCAGAAACCAACTTTGATGGCAGAACACTAAATGTAGTTGCAACAAGCGAATCTTATGTTCCACTTTTTGATGAATTTACCAAAGAAACTGGAGCAAAGGTAGAATTTCTATCTATGTCAAGTGGAGAAGTAATTTCAAGAACAAAAGCTGAAGGCAAGCCAATGGCTGACTTATGGTTTGGTGGTGGACTTGATGCATTTATGGCAGCAAAAGATGATGGTCTTTTAGAAAATTATCAATCTGAAATGACTGATAAATTGCCAGAAGAATACAAAGATAAAGATGGTTTCTATTTCTCAAAAGGACTTACAGTAGTAGGATTTTTGTTAAATGATTCTATTCTTGAAGAAAAAGGACTAGAAGCACCAAAATCTTGGAAAGATTTAGCAGATCCAAAATATAAGGGCGAAATTATCATGAGTAACCCAGCTATTTCTGGTACAAACTACGCTGCACTAAAAGGACTTCTTGACCTATATGGCGAAGAAGAAGGTTGGGATTTATTTAGCAAAATCAATGACAATATAGACTTCTATTCAAAAAGAGGAAAAGATCCTCAAGAAAAAACAGCTCAAGGTGAATTTGCTATAGGAATTATTCCTGTTGACAAAATGGCTTTTGACACTGCAAAAGATAACAATCTAACAGTTGTTTATCCAGAAGATGGTATTGCTTGGGTTCCAGAAGGCGTAGCAATCTTTAAAGATAGCGAAAATGCTGATGTGGCTAAAGCTTTTGTTGACTTTATGCTAGGCGAAAAAGCTCAAGGCATGATAGCTGAAATAGATGGAAAAGATTCTAACCAACTTATAGTTCCAGGAATTGAGGGTCTAGACTTAGGTTTACCAAAAGATAAACTAATCAAAGAAGATCTTTCAACATTTGGTTCTATGAGAGAAGAAGTGCTAAACAGATTTAAAGAACTTGCTGGAGATAAAGCAAGCGAAAAATAAATTTTAAAAAATTGTGGGGCTGATATATCAGCTCCATATTTGTATATAGAAAATTATGAAAAAATCAAAAAAAATAAACTTAATAGATTTTAGCCTTGAGCTTTTACTTGCTTTGTCCGTTATTTTATTTATACTGATGCCATTTTTAAGCGTATTTATAGAAAGCTTTATAATAGATGGATCTTTAAATTTCAAGTATTATAAGGATATTTTAGCCAATAAAAACTTACTATATAATTCTTTGAAATTAGGAGTTTTAACATCTTTACTATCTCTCATAACTTCTGTGATAGTATCTGTTTACACATATTTATCAGATAAAAAAATCCAAAAAATTATTAACGTAATTTTGGCAATTACACTTATCAGCCCTCCCTTCGTAACAAGTCTAAGTTATATAAATTTATTCGGCAGAAGAGGTTTTATCACTTACAATATTTTGCATTTAAGTTTTAATCCATATAATATGTGGGGCGTTTCCTTTATGCAGACCCTATCTTTTTTATCCCTAAACTGTTTAGTTTTGTTGGGTTTGTTAAATAATATGTCTAAGGATATCTTAAACTCAGCAAGATCCTTGGGAGCTGACACAAACTCAATAATAATTGATATAATAATTCCACAACTAAAAAATGGACTTATAACAGTTTTCCTTTTAAGCTTCTTTAAAGCTATGTCAGATTTTGCAACGCCTTCAATTATAGGGGGCAAATTTAACGTATTAGCTCTAGAAAGTTATTTTGAAGTAATAGCAAATGGAAATCTTGCTAAAGCAAGCACACTAAACATTCTTCTATTGCTTCCGATACTACTTGTTTTCATTATTTCAAATATTTTTAATAAAGAAAAAACTTTGGTCGCTAATTCTTACGCTCAAAATGACGTTAATATAAAAAGAGATGGCTTAATATTTAAAATCTTTAGAGTTTTATCTATATTTATTTTGCTATTGTTAGTTTTACTATATGGATCAATTATTTTAAGTGCTTTTAGTAGAATGAAAAATGGACATTTGATTTTAACTTTGGAAAACTTTGCAAAAACTAGAAATTATATAAACAAGGCCATGCTAAGATCTGTCATATATAGCTTGATTTCGGCATTTTTTGGAACTTTAATAGGACTTTTAATAGGCTACTATATAATAATAAAAAATAGCAAGTTTATGAAAATCATCGATGTTTTTTCAAACTTACCTTATATAATTCCTGGCACATTTTTTGGATTGGGATATTTGTTGTATTTTAAATCCCCTCCAATTATGATTACTGGCACAAGTATAATTGTAGTCTTAAATGTTTTGTTTAAGCAATTACCATTTTCTAGTAGGGTTGGAAATGCAGCTATGAAATCAGTTGATCCTGGAATCGTAAACTCAATTAGAGATTTAGGTGGCAATACTTTTTATGAAATAAAAGATGGAATTATCCCGAATATAAAAGCTTCCATTAGAATTTCACTAATAAACTCATTTGTAACAACAATGACAACCGTTGGATCCATTATATTTTTAGTTTATCCAGGAAAAAAACTTATGACTCTAGTAATGTTTGATGTTATTAATAGTGGCAAGTACAACGAAGGATCAGTAATAGCACTATTGATTATGATAATTTGTTTATTATTTACCCTGGCAATAAATTTATTATTTAGACAATCGCAAAATAAGTTGAGGTTTAATGATGTATTTAGAAATTAAAAATCTTTCAAAAACATATGGAAAAAATAGAGTCCTAGATGATATCAATATAGATCTTGAAAAAGGGAAATTTCTTTGTTTACTAGGACCTTCAGGATCTGGGAAAAGTACGATTTTACATGCAATTGGCGGTTTTATTGATCATGAAGGAAGTATTTTTTTAGATGGAGAGGATATAACAGACAAGGATCCAAATGATAGAAAAGTTGCGACAGTTTTCCAAAGCCTAGGCTTATTTTCTCACATGACAGTTATGAAAAACGTAATGTATGGTCTAAAATTTAATCAAAAATCCTTAACCAACAAAGAAAAAGAAGATCTAGCCTTAAAAACCATAGAGATGGTGGGACTTAAAGGATATGAAAATAGAAAACCAAGTGAACTTTCTGGTGGAGAAAAACAAAGAGTTGCCCTAGCAAGGAGTCTTGTAGTAAAACCCAAAATTTTATTAATGGATGAGCCTTTTAGTGCGCTAGATCAAAAACTTAGAGAAAGAATGCAACTTGAAATAAGAAAAATTCACAAGGAATTTAAGCTTACAACAATTTTTGTAACCCACGATCAAGCTGAAGCCTTCAAAATGGCTGATGAAGTCATAGTATTAAACAAAGGGAAAATTATAGACAGAGGAAATCCTTCAAAAATTTACAATCATCCTTCAAACAAAGAAAGCTTAGATTTTATTGGTCAAAAAAACTTTGTAAATGATTCCTACGTAAGACCTGAAAAAATCACATTTGCAGATGATGGAGAAGAATTTACCATCACAGACATAATATTTGTTGGAAGCTTTGTTGAAATATATCTATCAAATGATTTGCGAAAATTAAAAATGCTAACACTAAACAATAATTTTGACAAAAAAACAGGAGAAAAAGTTAAAGTATCATACGAAATGGAAAAAATATCATGAAAATATTGCACGTTTTAACACAACTTCCTGCCAAAACTGGAAGTGGAGTTTATTTTACAAATTTAATTGAAAGTTTAAATCAACCAGGCATTGAAAATGCAGCAGTATATGGCTATGAAAAAGAACATGACGTTAAAGTAAATTGCAAAATTTCTTTGCCAGTTACCTACAACACAGAGGAATTACCCTTTAGAATTTGTGGAATGAGCGATGAAATGCCATACGAATCTACCGTTTATTCAGAAATGACAGATGAGCAGATTGAAATTTTACTAAAAGCTTTTAAAAAAAGACTAATAGAAATCAAAGAAGAATTTAAACCAGATCTTGTAATAACCCACCATTTATTTTTCATAAGCGATTTGGTAAGAGAGATTTTCGATAAGGAAAAAGTAGTAGGAATATCTCATGGAACAGACATTAGGCAAATAAAAAAACATAAGAAATTTCTAAAAAGACTAAGCCACATAAAAGATCTAGACTATGTATTAACAGTTACAGACAAAGAAGATGAGGCTATCATCAAACTATTAAAGGTAGATCCAGGAAAGATTCATAATGTAGGTGGCGGATATAACGATAAAATATTTTATCCGCCAAAATTTACCCACGTAAAAGATACAATAGATTTAGTTTATGCAGGAAAAGTCAGTCAGTCAAAAGGTGTTTTTGAACTTTGCAAAACATTGCCAATACTTGAAAAAAATTATCCAAATATCAGATTATATATAATTGGTAATGCTAGCGAAGAATCAATTCATATAATGAAAGAATCCTCCAATTACTCAAAAAGACTTATAATTTGCCATGCACTAGATCAGAAAAAATTAGCACACTTGCTAAGAGAATCTGATATTTTTATCTTGCCATCATACTTTGAAGCCCTAGGTTTAATCGCAATAGAAGCACTAGCCTGCGATAGACTAGTAGTAGCAAGTCATATAGATGGATTAATAGAAACATTAGGAGAAAATACAAAACAAGCAAAAGTAATAGAATTTACCGAACTACCAAGAATTTACGACATAGACAAGGCTTATGAAGAAGACAAAAAGGCCTACGTAGAAAGACTTAGCATAAATATAGAAAAACAAATTAAAAGAATAAATCAAAATTTATTCACAAATGAAGTAAGAGAAGAAATAAAAAGCTTATCTTGGTCTAATATAGGAAATAAAATACTAAAAATAATAAAAAATTAAAAAAAGTATTGACAAATAAAATAAAGCTGGTATTATATATCTTGTCGTTAACAAGCGACAAAAGAACCGGATAAGAAAACTTATCCAATAATTAAATAGTAATTAAACAAAAATCAATTAATTTGAGTAACCTTAAAAAGACAAGTATAAATTGTCTAAAAAATGATTCCAATCTATGATAAATAGATGGATAAAACTTAAATCACGCATTGATTAAATCAGTGTAAATGAAAGAGCTTGAATCAAAAGCTCTCATAAATTTTCATGAGAGTTTGATCCTGGCTCAGGATAAACGCTGGCGGCGTGCATAACACATGCAAGTCGAACGATGAAACTCATTTGAATTCTTCGGAATGAAAATAAGTGGATTAGTGGCGAACGGGTGAGTAACACGTGAGTAACCTGCCTTAGAGATGGGGATAGCCTTAGGAAACTGAGAATAATACCCAATAACATAAAGCGATCGCATGATAGCCTTATCAAAGAATCTCGCTCTAAGATGGACTTGCGTCTGATTAGCTAGTTGGTAAGATAAAAGCCTACCAAGGCAACGATCAGTAGCCGGCTTGAGAGAGTGTACGGCCACATTGGGACTGAGACACGGCCCAGACTCCTACGGGAGGCAGCAGTGGGGAATTTTGCACAATGGGGGAAACCCTGATGCAGCGACGCCGCGTGATTTAGAAGGCCTTCGGGTTGTAAAAATCTTTTGTATAGGAAGAAAATGACAGTACTATACGAATAAGGTCCGGCTAAATACGTGCCAGCAGCCGCGGTAATACGTATGGACCAAGCGTTGTCCGGAATCATTGGGCGTAAAGGGTACGTAGGCGGTTAAATAAGTTAGAAGTGAAATCCCATAGCTCAACTATAGTAAGCTTCTAAAACTGTATAACTTGAGAAATGAAAGGGAAAGTGGAATTCCTAGTGTAGCGGTGAAATGCGCAGATATTAGGAGGAATACCGGTGGCGAAGGCGACTTTCTGGTCATATTCTGACGCTGAGGTACGAAAGCGTGGGTAGCAAACAGGATTAGATACCCTGGTAGTCCACGCCGTAAACGATGAGTGTTAGGTGTCTGGAGTAAATCTGGGTGCCGCAGCTAACGCAATAAACACTCCGCCTGGGGAGTACGCACGCAAGTGTGAAACTCAAAGGAATTGACGGGGACCCGCACAAGCAGCGGAGCATGTGGTTTAATTCGAAGCAACGCGAAAAACCTTACCAAGTCTTGACATAATACGGAGGGTAATAGAGATATTATCTTATGGCTTCGGCCAACTGTATTACAGGTGGTGCATGGTTGTCGTCAGCTCGTGTCGTGAGATGTTGGGTTAAGTCCCATAACGAGCGCAACCCTTATGGCTAGTTACCATCATTAAGTTGGGGACTCTAGCAATACTGCCGGTGACAAACCGGAGGAAGGTGGGGATGACGTCAAATCATCATGCCCTATATGACTTGGGCTACACACGTGCTACAATGGCAGGAACAGAGAGCAGCGAAATTGCAAAATCAAGCGAACCTCAAAAAGCCTGTCCCAGTTCGGATTGATCTCTGCAACTCGAGATCATGAAGTTGGAGTTGCTAGTAATCGCGAATCAGCATGTCGCGGTGAATGCGTTCCCGGGTCTTGTACACACCGCCCGTCACACCATGGGAGTTGGCAATACCCGAAGCCTGTGAGCAAACCGTTAAGGATGCAGCAGTCGAAGGTAGGGTCAGTAACTGGGGTGAAGTCGTAACAAGGTAGCCGTATCGGAAGGTGCGGCTGGATCACCTCCTTTCTAAGGAAGAGCTAGCGGCAAGCCGCTAGCTTTCGAGAATGACAGGTTATTCTCAAAAATTAGAAAAGAAAAATAATCATTGATATTACATGGGGGTATAGCTCAGCTGGGAGAGCACCTGCCTTGCACGCAGGGGGTCAAGAGTTCGAATCTCTTTACCTCCACCAACTAGTTAAAAAGGAAACTAATTAACTAGAAAACCGAACCACTCAGAAATGAGAAAAAACTAAATAGCAAACAATATTTCCAGTCAAGAAACAAAGGGCTCAAGGTGGATGCCTTGGCACATGAAGGCGAAGAAGGACGTAAGTGAACGAAAACTAGGGAAAGCTCACAAAAAGCCATAACCCCTAGGTCTCCGAATGGGGAAACCCGTCTAATGAAGAATTAGACATCATAAGATAAACACATAGTCTTATGAAGCAAGACCCTGCGAACTGAAACATCTAAGTAGCAGGAGGAAAAGAAAGAAAACTCGATTTTCCAAGTAGCGGCGAGCGAAAAGAAAACAGCCCAACCCAATAAGAAATAAGTTTTTTAGTCAAATCATTTGGGAAAATGAACCAAAGAAAGTGAAAGTCTTGTAGACGAAAGAAAGCATATTTTTGGGAGCAAGTAGCAGTGAACACGAGGAATTTGCTGTGAAGATAGGGGGCCCATCCCCTAAGGCTAAATACTAACATGTGACCGATAGCGAACAAGTACCGTGAGGGAAAGGTGAAAAGAACCCCGCAAGGGGAGTGAAATAGAACCTGAAACCTTAAGCCTACAATCAGACAGAGATCAAAAGATTGATGTCGTACCTTTTGTAGAATGGGCCAGCGAGTTATCATATCAAGCAAGATTAAGCATTTAAGATGTGAAGTCAAAGCGAAAGCGAGTCTTAACAGGGCGAAAGTTTAATATGATAGACCCGAAACCGGGTGATCTAGCCATGGTCAGAGTGAAGGTGAAGTAAAATTCACTGGAGGCTCGAACCGGGTGCGGTTTAAAACGCATCGGATGAACTGTGGCTAGGGGCGAAAAACCAAACGAACCCGGAGATAGCTGGTTCTCCTCGAAATAGCTTTAGGGCTAGCCTATGATCAAAGATTTAAGGAGGTAGAGCACTGAATGGCCTAGGGCGGTTACCGTACCAAAGCCTATCAAACTCCGAATGCCAAAAAATCAAATCATGGAGTCAGACTTAGAGGGATAAGCTCCTAAGTCGAAAGGGAAACAGCCCAGACCGACAGCTAAGGTCCCAAAATCTGGATTAAGTGGAAAAGGATGTGAACCTACTAAGACAACCAGGACGTTGGCTTAGAAGCAGCCATACATTTAAAGAATGCGTAATAGCTCACTGGTCAAGTGGGTTTGCGCCGAAAATAAACGGGGCTAAAATCCAGTACCGAAGCTTCGGATTGATAGAGAATTTAAATCTATCTCATAAAAAGGAAACCATAAAAAAAGGCAAAAGAAAACTTAACTAGGAAATATAAAAAAACAATCAAGATAAACGAGTTATAAAAAAATACGCAAATATCAAACACAAAGATAAAGGTAAGTTGTAAACTCAATTATCACCGAAAAACAGACATACAAAAGTATGAACCTGGTAAAAGAATTCCAAAACCGAAAACATGGTTACTTATGAATAGATTTAAACTCTCTATCAGTGGTAGAGGAGCATTGTATAAGCGAAGAAGCCAAAGTGAAAACAAAAGTGGAGCCTATACAAGAGAGAATGCTGGCATGAGTAGCGAGAAGGAGAGTGAGAATCTCTCCCGTCGAAACCCTAAGGACTCCTGAGCAAGGCTCGTCCCCTCAGGGAAAGTCGGGACCTAAGGCAAGGCCGAAAGGCGTAGCCGATGGACAACAGGTTTAAAATCCTGTACCGCTTAAAGTCGTAAAAGAGATGTGATGACGCAAGAGGACACACTAGCTGCCTGATGGATGGCAGTCTAAACACAAAGGCTTTTCAGTAGGCAAATCCGCTGATCAGCAGCCAATGTGCGATAGGCATCGAAAACACAAGTAGAGAAATAGTTAAATTCAAATTGCCAAGAAAAGTCACTATCAAGACCAAAGCGCCCGTACCAAAACCGACACAGGTAGGGAGGTAGAGAATACCAAGACGCGCGGAAGAACCTTTGTTAAGGAACTCGGCAAAATATCCCCGTAAGTTCGCAAGAAGGGGAGCCAGAGCGATCTGGCCACAGAAACCAGGCCCAAGCGACTGTTTACCAAAAACACAAGTTTCTGCAAAATCGCAAGATGAAGTATAGGAGCTGACACCTGCCCGGTGCTGGAAGGTTAAGGGGAAGAGTTAGTCGTAAGACGAAGCTTAGAACTTAAGCCCCAGTAAACGGCGGCCGTAACTATAACGGTCCTAAGGTAGCGAAATTCCTTGTCGGGTAAGTTCCGACCCGCACGAAAGGTGTAACGATTTGGGCACTGTCTCAACAAAGGATCCGGTGAAATTGTAGTAGTCGTGAAGATGCGACTTACCCACGCTAGGACGGAAAGACCCCGTGGAGCTTTACTGTAGGCTGATATTGGATTTTGAGATTAGACGTACAGGATAGTTGGGAGACAATGAAACCTGCACGCCAGTGTAGGCGAAGTCACCCTTGGGATACCAACCCTCTAATATCAAAATTCTAACAATAACCCATGAAGCTGGGCATTGGACATTGTCAGTTGGGCAGTTTGACTGGGGCGGTCGCCTCCCAAAAAGTAACGGAGGCGTTCAAAGGTTCGCTCAGAATGGACGGAAACCATTCGCAGAGTACAAAGGCACAAGCGAGCTTAACTGCGAGATAAACAAATCAAGCAGAGTAGAAATACGGACTTAGTGATCCGGTGGTTCCGAATGGAAGGGCCATCGCTCAACGGATAAAAGCTACCCCGGGGATAACAGGCTTATCTCCCCCAAGAGTCCACATCGACGGGGAGGTTTGGCACCTCGATGTCGGCTCGTCTCATCCTGGGGCTGAAGTAGGTCCCAAGGGTTGGGCTGTTCGCCCATTAAAGAGGCACGCGAGCTGGGTTCAGAACGTCGTGAGACAGTTCGGTCCCTATCCAGCGTGGGCGTAAGAAATTTGCGAGGAGCTGTCCCTAGTACGAGAGGACCGGGATGGACATACCACTGGTGCACCAGTTGTTTCGCCAGAAGCATAGCTGGGTAGCTAAGTATGGAATTGATAAGTACTGAAAGCATCTAAGTACGAAGCAACCCTCAAGATAAGATTTCTCAAAGAAGGTAAAGAAAATACCTTAGATAGGTCCAAGGTGTAAGTACAGTAATGTATTAAGCTAAAGGATACTAACCATTAAAACTTGACTGGAAATATTGTGCCTGCCCTATCCCGATTCGATGAAATCGAATCGTAGGAAGGTCAGCCGCCAGATTTGTTCAAGGTGCGAAGCAGCTTGAGTACAAATCACGGCGTATGATAAGGATAGAGTAGGGTTTATCTAATAACTAGGTAGACTGCTATTTAGAAGGTTCAAAAATACTTAACCAAAAAGGTTAGGGTCATGAATATAGTGGCGATAGCGCTGGGGATACACCTGTAACCATACCGAACACAGAAGTTAAGCCCAACAACGCCGATGGTACTCGGAGGGAAGCCTCCCGGTAGAGTAGGAAGCTGCTAAACATTTAAAAACTACTAGCCAATAGGCTAGTAGAAATTAAATGAAAAAAAAGATATGCTTAGGTAGCTCAATGGTGGAGCACCCGGCTGTTAACCGGTAGGTTGTGGGTTCGAGTCCCACCCTGAGCGCCAACAATATTTATAAATTTATAAATGATTTGTAAAATATTGGTTAATGAAATATAACAATAAGTACAATATTAATGATAATTACTTTATCGCGGGATAGAGCAGTTTGGTAGCTCGTCGGGCTCATAACCCGGAGGTCGTTGGTTCAAATCCAGCTCCCGCAACCAAAGAAAATTTATTGTTTTTTATGTGGCGAAGTAGCTCAGTTGGCTAGAGCATTCGGTTCATACCCGGAGTGTCAAGAGTTCAAGTCTCTTCTTCGCTACCATTTTTTTATTTAGAAGTTTATAAATATTTTGGCCCCATGGTCAAGCGGTTAAGACATCGCCCTCTCACGGCGGGTTCTCGGGTTCGAATCCCGATGGGGTCACCATAATTCAATTTTTATTAAACTATAAGGCCCTATGGTCAAGCGGTTAAGACACCACCCTTTCACGGTGGTATCCCGGGTTCAAATCCCGGTAGGGTCACCAAATCAATTTATTTGATATTATAAAATGATAGCAATCTTTGACGGGGATATCACCGTGTTCACGGTGGTAAGTTCTTTGGATTCGCCAAAGGCTCATCTCAAAGATTTTAAATATAAATATTTAAAACCCTACAAGGGACTGGGTTACAAATCCCGGTAGGGTCACCAAATTAATTTATTTGATGTTATAAAACGATAGCAACTTTGACGGGGGTATCACCGTGTTCACGGCGGTAAGTTCTTTGGATTCGCCAAAGGCTCATCTCAAAGATTTTAAATATAAATATTTAAAACCCTACAAGGGACTGGATTACAAATCCCGGGAGGGTCACCATTATGGAAGTATAGCTCAGTTGGGAGAGCATCTGCCTTACAAGCAGGGGGTCACAGGTTCGAGCCCTGTTACTTCCACCATATTTTAACTAATTAATTAATATTTTGATAATTACAAGTTGCTGATGTAGCTCAATTGGCAGAGCAATTGATTTGTAATCAATAGGTTGTAGGTTCAAGTCCTATCATCAGCTCCAAAGAATTTAAATAGTTTATGGCTCGGTAGTTCAGCTGGTTAGAATGCCGCCCTGTCACGGCGGAGGTCGTGGGTTCGATCCCCATCCGAGTCGCCAATGTACTTATGTTTTTTTATAAGTATTTGTCATTTTGAGACTTTTTTGATATAATCTAAGTAGATAATTTTATTTTGCGGATGTGGCTCAGTGGTAGAGCATCGCCTTGCCAAGGCGAGGGTCGCGAGTTCGAATCTCGTCATCCGCTCCAAATTTTAAATATTTTTAATTTTATATAAATTTTAATTATTTCTTGCATTAATGTGATATTTGTGTTATAATTATGTCAGTCAAGATAATGTGCGCCTGTAGCTCAGCTGGATAGAGCAACGGACTTCTAATCCGTGTGCCGGGGGTTCGATTCCTCCCAGGCGCGCCATTTATTTTTTTAAATTTATTTGTGCCATTAGCTCAGCTGGATAGAGCGTCTGGCTACGGACCAGAAGGCCTGGGGTTCGAATCCTCAATGGCACGCCAAGTGATTTTAAATAATTTCATATTATAGATTTAAGCAGGTTTCAGACCTGTTTTTATTTTAAATATTTTTATTACTTTAAATTGATTAGTTCATTTATTTTTTATTTATAGAAAATACTATGCATTTACTTTGTCTAATAGCAGATCATAGTCAATAAATTTTAAAGATTTTAAAATAATTTTTCTCTTTGATAAAGTTTTAAAATTTTGTAAATTTAATTACAAATATAAGATACAGATAATAAAAAAGATAGATAAGGAGTAAGTCAACATAATATGTGGATGCTTAGTTGATATTTTTTGCTATTAATAAGTAGTAAGGTTTTACTATTCTAGTTGGAAAAATATTTGAGCTGATAATGAACTTCAATTACTTTAAAATGTTATAATGAATTTAAGATATTATTTTGATTACGGGAGAATATATGGGGCAAGGAACTTGCGCTTTTTGTAAAAAAAGACTAACTGATCATGATGGTAGTATTGTCTATTTTGTCTATAATCGAGAAGATTTATTAAATTATAATGAAAAATTTTTAAAACAATATAATCCACATTTAGACTCTATAATTTTTGGATATGAAGATCTCGATGATTATATCTTGTGGCTTTGTAATAATTGTAAGACTGCCAATGTATGGTCTCAAAATTCTGATGAATATGGAGCCTTTAAATTAAAAGCAGGTGTGGATATAACGTTAGATTTGAATGAAATAAGAAAGTTTCAAGAGATTCTTATAATTCATGCCTTAGATGATACTTCGAATATATATTTATCAGATTTTATAGATAAAAATCCATTAAGACCTTATAAGTACTATGCTTCTAAAGATTATAGAAATGTGTATATTATCGATATTGCTAAAGATTGTTTAGATAGGATTTATGAATTAATAAGAATGGGGTGAATTTATGCTAATCAATGCTATTAGATTCAATGAATTAGAGGATATTTTAAGAGAAAAAGGTAAATTAGAAAAGTTTGAAAGAGAATCTGGAGAAATTTTAGTATTACTTATAGAAATTTAAAGATAAATAAGGCTATAAATCATAGCCTTATTTCATTTCATCTCCTAGATGTTTTAATTTATCAATTTGGTCTTCTCTTCCTAGAACAATTAGTACATCTCCAATTTTAAAAATGTAATCTACTGGAGGGTTAAATTGTAATTGATCACATTCAACCTTTTTTATTGCTAGAACGATCAGACCAGTTTTTTTAGGAATTTGAGCTTCTAATAGTGTTTTGTTTTCCAGATAGGAAGCTTTTTTTACAATTACTTCTTCTAAATCAAGTTCAACATCACCGATTCTTGTGACTACATCCAAAAAAGAGATAATATTAGGCTTTATCATAAGTGAGGCCATTCTTTTGCCGCTTATTTCTACAGCTGACAAAGTTTTGTTTGCACCGACTTTTAATAATTTTTCACTGCCAGATTTGCTGATGGAATTTGCTATGATGTAAATTTCTTTATTTAGATTTCTTGCTGTAAGAACCGTTACAATGTTATCTACCTCACTATCTAAGGTCGAAATAAGCCCCTTAGCTTTTTTAATTCCTGCATGTTCTAAGATGCTTTCTTCTGTAGAATGTCCTTCGATTACTAAAACGTCATGGTGACTATAATCATCAAGGTCTTTTATGTTATCAGTTATTACTACAAAATTTAAATTCTCATCAATAAATTTTTTTATTATAACTTCTGCCAATTCCCCAGATCCACATATTATATAATGGTCACTTAAAGCGGAAATTTTTTTCTCCATTTTACTTCCTTTCCACAATTCTGTAAGCTTGCCTTCAACAAACATTGCAACTACTGTTGTAAAGGTATATCCAACTACACCTACACCTAAAAATATCATAAAAATTGAAAAGATTTCAGATTGATCGCTTGTTGTTCCAACCTCACCAAAACCAACAGTTGATATTGTAATGACGGTCATATATAAAGCATCTACAAAATCAACTTTTAATAATATCATATAGCCTAATACGCCAATTACTATCAAAAGTATAAAGGCATAGACAATAAATTTAAGCTTCTTTTTCTCTTCCATAAGATTCTCCAATAGCTTTTATTAAATGAAAGTAAGCAAAAAAATTAATAAGTAAAGGAAAAGAGGATTTTATATTAAGAAAAAATTCTTAACGACAGTCCTCTTTATAATTCGTCTTTATCCAATTATCCTCTTAGCAAAGCTTACAAACTCATCACAAGCTGACTTTAGGAATTTTCTTGTATTTTCTACTAATCTCCCGTCTTTGTCAAAAAGTTCATTGATTCTTGCTATATATACCTCAGGTTTGCTCATTGATATAAGATCTACACAAGTAAAAGATTGTTTTAGAGCAAGATTTGATGAAACTGCTCCCATTGAACCTATTGTTGAGCTAAATACTGCTGCAGGTTTTTTTGCCCATAAGTTACCCTCTGGACCTCTTGATGCTATGTCAATAGCATTTTTTAAAACTGGAGCTAGGGATCTGTTGTATTCTGGAGTGATAAAAATAAATCCATCACATTTTTTCACATCTTCTCTCAATCTTTGATATTTATCTAAAGGATCTGCTCCATCAAGATCTTGGTTGTAAAATGGCATATCGCTTAAATCAATTAGATAAGATTCTACATCTAATAGGTCTGCTACTTCTTTTGCGAGTTTTTTATTCCATGAACCTTTCCTCAAAGATCCAACTAATAATCCAATTCTCATAATCCCTCCTAAAATTTAATCTTTATATACATACCCAATCTTTTGTTAAAATTGACTATTTTTTTAAAAACAAGTACTATAAATGTAACAAATTTATCTTTAATAGATTAAATTTAACATTAAGAAAATGAAAATTTTTTTAGATAGGATGATTTTATGGATGTAGAAATTGATAATAAAATTGCAGAATTTCGCAAAGAGCTTGGACTTTCGCAAGCAAAATTGGCAAAAGCTGTGGGACTAAAGAGAAGATCAATTATGGCTTATGAAAATAAAACCATAAGTCCTACTTTAGAAACAGCCTACAAAATTTGCAAAGTTCTGGATAAGGATATAAAAGAAGTTTTTATTTTTAAATAAAGGAGAAGAAATGGGATTATTATTTAACACTAATGAAGAAATTAGCGAGAAAGTTTATAAAGGTTTTAAAGATAAGGAAAACTATTTGGTTGCTTTTAAGCACAATGATTTTAAAACAGGTCTTGGTAAATTGCTAGTCAGTAATTTATGGTACACATTTGACTCAAGTAGAACTTTTATTTTATATTTTTCTTCCAAAGGAATTTACGAGGAAGAAATTAGCAATTCAGTAAATAGAGATTTTTTATTAATGCCTTGGAATGAAATAGAATCTTTTACAATGGATCAGAAAAAATCTAAAGCAATTATTAATTTAATACATATAGGGAAAAAAGTTGCCTACGAGATCCCTTTTGACGGTAAGATTTTTAAGGATAATAAGAATAGTTTGGAAAAATTGATATCTAAAAATTGGAATAAAATTGATGAATAAAATTTTGAGGATTTAGAAAAAGAGAATTTTATGGAAATAAAAGAAAAAATTATAAATTATTTGGAAGAAAAATATCATCCGTTAACGATATTTTTATATGGTTCCTATGCTGAAGGGACAAATGATTCTACTAGTGATTTTGATTGCTTGATAATAGTCGAAGATAAAAATATAAGCCACGACGACAGCCTAGTTGAGAAAGTTAGGTTAGATTGTTTTATCTATGACAAAGATGAAATAGGAAAGCTTGATGTCGATACTTTTTTGCCAATTTACTGGGCGGAGATAGTAAAAGATAAGGGTATTGGCAAAGATTTAAAAGAAAAAGTTAAAAATTATGTAAATCAAAATACTTTTACAGACGAAAATGAGAAAAATTTTCTTATTTCATGGATTAGAAAAACATTAAATAGATTAGAAAAAGGAGATTTGGAAGGAGATTTTAGAGCCATTTCTTTTCTGGCAGAAAGCCTAGAAGATTATTATTTATTAAGAGATATGTATTATTTTGGCAGCAAAAAAGCCATCTCATTTCTGAAAACCAACGATAAAAAAGCCTACGAACTTTTTGCCAAAGCGATTACCAATAGATTAAACAAAGATATCATCCAATGGGGCAAGTACATAATTTTTGATAATTAAGTATAATTTTTTATAGGAAATTATTTTCCAAAATGTAGATTTGTTTTAAAAGAAAAAATAGGCTAGGGTTAACGGTAAAATTAACTAGCTATATAAATTAAATACATATTTTAAAGGTGGATTATATGCAAACTTATATAAAACGTTTTGATCAACTATCAACCCATGAGCTATATCAAATACTTAAACTTAGAGTCGATGTTTTTGTAGTTGAACAAAGTTGTCCATATGAAGAGATCGATAATTTGGATTACGAAGCTATTCATGTTTATTTTAAAGAAGCTGATGAGATTATCGCCTATCTAAGGATTTTGGATAAGGGAGTTGAAAGCGAAGATGTTGCAATTGGAAGAGTGATTTCTGCAAAAAGAAGATGTGGAATTGGAAGCAAACTTTTAAGTGAGGGAATAAAGTCTGCCAAAGAAAATTTTAAAGCAGAAAAAATATATATAGAAGCTCAAAGCTATGCAAGAAAATTTTATGAAAATTTAGGCTTTGAGCAAATTTCTGAGGAATTTTTGCTGGATGATATCCCTCATATAAAAATGGAATTAATAGTAGATTAATTTTTTTGAGCAAATATTAAAAAATATTATTTTAATATTAGAGCTGGGCAAGATATGAAAGAAAGAAAAATCACAGATGAAATAAGTCTTATTCCTTATTTTGAAAATTATGAGCTTACATTAACTTGGTATCAAGATTATGATCTATGCAAACAAGTGGACAATATAGATTATATTTACTACAAAGACAGACTTATCAGAATGTATAATTATTTGAATGACCATGGTCTTTGTTACTATATAGAATATAAAAAAAACTTGATAGGGGACATCAGTCTAACAGATGATAATGAAATAAGCATAGTTATAGCAAAAGATTTTCAAAATTTGGGAATAGGTAAGCTCTGCATTAAAGAAATCATAAAACTTGCAAAAGATTTAAAAAGAGAAGAAATAAAGGCAAATATTTATTCTTTTAACAAGCAAAGTCAAAGAGCATTTACTTCCGTTGGATTTAAGCAAATAGATGAAGAATTGTATGTTTATAAAATTTAAAATATAAAAAAGAATAATAATTTATAAAAAAATTTTACTTGACAAGTGACATGGTGTCACATATAATATTTTCTGTAAATGACACGGTGTCATGAAAGGAGGTTTTATTTGCCAAAAGATACATTTTATAATTTAGAAAAGGAAAAAAAAGATAGGATTACAGAAGTTTTGACAAAAGAATTTTCTGATAAAGCCTTTGCTGATGTAAATATTAAGACAATTGTAGAAAATTTATCCATAGCTAGAGGAAGTTTTTATCAGTATTTTGAAAATCTTTATGATTCGTATTTTTATATTTTAGATAACAAAACATACGATATTCATTTGCTTTTTATGAAAACTTTAAAGAAAAATAATGGCGATATTAGCCTTTGTCTTGATGATTTTGGCTATGAAATTGCCGATATAATCTTTGATGATTCTTGTTACAATTTATACAAAAATAGATTTCTTCATTGGAATGAATATTTAGAAGAAAATCGGATCAAAAATCACCAGGATTACAATAAAGTTTTTGACAAGGCAAAAGAAATGGGTGTTGACCTAGAAAAAGTAAACTTCTTTAGAGCTGTTGTCCATGCGCTTATTCAGAGAAATTTTAGAGAAAAATGGGACAAAGATTTATTTATAGAAAAATACAAAATCCATATAAAATGGATAAAGGAGGGGATTTTTAATGAAGCTAGGTGAAAGTTTTTTTGATATAGGATATTTAATTTTGGTAATAGCTTTTGGAGTAAGGCTATTATTAGAAAAAAACAAAGAAGCAAAATTATTTGGAATAATGGCAATTTTGTTAGGCGCTGGAGATAGTTTCCATCTTTTGCCAAGAGTAATTTCACATTTAAGTCCTGGTGGATTTGAAGCTAATCTTGCGGCTTTATCTTGGGGGAAATTTGTAACAAGCATAACAATGACGATTTTTTACGTCTTATTTTACTATTTTTATAGAAGTCAATCAAAAGATTTAGACAATAAGAAAAAAATCCTAGTTTACGGACTTGCAATAATCAGAATTATTTTAGTTTTAATGCCAGCTAACAATTGGGGAAAAGCCAACGAGTCTTATATTTGGGGCATTTATAGAAATATTCCATTTGCGATTTTGGGTCTTGTTCTAATAATTTGGTCATATAAGGAAAAAGAAAAACCTGGACTTAAAAATATGTGGTGGCTAATCTTATTAAGTTTTGCTTTTTATATTCCAGTAGTCTTATTTGCCGATAAATATCCAGGTCTTGGAGCATTAATGATGCCAAAAACATTGGCATATTTATTTATAGTAATTTTAGGCTTTAAATATTTTGTTAGAGAACATAGTAGTTTCTCAATTTTGGCAAACTCCTTAGTATTTTTAATTATGGGAATAATGGGTGGAGTATTTTCAAGAGAATTTAATAAACTTTATAATTTTACAGAATTTAATTATATAAGAATCGTTCACACTCATAGCTTAACTTTGGGATTTTTCTTAGGATTAATTTTCTATTTGCTAGCTAAAAATTACGACAAAGAAAAAATTAATTCCTTAAAAAAATCCTATCATATTTATATGACAGGACTTGTAATTACAATAATAAGTATGATGCTAGGTGGAATTTACACAGTAGTTTCCCAGGGGGAAAACATAATAAATCCAATGGCAATCTCATTGATTTCGGGAATAGGACACAGCATACTAACAGTTGCTTTAATTTCTAATGTATATAAAATTTATAAATTTGAAAATATTAAAAAAGTCATAATATAAAAAAATGCCGGCAAATTAATTTTGCTGGCATTTACATTTTTATTTCAAAACTATTTCAGGATCATCTTTTGTTAAGATTTTTGTTTCAGTTTGGCAATCTAAATATTTCTCGAAATTTTCTGCAACTGTTTTTAGAGCTTCTTTTTGATCTTCATCTCTATCAGGATCAATTGATTCCATAAAGAAAATGGCATTTTTGGTATCTTTAGTAATCATTGACCTTACACAATCACGCCAATTAAAGCATCTGCAGATTGCACTCTCATCATCAACATAAGCTAATTCTCCAGGTAAGGTTTCTGATGTTTCATCATCACCTAAAGCTTGGAAGCTATCTCCACCATCAGTGATTTTTAAAACCATATTTCCTACGAATTTATCGATATCTTCTGCTCCACCAGGTAGGGCATATGTTAAAGAAACAGAATTATAAATATCTACTAAAGGGTTAATTGATCCAACAGGATTACCTTTATCAACTCTTTTTAATAAAGCTTCTATGGCACATCTAGCACCTTTTTTGGTTTTGAATTTCTTGAAAGCATCTCTCCAAACTTTGATAACTTTATTTTCTGAAAAAACCGGTTCTGTCAAATAATCGTAAGCTTTTTCGTTGGCTTCATCAAGCATTTGTCTAATTTCTTTACTTGAACTTTCGTTATTTTTTATATCATGCATAAGAACTACACCGATTTTTGCATCTGGAAATAATTCAAAAAATGATTGGTCGGCAATAAATTTACTCATAGTATCCTCCTATATTATAGATAATTTAACTTATAGATAATTATATTAAATTGTACAAATAAGTCAAATTTACCATGTTTTAGCGAACTTTATATAAACTTAATCTAATAAAGAGTAGTATAATGGTATAGAAATTTTAGAAAGGAAAGGAATAGTTATGGCTAATAGAGATAATTCAAAAAAGCAAGGACTACCTTCATTTGTCAGTGCCTTGCTAGGTGCTATTGTAGGTGGAATATTAGTTTATGTTCTAACTACTACAATTTCAGTAAAAAGTAATGATCAAAAAGCTTCAAATGAGCCTAGTAAACAAATAGAAGAAGTAGAAAATGCTTCTAAGGCTAATAATAAAAAGATAGAAATAAAAGAAAATGAGTCAATGGAATCAGTTGTAGTAAAAAAATCAATTGATAGCGTAGTAGGAATTACGACAGTTTCAAAAGTAGTACAAAATACTTTTTTTGGACCACAATCTGGCTATGCAGAAGGAGTTGGATCTGGGTCTATTGTAAGTAAAGATGGATATATAGTAACAAATTCCCACGTAGTAAGCGATGGCGATGTCAACGAGATAAATGTATTATTTTCTGATGGTTCGAAAGCGCCTGCCAAACTTGTTTGGAATGATGCAACATTAGATCTTGCCGTTGTTAAAGTTGATAAAGAAAATTTACCAGTAATGGAATTGGGCGATAGTGATGAAGTTGGTGTAGGTGATAGAGTAGTGGCAATTGGAAATCCACTTGGCTTACAGCTACAATCTACAGTTACAAGTGGTATTATTTCAGGCCTAAATAGATCTGTAAGCTTTAATACCGGAGCTCAAATGGATGGATTAATGCAAACAGATGCTGCCATAAATGCAGGAAATTCTGGTGGAGCTTTACTAAATGCTAAAGGAGAACAAATTGCTATAAATACCGCAAAAGCTGGTAATAGCGATGGAATCGGTTTTGCAATTCCTATAAATATTGTAAAGCCAGTAATTGATCAAATAAAACAAAATGGAAAATTTAATTCTGTTTATTTGGGAATTACAGGTCAATCCTTAGACTACTTTTTACAATATCCACAAATAAATCTTGGTGATTTAAAAGATAAAAAAGGTGTTGTCGTTGCAAGTGTATTTGATGATAATGACCTACTTAAAAAGGGAGATTTAATTACAGCTATAGATGGAAACGAAGTTAAAGATATGATTTCACTAAAAAAACAACTGCTTAATTATAAGGTAGGAGATAGTGCAAAAATTACTGTCTATAGAGATGGAAAAACAATGGATATTGATTTTACTTTTACCTTAGATTCTTCAAAAGTAGACCAATATAAACAAGCAAATCCTGATAACAAAATAGAAAATAATGATAAGAAAGAAAGGGGATTAAATCCATTTTTCAACTTACCATAAAAAATTTAAAGGTGTCAAGAGTTTTCCTTGACACCTTTTTTATTTAGTCGTATAATAGCTAGGTCAAGAAAATTTCTTGATGGCTAGTTTTATTCTATAAATTGTTTTATTTTAGAGTTTTAAACAGCAAGGAATTATTAGATGGAAAAAATTGTTAAAGTAGCCCAATTATTCGACATATATGGCTCACTACTAAAGAAACACCAAAAACATGGGTAAAATTGATTAATTTGCCCATGTTTTTTAGTGGAAATAGTTTCAAAATTTTCGAATTTAATTTTATTGATAAATATTTAAAATATTTTACAATATATAAAGTTTAGTGAAAGAATATTTAAAAAAATAAATAAAAGTAGAAAATTTATGAACAAAAATAAGAAAATTATAAGTGCTAGTCTAGCTTTAGCACTTGGGGTAAGGCTAATAATTCCTAATGCAAAAGCAAATGAAGAAAAAACAGTAGAAAAGCTTTAAAAAAGACAGAAAAAACAAGTGAAAATGTAAAAGTATAAGAAAAATTTGATGTAGAAAATGAAAAAATCACTATAAAGAAAGCTCCAGTAAATGAAGGCGAAGAAGAAAAGCCAGATGTCGCCCCAGAAAAGCCAGATGTCGCCCCAGAAAAACCAGACGACAAAACAGAAAAGCCAGAAACTAACGAAGAAAAACCAAAAGACGAAAAGAAAGTAAAACCAAAAGAATATAAAATGAGCATCAACCTTGCCTTTAAGAATTTGGTAGATGCTCATTTTTTAAAAAAATATTAAAGAGTTTGTGAGTTTATTTTCTTTTCTTTTTTAAAGCAAAAAGAGCTGATAGGGAAAGTGCCAAGGAAGTTCCAACAAAGGATAGGCTTTCAACTCCTGTTTTTGGATTGGTTCTTCCTTGAGCCTTTCTTTTATTTTTATCTTCTTGTTTTTTATTTTTTTCGTCCGGAGTATTTTTATTTTTTTCCTTGTCACTAGCATTATTTGATGCATTTGTTTGATCTTTTGGCTTTAATTTTACATTATTTAGGGCATCGGTTAATTTGTTATTTAATGAAAGAATATCATTTATTGTTAGATTTTCGCCTTTAGAGGTTTTTTCTATTTCTTCAATTACCTTATTTAAATCTTTATCATTTATTTTCTTGCTAGTTTTTAATAAATTTTCAAGCGACTCTTTTGCTTTTTGGATAGATTCTTTTTCTTCTTGTAAGCTTAGGGCGTCTTTTTTATTTTTAAGATTATCTTTTGCTAAATCAAGGTCATCTTTTGCCTTGTCTATATCTTTTTGCAATTGTGTTTTTTCATCATCTGCTTTATTAAGTCTAGCTTTGATTTCATCAACTTCTTTTTGTGCTTTTTCAAGCATTTCTTGAGCTATTTGAGCTTCGTTTTTTGCTTTATTATATTTTTCTTTAGCTTCATTTATTTTTTCATCGTCTATTTTTTCTGGCAAATTATTTGTAAGATCTTTTATCAAATCTTCAAGTTCTTTGACCTTTTTGTCAGCTTGATCTTTTTGGATTTTTGTTTTATTCAAATTTTGGCTGGCTGTGTTTAGGTCTTCGTTTGCCTTTGCTATCAAATTTTCATTAGCTTCAGTTTCTTTTTTCTTAGAATCTAGGAGTTTTTTTGCATCTTCTAATTCTTTTTGTGCTTGTTCGTATTGGGTATTAGCTTGGTTGAAAGAATCGGTTAAATTTTTAAGATTTTCTTTATTTTTATCTACTTGTTCAAGCAAATCATTTGCATTTTCTAAAGCTTTTGCATAAGCTTCTGCTTGTTCAACTTCTGCCATAGACTCTAAATAAATATTAGCTTTCTCCTTTAATAGGGGAAGTTTTTCCTTTAATATTGCAAGATTATCTTCAAATTCTTTGGAATATCTTTTTATAAGTTTTTTGGCATCATTTTTGAAAATCTCATCTCTACTTGAATCGTAAGCAATATTTTTTTGCCCTTCCAAAACTTCACTTGCATGTTGTAATTTCATCCAAGCCTTGTGGTATTCATCTTTAATCATTTCGTAATCATGTCTTTTGCCATTTCTTTCTAAATACAAGTCGCCTAATTTATTATTTGCATCATCAGCTTTTTCTTTTAGATTATCCTTGTTTAATTTTTCATCTAAAATTTCTTGTATTACCATATTTTTGGCATTTGCTTGGCTTTTTTCTTTGATATTTTTTTCGAGATCACGGAAATCACCGTTATAATCTTTTATTTTGTCAAGTTCATTTTGAGCCTTGTCATTTAAATTTTTGTAATCTTTAGTAATTTTATCGCAAATTTCATCAATTTCTTTTATTTGATTATTTAATTCATCAATTTCTTTTTGTTTTGCCTTATATCCTTCACTTGTTGGAGAAAGCCAATTAAGATCCTCTTTGGCTTTTAGCAATTTTTGTTTAAGTTCTGACTGTTTATCGCTTATATCAGTATTGTCTTTCTCATAATTTTTAATGGAAGCATAGAGTTTATCCAAATCTTCATTGTGAGAATTTAAAGAATTGCGTGAATCATCAACTTTTGATTTTAAATTATCAAAATTTTGATTTTTTTCTGTCAAATCTTCTTTTTTATTTTCCAAATATTCATCAGAAATTTTTTGCGCTTGGTCTAAATCTTTTTTTGCCTTATCTTTTTTCTCCAAGGCATCGCTTGCTTTTTTCTTTGCTTGATTCTCATAAATATCTTCTTGAGCTTTCTCGTTTTTCTTAGCCTCATCAAGCTTATTATTTGCCAAGTCTAGGGCTTTTTTCTTTTCGTCAGCATTTTTTTGAGCTAAATTTAAATTCTCTTTTGCTTTTTCTTGTTGATTTTTAGCAATATTAAGTTGTTCTTTTGCTTTGGCTAAATTTTTGTCAGCCTCAACTTGTTTATTCTTTTTTTCCTTAAGATTTATATAGTCCTCACTTGCCTCACTTTGTTTTTTGGAAGCAGAAATAAAATCATTATCAGCTTTTTTCTTATTTTCAATGGCTTTATTAAGTTCATTTTGTAAAGATAAAACTTTTTTATCAAGTTCTATTTTTTCATTTTCTTTAGCTTTTAAATTTTCATTTGCAAGATCTAATTCTTTTTGTGCCTTGCTAAGTTCATTTTCAAGATTTTTTTCATTTAAATTATCAGCAATGCCAGTAGAATTTTCTCTATATTCAACCATATTATCATTATTATTAGATGCGTATGAATTATAAACGGGATTAACAACCCCCAAGCCCATAGCCAAAATTAGGGCAGTAGCGTATTTTTTATTCTTTTTCAAAATTTAAACCTCCATAATGTTAAATTTTTTCTATTAAATTATAATTAAATAAATAATGATTATTTGATTTTCATTTAAATAGTAATTTTTTTAAATTTCAAATCATTTAAATAAAAAATTTAAAAAAGCAAATTTAAAATAAAAATTCAAAGGAAATAATCCATAATGATAATCATTATCATAAATAAGATAACAAAAATTTTTTTCTTTGTATATCAAAATATTGTCTTTATTGAAAATAATACTAAAAAATAATTGTACAAATAAATTTGTAAAATTAAATAGGAAATTTTTTATTTTTATTTTTAAAATATTTGTAAATTTTTATAATCAAAAATATTTTCAAATTTCAAATTAATTTTTGCTTGAAATAATTTTATTTAAGATTGAAAATTCAAAAAAAAACAGTCAAGAAAAAGTCTTGACATTAGATTGAATTGCTAGTATACTTTATAGGTCAAGAAAATTTCTTGATGGTTAGTTTTATTCTATAAATTGTTTTATTTTAGAGTTTTAAACAGCAAGGAATTATTAGATGGAAAAAATTGTTAAAGTAGCCCAATTATTCGACATATATGGCTCACTACTAAATGATAAACAAAAAGATGTGATAAATTGCTATTATAACGAAGATTTGTCCTTACAAGAAATTGCCGATAACAACAACAAAAGTAAGCAAGCAATTTCAGAGATGATAACAAGAAGCGTTGATAAACTATTTGAGTTTGAAGATGAGCTTTCTTTGCTAAAAAAGAAAGAGGAGCTCAAAGATGCTCTTATGAGTATAAGAGAGCTGATGGAAAGTTCAAATTATGAACAAGCAATTTTAAAGTTGAATGAACAGATAGAAAATATTTAGGAGTGATATTATGGTGTTTGAAGGTTTAGCAGATAGGCTCCAACAAAGTCTTGGAAAACTTACTGGTAAAGGGAAATTGACAGAAAAAGACATCGATAATGCAATGAGAGAGATAAGACTTTCACTTCTTGAAGCTGATGTTAATTATAAAGTTGTTAAGAATTTTGTAAAAAGAATCAAGGAAAGATCCCTTGGTGAAGATGTTATGAAATCTTTGACACCTGGTCAAATGGTAGTAAAAATCGTAAATGAAGAGCTAACCGATTTGATGGGTAAGGAGAATTCAAAACTTGATCTTAGAGGATCCACTCCTCATGTTGTAATGATGGTGGGACTTCAAGGCTCAGGTAAGACAACACACTCTGGTAAACTCGTTTATAAACTAAAAAAGGAAAATAGAAATCCTATGTTAGCAGCCCTTGATATTTATAGGCCTGCAGCAATCGATCAGCTAAAAGTTGTTGGGAAAAATGCTGGAGTTTTTGTTTTTGAAGAAGGCAAAAAAGATCCAGTAGAAATTGCCAAAAATGCCAAAGATTATGCAAGAATTAACAATTACGATACCGTAATATTAGATACTGCAGGTCGTTTACAAATTGATACTGACCTAATGGATGAGCTAAAGAAAATCAAAGAAGTTAGTAAACCTGATGAGATTTTACTTGTAGTTGATGCCATGACTGGTCAAGAAGCTGTAAATGTAGCCAAAACTTTTGACGAATACCTTGACATCACAGGTGTAATTTTAACCAAGCTTGACGGTGATGCTAGAGGTGGTGCAGCCTTATCAATCAGAGAAGTCGTTGGCAAACCAATAAAATTTGTTGGTGTAGGTGAAAAGCTAGAAGATCTTGAAGCTTTTTATCCAGATAGAATGGCAAATAGAATCCTAGGCATGGGAGATGTCCTATCATTAATCGAAAAAGCTCAAAATCAAATTGATTTAGAAAGTGCCAAAGAGCTTGAAGAGAAGATGAGGAATCAAAGCTTTACCCTAGATGATTTTATGGCACAAATTAATCAAATTAGGAATATGGGACCATTGGAAGATCTCTTAGCAATGATACCTGGAGTTAACAACAAGATGCTTAAAAATATTAACGTCGATGATCGAGCTTTTGTAAAAATCGAAGCATTAATTAACTCAATGACCAAACAAGAACGTGAAAAACCAGAAATTATCGGCAAAAGCAGAAAAGAGCGTATAAGCAAAGGCTCTGGAGTCGATGTCAAAGAACTAAATAAACTATTAAAACAATTTAAAGAACTAAAAAAGATGATGAAGCAAGTGTCAAATATGAAAGGCCAAGCTAAAAGAACAAGAGGATTTAGGATGCCTAAATTCCCATTTTAAAACAATATTAAATTTTAGTAAAAGAAAGGAAGAAAAATGGCAGTAAAAATTAGATTAAAAAGAATGGGTCAAAAGAAAAAACCATTTTACAGAGTTGTAGTAGCAGATTCAAGAAGTCCACGTGATGGAAAATTCATCGAAGAAATTGGATATTACAATCCAGTAAGTCAACCAAAAGTATTCAAAATTGACAACGAAAAAGCAAAACAATGGATAAAAAATGGTGCAAAACCAACATCAATCGTTGAAAAACTTTTCAATGACAACAACGTATTAGCTTAATGATATGAAAGAATTAGTAGAATTAATAGTAAAAGAATTAGTAGATGACAAAGATGCTGTAGAAATCGAAGAAAGTAGAGAAGATGGTCAAGTAAATATACTAATCCATGTAAATGACGCTGACAAGGGCAAAGTAATTGGCGTTCGTGGAAATATCATCAACTCAATAAGGACTATAGCAAGATCTGCAGCTATTAAAGAAAATGTTAAGGTCAATATAAGAATATGAGAATTACAGTAGCTGAAATTGTCGGTACTCACGGAATAAAGGGAAATCTTAAAATCAAAAGTCTTTCAGATAATGAAAAAAGATTTGAAAATGGTTCAAAATTATTTATCGATGATAAAGAATTAACCATTGAATCTTCTTTTGATCAAAAAAATCTTAAAATCATCAAATTTAAAGAATTTGGCGATATAAATGATGTTACAAAATTTGTCGGCAAAGATATTTATATAGATGAAAAAGATTTAGGGGACTTAGAAGAAAATGAGTACTATATTTATAAACTAATTGGTCTAGATGTCTACGACAATGGGCAAAAAGTTGGAGAAGTTCTAGATGTAATAAGTGGTGTTTATCCCAACGATGTTTATATAATAAAAACAGATAAAGACGAAATTTATCTACCTGCAATCAAGGCTACAATAAAAAAAATTGATCTAGAAAATGGATTAATAGAAGTAGAAAACTTTAGCGACTATGAATAAAGTAACTATCCTAAGCTTATTTCCAGAAAGTTTTGAATTCCTAAAAACTTATGGAGTAATAGGCAAGGCCATAGAAAATGGATTATTAGAATTAGAATTTGTAAATATAAGAGATTTTTCAAATGACAAGCACAATCATGTAGACGATACAGTTTATGGTGGAGCGGCAGGAATGCTTATTAAGCCAGATGTATTATACAGGGCTTTAATGTCTGTGAAAAAACCTGGATCAAAAGTAGCATTTATGTCAGCTACAGGATCCTTATTAAATCAGAAATTAGCAATCGAATTTGCAGAAATTAAAGATCTTATAATAATTTGTGGCCACTATGAGGGAATTGATGCTAGAATTACAAACCACTATGTCGACTATGAAATATCCATTGGAGATTATGTATTAACTGGTGGAGAGATACCAGCAATGGTACTGATAGATTCCATGGCAAGATTTATAGACGGAGTAGTAGGAAAAGAAGAATCACTTGTTACTGATTCACATTACAATATACTATTGCAGCAAGATGAATACACAAAACCAAGAGTTTTCAATGGTTATTTCGTACCAAATGAGTTAACTAGTGGAAATCATAAAAAGATAAAACAGTGGAATAGAAAATCTGCAATAGAAAAAACAAAAAGAGTAAGAGCTGACTTATACGAAAAATTCCTAAGAGAGGAGAATAAAAATGGATTTAATTAAAAAAATTGAAAAAGAAAATCTACGAGAAGAAAACTATGACTTTGGCGTAGGTGATACAGTTAGAATATCATACAGAATCAAAGAAGGTGACAAAACAAGACTTCAAGACTTTGAAGGAACAGTAATTAAGATTAAAGAGGGTGGAATCAACAAAGCCTTTACCCTAAGAAGAATTTCTTACGGTGTTGGTGTTGAAAGAACTTTCCTATATCATTCACCAAGAATAGAAAAACTTGTAGTAACAAGACATGGTAAAGTACGTCGTGCTAAACTAAACTACCTAAGAGATCGTCAAGGCAAGGCTACAAAGGTAAAAGAAAAAACAAATTATTAAAAATCGAGCAAGAATATTTCTATTCTTGCTTTTTTTAAATATAAGAAAAGTGGATCATATTTTGAACAAAAAAACACTACTTGACAAATATATTCTTACATTTATTTAAAATATATGAATAAAGTTTCTGATCAGTTTCCTTGCTAATTTCTAGAGCTTTTCGAGCGTATGGTTCATAATCTTTAGATAGATCATATAATATAAGGGACTTAGTATAAAGCATAACTGCAGAAGCTGGGTTATCAGAATTGAGATTAATAGCTTTATTTATATATTCTAAAGCTATTTCACTTTCTTCTAGAATATAGTATGTGTTAGCTATATTATGAAATAAGATAGAATTTAAATCATTATCATCAATATTAGAATCTTCAATAAATTTATAAATTTTTAGTCTTTGCCTAGGATTCTTATCTGTGTAGGCAAAGTTCAATAGTATTCTGTAATCTACTTTGCTATAATTATTATTTTCTAGATTTTCAAAGTCAAAATTACGGTTTATTTTTAAAGCATCCAAGAGAAGCTTTCTTTTGAGAGTAACATCATCTTTTACTTCAATGCTTTTAAAATACAAAATCAATTTCTGAGCTTTATTTTTTATTATTTTCCTATCAGTTCTATTTTTTATATCTTCTAAAGCTTCTATTTCCTTAGATTGACTGCTTCCATGAAATCTGTCTCTGCTATTCAAGGAATTAATTATTTGATCAATACTATTTGAATCTTTAAATAAAATATTGAAATATTGCTCCACTAGATCTATATTTAAGGCGGTAGAAAGTGTTTCCAGCTTATCTAAGTCAATATTAGCCTTAGCATTTTCCATTTCAGAAATAGTTTTTATATTTATATAGGACAGCTCTGATAGTTTTTCTTGAGTAAGTTTTCTAGATTTTCTAATATTTTTCATATAGTTAGCAAAAGAATGATTTACTGATTTCATATTTATCACCTAACAAATTATTATATAATATATACATTCTTTTGTCTATAGAAAGATTGTATATATATTTAAAGTTACTAAGTTGTTATCATTATAACAAAAATGGAGATGTAAATGAATAAAAAACTAATAATAAGAATTATACTAAGTACTATATTGGCACTCAATATTATAGTAACTTTAACAGGAAATGATAGAGAGGACAATACGATTTATTTATGCAATAATAGATATGAAATATAAAGTAGCAAACTTATATTGTTATTTAAAGTTTGGAAAAAAATATGAAGCTATCAAGATATACTAAGATTATAGATATTAACGATGATTGTTATGCTGTGTATAATAATATATACTTTGATATCAAATATGTAGATAGACATTATTTAAAAAGAATAATAAATTATCAAGTTGATCTAGACGAAAAGAATGATTTACTTAATAAATATATTTATGTAAGTGATGACGATATAGACAATTACCTATATAAAATTTTATTAGAAAATTTTGAAAAAAAGAGTAATTTAAAAACACTTTATGTGATTCCATCGGCAACATGTAATATGAAATGTGATTATTGTTTTGTTTACAAAAATAATTACATAAATAATGATGATTATAAGATGGATAGGGAAATGTCAGATATACTTATTGATAGGATATTTGAATATATTAATATAAATTCTGAAGAATTCATATTAATATTTTATGGTGGTGAGCCTTTAACTAATAAAAGAGAATTCTTTTACATAGTAAAAACATTGAGGGAAAAAGGATTCACTTATAAAATATCTATGATTACTAATGGAACTCTTTTAGATCAAAAAACGGTGAAATTTCTTTCTGAAAATAATGTGAGTATTGTGATTTCAGTAGATGGTCCAGTAGGAGTAAATGAGAGAAAACAGCATAGCGGTTCTGTATATAATGGTGTATTAGAAAAAATTCCTTTGTTGAATGAAAATAAAATAGATTATGGATTATCACTTACTATTACAAATAAAGTTCTTAAAAAACAAAAGGAAGTTATCTCTTGGAATATTAGACGAGATGTCAAGAGTATCAATTACAATATGCTACATTTTCGGGATGATAATTATAATTTAGATTATATAAAAAAATATTATAAAGATGTCACTAATTTTATTATTAGTAGCTATATTAACAGTTCAAATATATATGAGGATAGAATTAATAGGAAGTTAGAGTCCTTCTATAATAATAATTTTAACTATGCCGATTGTTCTGCAATGGCTGGGGAACAGCTTACTGTTTCATATAATGGAGATGTATCTATATGTAACTGTGATTTTAACGATAAAAGTAGCTACATTGGGAATATAAAAGAAAATAATTTTGAAAATTTGCTACAAATAGAAAATACAGAATTAAATATTAAAAGAAATAGTCCTATATATAATGGAACCTGTATTGAATGTTATGCTCTACCAATATGTGGTGGGGGATGTTATAAGCAATATAGTGATAGACATATTGATGAAGGTTTTTGTATACATTCAAAATTACTTATGGATTATTTACTGAAAGCAATTATATAGAATTCTAATAAATTTTTATGCCGACCTATAAGAAGAAATAAGGAGCGATTATGACTAGTGAAGTAATATTAAAGAAAAAAAATAAGCAAAAAGAAGATTATAAAAATAAGATGAAAGTTATTAAAGTAACACCAATGAGTAATTGTGCTTGTAATAATTGGCTGACGCAAGGAAAGTTAATTGATATAATTAATCTTAAGAAGGCGGAGTTAATTAATAATTAATAATAATAGGTCGGCATAAAAATTTATATAAGAGGGCGTATGTTAAAAAATATTTCTAAATTAATTGGTTTTAAAGAAAAGATATTACTAATAGTAGCTATTTTTTTAGGTTCATTATCTGAAGTATCAATAGCTTATTCATTTTCACTGCTTACAAATATTTTTTCCGAAAATGGAAATATAGATTCGATTGAACTTTTAAAGATTATTTTATTAATAATAATAGCACTATCTTTTGCAGGTTATAATTATATATATGTTGGTTTAATAAGAGAAGATATATGTGCAGAAATTAGAAAAAAATCATTTGAAAATATAATGTGCTCAAAATCTTCATATATATCTGAAAAACCAAAAGGGTATTTTTATAATGAAATTTTAGCCAAAATAGATATGTGGAAATTTAGGTATTTGGATAGCTGTATAAATATAGCTACAAATGTTTTATCATTGTTATGGGTTATGATTTTAATTTCAACATTTGATATTAAAATAAATATCCTCATATTAGTTTTTATTCTACCATTAGTGATAAACAATATAGTATTTCCTAAAAAAATGTTAAAAACAACTCTTAAAAGTATGGAAGAGAATACAAATTTATTAGAGTTTATGAGAGAATATATAGAATCTATTTTAATCATAAAGAATAATACTTCGTACGAAAGATCTATGGATAAAGTTGACTATGTTATAAATAGAGCTAACAAAGCATCTAAAAAAGATCAATTTTTGGGAAACTTATCTGCTTATTTTGCTAATACAGGAGTAACTATTTCGCAAGTTTCCTCAATAATTATAAGTTTCATTTATTATATGAAGGGTAATATAGATTTTGGAATTTTTATGACATTTATACAGTTATCAGTTTATATACAGCAACCGGTGATTTCCATAATAAATGCTTTCGTAGGAATATCCACGGTTAAAGAAATAAATGAAAATTTATCTAAAGTATTAGAGTTAAATACTGATAATTATAATAGTACTATGGAGATAATCGAAAAAATAAAATTGAAAGATGTAAATTACCAGTACAGCGAGTGCGAAAGGGTGTTTAAAGAAAATTTAAATATAAGCTTTGAAAGTAATAAAAAGTATCTTATAAAAGGTGAAAGCGGAAGCGGCAAGTCGACTCTTATTAAAATTTTAATGAAATATAATGATAATTACATAGGGTCAATAAAATTTAACAACATAGAATTGAAAGATTTAGAGGATAAAGATATCAATAGTCAAATAATATATGTTCCCCAGAATCTATTTATATTTAATCAATCTATCAGAGAAAATATAGATCCTCTATTAGAGCATAGCGATAAAGAAATACTTGAAGCAATAGAAAAGGTGAATCTTTCCTATATACTTGACAATGAAGGACTTGATAGAGTGATAAATCAGGACATAAACTCTATTTCAGGTGGGGAAGCTTCAAGGTTATATATGGCAAAAGTATTATTATCAAATAAAAAAATAGTAATAATAGATGAGATTATGTCAGGATTAGACTATGAAAATTCTATTAAAGTCGAAGATGAAATTTTAAATTTAGAAGGGAAAATGGTTATACATATAGCTCATAATAGTAATGCATTATTCGAGAGTAGATATGATAAAAAAGTAGAATTAAAATGAAGACACTAATAATAGATATTGATGACTTAAATCCGAACAATAGGGAGCAAATGGATTGTGAAATTTTCATTCTAAAAGATAAGTTTAATATAGATAATGTAATAAGAGTATCGGATACAGTTAATGAATATTGTGATAGTTTCAAGAATGATGAAGTTCTTGATGAATTTTTTATTAAATATGTATTGGTTGGTTATGAAATCTATGTTCACATAACGTATAGAAATGTATTAGATGCAATATACTTTTATTTAAACTATAAAACACATAATAAGATAGTATTTTTTGGAAATTACTTAAATTATATTTATCCTAATCTAATTAAAAAATACGATGATTTAGACTATGCAATATTGAACTTTCAGGAAGAATTTGATTGTAAAAAAATCATAAGCCAAGTTAACTCTAGAGAGTTATCTTTAAATACTTTTAATGGATGTCCTTATAAGTGTGAATATTGTAGTTTGAACATTCCTTATATTGATTATAAGAACTATGATGTAAATTATAAAGAAATAAATGAGTGTTTAGGTGCGTCTAATATTGAATCTGTATTTTTTTCTAATGAATTATTTTTTAAAAATGAGAATGATGTGGAGGAATTCATAGAGACGAAAAATAAGTTAAATTATGAGTTCTCATGTAGCCTTAGAGCGGAGCTATTAAATAAAGAAATAATAAACTTATTGAGAAAAGGGAACTGTAAATCTATTTTTCTTGGTATTGAAAGTGGTAGTCCTAGAATTAGAAAATACTATAGAAAGCAAATAAATGCAAAGGAACTTTTACATAATATTGATTACTTGATAAAAAATGAAATAAATATAATTTGTTCATTTATAATATCTGATCCGAGAGAATTAGAATGCGACTTAAATAAAACGATTGAATTAATGTGGGACATAAAAAACATTGAAAAGAATAATAAATATAACGCTTTAATAATTTACGAAATAAATAAAATTCAATTTTTCCCAGGGTCAGAATTAACAAAGAAATATTATAATTCACTTCAATCTGATAATTACACTATTGATACTAAGTATGCTAATAATAATGTATATGATATATTGAAAAATAAATATTTATTAACGAATTACTATAATATAAAAAAGAATATAGATGGTTCTATTGACCGATTAAGAAATTTATTGGAATATTTATTTAATACATATGTATACATAGATAAAAGAATATTAGATGATAAGATAATTATAAAGAATCATTATTTATTAAAATTTTTAGTTAAACTTTCTAAGGAAAATAATGAACAAGTTAAAAAACTATTAGATTTACATGAATCATATGTGTATGGATACGAAGAAGAAAAATATAATATCTTCTCCTCATTGTATTATGATTTAATAGAATAATAAATTCTTGACTACATAGTATTAATTCTAATTCAAGCTCATAATAATGTGTAAAATTAATATTACAATATTTACTATTTCATAATTAGAAGATATTAACCAATCCTCATTGATATCAATGGGGATTGGTTAGTGATATGATTTCTATTAGTTTAGTTTTAGTTGCTAAAAACATTGTACTATTTAAGTTTTCAAATGAGCTTTCTTTCTATACAATTATACGGATTTTATCTTTTATTTTAAATTTATATAGCATCTATATTTTATTCTCATAAAAAGAATAATACATCAGATATTTGATTTTGTTATATTCTATGAGCTATTAAATATGTAATCATATTATAATCTTTTGTCTAATTACTAGTATAGTATTAGTAATAAGGAGAAAATATGGACAAAGTAGATATTAAAAGAATTGATAGCTATAAAGATAGTCGTTTTGACCAAGAGATCCTAGACCAACATGGATGTTTTATTGTTAATGGAAAGTATCCATATCAGGTTAAAATTATATCTAAGGATTCTGCCCTTATAGAAGGTGAGAGGAAGTATATTAAAGAAGTAATTGATGAATTTAGATTTTTTTCTGAGCATATCAGCAAATTCTATGCTAGGGATGGCAGACTTATAGAATCCTTTGAACCGGTTAGTATTTTTGAGCTAGCTATTGATCAAATTCAGCCAAGTCAGTTCTATGTAGATGAAGAAAAATTAAATGCTATTAAAAGCTTTGTCAAAAGTCCAACAGATATTATTATTCCTATAGCTAAGCAAAATGACCTAATTATTTCTCTTGATGGGCATACAAGGCTAAAGCTAGGAACTAAACTTGGATTTGAATTTGTATATGCCTATATATCAGAAGATTTTGAAGGAACTCATTATTTTGTCAAAGAATGTCAGAAAAGGTCAGTATTTTCCCCTAAGGATATGAAAATATTGACTCATGAGGTCTTTGATAATAAATGGAATAAGTTTTGCGATGATTATTTTAATAATTTAAAATAAGATTATGGGACTTCTTAGGTGAAGTCTTTTTTCATTTTATTAAGGCCATTAGAAAATTCTAGATAAAAACAATATCTTATGTATAATATATTAAGTAAATAAGGAGAAAATTATGGCGATGAACATAAATTGGTATCCAGGTCACATGAAAAAGACCAAGGAGGAAATCCAAAACAATCTAAAATTAGTGGATATAATTTTGGAAATAATCGATGCAAGAATCCCTGAATCATCAAGAAATCCAATGCTTGCAGAAATTATTGGCCAAAAACCACGCATTATAATAATGAATAAGTCCGATTTGGCAGATGAAGAAATGAATAAGGCCTGGGTTATTAAATTTAGAAATGAAAATACCAAAGCTTTGTTAATGAATTCTAAAGAAAAAATAAATGTCAATAAAATTTACCAAATAGCTAAGGAAGAATTAAAAGAAAAATTTGACAAAAACAAAGAAAAAAATATAGAAAATAAGATAATTAGAATGATGATAGTTGGTATTCCAAATTCTGGCAAATCAACCTTTATCAATAATATTTCTAAAAGAAAATCCGCAAATGTAGGAAATCGTCCAGGAATTACAAAAACCAAACAATGGATCAAAACTAATGATAATTTAGAATTGCTTGATACACCAGGAGTTTTGTGGCCAAAATTTGACGAAGAAACAGGACTTAATTTATCATACACTCACGCAATTAAAGATGAAATTTTAAATATCGAGGATTTAACCCTAAAATTCTTAGAAAAAATGCAAGAAGACTATCCAAAACTTTTGACTAAAAGATATGGAGTTGATCCAGATAAAAAGGCCTTGGAAATTTACGAAGATATAGCAAGAAAAAGAGGAGCCATTACAAAAGGTGGAGATTTCGACTACACACGAACTGCAAATATCATATTGACAGATTTTAGATCTGGTAAACTTGGAAGAATTACCCTAGAAAGACCATGAAATATTCAGAATACAACGAAGAAATAAAAAAAGAAATTTACCAAAAATACGATTTACTTGCAGGAATTGACGAAGTTGGAAGAGGACCTTTGGCAGGACCAGTTGTAACATGTGCAGTTATTATGAAAAAAGATTCTCATATAGATGGAGTTACTGATTCCAAAAAATTAAAAAGATCAAAAATGCTTGAGCTAAAAGATAAAATAATTGAAGATTCCCTAGCAATTTCTTATGGATTTTCCAATAATCTTTTGATTGATAAAATAAATATCAGACAGGCAACCCTTAGAGCTATGGAAATGGCAGTTAATAATCTTTCAATAAAGCCAGAAATATTATTAATCGATGCCGAAAAAATAAATGTGGACATACCCCAGCTAAACATAGTGAAAGGCGATTTAAACGAATATGCAATTTCCTGTGCATCAATTCTTGCCAAAATTAGAAGAGATGATATTATGTTAAAATTTGCTAAAATTTATCCAGGATATTCTTTTGAAACTAATGTTGGCTATGGGACAAAAAAGCACTATCAAGGAATAGATCAATTGGGACTTTGTCCTATCCATAGGAAAAGTTTTCTAAAAAAGTATTATGCTAAGCAGGAAAGTTTTTTATGAGCGAAAAAAGAAAAATTGGAAATCTGGGAGAAGATTTAGTTGCAGATTTTTTGGAAAACAAAGGATATAAGATACTTACAAGAAATTACAACAAGCCATTTGGAGAAATTGATATTATTGCCATAAAAAATGATATCATATCTTTTGTTGAAGTCAAAGCTCGTAAATCTACCAAATATGGCTACCCAAGAGAAGCGGTAAATTACCACAAGCAACAAAGAATTATTAAGGCAAGCCAAGCTTTTTTGATAGAAAATAATTTAACGGATTTTATAATAACTTTTGATGTTGCTGAAGTTTTTACAGAAAGTAGAGAGATTAATTATATAGAAAATGCATTTTGATCTAAGAGATAATGAAGTAATTTTATATTTAAATTATATAAATTTAGACAATAGAATAATTTTAAAAATCGGTGAAAATTTTCCCTACAAAGATTTATTTGCCAAAGAAAGGCAAGACTTAGATTTTATTAATGACAACAATTACCGAAAGATCTTTAGTCAAAAATCCCTTGATGATTTTAATTTTTATTTAGAAAAAGTTAACAAATTTGCCTATGATTATGTGACAATTTTGGATGAGAATTACCCTTATAATTTGAGATATATTGACGATAGACCTGCAATTTTGTTTTATAAGGGCAAATTGGATAAGGAAAAAGATAAAAATTCTATAGCCTTTGTTGGGGCAAGAAAATGTACTGACTATGGAAAATGGGCTTGTAGGAATTTGGTCCAAGGAGTTGTTTCAAATGGACTTACAAGCGTTTCTGGCCTTGCCTACGGGATAGATGGGATAAGTCATAAGGCGACTTTGGAAATTGCAGGGAGAACTATTGGTGTCATTGGTTGTGGGATTGATAAGATTTATCCAAAACAGAACAGGTTCTTATACCAAGAAATGGAAGAAAAAGGTTTAATTTTATCGGAATTTCCCATAGGAACAGAACCTAGAGCCTTTAATTTTCCAAGAAGAAATAGGATAATTTCAGGAATTTCACTTGCAACTGTTGTCATAGAAGCCAAAGAAAAATCAGGGACAATGATTACAACAAGGTGCGCCCTAGAACAGGGAAAAGAAGTATTTGCAGTTCCAGGAAATATTAATTCTATTTATTCCAAAGGTACCAACAAACTAATCCAAGAAGGTAGCAAACTTATAACATCAAGTGACGATATTTTGGAAGAATTGGATTATCTGATTGACAGAAGTGACGAAAAGAGGATACTTGATTATAGTAAACTTGATAAAGATGAACTACTAATAGTAAAATATATCGAAGAAAATCCTAATAGCACAGCCGATATCATGGCTTCCAACTTAAATATCGGCATTGATGAAATAAATTACCTTCTAACTTCCTTGGAGTTAAGAGATTATATAGAAAATATGGGAAATAATGAATTTACAGTAAGGAGATGATTAGTTGGCTAAGAATTTAGTAATTGTAGAATCCCCAACCAAAGCCAAATCTATTGGCAAAATGTTGGGCAGTAACTACAAAGTAAAGGCAACTATTGGCCATTTGAGAGATTTACCAAAATCGAAATTTGGCGTAGATATAGAAAATAACTTTGAGCCAGAATATATAAAAGTTCGTGGCAAAGCAAAAACAATCAATGAATTAATAAAAGAAGCCCAAAAAGCTGATAGAGTTTATCTTGCAACAGACCCTGATAGGGAGGGAGAAGCAATAAGTTGGCATTTGGAATATCTTTTAGGCCTTGATCCAGACGAGAAAAATCGAGTAGAATTTCATGAAATAACTAAAAACAACGTAAAAAATGCCATAAAAAATCCTAGAAAAATCGACCAAAACTTAGTCGATGCCCAACAAGCAAGAAGAATTATGGATAGGATCGTAGGTTATGAAATTAGTCCGATCTTGTGGAAAAGAGTAAAATCCGGCCTATCCGCAGGTCGTGTCCAATCCGTAGCCTTAAAATTAATTGTAGATAAGCAAAGAGAAATTGACGCATTTATACCAGAAGAATATTGGACAATAACTGCAAATCACAAAGTAGATGATTTGGAATTTGATTCGGAATTTTATGGAAGTTCAAGCAAAAAGATCAAAATTACAAATGAAAAGGGTGCCGATAAAATTTTATCAAGAATAGATAAGGATAAGTTTAAAGTAGTCGAAATTAAAAAAACTAAGAAAACTAGAAAGCCTCCAAAACCTTACACAACCTCAACACTCCAACAAGATGCCTCAAACAAATTGGGTTATTCAACCAAATTCACCATGCAATTGGCCCAACAGCTTTTTGAAGGAATTGATATTGGTAATGAGGGAAGCGTTGGTTTGATTTCTTATATGAGAACCGATGCTACAAGGATAAGCACAGAAATTGTAAGCGAATCTCTAAAATACATCAATGAAAAATATGGAGAAAAATATGCTGGCAAGGGCAATACTTACGGGGCAAAGAAAAAAGGCTCACAAGATGCTCACGAGGCCATAAGACCAACTTCAATTTATAGAGATCCCTTATCACTTAGAGAATATTTATCAGATGCTCAGTACAAATTATACAAATTAATATGGACTAGAGTTGTAGGATCTCAAATGGCCGATTATCAATATTTATCAACAAGTATTTCATTTGATAATCAAGGATTGATTTTTAAAAGCAATGGCAAAATAACAATTTTTGATGGTTTTAATAAAGTTTCTGGATCCTTTGAAAAAGAAAATATTTTGCCAGAACTAAAAGAAGGGGATATAATTTCTGCCACAAATATAGAAAAATCACAACATTTTACAAATCCTCCAGCAAGATACACAGAAGCAAGCCTTGTAAAAGTTTTGGAAGAATTTGGCATAGGCCGTCCATCAACCTATTCTGCAACCATAAATCAAATAGTAAATAGAAATTATGTGGAATTTGAAGGCAGATCAATTTATCCGACAGAACTTGGCTTTACTGTAAATGATTTTTTGGTGGAAAATTTTGACGACATAATAAATGTTGAATTTACCGCTGAAATGGAAGATGAACTTGATAAAATCGCCGATCATAAAGTTTATTGGAAAGATGTTTTAAGCAATTTTTATTCTGATTTTGAAAAAGATATGAAAAACGTCAAAAAAGACGATACGGATTATAAGGTCAAAGATAAAATCTTAGATGAAAAATGCCCGAAATGTGGCCATCCTTTGGCAGAAAAGCATGGAAGAAATGGAAAATTTATAGGATGTACAAATTTTCCAGCTTGTGATTTTACCAAATCAATTGTAAAAACCACAGGAGTCAAATGTCCAAAATGTAAAAAGGGTGAAATTATCGAAAAAGTTAGCAAAAAAGGCAAGAGATTTTATGCATGCAATAATTATCCAGATTGCGATTATGCAATTTGGGATCCACCAACAGGAGATATTTGCCCTGAATGTGGAGAACTTTTGGTTCATAAGAAAAACCGTAATGTAGATGAAATAAGATGCGAAAATTGCGGATATATCAAAGAAAAAAAGAGATGAGAAAAGCTCATCTCTTTTAGATTCTAAGATTTTGCGTCAACTTTATTTATAACATAATATTTTATAATTTGGCCTAGTATAAATATTATTAAAGTAAAGATTATGGAATTAATTAATCCATTTAAACCTAAAAATATATCATTAAATATAGATAAAATAAAAATTCCAAATATTGATCCAGAAAGAGGATTTGATTTTACAAGATAGGCAATATTGGCAAATATATTAGAAAAACTCAAGTAAATTATGCAAATTCTCAATACATTATCAAAGCTTCCCAAATTACTAATAATTTTTTCTATATCTTTAAATTCCATAAATGACACTAGCTCTGCCTTTGTTATTATAAAATTGCTTATGTAAAAAACTAATAATGTTGATATTAAAATTACTAACAAATCTTTGATAATCAAAGCTTCTGAAATATTTTTCCTACTGTAGCCTAATTTGTTGGCCATGATGAAAGTTTCTTGCATAGATTGACCTGTGGATAAAACAATATATACGAGTACAAACAAAATTATGAAACCTGCAATTATAATTTTACCAGAAATAATATAGTCATTAACATCAGTACTAGATTGGCGGGAAAAGAAAATCATCGCCAAAATAAGTGCGACTATAGAAAATATCAAGTAACTTCTAGCAAATTCTTTTATTTCTAATGATAATATTTTTTTTATATCTTTCATCTAATCCTCCTTAGTTAAAGCTAGAAATAATTCTTTTAAATTTAATCTTTTTATATCAGCGATTTCTTTTATTTTTCTCATTTCATCATTTGAAAAACTATCATAGACATATAAAATGATTTGTTTTCCTATATTAGATTTTTTGATGATATTTTTGCTTGCAAAAAAATGTAAATTTTCTGCATTTATTGTAATAACAAAAGCTTTTTCCAAAAGCTCGTCGATAGGGTCGTTTACGATAATTTTTCCTTCGTTTAAAATAAGTAGGTCAGTAACTATTTTTTCTATATCTGATAGAATATGAGAAGAAATTATAACAGTTGAATTGTCGATTTCTTGGTATTCAATTAATTTTCCATAAAACAAATCCCTATTTATTTCATCAAGGCCTGTTGATGGTTCGTCTAATAATAAAAATTGAGCTTGTAAAGATAAGGCGATAATATTTCTAAAAAGGCTTTGATTGCCGTAAGAAAGTTTCTTATATTTAGCTAATAAATCAATTTTAAAAAGAGCGCTTAGTTCATCAAATCTTTCTTGATTAAATTTAGGATACAATTTTTTTATATAGTTTACGGTTTTTATTAGCTTTTTTTCTTTCAAATTATAAGTTAAAAAATCTTCACCAATGTAAATTAGATTTTTCTTTAACTGATTGCTAAGTAAAATATTTGTGCCTTTATAGTAAATTTCACCTTGGTAATTTATAATTTGATCAGATAAAACTTTCATCAAAGTTGTTTTTCCAGCACCGTTTCTGCCAATTAAGCCGTAAACTTTGCCCTCTTTAATTTCCAAATTTACATTTTCCAAAACTAATTTATTGCCGTAAGTTTTGGATAAATTATTTATTTTAATCATTTGCTAGCTCTCCATAAATTTTTTCAATTTCTTTTATTAGATCTTCTTTACTTATTTCTAGGAATCTCAAATTTTTTATTAAGTCGGGCAAAATATTATCTAAATATTCCTTTTTCCTTTTTTCCTTAATAATTTTTTTAGCATCTTTAGTCACAAACATTCCCATTCCTCTTTTTTTTATCAAAATTCCCTCATCTACCAAAATATTGAGTCCTTTTCTTGCCGTTGCAGGATTTATGCCGTAAGCATTGGCAAATTCTGTCGTTGAGGGAGATCGGTCATCTGTTTTTAACAAGCCATCTAGAATCTGATTTTCAACAATTTCTGCAACTTGTTCAAAGATTAGCTTATTAGAATCCATCCATATAACCTCCTTAATTAACTGGTTAGTTACACAAGTAATTAACTAACTTAATTATATTATAGCCAGATTAATTTCATTGTCAAGGAAAATTTTCAAAAAAAAAAGAACCTCCTTTAAGGTTCTAAAATTAATTTAATGCATTTTCATTATGATATCCAACTAGCTCGCTTGTGCAATGTGGACATCTTGTTGCATCTATAGCAATTTTTGATTTGCAATATGGGCAAACTTTGGTATCTTCTTTAACTTCTTCTTTTTTGTTTCTATTAAATGATTTCATAATTAAAAATAATACAAAAGCTACAATTAGAAAAGTTATGATATTATTTATTAAGTTGCCAACCTTTAAAGTCGCACCTGCAACATTGACAGTTAAGTTTTGAAAATCAACCCCAGCCGTAAGACCAGTAATTATTGGCATCAATAAATCCTCAACAACAGAATTTACAATAGCTGTAAAAGCAGTACCCATTATGATACCAATTGCCATATCCAAAACGCTGCCTTTTGAAATAAATTTTTTAAATTCTTCTAGCATATTCTTCTCCTTTTTTTAAAATACAATAATACTATACTATATAGTTGACTAAAGCCTATTAATTTAATATCATTTAATTAGAGGTAATTATGAAAAATTTATTGGTAGATGATGAATTTTATCAAAAAATTAAAAATTATGCAGTTTTTATCCCTTTAATAAAAATTGATGGCAAAGATCATGTGCTTCTTGAAATAAGAGGTAAAAATATAGCGCAAGCTGGAGAAGTTTCCTTTCCTGGAGGAAAACTTGAGGAAAATGAATCTTTCAAAGATGCTGCTATAAGAGAAACTATGGAGGAGTTGTTATTAGAAAGAGATGATATCTTGTATATGGGATACTCTTCTATGATTCTTAATTCTTCTTATATGCACATCAAATCATTTTATGGGAGAATTAATAAAAATATTGAAGAAATAAAGTATAATGAAGAAGTAGAATCAATATTTGCAGTATCAGTGGATTTTTTGAAAAAAAACCAGCCTATTATGTACAGGGCGCCCTACAAAATGGAATTTCCAAACGATTTTCCTTTTGAAAAAATTCCCAATGGTAGAGATTATAAATTTGTATCTTTATACCACGATATGTATTTTTATGATACTAATCCAGTAATATGGGGTTTGACTGCAAAATTATTAAAAAACTTTATAGAAAGCTTAGATGAATATGAATAAAGAAATAAGTAATAAACTAACAGATTATGCTAGAGAAAACGATGCTATAGATACGATATTTTATGTTCTTAACGACAATTATGAGTCTATTATTCACGTTTATACTCTAGTAAATGATGTAATTATCGGAAAATTAGAAGAAGAACTTGTAGGACTTTTTGATAATTTGATAATGGTAAATAGGAGCAAGGGAGAATTTTCCATTAATAAGACCTATATCAATTATACAAACTTAAATATTTATACAGATGACAATTTAAAATTAACTGAGTCTATAATTTCTAGCGAATATGCAGATGATTTTATAAAAACCATAGATGGTGATATAAAAATTTTATATAGCAAGCCTGGTTTTAATAGCTTTGATATTGAAAGCAAATTTGTTTTTGACAAGCCAAAAGAATATGAAGTTGTTTCTACTATCAAAAATTTCTTTGCAAGCGCTTATGAAGTTTCGCTTTATATTGATCAAAAAGATCAACTGGCAGCTTGTATGAAAATGGATTCATTGAGAAATTATTTAATAGCAATGATAAATTTCTATATCAAAGACAAATATTCATACAAACTTGACATGGGAGATGACGGCCAAAGGCTACATAATACTTTGGAAGTAGATATAAAAGAAAGTCTACTTCTAACCTACCACCATGATGATTTGATGGATATATATTATTCTTTGTTTAAGGCTACTGTATTATTTAGAAAATTAGCAATGGATATTTGTAAGAAATTTAACTTCGTGTACCCAAAAGAAATAGATGTAGAAACTCACAAAGTTTTAAGAAAAAATTATAAAAAGCTTGAGTCTTTTCTAAATTAGGAGCTATTATGAAAAAGAAATTAAATTTATTTATAATACTTACTTTTTTATTTTTTATATATCCAATAAAATCTATGGCAGCAAATCAAACTCAGATTGTAGGTCTTGACAAAAATGTAAAAGCTTACTTAATCGCCAATGAAGAAAATGGAGATATATATTACGAGAAAAATTCTGAAGAATCTTATCCTATGGCTTCACTTAGCAAATTGATGACCTATTTATTAGTAAAAGAAAGCATAGATGATGGCAAACTAAGCATGGATCAAGAAATTACAGTAGGAAAAGAAGCTGCAAAATTTCACAATTGGGAATATTCTTATCTTGGATTAGATGAGGGAGATGTCTTTACTGTAAAGGAACTATTAGAAGGACTAATGGTTGTAAGTGGCAATGATTGTGCTTATCAACTAGCAGTTACAGTTAGCAAGAGTGAAATAGAATTTGCCAGAAAAATGAATATAAAAGCTGCAGAATTGGGATTATCAAGCCAAGTTTACTACAACGCTAGTGGAGTAGAAACAGAAGATGGCCAGCAAAACTCATCATCTGCCAAAGACTTATTTACTCTTAGTAAATATATAATAGACAAATATCCAGAAGTTTTAGAATATGCCAAAATAAGGTCAATTGTCGATCAAAGACGTGAAATTGATGTAAACTCAACAATTCCTTTAGTTGGCGAAATACCAGGAGTTGATGGATTAAAAACAGGATCAACTAAAGAAGCTGGATATTGTTTAGTTACTACAACAAATATGCAAGAAATCGACGACAAAGACAAATTTAGAACTATTGGAGTGGTTTTAGGAGCAGATCAAAAAGATACAAGAAATAAAGTAATGAGTGATTTGATATACTATGTAAGTAGATATTATGATAGCGTAAGTGTATTAGATAAAAATGTTTCTTACGAATCACTAAAAGTCAACACCGCTAAGCAAGGCTATGTCGATTTATATCCTGATCAAGATATTAATTTGATAGTAAAAAAAGGTGAAAATCCATCTATCAAGGCAAGTTTTAATGGATCTATTAAAGCACCTATAAAAGCTGGCGAAATTTTAGGATTGGCAAAAGTTAATTATCAAGATAAGGAATTTGACGTTTCTTTGGTTTCAAAAACAAATCTTGAAGAAGCAACACTTTATTCTAAAATGTTAAGAGCAGGCGAAGATGCAACAAACTTTTTGCTCCAAGCCTTAATTGCAAGATAAAATACTTTAGAGTATATTATTAAATATATTTTTAAGAGCTTTATTTGAGGTCCGTGCTACGCTGCGGTATTTCGTGCTTGTTGGCACGAGTGCTCCGGAAGGCGCACGGCCTTGAAATTGTGCCTACGGCGTTTTTAGATGTCCTCGCTTCGCTGCGGTATTTCGTGCTTTTTGGCACGAGGCCTCTCAGGAAGCCGGCCAGGCTTGTTTGTTTCAGTAGCTCAGCTGGATAGAGCACCGCCCTCCTAAGGCGGGTGTCGGAGGTTCGAATCCTCTCTGGAACACCATTTTTTTTGAAAAATATCTTTTTTTAAAGGTATTTTTTTTATTTTGTAAAGGAACTTTTATGACTGATCTTAATTTTTCTAAGAAAGATTATTTTTTTATGAATGAGGCAATCTATGAGGCTAGGCTTGCTCGTTTAATCGAAGAAGTGCCGATAGGTTGTGTCATTACTTATGAAGATAAAATCATTGCTCGCGCTCACAATTATACTTTTAAGGGCAAGTCTGCCCTAAAGCATGCAGAAATTTTAGCAATTGAAAAAGCAAGTGCCTACATTGATGACTTTAGATTAGAAGATTGTACTATGTATGTCACTATGGAACCTTGTTCTATGTGTGCTGGAGCTATAATTAATTCTAGGATTAAAAGATTAGTCATAGGAATTGCTGATTACAAACGTGGAGCTTGTGGGTCAAATACAAATATAACAGGTGATAGAAGTCAACTTCATTATCTTGATGCAGAATTTTCACTTTTGGAAGATGAATGCCTTTACGAGATACAAACATTTTTTAAAATGTTAAGAAATAGAAATAAAACAAAGGAAAAATAAGGATCTTTTGAGAAAAATTACTCTCATAAGGTCTTTTTTTTATTTGTAAATTCCTTTAGTCCTAAAATTTTATAGTATAATCATATTAGAGCTAGGAGGAAGAAATGAAAATAACTTTACTAAATCCTTTGGAAGTTGATGAAAAAATAATTATTGATAATAAAAATAAATTAGAAGAAGCTGGTCATGAATTTGTTTTTTACGATGACATTGCAAAAGATGACCAAGAGATCATTAATAGACTAAGTGATTCTGATATAGCAATAATTACCAACAAACAATTATCCGCTGATGTGATAAATGCTTGCAAAAATTTAAAAATGATTGACGTTGCTTTTACAGGAGTTGATCATGTTGATTTGAAGGCTGTCAAAGAAAATAATATTAAGCTTCTAAATGCAAGTGGTTATAGTGATGATTCAGTAGCAGAACTTGTAATTGGGCTAAGTCTTGCCATAATGAGAAAATTTGATCAAAATCGCAAAAATATTTTTGAAAAAACTAATTTTCCTCTAATGGGAGAAACTTTAAAAAATAAGAAGTTTGGAGTAATTGGAACTGGAAGAATCGGCAAAAAATTAATTGAAATGTTAAAAGTTTTTAATTGCCAAATCTTAGCTTATTCAAGAAGCGAAAAAGAGGAAATCAGAAATATGGGAGTAAAATATGTGGATTTAGATACTCTCTTAAAAGAATCTGACCTAATTTCCCTTCACATTCCTAATAATGAAAATACAAAAAATTTCCTAGACAAATCTAAGCTTGATTTATTAAAAGATCAGGCAATTCTAATAAATTGCGCAAGAGGACCTGTTGTAGACAATGAATATTTAGCAAAAATATTAAATGAGGGCAAAATTCGAGCTGGAATAGATGTTTTTGACATGGAACCACCTTTACCAGATGATTATCCACTTAGAAATGCAAAAAATGTAATTTTGACCAATCATGTAGGTTTCTACACCAAAGAAGCTATGGAAAATAGAGCGGAAATCGTCTTTAATAATTTGTATGAATATCTGAAAGGTAATATTGTTAATGAGATAAAGTTATGACAAATATAAAAATAATCGCTATAGCTGGTGGCTCTGCTTCGGGGAAATCATCTATAGTAAAGCAAATTTCCCAAATATTTAAGGATGATTTAGTTGTAATTGGCCATGATAATTATTATAAAGCTCACGATGATTTGTGCTTTGATGATAGAACTAAGTTAAATTACGATTATCCAGGTGCTTTTGATAATGATTTGTTTTATGAGGATTTATTAAAACTTCAAGAAGGCCTAAGCATCGATATGCCAACCTATGATTATACAATTCATACTAGAAGTAAGAATTTTATAAGAGTAAATCCTAAAAAAATAATTTTAATTGAGGGCATCTTGGTATTAGAAAATAAAAAAATAAGAGATATTACAGATACAAAAGTATTTATAGATGCTGATAGCGATATAAGATTAAAAAGAAGAATACTTAGAGATACAAAAGAGCGTGGCAGAAGTCTAGAGTCAGTCTTGGATCAATTTATAAAGCAAGTAAAGCCAATGCATGAAAAATATGTCGAGCCGACAAAGAAATATGCAGACATAATTATTCCACGTGGAGCAGAAAATACTAAGGGTATTGAAATTTTAGTGAAACATATAGCAGATATGATTGAGGATAAAAATGGATGTTAATCTAATAGAAACTGATTATGCTAAAATAAAAGCGTACATCGACGGAAATTCAAACGAAGGCCACAAGATATGGGGAGCAATAGCAAGGGATGACGGTTATATATTTAGACTCTATGCTCCAAATGCCGATAAAGTTTATATAAAAGGTGATTTTACAAATTGGAAAAACTTTGAAATGACAAAAAATGTCGACTATGGTTATTTTTTCATCAAATTAGACGCCAAAGTAAATGATTATTACAAATATGTGATTGTTAAAGATGGTAATTATGTGGAACATGCTGATCCTTATAGCAAAGCCATGGATTATGAGGGAGATTTTGCAAGTCTAATTACCGATGATTCTTATGAATTTTCTGATGAAGATTTTATAGAAAAAAGATCCAAAAATTTTAATAATCCTATGAATATTTACGAACTTCACATTGGTTCGTGGATAAGATATGGAGATAGGGTAAATTTTTTAGATATAGTCGATGGATTAATTAAACATGTAAAAGAGATGAATTATACTCATGTAGAGATTATGCCTATCACTGAATATCCATATTATCCATCTTGGGGATATCAATCCACAGGATTTTTTGCTACATCTTCTAGATACGGAAGACCGGTTGATTTTAAGAAATTTGTAGACCTACTTCACCAAAATGGAATTGGTGTCATACTAGATGTGGTTGCAGTTCATTTTGCAAGTGATTATTATGGACTAAAAACTTTTGATGGCTCTTTCTTGTATGAATCGCCTTATGAAGATCTCACTTATTCTCAGTGGGGGTCTATAAATTTTGACTATTCAAAAGCACATGTAAGAAGCTTTATGAAATCATCCTTTAGCTATTGGATAGAAAATTTCCACTTAGATGGGATAAGAGTTGATGCAGTAAGCTATATGATTTATTACAATGGCAATGAAAATAGGGGAGTTCATAAGGATAATATTTATTTTATCAAAGACTTAAACCAAACATTGAAAGAAAAATATGAAGATGTAATGTTAATTGCCGAAGATTCTTCTTCATATCCTTTGGTTACAGAAGATGTTTTAAATGGCGGTCTGGGTTTTGATTACAAATGGGACTTAGGTTGGATGAATGATACCATAAAATATTTTAAGGTTGATTCTTATAACAGATCCCACTACCATAACAAAATAACATTTTCTATGTTCTATTTTTATAATGAAAAATTCATCTTGCCATTAAGCCATGATGAGGTTGTTCATCTTAAGGGATCTATGATAAATAAAATGAATGGTTCTTATGAAGATAAATTTAAACAATTAAAAGTTTTGTACACTTATCAAATGGCTCATCCAGGCAAAATTTTAAATTTTATGGGCAATGAAATTGCAACTTTTGATGAGTGGAATGAAAATGCTAGTATCAATTGGGATATTAGATCATATCCTAAGCATGATGATCTTAATAGATTTGTGAAAGATATAAATTATTTGTACAAAAATAGTCCTGCTTTTTACAAATATGACTATGAAGAAAAAGGCTTTAAGCGGATAGTCGTAGATGATTCAAATACTTCTGTCTTTGCCTTTGAAAGAGTAGCTGAAAATAGCAGATTTTTGATAGTATTAAATATGACAAACACCTATCATGGATCTTATGAAATATATTACGATGAGAATTTAACATTTGAAGAGAAAATTAATTCTTTTAATCCTAGATATGGAGGAGCAAAAACTTATCTAAGGAATATAAAAATTGAGAAAGGAAGTCCACTAAAGTTGGAGCTTTGGGAATATGAAGCTGCAATTTTTGAGATAAAAAATAATGAATAAGACAATTAATTTATCTTGGTTAGTAGAAAAATGGACCTTATTAGATGAGGATTCTTATTTAAAAAGTATCTGGTTAAATACAGAAAGTCTAGATATAATTAGAATTAACCAAGGAGAAACAGAAGAAGATATAATAAATAACTATATAGACATAGATGGTGATATTGAAAATTATGTATTAATGCCAACTGCTGATGAATTTGATGAAGAGAAAGTTAGGCAAGCATTTTTTGAAACCCTATCAAGACATCAAAAAGATCAATTAATTGACCAATTTGATGGTATGGCACCAAGGGAAGAATTTTTGGATATAATCTATTCTTTGGGTTTAGAAAAAGAATTTAATGAATTTAGCGCAAAAGTAGTGGCATATATACTTCTAAACTGGGCAGAAGATGAGAGAATATCTGTAAATAAAGATATGGAAACAATAAATATAGATAAGTTATGAAAATAAAAAAAATCATTTTGTATTTAGCTTTTGTCATAAGTTTAAGTTCTTGTTCAAAAAATAACAACAATTCAAATATGACAGAAGATAAAAATATACCGAGCATAAAAAAAGTTGAAACTAGCGAAAGCTCAGATACAAAAGAAAAAACAGACAATGAAAGCTTAAAAGAAACAAATCCTTCCACAGAATTGACCAAGCACGATAAGGTTTATTATGACTATTTTGATACTGTAACTACTTTTACAGCTTACACAAAAACTGAGGAAGAATTTAACAAATATTTAGATCTTTTAGAAAAAGCTATGCAAAGATATCATGAATTATACAATGGTTATAATTCTTTTGAAGGTATAAATAATATCAAAACTATTAATGAAAATGCTGGAAAAAAACCAGTAGAAGTTGACCCGGAAATAATTGAACTAATTAATTTTGCAAAAGAAATATATAAGGATAGTGAAGGCAAAATCAATATAGCCTATGGAAGTGTCCTAGAGCTTTGGCATAATGCTAGAGAAACATTTTTAGAAACAGAAAATAGGGATGTAATTCCAAGTAAAGAAGAATTAGAAGAAAGAGCTAAACATAAAGACATTGATAAAGTTATAGTTGACGAAGATAATAATACTGTTTTTTTAGAAGATCCAGAAATGAAACTTGAACTTGGAGCTGTTAATAAGGGTTTTGCAATAAAAAAACTTGGGAAAATATTAGTTGATGCTGGAGTTAAAAACGCCGTTTTATCCGTAGGGGGAGATGACCTATTAATAGGTGATAATCCAGCAAGGGAAAATGGTAAATGGAACATAGCAATCCAAAATCCAGATCTTAACTCAGAAGAAAATTATAGATCCATAGTCGGATTAACAAACACAACAGTTGTCACAAGTGGCGACTATCAGAGATTTTTTGAAGTAGATGGAGTAAGATATCATCATATAATAGATACTGATACAAATATGCCTGCAAGGTATTTTAAGTCGGTTTCAGTTATTTGCGATGATATTGCTTTAGCCGATGGCCTAAGCACATATTTATTTACCATAGATTTAGACAAGGGCAAAGAAGCTTGCAAGAAATTTGGCATTGAAGCTTATTGGATAGATCTAGAAGATAAAGAATATAAAACTGATGGTTGGAAAGAACTAGAAGAATAATCGGACAATCGTCCGATTTTTACATTTAATTTTATTTGAATTTTTATTTTAATGTAAGTTTATAAGGAGTAAGCGATGAATAAATTAGCCTTTGACAATGATAAATATATAAAACTCCAATCGGAGAAAATTCTTGAAAGGATAAGTCATTTTGATAAATTATACTTAGAATTTGGTGGAAAATTATTTGACGATGGACACGCATCAAGAGTATTACCAGGATTTTTGCCAGATAGCAAGCTTAGAATGCTTGAAAGCATTAAGGATAAAATCGAAATAATAATAACTATTAATTCTAACGATATAGAAAATAACAAAATCAGAGGAGACAATGAAATTTCCTATGACACTGAATCAATAAGATTAAAACAAGCTTTTGAAAAGAGGGGATTTAAGGTAAATTCCATAGTACTGACTCAATTTGCTAATCAGGATAAGGCAATAAGATTTGAAAAATATTTGGATAATTTATCCATCGACCATTACAGAACTTATGACATCAAGGGTTATCCAAACAATATCGATCTTATTTTATCAAAAGATGGATTTGGTAAAAATGACTATATACAGACAAATCATCCACTCGTTGTACTAACAGGCCCAGGTCCTGGTTCTGGCAAAATGGCAACTTGTCTTTCACAAATGTATCTTGATAATGAAAAGGGCAAAAGATCTTCTTATGCAAAATTTGAAACATTTCCAATTTGGAATTTAGGCCTAATGCATCCAGTAAATATGGCTTATGAAGCTGCAACGGCAAATCTTAACGATGTAAATATGATTGATCCTTATCATCTTGAAGCCTATGGCAAATCTGCTGTAAATTATAATAGAGATGTTGAAGCCTTTCCAGTTTTAAAAAGAATGCTAGAAAAAATCATGGGAGAAACTCCATACAAATCTCCTACGGATATGGGCGTAAATATGGTAGGTTTTTGTATAGTTGATGACAAAGTTGCAATAGAAGCTTCCAAAGAAGAAATTATTAGAAGATATTACAACGCTTTGGTAGATGTAAGACTTGCCAAAGAATCAAGCCAAACCGTGGATAAAATTCAAACTTTAATGAGTAATCTAGATATTAATGCCGATGATAGAATTGTCGCTTTAAAAGCTAGAGAAAAAGAGCAAATTACAGAAAAAGAATCCTTTGCGATCAAGTTAAATGATGGAAATATAATTCAAGGCAAGAAATCAAAACTATTTTCAGCACCAGCGGCTTGTATCTTAAACGCCTTAAAAAAACTTGGAAATATCGATGATGAAATTTTGCTATTAAGTCCACATATAATTGAACCTGTTTCAAATCTTAAAACAAAATCACTTGGAGAAAGCAAACCATCACTTTCAATAAATGAAATGCTTATAGCTCTTGCAATCTCTGCTACAACCAATCCTCTAACTCACATGGCAATAGAAGAGATTAAAAACTTAGAAAATTTAGATGCTCATAGCACAGTGATTTTAAATGATAGTGAAAAAAGAATGCTAAGAAAACTAAAAATGAACTTCACTCAAGATCCAGTTTTTGGTGAAGATACTGCTTATTAATAATTTTCATAAAAAAAGATAGGAGCTAGAAAATTCTAACAACCTATCTTTTTTCTATTTGTTGTAATCATCATATTCAACATAGTTAAAATATTTTTCTAATTCATTAGTATCTTCATTTTGGTAAATTTCCACCATCTCATCGCTCATTGAATTAATCATATCAATTACAAACTTTCTAAGACTTGCTTGACCAAACATAGTCGTTGAGAAGCTTTCCTTGGCTTTTATCAATGATTTTGACCTTACAATTGTCTTTGCTAAATCAACTCCGCTAATTTTTTTCTCTTTGGTGATATTCATAGAGAAGAAATCTAGCAAATCTCTTAGGGTATTAACCTTAAATTTTAAATATTTATAAGCTAATTTAAACCAAAGTCCTCTTATCTCTACAAGGTCATCAAAAAATAGATCTTTGGAATTATTCTTTTCAAACTTTACCAAACTAGCTAATTTATCGAAACTTTCGTTTATATCATCTTTCATATAATCTAATAATAGATTAATGATGTCATAGCTCGGATCATTGAGATTATCTATCATTTTATTTACAAAATTTGGGCGTTGGTCTTCACCCAAAGGCTTGTATTGGTATAAATAATTTGCAAAATCGTAAAGTTTGTGGCCGTATTCGTCTATTGGCATATCAAGACCTTTGTTGATGTTTTTATCCCAATATCTTACGATTTTGTAGGGAGTTAATATTTTATCTTGAATTTGATCTAAAATTATATTAATAGCTTCTTCAAGCTTACTAGCCTTAATTATAAAATGATTTTTGGATTTTTCAACCACTAGCTGATATTCTCCATCTATCTTTCTTAGATAAATCTTTCCAATATGTTTTTTATAAATAGGTAGAAATTTTTCCACCATAGGAAACATTAGCTCATTTACATAGCCTTTTTCTGGAATTTTTATATTTAATCTTGAAGAAATTTGATTAGAAATTTCTTTTTTAAGATCCAAATGTTCAAACTTAGGGCTATTTACCTGAATTCTTATGTAATTGTGCAAAACATCTCTAAGTGAAAGTTGTTTGTTGATAGTATAGTTTATAGCATCATAAACCACCTCAATTTCATCATCCAAATTTCTATAGGTAAATTCTTTTATAAGCTCAGTTTTGATATATACTTCATAGCCATTTTCCTCAGCTACTCTATTTACAACTTTTATATGCCTTATTGGCAAAGGATAAGTTATTGGAGATCCTGTTTGAATGTCATAAATAACATTGCCAATTTCTGAAATATATTTAGCGGTTCCGTTTTCGTGCAAATGACCAGTAAAAACAAATTTCACTCCATTATCAGCTAAGACTTCTATTGGAGTTTTTCCATTTATTTTCGGATCTTCATCGATATATTTACTTCTCCATTCTTTTATTATAAAAGGTGAAAAAACTAGTTCTTGATTTCTAAAATTTGGCATAATGGCATGATGACCCATGACAAAAATTAGATCTTTGCGAGCTTTGGCTTGGTCAATTTTTTCTACAATCCATTTCATTTGATTTAAAGTTATAGATCCTGCTACATTTTCTCTTTGATCTCTGTGATTTTGTTCAGTGTCTGCTGAATAAATGGATGTGTCAATTGCTATTAATGTAAGGCCTGTGCTATCATTTCTATTGCTTGGAATTCTTGCTACATAAGAAAAATATCCATGAGCATAATATGAAAACTCTTCTTTTCTATCGTATTTTTTGTTGACTTCATCTAAATAAGTCTTAAAAATATCAGAATCCTTATACATTTCAAGTACATAAGGATTTTTGAAAACAAAATCGTATAAATCCAAAAATTCCCTTGGATTTATATTTTTTGTAGGTTTATCTTTTTTAAAATCGTAGGATTTATGATTATTTAAGTCATGGTTACCAGGAATTAGAAAAACTTCTCGTTTTTCATCTTTATTTTTCCAAGCCAATAAATTTTCTTTTACAACTTGATGAGATTTATATTCGCCATCTTTTACTAGATCACCAGGAATAAATAAAAATTCACTATTTGCTTTATCTACTAAGCTTAAAGCTTCTTTAAACAAAGCCTCGCTTTCAACCATTAATTTTCTATCTATTTTTATTTCTTTATTAAAATCTTCAGTATCTGCTATTAAATCAAAGCTAAGTACATGAGGATCGCTTATAATTGATATATCGAAATCATCTATTTCTTTTAATTTCATAGGACACCCCTGTATTTTCTATATATCTATAATATACCGATACTTGTTATTAATTAAACTTTATTAAAATAAAAATAGTTTTTATTTTATTATTTGATAAGCTAGTAATTTGAAGTAATATAAATAGACGTTGTTTTAATATTAGTATATATGCTAAAATAAGTTAAGAGGATGATTATGGAAGTTAGCAAAAATATTAAGCAAATTATAAATATTTTATTGGGAATTTGTCTATTTACTATTTTACTTTTAATTAGTGATGCTTCTTTAATAGTTTTTGCTTTTTGCCCAATTTTACTAGCAATAGTTTATTTTTCTTATGGTTTAGGAAAATATTTTTTGACCATAGCTTTTAGCTTAGTGCTAGCTTTTATCTTTGCTGATTTTAGATTCATGGCCCTTAATATCTTACCTTTATTTATAATAAGTTTGATTTTTCTATTGATTATAAAATCGGATATTTCTGATAGAGAGCAAATAATTATATCTTGGATTTTTATAAGTTTGATATTAATTGTCATATATAAACTATCCATGGTTGTTGAAAATATAGACATCGATAAACTTGCAAATGATTTAAAAAAAGCTTTAGAAGAAGTTAGCGATTATAAGATAGCAATTAGCTATTATAAAGCTTCTTTTGCCTTGTATCCTGCCATACTTTCAAGTGCTTCTTTAATTTATAGCCTCATAGGACTTAAAATTATTAGAAACTTTCTATCCTATAAAAATATTGGCAAAGATCTTTTAAGTGTAAATACTTTTAGGCTAGAAAAGAAGGACTTGCTTGTAATATTTGTAATATCCATAGTAATTTATTTTTTATTAGGATTTTTTGGGGTAAATAAAACATATATAAGGATAAACATTATTTTTATGCTTTTTGCGATTTTTACCCTTAATGGGATGTTTACTTTTGACTATATCCTTACTTATAGGCAGAATCTTTTAACTAAGACCTTACAGTGGTTTTTTATTTTGTTATTTTTTTATTTGCTAGCAATAATGTTTTTTATTCTAGGAATAATTGATGTATTTATGGATTTAAGAAAAAAGCTTGGAGGAATTTATGGAAAAATTTAAGATAAGAGGAAAAGAACAAATACCTGGGATTTTGGCTCTGCCAATTGCAATTTCTTTCATCCTAATATATTTTAATCCTGTACTTGGTATAATTGCTCTTATACTTTGCCTAGCCTTATATTTTCATTTAAAAAATATTAACGATTATAACCAAGGACTTTTACAAAAATATGTTGATCAATTAGACCTTAGTTTTAATAGCATTACAAAAAGCTTAGTTTTTGAAATGCCATTTCCAATTGTTGTTTTAAATGAAAAAAAGCAAATAAAATGGCACAACACCTACTTTAGAAATTTATTTCCTGATGAAGAGCTTATTGGAAGTGATATAAATAAGATAATACCAGCAATTGTCAAAATAGATTTAAAGGAAACAAAATCTGATAGAGCATTAGTAGCTGATATTGGAGATAAAAAAATTCAGTTTTATTTTAATAATGTTAAAAATGATGAACTAGATGAAATGGAAACTTTTATCTACGGCATTGATAACACTTACGATGAGTCAATAAAGCAACTATTTAAAGACAAAAGATTGGTATTTTTTACAATATATCTTGATAATTATGAAGATTTGAGAAATGCAACCGATTCACTAAACAGGCCTCAAGTTTTGGGGGCAATTGATAGAACGATTAACGAATATTTCAAATCAAGAACAGGCGTTGTAAGAAAATACGAAAATGATAGATACATGGTTGTCATGGAATATCAAGATTACATGAAAATATACGAAAGCAAATTTTCGATTCTTGATGAAGTTAGGAATATAAGCCATGGAAACCTAATAAATCCAACATTGTCTATCGGAGTTGGGGTTTTGGGTCAAAATCCAAATGAAATTTATAATGACTCTAGAGTTTCAATCGATATAGCTTTATCCCGTGGTGGAGATCAAGCTGTTGTAAAACTTAAAGATAATTACGAATATTTTGGTGGCAAAAGCAAGGCCACAGAAAAAACCTCAAAAGTAAAATCTAGAGTTATTTCAGGAGCCTTAAAGAGAATTGTAGAATCAAGCAGCGATGTTTTTATTATGGGTCATAATAATCCAGACATGGATTCTTTTGGCTCAGCTTTAGGAGTTTACGAAGGGGTCAAATTTTTGGGAAAAGATGCCTATTTAGTTTTAAATGAAATTCCAAGGCAAATTGAAAATATTTACAATAGTTCTATTAATAATTTAAAAGAACTTAAAGACAATATATTAACAGAAGAAGAAGCTTTATTAAAAATCAAGTCATCATCTGTGATTGTAGTTTGCGATAATCATAGGAAAAACTCAACTGAAGCACCAAGTCTTATAGATAAAACAGATCAAATTTTTATTATAGACCACCACAGAAGAGGCAAAGATTATATTAAAAAATCAACTATATCTTACATCGAGCCTTATGCTTCATCCGCTTCTGAATTAGTAACAGAAATACTAAACTATTTGGATGAAAATTTTAAAGCAAGAACTCCAGTAGCAGAAGCACTTCTTGCAGGAATTACAGTTGATACCAAAAACTTTGTCTATCAGACAGGTGTAAGAACTTTTGAAGCAGCAAGCATACTAAAGCGTTGGGGAGCTGATACGGTTTATATAAAACGAATGTTTAAGGATGATTATGAAATTGTTAGATATAAATCTGAAGTAATCGCAGATTCGAGTATAGTAAATGATATGATTGCTATTGCTCATTTTAATAGAGATATAGACGGTTCAACCCTTATAGCAAGTCAGGCTGCTGATGATTTATTAAGCATAAAAGGTGTAAAAGCAAGTTTTGTTTTGACAAGAGCAAATAATAAAATTCACATTTCAGGTAGAAGCTTAGGCGATATAAGTGTACAATTAATATTAGAGCGTATCGGAGGTGGTGGTCATCTAACGGCTGCAGCCACCCAATTAGATATGAGCATGGAAAATGCTGAAAAATTGCTCAAAAAAGCAATAATTGAATATTTAAGAGAGGAAGAAGAAGATGAAAGTAATACTAACAGATAATATTGTAAGAGTAGGCGTAAAGGGAGATTTGGTTGATGTAAAACCAGGATATTTTAGAAATTACCTTAACCCACAAGGATTAGCAGTAGAAGCTAACAAGAAAAATATGGCAGAGCTTGAAGAAATGCAAGCTAAACTAAAAGAAGAAGAAGCTCAAAATAGAAAAGAAGCTGAAGAATTAAAGGCAAAAATCGAAGGACTAACAATTACCCAAAAAGTAAATGTTGGCGAAGATGGAAAACTTTTTGGTTCAGTAACAAACAAATCTCTAGCAGAAGCTTTAGCTGAAAATGGCATAGAAATCGATAGAAAAAGAATTGAAAATGTTGAATCAATCAAATCAGTTGGTGAATATGAACTAAATGTTAGATTGTATCCAGAAGTAAATGCTAATCTAAAAGTTGAAGTGGTAGCTGAGGCTGAATAATGACTGAGGCAAATAGGCCTCTTCCATACGACTTTTTAGCAGAGAAAGCTATTATCGGAAGTATAATTAAGAAAAATGAAACTTTCGATAGAGCAAATCAAATAATAAAACCTGTGGACTTTTACGATTCCAGAACTCAAAGGATATATAAATCAATAGTAACTATGTTTGAAAAAGACATAAAAGTTGACGAAGTGAGCTTATTATCCCAGTTAAGGAATGAGAATATATTAGAAGAAGTTGGAGGGGAGGAGTTTATCGCTGAGATTACCCTCTCCTCATTTTATACTCCAAATATCGATACATACGCAAAAACAGTCAAAGAAAAATCTCTGCTAAGAAATCTAATAGAGGCAAGTGCGGATATAATGGAGGATAGCTACAGGCAAAGTGACGATATTGGCACAATATTAGAAAAAGCTGAAAGTAAAATTTTTGATATATCACAAGACCGATTAAATGATGGCTTGGTCAGAGTATCAGATACCCTAGATGAAACCATACAAAAGATAAACGAGCTATCTTTAAACGATGGAAATATAACAGGAGTTCCAACTGGCCTATCCTTAGTGGATATGAAACTTTCAGGTTTGCAACAATCTCAACTAATACTTCTGGCAGCAAGACCAGCTATGGGAAAAACAGCTCTTGGCCTTACAATTGCTTGGAACGCAGCAAAAGCTGGCAAATCTGTAGGATTTTTCTCACTTGAAATGTCTAGCTTACAACTTAATTATAGACTTATTTCTATGGTAAGCTTGATAGAACTTGATCAAGTAATGAATGGAAGAATAAAAGATCATGAATGGCAACTTTTATTTGATTCTGTTAAAGAGATAGCAAGCAAAGATTTGTATGTAGACGAAACTCCAGCAATTTCCTTATCAGAAATGCGAAGTAAACTAAAAAGATTAAAGGCAGAAAAAGGCTTAGACCTTGTTGTAATAGATTATCTTCAACTGATGACAGCAGAAGGTTATAAGGAAAATAGGCAAAATGAAATAGCCTCTATTTCACGTGGCCTAAAAAGCTTATCCAAAGAATTGAACTGTCCAATTCTTTCTCTTGCCCAATTATCCCGTGAAGCAGACAAAAGAGCTGATCACAGACCTATTCTATCCGATTTAAGAGAATCTGGTGCTATTGAACAAGATGCAGATGTGGTAATGCTTCTTTATAGGGAAGATTATTACAATGAAGAAGATAATCCAAATATTGCAAAGATAATTGTAGCAAAACATAGAAATGGTTCCACAGGAACTTTGGATTTATTTTTCAACAAACCTTGCACAACTTTTAGAGATTTAAGCTTAAAAGAAGAAAATGGAAAAGAAAAATCAACAAAATAAAGTATATCTTGAAAAAATAAATAGACAAGTAGCAAGCGAATTAAACCAATGGGGAAATTTCTCAGACCCACGCTTATCAGGCTATAATTATGGAAATTTAAGCAGTTTTGAGATAAGTTTTTGGTATAGCTCAGTAACTACGCCTAGAAAAAAATATTTTGCCGTAAAAAGAACTAGTGATAATAGATTTATTGGTTTTTTGGGATTAAAAAATTATAATCCTCTAACAAAAAAAGCAAAACTTGGAATAGTTTTTGATCCTAATTTCACATCCATGGGCTATGGCTATGCAGCAATGGAAATCTTACTTGATTATTATTTCAATACCCTAAAATTTAGAGAATTGCTTTTGGAAGTAAATTTATTTAACGATAGGGCCTTAAGACTTTACAAAAGTTTAGGATTTAAAGAAACAGGCTTAACAAGCGAAGTGTTTGAAAATCAAGATATAGAATTTGACCAAAGATATTTTGAAGAAAAAAGAGGACTTATATATTCAAAAATATTGAAAATGAAACTTACAAAGGATGATTATTATGGAATTTAAGATAGAAAGCTTAAAAGTTGACTTGGGAATGACCCCGTTTGAAAATATGTTTTTGAATATGTATGTAGATAAGGCTAGTGGCGATGCCCTAAAATTTTATTTGTTAGTATATAAAGATATTTATAATCAGGGAAATGTTGACCTTAACAAAATTCAAAGACAACTAGATTTTTCTGATGAAGATATAAAAAAATGCATAGATTACTGGATTAGCATGGGAGTTTTTAGAGAAAAAAAATCAATGAACAACCAATCTTACATTGAAATAGTTTCATTTAGACAGATGTATTTTGGTGATGATGAAAATCCAATAAACGAAAATAGTTTTGACTTATCAAGCAGAAAACAAGTTATGTTTGAAAATATCATAAATATAATAAATAGAGCCCTTACACCAGCAGATATTACAAGAATTCAAGAAACTTTAGAAGATTATAAGCAAGATCCGGAGCTTGTAACAGAAGCCTTTAGACAAGCTAAAACCTCTGGCAATGTCGATGTAAAATATGTTATGGGTTACCTAAAAACTTGGAGAGATCAAAATATTTTCACACTAAATGACCTAAAAACTCAAGAAGAAAGACAAAAACTTCTAAGAAAAAATTCTCCTCGCCAATACAAAAGAACAAAATCTACGAATTTTTCAAATGATGATTATAAGTCATACGCAGAAAAAGCAAGAGCAAAGAGATTTAAAAAAATGCTAGAAAAGGATGATAGCTATGAACAAAAATAGCAAAGCCAGTGAAATCTTAGCCAAAAGACGCGAAGAAAATATAATAAATTTACAAAATAGAGTAAATGAAGTTTATGAAAAAATTCCAAATATGAAAGCACTTGATAAAACTATAAAAGATTTGGGATTTAAGATTGTAAGCTATGGTTTGGACAATATAAATACAGAAGATCTTGAAGATGAGCAAAGAAAACTTTTAGACCTAAAAGAAAAACTCTTATTAGAGAATGGCTTTTCCAAAGACTATTTACAAATGCATTACCACCACGAGCTTTGCAAGGATACTGGATTTGTCGGAACAGAGATATGCTCTTGTAGAAAGCAAATAATAATTGAAGAAAATTATAGCAATTCGTCAATAAAAAGCTTGATTCTTAGGGAAAATTTCGATTCTTTTGATGCAAATTTATTTTCTGCAAATCCCTACAAAGATTATCCTATAAGCCCTAGAGAAAATATTTTGCTAATAAAAGATGAACTTCTAAAATTTGTCAATAATTTCGATAAAGAAAAATCAAATCTTTATATTTTTGGAGATGTGGGTAGAGGCAAAACTTTTTTACTAAATGCTCTTGCCAAAGAAATTTTAGACCGAAATTATTCTGTTTTTTATATCACATCTTCTAGTCTTTTTAAATTTTTAAACGATTATAACCGGGCCTTTGAAGAGCAAAGATCCAAACATCAAGAAAAATACGATTTTATTAAAGAATGTGATTTGTTAATAATTGACGATTTGGGTAGTGAAGCAACTAGTAAAAATGATCCGGCAAATTTATTTGATATTGTAAATAGTAGGATGATTAGCGAAAAACCAATAATTTTTTCTACAAATTATGACGAGTCCATGCTTTCAGAAGTCTACGGTGGGCGCATATTTTCAAGAATTGTGGGTAATAGTAAAGTATACGAAGTATTTGGAGAAGATCTGAGATTAAAAGAAAGATAGGTGCTAGCAATGATTGTTGTAGATAAAGATCAAATGCAAAAAATAGATCAATATGCTATTAATGAGCTAAAAATTCCTTCAATTTGTTTGGTGGAAAGAGCTGCTCTTTCTGTCATTAAGAATATTGATTTAAATGTAAGAAAAACCTTTGCCCTTGTAGTTGGAATTGGCAATAACGGTGCTGATGGCTTGGCTCTTGCAAGAAATCTTCTTGCCAGAGATTATTATGTCGAAGTCTATATAATAGGAAATATAGAAAAAGCTAAAGAAGATTTTATCTTAAATTATCAGGCAGTCAAAAACTTAACCGATAAAATTTCTCTAGTAGAAACTATTTTGGATTTGGAAGTAATGGAAAAAAATATTTCCAAAGTTTCTACAATTATCGAAGGAATTTTTGGAACTGGACTTGACAGAACGATTACAGGTACTTACGCCTATGTTATAGCCATGCTAAATAGGTCGATGAAATACATAATTTCCATTGACATTCCATCAGGAGTGGATTCGACAACTGGCGAAGCATGGGGTGAAGTGGTTGATAGCGATTTGATCGTTTCTATGCAACTTATGAAAAAAGGAGTTTATGACAGATCGATTTATAAAAATAAATGCGTCGTAGAAGATATAGGCATACCTCAAAAGGCAATTGACCATGTCCTTAATGAAACTTATCCTTAGAGGAGTTAATTATGAAATTTAAGAATAAACTACTAGTAAATCTACTTTTGATTTTAGCTTTAACTTCTTGTGGAAGCAACAAATCTTTACAAAATTCTTCATATGATAACATGAAAAGTGAAGAAGCTTCTGAGCAAGAGATTTCAGATACTACTGAAGAAGCAACTGACAATATAGGCGATTCTTTTGATATCAGTGGTCAGATTGAAGAAAATAATCAAATAAAAGATAGAAAGATCGAATATTTTTACGAATATACCATAGAAACAACAACTTATGACGATGATTATAAAAAGCTAAATGAACTAACAAGTAAATACAAGGGATATATCGATTCTTCTGATTTTTATATGGATAGAAGAAATGATGATAAAATTGATCTTAGAAGTTATCAGGTTGTAATAAAAATTCCTAGAGATACATCAGCTGGTTTTGCCAAAGATCTTACAAAAATTGGAAAAATTAATAATATAAGTCAATCTAGCAATGATTTGACCAAAGACTATAAAGATGTAAATTTAAGACTTGAAACCAAGAAAAAAGAACTAGACAAACTCAACCAGCTAATGGAAAAATCCAAAAATATAGAAGAAACTATGGCCATTAGTCAAAGAATTCTTGAAGTTGAAAGCGAAATAGATCAAATTAATTCAAATCTAAGAGATCTTGACCAAAGAGTAGCTTACAATACTTTCACAATTTTTCTAAGAGAAGTTTACGATTATAATGATATTTCCAAAAATAATCCTCGCTTTGGAGAGAGAATAGCAGAAGCTTTTGGAAACTCTGTTGGAATTTTCCTAAATTCTATCATGGATCTACTAGTTATAATGGTTTCCTATTGGCCGATCTTAGTAATACTTATTGTAATAATAATTTTAATTGTAAGATTCAGAAAAAAGAAGAATAAGACAAAAAAATCAGAGAAGATAAGCAAAGATTTGCCAAATAATCTTGATTAAATTTTAGAAAACTCGTATACTATAGTTAACTAAATAAAGCAATGATAAGACTTAGTACCCTTAGGAAGTTTTTAGAGAGAAGATGGTTGGTGAAAATCTTTGATGAAATTTGGGGAATCTACCTTTAGCTTATAAAATTAAGAAAAAAATTGGGTGGCACCACGAGACCTTCGTCCCATGTAGGGAGGAGGTCTTTTTATATGCCAAAAAGGAGTAATAATGATTGACATTAAATTTTTAAGAGAAAATCCAGATCTTGTAAAAGAAAATATTAAAAAGAAATTTCAAGATCAAAAATTAGTTTTAGTAGATGAAGTTTTAGAACTAGACGAAAAACAAAGAGCTGTCAAAACCGAAGGCGACAATCTAAGAGCAGAAAGAAACAAACTTTCAAAAGAAATCGGCGCTTTGATGGGTCAAGGCAAAAAAGACCAAGCAGAAAAAACTAAAGCCCATGTAGGAGAAATAAACGATAGACTTCTAAAAATCGAAGAAGAAACCAAAAATTATGCAGATGAGGTAAAAACTCGTATGCAAAAAATCCCACAAATAATAGATGAAACTGTTCCAATAGGCAAAGATGATAGCGAAAATGTTGAAAACGAAAGATTTGGAGAGCCAATTGTTCCAGAATACGAAGTTCCTTATCACGTTGACATCATGGAAACATTTGACGGAATCGACCTAGATGCATCAAGAGAAACATCTGGTTCAGGTTTTTATTATCTAAGAGGCGATATTGCAAGACTTCATTCAGCAATCCTTTCTTATGCAAGAGATTTTATGATAGATCGTGGCTATACTTATTACATTCCACCATTTATGATAAGATCTGATGTTGTAACAGGCGTTATGAGCTTTGAAGAAATGGAAAATATGATGTATAAGATAGAAGGCGAAGACCTATATCTTATAGGAACAAGCGAACACTCCATGATAGGTAAATTTATAAATACGATAAATGAAGAAGAAAAAATGCCTCTAAAAATGACATCCTATTCACCTTGCTTTAGAAAAGAAGTAGGAGCTCATGGTATAGAAGAGCGTGGAGTATATCGTATCCACCAATTTGAAAAACAAGAAATGGTAATAATTTGTAAGCCAGAAGATTCAAAAACTCTATACAACGAATTATGGAATAACACAGTAGATTTCTTTAGAAGTCTAGAAATTCCAGTAAGAACTCTAGAATGTTGCTCAGGAGATCTTGCAGATCTTAAAGTAAAATCTTGTGACGTCGAAGCATGGAGCCCACGCCAAAAGAAATACTTTGAAGTTGGATCTTGCTCAAATCTTGGAGATGCACAAGCTAGAAGACTAAACATAAGACTAAGAGGAGAAAAGGGAACCTACTTTGCCCACACTCTAAATAACACAGTAGTAGCTCCACCAAGAATGCTAATAGCTTTCCTTGAAAACTTACTACAAGAAGATGGAAGCGTAAAAATCCCAGCTCCACTTCAAATGTACATGGGCGGAAAAGATAAAATAATTCCAAAAAATAAATAAGATCATTAAAAGAAAGCTCGACACAAAAGTGTCGAGTTTTTTAGTGAAATTGAAATTTAACTATTAAGCTAAAAGCTTGCAAACTCATATATATATAATAGAGATAAATGATAGTTAAATTTTAATTAAATTTACATATAACTATTAGTATAAAAGCTTGCAAATTCATATATATATATATATATATAATAGAGGTAAATAATAATTAAATTTTAATTATGTAATTATAACAAAATTGGAGGAGAAATGAAAAATAAAAAGAGCACCATACTAGCTTTAGCATTGTCAATTTCCTTTGTAGTTTCAGCACAAACTGCATTTGCAGAAGAAGCTAATACAGAAGAAACAAATCCAACCGAAGCTATCGAAACTTTAAAAGAAGAAGAAAAAGAAGAAGAAACTGAAGAAACTGAAGAAGAAAATCTAGAAACTGAAGAAGAAGCTAAACCATTAGAAGAAGATGAAGAAGCTGATGATAATGGCGGTCTTGAAATTAGCGACCTTGAAGAGAAAGAAGCTCTAGGAAGTCCAGAATCTGATGCATTTGAACAAGCTGCTGATAGCATGTTTGATGGAATTTCAAAAAAAGAAGGAGTTTATAACGCTGTTTACGATAAATATGGCAAGAACGTAACAGTAACAATCCTTGATGAAACTCAAGACGCAAAAGAAATTAGTGGAACTGGATTAGTAGCTGGTTTAACAAAATTATATAATGAAAATAATCTTGTAAAAATAAAAGTAGGTGGCGAAGATGAAAGAGATTTAAAAGCTCTTGCTGCCGCTGCTCCAAGTTCAGGAATGACTGTAGAACAAATGTTTAAACTTGTTTTTGGAGCTGACATAGTAAATGCTGCTCAAGGAACAGGAAAGAAAACTGGTAAACTTAAAGATTTTGTAGGCAAAACTGTTAATCTTGTATTAACTGTAAAAAATGGGGACGGAACCGAAGAAACTCTAGTTTACACAATTAATGGCGTAAACAAAAATGGAGAAATCCCTGAAGAAAAACCTGAAGAAAAACCAGAAAACAATGAAAATGGCTACAAAACAAAAGAAGCAGCCGAAAAAGCAGCTCAAGAAGCTTTAAAGAATGATCCAGTTAACAAATCATACACAATCAGCCAAAATGCAGACGGTAGATATATTTATCTCCTATCATCATATGAAAAAATAGATACTCCAGAAGAAGATCCAGAGGATCCTCAAACAGACGAAAAACCAGAAAACAATGAAAATGGTTACAAAACAAAAGATGCTGCTATAAAAGCTGGCGAAGAAGCAATGCCAAAAAATATGAAAAATAACTTTAAAGTTACAGCTGACCAAGGAGCAAATGGAAGATGGTTTTATAGATTTGAAGCAAAAGAAGATGAGAAACCAAATCCAAATCCAGATAAACCAAATCCAGATAAACCAGTAGTTCCAGATCATCCATCAAACCCAGTTGTACCAGGCACAACAAGTGATTCTGATGATGAAACTGAAGTTGGAACTGATGATAAAGTTGAAGAAGAAAATAAAGATGAAAATAAGGCTAAGGATTTAATAGAAAAAATTACTGAAAATACAAAAGAAATCGAAAAAATCCTTAAAGAAAACGAAGCAAATCAAGAAGGAAACGACAAGAAAGAAGATCCTACAAAAGATCCTGAAAAAGAAACTGATAAAGAAAAAGACAATAAAAATGAAGAAAAACAAGCTCCTGCTAAGAAACACTCAAATCCAAAAACAGGTGTAGTTAGCATGGCACCAATCGTTGCAAGCTTTGCAATTTCTATGTCATCTCTTGTTGCTTTAAGAAAAAAGAATGATTAATTAAAATAAATTAGAATAAGTGACAAATTAAAAACGCCTCCATAAGTTTTATCACAAACTTAGATGGGGGCGTTATTTTATTGGTTTACTATGCTTAGCATACTTGATTTCGGATCTTTGGAATTTATTTTCTGATCGTAAGATAGGTAAATATTTTCATCATTTTTACAAAAAGATGAGTTTATCGATAAAATTAGACCAGAATGTTCTAATAAGTAAAGATCACTTGGAGCATTATAAACTATGTCGTTTTTTGTTTCTTTTGAGTCTAGTGCATTTTTTACTAGATAAGCTCCATTTTTTTTCAAAAAGTCTGCAAATTTTATGGCTTCGTTGGCTGTGTTAGAATTTGTCAAGACATAAATTTTTCTTGTTGAATAATCTGTGTTTTTTGTTATTGACAAGTCTAATTGGTCGTAATATAAATAGTCGCTTGGATTTATTAATTTCTTAGTTTCTTTGTATTTACTTGCATCATTTTTTGCAAGAGCTGTATCATAAGGATTGTTTTCATCCTCCTTAAAAGTCTTTAGCGAATCTTCAAATAGTTTTGATCTGTAAAAAATTATATTAGATTCTTTGTAGTCTTCAGGAATTAAAATTCTTGCAAATTTATTCCAATAGACATGATCTATTGAATTATTATTTGATAAGTCTATGATTAGTTTACCAACTGGTGGGTTTGCCAAAAATGTGTCTGTTATTTTTTTTAGATCATTTTCAAATTCTTTAGGTCTAAAATCTTCCATGCTTATTACCATTAGGCCGTTTGTGATGATTTCGCCTTTTGTAGCTTCTTTTTTGCTGTTTGCATCAGTAATTAATCTTTTGTACCTATCGACAGCTTGTGGATCTTCGAGTACTGATTTTTTGTTTGAATTTTTCTTATCTTTATAATAATCAAAGAGATTTTGGTAAGTATCTTTTTCCAAAATAAAGGTTCTGCTATCATCAAGTATTGCTAGATACTGATTTATTAATGTAAAGTATTCTTGGTCAGTTTTAGATAGGGCAATTTTTTTTCTAAAATCGTTGTATTGACCCAAAAATTTCTTGTAGTTTTCTTTATTTTCATTATCCACTGCATAAGATCTTTGGATTATATTATACAAACTTTCAAAATCGGTGATTTTTTCGCCAGCACTTAAAGATCTATTTTCTGATGGGGAAACAAAAACTTCTCTTCCCAAACTTTCCAAAACTTCATCTCTAAAGTCTGGATAGCCCATAACTTTGTATGAGTTTATGGCATTAGAAATAAATTTACCACCAAGAACTATTAGAGCAAAAAATATTAGGCCAAGGATTATTCTGCGTCTTATAAATTTTTTTCTTCTTTGAAGTTTTTTCCTTTCGGCTCTTTTTCTTTGGGAGTCAGATTGTATATTGTAAGCGTCTCTATCATTATTTGTTAATAATTCATTTTTTTTAGTTTTTCTTTTATTTATGCGTTTTCTTGACATAATTTTCCTACTTTATTTTGTAAAACTTAGTGTAAAACAAGTTCCATGGTTAAGTACAGAATCTACTTTGATTTTACCACCTAGGGCCTCGACAAAATTTTTGCTAATTGCAAGTCCTAAGCCATGGCCGTTGTCACTGGTATTTCTTGAATCTTCTATCCTGTAGAATCTATCAAAGATCCTATCAATTTGATCTTCTGCAATTCCTATTCCATCATCGATTACTTTTATTTCGATTTTTTTATTATCTTCAGTAAGGTATATTTCTATATTCCCATTTTCTCCAATAGCTTTCATGGCATTTGATATGAGATTATTTAAAATTTGCGTGAACTTATTTTTATCAGTATACATAATAACGTTTTCAGCAAGATTTTCTGAGATTTTTATGTTATTTTGTTCTGCTTTTGGCAAGAAAGCATAGGCAATTCTTTTAATAAGATTAGTAATATTTGTATCTTCGTTTCTTACTTGGATAAATTCAACATTTTCATCAAAGGTCTTTTTTAGACCAACAATCAAATCTTGTAAGCGAATTACATCTTCAAGCAAAATATCCATTGTTTGACTATCAGCTTCTACAATCCCGTCTTTAATTGCTTCTATGTAAAGTTGCAAATTCGTTAGGGGAGTACGCAATTCGTGAGATATATCTTGAGCGTATTGTTTTCTAATATTTTCTTGATTTTTTAAGTTATTTGATAAATAAGTTATATTGTCTTGGAGATTCTCAATTTCTATAATATCAGTATTTCTATCGGTAACTTCATATTTGCCATCTTTAATTTTTAGTGTATCATCGCTAATTAACATAATAGGTTCTGAAATGTTTTCAGATAAAATTAGACTTATGACAAATCCAATTATCAAAGAAATTACTAACCCATAGATTATTGCACTTGTAAAATTTCTTTGCAAATCTTCTATAGGTTCAGGATTGACATTATAGGTTATATTTAAAGTTCCAGACCTTTTGGCCTTATCAGCGTTAAATAATTTTAAATGCTCTCTTTTTATTGGGTAAGTATTTGAAGGATTTCTACCAAAAACTTCATAAGAAATTGTTCCGTCAGGTTCTTCAAAATTAATATCAACTTCAAGATCCTTGGCAAGATTATCAAGTCCTTGCCACATCTCTTCAATGCTTGTGTTGGGATCTTTTTGATATTTTATAAACCAAGTGCTAACTTCTGTCACTCTGACATCTTTCATTTCCATTAGCATCTGTCTGTAGTTAAATGTGACAAAAATAGTAACCAAAATTGAGAAAACCAAGACGCAAGCTAAAATACCTGCGACAAAGTTTCTTATAATTTTACTCTTTAATGTAATCATCTACTCCACCAGATTTATAACCCATACCATAAATTGTTTTGATATAAGCAGGTCTTTTTGGATTATCTTCTATCTTTGATCTAATATTTTTTATATGAGTGTCAATCGCCCTGTCGTAGGCATCGTAATCATAACCAAATGTAAGAGCGATAATTTCATCTCTTGAAAAAATTTTATTTGGAGAAGAGAAGATAGTTTTTAAAATTTGAAATTCGTTTTTTGTTAGCAAAACTTCTTTTCCATCTTTAAAGATTCTATTGTATTGTAAATCCATTTCCAATCTTCCATCGGAAGTTTTTATAATATCGGCTCTAGGAATATTGTATTTTTCGATTCTTCTAAGAACTGCCTTTACTCTTTCGACCAATTCTTTTGGGGAAAATGGTTTGGTCACGTAATCATCAGCTCCAAGTCTTAATCCTTCTACACGATTATCTTCCTCAACCTTTGCAGAAACCATAATTATTGGTAAATCAGACTTGTTTCTAATTTCCTTTATAACTTCTTCACCAGGTAATTTTGGCAACATTAAATCTAGTATGATTAGGTCTACTTCGTTATTATTAAAAAGCTCTAAGCCCTCTTTGCCATCAAAAGCTTGCAAAACATTATAGCCTTCTTTTTCAAAATAAGATTTCATTATAGTTGAAATTTTCTTTTCGTCTTCAATTATTAAAATATTGATATTATTCAAAAAACTCACCTCTTCTTTCATTATACCACACAAAAGCTAGTATTATTTAGCCTTTATAAAAATGTTTAAAAAAACAAAAAATGGATATATATATAAAGTAATTTAATATTTTATTACGAAATATTTTAAAAAATGAAAGGAGATATTATGTTAAGTGGAAAAGGTATAATAATGACTTTAATATTAGGAGCTTTGGCTGGCTGGATTGCTAGTAGGATAATGGGTAAGGACTCTGAAATGGGAAGTCTTGCAAATATAATCGTAGGAATTATTGGCTCTGTAATTGGCGGTTGGATTTATAATTCGTTTTTCCTAAAAGCTGGTGGACCAGGAACTTTTGCAATAATTTTATGGTCAGTAATTGGTGCTGTAATTTTATTGTGGATTATCAACCTTGTTACGGGAAAAAACAAAGGGCCAACTAGAAAATAATTTTAATAAACTAATAAAATTTAGTAAATTTAAAAAGGGACTGTAAGAAATATTTCTTATAGTCCCTTTAAATTTAAGGATTTGTGTTTTGGTTTTGGTCAGGATTTTGATTATTTTCCTTGTTATCATCAGGATTTTTATCTTTGTCCTTATCTTTATCTTTATCCTTACCGTCTTTATCCTTCTCATCATCCTCTTCTTCTGGATCTTCAGCTAAATTTGAATATGCAGTAGGAGGTCTGTAAGTCCAATCTTTTGGATAAATTCCACCAAATTCGTTAGGATCATAATTACTTTTTGGTCTTATAAATACTCTACTTGTTATATGCCCTTCTGGTGTGATATCTGATGCTAAGAGATTATTTCTATCGTCTACTGTTATCATAACATGAACATCATCAACTTCTGTAGGCGTATTGTTTGGACCAAAAATTTCTGTTCTTATTGTTCCTCTTGGATCCCATCTGGATATATCTGAAGGAAGTTTTCCACTCATGGTATCTACTTGTATTTCAACAATGCCATCTGGAATATCAAAATTAGCTACGTCATAGCCGTCAAGTATATGATTATTGATTATATTCCACATCAAAGCAGCTCTTTCGATAGAATTTCCATTCATTCTAAGATTTTGATCATCTGCTCCCATCCAAATTCCAACTGTGTAATAAGGAGTATAGCCCATGCACCAAAAATCTACTTTATTATCAGTAGTACCAGTTTTGGTTGCATAATCTATGTCGTTAATATAGATGTTGTTGTAGCTTTGTCCAGTTGATTCTAGGGCAGAGGTTATTTGGTAAGCTGTTTCAGCAGATGTTACTTGATGAGTTATTACATTTTTATCATCAAATAAAACTTTGCCTGTTGAATCTTCAATTTTAGAAAATGTCAATGGTTCGTTGTATTTTCCTTGATTTGCTAAAGCTGCGTAAGCTGCAGTCATATCCAAAGTTGTTAGACCATTTGTCATGGAACCTAAACCTAAGGCTGCTAAATTCTCATCGTTAGTTGTAGGGTTATCTTCTTTGCTAACAAAGTTATCTTCGCCATCTTCTCTTATTATTCCAAAATTCTTTAAGTATTCTAAGCTCTTTGCAATACCTACTTCTTTTAGAGTTCTTACTGCAATAGTATTTATGGACAATTCTATGGCTCTTCTTATAGGAACAAGACCCATATAATATTCGTAAACATTCTTTGGCCAAGGTTGATCTTCTTCATTTTTCATTAATGGCACATCATCCATACCAGTTGCTAGGTTAAAGCCATTATCTAAAGCAGCTGTATAAGTTGCAATTGGTTTTATTGATGAGCCAGGTTGTCTTGGAATAGCTGAAGCTCTATCCAAAATTCTAATACCACTTTGATCGCGGCCGCCCATAATTGCTTTAATGTGACCGTTTGCTTGATCCATAATTACTGTTGAAGATTGAGGTTGGATTACTCCTTCTAAGTCTATTTCATAGAAATCTTTGTTGATAGAAAATGTTCCGTCTTCATAAGCTGTTATAATATTTTCATTTTCGTCTAAGAATTTCTTTGATATAACAATATTTTCATCCTCATCAAGACTTGCATCTTCATTGCTCTTAAAAGTAATGTGTCCAGTCTTGTGAGTTCTTAAATTTTTGTTATTCTCATCTAAGGAATAATAATTCCTAAAGTATAGGTTAGTTTGGTCAAGATAGGCCTTGTAAGTTGATAGAACTAAATTTCCATCATCATCATACCAAGCTTCATCATCTCTAAGTCTAATATCGTTATTGTCATTTAAGATGTTGCTTTTTGCATAATATAACAAATTGCCATCGCTATTTATTATATTTCCATATTGGTCATAGCGTAAATCAAGTAGAGGAGCTTGATTCCATCCTGAAGTATCGCCCATCAAATATGAGGAAAAATCTGCGTAGATATTTTCCAATTCCTTTTGCATGTCTTCATCTATGGTTGTTGTTATCCTTAATCCACCATAATAAAGTCTATCCCAAGCTTGGTTTTCGCTTAAATTATAGATTTCTTGTAATTTTCTAACAACTTGTTTTTCTAGCAAGGAGTTAAAATAGCTTGCAATTTCGGTATTTGATCTTTCAGCAGGCTTAATAGTGCTTGCAACATCGAAATTTTTGGCTTCATCGTATTCTTTTTTAGAAATCCAGCCTAGTTCAAGCATTTTTTCTAGGGCATATTGTTCTCTTTTATAAGGATTTTCATTATAAATCGCTGCATATTTTTCACCATCAATACTAAATTCTCCCATAACTCTTTGATCAGTAACTTCACTTACTTTTATTGCTTTGTAAAGAGAATTTTCAGATGGGGATTGGACTATACTTGCAAGAGCTGCACACTGAGCTAAATTTAGCTCTGAAACGTCTTTGTCAAAATATGTTCTTGCAGCTGCTTGAACACCGTAGGTATTTTGTCCCATAAAAACTCTATTTAGATAAGCTCCAAGTATTTCATCTTTACTCAAGGCTTTTTCTATTTCCAAAGCCAGATAAATTTCCTTAATTTTTCTTTCGTAGGTTTGATCATTTGTAAGGTAAGTATTACGAGCAAGTTGCTGAGTTATTGTGGAGCCCCCACGGACAATACTACCAGCTCTAAAATTTTCTAGGGCAGAGCCTAAAATAGATTGAAAATCCAAACCAGGGTGCTTATAAAATCTCTCATCTTCTATTGAGACAAAAGCAAGCTTTAAAGCTTTTGGGATTTTTTTATAATCAATTATTTCTCTGTATTCGCTAGTAGCTATAGAATCAACTTCATTTCCATTTTCATCAACTATAGTGGAATTTTGACTCATTTCATACTTGATAATGTTTGGATCGATTTCTGGGGCAGTTTTCATAACTTCAAGTATTGCTCCTCCCATAAGTCCTCCAAATACAACAAGGATAGATCCTATGCCAAGTATTATTATCAAAATTAGTTTTATCACTATAGAGGCAATTTTTTTAAACATTTAGCCTCCTAAATTTATTTTTTTATTTATTTATTTCAATATCAATTCTATTTTATCATTTTTTTAATAATATATCTATATCTTAGCATCTTTATAATATTTTTAGCTATCGTATAATCTTTTAGAAAGGATGTTTATGCAGGAAGTTATACAAGTTAATGTTTTAAATAGAGAAGATGATCTTGATAATAAAATATACGAATTAGAATCGTTAATAAATACGGCCGGTGGCAAATCTATGGCTTATGTAAGTCAGGTTGTAGAAAAAGTTAATCCAAGATTTTTTATAGGCAGTGGAAAAGTATCTGAAATTAAAGATTTGGCAAAAAAACTAGGGATAGATACAGTTATTTTTGATGTGGAACTATCAGCTAGTCAATTATATAATCTTGAAGAAGAGTTAAAACTTCACGTTGTTGATTGGACTAGTCTAATCTTAGATATCTTTGCCCAAAGAGCAAATACTAAAGAAAGTAGACTTAAAATTAAGCTTGCTCAACTAAAATACCAATTGCCAAGACTTAACAAATGGTTTTCATATTTGTCAAGACAAGCTGGTGGTATAGGAACAAGAGGTCCTGGTGAAACCATGCTTGAAACCGACAGGCGTGCAGTAATACGTGACATAAAATCTCTTGAAAAACAATTAAAAGATGTAGAAAAGACAAAAATTACAAATAGAAAATCAAGAGATAATATTTATAATATATCTTTACTAGGTTATACTAACGCTGGAAAATCAACCATACTTAATGGTATGATGCATTTGTACGGTAAAGATAAATTTGTTTATTCTGATGATTTATTGTTTGCAACTTTAGATACATCAACCAGAAGATTAGATTTTTCAAATACCAAGGTAACTCTTACCGATACTGTTGGTTTTATCGATAATTTATCTAAAGAATTAAATGATTCATTTTTGACGACTTTAGAAGAAATTAGATTTGCTGATATGCTTTTAATTGTAATTGATGCAAGTTTAGATATCGATCATCAAATAAAAACCATAGAAAAGGCAGTAGAGGACATAGATTTAGAAGATAAGCATATTTTATATGTTTTTAATAAAATGGACAAAATTGATGATGATTTTAAAGTCAAACTTTTTAAAAGAGAAGAAGATAGGATTTATATCTCAGCAAAAGATGAGAAAGATTTAGTAAAACTTAAAGAGAAAATCGTAGAAATTATAAAAAAAGATTATAAAAAAGTTTCTATGCATATACCTTTTTCAGATGGAGATGTTTTGGATTATTTGATGACAAATTATGATATTTTGGATACAAAATACGATGGTCTGGGAACAATCATTCAATTTGAAATATCTAGTGAGGATATGAATAAGTATGGAAAATATATCGAATGCATATAAAACTGTAAAAGGCGAGATAAAAAGTGAGTTTACTGAGCAAAAATCTATTTTTATCACCAACATTAGCCATGTTGAAAGTGAAGATGACGCTAATAAATTCATAGAAGAAATATCTGAAAAATATAAGGATGCTACTCATAATTGCTCTGCCTTTATAATCAATACAAATCCTTTGATTAAAAGATATAATGACGATGGCGAACCTACAGGTTCTGCTGGCCTTCCTATGCTAAGTGTTTTAGAAAAAAATGATGTAAAAAATATTGTGGCAGTTGTTACAAGATATTTTGGTGGCAAACTTTTGGGCAAGGGAGGACTTATTAGAGCATACTCTAAGGGCGTAAGTGAGTGCTTAAATAATAAAATTATTTACAAAAGACCTTTTTTTGTAGTAGAATTAATTCATTCTTATAATGTCTTAGGTCAAATTGAAAATTACCTAAATGAAAATAAAATATATATTATTGACAAAGATTTTACAGATAAGGTAAAGATGAATATTTATTTGTCAGAAGAATCCTTTGATAGAATAACTGAGGATTTGATAAATTTGACCAGCGCAGAAATTTCAATAAAAAAAATTAAAACTGAAATGCTTTATAGTAAATAGGAGGATTTATGTCAGGACATAATAAATGGAGCAAGATTAAAAATAAAAAAGGAACAGAAGATGCTAGACGTGGTAAAATTTTTACCAAACACGCTAGAAATATTACAGTTGCAGCAAGGCAAGGTGGAGATAATCCAGATTATAACCCAACATTAAAAGCTGCAATTGATAAGGCAAAAGCTGATAATATGCCAAATGATAATATTGAAAGAGCAATCAAAAAAGCAACTGGCGAAGGAGCTGCTGACAATTACCAAAGAGTAATTTATGAAGGTTACGGTCCAGGAGGAGTTGCTATAATAGTTGATTGTCTAACAGATAATATCCAAAGAACAGCCCCAGATGTAAGGCATGCTTTTGATAAAAATGGTGGAAATCTTGGAACTGATGGATCTGTTATGTTTATGTTTGAACATAAGGGTGAGATTTTAGTTGACAAAACCAACAAAGATTTCGATCAATTTATGATGGATGCACTTGAAGCTGGATGCGATGATGTAAATGAATATGGCGAATTTTACCAAGCTCTAACAAGCCTTGAAGCTTTTAACGATGCTGTCGATAAACTTAAACAATTAGCCTATGATATAAATAGTGCAGAAATTTCATATATAGCAGCAAATTTAATAGAAGTTTCTAGTGAACATTTTTCTAATTTGGAAAAATTAATTGATACCCTTGAAGATAATGATGATGTCCAAGATGTCTTTACAAACTGGGATTTACCAAGTGAGGAAGAATAATGGAATTTAATTTTAATCCAGTAGCTTTTTCTATTTTTGGCATAGAGATACGTTGGTATGCTTTGATAATAATTGCTGGTATGCTTTTGGGAACTTATTTTGCTAAAAAAGAATTTGTAAGACGTGGATTTGATGAAGATTTCGTCTATGATGTCTTATTTGTAATTGTTCCGATAGGAATCTTGGGTGCAAGATTTTGGTATGTTTTATTTGAATGGGACTATTATTCTTTAAATCCAATCCAAATCCTAAATATAAGAGCAGGAGGACTAGCAATTCATGGTGGAATAATTTTTGGACTTTTAGCCTTGTATATTTATGGCAAGAAAAAAAATCTGCCATTTTGGGATATGGCTGATGTCCTAATTCCTTCACTTGTTTTAGGCCAGGCAATAGGCAGATGGGGAAATTTTATGAATCAAGAAGCCCATGGAGGTCCAACAGATCTTCCTTGGGGGATTATAATTGATGGAGTTAAAGTTCATCCCACTTTCTTATACGAATCTATTGGGGATATGGTAATTTTTCTTATTTTAATTAATTGGAGGAAAAATAATCCAGACAAGGGAAAAATTTCTGCAACATATTTTATAGGATATGGAATTTTGAGATTTTTTGTAGAAGGATTAAGAACAGATTCCCTATACATTGGATCCATAAGAACGGCACAGTTAATATCAATAATATTTGTAATAGTTGGAATAATTATATTTTATATATCAGATAAAAATAATCTCCCACCTTATTTTAAAGAGGAAAAAGTGGTAAAAAAAGAAGAAAAGATCATAAACTTTAAGTAAATTAACAAATTAATATAAAAACAGATAGAAATCGACTCAAATAGTCGATTTTTTGTTTGCTTTAATTTCAAATATGGTATAAAATAATTATAAAGTGGAATGAAGTGGTTAATGGTGGTAGATATGTTTTTAGGAGAATTTACTCACAAAATGGATAATAAAAATCGAATAATGATGCCTAGTGAGTTTCGTGATATTTTATCAGAAGAATTTTATATCACAAAAGGCCCTGAAAAATCTTTAGTAATATACACAAAAGAAGAGTTTGAAAAACAAAGTCAAAGACTTGATAACCTAGTAATTGAAAACAAAAAAAACAGGGCAATAAAAAGACTTTTCTTCTCATCTACTATCAAAACAAGTCTTGACAAACAAGGTAGAGTCTTGCTTAACAAAAATTTGAGAGATTATGCAAATATTGATAGCGAGGCGATGATTATTGGCAACAACACAACCATAGAAATATGGGATGTAGCAACTTGGGAAGCTTACATTAATGAAGTCGAGGTGAATTTATCCGATATAATGGATAGTTGATATGGAATTTAGTCATGTATCAGTTTTAGCTGATGAAGTTATAGAAAATTTAAATATTAAGCCAGATGGAATTTATGTAGATCTTACCCTAGGAAAAGGTGGACATAGCAAAAGAATTTTACAAAAACTTTCTTCAAAAGGAAAATTAATAGGTCTTGATCAAGATGATGAAGCAATCAAAGCTAGTAAGGAAAATCTTAAAGATTTTTCAAATGTTTTATATTTTCAAACAAATTTTGAGAATATAGATGAAGTTTTGCAATCAATAGCTATAGAAAAAGTAGATGGTTTTTTGATGGATATTGGTGTCAGTTCATATCAAATCGACAATGCAGAAAGGGGGTTTTCCTATATGCATGATGGTCCTTTGGATATGAGGATGGACACAAGTAATGAGTTAACAGCAGAAAAAATTATAAACGAATATTCACAAGATGAACTTTCTGAGATTTTCTCTAAATATGGTGAGGAAAGATTTTCAAAAACCATAGCTAGAAATATTGTCGAATATAGAAATAAACAGCGAATAGATACGACTTTTAAGCTTAGAGATATCATAAATAACAGCGTAAAATCTAAAGAAGCTCATCCAGAAAAAAGAGTTTTCCAAGCTCTTAGGATAAAGGTAAATAGAGAATTAGATGTCTTAGAAAATACTATTGAAAAAGCAGTTGATCACCTAAATGAAGGCGGAAGATTATGTATAATAACTTTCCATTCCCTAGAAGATAGAATAGTAAAAAATAAGTTTAAGGACTTAGAAAAAGACTGTATATGTCCACCCAATTTCCCAGTTTGTGTTTGTGGGAAAGTTTCTAAAGTTAAAATTATCACCAACAAACCTATTGTTGCAAGCAAAAAAGAACAAAAAGAAAATTCAAGGTCAAAAAGTGCAAAATTAAGAGTGTGTCAAAGGATTTAATATGGCTGAGATAAGGATTAGAGCAAATTCAATAAATACTAATGAAAATAGAAAAAGACTTAAAGTAAAAGAGACTAAGGAAGTTTCTCCTAAATATAGAAATAGAAGCTTAGAAAAAAGAGCTTTTCGCTTTAAAAGAATTTTTACTATATTAACCATATTTATTATTGCTATTTTTGGATATTTTAATTTACAAAAAAGAAAACAATTGAATAATAAAAGATACGAGTATAATACACTTATGAATGAAGTTATATCAAAACAACTTAAAAAAGATAGATTGAATGCAAAACTTGAAAATGCTATTGATCTAAACAGAATCCAACGCTATGCATTAGAAGAGCTTGGAATGGTATATGCTAATAATGATAAAGAAGTGGCAAATGAAAATGGTAACTAGATATGAATCAAATTTTTAAAATAGCTTTAATAAGTATTATATCTTCAATAGCTTTAGGATATGCGATAATACCTATCCTAAAGAATATGAAAGTAGGTCAAAATATTAGAAAAGAAGGGCCAAAAAGTCACTATCAAAAGGCTGGAACTCCAACTATGGGTGGCGTAATTTTTATAATTGCAGCTTTTTTGATTACCTTGATTTTTGTACCTTTTGATTTAAGTACATTAATTTTGCTACTTTCAACAATAGGTTTTGGTGCTATTGGCTTTGTTGATGATTTTAGAAAACTTGTCTTAAAACAATCTGAAGGTTTAAAACCTAAAGAAAAAATTGTTTTGCAATTTTCTCTTGCAATAATTATCACAATACTTACTTTTGTTTACAACAAAGAATCAGTCACAATGATGACTATTCCTTTTTCTAATTATCAACTACCAGTAAGTTTTTTTGGTTTTCCAATTCTAATATTTATTATTGTTGGAACAACAAATGCAGTTAATCTTACTGATGGTTTAGATGGACTAGCAGCAAGCGTATCAATTCCTGTATTTTTGTCATTATTTTTGTTAACTAGCAAAGATACGAGCAGAATGTTTTCTGTAATAATGTTTGGCGTTTTATTAGGATTTTTATTTTTTAATTCAAATCCAGCTTCAGTTTTTATGGGAGATACAGGATCAATGGCAATTGGGGGAGCAGTAGTTGCTCTTGCAATTATAGAAAGAATACCAATTTATCTTGTAATATTTGGTGGAGTATACGTTGTAGAAACTTTATCAGTTATTATCCAAGTCTATTCTTACAAGCATAGAAACAAAAAAAGAGTGTTTTTGATGACTCCTATTCACCATCATTTTGAATTGAAAGGATATAAAGAACCAAAAATAGTGACAGCCTTTACAATAGTAAGTGTTGTACTATGTTTAATAACTTTGGTGGCTATTTTATGAAAAATGTTTTAGTATACGGATTAGGAATAAGCGGAATATCTGCAGTAAAAACTTTAAGCAAAATGGGATATGAAGTTTACACTTATGATAAAAATAAAAAAGAAATTGATGAATTAAAGGGCTATGATTATAGCCCTATTTCTGATTGTAGATTAATGGAAAATTCTTATGATTTTGTAGTAAAATCTCCTGGAATTAATCCAAGTGATGAAATTTTAAGAAAATTAGCCGAAAAATTCGAGATAATTTCTGATATAGAACTTTCTTATAGACTTTTCCCTGATAAAAAATTCCTTGCAGTAACAGGGACAAATGGGAAAACATCAACTACATCTATGATAACCCACATTCTAAATGAAAATGGAATAGATGCTGTTTCTGTAGGAAATATTGGCGAGGGAATTTTGTGGCAGATGTATGAAAAAGAATGTGTATTTGTAGAAGAATTATCTTCTTTTCAACTAAAAGATACCTACAAATACCATCCGCACATAGGAGCGCTCCTTAATATTACACCTGATCATATAGACTGGCATGGATCTTTTGATGATTATATAAATTCAAAGCTAAATATTACAAAAAATCAAAATTCTAATGATTATTTAATCATTAACCATGAAGATGAAATTTTACAAGATAAGAAAAATCAAATAAAAGCAAATATTTATGAATTTTCTTCAAAAAATAAGATTGATAAGGGTTTATATTTAGAAAATAACAAGATAAAATTTGTAGAAGATGGGAAAATAATTGAAATTCTTGATGTAAAAGATTTAAAAATCATAGGCAATCACAATTACGAAAATCTCATGGCTGCAATATTAGAAACATATTTATTTGGTCTATCATTAGAAGATATTGCAAAAGCCTCAAAAACTTTTGTATCAATTGAACATCGTTTGGAATTTGTTACAGAAGAAAAAAATGTCAAATTTTATAATGATTCCAAGGGTACTAATGTCGATAGTAGTGTAAAAGCAATAGAAAGTTTTAAAGAACCATTAATAATAATTGCAGGTGGATACGACAAAAAAATTGACTACACTGACTATGTCAAAGCATTTAAGAAAAATGGTAAAGAAATGATTATCATGGGCCAAACCAAATATCAACTAAAATCTTTATGCGAAAAATTTGAAATTTCCTATAAAATAGTAGAAAATATGGAAGAAGCCGTAAAATATGCCGTAAGTCTTGCAAAAAATGGAGATATTATCTTATTATCACCAGCAAGTGCTAGCTGGGATATGTACAAATCTTACGAGATTAGAGGCAAAGATTTTAAAAATTTAGTCAATAAATACAAAGGAAACATTAGATGAGAGTAATAATTTCTGGTGGTGGAACTGGTGGACATATTTATCCAGCTATAGCCATTGCTCAAAAACTTCAAGAAAATATCAAAGATTGCCAAATTCTTTATGTTGGAATTAAAGGTGGTCCTGAAGAAAATATAGCAAAAAAATATTCTTACGAATTTAGACCTATTGAGGGAATGGGACTTCCAAGAAAAATTAATAAAAGATTTTTTAAATCCTTAACTACGAATATGAGAGGATTTAGAGAGGCTAGAAAGATTGTAAAAGAATTTAAACCTGATATAGCAATTGGAACTGGTGGTTATGTTTGTGGACCAATTATTTTTCAAGCAGCAAGTGCCAAAGTTCCAACACTTTTACACGAGTCAAATTCCTATCCAGGAGTAACTTCTAAATTTTTGAATAAAAAGGTAGATGTTTTGTGCATTTCTTATAAAGAAGCTTTAAAACATTTTAAGTATAAGGATAATATTGTAGTAACGGGAAATCCTGTTAGAAATAATTTTAAAAATGAATTTTCCGATTCTGATTTAGAAACTTTAGGAATAAAAAAAGATAGGCCAGTAGTATTCTCTTTTGGTGGATCAAACGGTTCTTATGCTCTTAACAAAGCTGTTTTAGAATTATCAAAAAATATTGGAGGAGAGTATTATCTACTTCATCAAACGGGCAAAAAAAACTACGATAAATTCATGGATGAAATGACAGAAAATGACTTTATAAAAGTTTTTGCTTATATTGACAATATAGATTTGTTTTATGCAGTAAGTGATTTGGTAATCGCCTCAAGTGGAGCAATGAGTCTTGCCGAAATATCTTCTGTAAAAAAACCTTCAATTCTAATTCCTAAAGCTTATACCACTGAAAATCACCAGCAATATAACGCTATGACTTATGTGGATAATAAGGCATCGCTAATGATTTTGGAAAAAGATTTGAGTGGATATATGTTAAATGAAAATATTTTAAAAATGATTTCTGATAAGGAAAAACTTAAAGAAATGGGCGAAGCTAGTGGAAAACTTGCCAATAAGGATGCAAGCGATAAAATTTTGGAATTTGTAATAGGACTTACAGAAAAAAATGAAAAACACTAATGATGATAGATATCTTAAAAAAAATGGAAAAACTGTAAAAAAGAATTATGTTGCTAGGAAAAATTCTTTAAAAAAAGATACAGACAAAAAATTATTTTCTAAAGGATTTGTTTTTCTACTAATAATTCTTGCTTTAGCAACTATCACTATCTGTGCGTATTTTCATCCTTATATGCAAATTTCTGATATTTATGTAACTGGCAATAATACAATATCCGATAGTGAGATAATAGAGTATTTATCAAATCCTATTGGTAAAAATATTTTATTTTATAAAGTAAACGACAGCGAGGAAAATTTAAAAAAACTCGATAAAATTGACGATGTGGAAATAAAAAAAGTTTTTCCAAATATATTAAGTGTAAAAGTTGACGAAAACTATCCTTTGTTTTACCAAGAAAATGAAAATGAAATATTTTTTATTTCTAATAAGTGCAAAGTTTTAAAGGCTGATATTAAAGATTATGACCAGTCTTTGATAAAAATAAGTGGAGCAAAAACCAAAAAAACTATAGGACAAAACTTTACTAGCTCGAAAGCTACAATTGATTTTATTAACGAAATTCAAAAATATCCTTACTTTAAAGATCTAAAAGAATTAAATTTGGAAAATAAAACCGATATTGGTATAATGTTAAGAGATATAGATGTAAATTTCGGTGATTTAAATAATATCAATTTTAAATTAAAATTGTTAGATCATATTCTTAGTGAAATCAAAAATAAGGACATAAAAGTTAGTTCAATTGATCTAAATAATGGAAAAAATCCAATTGTGAAAGTTTACAGCAAATCTTTTAATGAGAATCTCAATAAGTAATAAATATGAATGATGGGGGAAAATATGGCAAATATTAACATGGAAATGGAAAATTACTCTTTGGCAAAAATTAAAGTAATAGGTGTTGGTGGTGGCGGAAATAACGCTATTAGCCGAATGAGAGAAAACGGATTATCTGGAGTAGAATTTGTAGCAGTAAATACTGATTTGCAAACTCTTCAAGAATCAAACTCAGATATTCGTTTACAAATAGGTGAAAAACTTACAAGAGGCCTAGGCGCTGGAGCAAATCCTAGTGTAGGAGAAAAAGCTGCTGAAGAATCCAAAAATGAAATAACAGAAGCACTAAAAGGTGCTGATATGGTATTTATTACAGCTGGTATGGGTGGCGGAACTGGAACTGGTGCTGCACCTGTTGTAGCAAGTGTTGCTAAGGATTTAGATATACTAACTGTTGGCGTTGTAACCAAACCATTTACTTTTGAAGGTCGCAAAAGACAATCTCAAGCTGAAGCTGGAATTGAAAAATTAAAAGAAAACGTAGATACTCTTATTACAATTCCTAACGATAGATTATTACAAATCGTTGAAAAAAGAACATCAATGGTAGATGCATTTAAACTTGCTGATCAAGTTTTGATGGATGCAGTTTCTGGTATTTCAGAATTAATAGCTGTACCAAATGTAATAAATCTTGACTTTGCAGATGTTGAATCAATAATGAGCGATCAAGGAATAGCTCACATGGGAATTGGTAGAGCTAATGGAGAAAATAGAGCAGTTGATGCTGCTAAAGCTGCAATTAACTCACCACTATTAGAAACAAATATCGATGGAGCAAAAGCAGTCTTATTAAATGTTACTGCAGCTGAAGTTGGTCTAATGGAAGCAAATGAAGCAGCTGAACTAATTAGAGAAAATATAGATTCTGATGCTAATATAATCTTTGGAGTTGGTAGCGATGAATCTCTTGGTGATGACATCAAGATTACTGTAATTGCAACAGGTTTTGATAATGGAGTAAGACCATCAAGAAGAGAAGATCTAAGTCCACAAAGATCTCAAAGAAGAGATTTTGAGGCTCCGAGCAGAAATAGAGTTGCAGAAGAAAAAAAGGCTAAAAAAAATCCATTTGACGATATAGAATTACCAGATTTTTTGAAATAAGATGAAATGTCCGTATTGTCATTCAACTAACACAAGAGTAATCGATTCACGAGCTACAGAAGATGATACTGCAATAAGACGCAGAAGAATGTGCGAAGATTGCAAAAAGAGATTTTCAACATACGAGCGATATGAAGACAACACTATTATGGTTGTGAAGAAAGATGACACAAGAGAATCATTTAATCCAGCAAAAATCATTTCAGGTGTTGTAAAAAGTTGTCAAAAAAGACCTGTAAGCATGGAGCAAATTGAACAAGTTGCCAAAAACATTGAAGTAAAAATCAATAATGAAGGTAATAAGGAAGTTACATCAAATTATATAGGAGAGCTTGTCATGGACGAGCTAAAAAAACTTGATCCTGTAGCCTATGTTAGATTTGCATCAGTATATAGAGAATTTAAAGATGTAGATTCATTTTATGAAGAGATACTTAATTTAAGAGATTAAATATGATGCTAGTATTTAGCTAGAAAATAGCTTCTAGCATCTTTTTTATTAGGAAGTTTTCTATGGATTTATTTGAGCTAAATAAAAAATATGAATTGGAAAAATCTGCACCCTTGGCAGATAGATTAAGGCCAAGACGTTTAGAAGATTATATAGGACAATCTCATTTGCTTGCAGAGGGAAAAATTATAAATAGAATGATTAAGGCAGATAGAATTTATTCTATGATCTTATATGGACCTCCAGGTGTCGGTAAAACTACCCTTGCCAAGATAATTTCAGAGTCAACACGTATGGCTTTTGAAGAATTATCAGCAGTTTCATCTGGGATTTCTGATGTCAAAAAAAAGATTGAAATAGCCAAAGATAATCTAAAATACGAAAACAAAAAAACCATTTTATTTATCGATGAAATTCATAGATTTAATAAATCTCAACAGGATTATTTGCTTCCTTTTGTTGAAAACTCAACGATTATTTTAATAGGAGCTACAACAGAAAATCCTTATTTTGAAATAAATAAGGCCTTGATTTCAAGAATGTATGTCTTTGAGCTTATGCCTTTGAATAATTCTGATTTAGAAAAACTTATAAATCAAGCGCTAACTAAAGATAAGATTCTTTCTAGTAAAAATATTTTACTTACAAAAACTGCCAAAGAAAGCCTTATAAAATATTCAAACGGCGATAGTAGAGCCTTATTAAATGCACTTGAAATTGCAATATTTTCACAAGAAGCAAAAGATGGTAAAATCACTATAGACCAAGAATCCATAGAAAATTCTATCCAAAAGAAAATTGCGATTTATGATAAAAATGGAGATAGGCATTATGATACTATTTCTGCTTTTATAAAATCCATGCGAGGATCTGACATTGATGCTAGCCTTTACTATTTGGCAAAAATGCTAGAAGCAGGTGAAGATATTAAATTTATTGCAAGAAGAATGATGATTTTTGCATCAGAAGATATTTCAAATGCTGATCCCAATGCTTTAATATTGGCAAGTTCAACTTTTGATGCAATTAATGCTGTAGGCATGCCCGAAGCAAGAATAATTCTTGCTCAATGTGTAACTTATTTGGCAGCTGCTCCAAAGAGCAATTCTACATATCTAGCAATAGAAAAAGCTAGTAAATTTATAAAAAATAATCCGGATAGAGAAGTTTCTAACAAATTAAAAGATTCTCATTATCCACAAAGTAAAAAGTTTATCAAAGACACCTATCTTTATCCTCACGATTATGGGGGTTATGTTAAGCAGGATTATCTGCCAGATGATTTTGTAAATGAAAAATTTTACCTGGCAAAAAATGTTGGATATGAGAAAATAATGATAGAAAATTTAAAGAAAAGAAAAGAGGGAAATAATGAAAATTAGACAAATGCTTTCAGATATTGAAAAATATCTTGACAAAGAAGTAATAATTGAAGGTTGGATAAGAAATTCAAGATTTGGTAAAAACGTTGGTTTTATCGAACTAAATGATGGATCTACTTTCAAAAATTTACAAATAGTTGTTGGAACTGACAAAGAAAATTACGATGAACTTTCTCATCAATTCTTATCAACAAGTCTTTGGGTAAGGGGAAAATTAGTAGAAACTGGTAATAACAAGACTCCTTACGAAATTCAAGCTGATGAAATTAAAATTTTGGGAGAATCTTCAGATAAATTCCCAATCCAAAAACAAAGACAAACTCTTGAATTCATGAGAACAATTCCACATTTACGTCCAAGAACTAATACCTTTAGAGCAGTGTTTAAGGTAAGAAGCTCTCTTGCTTTTGCCCTTCACAAATTTTTCCAAGAAAGAGGATTTTTGTATGTAAATCCACCAATAGTAACATCTTCAGATGCTGAAGGTGCTGGGGAAATGTTTAATATAACTACAATTGACCCTAAAGATCCACCATTGACAGAAGATGGAGAAATTAATTACAACAAAGATTTCTTTGGCAAAAAGTCATATCTAACAGTATCTGGCCAACTAGAAGCTGAAGATTATGCACTAGCTTTTGGAGATGTTTATACTTTTGGTCCAACTTTTAGGGCGGAAGTTTCAAATACTCCAAGACATGCGGCAGAATTTTGGATGCTTGAACCTGAAATAGCATTTGCAGATTACAACGTATGTATGGATGTGGCAGAAGATATGATAAAATATGCAATTAATTATATTTTAGAAAATAATAAAGATGAGATGGAGTTTTTCAATAGATTTATAGATGAAAATTTATTTGAAAGATTAGATAAGGTTAGAAATGCAAAATTTGCAAGAATTACCTACACAGATGCCATTGAAAAATTAAAAGCAAGTGGAGAAAATTTTGAATTCCCAGTTGAGTGGGGCATGGATTTACAAACTGAACATGAAAGATATTTATCAGAAGTTATAGTAGATGGACCAGTATTTGTAACGGATTATCCAAAAGATATCAAAGCTTTTTATATGAAAAGAAACGCTGATGGCAAAACAGTAGCAGCATTTGATATGCTTGTTCCAGGTGTAGGTGAATTAATCGGAGGTTCACAAAGAGAGGAAAATATAGACGAACTTTTACAATCTTTCAAAGAAAATGGTCTAAAAGAAGAAGATTATCAAAACTATCTTGATCTAAGAAGATTTGGAAGTGTCGTTCACTCTGGTTACGGTTTAGGATTTGAAAGAGCTGTAATGTATGTGACAGGAATGAAAAACATCCGTGATGTAATCCCTTATCCAAGATATGTAAATGCCTTTGGAGCTAAGAACTAGGAGTAAAAATGACAGAAAATAACAAAAATTATAAAGAATACAATCCTAATTTCATAGAAAAAAAATGGCAAAAATATTGGGATGAAAATAAAACTTTTCATAGCCAAATTGATAAAGATAAAGAAAAATTTTACGCTCTAGTAGAATTTCCTTATCCATCAGGTCAAGGCCTACACGTAGGTCACCCACGACCTTATACAGCTTTAGATGTTGTATCTAGAAAAAGAAGACTTGAAGGCTATAATGTTTTATTTCCAATGGGCTTTGATGCCTTTGGACTTCCAACAGAAAATTATGCAATAAAAAATAAAATTCATCCTGCAAAAGTTACCGAAGATAATATAAATAATTTCAAAAATCAACTAAAATCAATTGGATTTTCTTTTGATTGGGATAGGGAAGTAAACACTACAGATCCTGATTATTACAAGTGGACTCAATGGATTTTCATTCAACTATACAAACATGGTCTAGCTTACAAAAATGAAATGAGCGTAAATTGGTGTCCATCTTGTCAAGTAGGCCTTGCCAACGAAGAAGTTGTCGATGGTAAATGTGAAAGATGTGGAAGTGAAGTCATTCATAAGATGAAAAATCAATGGATGCTAAAAATTACTGATTATGCCGATAGACTCATAGATGATTTAGACTTAGTTAATTATGAAGATAGGATAAAAGCTCAGCAAATAAATTGGATTGGAAGATCTAAGGGCTGTAATGTAGATTTTAAAATCAAAAATAGCGATGAAAAACTTACAGTTTATACAACTCGTCCAGATACAATTTTTGGTGTTACTTATATGGTAATTTCACCAGAGCATCCTATATTAGATAAGTATAAAGAAAAAATTAATAATTTTGATGAAATTTTAGCTTATCAACAAGAAGCTCGCAAAAAATCTGATTTTGAAAGATCAGAGTTAAATAAAGAAAAAACTGGAGTTATGATTGACGGCATTTCAGCAATTAATCCACTATCTGATAAAGAAATTCCAATTTGGGTTTCAGATTATGTACTTATGACTTATGGAACAGGTGCAATCATGGCAGTTCCTGCTCATGATACTCGTGATTTTGAATTTGCAAAAACATTTGATATGCCAATTATTCCAGTATATCAGACAGAAGATGACGAAGATCTTCCAATAACTGACATTAACAAGGGAATTTCAATTAACTCTCAGTTTTTAAATGGCTTATCAGCGACAGAGGCCAAGGCAAAAGCTATAGAATATATTGAAGATAAAAATTTAGGAAAAGCTACAACTAATTTTAAACTTCGCGATTGGGTATTTTCTCGCCAAAGATATTGGGGAGAGCCAATTCCTATGGTTTATTGTGATGAGCATGGTTGGGTTCCAATTGATGAATCTGATCTTCCACTTTTATTACCAGAAGTAAAATCTTATAAGCCAACAGCTACAGGAGAATCTCCACTATCAGAAATAGATGAATTTGTAAACACAACTTGTCCTATTTGTGGAAAAGCTGCCAAAAGAGAAACTGATACCATGCCTCAATGGGCAGGAAGCTCTTGGTATTATCTAAGATACATGGATCCACACAATGATAAAAATCTTGCAAGCAAGGAAGCACTAGATTATTATTCACCAGTAGATTGGTATAATGGTGGAATGGAGCATACAACACTACACTTATTATATTCAAGATTTTGGCATAAATTCCTCTATGATATTGGAGTTGTTCCAACAAAAGAACCTTATATAAAAAGAACAAGTCATGGAATGATTCTTGGAGAAGATCATCAAAAGATGAGTAAATCTCGTGGAAATGTAGTAAATCCAGATGATATAATAAGAGATTACGGAGCAGATACCCTAAGATGCTATGAAATGTTTATAGGAGATTTTGGTTCAACTGCAATTTGGTCAGATGAAGGAGTTCGTGGTTGTAGGAAATTCCTAGAAAGAGTTTACAATATGATAGACTTAATATCTGATTCTGATAATTATTCAAAAGAGCTTGAAGTTTCAATCCATCAAACTATCAAAAAAGTTTCTGAAGACTATGAAAATTTGAAGTTTAATACAGCCATATCAGCTCTAATGAGCCTATCTAATGAGATGAGAAGCCTTGGAAAAATCACCAAAGCTGATTTTAAAACTTATATAACTTTACTTAATCCAGTAGCACCACACTTAACAGAAGAATTATGGCAAATGGCAGGCTTTTATGGTTACTTAAACGAAAGTACTTGGCCAAGCTATGATGAAGATAAACTAGTCCTTAATGAATTTGAAATGCCAGTTCAAATCAATGGAAAAATGCGTGGCAAAGTAATAATGAAAGTTGATGCCAATAAAGAAGAAGCTATCGAAGCAGCAAAAGCTGATAGGAATGTAAGTAATTATCTACTTGAAAAAGAAATTAAAAAAGTAATTTACGTTCCAGGTAAAATATTAAATATTGTAGTAAATAAATAAAGGCTTTTTTTAGCCTTTATTTTTTTAAATTAATTTATAATGAAAATAATAATTGACAAATAAACTCCTATGGTGTATTATTATACATGGTACGTAGGTTATTTTTTTAGTCAAATTAATTTGACATAATCAAAATAAAATCTCATGATTGTATTAGATTTATAGTAAAGATCGAGAGCGTTTATGAAAGAATTTCTAAGAAAAAACAAGTACAATATAATAGCAGTCATAGCTTTGGTAGGTCTTACTTTTTTAGGATATTTAGGTTATAAAAAAGGTCTTTTTAATTCTATAGATAGCTTTAGAGAATTTATTTTATCCTACGGAACTAAGGCTCACATAATATTTATGCTTATTCAGGTCATACAAATTGTTGTGCCAATAATTCCTGGAGGACTTACAACAGTGTTTGGAGTTATAATCTTTGGAGCTTTTTGGGGATTTATTTACAATTACATTTCCATTTGCCTAGGTTCAATGTTGGTGTTTTTCATTTCAAGAACCTTTGGCAAATCAATAATTTTAGATATATTTGGCGAAGAAACTTATGATAAATATAAGCATAAACTAAAAGATAAGACTTACGAGAAATTTTTTGCTATAGCAATTTTATTGCCAGTAGCACCAGATGATTTTTTATGTTATCTAACAGGCCTTACAGATATGAGTTTTAAAAAGTTTGCAACCATAATTCTTTTGTGCAAACCACCATCAATATTCCTATATTCCATGGGTTGGGCTATGGGTCTTGATTTTATTGTTAATAAATTTTAAAAACGATTAGATTTGATGTGATCCTTAGAATTGGATCACATCATTTTTCTAATCGTTTTTAAGTGTATAATTCTGCTTGTGTTTCAAACATTTCTTTGTATAATTTATTTTTCTTCATTAGCTCATCGTGAGTTCCAGTATCTTCTATACAGTGATTATTGCAAACAAGGATTCTATCCGCAAATTTGGTTGAGGAAAGTCTGTGAGATATGAATAGGGAAGTCTGATCTTTTGTTATCTCTAGCATATTTTCAAAAATTTCCTGTTCACTTCTTGGATCTAAAGCACTTGTCGGCTCATCCATTATAATGAATTTGCCCTTATGGTACATAGAACGAGAAAGTGCTAGTTTTTGACCAAGTCCTCCAGATGGTTCGATTCCCTTATCGTCAAATAAGCTAGTAATGTAATTGGCTTTTTTCTTGGTTAAAGAATCAACCCAATTTTCGATATTTAAAAGCTTAAAGGACTTATCCATTTCGTCATAATCCTTATCGGTAATTTCTTCATGACCAATAGTTGCGACATTTTCATCAATCCTAAAAGGAAAGAGTCTAAAATCTTGAAAAGTTGGAGAAAGTATTTGGTAATAATAATTTTTGTCTATATTTTCTATATTAATGCCATTTAGTAAAATTTCTCCGCTACTCACATCATAAAATCTGCACAAAAGCTTTACTATGGTAGATTTACCTGCACCGTTTCTTCCGACAAGAGCAAGTGTTTCGCCAGGATTGATGACAAATGAACAGTCTTTTAAGATATACTCTTCACTTGTCGGGTATTTAAAAGATACATTCTTAAATTCTATTTTCACATTTGATAAATCTATATCTTTTATCCCGTTTTCTGTACTTTCATCTTCTTTTATAGCAAGAAATTCAAATAGAACTTCAAGTATTGTATTTGCTCCCATAATATTTGCAGCATTTTGCTGGAGGATATTTAAACCATCTATTAGTCTTATAAGAGAGTTTAAATATAAGGTGAAATTTGCAATAGAAAGCGTATTTTCAATAAGTCTAAAGCTTAGATAGATAAATGAAACAATTACTCCAGAGTTATTAATCAAATTCATTAAGCCTAAATAAGCACCATTTGAAGTGAAATATTTATGGTTAACTTTATACATCTGATTAAGATGGAAAGCCGCCTTATCCAAAATTAGTTTTTCGCCCTTGTAAATTTTTAAGTCTTTTGAATATTTAAAGTCTTTAGAAAAATACATATAGTATCTATAAATTCTCGATTCAATGGCACTTTTTTCTGTATAGCTAACTTCATTCTTTTTGATTTTTTTTGCTAAGGGAATATTTAATAGAAATAGTCCTAATATTAGTAGGGGAATGAAGATATTTAATCGTATCAAGATTATTATCGATATTATTCCCGTAATAAGCGCACCTACAACCATTGTAAATACATCAAAAAGACTATAGACATACCAAATAGCCTCAGAAGCTTGCTCTACCTTGTTTTGTATGGATTTTGAATCGGTTAATTCTATAGGAAGTCTTAAAACTTTTTCATTGACCATAAATTGTAATTCAAAGATGAAATTATGAAAAATTTTCATATAATAAAATCTTGAATAAAAATTTATCTCCGAGCTTATAAAATTAATAAGAAGAACTCCAAGTACTATCAAAAGCATAATAGAAAATCTTCTAGCTCCGTTAAATTCATCAATAACAAGTTTTGGTGCTATGATATTATATAAGGGTAGGATACCAAGAATTAAGGAAAATGAGATTGCTTTTAGCAAAAATCCTTTGTTTTGTTCATTCATCAATTTTAAAATTTTAAAGAGATTCTTCATAAATATTCTCCTTATAATTTTTGGCTTGGATGTCAAATAACTCTTTGTACTTTCCATTTGCATCTAAAAGTTCTTGGTGAGTTCCTTCTTCTGTAATTTCTCCATTTTCCAAATAAATAATTCGATCGCAAAATTGCGTTGAAGCAAGTCTATGAGAAATAAATACACTTGATAACTCATCAGTCAAAGTGTTATAAAGCTCATACAAATCTCGCTCTGCAATGGCATCAAGCTGGGCTGTCGGCTCATCTAATATTAACATCTTTGCATTTTTCTTATTTAAGGCACGAGCTAAAAATAATCTTTGTTTTTGGCCACCAGATAAGTCAACGCCCTGATCATCTAGAGTTCTTAACAATATTTGATCGTCCTTCTTTTCAAATTTTTCTACTATTTCATCAAGCCCTGTCAATTTGTAAAGATCATCTAAGTTTTCTTTGTTAGAATTAAGCAAAATATTTTCTTTTATGCTATAGGGTAAGAGCAGGCTATCTTGAAAAACAGCAGATACAATTTTTGTTAAATCAATATTGCTTTCGCTAAGGTCTTTTCCATTTATCAAAACTTTACCACTAGTTACTTGGTAAAGACCTGCAAGAATTAATGCAAGGGTTGATTTACCTGCTCCATTTTCTCCAACAAGAGCTATCTTTTCGCCTTTTTTTATCTTTAGATTGATGTTTTTCAAAGTGTAGTTGTCATTTGATGGATATTTAAAATAAACATCTCTTAGTTCTATATCAAAATCATCTTCAGAAAACTCTTCATAATTTTGAATATTTTTATCTAAAATCTTAAAATAAGATTTGGCAAAACCCATATCTTTGATGTAAGAACCAAAATATAAGGAAAATCTTTCTACAAATAAGATAAAAGAAAAAACAGCTGTAAAATATATGTAAAATTGACCAATATTTATATTGCCATCGTGAAAATTTTTTATCATCCAAGAAAATATAATAATATCTCTTAGCAAGGAAATAAGAGCAAAAACACTAACTAATTGTAAGTTCTTTTTGGTAACTTCCTTAGTTTTATCATTTTTATAATCCATTAGATTTTGAAAATATTTTCTAAATAAGCCAATTATGTCATACATTATCAAATCAAGCTTAGATAGGGGATTTTTTAGTTCATAATTCATTTGCATAAGTTGCTCTTCACATTCTTCCATTTCGACCCAATAATCGCTTTCAATATTAGCTGCCTTTCTATGAAAATAAGCAGCGATAATAGTTAAAATTAGTGTTAGGGCAAGAATATAAAAATCCATAGACGAAAAAATCCAAATAAAGCCAAAACTTGAAATTATTAGTCCTAGCATATTTGGCATCTCTAAAATCATGCCACCAATCCCTTGAAAAGGATTATCCACAGCGCGCAAAGCATTATTAATAATTTCTCTTTGTTTTTTATCTTGCTGATCAATGTAGGATAAATTTAGACTATAATCAATGATATTTATAGCAAGTCCATATCTAATGTTATTCATTCTCATTCGATAATTTCCAGTAAGAAATGAAATAAAAAAGCTTGATAGGCTTGTAATTAGAAATAATACGATAAAAAAGGGAATAAAAAACTTCATTCCGAGTGTTCTATTTTCTATGACATAAGCAGGTGCTAGAATCCAAACAAAGGGAATGATTCCGTTAAGTAGTGATGTTGCGACTATTATAAAATACATAAATGGGTCTTTTGACCACATTTCTTTAAAAACAAATTTTAATTCTTTCATATATGAGGATAAACCTCGACCTCCTTGATTTTCTTAGTCAAGGTAAGGCATTTTCTTACAATGACTTTAGTTACATTTTTCTCCGAATTTGCTTTTTCTAAATTTTGTCATTTTTCTACTCCTTTCATAAAATATAATAAAATTATATCACTTTATTAATTTAATGTAAATACTTTTAAATAAAATTAAAAAATGACGGCATCAAACCATCATTTTAGAATATCGTCACAAGCTTTAATTTTTATTTTTAGTGAGCTTTTATTTATATCTATATTTTCAAAAATAAGTCCACGAACTTTTCCTGTATTATCAAAGCATATAAAATTATTAATCACATCTCCAATAGGGTCAATTTTTGTAATTCCTTGCTTGCTTTCAATTTTAAGATTGGCTCCTATTAGAAAATTTATTTGATCGAGTATCAGTTTTTTATCAAAAACATCATAAAAATCACATACTTCAATGAAAAAATCTTCTTCTTTTCTTATTAGATTTATGGAGCTTGACCTATAAAAAGAATCAAAAATTAGCTTAAAAATTATGTAGGCGGTGTTATAAGAGAGATTTTTTCTTCTGTTTGTCATATCAAGATCAAGAAAAACTTCGGATTTTTGAGGCTTTCCTTGGATGGTGTGGATTATATTGTCCTTTTTTTCTTCTACATTTAAAACTTCCATAGCAGAGATAGTTCCCATATCAGCTAAAAATTCTTTTGAATTTGGCATAAAAATTGTCCTATCTAGGATTATTTGAGTTTTGTCATCTAGATAGCGTCTTGAGATTATATTAGCTTTTATTTTTGAAATTTCTGGATAGTCCATATATAATTTTTGCATTTTTCTCTCCTATAAAGTTCATCTTTAAATAAATTCTTATGATATAATATACCCGAGGAAAGGCCATGAGAAAGTTTATTTTTTTATTTTTGATTTCTTTAGTAAGTGGAATTGGAATTTTCATTAATTTTGAAAATCTTAATCCGCTTGTTTTACTAGGATTTATCTTAGTAATATCTATAATTTTACTTTTTATTGACAAGAAATACTTACTTATAAGCCTTGGCATTGGTCTGGGATTTTCATTAAGTCTTCTAAACTTTAATTCTTATAAGCTAAAAGATTTCAAAAATATCAAGGCTAATGTAACAATTCTTCAAAAAAGAGAAACAAAGGATTCTTATAGGTATTTTGTAAGAGTAAAGGGTAAAAAAATCAAGGAGAAATCGGTCATTTTCTCTGATTATGAATTCGAAATAGGGAATAAACTATTTGTTGATGCCGATATTAATATTCCAAATAGAAATACCAATCCAAATCTTTTTAATTATAGAAATTATCTGATTTCCAAAAATGTAGCAAGTAATCTTGATATAAAAGAATTTAAAAAAATAGGGGAAACTTCTAATTTTTTATTAAAATTAAGGAGAAAATTTTATTCTTATATCCACAATATATATGAAAAAAATCTAAGCAAGAAATCATCCTCTTTTGTAATTTCGGTTATTTTAGGGGAAAATTTGCTGGAAAATAACGATATTAGAAATCTGGGACTATCTCATATTTTGGCTGTTTCTGGTTTTCATATTGATTTGCTCTTTGCAGCTATTATTTTTATTTTTAATATTTTTAATTTAGATTACAAAAAGGCTTACATTTTTGCTCTTTCTATTTGCTTATTTTATGGATATTTAATAGCTTTCCCTTTTTCTGTTATAAGAGTTTTGTTGGTTAATTTGATTGGATTTTTAGGATTTTTGTACAAGAAGCCTTTCGATAAAATCAAAGCTTTGCTAATAGCAGCTACACTAATTTTATTAGTTAATCCCTTTGCTATATTAAACTCTGGCTTTATATTATCCTTTGTTGCAACAAGTGGAATTTACTTAATCTATCCAAAATTTAAAAAGTATTTTAAGGATAAGCTTATAATGGAAAATCTTGGATTTACAGCTACTATTCAGGCTACACTTTTTCCATTTACGATTTATTATTTTGGGAAAATAAATTTATTAAGCATCTTGGCAAACTTTTTGATAGTTCCAATTTTTACCCTAGCTATGTATTTGATTTTTGGCATAACTTTGCTTTATCCATTGGCGAAAGCTTTTCTAAAACCAGTTTTTACAATACTTAATTATCTTGTTTTAAGTATTACAAATATTAGCCATCTTTTAAATACAATAAAATTTCTAACAATTGACTTTGCCCATCCTAGCATCTTAATTTGCATATATTTTTATTTGTTAGTTTTAGCGCTAATTTACATAAAAAAATCTAATAGAGCATTATTTAAAAAATTTCTTATAATAAATTTACTTTTTGTAAGCATAAGTCCTATAAAAGATTTGCTAAAACCTGAAGTAAGCTTTACTATGATAGATATTGGTCAAGGAGATGCATTTTTGTTAAATGATGGAGGAGATTATTATTTATTTGATGTAGGTGGTCCCAAATACGATGATTATGACTCAGGTCAAAGAATTTTAGTTCCTTATCTTAAATCACTAGGAATAAAAAAAATAAAGGGAGTTTTTATCTCTCACGAAGACTCAGACCATAGTGGAAATTTAGAGACCCTATACGACAATTTCAAAGTCGAATGTCTAATAACAGGCCCACATAATAAAAAATTAATCAAAAAATATAAGGCAAAAGTTATTAAAGAAAATCAGAAAATAAAACTTAAAAATGGGACAATAAAATGCGTTTTTCAAGGAATTGAAGGAGAAGAAAATAGCCATTCAACAGGATTTTTGATTATTATTAAAGAGAAAAAAATACTAACTTTGGGAGACTTGCCAAAAGAATATGAAGATAAATTAGATTTAAGAGCTGATATATTAAAAGTATCTCATCATGGGTCAAGATCTTCTACTTCTAAATATTTTTTATCCAATGTAAAGCCAAAAGTAGCTCTAATATCTGCAGGTAGAAATAATATATATGGACATCCACACAAGGAAGTTATAGAAAATTTATCAGGGGTAAAAATTTATAACAGCCAAAAAGATGGAATGGTAAAAATTAGTTTTGATAAAAAAGTAAAAATAGATCCATATTTGAAAGGTGGATATTTTAAGTAAAATTGCGTATTTTAAAATTAAGGAGATATTATGAAAAAAATAATTTTAGCTGGTGGTGGCCACGGACATATAAATATTCTTAAAAATTTATTAAAAAAACCAATAGAAAACTTTGAAATTATACTAATAACAGACAACGAAAAGCAATATTACTCAGGGATGTTGGCAGCTTTTATGGAAGGAATTTATAGTGAAGATGAAATTTCTTTTGATGTAAGAAATCTTTGCCAAAAAGCAGGGGTAAAATATATAGAAGAAAAAATTATTTCTATTGACAAAGAAAACAAGGCCATAAAAACTGAGAAAAATACTTATAGCTATGATTTTTTGTCAATAAACTTAGGATCTCTTATGAATATTAATTTTCCAATCGATTCGGAAAATGTTATTTTGGTCAAACCTATAGCAAATATTGTCAAATCAAAAGAAATATTAAATGAAAATTACAAAAATAAGGAAAATTTAAATATATTTTTAGTAGGAGGAGGAGCTTCTGGTATAGAATTAGGATTAGCTTTAAAAACTTCCTACAAAAAAGCTTCTGTAAATATTGTTACAAAAGGAGAGATTCTTAAGAATTTTAACACAAAAGCAAAAAAGAAATTTGAAAAAATTTTGACAGAGAAAAATATAAATATATATAAAAATGAAGAAGTTTTAAAGATAAGAGATAAGCAAATTTTCACAAACAAGACAACACATGAATTCGATTTTTGCTTTGTAAGTTCAGGATTTAGGGGTCAGGATATTGACTTTATGGGCTTTGATCTCTTTGAAAAAAATTATATAAAAGTTGATGAAAGACTTTTTGCAGGAGAAAATATACTTGCTATGGGCGATGTTTGTACTATAAATAAATATCCTCAAATGCCAAAAGCAGGAGTTTTTGCTATAAGAGAAGCTCCTATTTTGTATGAAAATCTCAAAAAGATGATAAATAATGAAAGTGATTTTATAACTTATAAGCCACAAGAAAAATACTTGCAAATAATAAATTGTGGAGATAAATATGCCCTATCAAACTACGGAAAATTTGCAAGTTTTGGTAAAATATCTTGGCTTATAAAAGATAAAATTGATAGAGATTATATGAAAATATAATAAGGAAAATATAGATGAATTACAAAGAATTTATGAATATTCTATTAGATAAAAATACAAAAGGAATTTATCTTATAGATTCAGAAGAAAAATTTCTATCTGATAGCATTATTGAAACGACAAAAAGTTTGGTAAGTATTCCAGATTTTAATTATATAGAAATAAAAGGCTTGTGTGACTTTGAAACTATTAAAACAGCATATGAAACATATCCGGTTATGGAAGAAAAAAAATATATAGTCTGGAAAAACATCGATCTTTCCAAAAACTCTATAAAAGATTATGAAGAAATACTTGCAAATATCACAAAAGACCTTGAAAATTTCCCGGCTTACGCAAACTTCTTGATTTTTTCTGATAATAGACCCTTTAAAGGAAAATTTTATAAAAAAATAGAAAAATATGCCAATATTGTAAGAATCGAAAGACTTAGCAAAAAAGACCTAGAAACTTTTATTGGAAGAAGATTTGTTAGAAATAATAAAAAAATACAAAAATCAATGATAGGAGAAATTATCGATAGATTTTCTTATCTACAAAAAGATAGCGAAATAGACTTATATGAAGTTGTAAATACAATTGATAAAATAATAGCAAATTCAACTGATGAGATTATAAAAATTGAAGATGTTAGAAGCCAGCTAGATGAAATTTTAAACTTAAATATCTTTAATCTAACCGATGCAATAAGTATGAGAAATGCAAAATCCGCTACAGAAATATATCTAAAAATGGCGGAAAAAGATGATGATTTATTTATGATTTTTCATATGATTATAAGACAAATTAGAAATTTAATAGCCTATAAGACACTAAAAATTAATGGCAAGAACGATTCTTTTATAATGAAAAATATTTCCATAGGAACTTATGAACTAAAAAAACTAAGAGAATTTGAAAATAATTTCACTTTGGATGATCTATTTTCCGCTCACAAAAGACTTTTTGATATGGAAATTAGACAAAAATCTCAAGATTTTGATATGAAAATAGAAACTTTAATTTTTATAAATAAAATATGCAATTAAAAAATGAGTAACTATCAGTAATCATATGTGAGGATCCAATACTGATAATTACTCATTTTATTATGCGTTTTGTGCCTTGTTTAAAGCTTTTTGTAATCTAGAACTTGTTCTAGCAACTTTATTTTTGTGATAAACATTTTTAGATTCAGCTTGTTTTAATCTTTTGTCAACGTGTTTGAAGATTTGATTAGCATTGTCTAAATCACCAGCTTCTAAAGCTTGATCAAATTTTTTGATGTAAGTTTTGATTTCAGACTTGCGAGATTTATTTCTTAGAGTATCTCTTTTGTTTGTTTCAATTCTCTTTTTTGCTGATTTTATATTTGCCATATTTTCACCTTCTTTCTTGCTTTTATTTTTGCTTGACTGATTTATTCTACCATACATTTGTATATTTTACAAGTAAATTTGACAAAATTTATATTTTTGAAGTTTTTTAATTTTAGTTTATAATATAAGAGAAAATAAGGAGAGAATTATGGAAGATAATAACGAAAAGATAAAAATACAAAAAGGAAAAACTGAAGTAAAAAAGGATAGCTTAAAAGATACTATCATCGATTGGATAAAAACAATACTTACAGCTTTATTAATAGCCTTAGTTCTTAAACTTTTTATTGTTGATGCAACAAGAGTTTCTGGCAAATCTATGCTTAATACTCTACACCACGATGATATGCTCTTAGTAAATAAAATAGGCAAGCATTTTACAAGCTATAAGAGAGGACAAATTATTATTTTGGATGCCCCTGATTATCCTAATAGACTTTATGTAAAAAGAGTTGTGGGCATTCCTGGAGATACAATTTCACTAAAAGATGACAAAGTTTACCTAAATGGAGAAGAGTTACAAGAACCTTATACTTCTGTAGATTATACTTTGCCTGAAAATGGCGGATTAGAGTGGCAACTTTCAGAAAATGAGTATTTTGTCATGGGTGATAATAGATTAGAAGGAGCTAGCAACGATTCAAGAAACTTTGGACCAATTTTAAAAGATGAGATAGTGGGACATGCTTTCTTTAGAATTTATCCATTTTCTGATTTTGGTTTAATAGATAACAATCCTTATGGAGAAAAGACAAATTAGATGAGTGCAAAAAAAGATAACATTAGAAATTTTTCGATAATAGCCCACATAGACCATGGTAAAAGTACACTGGCTGATAGATTAATTGAAAGATCTGAAAATATTGATATTAGAGAGACTGGCGTTCAAATTCTCGATGATATGGAACTTGAAAGAGAACGTGGGATTACAATTAAATTAAAGTCAATAAAAATTCATTATTCAGCAAAAGATGGTAAGATCTACGATCTAAATTTAATAGATACCCCAGGCCATGTTGATTTTAATTATGAGGTTTCAAGATCTCTTAAAGCTTGCGAGGGAGCTATACTTGTTGTGGATGCTTCTCAAGGAGTTGAAGCACAAACTCTTGCAAATACATATCTTGCGTTAGAACAAGATTTGGAAATTTTGCCAGTATTAAACAAAATCGACTTGCCATCTGCAAGAGTTGATGAAGCAAAAGCTGAAATCGAAAGCCAAATTGGTTTAGATACCGATAACATCCCACTAGTTTCTGCTAAAACAGGTTTAAATATTGAAGATGTTTTAGAAGATATAGTAAAAAATATTCCAGCACCTGAAGATCACGATGATAAGCAACTTAAAGCCTTGATATTTGATTCTTATTATGATTCTTACAGGGGAGTAATATGCTATGTTAGAATTTTTGAGGGAATTGTAAGACCAGGCGATACGATAAAAATGATGAATACAGGTAAGACCTATGAAGTAAATACTGTAGGCTATACCATGAGAACTCGTATAGAAACCAAAGAATTAAGATCAGGTGATGTTGGTTTTATAGAAGCAAGTATAAAAGAAGTTAAGGATGCAAGAGTTGGTGATACCATTACAAATGCCAACGATCCTACAGCAAAAGCACTTGAAGGTTACAAAGAAGTTTTGCCTATGGTTTATTCTGGAATCTATCCAGCAGAAGGGGAAAGCTTTGATAAACTTCGTGATGCCCTAGAAAAATTACAGGTAAATGATGCAGCCTTGGTCTATGAACAAGAAAATTCACAAGCCTTAGGGGTAGGTTTGCGTGCAGGATTTTTGGGATTATTGCACATGGATATAATAACCCAAAGACTAGAGCGTGAATATGATTTAAACATTATCGCAACAGCTCCATCTGTAATTTATAAGGTAAAGATGAGAAATGCCGATGAAGAAATTGAGATACAAAACCCTAACGATTTTCCAGAAGCTGCAAACATTGAATATATAGAAGAGCCTATTACTATGGTAGAAATTATTACACCGAAAGATTATATAGGACAGGTTATGAATCTTGCTCAAAATAGAAGGGGAGAAATGGTTGATATGACATATATTGATCAATCGAGAGTTTCTATTAAATACAAAATTCCACTAAACGAAGTAATTTATAACTTCTTTGACTCTTTAAAATCTAGAAGCAAAGGCTATGCTTCACTAGATTATGAGCTAATAGGCTATCAAAAAGCAAAACTTGTAAAACTTGAAATTTTAATAAATGAGGAAGTTGTCGACGCTCTTTCAATTATAGTTCATGAAGATAGTGCTTATAGTAGAGGAAGATCAATTGTAGAAAAACTAAAAGAAGAAATTCCTCGCCAACAATTTGCAGTGCCAATCCAAGCAGCCATTGGTGGCAAAATCATAGCTAGAGAAACTGTAAAAGCCTTGAGAAAAGATGTAATTGCCAAATGTTATGGTGGCGATATTTCAAGAAAGAAAAAGCTTCTTGAAAAACAAAAAGAAGGCAAAAAGCGTATGCGCCAATTAGGAAATGTGGAAGTTCCACAAGATGCATTTTTGGCAGTTCTTAAATACGACGATGAAAATACCAATTAAAATAATAAAGCGATCAGAAAAAATTCTAGATCGCTTTTTTAGTTAATCTGCTAATTTAGATTTGATTACCATTAACTTACTATCTTCTTTTGCTAATAAACTGTGACTAACACCTGGTTTTAGACTAACTATATCTCCAGGTTTTATAACAAAAGTCTCACCCTCTTCTGTAAAAGAAACTTCTCCTTGATAGATTACAACTATTACAGTCATTGGGCTATCATGACTTGGAATTTCCTCTCCTTTTTTAATATTTAGATGAGTAACAACTTGATTTTCTGATTCATAAATATTATGAGCTCTTTTTTCTTGGTCGATTATGCTATATTTCATAAATTATATCTCCTTATTCTTACAATATATTTATAACCAAAATTAAAAGAATAAAACAAGATATAAAAAATATTTATTTCGATAAATTTGAATCATTTAGGGTATAATTTTAACTGGAGGATGATATGGAATTAAAATCAAAAATTAGAGTAATTGAAGATTATCCAGTAGAGGGAATATCTTTTAAGGATATAACAACTTTGCTAAAAGATAAGGAGGCTTTTAAAGAATCTTTAGACTTTTTGGAAAAAGAAGTAGCTTCTTTGGACTTTGATTATATAGTTGGCATAGAATCAAGAGGATTTATTTTTGGTGCACCTCTTGCAGATAGACTTGGTGTTGGATTTATACCAGTTAGAAAACCAGGAAAATTACCAGCAGAAATTGAAAAAGTTTCTTATGATCTTGAATATGGTCAAAATGAACTTGAAATGCACAAAGATGCTCTAAACAAAGGAGATAAGGTGCTTATTATCGACGATTTGATAGCTACTGGTGGTTCTGCACAGGCAACAGCTAAATTAATCGAATCTCAAGGAGCAAAGGTAGCAGCTTTTGCTTTCCTAATAGAATTAACCTCTCTAAAAGCCAGAGAAAAACTAAGCGATTATAAAATTATTTCCCTTGTTCAATACGATCATTAAAATAAGCCTTCTTTTGAGGGCTTTTTTATGATTAATAAGATAATTTAAACTTGTTTAATTTTTTATTTTTTTTAAATTAATTACTTGAATACTAATATCAAGATAGTATAATTCTATTAAGGTCAGAGATGGTCAAACACAAATACGATGGAGGATAAGATGAAATATAGAGATTATTATGAAATTTTGGGAGTGGACAAAAAAGCGAGTGATGCCGAAATTAAAAAGGCCTATAGAAAACTTGCCAAAAAATACCACCCAGACCTTCATCCAGATGATAAAGATGCAAAAGATAAATTTTCCGAAGTAAACGAAGCTTACGAGGTTTTATCAGATCCTGAAAAGCGAAAAAAATACGATACTTTTGGCAAAAATGCCAATTTTTCAGCTGGTCAAAACTTTAATCCAAATGATTTTGGCTTTGATTTTGGAAACTTTGGAGGATCTTCTTACACATATACAACAGGTTCTGATAGTGGATTTTCAGACTTTTTTGATTCTTTGTTTGGAAATTTTGGAAAAAGTTCATCTAACTTTAGGCCAGGATCTCAAAGATTTACCAATGGATCAACTTTCACTTCTAAGAAAAAAAACACCTTAAATACCATAATAGAAATTTCTATTGATGAAGCAATTAAGGGTTGCAAGAAATCTGTAAGTGTGAAAGATTCTAACGAAATAAAAAATATAGAAATTAATATTCCTAAGGGAATTAAAAATAATAATAAGATAAAAATTGATGGATCAAAATATGGAATAAATGCTTATATTTTAGCAAAAATTATTATTAAGGATGAAGATGATAGAAGACTTGATGGAATTGATATTATAAAAAGAGAAAGAATACTTCCATGGCAGGCGTATTTTGGCTGCAAAAAGAAGATATCAACCATTGATGGCAATCTAATGGTAAATATTCCAAAAGAGACTAATTCAGGTCAAAAAATGAGATTAAAAGGATACGGTTACACCGATAGAAAGGGTAATAAGGGTGATTTGATTTTAGAATTAATCATCGATAACCCTAAAAATCTATCAAAAGAAGCAAAAGAATTATACGAGAAATTACAAGAAGTGGAGGAATAATTATGGATTACAACAAATTTACACAAAAATCATTAGAGGCTATAAATAATGCCAATAACATAGCTATCAAAAATTCAAATCCTGATGTTAATGAGATTCATTTAAACTTTGCCCTAATTGAAAATTCAGATTCTATAGTTTCACAAGTCATTAAAACTATGGATATTGACTTTAATAGCTATAGAGAAGAAATTAAAAATATGATGGAAAAACTTCCACAAGTAAGAGGTGGATCAAATATTTATCCAACCCAAACATTTACTAGAATTTTACTAAAATCTGAAGATGAGGCAAAGGCTATGGGAGATAGCTTTGTATCAGCAGAGCACATTTTCCTATCTTTATTAAATGAAAAGAGCGATGTATCTGATACTAACAATACCTATGGCTTAACTTATAAAAATTTTAAAAATTCTATAGCAAAGGTCAGGAAAGGTCAAAAAGTTACTACAGATAATCCAGAAGAAACCACAAACCCTTTGGAAAAATTTGGTAGAGATTTGACCAAAGAAGCAAGAGAAGGAAAAATCGACCCGGTTATAGGAAGAGATAATGAGATCAGAAATGCTCTAAGGATTTTATCAAGAAGAAAGAAAAACAACCCAGTTTTGATTGGTAATCCTGGCGTTGGTAAAACTGCAATTGTAGAAGGTTTAGCCCAAAGAATTGTAAATAACGATGTTCCTGAACCGCTCCAAGGAAGAAAAATATTTTCCCTTGATATGGGCGCTTTAGTAGCAGGAGCAAAATATCGTGGACAATTTGAGGAGAGACTCAAGGCAGTTCTTAACGAAATAGAAAAATCTGATGGTCAAATTATAATGTTTATAGATGAAATTCATACTCTTGTTGGAGCTGGAAAAAGCGAAGGAGCAATGGATGCATCTAATATAATGAAACCAATGCTAGCTCGTGGAGAAATAAAGGTAATTGGAGCGACAACTTTAAATGAATATAGGGAATATATTGAAAAAGATGGAGCCTTAGAAAGACGTTTCCAAAAAGTAATGGTAAATGAACCATCAATTGAAGATACCATAAGTATTCTTAGAGGAATTAAGGAAAAATACGAAATCTTTCACGGTATTAGAATTCAAGATAGTGCAGTAATTGCAGCAGCAGAATTATCAGATAGATATATAACAGATAGATTTTTGCCAGATAAGGCAATAGATCTTATGGATGAAGCTTGTGCAACGGTTCGTACAGAAATTGACACTATGCCAGCCTACTTAGATGAGCAGAAAAGAAAATTATTACAAATACAAATTGAAATAACCGCTCTAAAAAAAGAAGAAGATGAAAATTCTAAAAAAAGGCTAGAAACTCTTGAAAAAGAATTGGCAGATTTGTCAGAAAAATACGATCAAGATTTCCTAAAATGGAAAGAACAAAAATCATCTATCGATGATATCAAAAAAATAAAAGAAGAAATTGATAGAGTTAAAGTTGAAATAGAACAAGCTGAAAGAAGATACGACTTTGAAAAATTATCAGAATTAAAATATGGCAAATTAGCATCTCTTGAAGAAAAATTAAAAAATGCGAGTCTTGAGTCTAAGCAAAACGAAGATGATTCTATCAAAGAAGAAGTAACAGATGAAGATGTTGCAGATGTAGTTAGCAATTGGACTGGAATTCCAGTATCTAAGCTTGTAGAAGGCGAAAGGGAAAAAATTCTAAAACTTCCAGAAAAACTTCATCAAAGAGTCATAGGCCAAGAAGTTGCCATAAAATCTGTTTCTGATGCCATAATTCGTGCTAGAAGTGGACTAAAAGATATAAATAAGCCAATTGGTTCATTTATCTTCTTAGGTCCTACTGGAGTTGGTAAGACTGAACTTGCAAAAGCGTTGACAGAAGCAATGTTTGATGATGAAAAACACATGATAAGAATTGATATGAGTGAATATATGGAAAAATATTCCGTTTCAAGATTAATCGGTGCTGCTCCAGGCTATATTGGTTATGAAGAAGGTGGCCAACTTACAGAAGCTGTACGTCGTATGCCTTATGCTGTAATTTTATTTGATGAAATAGAAAAAGCTCACCCAGATGTATTTAACATTTTATTACAAGTCTTAGATGATGGTAGACTTACTGATTCAATGGGAAGAACTGTTGATTTTAAAAACACAATCATAATCATGACTTCAAATATCGGTAGCCATTACCTCTTAGACGGCTTAAAAGATGATGGAACAATTGATCAAAATAGTAAGGATTTGGTTAAAAAAGCTCTTGAATCTTCCTTTAGACCAGAATTTTTAAACAGAATTGACGATATAGTAATGTTTAACCCACTAACTGGGGAGGAAGTTTATAAGATAATAGACTTACAAATAGCAGATATTCAAAAAAGACTTGATCATTTAGATATTAAACTTGAAATAACAGGAGCTGCTAAAGAATACATTTTAGCAAAAGCTTACGATGTAGAATATGGAGCAAGACCTGTAAAAAGATTTTTACAAACTCATGTGGAAACTGAACTTGGCAAAATGATAATCGAAGGAAATATAATAGAAAAAGATACAGCTATTTTGGATGTAGATGAAAATAAAGCGCTAAAAATTAGAAAAAAATAAATAGCTAAGAAAGTGCCAACTTAATTTATAAATATTAAGTTAGGCACTTTTTCTTTTATATAAAATATTTAAGACTTTCTATTGACGAAATATATTTCTATATTTAAAATATTATTGATAATTAATAAGACAAGGAGCAAATTATGAAAAAGAAGCTAATGCTAATGATATCTATATTAATATTTTTACATTCAATTTCTTATTCTTATGCATATTCACAAGTAGAGAACACTAGTAATTATAGTACTTTTAGAAATGAAGAGTATGAAAATTATACGACTGTAGAAAACACAAAAATTACAATTTTAGAAAATGATAAAACAAGAACAGTTAGAATGTTAAGTTTAGATAAGGGAACCATAGATGAATTAATTTTTTACAAGAATGAAAATAAGATTTATTCTACAATTACTGGTAAATATACATCTCTGGATACAAATTTACATAATAATAATTTGTTCACATACCGTTTTGCAAGAAAAGGAGTAAACAAAACGTATTACTTTTCATATTATAAGTTAACAAACATCTTGGGGAAAAGTGCAACTGCTGCTGGTGTTGCATCATTAGTTGCTTCAACAATAGGCATTGCATTTCCACCTGCAAATATTGTTGCGGCAATATTTGGCGGTTACTCAACTGGAGTTTCAGCAGCTTTGTGGGACGCTAGTACTAGTAAAAAACATGGAATCTATGTGACAGTTAATCCGAACCCTATTTTTCATATTATTGGTGTAGGTAAATACTAATGAAAAGTTTTAGAGATATAATTATAAAACTGCTTGCTATTATTTCTGTAATAATTTTATTATTTTCAGATAAATTTTTTGATAGAACCTATGCATTTTATTCGTCTATAGTTTCAATAGTTATAATAATATATTTTATTAATTTTAATAATTACTTTAAAAAAAATATGAAAATAATACTATCAATAACTTTTCTTAGTCTAATCATTGCAAAAATGTCACTATTTTAATATTAAAATAGCTTACTTACTTGTATTTTACTAGAAATATTAAAATTACAAGCTTAAGTAAGCTTTTTTTAATTGCAAGTTTTTCACTATTATATACTATATATAGTTAGCTATTGCAAAAAACATACTACATATGGTATAATTTAATCACAATATAGGAGGAGCGTCATGACTACAGTAATTAAAAGAGATAATAAAAAAACTGAATTTAACAAGGAAAAAATCACCATAGCAATTGAAAAAGCTATGCATTCTCCATCAGGAGTTTACATAAAAGGTCAAGCAGATCAAATAGCTAGTGAAATTGAAAATGAGAAAAAAGATGTAAACGAATTAAGTATATATGAAATTGAAGACTTGGTATATTACAAATTAATAGAAAAAAATAATCCAGCAACTGCAAGAGCCTACGAATCCTACAAATCTGTTCAAGCTTACAAGAGAGAGCAAAATACATCAGATAAGGATATCTTAGGTTTATTAAATATGACTAATGTCGATGTAATGGATGAAAATTCCAACAAAAATCCACTAATTGCATCAACTCAAAGAGATCTTATAGCAGGAGAAGTTGCCAAAGATATAGCAAAAAGAAAATTAATACCAGCAGAATTGGTAGAAGCTCACGAATCAGGAGCCATACATATTCACGATTTGGATTATCTTATCCAACCAATTTTTAACTGTTGTCTAGTTGATATGAAAGATATGCTAGATAATGGAACGGTTATAAATGGCAAATTAATAGAAACACCAAAATCTTTTCAAGTAGCTTGCAATGTCATGACTCAGATAATAGCTCAAATTGCATCTAACCAATATGGCGGTCAATCAATAAACATTAGTTGTCTAAGTCCTTATTTAAAAAAATCCTATAATAAAAATCTAAGACTTGCAGAAAAAACTTTAGGCGAGGGCGAAGTTTCAAAAAAAATGGCAGAAGCTATGACTCAAAAGGATTTGGAATCTGGTATACAAACAATCCAATATCAAATAAATACGCTAATGACTAGTAACGGTCAAGCTCCATTTGTAACATTGTTCATGCATACAGATGAAAATGATCCAAATCTTGATCAAAGTGTTAAAATCATTGAAGAAATTATAAGACAAAGATATTTGGGCATAAAAAACGAAGCTGGAGTATATGTAACACCTGCTTTTCCAAAATTAATCTATGTTTTGGATGAAAATAATATCCATAAAGATAGTAAATATTACTATTTAACACAATTAGCTGGAAAATGCACGGCAAAAAGAATGTATCCAGATTATATTTCCGCAAAAAAAATGCGTGAAAATTATGAGGGCAATGTATTCTCTCCAATGGGTTGTAGAGCATTTTTGCCTCCATATAAAGATGAGGATGGCAATTATAAATTTGAAGGCAGATTTAATATGGGAGTTTGTACAATAAATCTTCCACAAATTGGAATACTTGCTAGAAATGATGAGAAAAAATTCTTTGAAATTTTGGAAAAAAGACTTGAATTGGTAAAAGAAGTTGGACTATTAAGATACGATCACTTATCAAAAGTAACAAGCGATTCTTCTCCAATACATTTTTCTCATGGAGCAATTGCAAGACTTCCAAAACATACGCCAATTAAGCCACTTCTAGAAAATGGATATGCAACTGTAACCATCGGTTATATAGGAATTTACGAAGCAAGTATACTTGTAACTGGCAAATCTCACACAAGCAAAGAAGGCAAAGAATTCGCCCTAAAAATAATGAGAATGTTAAATCAGAAAAAAGAAGAATGGTCAAAAGAATATGGCATAGCCTTTGCTGTTTACGGAACTCCAGCAGAGAGCTTAACCCATAGATTTGCATCAATAGACAAGAAGAGATTTGGAGATATAAAAGATGTGACTGACAAGGGTTATTATACAAATTCTTTTCACGTTGATGTAAGAGAAAAAATTTCTGTATTTGAAAAATTTGACTTTGAATCGGAATTTCAAAGCTTATCAACTGGTGGTTGTATTTCTTATGCAGAAATTCCTAATATGACTAATAATATCGAAGCTGTTATGACAATGATAAGATATATTTACGATAATATTCAATATGCAGAATTTAACACCAAATCTGATTATTGCAGCGAGTGTGGCTTTGATGGAGAAATATTATTAGATGATGAAAATAATTGGTATTGTCCAAATTGCGGCAACAAAGATCGTAGCAAACTAACAGTTGTAAGAAGAACTTGTGGTTATCTAGGTGAAAATTTCTGGAATGAAGGACGTACAAAAGAAATCAAAGCTAGGGTTTTACACATATGAATTATGCCCAAATTAGAAAATATGATATAGCAAATGGTCCAGGAATAAGAACAAGTTTTTTCGTAACTGGTTGCTCACTTAATTGCAAAAACTGCTTTAATAAAGAATATCAAGACCATAATTTTGGCGAAAAATGGACTTCTGATACAACAAAAGAACTTATAAGTTATTTGAAAGATCCAAATGTTTCAGGCTTAACTATTCTAGGTGGCGAACCATTTGAAAATTTGGACGGACTAGTGGACATTGTAAAAATAATTAGAAAAGAAATAGATAAGTCTATATGGATTTATTCTGGTTATACTTTTGAAATATTAATTAGAATTGAAAAAGCTCGTGAATTACTAAAACTAATAGATGTTTTGGTTGATGGACCTTTTATAGAAGAAAAAAAAGATCTGACACTTGCTTTTAGAGGCTCAAAAAATCAAAGGATTATTGATGTAAAAAATTCATTAAAAGAAAATAAGATTATACTTTTAGAGGGGTATTAATATAATATAAATATTTTAGGAGGAAAAATGAACCAGAATTATCAAAAAAAACGTGGTCTCGGACCTATAGGAATAATAATAGCAATTGTAGCGGTAGCTTTACTTCTAATAGTTCCTACCTACAATAGGTTGGCAGGAGCTAGAGAAAATGTAAATGAAGCCTATGCCCAAGTGCAAAATGTCGTGCAAAGAAGAGCAGACCTTATACCAAATTTGGTAAATACAGTCAAGGGTTACTCTGATTATGAGGGCGAAACCCTAACAAAGATAACAGAAGCTAGAGCTGGGGTAACTAACGCAAAAACACCAGAAGAATTGGCAAATGCTAACGAAAATCTTAGCCAAGCAATTCGTGATATTAATGTCGTAGTTGAAAATTATCCAGATTTAAAAGCAAATACCCAATACACTCAATTAATGGATGAGCTTGCAGGATCTGAAAATAGAATTTCTGTCGAAAGAGGAAATTACAATCAAGCTGTTAAAAAATACAACGCTGATATTAAAAGATTTCCGACAAATTTTATAGCAAAAATAACAGGCTACCAAGAAGCTGAGTATTTCCAAGCCAGCGAAAAAGCTCAAGATGCACCAACGGTAGATTTTAACAAAAATAATTAAGGAGAGAAGAATGAAGAAAGGAAAAATATTTACAATAAACTTGATTTTACTCATTAGCCTATTAGTTTTTCCTTTTTTTTCTTTGGCTAATGAAAACCTACCAGATCCTCCAAGTGATTATTATTTAGATGAGCTAAATATGCTTGATCAAAGTGCAAAGGATAATATAAATTCCACCAACAAAGAGCTAGAAAGCAAAACAGGTTCTCAGGTCGTAGTTGCAACTGTCAAAAACACTCAATCGCTTCCAGCAAGTGATTTGGCAGTAAAAATTTTTAATAAATGGAAAATAGGCGATAGTAAGAAAAAAAATGGAGTTTTAATACTTATAAGCCAAGATGACACAAGTGGAAAAAGAGAAGTTTTTATTGCAACTGGTTATGGAATTGAAGGAAGACTTAACGATGGTAAAGTTGGTAGAATTATAGATAATTTTATGCTAAGCGATCTAAAAGCTTCTAATTATTCTAAGGCCTTAAACGAAGGATTTAATGCTGTAGTTGCAGAAATTGCCGATGAATACCAAATCAAATTAGATGGAAATTACGATCAATATCTAAAGGCAAATAATCCGAGTCAAAAAGGAATAAGTTTAGGGACATTGTTTTTAATACTAATTTGTTTTATAATCTTTTCTAATTTGATTAGAAGAGTTCTATACAGAGCTTATCCATCTAAAAGATATAAAAATGGATTTCCAAGAAAGAGAAGTTATTATAGTAGTAGAAGTTATGAAAGTTCTTTTGATAGCTTATTTTCAGGCAGCGATTTTGGATCTTCTTCATTTGGTGGATCATCTGGTGGATTTTCTGGTGGCGGAGGTTCATCCGGTGGCGGTGGAGCTGGAAGAGGTTTTTAAGGAGAAAAAATGTATGGATATTTAGCAAGTCATTTTTTTAATGATGCTATGTTTACATGGACTGAGAATTTAGCAAAATATATAGAAGAAAAAACTGATTTAATTTTGTATGTTCCTCAAAGAAATGCAGATATCAACGATAAGAAAAACAATGACGATATAATTACCGATATAAAAATCGCCCAAGCAGATACTGCTGAACTAAAAAAAGCAAATATATTGATAGCATGCCTTGATGGGCTATCAATTGATGATGGAGTAGCAGCAGAAATTATGGCTCATGGGGTTATGGCAGAATTTGAAAAAGAGCATGGAATAGATTTTCCAAGGCTTATAATTGGAATCATAACTGATATGAGATACATAGGAACTGGCGAAAATAAATTATATAGAAATTTGATGATAGTTGGAAAAGTCAAAGAGCATGGACATCTTATTGTCGGCTATGCTGGAGATAATTCCTACAAAGAAGAATTAGTTGATTTAATAAATTATTTTATAAAGAAAAATTAAAAAGCTTTAAGCTTTAAGTAAAATTTCGCTTGCATTTTTTTACTTAAAAGCTTAAAGCTATTTTTTTATGCGTATTTTTTTATTCTTGGTAATAATATTTTTAATACAAAGATATTTAGAACAGTTTCAATAGCTTGTTTAGGAACTCTACCTAAAACATAAATCCAATATGGGTTTTTGGAATATTGGACTAACCATATTGAATCAACTAATAATCTTACAAGCATAAAAACTAAAAATGAACTAATTATAATAATCCAATTTAATTTTTCATCTAAATCTTTATGAAAAATTTTAAATGAAACAATGCCTGGTAAAAATCCTATCAAAAATGCACTAAAGGTAAAACCAGGGTGGAAGATCCCATCTGGATTTAAAAGCATACCAACTACATCAGCTAAAGCACCTGTAATTCCTCCAAGGCTTGGCCCATACAAAATACCTGACATAATTATTGGAATATAACCAATGCCAAGTTTTTTGTTTACAGGAATTGTAATTGTAAAATACCTTCTTAGAACAACTGATAAGGCTGCAAGAATTGCAATCTTTGTAAGCGTGTTAATAGTTAACTTCTTATTCATTTTTCCCCTTTCTATCAGAGGCAGCGGTTGCGATAGAAAATCATAGCCTTTGGCTTCGTCTAGAAACAACAACCCATTTTCTAGCACTTGATGCTTCCTATCTACTCTGATGATTATATGATATCATATAAATAGAAAAATAAAAACATTGAGGGCTTATGATAAAGAGAGAATTTTTTGATAGAGATACATTAGAGGTGGCAAAAGATTTGCTGGGGAAAATTATAATAAGAAAAGATAATAATATAATCTATAAAGCTAGAATTGTAGAAACTGAAGCTTATATGGGAATAGAAGATAGAGCCTGCCAGACCTTTGGTAATAATAAAACTAATAGAAATAAAATTATGTATGAGGATGCCGGAACTATTTATATCTACCAAACTTATGGCATACATTATCTAATGAATTTTATAACCAGAGATAAAAATCATCCAGAAGGAGTATTGATAAGGGCTATAGAACCGCTATCAGAAATAGACAACTTTTCCTTAAATAGATTTGGTCTAAAGTATGAAAATCTATCGCCATATCAAAAGAAAAATTTAACAAATGGTCCAGGTAAAATAACCAAAGCCTTAGCCATAGATAAAAAACTAAATGGAAAAAATCTATTTACAGAAAATTTCTATCTAGAAGATGATATTAAAGATTTTCAAATAATTGCTGATAAAAGAATCGGTATCGACTATGCCAAAGAAGCAAAAGATTATCCCTATAGATTTTATATAAAAGATAATCCTTATGTTTCAAAAGTCAAAAAAGGATAAGGCCTAAAGAGTCTTATCCTTAAAATTAATCTTAAATCCTTGGTCTATAAGTGTTTCAAACATTTTAGACCTATTTTTCTTTGTAGTTCCTTGTTTTTTAGGAATTTGTTTGGAAAATGAATCAGAACCTTTATTATGATCTCTTAAATCATAATAAGTAGTGATTATTTCATCATAATCTTTTATCATTTCATTATAGTTATCAAAAACTTTGTAAGAATTTTCAAAAGTTTTTAGTTTTATATCAATTCTTGGTTTAAGTTGTGGTTGTTGGTTAGCAATTCCAAATCCTACTCCCACAGCAGGATAGGTATATTTTGGAAGTTTTAGCAAATCTATAACCATTTTTGTATCATTGTGGATATTGCCAAAATAATTACAACCTAGGCCAAGACTTTCGCATGCTACAGTTAAATTTTGTGCTGCTATTATCGCATCAGAAAATCCTTGGATAAATTTATCAAAACCAATCATTTCATCATTTTCTTCATGATTTTCTTTTGCTATCATATAATTTCTAAACAAATCGACTACAAAAATAAAAAGATGTGGAACTCTTGCCATATATTCTTGGTCGCCATTTTCTGCAAATTTTGCCTTAATCTTTGGATCTGTAACATTTATTATGGAAAAATATTGCATACCATTACTTGAAGCAGATCTATTTGCAACTTCTAATAATTTGTCGATAATTTCATCGTCGAGTTTTTCATCCTTAAATTCTCTAATTGTTCTGTGATTTAGTTGATCTTTGATTGTGTTGTTCATAATTGCTCCCTTTCTTTCTATACATTTATACCCAGCCTTAAGGTATATTAATAAAAGGTGATAAAATGATAGTTAAAATCTCTGTAAGAAATTTAATAGAATTTGTGATGAGATCTGGAGATATTGATAATACTTTTAGAGATAATGCAAGACTTATTGAAGGAATTAGAGCTCATCAAAAAATCCAAAGCTCTTTTGGAGATAACTATAAAAAAGAAGTTTCTCTAAAAAATTCAACGACAATTTCTTTTGTCACATTCAATGTTTTTGGTAGAGCTGATGGACTTATAAAAGATGGAAGCGATTTTATTATCGATGAAATCAAATCTACTGCAAGAGATCTTTCTGATATTGACGATACGAACAAACTCCACTGGGCTCAAGGAATGTGCTATGCGTATTTTTATGCATTAGATAAGAAATTATCTAAAATATTTATAACTTTAACCTATGTAAGTGTTGAGGATTATTCTACAAAGATTTTTAAAAAAGAATTTAGTATTGAAGATTTGCACAAATTCTATATGAATTTATTGGAAAATTATCTAAAATTTTCAGAAATTTTAGCTAAAAATATAGAAAAAAGAAATGAAAGTATCAAAATTTTAGACTTTCCATATAAGGATTACCGCAAGGGTCAAAGAAAAATGTGCCTTGCTGTTTATAAATCTATTTTAGATTCCAAAAATTTATTTGTGGATGCACCAACTGGCATTGGCAAAACAATATCGACGGTTTTTCCATCAGTAAAATCAATGGGAGAAGACTTATCTGATAAAATTTTTTATTTAACCAGCAAAAATACCCAAGGCAAAGAAGCCATGAAAGCCATAAAAATTTTAAGAGAAAAAGGCTTATTTATCAAGGCTTTAAATATAACTTCCAAGGAAAAAATTTGCCTAAATGATGAAGTTAAATGTAATCCCATCGATTGTCCCTTTGCCAAGGGTCATTTTGATAGAGTAAATGATGGTATTTTAGATATAATCTCAAATGAGGAAATAATAGATTTTGATAAAGTAATCTCTTATGCTGAAAAATACAGGATTTGCCCCTTTGAATTTGAGCTTGATATCTCAAATTATGTAGATTTTGTTGTCTGTGATTATAATTATGTCTTTGACCCAAATATTTATTTAAAAAGATTTTTTGATGAAATTTCAAGTAGATATATATTTTTGGTAGATGAATCACATAATTTGTTAGAAAGAGCAAGAGAAATGTATTCTTTTACTTTTTCAAAAAATAGATTTACTGATTTGCTAGAAATATTAAAAGAAAAAAAATATAAAAAAATTTCTAAAATTATTAGGGAAATTATCGATAAATTTGACGAATTATACAATAAACATGGCAAAAAATTATATTATTACCAGGAAAATCTTATCGATGACTTTGATGAATATTTACAAAAATTAATAAAGCCCTTGCAAAGATTTTTGGTAGAGGAAAAAAATGATCCTAATTATGAAGATTTGTTAAATTTGTTTTTTGATATAAATAAATATTTTAAAATAAGTGATTATTATACCAAAGGATTTTATTCGATTATTTCTTTTGATGAAGAAAACCAAACTATTATTTTTCAAATCAAATGCATTGATCCTTCAGAAGTTTTGGATAATAAGTATAAATTTGCAAGAACAGTGGTGTTTTTCTCTGCAACCTTATCTCCAATTACTTATTTTATGAGAATATTAGGGGCAGAAAATAGCTTAAAACTAAGGCTAGATATGCCATTTCCTGAAAACAATTTTGCCATATTTAGTAGAGAAATTAGCACGAGATACAAAGATAGAAATAGAAATTTAGAGCAAATTTCCACAAGTATCAATGAATTTATCAATTCAAAAAAAGGAAATTACTTTATATTTTTCCCTTCTTATGCTTATTTAGAAGAAGTTTATAATGACTATAAGCAAAAATTTGACGATGAAATTTTATTACAAGATAGGTCGATGAGCGAAAAAGATATCAAAAAATTTATTAAAAATTTTGATGAAAAATCTGCCAAAACTGCTTTTCTTGTATTAGGTGGAGTTTTTTCTGAAGGAATTGATCTTCTTGGAGAAAAATTAATTGGTGCTATGATAATTTCAGTTGGGATGCCTAAAGTTTCAAGCCTTAGAAATTTAATCAAAGAACATTTTGACAAATTAGGATATTCTGGCTTTGATTATTCCTACACTTATCCAGGCATAAATAAAGTATTCCAAGCAGCTGGACGAGTTATAAGAAGTGAAAACGATAGGGGAATAATCTACCTTTTAGATGATAGATTTACAAGTCGAAAATATCAATTGCTTTATCCAAAACATTGGAGAAAAAAAGAAATTAAAATTGTAAATACAGGCTCTTTACTAAAAGAAGAAGCTAATAATTTTTGGGAGGAAAATATTGAGAAAAAAACAAATTTACCAAGTTAAGATAAATGAAATGCAATATCCAAATATTTCTCTAGGTCTTAATGAAAAAGGTCAAACTGTTGAATTTAAGGGCGGACTTAAAGGCCAAATTGCCCAGGTAAAAATTACCAGAAATAGAAATAATAAAAAAATCGGAAAATTTTTAGGACTAATAGAAGATTCTCCTTTGGAAACTAATAAAAATCATTGTCCCAATGCCGATATTTGTGGAGGTTGCTCCTATCAAAAATTAGATTATGAAGTTGAATCAGCTTTAAAAGAAGAAATGATAAAAGATTTACTTGTAACTAACAAAATGGATATCGATAGTGATATTATCTTCAATTCGCCTCCTAAAATTTATGAGTATAGAAACAAGATGGAATATACTTTCGGTGATTCCTACAAGGGCGGAGAATTAGTCCTAGGCTTACATAGGCAAAATAGATTTTATGAAATTGTGGATACTATAAATTGTAACATAGTAGATGGCGACTTTAACAAAATTAGAGAAGAAGTTCAAAATTATTTTAGAGAAAAAGGCACAGAATTTTACCACAAATCAAAAAAGGAAGGCTTACTAAGACATTTTATCATAAGAAAAGCTCACAAAACTGGTCAAATAATGGCAATATTAGTAACAACAGATGACCAAAGTTTTGATAAAAATGAAAAAGACAAATTCGTAGAATTTTTATTAAGTCTTAAACTAGCAGGTAAACTAGTATCTATTTTTCATGTTACAAATAATTCGCTAGCAGATGCTGTAATTGCGGAAAAAATTGATCTCTTGTACGGAGAAGAATTTATTACAGAAGAAATGTCGGGATTAAAATTTAGAATTTCTCCATTTTCATTTTTCCAACCAAACTTATTTGCAGCAGAGATAATATATGAAAAAGCCATAGAATTTGCCGATGTAAATAAAAATATAAATGTTCTTGATCTATACTCTGGAACAGGAACTATAACTCAACTTATGGCAAAAAATGCAAAATCAGCTACAGGTATTGAAATAGTAGCAGAAGCAGTAGAAAAAGCCAAAGAAAATGCCAAAGAAAATGGTATCGAAAATATAAATTTTCTAACAGGAGATGTATTAGAAGAAATAGAAAAAGTTAAAGGTAAATTTGATCTTGTAATCCTCGATCCACCAAGATCAGGCATAAATGAAAAAACTTTAGAAAAAATTCTACAAGTAAATCCAGAAAAATTCGTCTACATATCCTGCAATCCAAAAACTCAAGTAGAAAACTTAAAAACATTCCTAGCAAATGGCTACCAAATAAAAAACTACCAAATAATAGACCAATTTCCGAGATCAAGACATGTGGAGACTGTAGTATTGATGTCAAGAAAATAGAATAACAAGCTATAAAACTGTTGAAATCAATGGCTTTTAGGATTTTAGAAGAAATCTTAAAAGCCATTTTTCTATTTGAAAAATACCTTGTGGGAACATATTAATAGTAAAAATCGCAGGGGTGTGTAGACAGGATAGATATTTATAGGGAGAGTGAACAGAATAGATATTAGGACTTGACACATCAATTAATAAGTTGTAAAATATAAACAAGTTAGCAGATTAGCTAATAAAGTAATAGGAGGTAATCATGAACAATCACGAACTGACTTTTGGGGATTTTATTTCTCAGAAGAGAAAGGATTTAAGAATCACCTTAAAGGATATGGCAGACAGGCTTAATATTTCCTCACCGTATCTAAGCGATGTAGAGAAAGGAAAAAGAGATTCTTTTGACTTAGATAGGTTGAACCAAATTGCTAAAATATTAAACTTGGATGAAGAAGAATCATCCATTATGATGGATTTAGCTGGAAAGCAAAGAAATACGGTGGCACCTGATTTGCCAGAGTATATTTTAAAGACTAAAGGCTTAAGCGTAGCTTTGAGAAAGGCTAGAGACTTAGATGTAAAAGAAGAAGAGTGGATAAAATTCATTGAAGAAATTGAAAAAGAGAGGTAGGCATGTATCAATATAACTTCAACAAATCAAGTACAGGTGCTCCATTTATCACTTTAGATCAAATTGAATCACTGACCGAGCAAATTCTCAATAAATATTGTCCTTCTGCAATTGAAAATTTTGAAGCAGTAGATATTGAGGGACTGGCAGAATTTGATTTAGGGTTTAATGTTGAATATGCCTACTTATCTCATAACGGATGCTATGCAGGGATGATGGTCTTTAATGATGACCAAGTAATACGAACAATGAAAAGCCTGATGCCAAATGTTGAAACTGGACAATGGGAACTAGAATATCTTACAGATAGAGCCAATACTATTCTAATAGATAAGCAATTAGACAATCCAAGAGATAAAGGGTTTAGAAGGTTCACCCTAGCTCATGAATGTGGACATGGGGTCATACATCCGTGTGTATCTTATAGAGATCCAAACCAACTATCTTTTTTTAATGAAGAAGAAAAGCCTGCATCACTTGCTTGTCGAACTGGCGATGTTAATAAAAAGAAAAATAAACGCTGGGGATTTATGGATACAATAGAATGGCAGGCGAATACATTTGCTTCTTGTCTTTTGATGAATAAAAAAGCGATTATAAAGTATTTATACTATCTAGGTTATGATAAGCATATTAAGGATGAAACTTATCTATTTGATTTCGTCATGAAAGTATCAGAGCAATTCCAAGTATCAAAAACAGCAGCATTAGTTCGATTAAAAGTATTAGGCTATGCACCTAATGACTTTGAATTAACAAAAGAACTATATAACGAATTTAGTTTTTAAAATATAGCTTAGCTATATTTTTTTAAGAAAGAAATTAGCAAAGAAGCTAACAAGGAAAGATAAGGAGGTATTATGGAACAAATGGCATGTCCAGTCTGTAAAAAGAGATTTTTTGATGTATCAAGAATTCCTTTAGAGAAAATAGAGATAGCAGCAAAATGTCCACACTGTGGGAAAATCTCAACACTGGAAATATCAAACAAAAATAAGAAAAAACCATACCGAGCAAAGAAGTAAATGTAACTATCAAATAGCCGGATGAGTATTCAAAAGGAAACTCATCTGGCTATTTTTATATTAAGGAGGTGATCCTATAGAAATAAGAAACAAAGAAGGAAAAAGAGTCTGTGATATTAGTGAAGACAAGAAAAAGCTAACTATCAGACGAGGTAAAAGTACAACCATAGCCTATGTAGTTAAAGGCGAAATTAAAATTTTAAATAAGTAAAAGATATCCGCAAGAACGCTAGACGGCAGTCGGAAAACCAAACCATGGTTTTCTATTGCCGTCTTTTTTTGTTTTTACGGATGGCCTTCTTGCGGATCTAGAGATTTTGCAAGGAGGCAAAAGATGGCAAAGAAAAGATATTTAGAAATAAATGGCAAAGAAATCGAAGTTAGTGAAGAAGTCTACAAAGAATATATGAAACCAATCTGGAGAGAAAAAAAGAGAATCCAAAGAGCCTACAAGAATTTAGAAGGGCTACAGGATAAAGAAAGAATTAAAACAGCGGCTGAGAAAAATGGAAACTACGTCCAAGCAGGAAGCTTAGAAACAGGATTTGTCGAAACAAAAGAATATGGTCTTCCCTTATCCCTTGATGTTGCTGAAGAAGAATACGACTTTGAAGTAACTAGCGTTAAAAATACTGAGGACATAGTAACGTACAAACTTCTAGAAGAAGCATTCTTAGAAGTCATTAGTGAATTTTCTGAAAGAGATAAAAAAGTTCTAAAACTACTTTTTCTCTACGAAATGAAAGAAAGAGAAGTCGCAGAAGTAGTAGGAATATCCCAAAAAACAGTTAATAACATCAAAAATAAGCATTTACCAAAGATTCAAGAGAAATTGAGACCTTGGAAAAAATAATTACTCAAAAACTTACTAGATGTCCTAAGGAATATGAGGGAAGAAGTCTTACTCAAATACAAACAGGATGTCCTAAGAAGTATGAGGAGATACAACTTACTCAAAATGAAGGCAAATGTCCTAAGGAGTATGAGAGGAGAAATCTTACTCAAAAATTTAATGAATGTCCCAAGGAATATGAAAGGAGGAACAAAGTGGACTTAGTAAAAAACGAACAGATGGCAGAAAGTTTAATAGCCATCTCAATTGTAGCTAAGAAGATAGCTAAGGAATTAATGCAACCAGAGAAAGGAGAAAAAAGTGTCAAGAATAAAGCTACTAATGGAAATCAAAGAAGATGCAGAGAATCTTGCATCTAGTATAGGTGTCCTTCTAACAGCACTAGAAAGTGATGAGGAACTACCTAAAGAAGAGAAGGTGAAACAAGAAGAAAAGACCTATGAAATTGAAGATGTTAGAAAGATACTAGCCGACAAATCAAGATTAGGCCATACAGCTAAAATAAGAGAACTCTTAGAAAAGTATGGAGCTAAAAAGTTATCTGAGATTGAACCAAGTAACTATAAAGGCTTGGTAGCAGATGTGGAGAAGTTGTAATGGGCGATCATGCTATTTTATCAGCATCATCTTCTAATAGATGGATTCACTGTCCGCCAAGCGTTAGGCTTTCTCAAAAATATGAAGATGAAGTTAGTCCTTATGCACTTGAAGGCACCTCAGCTCATGCCTTAGCAGAATATAAACTAAAGAAGTTATTAGGTTTAGATACTAAAGACCCAACAGAGGATTTGGATTTTTATGATGAAGAAATGGATGAGTTAACTGAAGGATATGCCTCATATGTAACAGAAGTAGTAAGTAGATACGAAAGTCCAGCCGTCTTTGTAGAAGAAAGGCTTGACCTATCAGACTATGTTAAGGAGTCTTTTGGTACAGCTGACTGTGTAGTTGTTGGAGGAAAAGAACTTCATGTAATAGATCTAAAGTATGGTCAAGGAGTTTTAGTAGATGCTAAAGAGAATTCACAACTCATGTTATATGGCCTAGGTGCTCTGACTCTCTTTGATGGAATTTATGATATCGAAAATGTAATACTTCACATCTATCAACCAAGAAGGTGTAATATATCAATTTATGAAATTAAAAAGATAGAACTTTATAAGTGGGGAGAATCTGTACGAGAGATTGCAGAGAAAGCTTACAAAGGAGAAGGAGAATTCTCTTGTGGAGAATGGTGCATCTTCTGCAAAGCTAAGAATAAATGCAGGGAAAGAGCGGAAGAAAACCTAAAACTGGCACAAGAAGAATTTATCCTACCACCAGAACTATCTGATGATGAAATTGAAGAGATTTTACCAAGACTAGACGAAATGGAACAATGGGTCAAAGATATCAAGGCCTATGCTTTAGAAAGAGCAATGAAGGGCCATAGATGGAAGAACCTAAAACTTGTCGAAGGCAGGTCAAATAGAAAATACCGAGATTAAGATGAAGTTGTAAAAAAAGTAAAAGAACTGGGATTTAATCCCTTTGAAGAGAAGTTACTTGGCATCACAGCTATGACTAAGTTACTAGGTAAAAAAGTCTTTGATGAAAATATCGTAGACTTATTAGAAAAACCAAAAGGAAAGTTAACCCTAGTTAGCATTGATGACAAACGAGAGGAAGTAAAAATTGACAATGTTAAAGAAGAATTTGGAGTGGTTAAGGAATGAAAAAAATACCACTTACAAAAGGACTTTATGCATTAGTTGACGATGAAGATTACAAAGAACTATCAAAATATAAGTGGTTTGCCAGCGGTCATCCAGGTCAGTTATATGCCTGTAGACACAATCCAGAGAATAAATCTCGCCATATTAGAATGCATAGGCAAATTCTAAATGCTCCAGAGAATATGGAAGTAGATCATATAAATCTGAATAGATTAGATAATAGACGATCTAATTTGAGGCTAGCAACTAGACAAGAAAATTCTTTTAATAGAAAAAAGTTTAACATGAAATCTCACTCTAGATATAAGGGAGTTACTTTTCATATTAGAGATAGATGTTGGCAAGCGTGCATCAGAATAAATGAAAAGCATATTTATTTAGGCAGTTTTGATAAAGAAGTAGACGCTGCAATGGCGTACAACGAAGCGGCAAAAAAGTATCATGGTAGATTTGCAAAATTAAATATAATTCAGGAGGAAAATTATGCAAAATAAAACAAAAGTAATTACAGGTGAAGTTAGATTATCATATTTTAACGGATGGGAACCAAAGTCAATCAATGGCGGTAAAGAAAGATACTCAGTATCTGTCATTATTCCAAAGAGCGACCAAAAGACAATTGAGAAAATTGAAAAAGCAGTGGATGCTGCTATTGATGAAGGACTTTCTAAATTCAATGGAAAGAAACCAAATAAGAAAGCTATCAAGCTTCCATTAAGAGATGGTGACACAGAAAAAGATGATGAGGCTTATGCAGATGCATATTTCTTAAATGCCAACTCTATGACAGCACCTCAAATTGTGGATAGAAATGTAGAACCTATTCTTGATAGAAGTGAAGTCTACTCAGGGGTTTATGCAAGGGTATCTCTTAACTTCTACGCCTACAATGTAAATGGTAATAAAGGAGTGGCCGTTGGCCTAGGAAATATTCAAAAACTAAGAGATGGTCAACCTCTAGGAAATAGGTCTAATGCAGCAGATGACTTCGATGCGATGGACGATGATGACGAAGATTTCTTAGCATAGGAGGTAGAAATGGACTATTTAATTACAGCGATAGTTTTAGCTATTTGGTCCTTTTTATGGTATAAGCTTGGATTTTTACAAGCTCAGCTAAAAGAACTAGATAGAGATATCAGAAAAATAGAAAAACAAATAAAAGAAGATAGAAAAAATAATTTAGCAGAATTAACAAAGCTTAGTGATAGCTATGAAGATATTGTCCATAGATCTTGAGACCTATTCTTCAGTTGATTTAGGCAAAAGTGGTGTATACAAATATGCCGAGAGTGAGGATTTTGAAATCCTCCTCTTTGCCTATTCTATTGATGATGGAGAAGTTAAGGTCATAGATTTGGCAAGTGGAGAGATTATTCCTGAAGAAATATTATCAGCACTTAGTGATGAAAGTATAGAAAAGTGGGCCTTTAATGCGAACTTTGAAAGGGTGTGTCTATCTAGGTTTTTAGGTAAGAGATTAAAACCTCAAGGTTGGTACTGCACCATGATTTGGTCAGCCTATCTAGGGTTACCTCTATCCCTTGAAAAAGTCGGAGAGGTTTTGAAACTTGATAAGCAAAAGATGAATGAAGGCAAGGCTCTTATAAGATATTTTTCTATTCCTTGTAAGCCTACTAAGACCAATGGTATGAGGACAAGAAATCTACCACATCATGATTTAGAAAAGTGGTCTACCTTTAAAGAATATAACCAAAGAGATGTGGAAACAGAAATGGAGATAAAGAAAAAACTATCAGCCTTTCCTATGCCTCAATCAGAATGGGAAAACTACTGGATAGACCAAAACATCAATGACAGAGGAATCTTAATTGATGAAGTTTTAGTTGATTCAGCTATTAAATTTGATGAAATATTACGAGAAGAAAATATGGACAGAGCCATAGAATTAACTGGTCTTGAAAATCCAAATTCCCCCTTACAGCTAAAAGGATGGCTTAATAAAAAAGGCTTAGAGATAGACTCCTTAGCTAAAAAAGATGTAGAATCTGCTCTTAAAAATACTGAGGGAGATATAAAAGAAGTATTGGAACTTAGACAAGAATTATCTAAGTCTTCAGTTAGAAAATATGATGCTATGAAAAATGTAAAAGGAAAAGATAATCGAGCAAGGGGTCTGATCCAATTTTATGGAGCAAATAGAACTGGAAGGTATTCAGGAAGGCTTATTCAAGTTCAAAACTTAAGGAGAAACAATCTAAAAGATTTAGACCTTGCCAGAAGTCTTATAAAAAATAGAGATTACGAAACTATGGAAATTCTATATGAATCACCATCTGATATTTTATCCCAACTAATAAGGACAGCCTTTATAGCAAAAGAAGGAACTAGGTTTATTATCTCTGACTTTTCAGCAATAGAGGCCCGTGTCCTTGCATGGCTTGCAGGGGAACAATGGGTACTGGATGCCTTTGAAAATGGAGAAGATATCTATTGCAGAACGGCATCGAGGATGTTTGGAGTGCCAGTTGAAAAGCATGGAGTAAACGGACATCTTAGACAAAAAGGAAAGATTGCTACTTTAGCTTGTATTGCTGAAGGTGAGTTAGTTCTTACAGATAAGGGGTTAGTTCCTATAGAAAACCTTACAAAAGCTCATAAATTATGGGATGGAGAAAACTGGGTTTTACATGATGGAGTTATATATAAGGGGATAGGGGAAGTGATTGAATATGACGGGCTTAGAGCAACAAAAGATCATATCGTATGGATCGAGGGGCAAGAAAAGCCAATACAATTTGGAGAAGCTGCCGCCAGCGGAGCACATCTCCTACAATCAGGAGATGGTAGGAGAGCAATACGGGTGGGTGAAGATTATAAGTCCAGAAAAAAGATGGGCGAAAAATTGGAATTCTTGTTATGTCCTAACAAGATGTCAAGGATGTGGAAGCATTCAATGGCAAGACAGGGGAAATTTAACGACAGGAAGATCAAAGGGGTGTCAAGCTTGTTCCCAACCAAGACAAATTCCACGATGGTTGGACAGAAGGCTAACAGCAGCAAAGCAAAGGTGTACCAACCCAAAAGATCCAGAATACAAAAACTATGGAGAAAGAGGAATAAAATTCAAGTTTCCTTCAATTCTAGAGGCAGGTCTTTATTTAATAGAAAGATTTGGATTGCCAAAAAAAGAACTAGAAATAGACAGAATAGACAACAATGGGCATTACGAAAGAGGCAACTTAAGATTTGTAACTCGTATAGAGAATGCTTCGAACAAGAGAAATACTGTATTAACAGAATTTCATCAAAAATACTGGCCTTATGCACGAAGTGTTGTTATAAGGAAACTTTCAAAAGGATTAAGCCGAGACGAAATTATAGAAGATGCAGAATTAGCTGTATTCGAGAAAAGAAAAAATTGGAAAGGTATAGAGGCAAGACTAGACTTTATGATATACGAAATGCCGGAAAGAATAACCGTTTTACCGTATCAGGGAAATTAGTTCACAACTGTGGCTACCAAGGAGCCTTAGGTGCTCTTAAAGCAATGGGTGGTATTGAGATGGGTTTATCTGAAGATGAACTTCAATCAATAGTTGATTCCTGGCGAGAGGCTAATCCAAATATAGTAAGTCTTTGGTGGGACATAGATTCAGTCGTAAAAAGAGTTGTAAAGACTAGAAGTAAAGAAAAATATAAGAGCCTAGTTATTAGCTATGAAAAAGGCATTCTTTTTATAGAACTACCCTCAAAAAGAAGACTTGCTTATCCAAAAGCAAAAATCGGGACGAATCGATTTGGTGGAGAATCAATAGTCTATGAAGGAATCGTAGTAGGAAATAAATGGGACAAGATAGAATCCTACGGAGGAAAATTTGTAGAAAATATAGTTCAAGCAATAGCCAGAGATATTTTAGCAGAGGCTATGATGAGGCTTGAGAAAAAAGGATTTAATATCGTCATGCATATCCATGATGAAGTTGTAATAGAAAGTGATTCATCTAGTATCGAAGAGATAAATGAAATCATGTCCTTAGTACCTAGTTGGGCACCTGGACTTATTCTAGATGCAGATGGGTTTGAAAGTGAATTTTATAAGAAAGATTAATGGAGGGTTATTCATGTTTTATGTTAAAGAAAAAATAAATGATGTCATGGAAGTAAGCATTGAAATAAATGATGAGAATGTCTTTTGCACCTGTCCAAAATGTGGAAAAGAAGTTCGAGTAGAATTAAATAAAGTATTGGAAGATGGCGATTTATTTTCTACTCAAGTTTGCTGTAATACTTGTAGTGAAACAATGAGGGATATTTATGAATAAAGAACTATACAACAGGAATGGGTGCAAGGATTCCACTCCTTATCAAGCAATTAAAAATGCAGAGAAGAGATACTATCCCTTGGTATATATCTGCAGTCCATTTTCTGGAGATGTAGAAAATAATGTAATTAAGGCAAAGATGTACTCTCGATATGCTTTGGATAAAGGAAATATTCCCATAGCACCACATCTTTTATTTCCTCAGTTTATGAGTGATGAAAGCGAGAGAAAACTTGCCATGCATTTTAATTATGTCCTTCTTGGTAAATGTGAAGAAGTCTGGGTTTTTGGTGACTATATAAGCACTGGAATGGCAGAAGAAATAGGAGTTGCTGAGAAGAGAAAAATGAAGATTCGATATATAAAGGAGGTAGCCTAATTGAAGATATACACCTCAAATTTAATAGGAGTGGAGTCAAATTGTGTTTATCCAAATGAGGTTAATGCAGTAGATGTTAGGTCCTTTGAGAAAGCTGCAAGTTTTGACCATGTAATGGCAAAGTATAAAAACTCCTACAGGTCCAACGATAATTTTATAGAGTCAGAATGTGTTCCTATGGATATAGACAACGACCATTCAGAAAATCCAGATGACTGGATTTTAGCTAATGATTTAAAGAGAATATTTGACGGAGTTAAATTTACCATAGTTTATAGCAGAAACCATAGAAAAGAAAAAAATGGAAAAGCTGCAAGACCGAGAATGCACATATATTTTCCAATTCCTAAGGTTATAAATTTAGCTGAATATGTAGGGATAAAAGAAAGGTTATCAGAGACTTATACTTTCTTTGATGGGAATGCCTTAGATGGAGCGAGGTTTTTCTTTGGAGTTAAGAATCCTGCCGTTGAAATAGTTAGGGGAAGGAAATATGTAACAGAAATTCTAAAAGATGACTTTGAGGATTTTGATAATTCTCAAGACTTGATTCAGCAAGGCTCTAGAAATTCAACTATGAACCATTTTGCTGGTAGGGTTCTAATTCGATATGGAAATACAGATGAGGCGAGAGAACTATTCGATAAAAAAGCTAGCCTTTGCTCTCCACCATTAGCAGATGATGAGTTAGAACAAATTTGGAGGTCAGCTTATAAGTTCTATAAAAAGGTAGCAGCAAGTGAAGATTATGTTCCACCTGAAGAATACAATGAAAGATATGAGGAATATAAGCCAGAGAAACTTACAGATATAGCAATGGCTGAAATCTTTACTAAGCACAACAAAGATAAAGCTATCTACACGATATCTCAAGGCTGGCTTTATTGGACGGGAAAGAAATGGGAAGATTCTGAGCTAAAAGTAATGAGTCTTTATATGGAGACTGCCAAAAAAGTTTTAGAAAATGCAAGCATTGAATTTAAAGAGACCTATCAAGAATTAGCAGGTGCTGAAATGATGGGAAATAAGGAAAAAAAGGCACAAGCAAAATTAAAAGTAAATACTGCAAAAGCCTATCTCAATTTTGCTAAAAAGATGAACGACCACGGAAAAGTATCTGGAATATTAAAACTAGCTAAGTCGTTGTTAGAAGTTAAAAATGAAAAACTTGATGCAGATGCTTTTATTTTAAATACACCTGTTGGAGTTATTGATTTAAAAACAAGTGAAATAAAAGAGCATGACCCGTCTTACTACTGCACGAAGATTACTGCCCTAGCTCCAAGCAAGGATAATATGGATATGTGGATAGATACTTTGAGGGATGTAACTGGTGGAGATAATGAGTTTATAAATTTCTTAAAGTTCCATGCAGGGTCGACATTAATAGGTCATGTTTATGAAGAAGCACTCCTTATAGCTTATGGAGATGGAGGAAATGGGAAGTCTACAGTCTTTAATTCAGAGGCTCACGTTCTTGGAGACTATGCAGGTAAAATCCCAGCTGAGTCTTTAACAACAAGAGCAAAGAATGTGAAGGTTGATCTTGCAGAGTTATGTGGTAAGAGATTTATTCTAGCCTCTGAAACAGAAGAGGGTCAAAGACTGTCAAGTTCTATGTTGAAGCAGATAGCAAGTGTTGATGATATTTCAGCAGAAAGAAAATACTATGCACCCTTTTCATTTACGCCAACGCATTCTACTATTCTCTATACAAACCATCTACCAAAGGTGGGATCTAATGATCGAGGAACCTGGAGAAGAATTGTGGTGGCTCCATTTTCTGTCGCCATTAAAAATCCTAAGACAGACTATATAGATAAGCTTATAGAAAAAGCAGGTGGGGCAATTCTACAGTGGATGATTGAAGGAGCAAAAGAATATATAGATGCAGGCTTTAAATATCCAAAGTGTAATGTTGTAGATGATGCTAAAAGATCATATAAAGAAGAAAATGACTGGATAAACCATTTTATTTCAGATAAATGCATAAAAGGAACAAATTATAAAGAAATGAGTGCAAGGTTATATCAAGTTTATCGTGAGTGGGCTGGTTCAAATGGAGAATACATTAGGAATAATAGAGATTTTTCACGAGCCCTTATAGCAGAAGGTTATGAAAAGAAAAGGACAAATAGGGGAATTGAATGGGGCGGTATAACCATCAATGATTTAATGGAGTCGGAAGACGACTTTTTATAAATGCATCTTAGTGTAGCATTTATAGGCTAAATAAAGATGATTGTATAGAAAAAAGTTTTTCTTAATTAATGAAAAGTGCATACACTAAACTACAAAAAGACATGACTATTTACACTTGACTTAACAGCAAAATGGCTTAATATAGACGTTTTGTATGGTGTGAATAGTTATAGCCTACTTTCTTTTATATATTATTTTTATTCTCTCGTGTAAAAGGTTTATATAAAGCTACACTATACAACACTTTAGAAAAAAAGGAGGATTTATGAATTTCTATAATTACATGATGAAAAATCATTTATATGAAAAGTCTCTAAGAGGAGATTTAGCAAGAGATATGAAGGAAGATATAGACTTTCCTAAAAATAAAACAGGGAAATTTAAAGGATGGAAAAGACTGATTAAAAGTTATTTAGAGAGCCAGGGTGCTTGTTATGATTGTATGGTGACTTTTGAGAAAGCGTGGAAGGAGTATGAAAATTGCGAGAGAAAGAGATTGAATCTGCCCTTGTAAAAAGAGTAAAAGAGAATAAGGGTCTTTGTCTTAAATTTACATCTCCTTCAATGACGGGAATACCAGACAGGATAATACTTCTACCTAAAGGAAAGATAGGATTTGTTGAAACAAAAAGACCTGGAGGAGAACCTAGACCAATTCAGAAAAAGAGAATAAGGCAATTTAAAAACTTAGGTTTCAAGGCTTATGTTCTTGATTCAAAAGAAAATATTGATGAAATAATTAAGAGGATTGGAGGTGACTAATTGGAATATACTCCACATAAATATCAAAACTATGCTACTGAATTTATAAAAGAAAATGAAGAATCAGCACTTCTACTTGACATGGGTCTCGGCAAGACGGTCATAAGCTTAACAGCTATAAAAGATTTACTCTTTGATTCTTTTGAAATTTCTAAAGTTCTAATAATAGCGCCATTAAGAGTTGCTAGAGATACATGGAAGGAAGAAATAGAAAAATGGTCTCATCTTGAAATCTTAAAATATTCAGTAGTCATAGGTAGTGAAAAAGAAAGAATAAAAGCATTAAATAAGCAGGCAGATATTTATATAATCAATAGGGAAAATGTAGACTGGCTAATAAATAAGAGCGTACTACCATTTAACTACGACATGATCGTAATTGATGAATTATCATCTTTTAAATCTCATAGGTCAAAGAGGTTTAAAGCCTTGATGAAAGTTAGACCAAAGGTAAAAAGAATAGTTGGTCTTACTGGAACTCCATCATCTAACGGTCTAATGGATTTATGGGCTGAGTTTAGACTGCTTGATATGGGAGAGAGACTTGGAAGATTTATTGGTCAGTACAGAGAAATCTACTTCAAACCAGATAAGAGAAACGGACCAATCATTTATTCCTATAAGCCACTTCCTTTTGCTGAAGATGCAATCTATGAAAAGATATCAGATATCACAGTTTCTATGAAAGCTGAAGACTATCTAAAAATGCCAGAGAAGATAAACAATGAAGTTTTTGTAAATCTATCAGATAAAGAAAGAGATATCTACGAGACCTTAAAAAAAGACTTGGTTGTTAGTATTAAGGATAAAGATATAGATGCAGTCAATGCTGCATCCCTTTCTAATAAGCTACTGCAAATGGCATCAGGTTCTGTTTACGATGAAAATAAAAATATGATTCATATTCATGATAGAAAGCTTGATGCTTTAGAAGATTTAATAGAAGGTGCAAATGGTAAACCTGTTCTAATAGCCTATTGGTATAAGTCAGATTTAAAAAGAATAAAAGACAAGTTTGATGTAATAGAACTTAAGACAAGTGAGGACTTTAAAGAATGGAATCAAGGTAAGATTCCAGTTGCCATTATCCATCCAGCATCTGCTGGTCATGGACTTAACCTACAAGCTGGAGGTTCAACACTTATTTGGTTTTCCCTTACATGGTCCTTAGAACTTTATGAACAAACCAATGCCAGACTTTATAGACAAGGACAGAAAGAAACAGTTGTGATTCATCATATACTGGCAAAAGGAACTATTGATGAAGATGTTATAAAAGCATTAGAAAATAAGAACAAAACACAAGCTGCACTTATAGATGCAGTAAAAGCAAATCTAGAGAGTTGATGTCATAGAATGTCACTATCAAAATTTGCTAAGATTAATACAAGAGTAGAAGTTATATGGATAACTTACCTCAAAAACTTATGGAGGTAAGAAATGAACGCAAAAGAATATTTAAAACAAGCTTTTTATTTAGACAAAAGAATTAACAGTAAGCTAGAGCAAGTTGAAAGTTTAAATGCACTAGCTACAAAAGCTACATCAACCTTATCCGATATGCCTAAGAGTCCTAATAGAGGACCATCAAAACTTGAAGATACTATTGTTAAGATTATTGACCTTCAAGAAGAAATTAATAGGGACATAGATAAGTTGGTGGATTTAAAGAAAGAAATCGTAAGAGCAATAAAAAAGATTGAAGATAAAGAACTTCAAGTCGTTTTAGAAAAAAGATATCTTTGTTTTGAATCTTGGGAGAAGATAGCAGTTGAAATGAATTATGATATTAGACATATTCATAGGCTTCATAATCGAGGATTGAAAGAAATATCCTCTCTGAAATTAAGTGGTCACAAAATGTCATAGAATGTCACTATGGAGTTGTAGTATAGTTAAAATAGCAAAAGAATAATTAAAAGAGCCTTGGAGATTTAATCTTCAGGGCTTTCTTTATGGAGTGATAAAGTGCCAAGAAAACCTAAGAGACCATGTTCACATCCAGGTTGTCCAGAGTTAGTTGATGGACGATTCTGTAAGAAACATGAGAAAGAATACAACAAAAACTATGAAAAATATAAACGAGACCCTAAAACTCACAAGCGTTATGGAAAAGCGTGGAGACTTATAAGAAAAAGATATGTCAGTGAACATCCACTTTGTGAAATGTGTTTAAAAGAAAATAGAATGACAAAGGTAGAGGAAGTACATCACATACTTCCTCTTTCTCGTGGTGGAACTAATGACGAAGATAATCTTATGAGTCTTTGTAAATCTTGTCACTCAAAGATTCATGCTGAGCGTGGAGATAGATTTGGACGAGAAAAGTTTTGAGGGAGGGGGAGTCGTTATCTTAAAAGCTGATTTCCCTACCAACGGTGCCGCCCTCTCACGCACAAAAAAACGGGTTCAAAGGCCCTATTAAAGAAAATAATAAACTAGGAGGTGATACTATCGCTAAAGATGGAACATATAGAGGCGGAAGAAGAGTAAAAGCAGGAGGTAAACCACAGCCTGCTGCTGAAAAAATAGAAAAAGGTAAAAAAGTAGAAATACTAATGAATGATATTCCTACATTTAGTCCAGAAGAAATAGATGCAGTTGACTTACCAGATGGTGCAGTTCTTGATGGAACGGATATGCCGGCTCCTAGTGACTATCTATCTGCAAAGCAAAAGAATGGAATACCACTTGGTGCTGATGAAATATATAAAGAGACTTGGGGTTGGTTAAAACAAAGAAACTGTGAAAATTTAGTAAATCCAAGACTATTAGAATCCTACTCTCAGGCTTTTGCAAGATACATTCAATGTGAAGAGGCAATAAGTCAATTTGGCCTATTAGGCAAGCATCCTACTACGGGAGGAGTTATTGCATCTCCATTTGTACAGATGTCTTCACAGTTTCAAAAGACAGCAAATCTTTTATGGTATGAAATTTATGACATAGTGAAAGAAAACTGCACAGAAGTTTATGAAGACTATGGGGAAGATATGATGGAAAAATTACTAAGGCAAAGGAGGTAATAAATTTGTTTGAAAAAGTAAACCCAAAACATCCAGATAAAATAGCAGATTGTATCGCTGGTGCAATTGTAGATTTAGCATATAAGGAAAAAGAAAATCCTAAAATAGCAGTTGAAGTTTTGCTGGGGCATGGAAATTGTCATGTGATTATAGAAACGGACTGCAATCTAAATAAAAAAGAAATTGAAACAGCGATTAAGAGGATAGCTGGAAATGTCATGGCAGATATTAAAATAGTAGAACAGGATATCCACCTTTCTAAGAATCAAAAAGAAAAGATAAGATGTGGAGACAATGGAATTTTTAAGGGAGTACCCACATCAGATGAAGAAAAGAAACTATCTTTAATTGCTCGTGAAATTTATTCTAATTATCCTTACGATGGAAAATACATTATTGATGGAGATAAACTTATTATTTGTCAGTCAAATGTATCTACAGAAATCTTAAAATCAATTTATCCAAGAGCAATAGTAAATCCATTAGGAGATTGGACTGGAGGGTTTAATGTTGATACTGGAGCAACTAATAGAAAACTCGGCTCAGATATGGGACGAGCAGTAACTGGTGGGGGTCTTCATGGTAAAGACCTATCAAAGGCTGATGTATCAGTAAATATTTACGCCTACTTAAAGGCACAAGAAGAAAATAAAGAGATTGAATTATCCTGTGCAATCGGAGATGAAGCTGTGGATGGCAGACCATATTCAGAAATAGTTGAGATTGCTAGAGATTATATAAATTCTATCGGTGGTTTTGAGGAATTTACTAAGTGGGGGCTTATATGATTACAACAAAAGAAATGAAATTAGTTGATATTGAAAAACTTGTACCTTATGTAAACAATGCAAGAACTCACTCAGCAGACCAGATTAATAAACTACGATCATCAATTCGAGAGTTTGGTTTCATCAATCCTGTAATTATTGATAAGGACTACGGAGTTATTGCAGGCCATGGAAGAATTATGGCAGCAAAGGAAGAGGGAATAAAAGAAGTACCTTGTGTCTTTGCAGACCATCTAAATGAGGCGCAGAAGAAAGCCTATATCTTAGCTGATAACAGAATGGCTCTTGATGCTGGATGGGATGAAGAACTACTAAGAGTAGAAATTGAATCCCTAGAAGATTATGGATTTAATGTAGAGCTTACAGGATTTTCAACTGAAGAATTATCTTCGCTCTTTGACCTTGGTGTAGAGGCTGAAGAAGATGACTTTGATGTTGAAGAAGAACTTAAAAAGCCTATTTTTTCCAAGGAAGGAGATATTTGGACTCTAGGTAGACATAAAGTTATCTGTGGAGATTCTACTCTATGGAATACTTTTGAAAAGTTACTAGGCGAAACTAAGGTCAATTTAGTATGTACCGATGCACCATATTTTGTTGAATTAAAAAATAAATCGGGAACGATTAAAAATGACAACTTAAATGATAAAGAGGCCTATGAATTTTTAATGAAGGTCTTTACAAACTTTAAAGACGCAATGGCTAAGGATGCATCAATTTATGAATTCTATGCAACTATGAAAGCTAGAGTTTTCTATGATGCTTTTGAAGATGCAGGCTTTAAAGTTGGTGCAGGGCTTATTTGGAAAAAACCAAGAGCTCCTTTCATGAGAACAGATTGGAAATTTAATATGGAGCCTATTATCTTTGGTTGGAGAAAAGATGGAAAACATAACTGGTATGGAGATCAAAAACAAACAGCAGTCTTTGAATTCGATGGAATTAAAGATTCAGAAAAAGAAGGATGTGGTCATCCATCATCAAAACCAGTACCACTTATTGCTTATTTAATAAAGCAATCAACTCAAACAAATGGCTTAGTCCTTGATGGATTTTTAGGAAGTGCATCTACATTAATTGCCTGTGAGGAGCTTAATCGAATCTGCTATGGAATAGAAATAGAACCTAAATTTGTTGATGTAGCAGTAAAAAGATATTTAAATTTAGTGGGTAGTGATAAAGATATAAGCCTTTTAAGAGATGGAAAAAAATATAAGTATGAAGATGCTATTAATATGACTTGATATAAATCCTAGATTGAGTGATATATGTATGTGGGGTGATTAGATGATTTCAAGGGAAATTATACAAAAATTGAAAGAGACGTATCCAGTAGGTACAAGAGTAAAACTAATCCAAATGGAAGATGGACAGGCTCCACCAGTTGGAACTTTAGGCACAGTTTATGGGGTAGATGCCCTTGGATCAATCTTAGTAAAATGGGATAATGGTTCGATGTTAAATGTAATTATTAGGGAGGATATTATTGAAAAATCTAAATAAATAACCATACATTGCTTGACTATTCCTCTATTGTACGGGAATATGTGTACAACAAAAGAGGAGGTACAAAAATGAAAAAGATTGAATTGTTAGAAAACATTAAAGAAAAAGAAGAATTCGAAGAAAATAAAATCAGTTACAGATTTTATTGGGCATATAGGGAATCCCAAAGGATAGGGCGATACATCATAAACTTTGATGACATTGGATTTGTAGATAATCACGAAGATATGATAGAGAATCTTGAAAGATTTGGAATACAAGAATTTACAATTTCAGACCAGTCAACAGGTCTTATGAAAGGGTTAAAAAGTTTTAAAAGAAAAGGGTACTTTCCTATAGACTTGATTGAAATAGATACAGGAAGGACTAATTGGAACTTTAAAGAAAACAAAGAAGAAAAAGAATATACACCTGCACTTCTTTTCAAGAGAAATTAAGAATAAAAATAGAGAGTTAAGCAAGATGATTGCTTGACTTATCTCTCGGTGTACGGGAATATGTGTACAACAAAAGAAAAGGAGAGCATTACCATGAAAAAAGACCTTTTAGAAAGATTAGAAGCAGAAGTTAAAGCTTGCAAAAGATACGCAGAAAACTCAATAAAAAAATCAAAAGAAGGCAAGATTGGAGCAGCTATTAACCTTTTAGACATAGCAGGAACAGCAAAGAAATGTGCAGACCAAGTTCATGAAGAACTTTGGAAAGAGTCACAAGGAAACCTAAACGAAGAAGAATTTGAATTATTTTGTGAATCAGAAACACTAGGAAGAGAACTTAAGAAAGCATACAAAGAATTAAACATAGCAAGACAAAGATAAAATAAAAATCCAAATAGAGTTTAGGCTCTATTTGTCGTAGTAGAAGTCACTAGCAAGTGGCTATTTTTTATGCCTATTTTTCAAGGAAGGAGGTCAAATGAAATATAAACCAACAAAATTTATGCTACCTACATCTCACTATGATAAAAACAAGGCAGACTATGCTGTTACTTTTATAGAATGCCTTAAACACACAAAAGGTAGATGGGCAGGTAAAGATTTCAAGCTTATTGACTGGCAAGAAGAAATCATAAGAGACTTATTTGGCATTGTAAAAGATACGGGATATAGACAATTTAATACAGCCTATGTTGAAATACCAAAGAAGATGGGGAAATCTGAACTTGCAGCTGCTGTAGCACTTCTTCTAACTTGTGGTGATGGAGAAGAAAGAGCAGAAGTTTATGGTTGTGCTGCTGATAGGCAACAAGCAACTATCGTCTTTGATGTTGCAGCTGATATGGTAAGGATGAGCCCAGCCTTATCTAAAAGAGTAAAAATTCTAGCATCTCAAAAGAGGATGATATATAAGCCGACTAATTCTTTTTACCAAGTTTTATCTGCAGAGGCTTATTCTAAACACGGATTTAATATTCATGGTGTAGTCTTTGACGAACTTCATACTCAACCTAACAGAAAGTTATTTGATGTTATGACAAAAGGGTCTGGTGATGCGAGAACTCAACCCCTATATTTTCTCATAACAACTGCAGGAACAGATACCAAATCAATCTGCTACGAAACACATCAAAAAGCAGTCGACATACTTGAAGGAAGAAAAACTGATTCAACTTTCTATCCCGTGATTTATGGAGCAGACAGAGAAGATGATTGGACAGATGAAAAAGTATGGCATAAAGCAAATCCTTCTCTTGGAATTACAGTTCCTATAGAAAAAGTAAGACAAGCCTGTGAATCGGCTAAGCAAAATCCAACTGAAGAAAATGCCTTCAGACAGTTAAGATTAAATCAGTGGGTCAAACAAGCAATCAGGTGGATGCCTATGGAAAAATGGGACCTCTGTAATTTTGCTGTTAATGAAGAAGAATTAAAAGGAAGAGTTTGTTATGGAGGTCTTGACCTATCATCTACAACAGATATTACAGCTTTTGTTTTAGTCTTTCCTCCAATAGACGAAGATGATAAGTATCAAATATTACCCTACTTTTGGTTGCCAGAAGACAATCTCGATCTAAGAGTAAAAAGAGACCATGTAAACTATGATCTATGGAAAAAACAAGGCCATATTATGACAACAGAAGGCAATGTAGTCCATTATGGTTTTATAGAAAAATTTATAGAAGACTTAGGTGAGATATATAACATTAGGGAAATTGCCTTTGACAGGTGGGGAGCAGTTCAGATGGTTCAAAACTTAGAAGGCATGGGTTTTACAGTAGTTCCCTTTGGTCAAGGATTTAAAGATATGTCTCCACCAACAAAAGAATTAATGAAGCTAACTCTCGAAAGAAAAATAGCCCATGGAGGTCATCCAGTTCTAAGATGGATGATGGACAATATTTTTATAAGAACTGATCCTGCTGGAAACATCAAGGCAGACAAAGAAAAATCTACAGAAAAGATAGATGGAGTAATTGCTACAATAATGGCTCTAGATAGGGCTATAAGGTGTGGCAATGATACTAGTGAGTCGGTTTATGATGATAGGGGATTGATTATTTTTTAATCTCTCTATTTTTGATTTATCATAGCCAAATTTAGAAAAGTGGCGAGATTTAGAGTTAAGTAAAAATGCACGAAAAAAGCCACCATATAGGTGGCTAGAATATGTATACCAATTGCTTATGAGTGACGATAACACATATCGCTTACCTAGATAATGGCACTTGAATAAGACTTACTGTTGATATAATCATGATACTTTAAAAATAGAAAAAAGTCAAGTTTTATAGGGGAAATTCAAAAATATATTTTAAGATACCATTGTCTCTTAAAGTTTTAAACTCATCTGCGTAATTACCTGTTTTAAGATGAGAATACAAGATATTTGAGAAAACATCAGCGATTTGAATATTTGAGTTATTGGCAGAGTCAAAATATGAAACCGAAAAATTTCCTTGATTAATCCCAGTTATGCAAAGTTCAGTGTTTAAATAGTCCTCAAGAAAGAATCTCGATTCGGTTCTTTCATTTCTTTCATCAAGTTGTAAAAGATGATTCTCACTTGGTATGTAATTATTTCTTATGAAGTAGTCCAGTGATATTTTTAATAGGTAATTGAAAACTCTAGATGTATTTGAACAAAAAGTATCTTTGAGTCTTGAATTGTCAACTTTTAAATAGAAAAGACTGAAGTTGCTTTTTCTGGCAAAGAAGTTTATAAATTTTTGTTTCATGGGTCTATCAAAAGCAGAACCTTTTAACTCATGAAATGATCCATTTAAAAACATTTTTTGCCTATTGTCTATTCTTTTAAGCTCTTCAAGATTAGATGCTACAAAACGTTTATAGGATCTTTTTAGAGTATTAGAATTATCTGGAATAATTAACGTGATAATGAAGTATTCATTTTTAAGTTGATTATTAATTGTTCCTGATTCGTCTATATATATGTTCATAGTTTGTCCTTCCAGTAAATATATTAACATTATATCACAAATGATTAAAATTTTAGGAGGTGGTAATATAAACATTTTAAATTTAATATTTAAGTCGCGAGACAAACCTAAAGACGGGGAGAGGATATCTTCATCGTCTTTTTTATTTGGGAGAACAACAGCAGGAAGGAATGTCAA